>NZ_QOHF01000009.1 GCF_003319115.1 Geodermatophilus sp. TF02-6 | reverse complement strand
CGAGCCGACCGCGGCGGTGCCGGCCTTCTCCAGCAGCCGGGGCAGCATCGCGAAGACGCTCGGTGGGTAGCCGCGGGTGGCCGGCGGCTCGCCGGCCGACAGGCCCACCTCGCGCTGGGCCATCGCCGTCCGGGTGATCGAGTCCATCATCAGCAGTACGTCGCGGCCCTGGTCGCGGAAGCCCTCGGCGATGCGGGTGGCGACGAACGCGGCCTTCAGGCGCACCAGCGGCGGCTCGTCGGAGGTGGCGACGACGACGACGGTGCGCGCCATCCCCGCAGGCCCGAGGTTCTCCTCGAGGAACTCCCGGACCTCGCGGCCACGCTCGCCGATCAGCCCGATGACCCGGACGTCGGCGTCGGTGCCGCGGGTGATCTGGGCCAGCAGGGTCGACTTGCCCACGCCGGAGCCGGCGAAGATGCCCAGCCGCTGCCCCTTGCCGAGGGGCACCATCGTGTCCAGCACCCGGACGCCGGAGGTCAGCGGCTCCTGCACGCGGGTGCGCGACAGCGCGTGCGGGGTCTCGCTGACCAGGTCGACGCACTCCAGGGACGGGTCCAGCGGCGGACCGCCGTCCACCGGCCGGCCCAGCCCGTCGAGCACCCGGCCGAGCAGCGCCTCGCCGACCGGCACCTGCAGCGGCATGCCGGTGGCGCGCACCCGCGCCCCGGCGTGCACGCCGGACAGCTCGCCCAGCGGCATGCAGGTGAGCCGGTCGCGGGAGACCGCGACCACCTCGGCGAGCAGCCCGCGCGGGCCCGGGTCGACCTCGACCAGGTCGCCGACGGCGGCGACGACGCCCTCCACCGCGAGGGTCAGCCCCATGGCGCCGACGACCGACCCGGTGAGCTCCGGGCGGGCCGCGGCGCGGGCGCGGTCGAGCAGCCCCAGGGTCATGGCGCCAGCTCCCGGGTCATGGCGCCAGCACCGCGCGGACCCGCTGGAGCGCGGCGCCGAGCTGCGCGTCGACCCGCGTGGGACCGGTCTCGGCGACGGCGCCGGCCCGCTCGACGCAGCGGTCGCCGACCACCCGCACCGTGTCGGGCAGCCCGGCCAGCGCCTCGGCGGGGATCTCGGCGAGGTCGTCGGGGTGCAGCCGGACGACGGTGGGCGCGTCGGCCGGGCACAGGGTCAGCGCGCGGCGGACGGCGTCCATGACCGGGTCCTCGGCGAGGGCCAGCTCGCGGCAGAGCAGGTCTTCGACCAGGGTGAGCACGATCGAGACGACCGAGTCGCGGACGTCCTCGGCGACCGGGAGCGCGGCCGCCTCCAGCTGGGTCACCGCCGCGCCCAGGGCCGCGGTGGCCGAGACCAGCCGCCGCTCCCAGCGGGCCTGCACCTCGGCCAGGCGCGCCTCGGCGGCCCGCTCGGCCTCGACGACGACCGCCTCGGCGGCGCGGCTGCCCTCGGCGTGCCCGGCGGCGTAGCCCTCGCTGCGGGCGTGCTCGCGCAGCCGCGCCAGCTCCTCGGCGTAGACGTCGCCGAGCCGCAACGACGTCCGGCCGCCCGGCACCGGCACGTCGGCCGCCCGGCGGACCGTCGTCCGCCGCTCGCCGACCGGCGGCACGGGGACCGCCCGCGTGTACGGGGCGGCCGGGGCGGCCTGCGCGGCGACCCCGCCGCGCAGCAGCGCGGACTCTCGTCCCGTCATCCGGTGAGCGGCCCCGTCCAGGGTCCCGCCCCGAGCCTGCGAGCGGTTGATGGCCCCGTCCAGGACACCGCCGCGAGCCTGCGAGCGGTGGGGAGGACGGGGTCCTTCGAGGGGTCCTTCGGGGGGTCCTTCAGGAGACGAAGTCATCCTCGCCTCCCCGGCTGATGGTCAGCACGCCCTGCTCCTCGAGGGTGCGGATGACGCCGACGACCTTGGCCTGGGCCTCCTCGACGGTCCGGGTGCGGACCGGGCCGAGCAGCTCGATCTCCTCGGCGAGGTTCTCCGCGGCGCGCTCGGAGAGGTTGCGGACCACCTTGTCGCGGACGTCGGGGCGCACCCCCTTGAGCGCGGTGGCCAGGTCGCTCGCGTCCACCTCCCGCAGCACCAGCTGCAGCGAGCGGTCGTCGATGGTGACGATGTCCTCGAAGACGAACATCTGGGCGCGGACCTGCTCGGCCAGCTCCGGGTCGGTGCTGTCCAGCCACTCGAGGATCGACCGCTCGGTGGGCCGCGGCGAGCGGTTGATGATCTCCACGAGGGTCTCGACGCCGCCGACGGTGCTCATGTCCTGGTGGGCCAGCAGCGACCCCATGCGGCGGCCGAGCTCCTCCTCGACCAGCCGGACCATCTCCGGGGAGGTGCGGTCCATGGTGGCGATCCGGTGGGCGACCGCGGCCTGCTGCTCGGGGGCGAACCCGGAGAGCACCTCGGCCGACTGCGCGGCGGTCAGGTGGGCCAGCACCAGGGCGATGACCTGCGGGTGCTCGTCCTTCAAGAAGGTCACCAGCTGGCGGACGTCGGCGTTGCGCAGCGAGGCGAACGGCACCTCGGTGTAGACGACGTTGAGCCGGGACAGGATGCCGTCGGCCTTGTCCTCGCCCAGCCCCGCGGCGAGGATCTCGCGGGCGAACTCCACGCCGCCGCGGCCGACGAACCGCTGCGCGGTCATCAGGTGGTGGAACTCCTGGAGGACGCCGTCGACGTCCTCGGCCCCCACCGTGCCGAGCTTCATCAGCTCGCGGGTCACCTGTTCGACCTCGCGTGGGCGCATCTTGGCCAGCAGCGCGCCGGCCTCCTCCTTGGACAGCTGGGCGATGAACACCGCGGCCTTGCGGATGCCCGGCAGCTCCGGGCGCTGCCGCACGGCGGGGAGGACGGCGGTCTGCGCGGCGGCCGGCGCCGTGCCGACCATCTGCTCGATGCTGGCGAGCGTCACGGCCTCGGCCCGCTCTCGCTCAGCCAGCCGCGCAGCATGGCCGCGACCTCGTCGGGCTTCTCGCTGACCATCGCGGCGATCTCCCCCCGCACCCGCTGGCGCTCGGCGGCCTCCAGCTCGGCCGCGGCGTCGTCCACCGGGGCCTCCCGCGTGCTCTCGATGCGGATCCGGTCGAGCTCGGCCATCACGTCGTCGGTGAGCTCCAGCGGCTCGTAGTCCTCCTCGACCTCCTGCCTGCGGCGCGAGCGCAGCCAGACCACGAGCACGAGCAGGGCGATGCCGAGGGCGATGCCGCCGGTCTTGACCATCGACCACAGCTGGGCCTGCCGCTCGGCCTCCTGCGCGGTCTCCAGCTCGGCGGCCGCCTGGTCGGCGGCGCTCGTGTCGAAGGCCATCGCGGCGACGGTGATGTCGTCGCCGCGCGCCGCGTCGAGGCCGACGGCGTTGCCGACCAGCTGCTCGATCTGGGCCTGGTTGAGGTTGCCGGCGACCTGCTGGTCCATGACCACCGAGACGGTCAGCCGCTTGATGGTGCCGGGGGCGTCCTCGACCTTCTGCGTGACCGTACCGACGGCGTTGTTGGCCGTCGTCGACTCCTTGCTGTACGTGGAGTCCCCGTTGCCGCCGGTGGTGCCGGTCTGGTTCTCCGGGCCCAGGACGCCGCCGACCGCGGCCCCGGTGCCGCGGTACTGCTCGGTGGTCGTCTGCTCCGAGATGGGCGGGGTGCCCTGCTCGTAGGTGTGCGTCTCCGAGGTGGTGCTGCGCTGGGAGAGGTCCAGGTCGGCGCGCACCGACACGCGGGCGCCGCCGGGACCGAGGATCGGGTCGAGCACCGCCTGCGCGTTGGCCGCCAGCCGGGACTCGTACTCCTGCTCCAGCTGCGAGCGGGCGTCACCGGCCGCGGCGGTCACGCCCTGGCCGGGGGCGGAGAGCACCGCGCCGGCGGAGTCGGCGACGGTGACCTGGTCGGGGTCCATGTCCTGGATGCTGGAGGACACCAGGTTGGTGACCGCCTGCACCTGCTCGCCGGAGAGCTCCGTGCCCGGGGCCAGGTCCAGCAGCACCGAGGCGGTGGCCTGCTCCTGGTCGGTGGCGAAGACCTCGTCCTCGGGCAGGGCCACGTGCACCACCGCCGACCGGACGCCGTCGAGCGCCTCCAGGGTCGTGGCCAGCTCGCCCTCGAGGGCCCGCTGGTAGGACACCTGCTGCTGGAACTCGCTGGTGGTGATGCCCTGCTCGTCGAGCAGCGCGTACCCGGTGTCGGAGCCGGCGGGCAGGCCCTTGCCGCTCATCGACAGCCGCAGGTCGTACACCTGGTCGTTGGGGACCATGATCGTCGCGCCGCCGTCGGCCAGCTGGTAGGCCACGCCTGCGGCGTTGAGCTCGTCGACGATCGCCGAGGCGTCGGACGCGGCCAGGTTGGAGAACAGCGGGGCGTAGGTGGGGGCGGTGATCCACCGGTAGAAGAAGAACCCGCCGAGGAGCAGCCCGACGACCAGCAGGCCGATGACGACCTTCTGGCCGAGGCTGATCGTGGACAGCGCGGAGCGCAGGCGCCCCAGCGGCCCGGCGAGGGCGGCAGGCATCAGACCGGCATCCTCATGATCTCGGTGAAGGCCTCGACGGCCTTGTTCTTGAGGGTCACGACCGTCTCGGTGGCGAGCTCGGCCTCGTTCGCGGCGATCGTGTAGTCGTGCACGTCGCGCAGCTCGCCGGTGGCGGCCTGGGTGGCCAGCGAGTCGGACGCCGACTGCGTCGCCTGCAGCTGGTCGAGCGACGCGGCCAGGACCGCGGCGAACCCGCCGTCGGAGGCCGCCGCCCGCGTGCCGGTGACGGCCTCGGTGCCGGTCGTCGCGGCCACACCCGGGGTCGGGACGACGGGGAACGAGATGCCGCCGATGGCGGAGGTCATGGTCAGCCCTTCCCGAGCTGCAGGGCGGCCTGGTAGGCGCTGGTGGCGCGTTCGACGACGGCCAGGTTCGCCTGGTAGCCGCGCTGCGCCATGAGCAGCTGCGTCATCTGGTCGCCGAGGTCGATGTCGGGGTACTCGACGTAGCCGTCGGCGTCGGCCAGCGGGTGGTCGGGCTCGTACACCCGCCGGCCTTCGGCGCTGCCGAACTCGGCCCGGGCCACGCGCACGCCGCCCTCGCCGGACCCGTAGTCGACGGCCTGGGCGACGACCAGCCGCTCCCGGAACGCGTCCTCGTCGGTCGAGGTGACGGTGTTGACGTTGGCGATGTTGTCCGAGACGGCGTCCAGCCACTTGCGGTGGACGAGCAGCCCGGAGCCGGAGATGCCGAGGGTGTCGAAGACGCTCATGCCATCTCCTCGCTGGTCCTCGTCGATCGCATCCGCGAGACGGCTGTGCTCATCGGTTCGCCCGCACGCTCGCTCATGGGTCAGGCCGTCCGCAGGGCGGTGCGCAGGACGCTGTACTTGCCGTCGAGCGCGTTCAGGGCCAGCTGGTAGCGCAGGCCGGTCTCGGTGGCGATCACGGTCTCGGCGTCGAGGTTGACGTTGTTGCCGTCGGTGCGGGTCGGCTCCAGGGAGCGGGCGACGGTGCCGGCGGAGCCGGTCGGCGTCCGGCCGCTGGACAGGGCGCTGCGCAGGCCGGACTCGAAGTCGACGCGGCCGGCGAGGAAGCCCGGCGTCTGCAGGTTGGCGATGTTGTCGGCGGTGACCCGCTGGCGCTGGGCGAGCCCGGTGAGGGCGGCGTGCAGGGCCGTCGAGGTGACGTCGCCGATCACCGGGCGGTTCCGCGGGCAGGGCAGCAGGACACGATCGGCCTCCGGGTGCGCGAAGGGGACACTCGCGAGCGAGTGAGGGCCGCCGATCCGTGGCGAAGGGCTGTGCTGTCCGTGCTCCCGTCTCATCGGCACCCCGCGCCCCGCGCCTGAACCGGTGCCGGCCACGGGAGTGGCCGCAGTCGCCGGGTGGGGTGGACGGTTCCCGTGTGACTGCCGGGGGTGGTGCAGCCGGCGCCCGGGGTGCCCGCCGGGGGCCGGAGCCGGATGCGCGAGACCCCCGCGGCCGCAGGGCCACGGGGGTCTCGGCTGAAGGACCCCGTCCTCCTCACCCCTCGCATGCTCGGGGTGGGCCTCGGGACGGGGCCAGCGGCGGTGCCCTGGATGGGGTTGGGGGACTACAGGGCTCGGTCGATGAACGAGGCGACCGGGCGGGACGGGCCGTGGGACATCCGCGCGGCGACGTCGCGCTGCCGCCGGGACGCGACGATCCGCTCGACGAGCTCCTCGGCCACGGCCAGCTGGTGCTGCAGCAGCCGGGCGGCGCGCTCGCGCAGGTCCTCGGGGACGGGGCCCAGCGCGGTGGGCGGCACCCAGTCCTGCGCGCGCCGGCCCCAGGTGGCGATCTCCTCGTCCCGGTCGGTCGCCAGCAGCGACTCGGCGGCGACGACCTCGCCCTCCAGCGTGTCGAGGACCGTCGCCCAGTCGCGGGACGCCTCGCCGCCGGGGGCGCCGGTCGGGCGGGGTGGGGTCACGTGGACGGCGCGGCGAGCGAGGCGGCCGCCTGCCGCCACGCGTCCCGGAGCGGCTCGACGACCTGCCGGCAGGAGGCGACCCGGTTGCGGTCGCCCCTGACGTTGGCCTGCACCAGCTCGCCGATCAGCCACGAGTACAGGGAGGCCAGGCGCGGGCCGCCCTCCCAGGCGTCGACCTGCAGGCTGCTGCGCAGCTCGAAGACGATGTCCTGGGCGTGCTGCAACTCCTCGCCGGCGGCCGTGCGGTCGCCCTCGGCGAGGGCCGCCTGCGCCCGCTCCAGGTCGAGCGCGAGCCGGTCGTAGAGCATGACGAGCAGCTGCTGCGGCGAGGCGGTGGCGACCGAGTCGCCCAGGTAGCGGGCGCGCAGGGCGGCGGCACTCATCGGTGGACTCCTGGTTCGGGGGAGGGGCGTGGGGTCGGGTCAGGACGACGGCAGCGACTTCAGTTGCGAGGCCAGCCAGGACGACTGGTTCTGCAACGAGCTCAGGGCGGTCTCCATGGCGGTGAACTGCGCGGTGAGCGTGGTCCTGCGCAGCTCGAGCCGCCGGTCCCAGTCCTCGATCCGCAGCTGCAGGTCCGACGCCTGCTCGTCCTCGCTCGCGGCCTTGAGGACCAGGACGCCCGTGGTGGACCTGCTGGCCTCCTCGGCCACGGCCAGCAGCCGCCGGGCGACGCCGGGGACCGCGCTCGTGCCGGTGCCGGTGCCGTCGACCAGCCGCCGGGCCAGCGTCGGGTCGGCCGTGAGGGCCTCGGTGAAGGCCGTCGCGTCGAAGACGACGCTGCCGTAGCGGTCCAGCTGGATGCCGACCTGGGCAGCCGAGTCCTCGTCGCCGATGGCGTCCGCGACGGCTCGCAGCACCTCGTTGGCCAGCCCCCGCAGGGTGCTGTCGCCCTTGAGGGCCGCGGTGCTGCCGGTGGCCGTGCCGGTCTGCGTCCTGATGCTGGAGAGCGCGTCGTTGGCGGCGGTGACCAGCTTCTGCACCGCGGTGGTGATCGCCTCCGGGTCGCTGGCGACGTCCACCGTCACCGGCTCCTCGGACGCCGCGGTGACGGTCAGCGTGACCCCGGGCACGAGCCCGCTGAAGGTGTTGGTGGTCGAGGTGGCCGAGAAGGTGTAGTCGCCGGAGCCGACGGTCAGCTTCGCGTCGGTGCCCTGGCTGAGGACGGCGAACCCGGTCCCGTCGGACACGGTGAAGACGCCGTCGGTCCCGGGGGTCGTCGCGGTCAGCTGCAGCCGGTACCCGTCGGCGCTGCCCACCATGGTGGCGGTGACCCCGGCGTCGGCGGCGTTGATGGCCTTCACCGCGTCGGCGAGGGACGCGCCGGCGCCGATGGTGACGTCCACCGGCGTCCGGTCGCCGTCGCCGTCGGTGATGGTGAGCGTCAGGTCGGCGGTCGGCGCGGTCCACGAGGCGCGTCCGACCACGGTGTGCCGGGCGGCGAGGCTGTCCACCGTGAAGGTCAGGGAGCCGGTGGTGGCCCCGGTCGCGGCGGTGGCCACCACCGACGCGGAGCTGCTGGTGGCCTTGGCCGCGCCCCAGGTGGGGGCCTTCGTCAGCGCCTCGGCGGCGGAGCGCAGCGCGTCGAACTTGGTGTTGACGGCGCGGTAGGCGGCGGCGTCGGCCTTGGCCTCGGTGAGCTTGTTCTTGAGGAGCGTCTGGGGGTTGCGCTCGACCGCGATGAGCTGGTCGATCAGGGAGGCGGTGTCCAGGCCCGAGATCAGGCCGGTGCTGACGCTTGTCACGACGGTGCCTCCGACGTCGGCGGTGGTGGGGCGAGCGCCGGGAAGGGGGGTGGCCCGGGGCCACCCCCCTCACCGGGTGGTGCTCAGCTGCTGCGGGTGGGTCAGCGCAGCAGCTGCAGGATGCCCTGCGAGGCCTGGTTGGCCTGCGCCAGCATGGCCGTGCCGGCCTGGCTGAGGATCTGGGTCCGGGAGAAGTTGGTCATCTCCTGCGCCATGTCGGTGTCCCGGATGCGGGACTCGGCGGCCGACAGGTTCTCGACCGACGTGTTCAGGTTGTTGATCGTGTGCTCGAAGCGGTTCTGCAGCGCACCCAGGTCGGCCCGGTAGCCCGAGACCGTCGTGATGACGGCCTGGACGGCGTCGCTCCCGCCGCTGGCCGAGAGGCTGCTGACGTCGGTGCTGGCGCTCAGGTCGACCGAGATCGTGTCACCGCTGGCGTAGCCGACCTGGAAGGTGGTGCCCGAGGCGCCGTTGAACAGAGCCACCCCGTTGAACTTGGTGTTGTCCTGGATGCGGCCGATCTCGGTCTTGAGGGCCTCGAACTCCTGGGAGATCGCGGACTTCGAGTCGTCGCTCTGCGTGCCGTTGTTGTACTGCACGGCCAGGTCGTTCATCCGCTGCAGCATCGAGCTGACCTCGGTCAGCGCACCTTCGGCCGTCTGGACGACGGAGATGCCGTCCTGCGCGTTGCGGACGGCGACCTTGAGCCCGCCGATCTGCGAACGCAGCCCCTCGGAGATGGCCAGGCCGGCCGCGTCGTCGGCGGCGCGGTTGATCCGGTAGCCCGAGGAGAGCTTCTCCAGGGACTTGCCCATCTGCGTGTCGGTGACCGACAGGTTGCGGTAGGCGTTGAACGCCGCGATGTTGGTGTTGACGCTCAGACCCATGGGGTTCCTCCTTGGCCGGGGTCCTCTGGTCCCGCTGGCATCCGTGCTGGCGGGCGTGACACCTGGGGTAACGGCCGCTGCGGGGCGGTCCTTGACCCGAACCCGGGGCTTTTTTCCGCGGCGTCTCACCCGGGCGGGTCGGCCGACGGCGGGACGGGTGGGGCTGCTGCGGCGCGTGGGTCGCTGCCCCCGGGCGACGGCGTCGGCGGCCAGCGTGTCCGAGAAGGGGCACAGGGGCCCGGTGCGAGGGTGGCGGGTACAGCGGGCGCGGCGCACCGACGCCTGCGCCCGGCGACCCGCCGCCCGCAGCCCGCCCGGTCCCCGGGCGCTCCGCGCTGCCGGGCGGTGCGACCGCGCTCGCCGGTCCGAGCGCAGTGAGGACGTCACCCGACCATGAAGGTCCTGCTCAGCACGTCGCTGTTCCGCGGCTCGCTCTACTACCGCACGGCCGAACCGGCGCGGGCGGTCGAGGAGGCCGGGCTGGGGGTCGAGGTCGAGGTCCGGCGCGGCCTGCGGACGACGATGGTGCAGCGACCCGGCCAGGCCCAGACCTCGGTCGGCGCCGTCGACGCCGAGGGTGCCGACGTCGTCGTCCTCCAGCTGCCGAAGACCCAGGGGATGCTCGAGTGCCTGCGGGTGCTGCAGGCCCAGGGCGTCGCGGTGGTCGTCGAGATGGACGACCTGCTCTCGGCCGTCCCGTTCGGCCACCGGGGGCACCGGGCGCTGGTGCGCGGCGGCGCGGCCGACCTGGCGCGGCAGTGCGCCCGCGAGGCCGACTTCGTCACGGTGTCCACGCCGGCCCTGCTCGCGGAGTACGCCCCGCACGGCCGCGGCGCGGTGGTCCCCAACGCGATCCCGCGCCGGATCATGGCGCTCCCGCCGGCCTACGAGCGCGCCCCCGAGGTGGTCACCATCGGCTGGACCGGCTCGGCCGCGACCCACCCCTACGACCTGCAGGAGATGGAGTCCGGCCTGCAGCAGGCCCTCGACCGCACCCGCGGGCGCAGCCGGTTCGCCGTCCTGGGCCAGGCCGACGACGCCCGGCAGCTGCTGCGCCTGACCGACGAGCCCGAGCACATCCCGTTCGTCCAGGACGTCGACGGCTATCTGGCGGCCATGGGCGAGCGCTTCGAGATCGGCGTCGCCCCGCTGCGCATCGACCGGTTCAACACCGGCAAGAGCTGGCTGAAGGTCATGGAGTACGCCGCGCGCGGGGTCTACGCCGTCCGGTCACCCAGCGCCGAGTACGAGCGGCTGGGGCTGGGGCTGCGCGCCAAGCGGCCGCGGGACTGGGCCACCGGGATCACCCGGGCCGTCGAGGACCCCGACGCCCGGCGGCAGGCGGCCGTCCGCGGCCGGGAGCGGGTCCTGGCCGGGCACCTCACCGAGCACACCGCCGACCTGTGGGCGTCGGCCTGGCGGCAGGCGCGGGAGAACCGCTCCCGCGCGGTGCGGCTCGGCGCCTGAGGGGAGGACCCCCCTGCCCCCCACCCCTCGTGAGCTCGCGCCAGGCCCCCTCCCGGGCACCGCCCCGAGCGGAGCGAGGGGTGGGGAGGAGGGGGTCCTTCCACCTGCAGGGGGGCCGGGGCGGCGGGTCAGGCCGTGGACGCGGCGGCCTGCAGCCCCTGCAGCACCTGCTCGTTGAAGGAGTCGGCGAACGGCGCCTGCGCGCCGCCGACGACGGTGGCGGGCACCGCCAGGTCTCGCCACCGGTCCAGGGCTGCGGCGTGCAGCCGCAGGTTGTCCGCGGTCGGGTCGGTGAAGGTCGGCCCGGCGAAGACGCCGAGGTCGTCGGCGGCGGCGCCGGCGCGCAGCAGCCCCACCCGCTGCAGGACGCCGTGGGCGGTGCGGGCCGCCGCCTCCTGCGGGACGTCGTGGGCGAGCTCGACGCACACCACGCGGCAGCCGGCGCCGTACGGTGCACCGGGCGTGACCCGGTAGGCCGCCACGTCGGCGTCCAGCACGTCGACGAAGCCGGGCAGCGCGCGCAGGTCGGCCTCCCGCACCCCGACCCAGGCGAGGACCGAGCCCACCTTGGCCGGCGCGAAGGAGGTGCCCGCCGCGGCGAAGAGCTCACCGGCCGGGACGCCGAGCACCGGGCGGGTGGCGGTCTCCACCCGGCCGTCGGAGAACTCGATGCGCACCCGCCGCCCGTCCGCGGCGACCCCGGCCAGCCGGTCGTAGGCGACGACCTCGACGCCGCGGGCCCGCAGCCGGTCGAGCAGGGCCCGCACCACCGGTCCCGTGCCACCGGGCCGCACCACGGTCAGCGGGCGCTGTGGCACGAAGCCGACCGGCGCTCCGCCGAACGCCTCGGCGACCGTCCGCGGCCAGAACAGCGGCACCCACAGCTTGCGGCGGAGCGCGGCGAGCACGTCGCTGCCCCCGGCCGGGCGGACCTTCGCGACGAAGGGGGCGAGGAGGACGTCGTGGAAGGTGAGCCCGTGCTGCTGCGCGGAGACGTCGTCGAACGTCGTCTCCCACAGCCGGGGGCGCCGGTCGGGCGCCAGCAGGCCCGCGTCGCCGGAGGCGGCCGCGGCCTGCGCGGCCTCGGCCGCGATCCGGCCGGCGACGTCGGCGGGGACGAGCTCGGCGGCCCGGGACAGGTCCGAGCTCAGCAGCACCTCCGGGCCCAGGCGGCCGCCGAGGAAGGACGCCGGCGCGGCGACGGGGACGACGGCGTCGTCGCCGACCAGCTCGCGGACCCACGCGTCGACCAGGGCGACGAAGGGCCGGTGCCCCTCCTCGTCGGGCCGGTAGCGCGCCAGGGGAGGCGGCGTCCCCGTGCCCTCGTAGTGCAGCTCCAGCACCCGCATGCCCCGCTCGAGGGTGCGGCCGTCGCGCACGAGCGGCACGAAACCCCCGCCGACGCCCCGGCGGGGGAGGAACAGCCGGGTCGGTCGGCCGCGGTCGGCGAGCGCGTCGGCGGCGGTGAGCGCGGCCACGGTGCCGCCGACGACGACCTGCGGCTCACTCATCGGCGACGAAGACGGCGTAGTTGAGGGCGCCGTGCTCGGGGAACCGCCGCGCCACCCGGTCCAGGCCGGCGACGACGCCGTCGGGCAGCTCGGCCAGCTGGGCGTTGGTGAACGGCTTGAGCAGCACCGGCTCCCGGTGGACGCACACCAGCCCCGCCTGCCGGGCCAGCGCCTCCAGGCGGTCGGCGTCGAAGATCTCCACCGTGGCCAGCGCGCGGCCGCGGTCGCTCAGCGCGGCCGGGCCGTCGAGGATGCCCATCTCCACCGCGATCAGCCGGTGCAGGGAGTAGGGGTTGGTCAGCGAGACGTGCACCAGCCCGCCGGGTGCGAGCAGGTCGTCGTGGATCCGGCGCAGCAGGCGCAGCGGATCGGCGAGCTCGTTGAGCAGGTGGGCGGCGACCACGTGCTCGTAGCGCCGCGTGCCGGGGAAGTCGTCGATGTCGGTCAGGTGGAACGTGGCCCGCGGCAGCGCGCGGGCCACCGCCGCCCGGTGGTAGGACGGGGTCCGCTCGACGGCGTCGACGGTGACGTCCCGCTCCGCGAACAGGGACGTCATGAGCCCGGTCGCGCAGCCCAGCTCGAGGACGCCGTCCCCGGGGCGGAACCACCGGCGGATGCGCGTGCCGGTGGCCACGGTGTAGTGCCGGTCGAAGTCCGTGTCCGGGTCGTAGCGGCTCGAGTAGTCGTGCGCCATCAACCGAGTGTCACCACGAGGACCTTCCGCGTACCGGTCGACGCGCCGACGCTGCGCTTGAAGTGGGCCAGCCCGAGGTTCGGCGTCCCGTCCTTCTCGCTCGACGGGCCGAGGTCGAGCAGGCGCGCCCCGGTGCGCGCCGAGCGGGTGACCAGGTGGTGGGCCAGCAGGTTCATGGGGGAGCGCTGCAGCCCGTGGTCGACCGCGTCGCCCCAGGCGACCAGCAGGTCGACGTCGCGCAGCACCCGGTACACCACCGCCGACGCCACCGGACGGCCCGCGTGCCGCAGCAGCGACAGCCGTACGCGGTCGGGGAACGCCCGCCGGACCTCTCCGAGGTAGTCGCGGGACAGCCCGGGGGGCCGGCCGTGCGCCGCCCGGTTGGCGGCCAGGATGCCGTGCAGGACGGTGAGGTTCTCGCCGTCGTCGACGTCGGTGAGCTGGTACGGCAGGCGCAGGTCGGCGCGGACGTCGCGGGCGCGCTTCCTGCCCAGCAGGGCCAGCGCGTCGCCGTCCGCCGGGATGCGGCGCAGGTCGACGTACTGGTTGAGGTCGCAGTGCTCCACGGTGGCGCCCAGGTGCAGCAGGGCGTACTCGACCAGCGGTTCCGCGGCCGAGTACTCGCTCGGCCGGCAGCGGATGCGGACGGTCCCGACACCGGCCGCCCGGGCGGCCGCCAGGGCGCCCTCGACCAGGCCGACGACGTCCTCGACGGGAGGGTCGGACCGGACCAGGTCCGGGCCGCCGAAGGGCGCGCTGTGCCCGGACAGGAGGACGCCGTCGGAGACGACCCCGTCCAGGACGCCCACGAGCCGCCCGTCGCGCCGGTGCTCGTACCGCCAGCGCCGCGCCCCGGCCACCGCGTTGAGGTCGTGGAAGCGGGAGGAGCAGAACAGCAAGCCTCCACCAACGAGCGTGTCCAGCATCGTCAAGTCCCACCCCCGCGCTTGGGACCCACGGGTCCGCGCATCCTGTTCGCTCGGTGCATGACCGTCGGAGAGCTGCCACCGGACGTCCGCGTCGAGCGCCGGGTGCGTCCCCTGGGGCGCCGGGCCGGCGACCGGAGCTGGCCCCCGGGACGCGCCGCGCTCGGGTGCCGGATCGTCGACCTCCCCCGGGTGGCCGACTGCCGGGGCAACCTCACCTTCATCGAAGGTAGCGAGCACGTCCCGTTCGACATCGAGCGCGTCTACTACCTGTACGACGTCCCCGGGGGCGAGTCGAGGGGTGGGCACGCGCACCGGGAGCTGGAACAGCTGATCATCGCCGCCGCCGGCAGCTTCGACGTGGTCGTCGACGACGGGACCAGGCGGGAACGCTTCTTCCTCAACCGGTCGTACTTCGGGCTCTACGTGCCGCCGATGACGTGGCGGGAGCTGGACGACTTCTCCAGCGGCAGCGTCTGCCTGGTGCTCGCCTCCCGCAGGTACGACGAGGGCGACTACTACCGCGACTACGACCAGTTCGTCGCCGCCCGCGCCGGCGAGGGCACCCCGTGACCCGCACCGCGCAGCGCGTCCCCTTCCTGGACCTCGTCGCCCTGCACGAGGAGCTGCACGGCGAGCTCGCCGAGGCGGCGCTGCGCGTGCTGCGCAGCGAACGGGTCCTCCTGGGTCCGGAGCTGGCCGCCTTCGAGCAGGCCTGGGCGGAGGCCGTCGGCGCCCGGTTCGCCGTGGGCGTCGGCAGCGGCCTCGACGCGCTGTCCCTCGGCCTGCGGGCGCTGGGCGTCGGCCCCGGCGACGAGGTCCTGGTGCCGTCGCACACCTTCGTCGCCACCTGGTTGGCCGTCGTCCACGTCGGCGCGGTACCGGTCCCGGTGGACGTCTCGCCGTCCACCGGTCTGTGGGACGCCGGTGCGCTCGACGCCGCGGTCACCAGCCGGACGCGGGCCGTCGTGCCGGTGCACCTCTACGGGCACCCCGTGGACCTCGACCCGGTCCTGGACCTGGCCGCCCGTCGCGGCCTGGCCGTGCTCGACGACGCCGCGCAGGCGCACGGCGCCCGGTACCGCGGCCGTCCCGTCGGCGGGCTGGCCTCGGCCACGGCCTGGAGCTTCTACCCGGGGAAGAACCTCGGCGCGGTCGGGGACGGCGGCGCGGTCACCACGTCGGATCCCGAGGTCGCGCGCCGCCTCAGGTCGCTGCGCAACTACGGCTCCACCGAGAAGTACGTGCACGACGAGGTCGGCTGGAACAGCCGGCTCGACGAGCTGCAGGCCGCCCTGCTGTCGGTGAAGCTGCGCCGGCTCGCCGGGTTCACCGCCCGCCGGGCCGAGGTCGCCCGCCGCTACGACGAGGGGCTGGCCGGGTCGGGGCTCGTCCTGCCCGTGACCGCGGCCTGGGCCGCGCCGGCCTGGCACCTCTACGTGGTCCGGACGCCGCACCGCGACGCGCTGCGGGCGCACCTGGCGTCCCTCGGGGTCGAGACGGGCGTCCACTACCCCGTCCCGCCGCACCGCCAGGCGGCCTTCGCCGGCACTCCGGCGGCCGCCGCGGACCTGCCGGTCGCCGACCGGCTCGCGCGGGAGGTGCTCAGCCTGCCGATGGGCCCGCACCTGGACGAGGCGGCGCAGGAGCACGTCCTCGACGCCGTGTGGTCGTTCCGGCCGTGAGCGGGCCGCTGGTCAGCGTCCTCGTCCCGACCCACGACGGGGAGCGGTTCCTGGGGGAGGCCCTGCGCTCGGCGCTCGCCCAGACCCACACCCACCTCGAGGTCCTCGTCGGCGACGACGCCTCCACCGACGGCACGCCGGCGCTGCTGGAGACCTTCCGGGCGGCCGACCCCCGGGTCCGCGTGCTGCGCCACGAGACCAACGTCGGTGCCTTCGCCAACCCGGTGCGCCTGCTGGAGGAGGCGCGGGGCGAGTACGTGAAGTTCCTCCTGCACGACGACGTGCTCGCCCCGGGGTGCGTCGCGACGCTGCTGGCCGGCATGCGGTCCTCGGACTCGGTGTCGTTGGCCTTCTCCCACCGCTCGACGATCGGTGCGGACGGCGAACCGGTCGGCAGCCCGCTCGGCGCCCCCCTGCTGGAGCGGACGGGGGTGCTCGACGGGACGCTGCTGGGCAACGCCGTGCTGGAGTTCTGCCGGAACGTCGTCGGCGAGCTGACCACGTGCCTGTTCCGGCGCTCGGACGTCGACCCCTTGCGGCTGTGGCAGGTCGACGGGCGGCAGCTGGCGGCCAACGGTGACGTGGGCCTCTGGCTGGACCTGCTGTCACGGGGCAGGGCCTTCTACAGCGCGGACACCCTCAGCTCCTTCCGGCTGCACCCCACCCAGCGCTCCCGGGACCCCCGGCTCCTGGCGAGGGGCGCGCGCGACTGGCCCCTGCTCATCGACTGGGGTCGCCGGCACGGCTTCCTGGGCGACCCGGAGCAGGAGCGCCGGGCGCACGCGGAGGCGCTGCGGACGGCGGCGGCGGTCTCGGCCCGGATGCCCTCGGCCGCGGAGGCCGGCCCCGCCCTGGAGGCGGTGTTCCTGTCCACGGCCCGCCTGGTGGAGCTGGGCTCCCGGGTCCCGGTGGACGACGACCGGCCTCTGGCCGACCGGGTCCACGGTCCCGCCGTCCTCGACCGGTTCACCCAGGAGCTGGACGTCTGGGCGCAGCCGCACCCGTTCGCGCTGGCCGTGCCGGCTCCGGACGCGGCGGAGGTGGACGCGACCGTGGAGGCCCTCCGGCAGGTCCGTGCCGCGGGCGCCGCCGACCGGCTGCTCATCGCGACCGAGCAGCGCCACCTGGACCGGCTCGTCCCGCTGGCGGAGGCCGCGCTGGCGCGGGGCGAGGACGTCGACGTCGAGCTCGTCCCGACCGACGACCCCGGCGGGTTGCTGCCCGCACCGTGGCTGGCCGTGGCCCCCCCGGGCCGCGCCTGGCACCAGGGGCGGGCCGCGGCGGTGTGGACCCTCCCGCGCGCACCGCGCTGACGTCCGGCCCTCCCCGGCCGCACCGGGCGAGGTCCCCGTCACCGCACGACTGAGCGCCCGCCCAGCTCACAGCGTCTTGCCGGTCGTTTGCGTGCTTTGCCGGCTCGATCGCACCCGCAGAGCGCGAGAAGAGCCGGCAAGGGGGGCAGCCGACGAGAGGACCGCGGTCAGGCCGGACGGGCGGCGGCCCGGCTCGCCGTCACCCACGGGTTGCGGTGCGGCGGGACCGCCGCGGGACGCGGGTGGGGGAGCGGCGCAGCGGTGCGCTGCGGAGCGGCCGGTGGTGGGGCGTTGCGGCCGGCCACCCGGTCGACGTAGGAGCGCTGCTGGTTGCGCGCCCGCACGCCGCCGTCCGCCGGTACCGCCCTGCCCTCCCACACCTCGCTCATCGCCGCGTGCAGCAGGGTCAGCGCGCGGGAGCGCATCTGCGAGACGCGGGAGAGGGTGACGCCGAGGTCGGCGGCGATGTCGGTGAGCGACTCCCCGCCGAAGAAGTTGCGTTCCACGACCTCGTCGAGCCGGTCGGGCAGCTGCCGGACGGCCTCGTGCAGGTAGCGGGTGCGCTCCCGGTGCAGCACGGCCCGCTCCGGCGACTCGCCGGTGTCGGGCAGGTCCAGGGTGCTGCCGTCCGGGCCGGTCTCGGCGTCGATGCTGACCATGACCGCGCGGTGGACGTCGACCTGCAGCGAGTCGAGCTCGCTGCGCGCCATGCCGAGGCTCGCCGCGAGCTCCTCGCGCGTCGGCGGCCGGCCCAGCTGCACCGCCAGGGCGTCGGCCGCGGCGTCGGTGCGGCGGGCGGCGGCCCGCACCGACCGGCTGGCCCAGTCGCCGGAGCGCAGCTCGTCGAGGACGGCGCCCTGCAGCCGCGCCAGGGCGTAGGTCGCGAACGAGGCCCCCGCCGACGGGTCGAACCGGCGGGCCACCTCGACCAGCGCGACCCGGGCGCAGGACAGCAGGTCCTCCCGGCTGACGTGCGCGGGCAGCGAGATGCGCGAGGCCACCGCGTTGACGGCGAAGGCGGCGAGCGGCAGGTGCTGGGT
The DNA here is from genome assembly GCF_003319115.1 of Geodermatophilus sp. TF02-6. Lineage (GTDB taxonomy): Bacteria > Actinomycetota > Actinomycetes > Mycobacteriales > Geodermatophilaceae > Geodermatophilus. The sequence goes on along the minus strand of NZ_QOHF01000009.1, from coordinate 147,041 downwards.
CACCAGCGCGTCCACGTCGCGGGCAGGGACGTCGCGGGCAGGGACGTCCCGGGCAGGGGTGCCGGGTGCGGCGGCGGGAGGCCGCGGGGCAGGGGTCCGCTCGATCGCCGGGGCACGCGATGGTCTCACGTCCCCTCTCTCGGCAGGGCCGGGCCCGGACGGGACCACCCGATCGGCGCATCCCGGCCCGCTCGGAGGCGCCTCGGCTTGAGGACCTCCGCGCGGGTGCCGATGGCTGGAGCGCAGGACCCGCGGGCGGCACCGGTGGCCGCCGCGGGAGGGGACGGGACGGGGAGGCGGTGAGGGCGTGGACTTCCAGCACCTGTCGACGCTGCTGTGGCGCGAGCAGGAGCTGCTGGACCTGCTGCTGTTCAAGGCGGAGGAGAAGCAGTACCTGATCGTCACGGGCAAGACCCGCTGGCTGGCGCGGATCGCGCACGAGATCGAGGTGGTCCTCGACCAGCTGCGCACCCTCGAGGTGGAGCGGGCCGCGGTCACCGAGGCGCTCGCCGTCCGGCTGGGCCTGGGTGACGACCCGTCGCTGCGCAGGCTGGCCGAGGCCGCGCCGGCGCCGTGGGACGACCTGTACGCCAAGCACCACGAGGCGCTGCTGGTCCTGGTGACCGAGCTGCGCGGCCTGTCCGACTCCAACCGCGAGCTGATCGAGCGCGGCCTGTCGGCCATCGGCGACGCGCTGGTGTCGGTCCGGTCGCCGTCGGCCGGCACCTACGGGGCCAGCGGCCGCAGCGACGAGCGGTCCCACCGCGCCGTCACCCTGGACGGCGCACTGTGAGCACGTTCTCCGCGCTCAACACCGCCTCCACCGCGCTGTGGGCGGCGCAGCGCGGCCTGGACGTCACCGGGCAGAACGTCGCCAACGTCAACACCGAGGGCTACTCGCGCCAGCGGGTCGAGCTGCGGGCCACGGGCGGTACCGCCGTCCCCGCGATCCACTCGGTGAGCAGCGCCGTCGGCTCGGGGGTCGACGCCGACCGGGTCACCCGCATCCGCGACGTGTTCCTCGAGAGGCGCGCGCAGACCGAGACGGCGCGGACCGCTGCGCTCACCGTCGCCAGCGACGTGCTCGGCCAGGTGGAGACGGCGCTGCGCGAGCCCGGGGAGAGCGGCCTGCAGGCCGTGCTCGCCGAGGTGTGGAACGGCTTCAGCGCGCTGTCCAACGACTCGACCGAGACGGGGGCGCGCCGCCAGGTGCTCGAGCGCCTCGACACGCTGGCCGCCGGGATGCGCACCACCCGGGCGACCCTCGACGAGCAGTGGACGCAGACCCACGACGACCTGCAGGCGCTCGTGGCCGAGGTCAACGCGACCGCGTCGTCGGTCGCCGAGCTCAACGCGGCGATCCGGACCGCCACCCGGGCCGGCCTGTCGACCAACGAGCTCTCCGACCGCCGCGATGCCCTGGTCGTGAGACTGGCCGGGCAGGTGGGCGGCACCGCGGTGTCCGCGGCCGACGGCATGGTCGACGTCGTCGTCGGCGGCAGCGCCCTCGTCTCCGGCGGGGACACGCTGCGGCTGGAGCTGGCCGGAGGAGCCGACCCCGACGCCGTCGCGGCGGGCGACCTCCCGCGGGTCGTCACCGCGCCCGGGGGGACGGCGCTCGCCGTCGGCGGCAGCGCCGGGGGTCAGCTGGGCGTGCTGACCACGATCCTGCCGACCTACCGCGGGAAGCTCGACCAGCTGGCCCGCGACCTGGTGCAGGACCTCAACGCCGTGCAGGCCGCGGGCTTCGACGCCACCGGAGCGCCGGGCGGCGTCCTGATGGACGACGGCACCGGCAACCCCGCCCTGGTCACCGCGGCCACCATCACCCTGCGCGCCACCGACCCCGCGCAGCTGGCGGCGGACGCCAACGCGCCGGCCGGCGCGGGTGGCGCGGTCTCCGCCGACGGGCGCAACGCCGACGCGTTCTCCCGGCTCGGTCTCGCCAGCGACGGGGTGGACGCCACCTACCGGGCGATGGTCGTCGCGCTGGGGGTGGAGTCCTCCGTCGCCGCCCGCGACCTGCAGGTGCAGACGGTGATCTCCACGCAGGTGGACGCCGCCCGCGAGTCGGTGTCCGGCGTCAACCTCGACGAGGAGATGACCAGCATGCTCTCCTTCCAGCACGCCTACAGCGCCGCCGCCCGCATGGTGACGGCGATCGACGAGGCGCTGGACACCCTGATCAGCCGCACCGGCCTCGTGGGGCGGTGACCTGATGCGGATCACCCACCGCGCCGTCACCCATACCGCCCTGCTGGGCCTGAACGGCAACCTCGCCGCCGTCGGCAGGCTGCAGCAGCAGCTCACCTCCGGCAAGGTGATCAGCGCACCGTCGGACTCGCCGACCGGGACCAACACGGCCATGCGGGCCCGCCGGGACCAGAGCGCGGCGCTGCAGCACGCCCGCAACATCTCCGACGGGCAGAGCCGGCTCGACGCGACCGACAGCGCCCTGAGCGCGATCGTCGGACAGGTCCAGCAGGTGCGGGCGAAGACCGTGCAGGGTCTGAACACCGGCAGCATGTCGGCCACCTCGCGCCAGGCGATCGGCGTCGAGGTGGGGGAGCTGCGCGAGAGCCTGCTCGGCCTGGCGAACTCGACGATCGACGGCCGCCCCCTCTTCGGCGGCCCCACGACCGAGGGCACCGCCTACGATCCGGCCACCGGCGGCTACGTCGGCGTCGGCGGGGCCGGCGGCACCCCGGTCGTGCCGATCCTCCGGCGCGTGTCGGACTCCGAGCAGATCCGCGTCGACGTCACCGGCCCCGAGGCCTTCGGCCCCCCGGGCAGCGACCTGTTCACCGTCGTGTCCGACATCGCCGACCACGTCGTCACCGATCCCGACGCGCTGTCGTCCGACCTGGCGGCGCTCGACGTCGCGCTCGCCCGGCTGCTCGACGCGGCCTCCGCCATCGGCGCGCGCTCGGCCCGGATGGAGGCGGCCGCCCAGGTGAACACCGACCTGCAGCTCACCCTCAAGACGCAGCTGGCCGGCGTCGAGGACGTCGACCTGGCCAAGACCATCATGGAGCTCAGCCAGCAGCAGGTCGGCTACCAGGCGGCGCTGCAGGCCACCGCCAACGTGATCCAGCCGACGCTCGTGGACTTCCTGCGGTGACCCTCTCGCTCGTTCCGACGCTGCCCCTGCTGTCGCTCACCGAGGCGCTGCCGGGGTTCCCCGGTCACCGGGACTACGTGCTGGTCACCGCGGACGGCGACGGCCGGCTGTTCTGGCTGCAGTCGATGTCCCCCGACGGCCCCCGGTTCCTGGCCGTCGACCCCGGCGTGTACTTCCCGGACTACGCGCCGGCGCTGCCCCGCGCCGTCTGCGCCGACCTGGAGCTCGCCGACCCCGCGCAGGCGCGCCTGTACTGCCTGGTCACCGTGCCGCCGGAGGGGCCGGCGGCGGCGACGGCGAACCTGCGCGCGCCGCTGGTGGTCGACCCGGCCACCTGGCGGGCCGCCCAGGTCGTGCTCGCCGACGCCGCCCATCCCATCCGGCGTCCCCTGCGCCGATAGCTCACCAGGGCGGCTCCGCGCCGTCCGCCACGGCCCGTTCCGGCCGTCTCCCACCCACCCGCCACGGACGGCCGACCCACACCCACGGAGGGGTTCTCGTGCTCACACTCACCCGCAGCGTCGGCGAGACGATCCGCATCGGCGACGACATCGAGGTCCACGTCGTCGAGGTCCGCGGCGGCACCGTGCGCCTGGGCTTCACGGCCCCGCGGGAGGTGACCATCCACCGCGAGGAGGTCTACCGGCAGATCGCCGAGGCCAACCTCCTGGCGGCCCAGGTCACCGCCGACACCCTGGGCGCGCTGGCCGCCTTCGCCCCCGGGGCGCCCCCCACCCCGCAGCCGCGGCCGGCGGAGCAGGTCCCGGAGGGCTCCGCCGGCTGACCGGACCAGCCGGGTCGCACCCGGGGTTCCTCGTCGGAAGTCGCCGATCCTCACCGGGCCTCGTCCGGCGTCCGATCCGATACGGGCAACACCTGCCGAAGAGAGCCCCGGACAACTGCGCAGACACAGCGAGTCTTGTGCCGCCGGCGCGACCGGCGTACGCGAGAGTTGCCCCCACGCACGTCACAGGGGGCAATCATGATGCGACAGAGCACAGTCACTTGGTCCGACGAGGAGACCGCGACGGACAGCGGCCCGGCCGCGGAGTCCGACACCGTCGTCGTCCACGTCCAGCTGCGGCCCCGCCGCGGGTCGACGCGGCGGTGCCTGGCGGCCCTCGCCGAGCTGGCCGGTCTGCACCCCGCGGTGGCGTTCGCCCTCACCGGGCTGGCCAAGGACGACCGGGTCGTGCGCGTGACCGTCGGCGTCGAGCTCGGTCCGCGGGCCGCCGTGGCCCGCTTCTCGCCGCAGGCCCAGGCCGCGTACTCCTTCGTCAGCGCGCTCTTCACGACGCTCTACGACCACCTGCCCGTCTACACGACCGAGCCGGGCAGCGCCGAGCGCGCCGCCGCCGCCGACCTGGTCGCCCGGCTGGAGCAGGGGGCAGCGACGCCCACCGTCGTGCCGGCGCCGCGCCCGTCCTCGCCGGTCGAGCAGATCCCGGCCTGATAAAGGACCCCCCTGCCCCCCGCCCCTCGCAGGCTCGCGGCGGGACCCTGCAGGGGGGCCGCCGTCCTCCCTGCCCCCACCGTCGTCCAGGAGTCCCGGTGTCCCGTCCTGCTCCCTCCGCCGATCCCGCCGCCGGCCGCGGCCGCGCTCCGCTGGTGTTCGGCGGCATCCCCGAGGCCGAGGGCTTCGCCCTCGCGCCGATCACCCCCCGCGACCGGGTGCACTTCCGCGTCGACCGGGAGCTGCCGCTCGACGAGTTCCACCGCGACCTGCCCGACGGCGTCGCGGTCAGCTACGACCAGGGTGAGGGCCTCTACCGGGTGGACGGCGCCTGTGGGACCGCCCAGGTGCTGGCCGACTGGGTGCGGGCCTGGTGCGCCGGCCGGAGCACCGCGACCGTCGGCCTGCGGGCCGAGACCGACGTCCGCCGCCGGGCGCCGCGCGACCTGCCGCCGGCCTACCTCGACGCGCTGTGCCGGCACTACCTGCCGGTCAGCCTCAAGCGGCTGCAGCGCAACGCGAGCACGCTGCGGCTGCACGTGCCCGACCCCGACGACCTCACCCAGCAGGTCAGCGAGTGGATCCTCAAGGCGGTCGGGCAGTACGACGAGACCAAGGGGGTGCCCTTCGGGGCCTTCCTCGCCACCCAGCTGTCCAAGTGGGTGCACGACCTGGGCCGCAGCGCGCACGGTCGCACCGCCGCGGACACGGAGAACAAGCAGCAGAAGGCGATCGCGGCCTTCCTCGCCGAGCACCAGCGCAAGCCGAGCGAGAAGGAGCTGGCCGCCTACATGGGGCAGAGCGTGGCGACGCTGCGCCGCAACTCGCAGACGGTGGCCACGCTCAACGGGCTGCGCAACCTGCAGTCCCTGGACGGCGGGCCGGACGCCACCGAGATCATGCTCCCGGACGCCGCCGAGGCGCCGGACGAGATCATGGGCGAGGCGGAGCAGACGCTGCTGTCGCACGCGCTGACCGCCGCCTGCGCGCCGGACCCGGATGCGCGGCGCGACCAGCGGGCCGGCCAGCCCAACGTCCTCGGCTGGGCGACCTGGTACCTCACCACGTGGGGTGGGCGGACGAAGACGCAGCTGTCGGCCGATCTGGGCACGTCGGTGCGCAACATGAACGTGCACGCCGACCGGGTGGAGACAGCGCTGCGGCAGCGGCTGACCGAGCTGGCCGACTGATTCTCTGCACGCTGACTCTCTGCACGTGGCTCGGCACCCCGCACGGCGTTCGACGGGGAGACGGCGCGGACCCGGCCGCCGGACCGCGGCGGTCCACCGGTGGAAAGGCGGACGGGACGGGTCGATCGCGGTGCGGACCTGCCGATACCTCAAGCGTGGTGAAGGACAGCACGGGGCCGCGCTCGACCCGCGGGACCGTGCCGGCGGGGATCGCCCGGTGAGCGCGCTGGCCGCGGGCGGTTCCGTCCCCGACGTCCTGGTGCCGCGCTGGCTGACCGCCGACGACCGCGAGCAGCTGGCCGCCGTCGTCCGGGACGCGCTCGCGGACACCACCGTCGTGCACCCGGTCACCGCGGTGCACCTCTCCGACGTGCTCACCGAGCTGTCCGTGGCCGCGGCCCGCGACGCCGTCTGGCCCCGGGCGGCCGCGCGGGTGCGCCGGGTGACCGGCTGGGGCGCCGACGTGCTGCCGGTGCGGCTGTCGGCCCGCGAGCTGGCCAGCGTGCTCACCCTGCCGGCGCTGCCGCCGGGGCTGCGCACCGCGCTCGACAGGGGGCTGCGGTGAGCTCGCCCGGACTCGCGGGGCTCGGTCTGCTCCAGCGGCTGCGGCCGCGGCCGGTCACCGTGGCCGACCTGCGGCGGGCCGCGGAGGAGGTGCTGCCCGCGCTGGCCACCGACCGGCTGCGGCTGGCCGTGGTCGAGGACCGGGCCGACGGTCCGGTCCTCGTCGCCGAGGAGGCGGAGCGCCGTCTGCGGGTACCGCTGCGCGAGCTGGCCGAGGACATGACCGACGCCCGCGTGGGCGCCACCCCAGGGCAGGTCGCCGTTGCGCTGACGGCCTGGGTGGCGGATCGCCCGGTGTGCGACGCCGATGCCGAGGACGCCGGCATCGCCGTCCTGGACTGGACCGACCGGACGCAGACCGCCGTCGGCTGGCGGGTCGTCGTCCGCAGGGGCGGCCGGGCGCTGCCGTGGACGCCGTCCCCTGCCGTCGACCGTCGCGCCGCGGAGCGGATCCGGACGGCCGCCGCCGGGCGGGCCGCGGCGCTCGACGGGAACCTGCGGGTGGAGGGCCCGGTGGCGCTGTGGTCGCACCCCGAGGTGCCGCTGCTCGCCTCCGCGGTGCTGGTGGCCCCGCGGAGGCTGCTCGACCGCATCGCCGCGGCCGGTCTCGAGGTGAGCGACCTGCACGTCGTCGTCACCCCGCACTCGCCGTTGGCCTGCGCCGACGCCGGCGTCGCCGTCCGCCTGGCGGGGGAGTCCGGCGAGGCGTGCCAGCGGCTGCCGTGGGGACGGTTCCCGCGTCTGCCCTGGATCTGACCCGCCGCACCGATGATCAGGTCAGCTCACCCTCGAGCGTCCTGGCTCACCGTCGACCGTGAGCCAGGAGGCTCGACGACCAGGTGAGCTGATCACGGCCGGCAGCGCGGACACGATCCACCTCACGCGAGCCGGCCGAACTCCCAGTGCCACGGTTCGGGCTTCTCGCCGCCGGGGCGGGCCCAGTCCGGCTGGACGAAGCCGAACCGCCCGGCGTTGGCCGCCATCCAGGCCGACTGCGGGGTGCCGGCCACGTTGACCCCGCCGCACAGGTCGACCGCCAGCGCCCAGCCGTGGTTCGACGTCCCCGGGACCGCGGCGAGGGCGGGCTTGGTCCTGGCGGCGGTCACCTGCGCGTCGAGGGAGCGGTAGGAGTCGGTGATGCACAGGGGCGTGTCGAAGGCGGCCTCGAAGGCGTCGGCCAGCGCGGTGTACCCGGCTGCGGCGTCGCAGCGCAGCGCGTGGCCACGGGCGATGGGGCACAGCGCCGTCGACGGGATCGTGCCGTTGGCCCAGCCGCCCCAGGCCGGGCTCACCGGGCCCACCGGTGGCGGCGGTGCCCCGCAGGCACCCCGCCCGGCGGTCCCGGCCGGCAGCGCGGCGTTGGGCTGCGCCGGGGCGGGCAGGGTGACCCGCACCGCGCCGACGACGTCCGCCATCGGTCGGACGCCGACCTGGTAGCCGGCCGCCGACGCCGCGACCACCTGTCCCTCTCCGAGGTAGATGCCCACGTCGGCGCCGCCGTCGGCGAAGACCAGGTCACCGATCTGCAGCTGGGACAGCGGGACGGCGGCGCCGCCGGCCCACTGGTCGCCGGACGCGGCCGGCAGCGCGTAGCCCGCCAGCAACCACGACGTGGCCGTCAGGCCGCCGCAGTCGTAGGCGTCGGGACCGACCCCGCCGGGCACGTACGGCAGACCGAGCTGGGCGAGGGCGGAGCTGACCGCGGCGACGGTCTCGGCCGGCAGCACCGTCACCGGCCGGTTCCCGGCGACGGCCCACGCGACGCCCGGGATCGGCTGGCCGGCGCCGTCCAGCGCGGGCGACAGGCCCGCCGGGAGGTGCGCGGGGTCGGCCAGCGCGGCCGCGGGCGGCGACTCGATGCCCGCGGCGGCGAGGACCCCGAGGAACTCCTGCCAGCGCCGCAGCGCCTGCTGGTTGCTCTCCTGCTGCCCGGCGGCGGCCGAGCCGGTGCCCAGGGCGGCCAGCTGGGCGGCGACGTCCGTGCGCAGCCCGTCGACCTCGGTCCGCATCCCCTCGAGGACGTCGGCGGCCTGCTGCTCCACGGCGGCGACGGCGGCCTCGGCGACCGCCACGCGCCGGGTGGCCAGCGTCAGGTCGGCGACGGCGCGGTCGGCGCGGGCGACGCTGGTCTCCAGCTCGCCGTCGGCCCGGTCGGCCAGCGCTGCCCGGTGGAGGACGTCGGCGGTGGACGACGGGTCCTGCACGCTCAGCCCGAGCAGGGGGGCGCGCTCCTCGGCGGACGTCCGGTACAGCGCCCCGGCGCGTGCGCCCACCGTCGCCCGTTCGGCCCGGACCCGCTCCTGCGCGGCCTGCTCGGCCTCCCGCGCGGTCTGCAGCTCGGCCCGCCGCGCGGCGAGGTCCTGCTGCAGCCGACGGTGCCGGGCCGCCCCGTCGACCAGGGTGCTGCGCGCGGCCAGGGCCAGGCCGGTCACGTCGGAGGGCTCGGCGGTGGTCCCGGGCGCCTGCGTGCCGGGGGCCAGCAGCCCGGCCACCACCGGCAGCACGAGACCGACCGCGGCCAGGGACAGCCGCAGCCGCCAGCGCCGGCCGTCCGCGGCGGGCAGCCGCAGCCGGCTCTGCCGCCTGCGGACCGGTGGGCGCCGGCGTGTCCGGGTCGGCCGCCGGGCGCTCGCCGGACGGCGACCCGGTGCGGGTCGGCGACCGGGGGCACGGGGGGTCGCGGCGGCCCGGGCCTCCAGCAGGGCGCGCAGCGCCTGCGCCTGCGCAGGGGTGAGCGGGGGCCGCGGGGCGGTGCTCCGGGCGGGGGTGCCGGCCGGGCGGGCGGCCTGCCGGGGGGTGGCCTGCCGGGGGGCGGTCCGGCGAGCGGCCGGCGGCCGGGCGGCCGGACGGGTGGCTGACTGTCGCGGGACGCCGCCGGAGGGAGCCGTCGTGCGGGGTGCTGGCACCGTGGGTCCCCCGGGTGGTCTCGTCGTCCGTGGCCGGCTCCGGGTGGTGCGGCGGAGCGCTCAGCCGTCGTATCGACGGGGTGGGGGAGTCCCCGGAGTGAGCCCGGGGACGGCGTCACCCTTCCGGGTGGGGGTGATCGGCAGGTGACACCCGATCGGCGGACGGATCGTCCGCAGGCGGGGTGCGCTCGGCCGGTGGCCACCAGCCGCCGTGGTGGTGCTCGAGCGGGATGCGCAGCTCTGCGCCGTCCTCGGTGGCGACGACGAGCTCGACGCGGGCGACCCGGCGTCCGGTGCCCTCGACGCGGACCACGTCGCCCGTGGCCAGCGGCACGGGCGGCAGGACCAGGTCGTCCCCGGCGGAGGACTCGGCCATGGGGCTCCCTGACGGTGCGGCTGCGGATCGGTCCGGCGGCGACCATGGTGCCGAGAGACGCCGAGGTCCCCTCGTCCGGGGCGGACGACGGGACCTCGGCGGAGGAGGTCCTCGCTCAGCGGTCGGTCATCTCCACGAACGTCCGCTCGGTCTCGCCCGTGTACACCTGCCGGGGCCGGCCGATCTTGGTCGCCGGGTCGGCCATCATCTCCCGCCACTGGGCGATCCAGCCGGGCAGCCGGCCCAGGGCGAACAGCACGGTGAACATCCGCGTCGGGAAGCCCATCGCCCGGTAGATCAGCCCGGTGTAGAAGTCGACGTTCGGGTAGAGCTTGCGCTCGACGAAGTAATCGTCGGAGAGCGCGATCTCCTCCAGCTGGCGGGCCAGGTCGAGCAGTTCGTTGTCGCCGCCGAGCTTGTCGAGCACGCTGTCGGCGGTCTGCTTCACGATCGCCGCGCGCGGGTCGTAGTTCTTGTAGACCCGGTGCCCGAAACCCATGAGCTTGACGCCGGGCTCCTTCTTCTTCACCCGCTCGACGAACGCCGGGATGTCGCCGCCCTCGGCCTGGATCGACTCGAGCATCTCCAGCACCGACTGGTTCGCGCCGCCGTGCAACGGGCCGAACAGCGCGTTGATGCCGGCCGACACCGAGGCGAACAGGTTGGCGTGCGAGGAGCCGACCAGCCGCACCGTCGACGTCGAGCAGTTCTGCTCGTGGTCGGCGTGCAGCACGAAGAGCATGTCCAGCGCGCGGACGAACTCGGGGTCGACCTGGTAGGGCTCGGCCGGGAAGCCGAAGGTCATCCGCAGGAAGTTCTCGATCAGCCCGCAGGAGTTGTCCGGGTAGAGGAACGGCTGACCGACCGACTTCTTGTACGCGTAGGCGGCGATCGTGGGCAGCTTGGCCAGCAGCCGGACCGTCGAGATCTCGACGTGCTGGGGGTCGAACGGGTCCAGCGAGTCCTGGTAGAAGGTCGACAGCGCGCTGACCGCCGAGGACAGCACCGGCATCGGGTGCGCGTCGCGGGGGAAGCCGTTGAAGAACTGCTTGAGGTCCTCGTGCAGCAGGGTGTGCCGGCGCAACCGCTGGTCGAACTCGGCCAGCTGCGCAGCCGTCGGCAGCTCGCCGTAGATCAGCAGGTAGCTGACCTCGATGAAGCTCGCCCGCTCCGCGAGCTGGTCGATCGGGTAGCCGCGGTAGCGCAGGATCCCGGCGTCACCGTCGATGTAGGTGATCGCCGAGGTGCACGAGGCGGTGTTGACGAAGCCGACGTCGAGGGTGACCCGACCGGTCGTGGCCAACAGCTTGCTCGTGTCCAGGCCGTCGGCGCCCTCCGTGGCCGGGACCACGGGCAGGGGCAGTTCTCCACCGGGGTAGCGCAGGGACACGTCGGGGTCGCCGGCGGTGGGTGCGCTCGCTGTCTCGCTCATCAGCTGTGGACGCTACGCGGCTACCGGGGGTAGGAGGAGCCACGCCGCTCCGGCGGGGTGGATCCGCGGGCCGGCCCACCCCGCCGAGGGTCACGGGTGGGTCATCGAGAGGACGTCGAGGGCCTCGTCGAGCTGCTCCTCGGTCAGCTCGCCGCGCTCCACGTACCCCCTCTCCAGCACCACCTGGCGGATGGTCTTCTGCTCGGCCAGCGACTGCTTGGCCACCTTCGCCGCCTCCTCGTAGCCGATGTACTTGTTCAGCGGCGTCACGATCGACGGGGAGGACTCGGCCAGCTCGCGCAGCCGCTCGACGTTGGCGGTGATCCCGTCCACGCACCGGTCGGCCAGCAGCCGGCTGACGGTGGCCAGCAGGCGGATCGACTCCAGCACGTTGCGCGCCATCAGCGGCAGCGTCACGTTGAGCTCGAAGTTGCCCGTGGTGCCGGCGAAGGTCACCGCGGCGTCGTTGCCGATCACCTGGGCGGCCACCTGGATGGTCGCCTCCGGGATCACCGGGTTGACCTTGCCGGGCATGATCGAGCTGCCCGGCTGCAGGTCGGGCAGGTTGATCTCGCCGAGGCCGGTGCGCGGGCCCGAGCCCATCCAGCGCAGGTCGTTGGCGATCTTCACCAGGCTGACGGCGATCGTCTTCAGCTGGCCCGAGGCCTCCACCAGACCGTCCCGCGAGCTCTGCGCCTCGAAGTGGTCGCGCGCCTCGGTCAGGGGCAGGTCCAGCTCGGCGGCGAGCCGCTCGATGATCGCCGCGGCGAACCCGGGCGGGGTGTTGATGCCGGTGCCCACCGCGGTGCCGCCCAGGGGCAGCTCGCCGATCCGCGGCAGCGACGCCTGCAGCCGCTCGATGCCGTAGCGCACCGCCGCGGCGTAGCCGCCGAACTCCTGGCCCAGGGTGACCGGGGTGGCGTCCATGAGGTGGGTGCGGCCGCTCTTGACGACCTCGGCGAACTCGGCGGCCTTGCGCTCCAGCGCCGCCGCCAGGTGGTCCAGCGCGGGGACGAGGTCGCGCACGATCGCCCGGGTCGCGGCCACGTGGACAGCCGACGGGAAGACGTCGTTCGACGACTGCGAGGCGTTGACGTGGTCGTTCGGGTGCACCGGCGCGCCGAGGGCCTCGGTGGCGAGGGAGGCGATCACCTCGTTGGTGTTCATGTTGCTCGACGTCCCGGAGCCGGTCTGGAAGACGTCGATGGGGAAGTGCTCGTCCCACCGCCCGCTGACCACCTCGGCGGCCGCGGACCCGATGGCCGCGGCGGTCTCCTGCGGCAGGACGCCGAGCGAGGCGTTGACGGCGGCCGCGGCGCCCTTGATGGCGGCCAGGGCGCCGATCAGCTCGCGCTCGATGGGGGTGCCGGAGATGGGGAAGTTCTCGACGGCGCGCTGGGTCTGCGCCCGCCACTTGGCCCAGGCGGGGACCCGCACCTCGCCCATCGAGTCGTGCTCGATGCGGTGGTCCTGCCCTGCGCCGTCCTGCGGTGCGGCGGTGTTCTCGGGGGGCATGCTGCAGCTCCCGGTGTGGTGTGTGGTGACAGTGCTCCGACAGCGACCCTAGATGCCGGGGAGGTCCCGGCCCGGACCGCTCCGTCGTGGGAACGGCCCGGGCCGCGGCGGCGGCCCTAGCGTGCGGCGACCACCGAACCGAGGAGGACGCGTGTCCGAGCCGCAGCCGTCCGGCGCCGCAGCACCACCCCCCGTCGCGCCCGGCTGGGCGCCGCCCGCCACCGAGTGGGTGGCCGAGGTCCCGACCTGGACGCCGGCCACCGCGTGGGCGCAGCCCGCCGCGGCTCCCGCGCCGCAGCCGGCCGGCGGGCGCGGCGAGAGCCGGGTGGTGGCGGCGCTGGTCGCCGCGGCGGTGCTCGCCGCCGGGGTCCTGGTGTCCGCCCTCGTCGCCGCCCTCGTCCTGGCCGGTCGGGCCGAGGACCTCGGCCGTGGGATCGGCAGCGGGCTCGGCGCCGAGCTGGGGCAGGCCGTGGACGAGCAGGTGGGTGGGCTCCTCGGCCCCGAGGGCTGGTCGGCCGACCCGCCCGGGCCGGCCGAGCAGTCCGAGCCCGTCCCGCCGGGCACCCTGGGCACCGACCCCGCCCTCGACGGCTACGCCCGGGACTGCTTCGCCGGCGACCTCGACGCCTGCGACCGGCTGTACCTCGAGTCGGCACCGTTCTCCGAGTACGAGCGTTACGGCAGCACCTGCGGTGGCCGCGTCAAGCCGTACGCCGTGGCCCTGTGCACCGAGCTGGAGTGACCGCGGCTGGAGTGACCGCGCCGCGGCCCGGCCGGCCTGCTCCGGCGACCGGGCCGGTGTGCCTGGTCGCGGCCGCGGGGCGCCTCTAGCATCCGGGCGCAGGCACCCGGCCTTCGAGGAGCCCCGATGTCCCAGCCCCCGTACCGGCCGCAGGGCGGCGAGGACCCCGCGGGCCGGCGGTCCGGACACCGGACGGGGGATCGGGCGCGGCCCGGCGGGCGGGACGACGAGACGCAGCCGGTCGGTCCGTCCACCCCCGGGCAGACGGGCGGGCCGGACGAGGGGACGACGCAGGTGGTCCACCCCCGCCAACCTCTCCCGCCGCCGACCGGTGGCGACCGCCAGGAGACCCGCCAGTTCGGCGAGTCGCCGTTCGCCGGGCAGCCCGGATACGGGCAGCCGCCGCCGTACGGGCCGCCGCCGTACGGTCAGCCGCCGTACGGAGCACCGGGCCCGGGCCAGCCGGCCCCGTACGGCCAGGCCCCGTACCACCCGTCCCCGTACGGGCAGCCGCCGTACGCCTCGTCCCCGTACGGGCTCCCGGGCACCGGCCAGCCGCCGCCGTACGGGCAGCCGTACTCGGCGCCACCGCCGTGGGGTCAGCCGCAGTACGGAGCACCGCCGTACGGGCCGCCGCCGTACGGCCCGCCCGGTACCGCGGGCAGGCGTCGGCGCGCCACCGTGGTCGCGGTCGCCGTCGTCGGACTGCTCCTGCTCGCCGCGGCCGGCGCCGGCCTGTTCCTCCTGGTCCGCGCCGGCCGTGAGCCGGGGCCGGGTGCCGGGGCCGGTGCGACCTCCACCGCCCGGACGTCGGCCTCGGCCTCACCGTCCCCGTCGACCTCCCCATCCACCTCGGCACCCACCTCGGCACCCACCTCGGCACCCACCTCGTCGTCGACCTCGCCGTCCCCGTCGTCCTCGTCCCCCGGCGACGGCGGCGTCCCGGCCGGGCTGCCCCCGGGCAGCCCGGCACCGACCGGCGGCGCCCCGGACGTGCAGGCCCTGGCCGACGGCTGCCAGCGGGGCGTCGTGGCGCTGTGCGACCTGCTGACGGTGACCGTGCGCGACGATGCGTCGCTGCAGGAGTACGGCCGGTACGGGCAGACCTGCGGCGGGCGCAACGAGCCGGTCGGCTCCTGCGCCTCGCGCTACGGCGGCTGACCGCCCGGCCGGGGCCTCGCGTCGTCCGCCGCGGCCGCTCCCGCGGCTACGGTCGGGCGGTGGACCCCGACGCTCCCGAACCCCCGCCGGCCGTCCGCGCCTCGGACGCCGACCGCGAGGCCGTCGTCACCCGGCTGCAGAAGGCCGTCGCCGAGGGCCGGATCGACCTGCACGAGCTCGGGGAGCGGGTGGAGGCCGCCTACGCCGCCGTCACCCTCACCGACCTCGACGCGCTCGTGGCCGACCTGCCCCCCGACGCTCCGCCCCCGGTGGAGATCGTCGGCACGCGGACGCCGGAGACCGTCACGTCCGTCTTCGGCGACGTCAAGCTGGAGGGCACGGCGGACGTGCCCCGCAACGCCTCCACCGTCTTCGGCGACGTGCGGCTGGACCTGCGCGGCCTGCGCACCGACGCCGACCGGGTCGACCTGGTGCTGGGCACCGTCTTCGGCGACGTCGACGTGATCGTCGCCGAGGGGGTGCACGCCGAGCTGCACGGCTGGACGGTGTTCGGCGACCGCAGGACGGAGCTCGCCCCCGTGCCGCGGCTGGCGGGGACCCCGCGGGTCGTCGTCCGCGCACGGACGGTCTTCGGCGACCTCAAGCTGCGCAGCCTGGCCCCCGGTGAGTCGCCGAGCCGGTGGCGGGCGATCATGGACCGTCTCGCGCAGCGGCACCTGCCGCCACCACCCCTGCCGCCTCGCCCGGGCGGTTGACCAGAGGGCGGGACGACGGTCAGGGGGTCGGTCAGGCGGTCAGTCGGAGTGGCGCCACCAGCCCCAGCCGGAGCCGTTCTGCACGGCGTCCGAGATCCGGCCGGGGAGGTCGGCGAGGATGTCGTCGGCACGCGACTGCGACAGGTCGCCGTCGGCGACCGCCTGGTTGATCTTGTCCCGCGCCGCGTTGGTCAGGGCGTCGACGAGGGTCTGCGTGGGCACGCCCTGCTGCGCGGCGACGTCGGCGAGGCTGGTGCCGTCCTTGGAGAGGGCATCGGCCAGCTGGTCGCTCGTCATGCCGAGAGCGTCGGCGGCCGTGTCCAACCCGAACCGCCAGGGGCCGCCGTCCCCGCCGCCGCGCCACCCGCCGTGGCCGAGGGCGTCGGAGTCGTCGAGCGTGCTGGCGACCTTGTCGGCCTGCTCCTGGGTGAGCGTCCCGTCGTCGACCAGGCCGCCGAGCGCCTCGACGATGGCGTCGTGCCGGCTGCTGGCGTCGCTGCTGTCCGAGCTCTCACTGCCCGAGCTCGTCGTGGGGGTCGCCGACGGCGATGGGTCGGCGAGCGCCACGCCGACGCCGGTGAGCGTCAGCGCGCCCGCGGCACCCACGGCCGCGACGAGTGTCCTCTTCCGCATGGTGTCTCTCCCTAGCCGTCCTCGCGCCGGCCGGTGCCGGGCGTCGCAGCCCAGGGTGGACCACCCACCTGTGGTCCAGCTGTGAGTTCCGTGGCCGTCCGCGGACGAGGTCAGCCGTCGGCGTCGGAGCGGTCGAACGCGACGGCCGAGTAGGCGCGCAGCTTCTGCAGCGAGTGCAGGCTCTCGATCGAGCGGATCGTCCCCGAGCGCGAGCGCATGACCAGCGACTGGGTGGTGCACCCGCCGGCGCGGTACTGCACGCCGCGCAGCAGCTCGCCGTCGGTGATGCCGGTGGCGACGAAGAAGACGTCGCCGCGGACGAGGTCGTCGATGTGCAGCACCCGGTCGAGGTCGTGGCCGGCGTCGACGGCCTTCTGCCGCTCGTCGTCGTCCTTGGGCCACAGCCGGCCCTGCAGCGCACCGCCCATGCACTTGAGAGCGCAGGCGGCGATGATGCCCTCCGGGGTGCCGCCGATGCCCAGCAGCAGGTCGACGCCGGTGCCCTCGCGCGCGGCGGCGATCGCGCCGGCGACGTCGCCGTCGGTGATGAACTTGATCCGGGCGCCCGCCTCGCGGACCTCCTGCACCAGCTGCTCGTGCCGGGGGCGGTCGAGGATGCAGACGGTGACGTCCTCGGCCGAGCTCTGCTTGGCCCGGGCGACCCGGCGGACGTTCTCGGCGACCGGGGCGGTGATGTCGACGACGTCGGCCGCGGCCGGGCCGGTGGCCAGCTTCTCCATGTAGAAGACCGCCGACGGGTCGTACATCGCGCCGCGGTCGGCGACCGCCATGACGGCGATGGCGTTGGGCATGCCCTTGGCCATGAGGGTGGTGCCGTCGATCGGGTCGACCGCGACGTCGCACTCCGGGCCCTGGCCGTCGCCCACCTGCTCGCCGTTGTAGAGCATGGGCGCCTCGTCCTTCTCGCCCTCGCCGATGACGACGACGCCCTTCATGCTCACCGTGCCGATGAGCGCCCGCATCGCGTCGACCGCGGCGCCGTCACCGCCGTTCTTGTCCCCGCGACCCACCCAGCGACCGGCGGCCATCGCCGCCGCCTCGGTGACCCGCACCAGCTCCAGGGCCAGGTTGCGGTCGGGCGCGGGGCGGTCGGAACGGAAGCTGCTCCGGCCTCGGGTCGCGGGGCCGTCGGGGAGGGGCAGGGACACGCGGACCTCCTGGTGCAAGGACCCCGGCCCCCGTGCAGGGTCCCGCCGCGAGCGTGCGAGCGGCGGGGCAAGGGGGTCCTCACCCCACCCTTCGCGAGCTCAGGGCGGGGTCCGGGACGGGGCCGTGGGCGGCGGGGTGGGGGGACGGTCCTGCCATCCTAGAGGGGTGACCGGAGCCGGCCCCGCGAGTCAGCCTCCCCAGGACACGGTGCCCCCGGCCGCAGGGCCCTCACCCGCGGTCGTGCGTGCCCACCGGATGAGCGCGACCAACATGATCCGGTCGCTGGCCCCGCTGGTGCTCATCTGCCTGGGGCTGGTCGGCTGGATGGCGGCCAAGAACTCCGGCGTGGACCCGGTCCGCGAGGTCGACCCCGCCAGCACCGTGCAGCTGGCCGCCGCCCGCGCCGGGTACCCCGTGGTCGTCCCGGCCGGCCTGCCGGAGGGGTACCGGCCGACCAGCGCCCGCACCGACGCGGGCACCGCCGGGGCCGGTGACCCGGTCACCCTGGAGATCGGCTACCTGACCCCGTCGGAGGAGTTCGCCGGCTTCGCGGTCAGCGACGACGCCCGGGCTCCCGCGGTCACCGCCGTCCTCGACGACGCCCGGCAGCAGGGCACCGTCGACCTCGGCGGGCAGACCTGGACCCGCTCGACCACCGGGCGCGGTGAGACCGTGCTGTGGCGGGAGGACGCCGGGGTCACCGTGCTGGTGACCGGCTCGGCCGGCGAGGGCGAGCTGGAGACCGTGGCGGCGGCGGTGCGGCCCTACTCGGGCTGATCGCCCGGGGTGGCCGCGGCGAGCCGCTCGCGGGCCCGGTCCAGCCAGTGCCGGCACAGCTCGGCCAGCTGCTCCCCGCGCTCCCAGAGGGCGAGGGACTCCTCCAGGGTCAGCCCGCCGGCCTCCAGTCGACGGACGACGTCGGCGAGCTCCTCGCGGGCCTGCTCGAAGGTGGTCGCCGGCTCGGTCGGCTCGCTCATGGCTGGACATCCTCCCTGTCGACGCGCACCGGTAGCCGGCCACCCACGACCCGCACCGACAGCCGCTCGCCGTCGGCCACCGCGCCCGGGTCACGGACGAGGGCGCCGTCGGCCCGCTGGACGACGGCGTAGCCGCGCTGCAGCGTCGCCGCGGGGGAGAGGGCGGCCACCCGCGCCCGGGCGTGCTCGAGGTCGCGCTCGGCGCTCTCCACCCGGTGGGTGAGGCTGCGCCGGGCGCGCTGGCGCAGCTGCTGCACGTCGTCCGACCGGCCCTCCAGCAGCCGCTGGGGCGAGGCCAGCACCGGCCGGCTGCGCAGGCTCTCCAGCCAGCGCTCCTGCTGCTCGATGCGGGAGGCCAGCACGTGCCCGGCGCGGGCGCGCAGCCCGTCGACCAGCCGCCGCTGCTCGCCGATCTCGGGGACCACCCGGTGCGCGGCGTCGGTCGGCGTGGCGGCCCGGACGTCGGCGGCGTGGTCGACCAGCGTGGTGTCGGTCTCGTGGCCGACGGCGGTGACCACCGGGGTGCGGCAGGCGGCGACGGCCCGCACCAGGCCCTCGTCGGAGAAGGGCAGCAGGTCCTCCACCGACCCGCCACCGCGGGCGACGACGATGACCTCGACTGTCGGGTCGGCGTCCAGCCGGTGCAGCCCGTCGATCACCGATGCGGCGGCGCTGGACCCCTGCACGAGGCTGTGGTGGACGGCGAACCGCACGGCGGGCCACCGGCGGCGGGCGGTGACCAGGACGTCGCGCTCGGCGGCGCTGTCCCGGCCGGTGACCACCCCGACCACGGCCGGGGCGAACGGCAGCGGCCTCTTGCGGGCGGCGTCGAACAACCCCTCGGCGGCCAGCAGCCGACGGATCCGCTCGATCCGCGCCAGGAGCTCACCGATCCCGACGGCGCGGATCTCGGTGGCCCGCAGCGAGAAGGAGCCGCGGGCGACGTAGTAGTCCGGCCGCGCCCGCACGACCACGCGAGCGCCCTCGGCGAGCTCCAGGCCCGGGCGGGCGGCGACGTCGCGGGCGCAGGTGACCGGGACCGACAGGTCGGCGGCCGGGTCGCGCAGGGTGAGGAAGACCGTCGCCGTCCCCCGCCGGGAGATCTGGGCGACCTGCCCCTCCACCCACACCTCGCCCAGCCGGCCGATCCACTCGGCGACCTTGCGGGCCACCGTGCGGACCGGCCAGGGGGCTTCCGGAGTGGAAGGGGCGGTCATGCCCCCGAGCGTGCCAAACAGGACCGACGCACTGCCGTAGGTCGGGTGGTGTCGCGGGTCCGACCGTGCCCGGCCCCCTACCCCCCGGCCCCATACCGGGTCCCGCCCCGAGCCTGCGCGGGGTGGGGAGGACGGGGTCCTTCTGCCTGCACGGGGCCGGAGCCTCGGGACGGGGCCGTGGGGCAGGGGGATCCTCGTTCAGAGGCCGCGCGGGGCCAGCGGGCTGGCCTCCACCGCCTGCCGCTCCAGCTTCTCCAGCCGGTTGCGCAGCATGCGCAGGTACGGCTCGCGGGCCCGGGTGGCCTCCTCGTAGGCGAGGAGGTCCTGCACGGTCGAGAGCTGGTACCCGCGCAGCCGGCCGCGCAGCTGGGCGATGGTGAAGGAGTCGTACCCGGCGACCGGGGCGGCGCCGGCGGCCTCGGCCCCGGTGGTCTCCGCGGTCTGCTCGCCGGTGTCCTGCTCGCCGGTGTCCTGCTCGCCGGTGTCCTCGGCGGTCACGGCGGCGACCGCGGTGCCGCCCTCGTCGATGGCCACGGCGTCCGGGCCCGGGGTCGTGTCGGCCGGGGCCGTGTCCTCGTTCGGGGCCGTGTCCTCGTCGGGGGCCGTGTCCTCCCCCGCACCCAGCGCGTCGTCCACCTGCGCGCCGGCGGCGGTGACGACCTCGTCGCCCCGGCCGGTGGCGTCGCGGTCGTCGGTGACCGGCGCGGCGTCGGCCGCCGACACGTCGGCGGAGGGGCGGACCTCTGCATCGCTGATCCCGCTGCCGATCGCCTCGTCGACCCCGGTGTCCTGCCGCTCGGCCTGGGCCGGGGCGCCGGCGACCGCGTCGTCGGCGGTGGGCTCGACCGCGGCCTCGGGGGCGGCGATCCCCTCGTCGGTCACCGTGGCCTCGACGGTCGCGACCTCGCCGTCAGGGGTGAGGACGTCGACATCGGTGCCGACGTCGGGCGCCCCCGCCGCCTCGCCGACCGGCGAGCCGCCCGGGTCGCTGGGAGCCGGCGCCGCCGCCACGTCGTCCTCGGTGATCGGGGCCGGCGGCAGGGTCGGGCTCTCAGCGATCAGGTCGGTGTCGACGGTGTCGGTGTCGGCCGTGCCCCCGTCCACCAGCGCGGTGTCGGGTGCGCCGTCGGCCTCCAGCAGGGCGGTCTCCAGCGCGTCCTCGGTGGTCAGGCCGGGCTCGGCGAGGGCGAGCTCGGCGGCCACCACCTCGTCGGTGATGTCCTGCAGCGCTTCGACGACCTC
The DNA here is from genome assembly GCF_003319115.1 of Geodermatophilus sp. TF02-6. Lineage (GTDB taxonomy): Bacteria > Actinomycetota > Actinomycetes > Mycobacteriales > Geodermatophilaceae > Geodermatophilus. The sequence continues at coordinate 126,626 of NZ_QOHF01000009.1, read as the reverse complement.
CTCCGGCGCCGGGTCCTGCGGCAGGCCGGAGACCTCGTCGTCGATGAGCAGCGCGACCTCCTCGGCGATCAGCTCCTCGGCGAGCTCCTCGGCGATCTCCTCCTCGACGATCTCCTCGTCCGGCACCGCCTCGGTCGCGCGGTCGAAGGCCGAGGTGCGCGCCGCGTCGGCCGGCGCGGCGGCCGGGAGCTCCTCGTCGAAGGTGGCCAGGCCGGGCTCGTCCTCACCGCGCAGGCCGGTGAACAGCTCGTCCCCGCGGGCGACCAGCCCGGCATAGTGCTGCTGCAGCCTCATGGTGGCCTGCATGGCCAAGCCGACGACGCGCACCGGCAGGCTCGGCAGCCGGCGGGCCTCGTCGAGGAAGGTGGCGGCCAGGCCGGCGAGGGCGCGGACGGCCTGAGGGATCTCACGCGACATGCGCCCACCCTGCCCCAGAACGCCGCCTCCGACACCCCGTCGCGGACGGCCTCCCCGCAGGGGCCCGCTGCGAGCTTGCGGGTGGCGGGGGGCGGGGAGGTCCTTTCTCTACCATGGGGGCATGGCTGATCAGCGCGGGCGCGTCCTGCTGGCCGATCCCCGAGGCTACTGCGCCGGCGTGGACCGAGCGGTGGTCGCGGTCGAGCGGGCGCTGGAGGTCCACGGGGCACCGGTGTACGTCCGCAAGCAGATCGTCCACAACAAGCACGTGGTGGTCACCCTCGAGCGGCGCGGCGCGGTCTTCGTCGACGAGACCGACGAGGTGCCCGAGGGCTCGGTCGTCGTCTTCAGCGCCCACGGCGTCTCCCCGACGGTGCACGCCGAGGCCGCGGCCCGACAGCTCCGGACCATCGACGCCACCTGCCCGCTGGTGAGCAAGGTGCACTCCGAGGCCAAGCGGTTCGCCAAGGACGACTACGACATCCTCCTCATCGGCCACCGCGGCCACGAGGAGGTCGAGGGCACCTCCGGCGAGGCTCCGGAGCGCATCCAGCTGGTCGACGGCGCCGAGGACGTCGAGCGGGTGCAGGTGCGCGACCCGGAGAAGGTCGTGTGGCTGTCGCAGACCACGCTGTCGGTCGACGAGACGCTGGCGACCGTCGAGCGGCTGAAGACGCGGTTCCCCGGGCTGCAGTCCCCGCCCAGCGACGACATCTGCTACGCCACGCAGAACCGGCAGCAGGCCGTGAAGCAGATGGCCGGCGAGTGCGACCTGGTGGTCGTCGTCGGCTCGACCAACTCGTCGAACTCGGTGCGGCTGGTCGAGGTGGCGCTGGAGGCCGGCGCCCGGGCCGCGCACCTGGTCGACAACGCCTTCGAGATCGACCCGGCCTGGCTCGACGGGGTGGGCACCGTCGGGGTCACCAGCGGGGCCTCGGTGCCCGAGGTGCTGGTCGGTGAGGTGCTCGACTGGCTGGCCGAGCGCGGCTACCGCGACGTCGAGACGGTCAAGGCCGCCGAGGAGAAGTTGGTCTTCGCGCTGCCGCACGAGCTGCGCACCCGCCGCACCGAGCCCGCGACCGGCCCGACCTGATCCGCCGTCGCCCCCTCCGACGATCATGGAGTCCGGGGAGCGACACGCCGCCTCCCCCCAGCGTGTCGCCACCGCAACTCCATGATCGTCGTGCTGGGTGCTGGGTGCTGGGCGCTGGGTCCCCGGCGCCGCGCCGAGGAGAGGGCAGGTCAGCGGCGGGCGGCCCAGCGGACCAGCGCGACCACGACGCCGACGCCGGTGGCGATCGCCATCGTCGGGAAGCCGCGGATGAGCAGGGTGGCGATCGTCGCCACGTTGAGGGAGGCCGACGGCGCCAGCGCCGAGTTGAGCACGGCGACCGCGACGAAGACCAGGGGCGGGGCGACGACGGGCGTGAGCAGGTCGCGGCGGCGGACCAGCAGCGTGCCCGCGGCGGTGGCCCCGGTCAGCGTGACCAGCGTGAACAGCCCGAGGCCGATCCCGAGCCAGGAGTCGAGCGCCGCACCGGCCAGGGTCAGCAGGAAGATCCCGAGGACGGCGACCGCGCCGCGCAGCCGGCTGCCGCGCTCCGGCGCCGAGGTGACCCGGGTGGCGCCCCGGCGCACGGGCGGACGGGGGCCGCGGCCGCGTCCGTCGAGGTCGGTGCGCTCCCGCGGGCGCTCCGGTCGGTCGCGGTCGGCCGGGTGGGCACGGTCGGCCCGGCGACCGCTGCGGATCGGACGGCCGGGCTCCACCGGGCGGCTGTGCTGGAGGGGGCGGCCGGGCTCGACCGGCCGGGAGGGGCCGGCGGCCGCGGGGCGCGGTTGCGCGGCACCGCGGCGGTCGTCGTCCGGACCGCGGCCGGCGCGGGCCAGCTGTTCGGGGAACGGCGGCAGGTCGGAGGCCCGCCGCCCGGCCGGAGGCGGCACCGGCGGCCGGCCGATGCGGGCAACCGGGTCGGCCGCACCGGGACGGGGAGCCCACGACCCGGGGTGCCGCTGCGCGCGTGCTGGGGACCCCCGCCAGGTGTCGGCCGTGCTCGCCGAGGCCATGGCGCACCTCCCGTCCTCGCGTCGTGGGCCGCACGGGGAGGCCCCTGTCGACGGCAACGGTAGCGACGGACCCTGTGCCCGCGGGGGAGGACGCCACCGACGCGTGCTGTGCAGAACTGCCAAAACGAGCACGTCGTGCGCACACCCTGCGGGGGAGCCGAGGCCCCTGGGACGCAGCGGTGCGGACGCGACGTCGGGGGTGCGCCGACCGCCGGCGGTCAACCGGTGGTGCCGTCGCGGTCCTCGGCGGCGGCCGGCGGCTGGTCGCCGAGCGCCGGGAGCTCGGCCGGGCGCAGGGTGCGCACGGTGGCCTCCACCGGCGGTGGGGCCGGCACCGGCGACTCGGCCACGCCGAGGTCGTCGAAGCGGCGGGCGGCGACGAGCACCGAGCCCTCGTAGGAGCCGACGGTCTCGTTGTAGCGGGTCAGCGTCGAGGCCAGCGCCGAGCCCAGCCGGGTGAGGTGGCCGGACAGCGTGGTCAGCCGGGCGTGCAGCCGGCGGCCGGCCTCGAGCACCTGGTCGGCGTCGCGGGCCAGCCGCTCCTGCCGCCAGGAGTAGGCCACGGTGCGCAGCAGGGCCAGCAGCGTGCTGGGCGTGGCCAGCACGACGTCGCGCGCGAAGCCGTACTCCAGCAGGCCCGGCTCGGCCTCCAGCGCCGTGGTGAGGAACCCGTCGGAGGGGACGAACAGCACGGTGAACGGCGCCGCGGGGCGGAACGCCGTGGGGTAGCGGCGCACGGCGAGGGCGTCGACGTGGGTGCGCAGCTGCCGGGCGTGCGCGGCGACCCGCTCGGTGCGCACCGCGGCGTCCTCGGCCTGCACCGCCTCGATGTAGCCGGTGAAGGGCACCTTCGCGTCCACGACGACCTGGCGGCCGTCGGCGAGGGTGACCACCAGGTCGGGGCGGACGCCGGCGCCGACGTCGTTGGTGGCGCTGGGCTGCTCGACGAAGTCGCAGTGCTCGAGCAGTCCGGCCACCTCGACCACCCGGCGCAGCTGCACCTCGCCCCAGCGGCCCCGCACGTGCGGGGTCCGCAGCGCGGTCACCAGCGCGGCTGTCTCCCGGCGGAGCAGGGACGACGCCTGGCCCACGGTGCCCATCTGCTCGCGCAGCTCGCCGTGCGCGGTGGCCCGGTCCCGCTCCATGCCGGCCAGCAGGCGGTGCAGGTGGTCGAGTGACTCGTGCACCGGCTCCAGGGCGTCGGCGGCCGGCCGGCGCCGGGAGACCAGCGCGACGACGCCGAGGGTGACCGCGGTGGCCAGCAGCGCGCCGACGGCCAGACCGGTGAGCAGCGAAGCGGCGTCCACGACCGGCGAGCCTGCCGCACGGTCCCGACAGTTCGGCGGAGGCGGGGCGGGCGGTCGCGGTGTCGGACGCGGGGGCATGGGAAGCGATACCTGCGTTCAGGGCCGCAAGACGCACGTATCGCTTCCCATGCCCTGGGCGGGTCAGACGGGGACCGCCGCGTGCGCCGCCTCGTGGTCGAGCAGCCAGCGCTTGACCGGCGTCCCCCAGCGGAACCCGCCCAGGCCGCCGTCGGAGCCGAGCACCCGGTGGCAGGGGACGAACAGCGCCGCGGCGTTGCGCGCGCAGGCGTTGGCCGCCGCCCGCACCGCCGCCGGGCGGCCGCAGCGCGCCGCGAAGGCGGCGTAGGTGTCCGGCGCGCCGGCCGGCACGGTGCGCAGCACCTCCCAGGCCTCCTCGAGGAACGGGCCGGACCGCTGCCGCACCGCCACGCGGTCGACGGCCGCGACGTCACCGCTGAGGAAGGCCTCGACAGCGTCGAGGACGGGCAGGCGATCGACCTGCTCCACCCGGGTGGGCCGAAGCGACCGGTGGACGACGGGCACCAGCTCGGCGACGTCGGCGGTCCAGCCGCTGGCGAGGACGACGTCGTCCGGGCCGGTGACCACGGTGAACGGCCCGGGCGGGGTGGCGACGGTGGCGGAGCGGGCGGGCGGCGGGGTCATGAGGCGCTCCTGTCAGAGGGGGGACGGCAGGTGGTTGCGGTGGGTGGGCGGGTGAACAGACGAGGCGCGGCCAGCGCCCACAGGTGCAGGACGGCGTAGGACCGCCAGGGCCGCCAGCGGGTGGCGGCGTCGGCGTCGGAGCTGCCCAGGGCGGCCAGTGCCCGGCGCAGCGCGAGGTCGCCGGGCAGCCACACGTCGGGGTCGGCCAGCCCGCGCAGCGCGACGAGGGCGGCGGTCCACGGGCCGATCCCGGGGACGGCGAGCAGCGCCCGGCCGGCCTCCTCGCGGTCGGCGCCGGGGTCGAGCGACACCGAGCCGTCTGCGAGCGCGGCGGCGAGCGCGTGCACCGTGCGCCGGCGGGTGCCGGTGAGCCCGACGGCGGTGAGGTCGGCCTCGGCGAGGGCGGCCGGCCGCGGGAAGACGCAGGTCAGCGTGCCGACCGGCTCGGGCAGCGGCGTGCCCGCGGCGCGCACCAGGCGGGCGGTGAGCGTCCGGGCCCCGGCGAGGGAGACCTGCTGGCCGATGACGGCGCGGACGGCGAGCTCGTCGGCGTCGGGGGAGGCGGGCACCCGCCGGCCGGGCGCGCCGGCCACCAGCCCGGCCAGCGCCGGGTCGGCGCCGAGGACGTCGTCGACCGCGACCGGGTCGGCGTCGAGGTCGAGCAGCCGACGGCAGCGGGCCACCGCCACGCCGAGGTCGCGCAGCGCCGTCAGCTTGAGCCGGGCGATGACCGCGGCGCCGCCGTCCGCAGCGGGGGAGAGCCGGACGACGCCGGGCCCGTGCGGCAGGTCGAGGACGCGGGAGAACGTCGTCCCGTCCCACTCCTCCAGGCCGGGGACGGCGTGCGCGCCGAGGAAGAGCAGCACCTCGTCCGCCGCGAAGGGAGCGCGGACGGCCAGCCGCAGGGTCAGCCAGCCCGGGACGCCGCCTGCGTGCAGGCCGTGCACCAGGCGGCGCAGCTCGGTGGGGGTGAGGGCGAAGACCTCGCGCACGGTGTCGTTGAACTGCCGGATGCTGGCGAACCCGGCGGCGAAGGCGATGTCGGTCATCGACAGGTCGGTGGTCTCGATCAGCAGCCGCGCGGTCTCGGCGCGCTGGGCGCGGGCCAGGGCCAGCGGGCCGACGCCGAGCTCGGCGGTCAGCAGCCGGTGCAGCTGGCGTTCGGAGTAGCCGAGCCGGGCGGCCAGCCCGGGGACGCCGGAGCGCTCCACCTCGCCGTCGGCGATGAGCCGCATGGCGCGGGCGACGACGTCGGCGCGGACGTCCCACTCGGGCGAGCCGGGGACGGCGTCGGGCCGGCAGCGGCGGCAGGCGCGATACCCGGCGCCCTGCGCGGCGGCCGCGGTGGAGAAGAAGGTGACGTTGCGGGCCAGGGGCGTGCGGGCCGGGCAGGAGGGGCGGCAGTAGATGCCGGTCGTGGCCACGGCGGTGACGAACCAGCCGTCGAAGCGGGCGTCGCGGCTGGCGACCGCGCGGTAGCAGCGCTCGGGCTCCAGCAGCCGGTCCATGCAGCGAGCATGACAGCCGCGGCGGGTGGGGACCGGCGGTTTTCGGACGCGGCCGTCGCGATCAGGCGGGCCGGCCGTCGTCGCGGACGATGCGCAGGTGCGGGCGGGTGTGGACGTCGGCGCGGTCGTCCGCGACCAGCGGCAGCCCGACCGCCCGGCGCACCCGGTTCTCCGGCACGTCGAGGGCCCGGGCGAGGGCCTGGGCCAGCCGCTCGCTGACCAGCCGGGGGTGCCGGCCGTGCGCGATGCGGGCGATCGTCTCCGGCGCGACCGCCCAGGACGCCCGGCGCGACGCCTGCTCGGCGCTCACGCCGAGTTCCAGCAGACGCCGCTGCACCAGCCGCTGCAGGTCCTCGTCGGCCACCCCGAGAGGCTAGGACGACGCCGGCGCCGCGGCACCCCCTGCGGCCGTGGTCCGGTCGAGGACGGCGCGCACCCGGTTCCCGCCCAGCAGCACCTCGGGCAGGCCGGCCAGCACCGTGCGCATGGCCGCGACCCCGCCGAACTGGAAGCCGAGCTGCGTGGCGTAGCAGGCGCAGGCCTCCGCGCGCCGGTCGAGGTCCTGCGGCAGCCGCACTTCACCCAGCCCGCCGGGCAGGTCGGGGCCGGGCAGCGCGGCCGGGTCGCGCAGCACGTAGGGGCTGTCGCGCCACCACAGCACCGGCCGGTCGAGCACGGCGACCGCCCGCAGCACCTGCAGGTGGTCGACGTGACCGCCGAGCGCCTGCGGCGCCAGCCACAGGTCGGCGTCCTCGCCGGCCAGCCGCCCGGCCAGCACCCGCCACACGTCGTCGCCCGGGTGGACGCCGGCGAACAGGTCGGCGGCGCTGGTGTAGCCGCGGTGCGGCGCCTCGGGCAGGCCCAGGTGCACCGGCGTCGCGCCGAGCACGGCCATCGCCGCGGCGTCCTCGGCGCGGCGCAGGGCCAGGTAGTCGACGTCGGCGGGCAGCCCCTTGTCCAGCTGGCAGGCCAGCGCGAAGCCGGACGGGTCGGGCACGCTCGCGGTGAAGCAGGTGAGCACGCTGACCTCGTGGCCGGCCGCGGCCAGCGCCGCCAGGGTGCCGCCGGCGGAGAACGCGGCGTCGTCGAGGTGCGGGCTGACCGCGATGACACGCATCGGGACACCCTCTACAGCAGGTGCGCGGCCGAGCGGAACCGGCAGGAGAGGTCGACCTCGGCCGGCATCGCCCAGTCCAGGTCCGGCGCGGTGCCCGCGACCTGCCGGTACACCGCGTCGATCGAGCGGGCCAGCACCGGCCAGGAGTACAGCCGGCGCACATCCTCGAGCGCCGTCGTCGCCAGCCGGGCCCGCAGGTCGGCGTCGGCGAGCAGCCGCTCGAGCGCGGCACGCAGCCCCGCGACGTCGCCGGGGGCGTGCAGCAGCCCGTTCTCCTCGTGCCGCAGGCAGTCGACGACGCCGACGCTGTCGGTGCTCACCGTCGGCAGCCCGCTGGCCATCGCCTCGAGCAGGGTGTTGCTGAACCCCTCGCTGTAGGTCGGGCTGACGAACACGTCGGCCGAGCGGTACACCGCAGGCGCCTCGTCGGGCGGGACGTAGCCGAGGAACGTCGTCCGCTCGTCGGCGCGGGCCTTCGCCTCGTCCAGGTCCGGGCCGATGCCGGAGACGACCAGGCGGACGCCGTCGGGCAGCGCCTCGAGCAGGTCGAGCACGCCCTTGCGCCGGTCGACCCGGCCGTGGAACAGCAGGACCGGGGGCTCGCGCAGCGCGCCCAGCGGCCGCTCGGCGGGGGTGAACCGCCGGGTGTCGGTGGCGCCGGGGACGATCGTGAAGCGGGCCGGGTCGCAGTGCAGGTTGCCCACCACCTCGTCGCGGAAGCTGGCGCTGCCGATGAGCACCGCGCTCGAGGCGGCCACCACCGTGCGCATCGCCGACGCGTGGGTGGTGCAGCAGGTGCCCACCCAGTGCCCGTCGCCGCCCTGGATGCTCACCACGGTCGGCAGCCCGGTCTCCCGCGCGGCGGCCAGCACGGCCAGGCCCGGCGGGTAGCCGTACTGGGCGTGCAGGACGTCGAAGGGCCGCTGGGCGTGCAGGTCGACGACGGTGCGCACGATCTCGGCGATGTCGCCCTCCCAGTCGGCGGGGACGACGGTCTCGCCGCGGCTGGGCAGCGCGTGCACCTCCACACCGGCGGGCACGCGGGACGGCGGGGGCGGGCCGCCGCCGTACACCCGCGTGCCGGCCTCGTCGTCGCGGTACTGGCTGACCAGCGTCACGTCGCAGCCGAGGGCGACCAGCTCGCGCAGCAGGTTCTCCGCGTACACGCTCATGCCGCTGACCGCCGGCCAGTACCGCCGGCTGACAAAGCAGATCCTCACGCTCCCTCGGCCTCCCTCAGGGTCGCGATCGAGCGCGGCACCATCTCGTGCGCCCGGTGCCCGTCGCGGGAGAGCTCGAGGGTGACCAGCCGCTCGAAGCCCGTCGTCCGCAGCGCCCGGAGCACCGCGGGCAGGTCGACGTCCCCCTCGTCGAGGGGCAGGTGGTCGTGCACGCCCCGGCGCATGCCCTCGACGGCGACCGTGCCCAGGTGCGGGGCGAACGCCGCGACCGCCTCCTCGGGGGCGTGCTCGCCGGCGACGACGCAGTGCCCGGTGTCCAGCGCCAGGGTCAGGCCCGGGACCTCCGTGGCCAGCCGGGCCCACCCGGCGCAGTCCTCGACCAGCATCCCCGGCTCGGGCTCGACGGCGAGGGCGTACGAGCGGTCGCCGTGGCTGTCGACCAGCGCGCGGACGCCGTCGGTCAGCCAGCCCCAGGCCCGGTCGCGGTCCACCCCCGGCCGGGGGACGCCGGCCCAGAAGCTCACCGCCTCGGCGTCGAGGACCCCGGCCAGCTCGCAGGCCAGCCGCAGGTAGGCCAGCCGCCGCGCCCGGCCGTCGGGGTCGGCGGTGACCAGGGTCGGCTCGTGCTTGGCCCGCGGGTCGAGCAGGAACCGGGCGCCGGTCTCGACGACGACGCCCAGGCCCAGCTCGTCGCAGCGCGCCCGGACCTTCTCCGCCTGCGCGAACGCGTCGGGCGCGAACGGGTCGAGGTGGACCACGTCGAGGGTGAGCGCCACGCCCGCGTAGCCGGTGTCGGCGAGCAGGGACAGCGCGTCGTCGAGCCGGTGGGAGGTCAGCCCGTTGGTGTTGTAGGCGTAGCGCAGGTGGGTCATCGGGCCAGCGCCTCCGCGACCACGTGCCGGCCGGGCTCGCGGTAGAGGGCGTAGAGCGCGCCCACCCGCCGGTCGGCGCCGGCGCGGTCGAACCAGGCCGGCCCGCCCAGGCGCGCTTGCGCGTCGGCGGTCAGGTGCACCCGCGCCCAGCCGCCGGGGTCCTCGCCGCCGGGGTGCCTGCCCACGGCGACCAGCGGGTCGCCGCGCTCCGCCAGCCGGCGCACCCCGCGCTCACCGATCCGCCCGTAGGACATCGTCTCCACCTCCAGCCCGGGGACGAGCACCTTGGCCGCCACCGCCTCGCCGATCGAGGGCTGCAGCTCGACCAGCACGTCGAACCCGGCTGCCTGCACCGCGCCGGTCACCGTCGCGTGCAGGTCCGCCCCGTCCGAGGAGCCGGACCAGGTCGGCAGGTCGGCCAGGCGCACCGTCGAGCGCCGGGACAGCACGGTGTCCTGCAGCAGGCCGACCAGGGCGTCGGTGCCCATCCGGGTCCAGGCGAGCATCGCCTCCAGCGCGCGGTCCTCCTCGACCAGCCGCTCGGGGGGGTGCCCGCCGCGCCAGGACTCCAGGTAGCCCGCGGGCGTCGCGGGCAGCACGACGTCGAACGGGCCGTGCATGAAGGCCTTGCGGCTGCGCGCCGAGGCGAACTCGTGCAGCGCCTTGCGGACGGCGGTGTCCCGGTCGGGGTGCGCCGCCTCGCCGCACGCGGTCGCCATCACCGGCACCGGCTCCGACCCGTCGCGGGAGCAGCCGACCGCGTAGACGTCGACGACGCCGAGGTCGGTGCTGGCCAGCTTGACCACGACGTCGATGCCGGCGGCGTCGATCCGGTCGAGCAGCGCCAGCGCGTCGGGGTCGCGCAGGCCGGCGAGGTCGACGACGACACCGGCGTCCATGGCGCGGAACGTCGTGGCGTTGCCGTCGCGCTGCAGGACCTCCAGCAGGGCGTGCGCCACGGCGCGCCCGGCGTCGAAGCCCGCGCCCTGCCCGTTGGTGATGACCGTGGTCAGCCAGCCGTCGGGCGGCGGGTCGCCGGGCAGGTCCTGCGGGGCGGAGGCGACCAGCTCGGCGGGGACCAGCACGCGCTCGCCGTCCCGGAGCCGGGTCATGGGCAGCCACTGCAGCGGCCGGTCGTCGTCGTAGGGGCTGCCGGCCTCCAGGCACAGGGTGCGCGGGTCGGCCACCCGGTCGCCGCCGTGCCGGCGGGCCATCTGCGCGTACGAGCCCTGTTCGCGCCGCACGCCCTGGTGCGCGCGCACCGACAGGGCCATCTCGGCCATCTCGCCCAGCGCTCCGGTGCGCGCCTCCTCGCGGGTGGCGCCGTAGCCGAGGCCGCTGCCGCCCGGGTGCGCGGGCGAGGGCGGCAGCACCGCGCTGTGCAGCGGCACATCGAGGACGTCGATGCCCTCGACGGCGAACTCCTGGACGGGGCTGGGGAACGAGTCCAGGTAGCGCTGCGGCGCCGTGGTCGCGGTGGCGGTCACAGCTCGTCCAGCGCGACGGGGGCGGCGTCCGGCGGCCCGGACAGCAGCCGCTGCACCAGGTGGACGACGTGGTCGGTGGTGACCCCGCGGACCAGCTCGAACGGGGTGGCCACCGTGTCGAACTCCAGCGCTCCGACCACCGTCAGGTACTCGCGCAGCTCGCCGTGGGACAGCGGGATCTGGGCGTGGAACGCCTTGTGCGCCGACAGGCCGACCGGGTCGCCGGCCTCGTCGAGGTCGACCTTGAGCGAGTCGCCGCAGAAGAGCACCCCGCGGCGGCGGTCGTGCAGCACCGAGTGCCCGGGGAAGTGCCCGCCGGTGCGGTGCAGGGTGAGGCCGGGGGCGAGCTCGAGCACGTCGTCGGCCGGCCAGGTGACCCGGAAGGCCTTGGTCCACTCCAGGTCCCGGACGCCGACGCAGACCACCCGGGGTTCGAGCTCGGCCTGCAGCTGCCACAGCGCGCCGTAGCCGTGCACGTGGCTGGAGGCCAGGACGTCGAAGCCGCCCTCGGCGGCCGCCATCTCCCGCAGCCGGGCGAGCATGTCGGCGGTGTACCAGGGGGCGCACTCGAAGCCGACCAGCCCGGCGTCGGTCTCGACCACCCACCCGCGGCTGTCCAGGCCGAAGCGGGGCTCGGTGCCGAACTCGGTGACCCCCTCGACCGCGGTGGGCCGGCAGAAGCCGGTGACCAGCGCGTCGGCCTGCTCCGGCGTGACGAACTCGAAGCCGTTCTCCGGCAGCGCGTTGCGGACGTCGGCGCACACCGGGCAGACCAGCGGCCCGGGGGCCGGCCAGCGCTGCCAGTGCCCGCAGTTGGTGCAGGCCCAGGCGGGCAGGTCGGGCAGCAGGCCGCGGTAGGGGTTGGTGGCGGGGGTGGTCGCGGGTGGCGGGGTCGCGGGTGGCGGGGTCACGGCGGGCCTCCGGGCTCGGCGAGGGCGGTGAGCAGCAGCCGGTGCAGGGCCAGGTCGCGGGCGGCGTCGTACGGCCAGGGCGCGATTCCGGCGACCGCGGCGGTGAAGGCGGCGAACTGCGCGGCGAAGGGCGTGGTGCCGGCGGCGAAGGGGACCGCCACCGGCTCGGGTCGGTACAGCGTCAGCGAGCCCCCCGCGCTCTGCCCCATCGTGTCGACGGCGACCGCCGACCCGCGGGTGCCGACGACCTCCAGGCGGCGGCGGGGCAGCGCGTCGGGTGTGTTGAACGCGACGTGCAGGTCGACCAGCACGCCGCCGGCGGTGCGCCCGGACAGCAGCGCGCCGTCGTCGACGGGGTAGTCGTGCACCCGCCGCTGCAGCAGCGCCCGCAGCTCGACGGCGTCCTCCCCGAGCAGGACGCCGGCCAGGTCCAGGCCGTGCGGAGCCAGGTCGATCGCCGCGCCGCCGCCGGCCCGGGTGCGGTCGACCCGCCAGTTGTCGTGCGGCCGGCCGTCGGGGGTCCACTCGGCCGGCAGCCAGCAGCAGTAGACGATCCGGACGGCGGTGACCGTGCCCAGCTCGGGGACCAGCTCGCGCAGCCGCACGTGCGCGGGGTGCCAGCGCTGGTCGTACGCCGTCCCCAGGAGCACGCCGGCCTCCTCGGCAGCGGCGACCATCGCCTCGGCGTCGGCGACGTCGGCGGCCAGGGGCTTCTCGCAGAGCACCGCCTTGCCGGCCGCGACCGCCGCCTCGACCACCGCGCGGTGCGCGGAGTTGGGGACGGCGACGTAGACCGCGTCCAGCCCCGGCGTGCTGAGGAAGGCCTCGAGGTCGGCGCACCGCGGCGCCTCGACGTCCATGCGGGCCATGGCCGCCGGGTCGCGGTCGTGCAGCGCGACGACCCGCGCGCCCCACGTCCCCCGCAGCGCGGGCAGCGCGTGGTCGCGGGCCACCCAGCCGCAGCCGGCGATGCCCCAGCCGACGGTGCGCACCGGTCTCCTCTCCACGGAGCAGTCGACGAACTCGTACCGCTCCGGCCACGTGGTCGTGCCGGAGCGGCGGTCGCGCTGGACGGGGATGGGGGTCACCACGCCTCCGGCAGGTCGACCAGCAGGCGGCGGCGGGCGGCGTCGGCGGGCAGCGGGTCGGGCCAGCGGGCCGGCAGGTACCCCGACCGGGGGCCGTACTCGGCCGCGTAGCGCTCGCTGGGCCAACGCAGCACGCCGTCGACGTAGAGCGGGTTGCGGCGCAGCGGCCCGAGCGGTTCGCCGAGGTCGACCGGGGCGGGGGAGCGCGGGTCGCCGGCGACCAGGGCGACCGCCTCGCTCTCGTGCAGGTCCGTCGCTGCGGCCGGCCGCGGCGGGCGGCCGGCGAGCAGCGCGGCGGTGAGCTCCGCGTCGTCGTAGAGCAGGTCGGTGCCGAGCACCGCGGCGTAGCCCTCCGGCGTCAGCGGCTCGCCGTGCGGGTCGGCGACGTGCGCGTGCCCGACGACGACGGTGCCGCCGTCCCCGGCCAGCGCGCGCATCGCCGCCGCCGCGGCCGGCTTGTCCCGCAGGAAGTAGAAGGCGTCGTGGCAGAGCACGTAGGCCGGGGCCCGGACGCCGTGGGCGGCGGCCAGGTCGGGCGCGGCGGTGACGTCGGCGCAGACGTAGCGCGCTCCTGCGCAGACGAACCGCCGCGCCAGCCACAGCTTGGCCCACACGACGTCGACGCCCGTGAGGTCGGTGCAGCCGCGGCGGGCCAGCTCGCGCAGGTGCGTGCCGGTGCCACAGGCGACGTCCACCACCGGCCTCCTCCCCGGCCAGTGCTGCTGCAGCAGCGCCAGCCCGGCCAGGTGGGTCGGGTCGGACCAGCGGTGGGCGAAGTAGTCGCCCACCCGGCCCATGCCGAGCAGCCCCATCGCCTCCCGCAGCGTGGTCGCGGCCGGTACGCGGGCCAGCTGCTCGGGGGGCGGGGCCGGCTCGGTCCACCAGTCGTCGGCGTCGGCGAGCAGCGCCACCCGGGCCCGGTCGACCTCGCCGCGGGCGAGCAGGCCGGCCACCTGCGCGCGCAGCTCGTCGCGCCCCGCGCGGGCGAACGGGATGCCGTCGACCACCGGGACGTCGGGTGCGGCAGCGGTCGCGGCGTCGCCGTCCGCTCCCGCACGGCGCAGCCGCAGGTCGACAGAGCCGCTCACAGGCCTGCCGCCGCCAGCACGTCGAGGTGGAAGGCCTGCACCGGCCCGGCGTGCACGAGCTCGAGGTCGTCGAGCGCCTGGTCGGCGGTGAACCCCGCGGCGCGCGCGTGGTGGTGCACCTGCAGCACCCGGTCCAGGACGTCGGCGGCGTGGAAGGCCTGCGACTCACGAGCCCCGGCGTCCGCGCGCAGCCCGAGCACCGCGCGCAGCCGCCGGGCCAGCGGCGCGGGCAGGGCCGCCAGCTCGCGCTCCTCCAGCGTGGCCATCACCCGCGGCAGCGCGGACCCGAGCAGCACCTCGCCGGCGAACCCGGCGTCGGGCAGCGCTCCGTTGTGCAGGTGGTGGGCCAGCCCGACGAGGAACGGCGGCACCGGGTCGGCGCCGAACACCGGCGCGACGAGCACCCCGTAGACCGCCACGGTCAGGCAGTGGTCGCCGTGGCTCTCCGGGGGCTCGACGATCACCCGCGCCCGGCCCGGGGCCGTGGCCCCGGCGCGCGGCTGGCGGTTGAGCCGCCCGGCGAGCGCGGGCGGCTCCGGCGCCGGGACGACGAGGGGCAGGGCCTCCCGCAGCGTGTCCCGCAGCGCGGGGTCGACCGGCCCGGCGACCTCGTCGAACCCGCGGCGCAACACCTCACGCGCCTCGCCGTCGGACAGGCCGGCCGTCCGCAGCACCGCGCCGTCGATGCCGGCCAGCCGGGCCCGGGCCACCGCTGCCGCCGCCTCCGACAGCGCGACCGCGGCCGCGTCCTCGCCGGCGACCAGCCGCCCCCAGGCGCGGGCGAAGGCCTGCTCCGCCAGCGACCCGGGGGCGTCGGCGACGCGGACCCGCTTGGCGTCGCCGATCTCGGCCAGCAGGGGCCGCAGCCGCGCGAGGGCGGGGGGCCCGCCCGTCACCGGTCGGCCGGGCCCGCGGCCAGCCAGTCGAGCAGCACGCGCTCCTGCCGGTGCAGGGCGTGCTCGGGCGTGTTGCCGTCGGGGGTCATCGGCGCCTTGAAGAACCAGCCGAACTGGGTCTGCACGCCGCGCTCGCCGCGCTGCTGGGCCAGGTCGGTGAGGCGGGCCAGTTCGATGGCCAGCGGCGCGGCCAGGATCGAGTCGCGGCACTGGAAGTCGATCTTGACCTGCATGCGCCGGCCGAGGAAGCCGACCAGGTCGATCGCGTCCCAGGCCTCCTTCGCGTCGCCGCGCGGCCGGTAGTAGTCGATGCGCACCAGGTGGTCCTCGACCGGGTAGCCGAGGATCGAGTCGAGCACGTTGCCCTTGGTCTGCAGCTTGCTCGACAGCGAGTCCGGGTCCTCGAGGGCCAGGCCGTCGCGGTTGCCCAGGATGTTGGTCGAGTACCAGCCCTCGACGGTCAGCGCCCGGCTGCGGAAGGCCGGCGCCAGCACCGTCTTGATCATGGTCTGCCCGGTCTTGCCGTCCTTGCCGGTGACGGGCACCCCGCGCTGCTCGGCCAGCTCCACCAGGGCCGGGACGTCGGCGGCCAGCGAGGGGGTGAAGTTGACGTAGCCGACGCCCTCGGCGATCGCGGCGTAGGCGTAGACCATCGCCGGGGTGATCGAGCGGTCGTCGGCGTCCAGGCCGGCCTCGAACGCCTCGGCCGACTGCAGGGCGGGCGCCGACGGGTCGGGCCAGCGCTCGGTCGAGGCCAGGTTGACCAGGACCAGCCCGTCGAGCCGCTGCTCCTCGCGGAAGCGGGCCAGGTCGGCCCGGACGGCGTCGACCTGGGCCCGGCGGGTCTCGGCCAGCACCACGTTGCCGCCGGTCACGTTGCGGCAGAAGTCGGCGTCCCCGGCCGCCGCCCAGGGCGTCACCGAGGAGAGGTGGGCCGCGGCCCGCTCCAGCTGGGCGGAGTCCAGGACGCCGTGCTGCTCGGCGGCCTTGCGCAGGTCGGAGCCGTCGAGGTCCCAGCCGCCGACGACGAGGTCGGTGTAGGGCACCAGCCCGGTCGCTTCCTCGACGGGGACGCCGTCCACCTCCACTCCTGCGAGGGGCAGCCCCGAGGTGTCGCTCGAACCGGAGCGCAGCAGCTCCAGGCCCGCGACGGCGGTCGTGGCGACCGCTCCTCCGAGGCCGACCACGGCCATCCCCACCCGTCGTGGTTCACCGGACAAGGCGTCCTCCTGTACTCGACTGGGTCGTGCGCGACCGGGGGCGACGCACGTCACGTCACCCTGCCGGGTGACGTGGAGTCAGTCCAGTCCTGGAGTGGGTCCAGCGCAACTCGGGACGGTGCCCTGCGCGCTGGGGTCTGCCGGGGGACGCGGCCTGCTGCCCGGCTCCGGACGACGACCTCGGCGGAGCCGAGGCTGGCACACGCAGGGTCGTGGCCGCCACGGGACGCGGTCCCGCCCGGCACCGGGAATTTGTTCTCCACGCCGCCGCCCAGGTGACGCCCAGGAGCCGGGCCTACCGTCGAGCAGGTGCAGCCGCGCGCGAGCCTCCCGGTCCGGCTGGCGCGCGCCCTGGCGGCGGTGCTGTCGCTGCTGGTGCTCGCCGGCAGCGGCTACGGCTGGTACGCCTACCGGACCCTGGGCTCCAGCGTCACCCAGATCGCCGGGCCCGGCTCCTCCGGCGCGTCCGCGGAGCAGAACGTGCTGCTGGTCGGCGACGACCACCGCCCCGAGGGCGCCAGCCCGGAGGTGCTGGCCGAGCTGAGCACGGGAGAGGTCGACGGGGCGGTCAACACCGACACGATGATGCTGCTGCACGTCCCGGCCGGCGGGGGCCGGGCGACGGTGATCTCGCTGCCGCGCGACTCCTGGGTCGACATCCCCGGCGTCGGCAAGGGCAAGCTGAACTCGGCGTTCGCCGCCGGCGCCGCGAACGGCGGTGGGGACGCCGGGGGCATGGCCCTGCTGATCCGGACCGTCCAGGACCTGACCGGGCTGCACGTCGACCACTTCGTGCGGGTGTCGCTGCTCGGCTTCTACCAGGTGGCGCAGGTGCTCGGCCCGGTCCAGGTGTGCCTGAACCAGCCGGCCAGCGACCCGTACTCCGGCACCGACCTGCCGGCCGGGGTCTCCACCCTGGACGCCAAGCAGGCGCTGTCGTTCGTCCGCCAGCGGCACGGGCTGCCGCGGGGCGACCTGGACCGGGTGGTCCGCCAGCAGTACTTCCTCTCCACCGAGCTGCGCAAGGCCACCTCGAGCGGGGTGCTGCTCGACCCGGCCAAGCTGCGCCGCCTGCTGCAGGCGGTGGGCTCGGCGGTGCAGACCGACCCCGGCCTGGACCTGTTGCAGTTCGCCGAGCAGTTCGCCGCGATCGCCTCCGGCGACGTCGCCTTCACCACGATCCCCACCCTCGGGACGCCGACCATCCGCGACGACAGCGGCAACGCCGTGTCCGTCGTGGCCGTCGACCGGGCCGCGCTGCCGGCGTTCGTCGCCGAGGTCGTCGGCGAGCCCGCGGCCTACGTCGACGCTCCCGCGGCCGCGCCGGCGGCGGTGGACGTGCAGGTGGTCAACGGCACCGACACCGCCGGGCTGGCCACCCAGCAGGCCGACGCGCTGCGGGGCCTCGGCTTTCCGGCCTCCGTCGCCGACACGGGCACGACGAGCAGCCTGACCACGGTGACCTACCCGCCGGGGACGGAGGCGCAGGCCAAGGCGGTGGCCGAGGCGGTCCCGGGCGTCGCCGTGGGCGCCTCCTCCGACGTGGACCGGGTGACGCTCACCCTGGGCACCGACGGCCGCACGGTGGCGCCCGCCGGGTCGGCCGGGTCCACGGCCCCGGCGGCCTCGCTGTCGCCGTCCGCACCCTCACCGGCCGCGTCGTCGTCGCCGTCCCCGGTCGGGTCGGACGGCCTGACGTCGACCTTCTCCGCCTCCTCCTGCGTGAACTGACCGCCGGTCAGCTGCAGGGGATCTGCAGGTCGCCCACCTGCGCGGTGCAGGTGCCCCCGCTCCGGTCGGCGAGCCGGCCGAGGTGGGCGGGGTCGGCCGGCGGGAAGGCCCTGACCGGCTCGTCGGTGAGGATCGGCTGCATCGCGTCGTGCCAGATCTGCGCGCCCTTGTCGCCGCCGTACCCGCCGACGTCCTGGGCGGTGTCGGGGTTCTCGACCATGACGCTGGCGGTGTACTGCGGCGTGGACCCGACGAAGGCGACCGAGTGGTGGTCCTGGGTGGTGCCGGTCTTGCCGGCGATCTGGTGGCCGGGGACGGCCGCGCGGGTCGCGGTCCCGATGGAGCTCTCGACGTCGCCGCGCAGCACCTGGGTGAGGGTGTCGGCGATGCCGGCGGGGAGCACGCCGGGGGTGCAGTGCGTGCCGGTGTCGACCGGCGTGCCGTCGGGGCCGGTCAGCGGCGTGCCGTCGGGGGTGAGGATCGCGATGACCGGGGTCGGGTCGCAGCGCGTGCCGCCGGAGAAGACGGTCGCGTAGGCGGTGGCGAGCGCGAGCGGGCTGGTGGCGATCGGGCCGAGGGTGAACGAGCCCAGCTCCGCGGAGGTGAACTGGTGCGCGAGGTCGTCGGTCAGCGAGGACAGCCCCAGCTGCTGCGCGGTGCGCACCGGTCCGGCCACGCTGCCGAGTGAGTCCTCGAGGGCGACGAAGTAGGTGTTGGAGGAGCGCACCAACGCCTCGGCCATGTCCAGCGTGGCCGGGTAGTGGTCGGTCGCGTTCTCGACGCTGTAGGGGGCGCCGACGCGGCCGCCGTTCTGCTCGAAGACCCGGGAGTAGTAGGGGTTGGACGTCGTCTGGGTGAAGTCCATGGTGTAGCCCTGCTCCATGGCCGACGCCGCCGTGAACAGCTTGTAGGTCGATCCGGCCCCCGCGGCCGCGGCGACGTTGAGGTCCACCGACGTGCAGCCCGTGCCCGTGCAGCCGAACCTGCGGTTGTCGCTCATGGCCAACACCGCTCCGGTGCCCGGTTCGACGACGGTGTAGATGGCGGCCAGGCTGCTGTCCATCGGCAGCGTCGCGACGACCGCCTGGTCGCCGGCGCGCTGCAGGTCCGGCCGCAGCGTCGTCCGGATGGTCAGCCCGCCGTTCCTCAGCTGGTCCGGGGTGAGCCCGAGGGTGCCGGTGAGGTGGTCCTGCAGGTAGTCGCAGAAGAACCCGCCGAGCGCGGCGCCGGCGCAGCCGTTGGCCGTCCCGCCCGGCCGGACGGTGACCGGCTGCGCCGTGGTGGCGACGAGGTCCTGCGCGCTGATGTGGCCCAGGTCGTGCATGCGGGTGAGGACCTGGTCGCGCCGTTCCTGGGCGGCCTGCGGGTGGTCGATCGGGTTCAGGGCGCTGGGGTTCTGCACGAGCCCGGCCAGCGTCGCCGCCTGGGCGAGGGTCAGGTGCGCGGCGTCGGTGGAGAAGTAGGTCTGCGCCGCGGACTCGAGCCCGTAGGCGCCGGCGCCGAAGTACACCGTGTTCAGGTAGCGGGTGAGGATCTCGTCCTTGGTGAACTCACCCTGCAGCTCGGTGGCGTAGCGGGCCTCGACGAGCTTGCGGGCCAGGCTGTCGGCGACCGCCGCCTGCTGCTGCTCCGGCGTCGTCGCGTTCTGCACCAGGGTCTGCTTGACCAGCTGCTGGGTGAGCGTGGAGCCGCCCTGCGCATTGCCGCCGGAGCGCAGGTCGGTGACCACCGCCCGCGCGATGCCCTTGGGGTCGAGCGCTCCGTGCTGGTAGAAGCGGGAGTCCTCGATGTCGATCAGCGCCTGCTTCACCACCGGGGCGATCTGGACGCTGGTGACCAGCGTCCGGTCGTGCTCGTAGAACTGGGCGATCAGCGAGCCGTCGGCGGCGAGCACGCGGGTGTTGCCGGTCAGCGGCCGGTCGACCGGCGTGGTCGGCTGGGCGTTGGCGCGGTCCACGAGCCGGCCCAGGGTGATCCCGGGGGCCAGCAACAGCGGGACGGCGAGGACGCCCATCAGGCTGCCGACGAGCAGGACGGCGAGGGCGGGGCGCAGGAGCACGCGCACGTGCATCCGCCGCAGTATGCCTCGTCTTCCTGGGGGCCGGCCGGGCGCCGGACGGCGGGCGGGCGCGGCGGGCGGGCCCACGTAGGCTGGACCTCCGTGAGTCTCACCATCGGCATCGTCGGGCTGCCCAACGTCGGCAAGTCGACGCTGTTCAACGCGTTGACCAAGAACGACGTCCTGGCGGCGAACTACCCGTTCGCCACCATCGAGCCCAACGTCGGTGTGGTCGGTGTGCCGGACCCCCGCCTGCAGACGCTGGCGCAGCTGTTCTCCTCGCAGAAGGTCGTCCCGGCGACGGTGTCGTTCGTCGACATCGCCGGCATCGTGCGCGGCGCCTCCGAGGGGGCCGGCCTGGGCAACAAGTTCCTGGCCAACATCCGGGAGAGCGACGCGATCTGCCAGGTGATCCGGGTGTTCGGCGACCCGGACGTGGTGCACGTCGAGGGCAAGGTCTCACCGGCCGACGACATCGAGACGATCAACACCGAGCTGATCCTGGCCGACCTGCAGACGCTGGAGAGGGCGATCCCGCGGCTGGAGAAGGAAGCTCGCAAGGACCGCGAGCGGGCCGCCGTCCTCGACGCCGCCCGGGCCGCCCAGGAGGTGCTCGACGAGGGGCGGACCCTCTTCGCCGCCGGCGTCGACCCCGAGCCGCTGCGCGAGCTGACCCTGCTGACCACCAAGCCGTTCCTCTACGTCTTCAACGTCGACGAGGAGGAGCTGGCCGACGAGGCGCTCCTCGCCGAGCTGCGCGCACTCGTGGCCCCGGCCGAGGCGATCGTCATGGACGCCCAGATCGAGGCCGAGCTCGTCGAGCTGCCCGAGGACGAGGCCGCCGAGCTGCTCACCGGCATCGGCCAGGAGGAGCCCGGCCTGCACCAGCTGGCCCGGGTCGGCTTCGCCACCCTCGGCCTGCAGACCTACCTGACCGCCGGGCCCAAGGAGGCCCGCGCCTGGACGATCCGCACGGGCGCCACCGCCCCCGAGGCCGCCGGCGTCATCCACACCGACTTCCAGCGCGGCTTCATCAAGGCCGAGATCGTCTCCTACGACCAGCTGGTCGAGGCCGGCTCCCTGCAGGAGGCCCGGGCCCGCGGCTGGGTGCGCATCGAGGGCAAGGACTACGTCATGCAGGACGGCGACGTCGTGGAGTTCCGCTTCAACGTGTGAGCCAGTGACATTTATGCAGGTCAGCGAGTCGCTGACCGCTCCGATGGCACGGTGATGGCACTCCACGCCTCATCGACGGCCCGCCTCGTGCGGTCCTCCGCGGGAGGCCGGAGGTGGCTGTGGGTGTTCAGCGTCGTGGTGGCGCTGGCGTGCCCGAGGGCCCGCTGGACGGTGACGACGTCGCAGCCGGAGGCGATGAGCCCGGAGGCCTAGGAGTGCCGGAGGTCGTGCAGCTTCACGCCCGTGAGGTCGGCGGCCCGGATGGTGGTGCGCCAGCGGTAGCCGACGGTGTTCTGGTGCGGGGATTGTCCCGCTTCTCCGGTGAAGAGCCAGGTGCCCTCCGGGCAGTGGGCGGCGACGTGCTCGGCCAGCAGGTCGACCAGTGACGGCGCGAGGCACACCTGCCGCAGCGTCATGGTGGCGGCCGTGCGGCGGCAGGGGAGGGCGATGCCCTCGCTCGGGTCGCGCGGGATCACCCGGTCGGCGACGGCGCCGCGCAGGACAGCGCGGACGTCGTTGATCCGGGTGTGCACGTGCCCGGCGCCAGGCCGCGGTTGACCACGCTCTCGACCCGGTGCTCGACGTGCGAGCGGCCAGGCTCATCGCCGTTTCGGTGCCGGGCGCCCACACCTGGCGGGCCGACCACTCGGCGTAGTACTGGGCGAAGGTCTGCCGGCCCGCACCCGGGTCGACGTAGGAGCCGGTGACCACGGCAGCGGCGACCTCGTCGAGCCAGCGCTGGGTGTCGACCTTGCGGTCGAAGCCGGCTCAGCGCCGCCCAGCTCGATGAGCTGCAGGTGTTGCTCCCCTTGATGATCTTCAGAGGAGGCGGCCTTGCCCGTCGCAGGGGAGGACTGCGGTGCCATCGGGCAGAGCGGCGATCCGCTGTTCGACGTCGAGCATCGCGGTGGGCTCGATCTTCGCCGGGCCGGTGAAGGGAGTGTCGAGGTCTTGGATGATGAGCAGGGAGAGGCCGTACACGACCACTGTCCCGACGAGCACGGCCAGCTGCAGACGCCGGTGTACCGGCGGATGGCCCAGCAGCGCCGCAACGCCCACCGTGATGGCCACCGTGACCAGCATCAGCGTCCACGCCTGACCGGGGACGGCGGGTTGGCCCTCCTCGGCCCGCAGGATGCGCGCCTCGATGCGGCGGTTGTTCTCCAACGTGATCGGCTCGACCACGGCGACGTTGCGCTCGTCGCTGCGCGCTCGTGCGAGCGCTGCATCGATGCCGTGGGATGCCGCATCGGCGATCGGGGACAACGCGCTGCCCTCAGCCTGCGCGCGCCAGTCCGGCCCGGCGACCGCTCGGGCGTAGCACTGCAACGGGCCCAGCACATCGCGGCGCGACTCCGGGGTCAGCAGTGCCGCACTCTCCGCCATCGCCTGGACCGCGCCGGCTTCGGCCGCCGCTTGCTGGCTGGCGGTGTCGTACGAGCTGTAGGCCGAGACCAGCACGAATGCGAGGAGCAGCACCGCCAGTGTGCGGACGGGCTCGATCAGGTCGCTGACCGACAGCCCACCCATCCCGCTGTCCGGGGACCGCTGGATCAGGCGGTGCTGTACCCACAGACCGACGAGGAGGGGCAGCACCAGGATGACGATGATCAGGGAGGCGTGCACGTCTGCTCCTCGGTCGGGGGTGTTGCCAGCCGTGACGCCGTGCCCGCTCGGGCTGCCTGCGCTGCCAGCTTCGGACCGCTGACGGCCGTGATCGACCGGCGGGCGTCGGAGTCCTCGCCCCTGGTGGTGGTGGCCGGGGTGCTCCGGTGGGGCGGTTGCGGATCTGTGCGGATCAGAGCCGGGCGAGGATGCGCCTGGCGATCTCGTTGGCCGGCTGGGTGCCGTCGGGGGCGGTCTGCAGGTTGGTCAAGACGATGAGGGTGTTCCCGCGAACCGGGTCATGGCCCATGAACGACTGGTATCCGGGCAACGAACCGTCGTGGCCGATCATCGGCCCGAACCGGGCCAACGCCAGGCCGTAGGAGGCGCTGTCCGGATCGGCGGGATCGACCGGGGTGAGGCTGTCTAGCCGCTGCTGCTGCAAGGCGCGGTCGAGCAGGCCGCCGGTGACCAGTGCTCTGACGTAGACGGCCAGGTCGGCGGCGGTGGAGATCACGGCTCCGGCCGCCCAGCCCCACGACGGGTTCAGAGCGGTGACGTCGTTGGGCAGCAGTGTGCCGTCGCGGACGGCGGCCTGCTGGTCGGGTGGGAGCGCCGGGTCGGTCAGGGTGGAGAGGTTGGTGCCGAAGAGGTAGCCGTGTGGGTGGGGAGCCGGGATGGCGTTGTCCTCGATCGGCGGCAGCAGCGTCTGGCGCAGACCGAGCGGTTGGAAGATCCGTTCGCGGAAGACGTCGGCGAGCTGGCGACCGGTGAGCTGGTCGATGATCAGGCCCAGTAGGACGGTGTTCGTGTTCGAGTAGTGGTACCCCTCGCCGGGCGGGAAGTAGGGGGGCTGGGCCAGGCCGAGCGCGAGCAGCTCCTCGGGATGCCACACCCTGGTGGGGTCCTGGTCGAGGATGCGGTTGAACGACTCGAGCTCGGTGTAGCTGTGCAGGCCGCTGCGCATGTCCAGCAGCTGCGCGATGGTGATGTGGTCGCCGTTGGGGACATCGGGGCGGTACTTCGAGACCGGGTCGCTCAGCGCGATCCTGCGCTCCTGCACCAGTTGCAGCACGACGGTGCCGGTCATCGTCTTGGTGATCGATCCGACCCGGAAGTGGTCATCGATCCCGACCGGGTCGTTGCTGCCCAGCTGGCGGGTGCCGAACGCCTCCTCGTACTGTCCGGCCGGTGTGCGGACCAGGACGACTGCTCCCGGGACGTCCAGCTCGTGCAGCGCTCCGGTGATGATCGGGCGCAGCCTGGCGCCCAACTCGGTGGCGTCCCTCGTCGACGCCGACACGCCCGACGCGCTGGCCACGTCGCTGCTGGCGCAGGTCAGCACGCTCATCCCGACAGCGACCGCCACGACGGTCAGCGCAGCACGCCGCCACGCGAACCGCCGTCCGGCTCGAGCCGGTACAGCCGCCACGGCGCCCATCACCGCCTGGCCACGTGCCACGGCGAGGCCGAGCCCCGTGGCGACCGGCCGAGGAACCACGAGCGCAGGACCACGGCGGCGTGCGGTGTCATGACCATCCCCTCCACCCAGACGATCAGAACGGCGCCGGTCCAGGACGGCTCCGGCGATGCAACACGTCGGCGACCGGGGCCGGGACCGTGCCCAACCGGGTGGTCAGCGAGCCCGCTGCCGGCCCGACGGGCCGCAGCGCTCATCCGGTGATGCCACCCGGGCGTGCTGGGCCGGGCACCGAGTGCTCTGCATTCCGGCGCCCGACGCAGCACCACCGAGTACGGCATGTCGCACGACTCAGTACGGCATTCAGTACGGCATCTCGCCGATCATGTTGCCCGGCGGGTCATAGCGGCACACCACCACGGTGTCGAAGCGACCGTTTCGGGACCCACTGGCAGCACCGCAGCCGACCCGCTGGGTGTCCTTCCACACCATCTGCGAGTAGTGGCCCCACGATTGGATGGAGTTGCCCACCGGTTGAGGATTGGCGTCGTACATGGCCTTCTCCGAGTACCACCAAGCCAAGGCGTCGAGGGGATCAGGAGCCGTCGCGCCGAATCCTGAGCTCCAGGCGTTGTAGAGGTTCTCACCGACCTCGCCCCTGTTGGGGTCGTGGAGCAGGGGTCCGTCGGCCTGCGCGGTGGGCAGCAGCTTGTCGGCGTAGGCCTGCGCCGCCGCCGCGAGCGTGTCGTCCCATGCCAATGGCGGGGTGCCGACCTCGTCGCGGTACAGGTTGTGCTGGGCCACGATCCGGTCCTTCTGGCTGTTGTCCAACGCGGCCGAGGCCGTACCCGGGAGACCGATCAGGACGGCCGCGCTGACACCGGCTGCCCCCATGGTCTTGGCGATTCTGTTCATCGTCATCCCTCCTGTGTTCGAACCTGGTTCAGGTCCTGGGCCATCGCGGGCACGTTGATGCGGTGGGGCGGCTGGCGCTGTCGGGTTCAGCTGGAGTGCGTCCAACTGCCGTCAGGCCAGAGGTAGCTGTCGCCGAACCGGGTCGGCATCGCCGTCGGTGCGGCGACCGGGGCCACGCGCCGGGCACGGTTGCGTGTGGTGCTGACCCGGAACCAGGCGAGGATGCGGCCGCCGGTGGTCGCCGGAGCGTTGACGGGCGTGGTGACGGGTGTGGTGGCGGTCATGGTCGTCCCTCCGACGTGACGGTCTGGATGGCGCCGGTCCGAGACGGACCTGATGGAGCAGCACGTCGGCGACCGCAGCCGGGACCGTGCCCAGCCCCAGCCGCCAGCGGGCTGTCTGCCCGGCCGATCCGACTGTTCAGCAGCCGCTACCGGCCCGGATCGGAATGACGCATCGAGGGTCGCGCTCGCGACGGCTGGGACCAATGGACCCAGGTCCTGTTCCCGCAACAGACCCAGATCCCTTCTGCCGGGACGACCGCCGGTGAACTCTTCGCTGGGACGCCATTGCCCCGTTCGAGGAGGCGAGTCCGGGTTCAGAACCGCAGACAGTTGACGCCGGTCACGAGGCGGCTGTTGCCGTCGCTCTGCTGATTCCCGTTGTGTGCTCCGGTGCTCGCTCACCGGACACGAACGACTGAGAGGCGAAGGGCTCGAACGTGCCCGTAGAAGGGTCGACAACCCTCTCGTTGACGCACTCGCCGTCGTTCGGTGACGGTGAGGCGCTGGCGGCGAACAGCCCGAGACCGCCGGGAGCAGGAGCCGTGTTCCGAGTGCGCGTCCGACCGCCTGGTCTGTTTCCACGGCGTTCACCCCCTTTGTCGAGGCGTGTGCCCGCGTCTGCGGAGCTCCGAGGTCTGGTTGCGGCGCCTCGGCTGACCCCATCGCTTCCTCGGTCGGGCGGCGGCACGCTAACGCCGGGCTCGACCCGGCCACGATGAGCAGAATTACTCATGGCCTCCACTTCGCCGGACTTCCACGATCATCGGGTCAGCCAGCTGGGCGAGACGGCGCAGAGCGAAGGGGGGTGATCTGCGTGCCTGGTGCCCTCCCCTCGGACGCGGGAGCAGATGCGGTCACCGCGCAGCCGGCAGCGACGCCGGTCGGAGAGCCGGCGTGGCCGGGGCGGGGTCGGGTGATCGGTCGCGACGAGGACGTCGACCACCTGAGCGAGCTCCTCGTCCGGGAGGGCACGCAGCTGGTGACCCTGACCGGGATGGGTGGGGTCGGGAAGACCTCGGTGGCGGCCGCGGTCGCCACTCGGCTGGCTGCACGGATCCCGGTGGTGCCCTGGTCCGTGGGCAAGGCGTCACGAGGCGCACCGGCGCCGGTCCGGTCCAGGCCGCTCACCTCAGCGGCCGGTGACCACTCGATGGCGGCTGCGGCGGCGGAGCAGGCTCAGCTCGTGCTGTGGGTGCTCGACGACGCCGAGCAGCTGCTCGATCTGCGGGGGCTGCTGCAGCGGGCCCGGACCGCCAGCCCACGGGTGCGGGTACTGGCCACCAGCGCGACCCCCCTCGGAGTCGAGGGGGAGATCGTGTACCGGGTCCGGCCCCTCCCCTGGGCGACGGCCGGGTCGACGCCTCCCGGCCCGGGGCCGCGACTCCGCCCGCCGGCAGCGGCAACGCCACCCGCGGTGGCCCTCTACGCCGCCCGCGCCGCCGAGGCCGACGCCACCTTCCAACTGACCTCGATGAACACCGCCGCGGTCACCGGGCTCTGCCGGCTGCTGTCGGGGCACCCGCTGGCCCTCGAGCTCGCCGCCGCCCGAGTCGCGAGCCTGCCGCCGGAGGCGTTCGTCGACGCGCTGCGCAACGGTGCGGGCCTGGAGCTGCTCCGCGCCCCCCGCCCCCGCCACACCTCTCCCGGCCCGGCCCGGCACACGTCGATGGCCGCCGCGCTGGACGCCACCGTGCGCCACGTCCCGCCTGCGGCGCAGTCGTTGCTGGGCGACCTAGCGGTGTTCGCCGGGCCGTTCACCCTCGACGACGCCGCCGCCGTCACCGGCAGCACCGACAGCACCGGCGTGGGGGATCTGTTCGACACCCTCGCCGAGCTCGTCGACGTCGAGCTGGTCGACCCCGGCACCGAGCAGGACCCTGCAGTTCCGGGGCTCTACCACCTGCCCACGCTGGTGCGCATGTACGCCCGCGGACACCTCGACGGCACCGACTCGGCCCAGGTCGCCGACCGGCACCTGCGTCACGTCACCGCTCTCGCCGCGAAGGCCGGTGCCGCGCACCTGGCCGGGGACCTGACCCTCGCCTACCGGCTCCTCGACACCTACTGGGCCGACATCCTGGCTGCCGTGGACCGACACCGCAGCAGCGGCGAGGTCCTGGCCGCGTTGCGGTGCGCGGTCGACTGCGCACCGTACCTGGTCGCCGTCGGTCACGACGCTGCAGCCCGGCTCCGCATCGAGCAGCTCCTCGAAGCCACCCATCCCCTCGACGGCGTCGACCCGAACCTGGTCGCCCGCGGCCTGCTGTGGAGCGCCGCGCTCACCCGCCACACCACCAACCCCCAAGCCCACTCCCGGTGGGCTCGGCAACGCCTCGCCGACGGGCTGCAGCTGGCCCGCGACTGCGCCGAGGAAACCGTCCTGCTGCTCGGCCTCGAGCTGGCGTTCACCACCTACCCCGTGACCGGGGACCGCAAGACCGCCACCGCCGCGGTCGCCGAGGCTCGCCACCGCTGCGAACGCCGGGGCGACCAGCGGCGCCTGGCCCGGTTCGAGGCCTACGCCGCCATGCTCACCCACCAAGCCGGCGACCCCGACGCCGCGTTCGACCTCGGCCGGGCCGCGCTGGACCGGGCTCAAGCCCACGACGACGCCCGCGCCACCATCCTCGCCGCCCTGGCGCTCCTCGGCCTGCCACATCCCCCACCTGCCGCCCTGCCCGACATCGCCCACCTGCTGAGCTTGTGCCGCACCGTCAACGACCAGTACGCCCGCAGCTACCTCCTCGCCGTCTCTGCCGGCCGGCTGCTGCTCGACCACGACTACTCCGGCGCCGCCACGGCCGCAGTCGAGCACCTGCAGCTCGTCGACCAGTTCAGGGCCGCCGACACCATCCAACCCGCCCTCACCCACGTCACCCTGGTCACCCTGGCCGCCGAAACCGGCGACCTGGAAGCCGCCGCGACCCTGCAAGGCCGGCTCGAACACCTCACCCCGGTGCTGCACTCGGTCCTCGTCCCCGCCCGCCGTGCGCGCTATGACGACGCCCTGCGCACCGTGCGACGCCGCCTCGGCCCCCACCGCTACACCACACTCGGCCGCGAAGGAGCCCGGCTCTCCGCCGAAGCAGCCCTCTGCCTCGCCCTCGACTACGCCACCACGGTCGCCGTCCGGGTCGACCCGGACAGGACGGACGGCGCGGCACAGCCGCACAGCGTCCTCACCGCCCGCCAGATCGACATCCTCTGCGCCGTCGCCGCCGGACTCTCCGACTCCGAGATCGCCTCCGAGCTGGGCTTGAGCGTGCGCACCGTCAGCAACCACTGCGCCGCCATCTACCGCAAGATCGGCGTCCGCAGCCGCGTCGAAGCCACCAACTGGACGCACCAGCACGGGCTCATGAGCTGACCTGAGCAACCCGGCCTGAACCAGGGAGGCCAGGGGCCGACCCCGTCAACGACTCGATGACTCGGCCAACGACTGTGGGCTCGTCCCTCGCGACCGCCAGACGACGAAGGGGTTGACGATCAGCTGGGTCAGACGCCGGCGTCGGCGGCCGAGCGGAGCATCCCGTAGGCGACGGTGAACAGCAGGCTGCGGTGGGCGAGGAACGGATCGTCGGTCACGCCGAGGCGACGCCGTCCGCCGTCGGGGCCGCCAGCGGCGGCAGGCCGCAGGACGCGGAGAACTCCTGCGACCGGATGCCCAGTGCGACGTTCCCCCGGGCGGTCGTGTTCATCATCCCGATCCGGGCGGTCAGCTCGACGAGCGCGGGTGCGCCCAGGCCCGAGAGCAGGGCGGCCGACATCTCGTCGGTCACGGCCGGCGGGGTCCGGCTCACCGCCTCGGCGGACTCCATGACCCTGCCCTCCAGGGGGTGGTGAAGGCGGTGGACTCCCGCCACCGCGGTACCTCCCGCGCCTTGGCCTCGTCGAGCCCGCGGTCGTGCGTCATGGAGTAGTGGAGATCGAGGCAGACGCCGCAGCCGATCACGCCGGCCGCGGCCATGGCGGCGAAGGACGCCAGGTTGCGATCCAGCCGGTGCCACGGGTCGACCTTCCGGCCGACGCCCATCGAGTCCTCGAACACCGCCGGGTGGTGCCACATGACCCCGGCCGCGATCCGGGTGTGACACCCGCTGGTCGTCCCGCTCCACCGTGCGAGCCGGCGCGTGCCTACGGGTCCGCCACCGTCAGCGATCCCGGCGTCCCGTCGCCCAGGAAGGCGGCCAGGTTCGCTCCCTCTGCCTCGAGGCCATCACGCTCGTGCGCGTCCAGCGGGCGCAGCGGCCGGACCGTGACCGCGACCCCGCCGTCCGCGCGGTCGCTGCTCGTCCACGTGGCCGCCACGAAGCCGTCGACCAGGACGAACCGTGCCCCCGTCACGCTCAGGCCCCGGTGCTCGTCGCCGACGATCCGCGAGCGGTCGTCGTAGCCGAGGACGGCGTTGTCGAAGGCGGGCAGGAAGCGGACCGGTGCGCTCTGCTCGCCGTCGGGCAGCGGGCCGTCGGGGACGTCGAGCAGCTCGCGGCCGCGCTCGTCGCGGAAGGTCCGAAAGCGCGGCCGCAGCCGCTCGACGACCGGCGGCAGACCGCTCAGCCCGGACCAGGCCCGCAGGTCCGCACCCGCGGCCGGCCCGTGGGCCCGCAGGTAGCGCAGCACCAGAGC
Organism: Geodermatophilus sp. TF02-6; assembly: GCF_003319115.1. GTDB lineage: Bacteria > Actinomycetota > Actinomycetes > Mycobacteriales > Geodermatophilaceae > Geodermatophilus. The sequence goes on along the minus strand of NZ_QOHF01000009.1, from coordinate 96,991 downwards.
CGCGAGCACGTCGTCCTGCTCCGGCGTCTCCGGCTCGCGCCCGAGCCAGGCGCCCACCGTCGTGTTGCGGGCCGGTGCCTGCCGGCGCCACAGCCCCCGCGGCGGCGTCTGCACCAGCGGCACCAGGCTGGAGAGGGCATCGCCGAGGTCCCGCGCGGCGACGCCGGGCCAGCGGTCGCCGAGACGACGTCCCACCTCGGGCAGCGTCCGCGGTTCCTCGGCGAACAGGGCCTGCCCGGCCGCGCCGAGTGCCTCCAGGTCGACCCCGGGCAGCCGGCGTCCCAGGGTGCCGACCATGCGCGCGACCAGCATCGGCTGGTGCACCGGCCGGAGGGTCAGGCAGTCCGCGGCGGTGACCAGGTGCAGCGTCCGGCGCATGAGCAGCGTACGGACGACGCGCCGGGTCTTGAGCAGGTCGACGAGGTCGCCCGGTGCGAACGAGGCCGACCGCGACCACAGGCCGACGTACGGCTCCTGGGGCTCCTGCGCCTGCAGGCCGACCAGGTGCTCGACGGCGTCGACCGCGGTCCGCGGATCCCGCCGCAGCAGCAGTTGCCGTTCGAGCGTGGCGCGGTTCAGCGTCCGCCGGTCGAGGACCTCGGCTCCCGTCGCCCGTCGCACCCCCGCTGTCTACCGCAGGGGTGCGACGTCCCGCGGTCGGTGACGGACCAGCGGGATCAGGCCGCCAGCCGGTGGTGGTGGCAGCGGCCCCCGGTGGTGGCCCGGGCACCGCACGGCGCACCGGCCCTGGTCCGGCCGCCGCTGTCCCCGCAGCGGGTCGGAGCCGCGGGCCGCTCGGCCGCCGGCGCGGCTGCCGCCGGGCGGGCGAAGGGCAGGACGACGGCGTCGCCGTCCGCCGGCGGGCGGAGGTCCGCAGCGGGAGCGGCCGCGGTCACCGGCACGGAACGCTCCGCGCGTCGGTGCAGAGCCGTTGCCGCGGTCAGGCCGGCGGTGAAGGCGGCGAGGGCGGTGGTGACGTGGCTGGCGCGCATGCCTCCCTCATCGGCGGACCGAACGCCCGGTGGAACGCTTCCGCCACAGCCGCCACAGCCGCCACAGCCGCCACAGCCGCCTCAGGTGCCGCAGAAGGTCCGGTAGACGCCGAAGTCCTGCGGAGCAGGGGCCGCGTACCGCTCGAGGCCGGCGCGCTCCTCGAAGGGCCCGGTCACGGCGTCCAGGAGCCGTTCGAGCGGGTCCAGGTCGCCCTCGGTCGCGGCGGCGAGGGCCTCCTCGACCAGGTGGTTGCGGGGGGTGTAGACGGGGTTGACCCGGTCCATCACCTCGGCGTCCGGCCCCAGGGCCCGCCAGCGCTCCAGCCAGCCGTCGAACGCCGCGAGGTCGAGGAACAGCTCGCGCGCGGGCTCTGCGTCGCCGCGGGCGGCCGCCCCGAGGGCGCGGAAGAACGAGGTGAAGTCGACGGAGCTCTGCTGTAGCTGGGCCAGCAGCTCCTCGACCAGCGGCCGGGCCACGGCGTCGTCCAGGCCCTCGGGCAGGCCGAGCTTGGCGCGCATGCCGGCCGACCACGCGGCGTCGTACTGCCCGGGGAAGGCGCCGAGCGACTCCGTCGCGAGCGCGACCGCCTGCTCGACGTCGTCGGAGAACAGGGGGAGCAGGGCCTCGGCGAACCGGGCGAGGTTCCACTGGACCACGGCCGGCTGGTTGCCGTAGGCGTATCGCCCGCCGGTGTCGATCGAGCTGTAGACCGTGGCCGGGTCGTAGGCCTCCATGAACGCGCACGGACCGTAGTCGATGGTCTCGCCCGAGATCGTCGTGTTGTCGGTGTTCATCACCCCGTGCACGAACCCCACCAGCATCCACCGGGCCACCAGCGACGCCTGGGCCGCGAGCACCGACTCGAAGAGGGCCAGGTACGGGTGCTCGGCCTCCGCGGCCTCACCATCGCCCACGCCGACCCCGTGCCGGGGGATCGCGGAGTCGGCGAGGCGGCGCAGGAGGTCGACGTCGCCGGTGACGCGGGCGTACTGGAAGGTCCCCACGCGCAGGTGGCTGCTGGCCACCCGGGCCAGGACGGCCCCGGGCAGCAGGGTCTCCCGGCGCACCAGGCGCCCGGTCGCCACCACGGCGAGGGAGCGGGTCGTCGGGATGCCGAGGGCGTGCATCGCCTCGCTGACCACGTACTCGCGCAGCATCGGACCGACCGCGGCCCGGCCGTCGGCGCCGCCGCGCGCGAACGGCGTGCGGCCCGAGCCCTTGAGGTGTAGGTCGCGGAGGTGACCGTCGGCGTCGACGAGCTCGCCGAGCAGGAGAGCGCGCCCGTCGCCGAGACGCGGGACGAACCCGCCGAACTGGTGCCCGGCGTAGGCCTGCGCCACCGGCGTGGCACCGTCGGGAACGACCGTGCCGGTCAGCAGGCCGGTGCCCTCGGGGGTCCGCAGCCAGTCGGGGTCGAGGCCGAGCTCGGCGGCCAGCGGCTCGTTGAGCACCAGCAGCCGCGGGTCGGGAGCCTCCTCGGCCTGCCAGGGGAGGGCCAGCTCCGGGAGCTCGCGGGCGAAGCGGTGGCCGAGGGTGACGGTCGGTGGCGGTGCGACGCTCACGTCGTCGACAGTACGTCGGACACCCGGAACCGGCCGGCGGCCCTCCTCGTCCGTTGTGGCGTGCATCACCTCCGCGCGGCCGGGGTAGCGCGGGTGATCCGGGTGTCCTGCGACGAGGGGGTCAGCGATGAGCACCAAGGTCGAGAAGTCGATCCAGGTCGACGTGCCGGTGGACCAGGCCTACAACCAGTGGACCCAGTTCGAGGACTTCCCGCACTTCATGGGCGGCGTCGAGGAGGTGCGCCAGCTCGACGACCGGCGCCTGCACTGGGTCGCCGAGATCGCCGGTGTGCGGCGGGAGTGGGAGGCGACGATCCTCGAGCAGGTGCCCGACCAGAAGATCGCCTGGGCGGCCACCAGCGGCGCCACCAACGCCGGAGCGGTCCGCTTCGAGCCGACCGGCCCGAGCGCGACGACCGTGTACCTGACCCTGGAGTACGAGCCCGAGGGCGTCGTGGAGCAGGTGGGCGACAAGCTCGGGATCGTGGAGCGGCAGGTGAAGTCCGACCTGCAGAGGTTCAAGGACCTGATCGAGGACGAGGGCTACGCCACCGGCGCGTGGCGGGGCTCGGTCGACGAGCACGTCGACGTCGGCACACCCGGTGTGGGAGACGCCTCCGGCTCGCGAGGGGACAGCGGCAAGGCCGGGGTCTCGGGGAAGGCCGTCGCCGCGGGCGTCGCGGCCGTGGCCGGTGTCGCCGCAGCAGGCGTCGCGGCCGCCGTGTCGAAGAGCGGTCAGGAGGAGGACCAGCCGCAGGGGGTGCGCCAGCCGCAGGAGGTGACCGTCGTCGAGCAGCCACCGGCGGACGCCGTCGTCCGGGACGACGTGCTGGTCGAGGAGTCCAGCCCGGAGGGCTACACCGCCCCGTCGTCCACCGAGGGCGTCGAGAGGAGTGTGCGGGACAGCGGCGACGACCCCATGATCGGCGGCGGCAACCGCTGATCCACGCGGTCGGTGGAGGAGGGGTCGACGCCTCCTCCTCCGGCCACCGGCACCGTCTGCGTCAGGTGCTCCAGCGGGCTCGCCGGCAGATCTTGACACCCGGCCCGGTCCAGAACACCCTGTGCGTCCTCTGCCGGGTCGGGGGACGGCGGCCGAGGACGACGCCACGGCGGGACGAGGACACGACATGACGCAGTCGGGATCCGGGCGGGCGCAGGTCGCCGTCGAGGGGTTCATCGCAGCCCTGCAGCAGGGCGAGGCCGAGGGCCACGACCGACCGAGGGCCCGGGAACCGGCGCCCTTCCACGGAGGCGACCGCGGTGGAGAGCGCGGGGCCGGGCTGGTCCCGGCTGCCTCCGGGGGTAGGGGGCCGAGGGCACGGGGTAGTCCAGATCGGTGCAGATCGACAAGGAACAGGTCCTCGAACTGCTGCGCGCCAAGGGGGAGGCGTCGACGGCCGAGCAGGCTGCGCGGGAGCTGCCCGACCGGGTCGACACCGACGAGCACGTGGAGTTGCTGAACTCCTACGGCCTGCAGCCCCAGGAGGTGGTCTCCAAGCTCGGCGGCGGGCCGCTGGGCCGGATGACCGGCCGCTGAGCCACGGGCGATGACCCGCTCAGCTCGTCGAGGGCCAGCGCCAGGACGAGTGCGGTGTGCCGGTGCGGCGCGGAGACGTCCCCGATCAGCTCACGGATCCGCTGCAGCCGGCCGTACAGCGTCTGGCGACGCAGCCGCAGGAACTGCGCGGTCCGCACCTTCGACGAGTCGTGGGCGAGGTACACCCGCAGGGTAGGGGCCAGCTCGGTCCCGTGGGCGGCGTCGTACCGGAGCAGCGGGCCGATCTCCTCGTGCACCAGCTGCTCGGCCAGCGACCCGCCGCGGACACCGGCGAGCAGCAGTTGGGCGGTCAGCGCCGCCGCGGAGACCACCCGATCGTCGTCGGGAGGAGCCAGGCCGACGGCCGCGCGGGCGCGTGCCAGTGAGCGGTCGACGTCCTCCAGCCGGGGAACGACCGTGCCGGCCACGACCCGAGCGTCGGTCGGCCCCAGCGCGTCGACCGCGTGCAGCACCACACGTGCGGTGACCGTCGGCGCCGACGTCCTGACGACGACCACCACGTCCTCACCGACGTCGGCCACCAGGGCGGTTCCGGGCGCCAGCGCGCCGGTGACCGCCCGGACCGCCGCGTCGGGGTCGACCGGGCTCAGGCCCGTGAGGACCAGGGCCGCGTACCGGGCTTCCGCGGGGAAGGGCAACCCGAGGACCCGTGCCCGGGTGACCAGCTCGGCCGGGCTCCGCCAGCGCCGCTCGGCGAGGTCGTCGACCAGGCAGCGCCGGCGGGCCTGCAGGTCGTCGTCGGCGGTGGAGCGGAGCAGCGCCAGCCCGAGCGCCTCGGCGCCGTACCCGCACGCGGCGGGGACGAGGGGGTCGTCGGGCCGAGCCGGAGGGAGGACCGCGACCTGGCCCCAGTGCCGGTCGAACAGGACGACGTCCCGGCGCGCGACGGGGCGCCCACGCCGGCCTCCGGAGCCGGCGTCCGTCCCAGCGGCCGCCACCAGAGCACCCTCCGCGGTCGTCACGACCACCGGGGCGGCCACCAGGTCGGCGAGGACAGCGGCGAGCTCCTGCGGGCCTGCACCGTCGAGCAGGGCATCGGTCAACACCTCGCGCAGCTCCCGCTCCCGGCGCGCCGTCCCGGCCGCACGGTCCAGGATCGCCGCCTGCACCCGCTCGGTGATCTCGACGAACGGGACGATCTCGCGCAGGACGAGCAGGGGCAGAGCGTGTCGTCGGCAGGCCTGCACGAGGGCGGGCGGCGCCTCGGGGAACGTCCAGCCCAGCTCCAGCGCCAGCGCGGCCACCCCACGGTGGGCCAACGCCTCGACGTAGGCGGCCTCGCCCACCGCGCCCCGTCCGGTGATGCCCAGGCCGGTGGTGAGCAGCAGCTCGCCGCCCTTGAGCAGGTAGGCGGCCTCGGCCAGCTCGCTGGTGTGCACCCACCGCACCGGGCGGTCGAGCAGCTCCCCTCCCACGACGACCTGGGGGTCCGCACGGCGCAGGACGTCCAGCGCCAGCACCTCGGCCAGGGTCACCGTCACGGGAGGAGCCCAGCAGCAGCCGGACGAAACGTCCAGTCCTCGCCGCCAAGCTGCACCACAACGTCCGTGGCGCCGGCGGCTCGCGATCGCGACGATGACCTCGCACGGACACGACCTCGCACGGACACCGCGACCAGACCGGACGGCCCGCGCGGGAGCCACAGGGAGCCCTCGTGAAACCAGCTCCGTTCCAGTACCTCGCCCCCAGGAGCATCGAGGAGACCGTCGAGCTCCTGCGGGAGCACGGCGAGGACGCCAAGGTGCTCGCCGGCGGACAGAGCCTCGTCCCCATGCTCAACTTCCGGTTGGCCCGCCCGGCCGTGCTCATCGACGTCAACTCGGTCACGGGCCTCGACGGCATCGAGGTCGAGGACGGGACGCTCTCCGTCGGGGCGACCACCCGGCAGCGGACCCTCGAGCGTCGGCTGTCGGCCGGAGGCTCCGGCGCCCAGGACGGGGGTTGGGCCCTGTTGGGCGAGGCGGCCGGCCACATCGGGCACCTGCACATCCGCACCCGTGGAACCGTCGGCGGCAGCCTGGCCCACGCCGACCCGGCCGCGGAGCTCCCTGCCGCCGTCAGCGCACTCGGCGCCACCCTCGTCGCCCGGAGCCGGGACGGCGAGCGCGAGATCGCCCCGCACGAGTTTTTCCAGGGGTTCTTCACCACGGCGCTGCGACCCGACGAGCTGCTCACCCGGGTGCGGGTGCCGAGCTGGCCGGAGGGGACGCGCAGCTGCCTGCTCGAGGTCAGCCGGCGGCGGGGCGACTTCGCCCAGGTGGCCGTGGCCGCGGTGGTGGCCATGGCCGACGGACGGGTGGTCCGGGCCGGCGTCGCGCTCGCCGGCGTGGGGGCCAGCACGGTCGAGGCCCCGGACGTCGCCGCCGGGCTGGTCGGTGAGGTGCCACGGCCGCAGCTGATCGCCGAGCTCGCCGACGACCTCTGCGCTCGGCTCGACCCGCCGTCGGACACCCACGGCTCGGCCGGCTACCGGCGCGCTCTGGCCGGACACCTCCTGCAGCGGGCCCTCCTCGACGCCACCAGCCCGACCGGCGCAGCGGCCGCCGCCTGACCCCCGGACCGATGGTCGGCCCGGCGAGGACCGGCCGGAGAGCGAGCAGACGATGGACGTCCAGCAGGAGAGCGTCGTCGACCCCGCGGCGGCCGGACCCGCCGCCGGGGTGCAGGAGGTGACGATCCGGGTCACGGTCAACGGCGCCGTCCACGAGCGGCCGGTGCCGGTGCGGACCTCACTGGTCGACTTCCTCAGGGAGGACCTCGGCCTGACCGGGTCGCACGTCGGCTGCGAGCACGGGGTCTGCGGCGCCTGCACCGTCCTGCTGGACGCCGAACCCGTCCGGGGCTGCCTGCTGTTCGCCGTGCAGGCCGACGGTCACGAGGTCACCACGGTGGAGGCCCTGGCGACCGGGGACGAGCTGCACCCCCTCCAGCAGGCGTTCTGGGAGCACCACGGTCTGCAGTGCGGGTTCTGCACCCCCGGGATCCTGCTGACCGCCTACGACCTCCTGCGGGAGCGGCACGGCGTGAGCGAGGCGGAGATCCGGGAGGCGCTGTCGGGCAACCTGTGCCGGTGCACCGGTTACCAGGGCATCGTCCGCTCCATCCAGGCTGCCGACGAGAGCTGGGAGCGCTGACATGGGCGTGCAGACGGTCGGTGCCAGCGTCCGGCGGACGGAGGACCCGCGGCTGCTGCGCGGTGAGGGCGCCTACGTCGACGATCTGCGCATCCCCGGCGTGCTGCACATGGCGGTGCTGCGGAGCCCGGAGGCGCACGCACGGATCCGGTCGGTCGACGTGGGTCCGGCCCGCGCCCTGGCCGGGGTCGTGGACGCCTTCTCCGCCGCCGAGCTGGGGCGCGACCAGCCGGCCATCCCGGCCCTGTTCGCGGTGGAGTCCTTCCGTCCGGCGCCCCAGTACCCGCTGGCGGTCGACACCGTCCGCTACGTCGGCGACCCGGTGGCGGTCGTGGTCGCCGAGAGCCGGCACGTCGCCGAGGACGCCCTCGAGCTGATCGAGGTGGACTACGAACCGCTCGAGGCGGTGGTGGACGCCTCCGCGGCGATCCAGCCCGGCGCCCCGGTGCTGCACGACGACGCCCCGGACAACGTGGCCGCGACGATGGTCTACGAGAGCGGCGACGTGGAGGCCGCGTTCGCCGGCGCCGACCGGGTCGTCCGGGAGCGGCTGGACGTGCAGCGCTACACCGGCATCCCGCTGGAGACCCGCGGGGTGGTCGCGCACCGCGACCCGGTGACCGGGGAGCTGACCGTCTGGGCCTCCACCCAGTGGCCGCACACGATGCGGACCATCCTGGCCGGGATGCTCGGCGTGCCGGCGCGCGCCGTCCGCGTGGTGACCCCGGACATCGGCGGCGGGTTCGGCGTCAAGGCCGACTTCTCCCCGGAGGACTTCCTCGTGCCCTACGTCGCCGGCCGGATCGGCCGGCCGGTCAAGTGGATCGAGGACCGCAACGAGCACTTCCTGGCCATCGCGCACTCCCGGGAGCAGATCCACGAGGTCGAGCTGGCGTTGCGCGACGACGGCGCGATCCTGGGCCTGCGGGCCCGGCACATCACCGACTGCGGCGCCTACCAGCGGCCCCTGGGGCTGGTCAACGCCTCGCTCGCCGGCACCAGCCTCGGCGGGGTCTACCGGGTGCCGGCCTACCGGGTCGAGGCGGTCTGCGCCTCGACCAACAAGGCACCGGCGTCGCCCTACCGGGGAGCCGGCGTGCCGGAGGCCACCTTCGCCCGGGAGCGGCTGTTCGACATCGCCGCGCGGGAGCTCGGCATCGACCGGGTCGAGCTGCGCCGACGCAACCTGCTCACCCCCGACGAGCTGCCCCACGACACGGGGCTGGTCTCGCTGGAGGCCGCCGTCGTCCTCGACAGCGGGGACTTCCCGGCCGCGCTGGACAGGGCGCTGGAGATGGCCGGCTACGCCGACTTCTCCGCACGCCAGCAGGCGGCCCGCGACGAGGGGCGGCTGATCGGTCTGGGCATCTGCGTCTACCACCAGGTCACCGGTACCGGCCCGTTCGAGGGCGGCAGCGTGCGGGTCGACCCCACCGGCGAGGTCACCATCACCTCCGGTGCCGCGCCCCAGGGGCAGGGGACCGCGACCATGCTGGCGCAGATCGCCGCCGACGAGCTGCAGGTCCCGCACGAGAGCATCAAGGTCGTGTTCGGGGACACCGGCCGGCTCCCGTTCGGGATGGGGACCTACGCCAGCCGCAACGCGGTCATGGCCGGCACGTCGGTGGTCATGGCCGCGCGGCAGGTGCGGGACAAGGCACGCGAGCTGGCCGCGCACCTGCTCGAGGCCGACCCGGCCGACCTGGAGCTCGAGGACGGCGCCTTCACCGTGCGGGGCGTGCCGACCTCCCGGGTCGGCTGGGCCGGGGTCGCCGCCGCCGCCACGCCGGGCGGGAACCGGCCGGCGGGGATGGAGCCGGACCTGGAGGCGGTGCAGTACTTCGAGAACATGGCCGCCCCGTACTCCTACGGCATCCACGTCGCCGAGGTCGAGGTCGACCCGCACACCGGCTACACCACGGTCACCCGGTACGTCGTGGTCAACGACGCCGGCCGCATCGTCAACCCCCGCAACGCCGAGGGCCAGATCGTCGGCGGAGTGGCCCAGGGGCTGGGCGGAGCGCTGATGGAGGAGCTGGTGTACGCCCCCGACGGCCAGCCGCAGACGACGTCCTTCCTGGACTACCTGGTGCCCGGCAGCCTCGACGTGCCGGACGTCGAGATCGCCCACCTGGCCTCGACCACGCCGCTCAACCCGCTGGGCGTCAAGGGCATGGGGGAGGGCGGCGCCATCGGAGCGCACACCGCCGTGGCCAACGCCGTGGCCGACGCCATCGAACACCTGGGCTGCCGGGTCACCCGGACGCCGCTCACACCCGCCGCGGTGTGGGAACTCCTCCGGTCGGCGACCGCGGGTGCCCCCGCATGAGCCGGGAGGACCCGCCGTCCGCTGGGGTCGTCACCGTCCTCGCCGGGGCGACGGTCGTGCCCGTGGACCCCGCCCGGCGGGTGCTGGACGACGCAGCCGTGGCCTTCACCGACCGGGTGCTGGCGGTGGGGCCCACGGCCGAGGTCCGGGCGGCACACCCGGACGCCCACGTCGTCGACTGCACCGGACGCCTGGTGCTGCCGGGCTTCGTCAACACGCACACCCACCTCTTCCAGACCCTGCTCAAGGGGCTGGGTGACGACCGCGTGCTCTCCGACTGGTTCCTCACGATGACCGGGCCGTCGGCGGCCGAACTGACCGAGGAGGACTGCTCCGCCGCAGCGCTGCACGGGTGCGCCGAGGCGCTCACCACCGGGACGACCACGCTCGTGGACTTCATGTACGTCCACCCCCGCCCCCGGCTCGGTGACGCGGTGGCGTCCGCCATGTCCGACATCGGCATCCGGGGCGTGGTGGCCCGGGGCTACATGACCGCCGGCGCCGACGTCGGTGCCCCGCCGGAGCTGGTCCAGCCGCTGGACGCGGCGCTGGGCGACGCCGAACGGCTGATCGGGGAGTGGAACCGGCCGGGATCGCGGGTGACCGTCGGCCTGGCCCCGTGCATGAGCTGGACGGTGGACGAGCCGACGCTGCGCGAGACCCGGGCCCTGGCCGACCGGACCGGCGCTCTGGTCACCATGCACCTGGCCGAGTCGGCCTTCGACGTCGAGGAGTCCGTCCGCAGGTTCGGGATCCGGGACGTGCCGCTGGCCGAGCGCACCGGGCTGCTGGGGCCGGACCTGCTGGCCGTGCACTGCGTCCAGGTAGACGAGCACGACCTCAGGCTGATCGGGGAATCCGGCACCAAGGTCTCGCACAACCCCTGCTCGAACCTCTACCTGGGCTCGGGGTTCGCCCCCGTCCCGGCGATGCACCGGCGCGGCATCCCCGTGGGCCTGGCCAGCGACGGGCCGGCGTCGTCGTCGAACCACTCGATGCTGCAGGCCATGAAGTTCGCCGCGCTGCTGCACAAGGGGGTGCACCGCGACCCGGAGGTCATGACCGCGGAAAAGGCGCTGGAGATGGCGACGATCGACGGCGCCCGGGCGGTGGGCCTCGAGGACGCCGTCGGCTCCCTGGAGGTGGGCAAGCGGGCCGACGTCGTCGTCCTGGACCTGTCCAACCTGTGCGCCACGCCGCTGCACGCGGCGGTGTCGTCGCTGGTCTACAGCCAGCGCGGCGACGAGGTGGAGCGGGTGTACGTCGACGGGCGGCTCGTGGTGGACGGCGGGCGCCTCGTCACGGCCGACGAAGCCGAGGTCCGTTCCCGTTCCGCGGCCGCCGCCGCCGCGCTGACGGCCCGGGCCGGCACCGACCGGTTTGCCCACCGGCGGTGGCGGTCCCTCATCGGCGCGTGAGGTCGCCCTCCCGTCGAGGGGGGCGTGCGGTCACACGAAGGCGCTGTGTCCGGTGAGCGCGCGGCCGACGATGAGGTGGTTGATCTCCTTGGTGCCCTCGTAGGAGTACAGCGCCTCGGCGTCGTTGAAGAACCGCACCACGTCGTTCTCCAGCAGGATGCCGTTGCCGCCGAACAGCTCCCGCGCCCAGGCCACCGTCTCCCGGGCGCGGCCGGTGACGAAGGCCTTGGCCAGCGCGGCGTGCTCGTCGCGGAAGACGCCCTCCTCCTGCAGCTGGGCCACCCGTACGGCCATGCCGAGGCTGGCGGTCACGTTGCCCGCCATCCGGGCGAGGAGGTCCTGGATGAGCTGGAAGCCCGCGATCGGCCGGCCGAACTGCACCCGCTCCTTGGCGTAGGCCAGCGCCGCCTCGAAGGCGCCCATCTGGCAGCCGACGGCGTTCCACGCCACCCCGCCACGGGTCAGCTTGAGCACCCGGTTGACGTCTTTGAAGGTGTTGCCGCCCTCGAGCTTGTTCTCCGCGGGGACCCGGCAGTCGGTGAACACCAGATCGGCGTTCTGCACCGTGCGCAGCGCGTACTTGCCCTCCATCTTGGTGGCGGTGAACCCAGGAGTGCCCTTCTCCACGACGAGGGTCTTCACCGCGCCGTCGTCCTCGTCGCGGGCGAAGACCACGACGACGTCGGCGAAGGTGCCGTTGCCGATCCAGCGCTTGGCGCCGCTCAGCACCCAGGCGTCCCCGTCGCGGCGCACCGTCGTCTCCAGCCCGAGCGCGACGTCGGAGCCGCCGTGCGGTTCGGTCAGCGCGAAGCAGCCGATGCTGCGCAACGCCAGCATGTCGGGCAGCCAGCGCCGCTTCTGCTCCTCGGAGCCGAGCAGCACGATCGAGCCCATCGCCAGGCCGTTGTGCACGCCGAGGAAGGTCGCCATGGACGGATCGACCCGGGAGGCCTCCAGCGAGATGAAGCCGGTGAACAGCCGGGAGGCGCGCGGCGAGCCCGCGGTGTCGTAGCTGCGACCGACCAGCCCCTGCTCGGCGAACCTGGGGATGAGGTCCATCGGGAAGGTGGCCGTCGCCCAGCACTCGGCGACCCGCGGCTTGACCTCGGTCTGCAGGAACTCCCGGATACCGGCGAGCTCCTTGCGCTCGTCGTCGCCGAGCAGCGACTCGTAGGAGTAGAGGTCGCCCAGGATCCGGTCGTCGGACATCGCGGCACCCTTTCGTCGTCAGGCCCGCCGTCCTACCCGTACCGGGCTGCGCGTACCCGGTGCGGCCACGCCCCGGTCACGACCGCTCGCCGGAGCCGCCGGAGCCGCCGGAGCCGCCGTCCAGCAGGTCCGGCGGGACGATCGGGTCCGCCGGCAGGGGAGCGTCCGTCGGCAGGGGAGCGTCCGTGCCGGACACGGGCGAGGGGGGCACCACGACGACGACCTCCTCGAGGACGACCTCCTCGACGACGATCCCCTCGGTGCCGGTGCCGGTGCCGGTGCCGGCGCCCGTGCCGGTACCGGCGGTGCTCTCGTCGCCGGTGGGCCGGCGGCCGGACCCGCGCCGGGTCAGCCTGTCGATGCCGTCCTGCAGCGGAGCCGGGGCAGCTGCCCGCACCCTCTCCAGGGCCTGCTGGACCTCCGGCCGCTCCACGACGCCGACCGCGGCCTGCTTGATCTGCTCGAACCGTCCCCGCCCGGCGCGCGCACCGAGGACGTACCCGACACCGAAACCGAGCCCCAACGCCACCCTGTTCACGAGCCTGCGCCACCCCTTCTCCAGTCGGTCGCCGGTCTCGGCGACCACCTCCGGCACCACGTCGACCGCGGAGCCCACCGCGAGCAGGGCGCGCAGGCCCGTCCGTCCGGCACGGACGGCGCCCGCGGTCGCCCGGGGAACGGCTGCCGCGGCCGACCTGGTGGTCGCATCGGCGGCGTTCAGGAGCGCGGCCGCGCCGGCGCTCGTGGCCTGCCAGGCCACCTGCCCGGACCTGACCAGCACCGGCGCGAGCGCCGTGGCGGCCTCCCCGGCGTGGCTCCTCACCGCCGTCGACGCCGCGCGGCCCTGCCGGGCGGCGGTACCGACGGCGTCGCGGACCGATCGGGCTCCGGCGGACGCCTCACGCCGGGCCAGGCGGCCGGTGGCCTCCACCACCGGGCCGGCCGCCGCTGCGACCTGCGCGGCTCGGGCCCGGGCGGCGGCGGCACCTGCGCGGGCACCGCGTGCGGCCCACGCCCGCGTGAGGACCCCGGGGAGTGCGGCCCGCCTCCCCAGCAGAGCCCTGCGCCGTGCGACCGGGCGGGCGAGGGCCAGGCGCAGGCGCCGGCGCCGGCGCACGACCACGGCGACGGCGACGGCGAGGGCGAGGGCGGCGACCACGGCCACGGCGCCTCCCACTCCGCGACCGCGCCGCGCGGCGCCGCTCGCGACGGGCCGGCGGGTGGCCTCCTCGGGTGCGGGTCCGGTCGGCTCCACCTGGGCCGGCGGCGGGGTGTCCGGTGCGGCCACCCCGGGTCCGGTCGGCTCGACCTCGGCGGGCGGCGGGGTGTCCGACGCGGCCACCTCGGGTCCGGTCGGCTCCACCTCGGCCGGCAGGAGGCTGTCCGACGAGTCCGTCGAGTACTCGATCCCGTAGTGCCGGTAGAGCGCCGCCTCCTGGTCCTGGGACAGCTCGCGCGAGGAGCCGACCCGTGGCGCGGCCTCGACGGCGCTCCGGGTGACCGTGACCTGCACCCGGGCACCGCTCCCGGTCGCGTCGAGGAGGGGGACCACCACGGTCACCTCGTCGCGTTCGGTGTACATCCACTCCGGCAGACCGGTCGCCTCGTCGGCCAGCAGGGCGACGCACACACCGATCTCGGCGCCGTCGCGGTCGACCACCGTCTTGCCGATCCAGTCCCTCGCCGCGTCCCGATCCGGCAGTGTCACAGCCGCCTCCTGTGCTCGAGCGCTTGGTGACCCGGTTGCTGGGCCGACGGTCGCCGACCGCAGCTACCCAGCGCGCGGCCCGCCAACCCGCACCGTCGGTCAGGGGCCGATGACGGCCCGGGAGCGTCCGAGGCGGACACGGGTCACGCCGCAGGATCTCGACGCGTCCCGCCCGGACCGGGACGGCTCGGCAACCGGTCAGGGGACGAGCGCGAGCTTGCCGACGACGTCTCGCCGGCCGAGGCGGGCGAGGGCGTCCGCGGCCCGGTCGAGGGGCAGGCAGGTGGGGTCCGGCGGCCGGAGCTCGCCGCGGGCGATCCGGCCGAGGACGTCGCGCACGAGGGCGGTCGCCGCCTCCGGCCGGGTCCGCGCCCAGTCACCCCAGTCGACGCCCACCACGGTGCGGTTGCGCAGGAGCACGAGGTTCGCCGGCAGCCGGGGGATCTCCCCGCCGGCGAACCCGAGCACGCAGAACCGGCCGTAGCCGGTCAGCGAGCGCAGCGCCGCCTCGGCCAGCGGTCCGCCGACCGGGTCGACGACGACGTCCGCCCCGCCGCCGGTCACCTCCCGGACCCGGGTCTTGAGGTCGGCGTAGTCGACGACCACCTCGGCACCGGCCGCGCGGGCCGCCTCCCGCTTGGTCTGGCTGGACGCGGCCGCGACGACGCGGGCACCGGCCGCGCGGGCGACGTCGACGGCGGCCAGGCCGATGCCGCCGCCGGCGCCCAGGACCAGGACCCACTCACCCGGGTCGACCCGCACGCGGGAGGAGAGGGCGAAGGCCATGGTGCTGTAGTTCTCGACCGCGGTGGCCGCCAGCGCCGGTGCCAGGCCGACCGGGAGCGGGGACACCGCCGACGCCGGTGCCACCAGGTCGGTCGCGAACCCGCCCCCTGCCATCGACAGCACGACCACCCGGTCACCGGGCGAGACGGCCGCGACGTCCGCCCCGACCGACCGCACCCGGCCGGCCACCGCGGACCCCGGCGTGTGGGGCAGCGGTGGGCGCACCTGGTAGCGCCCCTGCACGATCAGCCCGTCGACGAAGCTGACGGCGGCCGCCTCGACGGCCACGACCACCTCGCCGGGTCCCGGTGCGGAATCCGGCTCCTCGACCGGCGCCAGCCGCTCGACCGGGCCGAACTCCCGGCACACGATGCGTCGCACGTGCCCTCCCCAACCGACGAGGCCTCCGCAGCGGACCCCCGAGTCTGACCCTCCGGTGGTGGTCTCGCGCCTCGTGCGGCATCGTGCTGCGCGGCCCGCGCCCCTCGCAGACAGGAGCACCGTCGTGGAGTACCGCACGCTCGGCCGCAGCGGCTGCGCGGTCTCGGCCTTCACCCTGGGCACGATGACCTTCGGCGCGGAGACCGACGAGGCGGGCGCGCACGAGCAGCTCGACCTGTTCGTCGAGGCCGGCGGCACGCTGGTCGACACCGCCGACGTCTACTCGGCCGGCGCGGCCGAGGAGATCATCGGGCGCTGGCTGGCCTCCCGCCCGGCCGACGTCCGCGACCGGGTCGTGCTCGCCACCAAGGGCCGCATGCCGATGGGCGGGGAGCCCAACGCCGTGGGCAGCTCCCGCCGGCACCTGCGCCGGGCCCTCGACGACTCGCTGCGCCGGCTCGGCGTCGACTCCGTCGACCTCTACCAACTGCACGCGTGGGACCCCCTCACCCCGCTCGAGGAGACGCTGCGCTTCCTCGACGACGCCGTCTCCGCGGGCAGGATCGGCTACCCGGGGCTGTCCAACTTCACCGGCTGGCAGGTGCAGAAGGCCGTCGACCTCGCCGAGCACGAGCACCTCGCCGTCCCGGTCACCCTGCAGCCCTCGTACAGCCTGCTCGTCCGGGACGTCGAGTTCGAGATCGTCCCCGCGTGCCGGCACAACGGCCTGGGCATCCTGCCCTGGGGGCCGCTCGGCGGGGGGTGGCTGTCCGGCAAGTACACCCGCGACCAGCGACCGGAGGGCGCCACCCGGCTCGGCGAGGACCCCGGGCGCGGCATGGAGGCCTACGACCGGGTCAGCGCCCGGCAGCGCACCTGGGACGTCCTCGAGGCCGTGCAGGACGTCGCCGAGGCGCGGGGCGCGTCCATGCCGCAGGTCGCCCTGGCCTGGCTGGTCGACCGGCCCGCGGTCACCTCGGTGGTCCTCGGCGCCCGCACGGCCGCGCAGCTGCGGGACGACCTGGGCGCGGTCGACCTCACCCTCGAGCCGGAGGACGTCGCCCGCCTCGACGCGGTGAGCGCGCCGGGCGCGGCCGACTACCCGTACGGCGACGTGGGCGCCGAGCAGCGCAGCCGCGACGTCGCCGGCGCCTGAGAGGACCCCGGCCCCCTTGCAGGTAGAAGGACCCCTCTGCCCCCCACTGCTCGCAGGCTCGCAGCGGGACCCTGCAGAGGGGCCGGCGGTGCCCGGGACGGGGCCGCCGTCCTCCCCACCCCTCGCACGACGTGCCCCGAGCCCCGGCTCCGCGCCGGTGGGGCGGCCGGAGGCGGTGAGGAGGGCAGGACTGGAAGTGGTCGGGGGAGCCGGCTAGTGTCCCCTACGCCTGGTGAGATGCACATCACACCCACCCGGCCTCCGGCTGCGTGGGTCTCGTGGCTGGGGGGTCTGATGACCCGACGACCCGTCCGTCCGCCCCGACACCCCACCCCACCCGCGCTCCGGCCGGGGAACGACCGAGGGCACCGCACACGCTGACCGGGCACCGGCCGCACCGGCGTACCGACCACCGTCCCCGAGGGGAGCAGGACGCATGTTCGTCGTGATCGGTGAGGCACTCGTCGACCTGGTCGGGCAGCGGGGCAGCCGCACGCTCGTGGCGCACCCCGGGGGCAGCCCGGCCAACGTCGCCCTCGGCCTCGGGCGGCTGGGGGACCCGGTGACCCTGGTGACGCACCTGGGACGGGACGCCTTCGGCGAGATGATCTCCCGGCACCTGCAGGCCAGCGGCGTCCGGGTCGAGGGTGGCGCCGACGCGGACAGCAAGACCAGCCTGGCGATCGCGACCCTGGCCGCGGGGATCGCGAGCTACGACTTCCGCATCGAGTGGGAGATCGGCGCCCTCGCGCCGCTGCCCGTGGAGACCCGCTGCGTGCACACCGGTTCGCTGGCGACCGCGCTGGCTCCCGGCCGGGACGACGTGCTGGACCTGCTCGAGCGGGAGCGCCAGCGGGGCCGCGTGACCATCTCCTACGACCCCAACGTGCGCCCCGCGCTGCTGCGGACGCCGGAGGAGGCCCGGCCCGGCATCGAGCGGATCGTCGCGCTGTCCGACGTCGTCAAGGTCAGCGACGAGGACCTGCACTGGCTCCACCCCGGCCGCGAGGACGAGGACGTCGCCCGGGAGTGGCTCGGCGCCGGGCCGGCCCTCGTCGTCGTCACCCGCGGCGGCCAGGGCGTCTTCGCCCTCACCGCCGAGCTGGAGGTGCGCCGTCCCGCGACGTCGATCGACCTGGTCGACACCGTGGGCGCCGGCGACTCCTTCACCTCCGGTCTGCTCGACGGGCTGCGGCGGGCCGACCTGCTCGGCGGGTCCCGTCGCGGGGCGCTGGCCGAGATCGACGAGGCCAGTCTGGTCAGCGTCCTGGACGAGGCCGGCCTGATCGCCGCGATCACCTGCTCCCGCCCGGGTGCCGACCCGCCGACGCGCGCCGAGGTGGACGCCGCCCGGGCCGCGTCGCGGCTCGCCGCGTCCGCCCCGCCCGGTCGCACCACCTGAGGTCGAGCCGACGACGTCCCGGCCGAGCGCTCCGACCCCGACCAGTGCCAGGAGGTAGACCGTGGCCCTCGCGATCGGCGTCGACATCGGAGGCACCAAGGTCGCGGCCGGTGTGGTCGACGACCAGGGCGGCCTCGTCTCCACCGCCCGCCGCGACACGCCGTCGCGCGACCCGGCGAAGATCCAGGAGATCATCGCCGACGTCGTCGAGGAGCTGCGGGCCGTGCACCAGGTGGAGGCCGTGGGCATCGGCGCGGCCGGCTTCGTCGACGCCGCCCGCTCCACCGTGGTCTTCGCGCCCAACCTGGCCTGGCGGGACGAGCCCCTGCGGGCCGAGATCGAGGCCCGGTGCGGCCTGCCCGTCGTGGTCGAGAACGACGCCAACGCGGCGGCCTGGGCGGAGGCCCGGTTCGGCGCCGGACGCGGTCAGGACTTCCTCGTCATCCTCACGCTGGGCACCGGCCTGGGCGGGGGCGTGGTGGTCGACGGCGAGCTGTACCGCGGCCGGCTCGGCATCGCCGCGGAGTTCGGGCACCTGACGGTGGAGCCCGGTGGGCGGCGCTGCGGCTGCGGGGGCCGCGGCTGCTGGGAGCGCTACGCCAGCGGGACGGCGCTGGTCCGCGAGGCCCAGGAGCTGGCCTCGGTCTCGCCCGCCATCGCCGGCCGGCTGCTGGACCTGGCCGGGGGCCAGCCCGAGACGATCACCGGGCTGGCCATCACGCAGGCTGCCCAGGACGGGGACGAGGCGGCGCTGGAGGCGTTCCGGGTCGTCGGGACCTGGCTGGGGCACGGCATGGCCAGCCTGGCCGCCGTCCTGGACCCGGGGATGTTCGTGCTCGGCGGCGGGGTGTCGGCCGCGGGGGAGCTGGTGCGCGAGCCGGCCGCCCGCGCGCTGCAGGAGCGGATCACCGCGCGTGCCTACCGCAAGGACGTGCCGAGCGTGCGGCTGGCCGAGCTCGGCCCGGAGGCCGGCATCGTCGGCGCCGCAGACCTCGCGCGGCGCCGCTGAGCGGTGTGGGATCCAGAGGAGCGCGGCCGGGAGGACCGAGCGGCACGGACGCAGGGGTGGTCAGGACACGGTGGAGGGGATCCGATGAGTGAGCACGGTTCGTTCAGCGAGCAGGCGTCCATCTACGACGACACGGACACCGGCAGTGGTCGCAGTGCCGTCCGGATAGCGTCGGTCGCCGCGCTGGGCGGGTTCCTCTTCGGGTACGACAGCGCGGTCATCAACGGCGCGGTCGCCGCCATCCAGGACCAGTTCGACGTGGCCGCGGGCCCGCTGGGGTTCGCCGTCGCCTCGGCTCTGCTCGGCGCCGCGGCCGGCGCGCTGTTCGCCGGGCGGTTCGCCGACCGCTTCGGCCGGCTGTTCACCATGAAGGTCGCCGCGGTGCTGTTCTTCATCAGCGCGCTGGTCGCCGGTCTGGCCCCCAACCTGGTCATCCTGATCGTCGGCCGGGTCATCGGCGGTCTGGGGGTCGGCGTGGCGTCGGTCATCGCCCCGGCCTACATCGCCGAGGTCGCCCCCGCGCGGATCCGCGGCCGCCTCGGCTCCCTGCAGCAGCTCGCCATCGTCACCGGCATCTTCGTCTCGCTGCTGGTCGACTTCCTCTTCGCGACCGCCGCGGGCGGGTCCCGCAACGAGTTCTGGTTCGGCCTCGAGGCCTGGCGCTGGATGTTCCTCGCCATGGTCGTCCCGGCCGTGCTCTACGGGGTCCTCACCCTGACCATCCCCGAGTCGCCGCGCTACCTCATCGCCACCCACCGGATCCCCGAGGCGCGGCGGATCCTGTCCACGCTGCTCGGCGAGCGCGGCCTCGACATCAAGATCAACCGCATCCGGGAGACCATGGAGCGGGAGAAGCCGCCGTCGTGGGCCGACCTGCGTGCCCCGCGGACCGGGCTGCTGCCGATCGTCTGGGTGGGCCTGGGGTTGTCGGTCTTCCAGCAGTTCGTCGGGATCAACGTCATCTTCTACTACTCGAACGTCCTCTGGGAGGCGGTCGGGTTCAGCGAGAACGACTCCTTCATCATCACCGTGATCACGTCGGTGGTGAACATCGCGACCACGCTCATCGCCATCGCCAGCGTCGACCGCTTCGGCCGGCGACCCCTGCTGCTGATCGGCTCGGTGGGCATGGCGGTCACGCTCGGCACCCTGGCCGTCATCTTCGGGACGGCCCCGCTCGACGCCGACGGCAGCCCGGTGCTCTCCGGCGCCACCGGGCCGATCGCGCTCATCGCCGCGAACCTGTTCGTCGTCGCGTTCGGCATGTCCTGGGGCCCGGTGGTCTGGGTCCTGCTGGGCGAGAAGTTCCCCAACCGGATCCGCGCCGCGGCGCTGGCCTTCGCCGCCGGCGGCCAGTGGGTGGCCAACTGGCTGATCACCGTGAGCTTCCCGGCGCTCAGCGACGTCTCCCTCGCCCTGGCGTACGGCTTCTACACCGTCTGCGCGGTGCTCTCGTTCTTCTTCGTGCTGCGCTGGGTGTCGGAGACCAAGGGCAAGGAGCTGGAGGAGATGCCCTCCGAGGCCACGGTGCGGTGAGTGGCCGGGGCCGCCCGTCGGGGGCGGCCCCGGACCGGATGTCATGACGAGCCGTCCCGTCGGCTTCTCATGGGGGCCAGCGGTTCGTCCTCGGCGGGGGCACCCGGGGGTTGCGGGCGCGGGAGCCGCCGGTCGGGGGGCCGGGGGAGGGGCGCAGGGCTGGAACTGGCCCGGAGCGCCCGCTAGTGTCCTTCCTGCCAGTGAGGTCCAGATCACACCCGGCAGGGCGGCTGGCAGCCTCCGCCTCACGGCTGGCAGGCCGATGGCCGACCGCGTCCGTCCACGCCCGTCGTACGACCCGACCCGGCACGGAGCCCCGCCGGCCCGTGCGTCCACGACACGTCCCCGGCGCGGCGGCCGCGCTCCGCAGGCCGGTGGAGGGAGACCCCATGACCACCACCCAGCAGTTCCGCGGGGCCATCTTCGACGTCGACGGGGTGCTCGTGGACTCGCCGCACGAGCTCGCCTGGCGGGAGGCGTTCCGGGCCCTCATGGAGAGCGACTGGCGCGACGTCCGCGACCAGACGACCTGGACCCCCGAGCGGTTCACCCCGGCCGTCTACCAGCAGGTCATGGCCGGTCGGCCGCGCATGGAGGGCGCGCGGGCGGTCATGGAGCACTTCGGGGTGCCCGACATCGACGCCCGGGTCCAGCAGTACGCCGACGCCAAGCAGGAGCACATCGTCAAGCTCATCGAGCAGGGCCGCTTCATGGCCTTCCCCGACGCGCTGCGCTTCATCCTCGCGGTCAAGAGCGCGGGCATCCCCGTGGCCGCGGCGTCGTCGTCGAAGAACGCCAAGCTGTTCCTGGAGCGCATCCGGCTGGACCTGTTCGCCGCCGAGCAGCGGATCGACTGCGACTTTCTGCACGAGGGCATGACGCTGCTCGAGCTGTTCGACGTCGACATCTCCGGCCGGGACTTCCCCCGCGGCAAGCCCGACCCGATGATCTTCCTGACCGCGGCCGAGGAGCTCGGCGTGGACCCGGCCGACTGCTTCGTCACCGAGGACGCGAGCACCGGCGTCCAGGCCGCCAAGGCGGCGGGGATGGCCGGGCTGGGCGTGGCCCGCCTCGACGACCGCGACCTGCTGCAGGAGGCCGGCGCGGACCTGGTCGTCACCACCCTGGACGACGTCTCCCGGCGGGCCCTGGCCGAGGGGCAGCTGGAGGAGCGCCGGGCGGCCGCGGAGATGCGACAGCGGCGCACCCAGACGCCGCCGAGCGTGTGGACGCTGGTCTACGACTCCTACGACCCGGCCCGGCAGGGGCTGCGCGAGGCGCTGTGCGCGCTGGGCAACGGGTACTTCATGACCCGCGGCGCCCTGTCCGAGGCGCAGGCGGACGACAGCAACTACCCCGGCACCTACGTCGCGGGCCTCTACGACCGCGCGCTGACCGAGGTCTCCGGCCGGATGGTCGAGAACGAGGACCTGGTCAACGTCCCCAACTGGCTGCCGCTGCGGTTCCGCATCGCGGACGGGGAGGTCGACGGCGGGGAGTGGTTCGACGCCCGCCGCGCCGACGTCACCGAGCACCGCTTCGAGCTCGACATCCGCCGCGGGGTGCTGACCCGGGACCTGACCTGGACCGACGCCGACGGGCGGCGGACCAGCATGACCCAGCAGCGGTTCGTGAGCATGAAGGACGAGCACCTCGCCGGCATGCTGACCACGTTCACCGCGGAGAACTGGTCGGGCCGGCTCGAGGTCTCCTCCGGGCTGGACGGCCGGGTGGAGAACACCGGGGTCAAGCGCTACCGCGACCTGACCAGCCGGCACCTCGAGGTGCTCGGCCAGGGCGAGGTCGACCAGCAGACCGTCGACCTGCAGGTGCAGACCCTGCAGTCCCGCGTGCGGGTGGCCGTGGCGGCGCGCACCCGGGTGGTCGGCGACGGGCAGCCGACCGAGGCCCAGCGGCGGCTGGTGGAGGAACCCGGGTACGTGGGCCACGACCTGGTCCTGGAGCTGTCCGAGGGCAGCCCGGTGAGCGTCGAGAGGATCGCCGCGCTCTACACCTCCCGGGACCGGGCCATCTCCGAGAGCCGGGACGACGCCCGGCTGGCCGCGGCGCAGGCGGAGGACTACACCGCCCTGCTCGCCCGGCACGAGGGCGCCTGGAACAGCCTGTGGAACCGCTTCGACGTCGAGCTGGACAGCGCCAACGAGTGGACCGAGACGGTCCTGCACCTGCACATCTTCCACCTGCTGCAGACCATCTCCCCGCACACGGCGCACCTGGACGTCGGCGTCCCGGCGCGCGGCTGGCACGGGGAGGCCTACCGCGGCCACGTCTTCTGGGACGAGCTGTTCATCTTCCCGTTCTTCAACTTCGAGCGGCCCAGCCTGGCCGCCGCGCTGCTGCAGTACCGCTACGACCGGCTCGGCACGGCCCGCGCCGCGGCGCGCGCGGAGGGCTACGAGGGCGCGATGTTCCCGTGGCAGAGCGGGGCCACCGGTCGGGAGGAGACCCAGAGGGTCCACCTCAACCCGAAGTCCGGCCGCTGGCTGCCCGACCACTCGCACAACCAGCGGCACGTCAACATCGCCATCGCCTACAACGTCTGGCAGCACTACATGGTGACCGGCAGCACCGGCTTCCTGCGCTTCACCGGCGCCGAGATGCTGATCGAGATCGCCCGGTTCTGGTCCAGCGCCACGACCTACGACGAGGCCGAGGGCCGCTACGAGATCCTCGGCGTGATGGGCCCGGACGAGTACCACGAGAACTACCCGGACTCCGACCAACCCGGCCTGCGCAACAACACCTACACCAACGTGATGGTGGTGTGGGTGCTGCAGCGGGCGCTGGAGACGCTCGACGTCCTGCCGCCGCACTACCGCGAGGAACTGGTCCAGGAGCTGACCATCCGGGACGAGGAGCTCGAGCGCTGGCGCGACATCGCCGCGCGCATGAAGGTGGTCTTCCACGCCGACGGCGTCCTGACCCAGTTCGAGGGCTACGAGCAGCTGCCCGAGTTCGACTGGGAGGGCTACCGGGAGCGCTACGGCAACATCCAGCGGCTGGACCGGCTGCTGGAGGCCGAGGGCGACAGCACCAACCGGTACAAGCTGGCCAAGCAGGCCGACGTCCTGATGCTGCTGTTCCTGCTCTCCCGCGAGGAGCTGCGCGGGCTGCTGCACGGCCTCGGGTACGAGGTGAGCGCCGAGCAGCTCGAGCGGACCGTGGACTACCACCTCGAGCGCACCTCGCACGGGTCCACGCTGTCCGGCGTGGTGAGCGCCTGGGTGCTGTCCCGCTACCGGCCCGAGGAGGCCTGGCGCTACCTGCAGCACGCGCTGGAGAGCGACGTCTCCGACGTCCAGGGCGGGACCACGTCCGAGGGCATCCACCTGGGCGCGATGGCCGGGACGGTCGACATCGTGCTGCGCTGCCTGACCGGCATGCGCGCCCTGGGGCCGGTGCTCCGCTTCGACCCGGCGCTGCCGGCGGAGGTCAAGCAGCTGCGGTTCAGCGTGCACTACCGGGGCCAGCGGGTGGACGTCGACCTGGCCGAGGACCGCATCAAGCTGGCCGTCCGCCCCGGGGGGACGACACCGGTCAACCTGCTCGTGCAGGGCCAGCCCGTGGAGCTCGCGCCCGGGCAGGAGCGCGAGCTCACCATCGAGCGCGTGTCGTGACCGCCGGGACGGCCGAGGTCGACCAGGCGGCGCGGGGACTGGCCGCGCGGGCGGCGGAGGTCGCCGTCTGCCTGGACTTCGACGGCACGCTCAGCCCCGTGGTGGACGAACCCCAGGCGGCCCGGCCGCTGCAGGGGGTGGTGGAGCTGCTCGCTCCGCTCGCCGAGCGCTACGCCGCCGTCGCCATCGTCTCCGGGCGGCCCGCGCCCTACCTCGCCGAGCACGTCGCGGCCTCCGGCGTCCGCTACCTGGGGCTCTACGGGCTGCAGGAGGTCTACGCGGAGCAGGTCCGAGTGGACCCGCGGCTGGAGGAGGCCCGGCCGCGGGTCGCCGCCGCGGAGGAGGCGCTGCGGGACTCCCCGGCCGTGCGCGACAGCGGCGCGTGGCTGGAGGACAAGGTCTACTCGGTCGCCGTCCACACCCGCCGCGTCCCCGACCGCGACCGGTGGGCCGACCCGATCGACCGGACCGCCCGGCAGGTCGCCGAGGAGCACGGGCTGGAGATCGTCCCGGGCAAGCTGGTCTGGGAGCTGCGGCCGGAGGTGCGCGGCGACAAGGGGGACGCCGTGCGCCGGGTCGCCGCGGAGTCGGGCGCGCGGGTCGTCGTGGTCGTCGGGGACGACCTCGGCGACCTGCCCGCGTTCGCGGCGGTGACCCGGCTCGTGTCCGAGGGGCACGAGGGGCTGCGGGTGGCGGTGCGGTCGGAGGAGGCGCCACCGGACCTGCTCGGCGCCGCCGACCTGGTGGTCGACGGGCCCGACGGCGTGCTCGAGTTCCTCCGCCGGCTCGCTGCCGACCACGGACCTGTCGTCGAGGCGTAGGGAGATCCGCCATGAACCCGCTCGTCCTCCGGAGCGCGATCGTCGCCGCCCTCGGCGGCCTGCTCTTCGGCTTCGACACCGCCGTCATCTCGGGCACCACCAAGGACCTGGAACGGGTCTACGACATCGGCGGCTTCATGCTCGGCTTCACCGTCGCCACCGCGCTGATCGGCACCATCGTCGGCGCGCTGGTCGCCGGGAGGCCGGTCGACCGCTACGGCCGCAAGAAGGTGCTGTTCGCGATCGGCATCCTCTACTTCGTGGGTGCGCTGGGCAGCGGCCTGGTGACCCACCTGGGGCTGTTCATGTTCTTCCGCTTCCTCGGCGGCATCGGCGTCGGCGTGGCGTCGGTGGTGGCGCCCATCTACACCGCCGAGGTGGCTCCGGCCCGGTACCGGGGACGGCTCGTCGGGCTGGTGCAGTTCAACATCGTGCTCGGCATCCTGCTGGCCTACCTGTCGAACTTCATCCTGGCCAGCACGCTGCCCTCGGACATCGCCTGGCGGTGGATGTTCATGGTGATGGCCGTCCCGGCGGTGATCTTCTTCCTGCTGCTGTTCACCACCCCGGAGACCCCCCGCTGGCTCTACCTGGTCGGACGCCGGACGGAGGCCGTCGAGGTCGTCCACCGGCTCACCAACTCCCCGCAGGAGGCGGAGTTCGAGATCCGGGAGATCGAGCAGGCGCAGGCCAGGGACGCCTCGGCGACGCGGGCGCCGTTCTTCGTGCGGCAGAACCGCAAGGTCATCCTGCTGGCCTTCGCGATCGCCGCGTTCAACCAGCTGTCCGGGATCAACGCGATCCTCTACTACGCCAACGACATCTTCCGGATGGCCGGTGCCGGCGACAACGCCGCGGCGCTGCAGAGCGTCGTCGTCGGGCTGGTCAACCTGGTGACGACGATGGCCGCCCTGACGGTGATCGACAAGATCGGCCGGCGCCGGCTCATGCTGATCGGGTCGATCGGCTACCTGGTCAGCCTCGGCGCCCTGGCGCTGGTGTTCACCGTCTACAAGGAGCGCTTCTCCGGCGCGTCCAGCGTGATGGTGCTGGGGGCGCTGGTCGTCTTCATCGCCGCGCACGCCTTCGGTCAGGGGTCGGTGATCTGGGTCTTCATCTCCGAGATCTTCCCCAGCCGGATCCGGGCCCGCGGCCAGTCGCTGGGCAGCCTGACGCACTGGGTGTTCGCCGCGGTGGTCTCCTGGACCTTCCCCGGCATCGCCGCGGTGCTCGGCGGCGGGGCGGCGTTCGGGCTGTTCTTCGTCTGCATGATCGGCCAGCTGTTCTGGGTCCTGCGGGTCATGCCGGAGACGAAGAACGTCCCGCTGGAGGAGATGGAGCGCAACCTCGGCATCGAGCTCACCGCCGAGGACGTCGCCGCGGCCGGTTCCGGGCCGAGGAGCCACTGACCGGTCACCGGCAGGGAGCGGTCCCCGCGGCGCCCGGGCGCCGCGGGGACCGCTCCCGTCACCGGCCGGTCGTGCGGGCGGGCCGGCGCACCCGGGAGGCGAGGTTCCAGCGCAGCGCGCCGGCCAGGTCGCGGGCGTGCTCGGCGGGGGTGAGGTCCCGCGGGGTGCGGGCCGCGGCGACGGCGGCGTCGAGGTCGTAGTCGTGGTCCTTGAGCACCTCGGAGAAGTCGCGCTGCAGCGGCGCCGCGCACGGATAGCCGTAGCCGCGGTAGATGCGGCCGAACAGCGGCCGGAACAGGCGGATCCGCTCGTGCAGGCCGCTGGAGTGCGACATCGGGTTCTTGTGCCGCGCCATGACGTAGTCGGGCAGCAGGTCGGCGAAGGCGTGCCGCACGATCCACTTCTCGTAGCCGTCGCGCTGCTTGAGCTCCTGCGGGATGCGCATCGCCAGGTCGAGCATGGTCACGTCGAGGAACGGCACCCGCGCCTCCACGCGATGACCCATCGAGGTGCGGTCGACGCGCTGCAGCTCGGTGTGGCTGAGGTGGCCGATCTTGTGCAGGAACAGCCGGCGCAGGTCGGCCTCGCCGATCCGGCGGTACATCGCGTACCCGCCGAACAGCTCGTCGGAGCCGTCGCCGGTGAGCACCACCTTGACCCCGGCCCGGTGGACGGCGGCGAACAGCCGTTGGGAGACGACGGCGTTGATGATGTCGCCGTACTCGGTGAGCTCGGAGACCCGGATCGCCTCGCGCACGTCGGAGAGGCCCAGCTCCCGCGGCCGGACCGGGACGACGACGTGCTCCACGCCCAGGTCGGCGGTGAGCCGCCGGGCGTACGCCAGGTCCTCGCTGCCCTCGGTCCCCACGGTGAACGCCACGCAGTCCGGGTGCAGCTCGCGCACCGTGAGCAGGGTCAGCGAGCTGTCCAGGCCGCCGGAGAGGATGACGCCGACGCGCAGGTCGGTGTCCACCCGGATGCGCACCGCGTCGGTGAAGGTCTCCCGCAGCGCGTCGGCCGCCTCGTCGACGTCGGTGAGCTCGGGGCGGCCCTCGCCCAGCCGGTACAGGTCGAGGTAAGGGTGCAGGTCCGGCCCGGCGCCCGGGTCGGCCCAGCCGCAGTGGCCGGGGGGCACCTCGTGCACCGGCACGCCGAGCGGCACCAGCGCCTTGACCTCCGAGGCGAGGTGCAGGCGGCCGCGGGCCCGTGCCCAGTACAGCGGCTTGACCCCGACCGGGTCGCGGGCGAGGAACACCCGGCGGGTGTCGCGGTCGACGAGGGTGAAGGCGAACTCGCCGCGCATCCGCAGCAGCGCGTCCTCCCCCCAGGCCAGCACGGTCTCGAGCACGACCTCGGTGTCGCTCACCGACCGGGTGCGCCGTCCCTCGGCGTGCAGCTCGGCCCGCAGGTCGGCGTGGTTGAAGACCTCGCCGTTGAAGCACAGCGCCCACCGCCGGTCCGCCGACGTCCAGGGCTGCACGGCGTGCTCGCGGTCCACGATGCGCAGCCGGGCGGTGCCCAGCAGGGCGTCGTCCGCGCAGAGGACCTCGTCGACCTCCCCGCGCGGGGAGATCGCGGCCAGCATCGCGTCGAAGAGCGAACGCTCGTCCCCGGCCCGCGGCCCGAGCACGACGGCGATGCCGCACATCAGCCGCTCACCCGGGGCGCGAGGTCCGCGTAGCGGCCCGCGGAGGCCGGGTCCAGGCAGACGTGCCAGGCCTGCCCCTCATCGATGACGTTGAGCACCCCGGCGTCCCGGTAGGCGGTCAGGACGCCCTCCAGCGCCGGCGCCACGCCGTGCCGGCGCAGCCAGGCCATCTCGAGGTCGGCGGCGTACCCGGTGCAGTGCGCGCTGGGCAGCAGCGCCGAGTACCCCAGCTCGCGCAGCCGCAGCTGGCCGGCGGTGCTGCGGACGATGCAGTTCACCCACAGCCTCCCGGCCCAGGACGGCGCCGCCGCGGCGAACCGAGTGGCGATCTCGTTGAGCAGGCCCACCATCGCCGGCCGGGCCACCGGGAAACTCAGCCCCGACGAGACGGGTTCGCGCCCGGGAGCCCACCGGCGCACCGCGTAGTTGCGGGCCCGACCCGCCCAGGCGGCCGTGCCGACCCGGTAGCGGAAGGCGAGCAGCCCCCGGCGGTCCAGCGCCGGCAGCGAGGTCAGCTGCGGTGAGCCCAGGACGTCCGCGTCGTCGGCGAAGGGGGTCAGCGACCCCCACCACACGACGTCGACCTGCTGCAGCAGCGCGATCCGCAGCAGCGTGGCCGGGGTGCGGGCGTTGGACCGGGCGCTGGGCCGGAAGTCGGAGAGCTGGGCGGCGATCCGGTCCAGCGCACCCTGCCCGCCGCCGGGCACCCGGTCGAGGACCGCGCGCACCTCCGGGCACCCGGCGGCCCGGGGCAGGGCTGCCTCGACGGTCCCGTCCCGGACGTCCCGGAGCACGTCGTCGACCGCCCGGCGGTAGGCGGCCAGGTCCGCGGGCTGGGGGCCGATCGTCGCCGTCCCCCGGGCCCCACCGGCGGGTGACCCCCGCTCCCGCTCTGCGCGTCGGCTCGGTGGGACTCGGCGGGCGGGGAGGTCCTCCACCCGGGGGACTGTACGAACGCCAGCGGGCGCCGACCAGGTGTACCGGCGTCCCGCGGCCCTGCACGTCCCGTCGTCCCTCCCGGCGGGGGTGTTCGACGCCGAGGCGTCGTGCAGGAGGACGGCGTCCGGCCGCACGCCCGCCAGCAGCAGGACCGCCAGGGAGCCGACGACGGGGAGCCAGCGCTGTCCGTCCGGACCGTGCCAGCGCCGAGGGGGGACGTCGTCGATCCGGAACGCACCCGGTCCCGTCCCCGCCGTTTCGCGCCGCTGCGTGACCGCCCCCACCCTCCGTCGGGGACGGCGCCGCGCCCGGCCCGCCGGATGGGTCGAGGAGCAGGAGCCCGAGGCCGTCCGCGGCGCGCCCCGCCCGGTTACGCTCGCCGCCTGGCACAGAGGGCACTGCGAGGGGACTGCGCATGGACGCCGGCGTCGACACGCTGCAGAAGGCCCTGCAGATCAACCTGGACCCCCGCTGGTACGGCACCATCGCCGAGATCGGCGCCGGCCAGGAGGTCGCGCGCTGGTTCTTCCGGGCCGGCGGCGCGGCGGGCACGGTGGCCAAGACGATGTCGGCCTACGACATGGCGGTCAGCGACGCCGTCTACGGCAAGGCCGACCGCTACGTCTCCAAGGGCCGGCTGCAGGCCATGCTCGACCACGAGTACCAGCTCAACCTCGACCGGCTCGGGGAGCAGCGCGGCGAGGAGACGGCCTTCTTCGCCTTCGCCGACACCGTCGTGGCCCGCAGCTACCGCGGCGGCAACGAGTGCCACGGCTGGATGGGGGTGAAGTTCCAGTCCCGTCCGCACGACGAGCCCAGCCAGGTCGTCGTCCACGTGCGGATGCTCGACGACGAGGCGCCGCAGCAGCAGGAGGCGCTCGGCATCGTCGGCGTGAACCTGCTGTACGCCGCCTTCTTCCACCACCACGAGGCCGACCGCCTGGTGGAGAGCCTGCTCGACCGGTTGACCACCGGCCGCATCGAGATCGACCTGATCGAGATGACCGGCATCGAGTTCCGGGCGGTCGACAACCGGGTGCTCGCGCTCAAGCTCGTGCAGCTGGGCCTGTCCGGCGCGGCGATGTTCGGCCCCGACCGGCGGGTCCTGCAACCGAGCGAGGTGCTGCGCAAGAAGGCGATCCTGGTCGAGCGCGGCAGCTTCCGCCCCCCGACGGTGGTCAACATCGACATGCTGGAGGCGGCGCGGGCGAAGTTCGAGACCGACCCCGCGGTGGCCGGTCGGGACATCCTGCTGCTCACCGAGCTGACGATGGCCAACCTGCGCGCCGGCGGCGACGTCGTCGACCGCAAGGACTTCCTCGCCCGGGCCGACCTGCTGGCCGCCTGCGGCATGACGGTGCTCATCTCCGACTACCTGGCCTACCACCGACTGGCCGCCTACCTCGCCTGGCGCACCGACGGCCGGATCGGGATGGTGATGGGCGTCCCGAGCCTGCTCGACCTGTTCGACGAGGCCAAGCACGCCGACCTGCCCGGCGGCATCCTGGAGAGCTTCGGCCGGCTGTTCAAGAACGACCTGCGGCTGTTCGTCTACCCGATGCTCCGGGACGACCGGGTGGTCACCCTCGACACCGTCGAGGTCGCCGAGGAGCTGCGGCCCCTGTTCGACTACCTCAACCGGCGCGGCAGCTTCGTGGCGCTGGAGGACTACAAGCCCGACTACCTGCCCATCCTCAGCCGGGACGTCCTCGCCCGGATCCCCACCGACGACACCGGCTGGGAGTCGATGGTGCCGGCCGAGGTCGGCGAGCTGATCAAGCGGCGCGGCTTCTTCGGCTACCACCGCGGGGACTGAACCTGCGGCTGCCACCGCGGGGACTGATCTGCAGCTGCCCCCGCGGTGCCCGACCTGCGGCTGCCGCCGCGGGGGCTGGACCGGGGACACCCCGAGGGCGGGAACCGGGGCGGGATCCGGGCGCTCCCGGATGGTCCGGGGCCCCCGGCGCTCGGCAGGCTCATGCCCATGACACCTGACATGACGCCTGCACCGCTGCCGACCCCGTCCACTCCCGGCGAGCCGACCCCTCCGACGTCCCCGCCGGGCCGCCCGCAGCTGCGGCGCAGCGGCACCGACCGGATGCTCGGCGGGGTCTGCGGCGGCCTGGCCGAGTACAGCGGCATCGACGCCGTCCTGTGGCGGGCCGGCTTCGTCGGCCTCACCGTCGCCGGTGGCGCCGGCGTCCTGGTCTACCTGCTGCTGTGGGTGCTGATGCCCGCCGGCCCCCTCGGCCCGGACCGCCGGCCCAGCCCGGTCGACGAGCTCGTCGACCGCCTGCACGCGGCCGTCTCCGGCCTCGGCCGCGGCCGGTGACCGGACGACGGGCCGCGGCCCGACCCGGCCCGCCGGACCGGGGGTGGGCCACCATGGGCCTCCCCAGCCCCCGACCAGCACGGGAGACCTCGCCGTGACCCTCCCCTCCGGACTGCAACCGCGCGCCCCGATGACCGTGCCGGCGTTCGTCGTCAAGCAGCAGATCACCATGATGGTCAACCGCTACGAGATCCTGGCCGCCAACTCCGACGGCTCCGAGGGGCCGATGCTGGCCTTCGCCGAGCAGAAGCGGATGAAGCTCAAGGAGGAGGTCGTCTTCACCGACCCGGGCAGGACCCGTCGGCTGTTCTCCTTCAAGGCCCGCCAGGTGCTCGACGTGCACGCCGAGAACGACGTCCTCGACGAGCACGGCACCGTGCTGGGCCGCTTCCGCAAGCGGTTCGGCGCCAGCCTGCTGCGCTCGACCTGGGACCTGTCGGCGCCGGGCATCGAGGCCGTGGGCCGGGAGCGCCGCCAGTCGATCGCCGTCCTGCGCCGGGTGTGGGACGTCCTGCCCTACGTCGGCGAGGTGTGGGTGCCGTTCGTCTTCCACTTCGACTTCGTCGACACCGCCACCGGCGCTCCGGTGCTGGTGAGCGAGCGGCAGAAGGCCGTCCGCGACCGCTACACCGTCACCTTGCCCGACCCGCGGCTGGACTTCCGCGTCGCGGCGTCCATGGCCGTGGCCCTGGACGCGCTGCAGAGCCGCTGACCGCGCTCACGCGGGCGAGGGGACCGGCGGCGCGTACAGGTCCAGCGGCGGCGTCCCGGGGTAGCGCACCGTGAGCCGCCCGTGCGCCCGGTCCTCGCCGCGGTGCCCCCGGTAGGGCGGCACCGGGCCGATCGGGCGGCCCGCGGGCAGCAGGCTGCGGTGGTCGAGGTGGTCGAACACCGCCAGCGGCGCCGGTGCGACGTCCAGCCGGCGCAGCTGCTCGGCCACCGGGTGGTCCCCGAGCTGCAGCCGCCCCGCGTCGGCGCCGAAGGCGACCCGCAGCCGGCCGGCCATGGGCACCACGGTCTCGAGCAGCTGACCGCCCAGCTCGGTGTACATGACCGCCGGGCGCCGGTCGGTGAGCACCGGCCCGCGGCCCCGCACGGTCAGGGTCAGCACCGTCGCCCCGGCCTCGGCCAGGGTCACCCGCCGCGCGGTGCGCTCCTCGGCGAAGTCCAGGTCGGCCACGAACTTGGGGAACCCCCACAGCGCGGCGCCGGCGTCCCGCGCCTCGGCGGTGGTGACCGGCAGGTGCAGCACGAACAGCGACAGCCGGCGGCGCAGCACCGGCAGCAGCCGCGGCGCCGGGCCGAGGGTCACCACGGCCGCGACCGACAGCTCGCCGTACGGCGCCAGCAGCTGTGGGGGGTCGTCGGCGGTGGTCACCGCGCGGTAGCGGAAGGCGGCCACCGACACCAGCGCCCGGCCGTCCACCCAGCGGGCCGGCCGCAGCGGCCCGTCCGGCAGCGCGGCGGCGACGGCGTCGGGGTCGGCGGCGTGCACCGCGGCGAGGCAGGAGTTGTCGGAGTAGCGCAGCGGCAGGCGCAGCGACCGGTCCCCGACGCGCACCTGCGGCGTCGGGCCCGCCCAGCCGTCGGGGTCGTTGCGGTGCGACACGGCTGCCTCCCTCGACCGGGGCTGGGCCCAGGCTCCCCGGCCGGGGACGGCGCGTCCAGGGCCGGCCGACCCGGGGCGAGGAGGGCCGGAGAACGACGACGGGCGGGGACCCGGGGAGGGTCCCCACCCGCCGCCGGCCCTTCTGCAGGGGCCCGCCGCGAGCCTGCGAGGGGTGAGGAGGACGGGGTCCTTTCTCAGCTCTTGGGCCGGGCGCCGGCGCGCAGGGCGCCGAGCAGGTCGTGGTTGAGCCGGGAGATGGTCTCCATCGAGATGCCCTTCGGGCAGGCCGCCGAGCACTCGCCGATGTTGGAGCAGCCGCCGAAGCCCTCGCGGTCCTGCTGGGCGACCATGTTGACCACCCGGTCGTTGCGCTCGGGCTGGCCCTGCGGCAGCAGGCCCAGGTGGGTCACCTTGGCCGCGGTGAACAGCATGGACGACGCGTTCGGGCACGCCGCCACGCAGGCGCCGCAGCCGATGCAGGTGGCCGCGTCGAAGGCGGCGTCGGAGTCCTTCTTGGCGACCAGGATCGAGTGGGCCTCCGGCGCGGTGCCGGTCGGGGCGCTGATGTACCCGCCGGCCTGGACGATCCGGTCGAGGGCGCGGCGGTCGACCGACAGGTCCTTGATCACCGGGAACGCCGATGCGCGCCACGGCTCGATGTCGATCGAGTCGCCGTCCTTGAACTTGCGCATGTGCAGCTGGCACGTCGTCGTCTGCTCCGGGCCGTGCGCCTGGCCGTTGATCATCAGACCGCAGCTGCCGCAGATGCCCTCGCGGCAGTCGTGGTCGAAGACCACCGGGTCGTCGCCGGCGAGGATCAGCTGCTCGTTGAGGACGTCGAGCATCTCGAGGAACGACATGTCCGGCGAGATGTCGGTCACCCGGTAGGTGACCATCTTCCCCTTGTGCTGCGGGCCCTTCTGGCGCCAGACCCGCAGGGTCAGGGTCATGTCGTGCTTCTCCATGGCGGGGTCGTCGCCGGCCGTGCCGGTGGCGAAGGTCGCGCCCTCACGTGTGGCTGTCACTCGTAGCTCCGCTGGTCGTCACTGGTCGCTGCGCGCAGCTCGGTCACTCGTCGCTGCGCTGGGCTCTCTCACTTGTAGCTGCGCTGGGCGAGGTGGACGTACTCGTACTCGAGGGCTTCCCGGTGCAGGACCGGTGCCGTGCCGTTCGGCGTCCACTCCCAGGCGGCGACGTAGGCGAAGTCGGCGTCGTCGCGCAGCGCCTCGCCCTCGGGGGTCTGGCTCTCGGCGCGGAAGTGCCCACCGCAGCTCTCGTTGCGGTGCAGGGCGTCGACGCACATGAGCTCGGCGAGCTCGAGGAAGTCGGCGACCCGACCGGCGTGCTCCAGCGTGGGGTTGAGCGTGTTCCAGTCGCCGGTCACCTTGAGGTTGGTCCAGAACTCCTGCCGGATCTCGGGGATGCGGTCCAGGGCCTTGCGCAGGCTCTCCTCCGACCGCTCCATGCCGCACAGGTCCCACATCAGCCGGCCCAGCTCCCGGTGGAAGGACGCCGGGGTGCGGTTGCCGTCGATCGACAGCAGCTTCTCCACCTGGGCCTGCACCCCGGCCAGCGCCTCGGTGACGGCGGGGTGGCCGTCGTCGAGCACCGGGAACGGGCCGTCGGCGAGGTAGTCACCGATCGTGTTGGGCAGGACGAAGTAGCCGTCGGCCAGGCCCTGCATGAGCGCGCTGGCGCCCAGCCGGTTGGCCCCGTGGTCGGAGAAGTTGGCCTCGCCGATCACGAACAGGCCCGGGATCGTCGACTGCAGGTCGTAGTCGACCCACAGCCCGCCCATCGTGTAGTGGACCGCCGGGTAGATCCGCATCGGGACCTCGTACGGGTCCTCCCCGGTGATCTGGGCGTACATGTCGAAGAGGTTGCCGTACTTGGCCTCGATCGCCGGGCGGCCCAGCCGCTGCATGGCGTCGGAGAAGTCCAGGTAGACGCCGAGCCCACCCGGACCCACGCCACGGCCCTCGTCGCAGACGTTCTTCGCCTGGCGGGAGGCGATGTCGCGGGGGACGAGATTGCCGAACGAGGGGTAGATGCGCTCGAGGTAGTAGTCGCGCTCGTCCTCGGGGATCTCCCGCGGGTCGCGGGTGTCCCCGCGCTCCTTGGGCACCCACACCCGCCCGTCGTTGCGCAGCGACTCGCTCATCAGCGTGAGCTTGGACTGGTAGTCGCCCTTGACCGGGATGCAGGTCGGGTGGATCTGCGTGTAGCAGGGGTTGGCGAAGTACGCGCCGCGCTTGTGCGCCCGCCAGATCGCCGTGGCGTTGGAGCCCTTGGCGTTGGTGGACAGGTAGAAGACGTTGCTGTACCCGCCGGTGGCCAGCACAACGGCGTCGGCGAAGTGGGTGCTGATCTCGCCGGTGACCAGGTTGCGGGCCACGATGCCGCGGGCGCGGCCGTCGACGACGATCAGGTCGAGCATCTCGTGGCGGGCGTGCTGCTCGACGGTGCCGGCCGCCATCTGCCGCTCCAGCGCCTGGTAGGCGCCGTAGAGCAGCTGCTGGCCGGTCTGGCCGCGGGCGTAGAAGGTGCGCGACACCTGCGCGCCACCGAAGGAGCGGTTGTCCAGCAGGCCGCCGTACTCGCGGGCGAAGGGGACGCCCTGGGCCACGCACTGGTCGATGATGTCCACGCTGACCTCGGCCAAGCGGTAGACGTTGCTCTCCCGCGAGCGGAAGTCGCCGCCCTTGACCGTGTCGTAGAACAGCCGGTGCACGCTGTCGCCGTCGTTGCGGTAGTTCTTCGCGGCGTTGATGCCGCCCTGCGCGGCGACGCTGTGCGCCCGGCGCGGGCTGTCGTGGAACCAGAAGGACTCGACCCGGTAGCCGGCCTCGCCGAGCGTGGCGGCCGCGGAGCCGCCGGCCAGGCCGGTGCCGACGACGATGACGGTCCGCTTGCGGCGGTTGGCCGGGTTGACCAGGCGGGCGCGGAAGCGGCGGGTGCTCCAGCGCTCGGCGATCGGCACGTCCATCGGTGCCTTGGTGTCGGCGATCGGGTCACCGACGGTGAACAGGTCGAGGGGCATCGCGGGAGCTCCTTAGTCGATGATCCCGAGGAGGACGCTGAACGGGACGATGAGGAACCCGCCGATCAGCAGCACGGAGAACGCCAGCGCGAAGTGGTTGACCGTCTTCTCGCGCCGCTTGTTGCTCTGCCCCAGCGTCTGCGTGGCGCTCCAGATCCCGTGCCGCAGGTGCATCCCGAGCAGGACCAGGGCGATCGTGTAGAAGGCGACGACGAGGGGGTTGGAGAACCCGGCGACCAGCCGGTCGTAGGGCGTGGTACCGGGGCCCTCGGGGTTGGCCACCCCGAGGGTGAGGTCGAGGATGTGGTAGACGATGAAGGCCAGGACGATCACGCCGCCCCAGCGCATGGTGCGCGAGGCGTAGCTCTGGGCCGCCGGCTTCTTGGTCACGTACCGCTGGGGTCGGGCACGCCGGGCCTGCCGCCACAGCGAGATCGCCGCCCAGAAGTGCGCGACCACGGTGACCACCAGCAGGATCCGCATGATCGTCAGGAACGTCTGCGCGGGGACGGCGGGTTCGCCGATGGTGCGGATCCAGTGCGAGTAGCTGTTGAAGGTCTCGCGGCCGGCGAAGGCCTTGAGGTTCCCGATCATGTGGGCGACCAGGTACAGCAGCATGATGATGCCGCTGACCGCCATCACGACCTTCTTGCCGACCGAGTTGGTCCTCGCGGCCCTGGGCGTCCTGCGCTGGCCGGGTTGTGTCACCGTCACCACAGCACCAAGCTAGGTCGTTGCCGTTCGGTCGGCCACGTAACCACGGGTGACACAGCTCTCGTAAGGCTGCCCTCACCCGGAGAGGCGGTAGGGTGCGCCCGCACCGGCCGCGCAGGTGCGCCGCACCACAGCCCGGCCAGGGGTGGCCGGGACCCCGGCAGGGGAGGAGCAGGCCATGGCTGGACCAACCCGAGGCTTCCTGGGCCGCCGCCGCGACCGCGACCCCCGGCTCCCGCCGGGCCAGTACGACGTCGGCCGCGACTGGCCCGTGCTCACCGCCGAGCCCACCCCGCGCATCGCCCCGCAGACCTGGAGCATCACCGTCGACGGGCGGGTGGAGAACCCGACGGCGTGGACCTGGGACGAGGCCCACCGGCTGCCCCGCTCGGAGTACCGCGGCGCCATCCACTGCGTCACCACCTGGTCGAAGTTCGACACCTGGTTCGCCGGCGTCAGCGTCGACACCCTGCTCGAGGCGGCCCGCCCGACGGCCGACGCGCACTTCGTCGTGGCGACGTCCAAGACCGGCTACACCACCAACCTCCCGCTCGAGGACGTGACCGGTGGCCGGGCCTGGGTCGTGTGGGAGTACGACGGCGGGCCGCTGCCCGTCGAGCACGGCGGCCCGGTGCGGCTGCTCGTCCCGCACCTGTACTTCTGGAAGAGCGCGAAGTGGGTCACCCGGCTGACCCTGCTGCAGCGCGACCAGCCCGGCTTCTGGGAGCAGAACGGCTACCACGACCGCGGCGACCCCTGGCGCGAGCAGCGCTACCAGGGTGACTGAGCTGCCGCACCGCCCGACCGCACCGAGCGGCGGCTGGCGGACGGCGACGGTGACCGACGTGCGGCACCCCCTCGAGGACGCCGTCCAGCTGCGGCTCGACGTCGCCGACCGCGTCCGGCACATGGCCGGCCAGCACTACGTCGTCCGGCTGACCGCCCCGGACGGCTACCGCGCGCAGCGGTCCTACTCGGTCGCCTCCGCACCGGAGGACCCGCTGGTCGAGCTGTTCGTCGAGCGCCTCTTCGAGGGCGAGGTCTCCACCTTCCTCGCCGACGTCGTCGAGCCCGGTGACCGGCTGGAGGTGCGCGGCCCGATCGGCGGCTGGTTCGTGTGGGACGGCGCGATGCCGGCGCTGCTGGTCGGCGGCGGCACCGGCGTCGTCCCGCTGGTGGCCATGCTGCGCACCGCGCGCGAGCTCGGCCGCACCGACCTGCTGCGCACCGCCGTCTCCACCCGCACCCTCGCCGAGCTGCCCTATGCCGACGAGCTGCTCAGGGCCGGGGCGCTGGTGGTCACCAGCCGCGAGCCGCACGGCGCCCGGCCGGCGGGGCGGCTGACCGCCGCGGACCTGGCGCCGCTGGTGGAGCCGGGGCGGACGGCCTACGTGTGCGGGTCGGCGTCCTTCGCCGAGGCGGCCAGCCAGCTGCTGGTCGGGATCGGCGTGCCGGCTCCCGACATCCGGGTCGAGCGGTTCGGCCCCAGCGGCTGAACGAGGACCCCCTTGCCCCCCACCGTGGAAGGACCCCTCGAAGGACCCCTCGCCCCCCACCGCTCACAAGCTCGCGGCGGGCCCCTGCGAGGGGCCGCCTCGCAGGCTCGGGACGAGCCTCTGGACGGGGCCAGCGGCGGGACCCTGCAAGGGGGCCGGGGAGGACTGCGATGACGACGGCCGCCGACCGGCTGGACGCCGGCCTCCTCACCCGCCTGGCCACGCTGGTCACCGCGGCCCCCGGCCGGCCGCGGCAGAGCTCCCGCGCACCGTTCGACGGCTCGCCGGTCGGGGAGGTGCCCACGTGCACCGCCGACGACGTGCGCGAGGCGCAGCGGCGGGCGCGGGCGGCCCAGGCCGAGTGGGCCGCCCGCCCCGTCGCCGACCGGTGCCGCGTCGCGCTGCGCTTCTGCGACCTGGTCGTCCAGCGGCGGAACGAGCTGATGGACGTCCTGCAGGTGGAGACCGGCAAGGCCCGGGTCAGCGCCTTCGAGGAGGTCGTCGACGTCGCGCGCAGCGCCGGCTACGCGGCCCGGTCCGCGGCCCGGCACCTGCGGTCGGAGCGCCGGCGCGGAGCACTGCCCGGGCTGACCAGGCCGGTCGTGCACCGCCGGCCGAAGGGGCTGGTCGGCGTCGTCAGCCCGTGGGACACCCCGATGGCGCTGGCGGTGTCCGACGCCGTCCCCGCGCTGCTGGGCGGCAACGGCGTGGTGCTCAAACCGGACGCGCAGACCCCGTTCTCCGCCCTGGCCGCCGTCGACCTGCTGGTCCGCGCCGGGCTGCCGCGGGAGCTGCTCGGCGTGGTCACCGGCCGCGGGTCGGTGCTGGGCGCACCGCTGGTCGACGGCGTCGACCACCTGGTGTTCACCGGGTCGACCGCCACCGGGCGGACCGTCGCCGAGCGGTGCGGCCGCCGGCTGGTCTCGTGCTCGGCCGAGCTCGGCGGCAAGAACCCGATGCTGGTGCTGGCCGACGCCGACCTCGACCGGGCCGTCGAGGGGGCGGTGCGCGGCTGCTTCTCCAACGGCGGCCAGCTGTGCATGCACCTCGAGCGGTTGTACGTGGAGGACGCGGTGTACGACCGCTTCGTGCCCGCGCTGGCCGAGCGCACCCGGCGGATCCGGCTCGGCGGCGGGTTCGGCTGGGACGCCGAGATGGGTTCGCTGGCCAACCGGGCGCAGTTCGACGTCGTCACCCGGCACGTCGCCGACGCCGTGGCCGCGGGGGCCCGGGTGCTCGCCGGCGGCCGCCCCCGCCCGGACCTCGGCCCGCTGTTCCACGAGCCGACCCTGCTCGAGGGGGTCGGCGGGGACGTGCCGGTCGCCCGCGAGGAGACCTTCGGGCCGGTGGCGACCGTGACCCGGGTGCGCGACGCCGACGAGGCGGTGCGGCGGGCGAACGACACCCCCTACGGCCTCAACGCCTCCGTGTGGTCCACCCCGCGGCGGGGCGCCGCGGTCGCCGCCGGCATCCGCGCCGGCACGGTGAACGTCAACGAGGGCTACGCCGCCGCCTGGGCATCCCACGACGCGCCGATGGGCGGCATGGGCGACTCCGGCCTGGGGCGCCGGCACGGCCGGGAGGGCATCCTCGCCGTCACCGAGGCGCAGACCGTCGCCGTCCAGCGCGGACTGCCGCTGGGACCGCTGCCCGGGATGCCGCTGGACCGCTACGCGCGGGTGATGACCGCGGCGCTGCGGCTGCTGCGCCGGGTGCCGGTCGCCTGACCCGGTCGGGGCTCAGCCGAGCGCCGGCCGCTGCGGGGTGAACAGCCAGGCCTGGAACAGCGCGTCGAGGTCCTGCCCGGAGACCTTCTCCGCGAGGTCGACGAACTCGCCGGTGGTGACGGCCTGCCCGGCCCGGGAGGCGGCCCACTCCCGGAGGATGTCGAAGAACGCCTCGTCGCCGACCGCGAGCCGCAGGGCGTGCAGCGTCATGGCACCGCGGTAGTACACGGCCGGGTGGAACAGCAGGTCGGTGGCCGGACCCGGGTCACCGATGACGACGCTCCAGAAGGACGGCCCCGACCCGGCGAACTCCGTCTCCGCGTCGGCGTACAGCTCGTCGAACTGCTGCTGCACCGTCTCGATGCCCTCGCGTTCGGCCCACAGCCACTCCGCGTAGGTCGCGAAGCCCTCGTTGAGCCAGATGTGCTGCCAGGCGGCGAGCCGGACGGAGTCGCCGTACCACTGGTGCGCCAGCTCGTGCACCACGACGGAGTCGGCGGTCTCCTCGTCGGTGAAGAAGACGGGGGAGTACACCGGCCGGGTCTGGGTCTCCAGGGCGAACGGCAGGTCGGGGACGTCGTCGACGATGGCTCCCGCCGTGCCGAACGGGTACGGGCCGAAGGTGTCGGAGAGGAAGCCGATGACCTCCGGCTGCCGGGCCAGGGCGGCGTCGACGACCTCGCCGGCGGGCGGCCCCTCGGTCGCCGGGTCCAGGTCGAGGTCGGCCAGGGCCGGGTCGACGGCGTCCCAGTACCGGATTCCGCCGGCCTGGTACGCGCGCAGGTCGAGGTGGCCGACGGCCAGCGTCACCAGGTAGGTGGCCATCGGTTCGGTCGCGTCCCACGACCACGTCGTCCACCCGTCGCGGGTCTGGCTGCCCTCCAGCGCGCCGTTGGACACCCCCTGCAGCCCCTCCGGGACGGTGATCGACACGGCGACCGAGGCGGCGTCGAGCGGGTGGTCGTTGGCCGGGAACCAGGTGGCCGCGCCGTGGGGCTGGCCGGCGACCAGGGCGCCGTCGTCGGTGTGGAAGAAGCCCGACTCCCCGAGCTCGTCGGTGAGCGTGGCGGGCACGCCGTCGTAGGTGACGGCGACGGCGAAGTCCTCGCCGGGCCACAGCGGCCGCGCCGGGGTGACCACCAGCTCCTGTCCGTCCCGGGTCCAGGTCGCCGGCGCGCCGTCGACGGTCACCGCGTGGACCTGCAGGCCCTGCAGGTCCAGGTCGAAGCGGGAGAGGGCCTGGGTCGCCGTCGCCGCGACGGTCGCGGTGCCGGAGAGGACGTCGGTCGCGGGGTCGTAGCGCAGGTCCAGGTCGTAGTGGCCGACGTCGTAGCCGCCGTTGCCGTCCAGCGGGTAGTACGGGTCCCCGATGCCGGGCGCGCCCGGGCTCGGGGCGCCGGGCTGGTCGGCGTCGGGCTGGGCGGGGTCGGCGACCGCGGTCGCCGGGACCAGCCCCACGAGCAGCGTCGTCGCCGCGAGCACCGCCCCCCTGCGGGCGATCGTGCAGGTCATGGCCCCTCCCCGCGTGCCGGCCGTCGTCCCGCCCCGGGACAGCCGGACGCTAGCCCCGGCGGTCGCGGCCGGGACAGGGCTCGACGGCGCGGACGACGCGTTTCCTGACCCACGGCACCTGGGCGTTCCCTGTGAGCCACGCGGGTGCCGGTCCGCCCCCGTCCGGGGGCCGGCGAGCACCCGGGAGAATCGGGCCCATGCGCGCCGAGGTCTGCCCGGTCGGAGCCGTCGACGAGGAGCTCCGGTCGCAGCTGCTCACCTGCTGGACCGAGGTGAGCAACGCCGGGGGAGCGGTCGGCTTCGTCCCCCCGGTGACGGCGGAGGAGGTGGCGCCGGTCCTCGACGCCGTGGTGGAGCGGGTGCACGAGGGGCGCGAGGTGGTCGCGCTGCTGCGGGTGGACGGCGAGGTGGCCGGGTTCGCCGTCCTGTCGCTGTCGATGAGCCCGCTGCGCCGGCACTGGGCGACCGTGCTGCGGGTGCAGGTGCACCCCAGCCGGCAGGGCAGGGGCCTCGGGCGCGTCCTGATGGAGGGGGTGCACGCCATCGCCCGGCAGCGCGGCCTGGAGTTCCTGCACCTCACCGTGCGCGGCGGCACCGGCATCGAGGCCTTCTACCAGGGGCTCGGCTACCGCGAGTTCGGTCGGATGCCGGGAGCGGTCCGGGTGGCGCCGGGCGACGACCGCGACGAGATCCACCTGACCTGCCGGCTCTGAGCAGGACCATCCTCCCCCCCACGCCTCGCGCGCTCAGGCGGAGGGCCCCTGGAGGATGGCCGATCAGGCCAGCGGGTCGCGGCCGGCCACGGTCCCCTCGGCCGACAGCACGCCGAGGCGGGCGAACAGCTCCTCGGCGTACCAGCCCTCCTGCGCCGTCCGGGTGACCACCGCGGCGTGCGGGGCGCGGCCGTAGGCGAAGGAGTTCAGCGCCGCCGCGGAGTCCCACACGCTGAACGTGCCCTGCAGGCCCAGCGGCGCCTCGCCGATGCCGAGCGCGAGGCGCAGGCCGGGGCTCTCGTGCAGGTCGGCGGAGACCGGGGGGACGGCGCGCCAGAAGGTCAGCGCCGTGCGGGGGGCCAGCCGGGCGCGGGTGACCGCGGCGACCGGGCCGTCCCACCGCCGCGGCTGCGGCCGTCCGAACGGCTCCCGCCGCGACCACCGCCCGTGGGCGGCCAACGGGCGCAGCCGGGCCGTCCACTGCTCGTCGGCGATCCGCTGCCACCGGCGGACGACGGGACCGTCCTCGAACGCGGTCGCCGCGTGCTCGTCGTCCCACACCGTCAGCAGCGCCCACCGGCGGGGGTCGGCGTCGCCCACGGTGAAGGTGCGCCCGCTGCCGGTGCCCAGCAGCTTGGCGAAGCGCAGCCCGGGGGCGCGGCGCAGCGGACGGCGGTCGGCGGCCATCCGCAGCAGCGCCGCGGGCACCGCCCGGCCGGGCACCTCCCACACGTGCAGGGTCGCCAGCCGGTCGCCGTCCACGCTGCCGAGGCTAGGCAGGTCGGGGCTCGCGCGCTCGACGCGGCCGCCCGCTGGGCGGGCCGGAGGACGTCAGCAGGGCGTGCGGGCCCGCGTCGCCCGGAGCGTGCCGGCGACCGACCGGGCGACGGCGAGGAGCACCGCCGGGCCGGGGTCCCTCGGGACCCGGGCCCGGCGGCGTCGGCCGCTCGGCCGCTCGATGACCCCGGTCGGCTCCTCCGGCTGTCAGCCGACGGGCACGGCCGGGGGCACCGCGCTGGCCGTCACCAGGTCGGCGCGCTGCCACACCCGGTGCTTCCCCATCGCCGCGAGCAGCTCGGTGGCCAGCGCCTGCGGGTCGTCGGCGACCAGCACGCCCGGCGCGGAGGTGTCGA
This sequence comes from Geodermatophilus sp. TF02-6, assembly GCF_003319115.1. Taxonomy (GTDB): domain Bacteria; phylum Actinomycetota; class Actinomycetes; order Mycobacteriales; family Geodermatophilaceae; genus Geodermatophilus. Next base: position 54,076 of record NZ_QOHF01000009.1, on the reverse strand, counting down.
TGCCCGCCGCGGTGAGCACCTGCGCGCCGTCGCCCCACGCCCCGACGGCCTTCAGCTGCCGGAACACCTCCTGCAGCATGATCACCGCCTTGACGTCCTTGTCCTTCGGCGCGCCGGCGGCGACCACCACCGCGTCGAACTCGACCGAGCGAGCGGTGAGGAAGGTCCGCTCGACGATCTCGGTCCCCGAGCCGGAGCCGATCGTGCCGCCGGCCGGGGCGATCACCTTGACCACCGCGCTCTCCGCCTCGAGCGCGGTGCGCAGCGCGGTGATCCCGGCGACGTCGGCGTCCGGACCGGCCACGACCCCGACGATCCGGCCGTCCACCGGGAACGTCTCGTCCGTCACCTGGCGCAGGGCCGGGGAGGGGGCGAGGTGCTCGACCGGGTCGGGCTCCGGTGCCGGCAGGCCCAGGCCGGCGGCGACCTTCTCGCAGAGGTCGGCGTCGATCTTGGCCAGCACGCCGAGCGCCCGCTCCTTGACCGCCTGCTCGTAGCACTTGCCGAGCTCGAACGTGTACGCCTCGGTGAGGTGCACCTTCTCCGGCTCGGACAGGCTGGCGTAGAACATGGCCGGCTGGCTGAAGTGGTCCTCGAACGAGGACTGGCTGGCCCGCACCGCCTCGCCCTCGATCTTCCGCGGCACGTTGACGTACCCGGCGTCGGCCCAGTCGGACGGGAACGGCGAGCCGTCGTCCACGGAGTTGGGCGTGTAGGGCGCCTGGCCGGTGTGGACCGCGTGCTGGTGGAAGCCGTCGCGGGTGTTGTCGTTGACCGGGGCGTGCGGCCGGTTGATCGGGATCTGCCGCCAGTTCGGGCCGCCCAGGCGCAGCAGCTGGGTGTCGAGGTAGGAGAAGTTGCGGCCCTGCAGCAGCGGGTCGTTGGTGAACTCGATGCCCGGCACCACGTGGCCGGTGTTGAAGGCCACCTGCTCGGTCTCGGCGAAGTAGTTGGTCGGGTTGGCGTTGAGCACCAGGGTCCCGATGACCTGCACCGGCGCGAGCTCCTCCGGCACGATCTTGGTCGGGTCGAGCAGGTCGATGCCCTCGAAGGTCTCCTCCGGGGTGTCGGGGAAGACCTGGATGCCGAGGTCCCACTGGGGGTGGGCGCCGGCCTCGATGGCGTCGGCGAGGTCGCGGCGGTGGAAGTCGGGGTCGACGCCGGCGGCGATCTGCGCCTCCTCCCAGGTCAGCGAGTGCACGCCGAGCCTGGGCTTCCAGTGGAACTTGACCAGCACGGTCTCCCGGTCGGCGTTGACCAGCCGGAACGTGTGGACGCCGAAGCCCTCCATCATCCGGTAGCTGCGCGGGATGCCCCGGTCGCTCATGTTCCACATCGTGTGGTGGGTGGCCTCGGTGTGGAGGGTGACGAAGTCCCAGAAGGTGTCGTGCGCCGACTGCGCCTGCGGGATCTCCCGGTCCGGGTGCGGCTTGCCGGCGTGGATGATGTCGGGGAACTTGATCGCGTCCTGGATGAAGAAGACCGGGATGTTGTTGCCGACCAGGTCCCAGGTCCCCTCCTTCGTGTAGAACTTCGTCGCGAACCCGCGGGTGTCCCGAGCGGTGTCGGCCGAGCCGCGTGAGCCCAGCACGGTGGAGAACCGCACGAAGACCGGCGTCTGCAGGCCCTTCTCGGCGAGGACGGCGGCCCGGGTGACCTTCGCGGCGGCGCCGTTGGCGGTGAAGACGCCGTGCGCGCCGGCGCCGCGGGCGTGCACCACCCGCTCGGGGATGCGCTCGTGGTCGAACGCGTTGATCTTCTCGCGCAGGTGGAAGTCCTCGAGCAGGACCGGACCGCGCGGGCCCGCCTTGAGCGAGTGGTCGGTGTCGGGGATGCGGACACCGTTGGGGCTGGTCAGCGCATCACCGGCCTGCCCTCTCGGGTCGCGGCCGGAACGGGGACCCTCGTACCCCACTCCGGTGGGGCTGACGGTGGCGGGAGCGGACTGGTCGGGGTGGCGGGCGGGGGGCATGGCTTCTCCTTGGTGACCGGCTTGCTCGCGGTCGTTCCGCGCTACCCGAGGCCGTCACCAGGCAACCGGCCTGCTCGCAGCGGCGGACGTCACTCGTGCGTGCTCCGACACCGGGAAGGGTAGGTGCCATCCGGTCCCGGGAGGCGCCCGGAGGTCCCGGCCGGAGGGGGCCACCGTGGCGGAGTCGGCACGCGAGCGGCTGGGGGAGACCGACGCCCCGGTCGAGGACCAGGTCGCCCAGGCCTTCGACCGGATCGTCGACGAGGGGGCCCAGCGGCTGCACCGCTCCTGGCGGGAGGTGCTCACCACCGGTCTGGCCGGCGGACTCGAGGTGGCCACCGGCGTCGTGGCGATGCTCGCCGTCTACGCCGAGACCGGCAGTCACCTCCTGGCGGGGCTGGCGTTCGGCATCGGCTTCGTCGCGTTGCTGCTGGCCAAGAGCGAGCTGTTCACCGAGGGGTTCCTCGTGCCGGTGACCGCGGTGGTCGCGGGCCGGGCGGGCCTCGGGCAGCTGGGCCGGCTGTGGGCGGGCACCCTGATCGCCAACCTGATCGGCGGCTGGCTGGTCATGTGGCTGGTCGTGCACGCCATCCCCGAGCTGGGCGCCACCGCGATCGAGTCCGGCCGGGCCTTCGTCGAGGCGCCGCTGGACCTGCGCTCGGTGTGCCTGGCCCTGCTGGCCGGCGCCTTCATCACGCTCATGACCCGCATGCAGCACGGCGCCGACTCCGAGGCGGGGAAACTGGCCGCGGCGGTGGCCGGGGCGTTCCTGCTCGCCGGGCTGGTGCTGTTCCACTCCGTCCTCGACTCGCTGGTCCTCTTCGGGGCGTTGCACGCCGGGGCCCCGTACGGCTACGGCGACTGGCTGGCCTGGTTCTGGTACACGACGCTGTTCAACGTCGTCGGCGGCCTGCTCGTGGTCACGTCCCTGCGGCTGGTGCGCAGCAAGGAGCTGATCGAGCGGGAGCGGGCCGCGGCGTCCTGAGGACGACGGGCGCGCCGCGGCGGAGGCGACCACCTGCCGCCAACGGCGGCTACCTGGCGCCGAAGGCGACTACCTGGCGCCGAAGGCGACGGCCCGGAAGTCGCCGAAGAGCGCGGGCGGCTGCGGCGAGGACCACATCTGGTTGGTGAGCAGGACCGCCGTGGTACCGGTGACCGGGTCGGTCCACCACGAGCTGCCCAGGCCGCCGTCCCAGCCGTAGGACCCGGCGGAGCGGCCGGCCGGCTCGTCGGTGCGGCGCACGCCGATGCCCAGGCCCCACCCGCCGCCCTCGTCGTCCACCGGCCCGACCTGCTCGGTGGTCATCGCCCGGACCGCCTCCGCGCCGAGCACCCGGTCACCGGAGGGCGCGACGCCGCCGGCGCACAGCATGCCGGCGAACGCGGCCAGGTCGTCGACGGTGGAGACCAGGCCGTCGCCGCCGTCCGGGAACGCCGGCGGGCGGGCCCACTGACCGTCCGCCGGGTCGTAGACGGCGCGGGCGCCGTCGTCGTCGGGCGGGGTCCAGTGCGGCCCCAGCCGGTCCCGGGCGGACTCCGGCACGCCGAAGCCGGTGCTGGTCATGCCCAGCGGCTCGAGCACCCGCTCGGTGAGCACCTCGGGCAACGGGCGGCCGGCGGCACGAGCGACGAGGACGCCGAGCACGCTGGCCCCGGTGTGGTAGAGCCAGCGCTCGCCCGGCTGGTACGCCAGCGGCACCGTGGCCAGCCGGCGCAGCCACTCGTCCGGCCCGGGAGCGGCCTGCGGAGCCGGCGGTCCCAGCGGCAGGCCGGCGGCCTGCACCGCGACGACGGTCGGCGAGGGCCACGGGGCGGTGAAGTCCATGCCCAGACCCAGCCGGAGGGTCAGGACGTCGCGGACGGTGATCGCCCGGCGGGCCGGCACCGTCCCCGCGGCCGGGTCGGCCGGGTCGGTGAGGACGGTGCGGTCGGCGAGCTCGGGGAGGAGGGTGTCCACCGGGTCGTCCAGGCCGAGGCGGCCCTCGTCGACCAGGGCCATCACCGCCGCGGCCACGACCGGCTTGGTCGTCGAGGCGATCCGGAACACGGTGTCCGGCCGCACCGGGTCGTCCCCGCCGGGCGTGTGGGTCCCCGCCGCGCCGCGGGCCACCTCGCCGTCCCGGGCGACCCACCAGGCCGCCCCGGGCACCGCGCCCGCGGCCACGTGCGGTGCCACGACCGCCTCGACGTCCTCCGCCAGCCCCACGAGCCCCTCCTCGGTCGACGACCGTTCCGTCGTTGCGACCGGGCGGCCGCCCCGGACTCATCGGCCGGCGGCCGCCTCGCGGATCGCCGACAGGTAGCGCTGGGTGGCCAGCCGCTGGACCAACCGGCTCACCGGGCCGCCCAGCCGGGCTGCCGGCGAGGCCAGCCGGGAGAACACCCGCAGCGTGAAGGCGACGTCGCCGCTCGGGCCGATCCGCACGAGGAACGCCTCCTCGCCGCGCTCCGGGTGCCCGGGCAGCGTGCCGTAGGCGAAACCGCGCTCGTCCCCGCCGGTGCGGGCCCAGACCACCCGGCAGGGGATGTGGTAGCCCAGCCGCGGCCACCCGGCGGTGAGGACGACGACGGTGCCCGGCTCGGACGCCGGCCCGCTCGCCCGCACCCGCAGCCCGACGCCGCGCTGCGCCCGCCAGTCGAACACCGCGGCCGCCGCCCGCTCGAAGGCCTCCCGGCCGGAGCCGACCACGACCGAGCGCTCGACGCGGTCGTAGCCGGCCGGCAGCACGGCGTCGCGGGTGGCGCCCACCTCGGGGTAGGTGAACGGGACGCCGGCCAGGTCGGCGGGGGAGGTCGCACGGAGCAGGCCCACGCGTGCAGTGTGCCCGCCGGTAGGGTCGCGGCCACTGTGCTGCCCGCCGTCACCGCCACCCGCTACGTCACCCCGCTGCGCGAGGGGGGTTCGCTGCCGGGGCTGATGGAGGCCGACGACCTGGGCACCTACGTGGTCAAGTGGCGGGCCGCCGGGCAGGGCGTGCAGGTGCTCGTCGCCGAGGTGGTCTGCGGCGAGCTGGCGCGGGCGTTGTCGCTGCCGGTGCCGGCGCTGGTGACCGTCGACGTGGCGCCGGAGCTGGCGGTGGGGGAGCCCGACGTCGAGGTGCAGGAGCTGCTGCAGCGCTCGGCGGGGGTCAACCTCGGGCTGGACTACCTGCCCGGCGCGCTGGACTTCGAGGCCGGTGCCGACGGCGTGGACCCCGAGTTGGCCGGCCGGGTGCTGTGGTTCGACGCGCTGGTGGGCAACGTCGACCGCTCCTGGCGCAACCCGAACATGCTGTTCTGGCACGGCCGGCTGCAGCTGATCGACCACGGCGCCGCGCTGACCTTCCACCACCACTGGCCCGGGGCGGCGGCCGCGGTGGCCCGGCCCTACGACGCCTCCCAGCACGCGCTCATCGAGTGCGCGCCCGACGTCCTGGCCGCCGACGCCGCGCTGGCGCCGCGGGTCACGCGGGCGGTGCTGGAGGGCGTGCTGGCCCAGGTGCCCGACGACTGGCTCGCGGAGGCCGCCCACGGGTGGCCCCGGCCAGGGCAGCGCCCCGAGCTCGACCGGCGCCGTCCCGAGCCCCGGCCTGAGCATGCGAAGGCTGGGGAGGACGGGGTCCTTCTCGGGGAGGCCGGGGTCCTCTCGGACGTCCGCGCCCGCTACGCCGACCAGCTGGTGGCCCGGCTGGCCGCGCGGGACTCCTGGCTGCCGCCGCTGGTCGCGACCGCGGCCGCGGGCGGGTCGCGCCGGACGGCGCCGCGGGGGCGCAACCGGCTGTCGTGGCTCGGCCCGCCCCCGCCGGAGGGGGTGGGCCGGCGGTGAGCCGGGACACCTTCGAGTACGCCGTCCTGCGGGTGGTCCCCCGGGTGGAGCGGGGCGAGGCGCTCAACGCCGGCGTCCTCGTCTACTGCCGGCAGCGCGACTACCTCGGTTCCCGGGTGCACCTGGACGTCGACCGGCTGCGGGCCCTGGACCCGACCGCCGACGCCGACGCCGTCCGCCGCGCGCTGCAGGCGGCGGCCGACGTCTGCGCCGCCGATCCCGCCTCGGGCGCCGCCGGCCGGGAGGCGCTGGGCTCGCGGTTCCGCTGGCTGACCGCGCCGCGCAGCACCGTCGTCCAGCCCGGGCCGGTGCACACCGGCCTGACCGACGACCCGGACGCCGAGGCCGACCGGCTGCTGCGGCTGCTCGTCCTGCCGATCACCGACTGAGCCCCGCCCGGCGCCCCTCTCCGGCGATCATGTCTCCTCAACGATCATGAAGTCCGGGAAGCGACACGCCGTCGCTTCCCGGCGTGTCGCTTCCCGGATTTCATGATCGCGTCGAGGAGGGGGTCCTCTGTCAGCCGGGGAAGAGCGCATCGATCCGGCGGGCGAGCTCCAGGTCGAGCTCGGTGACCCCGCCCGCGGAGTGGGTGACCAACGTCAGGTGCAGGGTGCGCCAGCGCAGGTCCACGTCGGGGTGGTGGTCCATCCGCTCGGCGACGAACCCGATCCGCACGATCGCCGCGACGGCGTCGGCGAAGCCGGGCAGCTCGACGCTGCGGCGGATCCCGTCGCCGTCCCCGGACCACAGCGGCAGCTCGGAGAGGGCGGCGGCGAGCTCGTCGGGGGACAGGCGCGGCGGTCGGGGCACGGTGGTCATCCTGCCGCGCTGGAACGGCCTCGTTCCAGGGGCCCGCGGCGCGCGAAGCGTGTCGTGGGGTGGGACGAGGTCCTTCAGAGGTGCAGGCCGCACTCGGTCTTGCCGTGACCGGCCCAGCGCCCGGCGCGCGGGTCCTCGCCCGGGGCCACCGGACGGGTGCACGGCGCGCAGCCGATGGAGGCGTAGCCGATCTCCTGCAGCGGGTTGACCGGGACCTGGTGCTCGGCGACGTAGGCGTCGACGTGTCCTTGAGTCCAGGCGGCCAGCGGGTTGACCTTCACCATGCCGCGCTTGGCGTCCCAGTCGACGACCTTCGTGCCGGCGCGGGTGGGCGCCTCGTCGCGGCGCACGCCCGAGCCCCACGCGGCGTACCCGGCCAGCGCGGTCGCCAGCGGCTGCACCTTGCGCAGCGAGCAGCACAGGTCGGGGTCGCGCCGGTGCAGCTCGGGACCGTACTCGGCGTCCTGCTCGGCGACCGTCTGGGCGGGGCGCACGTCGACCAGCGTGATCGGCAGCACCCCGCTGGTCCAGTCGCGGGTGCCGATCGTCTCGGCGAAGTGGTAGCCGGTGTCGAGGAAGACCACGTGCACACCCGGGACGGCGCGGGACGCCAGGTGGGCCAGCAGCCCGTCGGCCATGGACGACGTGATCGCGAAGTCGTCGCCGAAGGTCTCCCCGGCCCAGCGCAGCACGGCGAGCGCCTGCTCGACCGGGTCGGCGATCCCCTCGAAGCGGGCGTCGGCCGCTGCTGCCAACTCCGGAGTGGCCAGCTCGGGGGTCGGCCGGATCGCGGTCGTCATGGCGTCTGCACTCCTGTCCCGGTGAGCCGGACGGTGAAGGTCCGCAGGCACGCGGCGCAGTGCCACTCGCCTCCGTCCCCGTGCGGGGTCAGCTCCTCGTCCCCGCAGTACGGGCAGCAGAACACGGGCAGCTGACGCACTCTTCCCGAGGACACCGGCCGCTGCCGAGCTCGTCCGGCCCCCTCCTCGGTCACAGCAGCCCCGTCACAGCAGCCCCGTCACAGCAACCATGCCTCCTCTGCGCGGGAGACGTACGCGGCGAACCGCTCACCGGGCTCGCGCCGTTCGAGGTAGCCGCGCAGCACCCGCTCGCAGTAGTCGGCGGTCTCGGCCTTGGTGACCTTGTGGCCGCGGAACTTGCGGCCGAACGCGGCCTCGACGCCCAGGTGCCCGCCCAGGTGCACCTGGAAGCCCTCGACCATCTCGCCGTTGTCGTCGCGGACCATCGACCCCTTGAACCCGATGTCGGCGGTCTGGAAGCGGGCGCAGCTGTTCGGGCAGCCGTTGACGTTGATCGAGACGGGCTCGTCGAAGTCCGGCAGCCGCTTCTCCAGCTCGGCGTAGAGGTCCTGGGCGTGGCCCTTGGTCTCGACGATGGCCAGCTTGCAGAACTCCAGGCCGGTGCAGGCCATGGTGCCGCGGCGGAAGGCGCTCGGGCGGACCAGCAGGTCGTGCTCGGCCAGCGCGGTGACGAGGTCCTCGACCCGCTCGCCGGGCACGTCGAGGACGACCAGCTTCTGCTGGGCGGTGGTGCGGATGCGGCCTGCGCCGTACTGGTCGGCCAGGTCGGCGACCCGGGCCAGCAGGGTGCCGCTGATGCGGCCGGTGCGCAGCGCGAAGCCGACGGCGTGGTTGCCGTCCTTCTGCCGCATCACGCCGACGTGGTCGCGCTGGTCGTGCTCGGGTGCCGCGGGTGCGGGGCCGTCGGGCAGCGCCCGGTGCAGGTACTCGTCCTGCAGCACCTGGCGGAACCGCTCCGGGCCCCAGTCGGCCATGAGGAACTTCATCCGCGCGTGGTTGCGCTGCCGGCGGTAGCCGTAGTCGCGGAAGATCGAGGTCACCGCGGCCCACACCTCGGTCACCTCGTCGGGCCGGACGAAGACGCCGATCCGCTGGGCGAGCTTGGGGTTGGTGGACAGGCCGCCGCCGACCCACAGGTCGTAGCCGACCCCGCCGTCCCCGGTGCGCACGCCGACGAACGAGACGTCGTTGATCTCGTGCCCGGTGCAGTGGTCGGCGCACCCGGACATCGACGTCTTCCACTTGCGCGGCAGGTTGCTGAACTCCGGGCTGCCGACGTACTCGGCCACCGTCTGGTCGATGACCGGCGTGGCGTCGACGACCTCGTCCTCGAGGATTCCGGCCAGCGGGCAGTTGAGCATGACGCGCGGGGTGTCGCCGCAGGCCTCGGTGGTCGACAGCCCGACCGCCTCGAGCCGCCGCCAGATCTCGGGGACGTCCTCGATGCGGATCCAGTGAAGCTGCACGTTCTGCCGGTCGGTGACGTCGGCGACGTCCCGGCCGAACTCGGTGCTGATACCGGCGATCACCCGCAGTTGCGCAGCCGTGAGCTGCCCGCCGTCGATGCGCACGCGCAGCATGAAGTAGGAGTCCTCGAGCTCCTCGGGCTCCAGCACGGCGGTCTTGCCGCCGGGGATGCCCTGGGCGCGCTGGGTGTAGAGACCCATCCAGCGCATCCGGCCGCGCAGGTCACTCGGGTCGATCCCGTCGAAGCCGGTCTTGGAGTAGGTGTCGAGGATCCGCTGGCGCACCGTGAGGCCGTCGGCGTCCTTCTTCATCCGCTCGTTGGGGTTGAGCGGTTCCCGGTAGCCCAGCGCCCACTGGCCCTGGCCGCGCGGTGCGGTGTCGCGACGCGGTGGCCGGCTGCTGGTGCGGGGAGGAGTGGTCACAGCGGGTCTTCCTCACTGCGCCGTCCGTCCGGGCGCCGGGCGCGGGACGGGGAGGCGCTGCCTGTTCGGGAGGCGCAGCGGACGCTGCGCGGGCGACGGGATCAGCGCGCGGAGCGACAGACCGCGCTGCTGACCAGCGCGAGGTCGATGTGACGGCGCGCGACGAGGAGCAGGGCGCGACCGGTCACGCCCTCATGGTCCCACACCGGCGCAGACCGGGGGCAGCGGTCACCCGACCCCTCCAGGGCCTCCCCGAGCGCGACCCCCTGCGGGGACGCCCCGGAGGGGCCCTCTTCTCTAGCCCACGGAGGCCGGCTGCTCGTCCGCCACGGCGCGGATCCGGGCCACCGACTCGGCCAGCGGGGTGACCGAGGTGTCGATGACCAGCTCGGCGCGCGCGGGCGGCTCGTAGGGGTCGTCGATGCCGGTGAACCCGGGGATCTCGCCGGCCCGGGCCCGGGCGTACAGGCCCTTGACGTCGCGGCCCTCGCACACCTCCAGCGGCGTCGACAGGTGCACCAGCAGGAACCGGCCGTGCCGCTCGACCAGCGCCCGGGCCTCCTCGCGGGCGGCCTCGTAGGGAGCGATCGCCGCGACGACGACCGTTCCGCCGTGCTTGACGACCTCGCCGGCCACGAAGCCGATCCGGCGGATGTTGAGGTCGCGGTCCGCGCGGGAGAAGGAGAGCTCGCGGGACAGGTGGGTCCGCACCACGTCGCCGTCCAGCAGGGTCACCGGCCGGCCCTCGGCCTCGAGGTCGGCGACCAGGGCGTCGGCGATCGTGGACTTGCCGGCGCCGGACAACCCGGTCAGGAACACGGTGACGCCGGTGCGCGGTGCGGCTGGCATGCCGCCAGTCTCGCCCAGGCCGTCGGCGCGGTGCCGACCCGGCCCTCAGTCCCGGGCGGCGGGCTCGCCGAAGGAGCGCCAGGCGCTCTCCACGGCGACCAGCTCGGCGGCGTGCGGAGGGAGCTCCCCGGCCACGACGTCGGCCAGCGTGACCTCCTCCAGGACCCGCCGGTAGGCCTCGCGCGCGGCCACCCACACCGAGGCGAGCGGAGCGGCGGCGCCCGCGTACTCGACGTCCTCGGGGCGCTGGCCGTGCACCTCGGCGAGGAAGCCCTGCTCGACCCGCATGACCCGGGCGATGGAGACCTCCGCCGGCGGCAGCGCCAGCCGGTAGCCGCCCTCGCGGCCGCGCTGGCTGGTCACCAGGCGGGCGTGCTGCAGGTCGCCCAGGATCGACTGCAGGAAGCGGGAGGGGATGCCCTGCGCCGCGGCGATGCGGTCACAGGTCAGGGCGCCGGGTGCCGCCGCGGCCAGCTCCACGGCGGCACGGACGGCGTAGTCGACCCGGGCGGTGATGCGCACAGCGGCCAGTCTGCCCTGTCTGGGAGGGTGGACCGTGTGTCCCAGCTGCGTGTCACCACCCTGGTGGAGGCGCCGCTGACCGTGGCGTTCGACGTCGCCCGGGCCCTCGGTCGTCCCTGGCCCGTGCCGCTGGAGGAGGTCGTCTCGGTCCGGCCGGTGCGAGACGTCCACGCGGTCGGGCTCGGGCGCGGCTGGCGCTGGCTCACCCACTCCCGCCGGTTCGTCGCCACCGGCGCCGGCACCCTGGTCGACGAGCAGGTCGACTGGGCGACGTCGCTGCCCGGGGTCCTCGGCCGGCTGCTCGACGTGCTGCTGCGCCGGCGCGTCCGGCGGGTGGTGCGGGCGCACCTGGACGTCTACGCCGCCGCGGCCGCCCGGCGCGCGCTCGACGTCGTCCAGGTCGTCGGCGCGGCGCTCGTGGACGGCGACCGGGTGCTGGTGGCGCGCCGGTCGGACGGGCCCTACGACGGCTGCTGGGAGTTCCCGGGGGGCAAGGTCGAGCCCGGGGAGGACGAGCTCACCGCCCTGGTGCGGGAGATCGGCGAGGAGCTCGGGGTCCTCGTCGTCCCGCAGACCTTCCTGGGGGAGGTCGTGCTCGACGGTGTCGTCGCCGGTGGGCCGCCCGGCGCCTCCACGCTGCGCGTGTGGGCGGCCCGCGTCGTGGCCCACGGGGAGATCACCGCGCACGAGCACAGCGAGCTGCGCTGGCTGAGCGCCGACGAGCTGGACGACCTGGGCTGGATCCCGGCCGACCGCCCGCTCGTCCCCGCCGTCCGTTCCCTCCTCGCCGGCCTCGGCCCGGCATCATCGGGCGGGTGAGCAGCCGCGGCGTCCTCCACCACGTCGAGCTCTGGGTCCGGGACCTGGACGCGGCCGAGGCGTCGCTGGGCTGGTTGCTGGAGGCGCTCGGCCACGAGCGGGAGCGGACCTGGGCCACCGGCCGGTCCTGGCGGCTGGGGGAGACCTACGTCGTGGTGGAGAGCGGTCCGGACGTGCTGGACGGGCCGCACCAGCGGACCCGTGCGGGGCTGAACCACCTGGCCTTCTGGGCCGGCACGGCGCAGCAGCTCGACGACCTGGTCACCGACGCCCTCCGGCACGGCTGGTCGCTCCTGTACGCCGACCGCCACCCGTACGCGGGCGGCCCGCAGCACCGTGCCGCCTACCTGGAGGACGCCGACGGATTCGAGGTCGAGCTGGTGGCGGACACGGCGGACCTGCCGCTCTGAGCGCCGCGGCTCCTGCGGTCCGGAGGCCGCACACGGCGACGGACGCCGCCCCTCGAGGGGACGGCGTCCGTCGCAGGCTCCGTCCCGGGTCCCACCGGCCCCCTACAGATTGAAGGACCCCGTCCTCCTCACCCCTCGCAGGCTCGCGGTGAGCCTCTGGACGGGGCCGAACGGGGGGAGGCAGGGGGTCCTTCTCCGACAGGTGGGAGGACGGGGTCCCTCTGCTACTTGAAGACGTCCTTGACCTTCTCGCCGGCCTGCTTGAGGTTCCCCGACGCCTGGTCGGCCTGCCCCTCGGCCTGCAGGTCGCGGTTGTCCGTCGCGTCGCCGACGGCCTCCTTGCCCTTGCCGGTCAGCTCCTCGGCCTTGTTCTTGATCTTGTCCGTGCCACTCATGACGGACTCCTCTCCTCGGATGTCGCCGGCGTACCCCGTGAACCCCGTCGCCACACCCGGCGGCGCGGAACGGCGGAAGACGTCCGGCAAGGCCGCCGGGGCGCCGCAACTCCTGGAGGGAGGGGTGCGGCTGCCCCGTGCAAGCGACTTCCCATCCCGTGGGATGCTGACCCGAGGTCACAAGTCGATGACGGCCGTGGACGCCCTCCACGCACGCGCCTAGGGTCGCCCGTCGTACCGGCGTGACTGCGGTACCTGTCCGTACGGGACCCGGCCGCCCGGCTGACGGCGGTGGCTGCTGGGAAACTGACCGTTCCCCCCGCACCGCGGGACGAGGGAGGCATAGCACGTGAGGTTGAGCAAGCGCGCTGCTGCGCTCGTCGCGACCGGCCTGTCCGGCGCGATGCTGCTGTCCGCCTGTGGCGGTGGCGACGACAGCGGGTCCGCCGGTGGCGGCGGCGATGGTGGCGGCAGCTTCAGCGTGTACATCGGCGAGCCGAAGAGCCCGCTCGTGCCAGGCAACACCACCGAGAGCGAGGGCGACCAGGTCGTCAACTCGCTGTGGACCGGCCTGGTCAAGTACTCCCCCCAGGGCGAGGTCGAGTACACCGGCGTCGCGGAGTCGATCGAGTCCTCCGACAACACCAACTGGACCGTCACCCTCAAGGACGGCTGGACCTTCCACGACGGGACGCCGGTCGACGCGCAGTCCTTCGTCGACGCGTGGAACTACACCGCCGACCCGAAGAACGCCCAGGACGGCGGCTCCTACCTGTCCCGCATCGCCGGGTTCCAGGAGCTGCAGGGCGGCACCGCGACGGAGCTCTCCGGGCTGAAGGTCGTCGACGACCGCACCTTCACCGTGCAGCTGTCCCAGCCGTTCGCGCTGTTCCCGGCGGTCGTCGGCTACAACTCCTTCTACCCGCTGCCCGACGCCTTCTTCCAGGACCCCCAGGGGTTCGGCACCCGGCCGATCGGCAACGGCCCCTTCAAGGCCGACGAGGACTACGTCCCGGGCGAGGGCATCACCCTGACCCGGTACGACGACTACGCCGGTGACGACAAGGCCCAGGCCGAGGGCGTCGAGTACCGCGTCTACGCCGAGGTGGGCACCGCCTACACCGACGTCCAGGACGGCAACCTCGACATCGTCGACGTCATCCCACCCGACGTCATCGAGTCGGCGAAGGACGAGTTCGGCGACCGGTTCATCGAGACCCAGTCCTCGCAGATCACCTATCTCGGCTTCCCGCTGTACGACCAGCGGTTCGCCGACAAGCGGGTCCGCCAGGCCCTCTCCATGGCCGTCGACCGGCAGGCCATCTCCGACGCGATCTTCAGCGGCACCCGGACCCCGGCCGACTCCTACATCGCGCCGGTCGTCGACGGCTACCGCTCCGGGTCGTGCACCTACTGCACGTTCGACGTCGACCGGGCCAACCAGCTGCTCGACGAGGCCGGCTTCGACCGCAGCCAGCCGATCGCGCTGTGGTTCAACGCCGGTGCCGGCCACGACGCCTGGATGGAGGCCGTGGGCAACCAGCTGCGGCAGAACCTCGGCGTGGACTTCCAGCTGCAGGGCAACCTGGACTTCTCGGAGTACCTGCCGCTGGGTGAGCAGAAGGGCTACACCGGCCCGTTCCGCTACGGCTGGAGCTTCGACTACCCGGCCGCGGAGAGCTACCTGACCCCGCTGTACACGCCGCAGTCGTTCCCGCCGCTGGGCTCGAACTACAGCTTCTACGACAACCCGCAGGTCAACGGCCTGATCACCCAGGGAGACCAGGCGAGCGACCAGCAGGCGGCCATCGCGGACTACCAGCAGGCCGAGGACCTCGTCGCCGAGGACGTGCCGTACGCCCCGCTGTTCTTCACCAAGATCCAGTCGGTGCGCTCCGACCACGTCGACAACGTCCGGCTGGACCTGTTCCAGCGGATCGTGGTCTCCGAGGTCACCGTCAACGACTGATCCGCCCAGGACCGCACCGCCCGCCGGGGGCGCCCGTTCGAGCAGGACGGTCGCCCCCGGCGGCGCGCGTGCCGCGTGAGGGGCACGATGTACCCGCGCCGCCGGCGGATCTGCGGTGGCCCGACGACTCGAGGGGGGACATGGGCCGCTACGTCGCGCGCCGCCTGCTGCTCACCATCCCGGTACTGCTCGGCGCGTCCTTCCTCATCTTCGCGATGGTGTACGCCCTCCCGGGCGACCCGATCCGCGCCCTGGGCGGCGACCGGCCGCTCTCCCCGGCGGTCGTCGCCGAGCTGCGTGAGCGGTTCCACCTCGACGAGCCGCTGTGGGCCCAGTACTGGGAGTACCTCAAGGGCCTGTTCCAGGGCGACCTGGGCACCGACTTCCGCGGCCGCCCGGTTCTGGACACCATCGAGCGGACGCTGCCGGTCACGATCAGGCTCACGATCGTCGCCGTGGTCTTCGAGGCCGTCATCGGGCTGATCGCCGGCGTCCTCGCCGGGATCCGGCGCAACAGCTTCTTCGACAACCTGGTGCTGGTCTCGACGACGCTGATCGTCTCGATCCCGATCCTGGTGCTGGCCTTCGTCGCCCAGCTGCTCTTCGGGCTCAAGCTCGGCTGGTTCCCCATCGCCGGCACCCGCGAGGGCTGGTACAGCTACCTCCTGCCCGGGCTGGTGCTCGCCTCCGGCTCGCTGGCCTACGTCGCCCGGCTGACCCGCACCAGCGTCGCGGAGAACCTGCGGGCGGACTACGTGCGGACGGCGCGGGCCAAGGGGCTGTCCAACCGCACGGTGATCGTGCGGCACACGCTGCGCAACAGCCTCATCCCGGTGGTGACCTTCATCGGCGCCGACATCGGCACGCTGCTGGGCGGGGCCATCGTCACCGAGTCGGTGTTCAACCTCCCCGGTATCGGCCGGGAGGTCTTCGACTCCGTCCGGGCCCAGGAGGGTGCGGTCGTCGTCGGGATCGTGACGCTGATGGTCTTCTTCTTCATCTTCTTCAACCTGGTGGTCGACGTGCTCTACGCCGTCCTCGACCCGAGGATCCGCTATGACTGATCAGCAGCAGATGGACCTGCGCCGCGACGAGGTCGAGGCCGGCACGACCACCGGGCTGGCGGCCCCGTCGGTCGACGTCACCGAGGCGCGGCAGAACAGCCTGTGGAGCGACGCCTGGGGCGAGCTCAAGCGCAACCCGCTGTTCTGGATCGGAGCCGTGCTCTGCCTGCTCTTCGTCCTCATGGCGATCGTCCCGCAGCTGTTCGCCGGCGGCGCCGACCCGCGCGCCTGCGACCTGGCCGACTCCAAGGCGCTGCCCTCGGCCCAGCACTGGTTCGGCTTCGACCAGCAGGGGTGCGACTACCTGGCCAACGTGGTCTACGGCGCCCGCAACTCGCTGATCATCGGCGTGGCCGCGGTCCTGGTGGTGCTGGTGCTCGGGATCATCGTCGGCGCCATCGCCGGGTACTTCGGCGGGGTCACCGACGGCGTGCTGTCCCGGCTCACCGACATCTTCTACGCCCTGCCGCTCATCCTCGGCGCGTTGGTGCTGCTGCGCGTCGGCCCGTCGACGAACCTGCCGATCATCAGCGACCGCGGCCCCGGTGCGGTCGCCCTCGCCCTGGCGCTGTTCGGCTGGATGACGGCGATGCGGCTGGTGCGCTCCCAGGTCATCGCGGTGAAGAGCTCGGACTACGTGGCCGCGGCCCGGGCCATGGGGGCCTCCAATGGCCGAATCCTGGTCCGGCACATCCTGCCCAACGCCGTGGCGCCGGTGCTGGTCTACACGACCATCACCATCGGCGTGCTCATCGCCGCCGAGGCGACCCTGACCTACCTCGGCGTCGGCCTGCAACGGCCGGCCATCTCCTGGGGCCTGCAGATCGAGGCCGGTCAGGAGTCCATCCGCACCGCGCCGCACCTGGTGCTGTTCCCGAGTCTGGTCCTGACCCTGACCGTGATGGCGTTCATCCTGATGGGCGACGCGCTGCGCGACGCCCTCGACCCGAGGCAGCGCGCATGACCCGACCCGACCTCTCCCCGTCCGCCCCGGCCAGGCCCGCGGCGGGCAACCCGCTGCTCGAGGTCGACGACCTGCACGTCGAGTTCCGCACCCGCTCCGGCGTGGTGCACGCGGTCAACGGCGTGAGCTACTCCCTCTCCGAGGGGGAGACCCTCGCCATCCTCGGCGAGTCCGGCTCGGGCAAGTCGGTCTCCGCCCAGGCGATCATGGGCATCCTCGACACCCCGCCCGCGGTCATCGCCGGCGGCGGCATCTGGTTCGAGGGCCGCGACCTGCTCCAGCAGACGCCGGACGAGCAGCGCCGGGTGCGCGGGCCGGGCATCTCGATGATCTTCCAGGACGCGCTGTCGTCGCTGAACCCGGTGTACAGCGTCGGTTACCAGATCGGCGAGATGTTCCGCGCCCACCGCGGCACGTCCAAGAAGGAGGCCCGGCAGCGGGCCGTCGAGCTGATGGACCGGGTGCGCATCCCCGCCGCGGCGTCACGGGTCGACGACTACCCGCACCAGTTCTCCGGCGGCATGCGGCAGCGGGTCATGATCGCCATGGCGATCGCCCTCGACCCCAAGGTGCTCATCGCCGACGAGCCGACCACCGCCCTCGACGTCACGGTGCAGGCCCAGGTCATGGACCTGCTCAAGGACCTGCAGCGCGACACCGGGATGGGCCTGGTCCTCATCACCCACGACCTGGGCGTGGTCAACGAGGTCGCCGACAACGTGGCGGTCATGTACGCCGGCGAGATCGTCGAGCGGGGCACCGTGGACGACGTCTTCACCGACCCGGCGCACCCCTACACCGACGGCCTGATGAGCTCGGTGCCGCAGGTGGAGGCCAAGGGCGGCCGGCTGCAGCCGATCGCCGGCCAGCCGCCGAACCTGGCCGCCATCCCGAGCGGCTGCCCGTTCCACCCGCGGTGCCCGCGCCGCCGGCTCGGCGCCGCCGCGGCACCCGGGCGGGAGTGCGCCACCGACGTCCCGCCGCTGCGCCTGGTCGTCCCCGGCCGCGAGGCGGCCTGCCACTACAGCGAGGAGGTCCTCGGTGTCTGACCACAGCGTCCCCGCGAGGGGCGTCGCGGCGGGGGACGAGCGAGCAGCGCACCGGGGCGCGGCCGGGAGCACCTCCCGCTCGCGGGGGACGGACCGGACGACGCCGTCCGAGCCCACGACCGGCGCCACTGCCGCGTCCGCCGCCCCGCGCCCGGGCAAGCCGGTGGCCGGGGAGACGCTGCTGGAGATCCGCGACCTGCAGAAGTACTTCCCGCTCACCCAGGGGATCGTGTTCAAGCGCACCATCGGCCACGTCCGCGCGGTGGACGGTGTCAACCTGACCATGCGCCGCGGCGAGACCGTCGGCCTGGTCGGCGAGTCCGGCTGCGGCAAGTCCACCGTCTCCAAGCTGCTGGTGGCGCTGGAGAAGCCGACGTCCGGGTCGATCCTCTACAAGGGCCGCGACGTCGCGCGGATGAGCGGCCGGGCGCTCAAGGACTACCGGCGCGAGGTCCAGATCATCTTCCAGGACCCGTACGCGTCGCTGAACCCGCGGATGACCGTGGGCGACATCGTCGCCGAGGGCTGGGCGGTGCACTCTGACGTCGCGCCGAAGAAGGGCCGGCTGCAGCGCACCCAGGAGCTGCTCGACCGGGTGGGCCTCAACCCCGACTACGTCAACCGCTACCCGCACCAGTTCTCCGGCGGCCAGCGGCAGCGCATCGGCATCGCCCGGGCGCTGGCGCTGCGGCCCGAGGTGATCGTCTGCGACGAGCCGGTCTCCGCCCTCGACGTCTCGGTCCAGGCCCAGGTGGTCAACCTGCTGGAGGACCTGCAGGACGAGTTCGGCCTGTCCTACCTGTTCATCGCGCACGACCTGTCGGTGGTCCGGCACATCTCCGACCGGGTCGCGGTCATGTACCTCGGCAGCATCGTCGAGGAGGGCACCGACGAGCAGGTCTACACCTCGCCGTCGCACCCCTACACCCAGGCGCTGCTGTCGTCGGTGCCGCTGCACGAGCCGGTGCTGCGCGGGCAGAAGGACCGAATCCTGCTGCAGGGCGACGTCCCCAGCCCGGCCAACCCGCCGTCGGGCTGCCGGTTCCGCACCCGCTGCTGGAAGGCGCAGGACGTCTGCGCCGAGCAGGCCCCGGCGCTGGTCGACCGCGGCCAGGGCCACCCCTCGGCGTGCCACTTCGCCGAGGCCCGCGAGGTCGTCCCCGTCGACGCCGAGTAGGGGAGGACGAGTCGTCGTGCCCGTCGGCGGGCCCGGAGGGTCCCCCGACGAAGGACGAGTGGGGCTCAGCGGCGGTCGGGGACGGCCCCTGGCCGCGGTGTCGGCCGGTAGGCCGACGATGATGCAGCACCGTGACCGCTGAGAGACGGCTGCTGCTCGTGCACGCCCACCCCGACGACGAGACGATCAACAACGGCGCGACGATGGCCCGCTACGTCGCCGAGGGGGCACAGGTCACCCTGCTCACCTGCACCCTGGGCGAGGAGGGCGAGGTGCTCGTTCCCGAGCTCGAGCTGCTCGGGCCCGAGCACGCCGACCAGCTCGGCGGCTACCGGATCGCCGAGCTGCGCGCCGCCATGGACGCCCTCGGGGTGACCGACTGGCGGTTCCTCGGCGGCCCGGGGCGCTACCGGGACTCCGGGATGATGGGCACGCCGGCCAACGACCGGCCGCGGGCCTTCTGGCGGGCCGACCTCGACGAAGCGGTCGCGCACGCCGTCGCGGTCGTCCGCGAGGTGCGGCCGCAGGTGGTCGTCACCTACGACGAGAACGGCGGCTACGGCCACCCCGACCACATCCAGGCCCACCGGGTCGCCATGGGTGCCGTGGACGCCGCCGCCGACCCCGCCTACCGCCCGGACCTCGGCCCGGTGTGGGAGGTGGCGAAGGTCTACTGGTGCTGCGTGCCGCGCTCGGTCATGCGCCGGGGCATCGAGGCGATGGCAGCACTGGGGGAGGCCTCGCCGTTCGAGTCGCTGGGCGAGGTCGACGAGGTGCCGTTCGCCGTCCCGGACGAGCTGGTCGCCGCCGCCGTCGACGGGCGGGCCCACGCCGCCGCGAAGGAGTCGGCCATGCGGGCGCACGCCACCCAGATCACCGTCGACGGCCCGTTCTTCGCCCTGTCGAACAACCTCGGCCAGGAGGTGCTCGGGATCGAGTACTACCGGCTGGTGCGCGGAGAGCGCGGCCCGGCCGCAGGCGCGCCCGACGGCTGGGAGGACGACCTGTTCGCCGGCCTGTCCGGGTGATCCGCCGGGCCGCGGCGGCCCTGCTCGTCGTGGTGCTGGCCGCCTGGCTGGCGCTGGTCGAGGTGTTCTGGCTGCCGCTGCGGGTCCTCGGCGTCCTGGTGCCGGTCTCGGTGGTGGCGGCCGTCGTCGGCAACCTGCTGCTGGTGCGGCTGGCCGCCCGGCTCACCGGGTCGCGGGCGCTGGCCGTCCTGCCGGCGCTGACCTGGCTCGTCGTCGCGGTCGCGGCCAGCACCCGACGGCCGGAGGGGGACCTGGTGGTGGTCGGCAGCGGCGCCCTCGGCTGGGTCGGCCTGGCCTTCCTGCTGGTGGGCGTGGTGGCCGCGGCCTCCGCCGTCGGCCGGGCGCTGGCCGACCCGGGGCTCAGGCGGGGGCGGACCGGTAGTGGTAGCGGTGGTGCTCGATGAACCCGGCCCGCCGGTAGAGCGCCCGCGCCGGCGCGTTCGACGCGAGGACCTGCAGGTACACCCACCGGGCGCCGCGGTCGGCCGCCCAGCGCTGCAGCGCGGCCATCACCGCGGTCGCCAGGCCCCGGCGGCGGTGCCGCTCGGCGACGGTGACCGCCGCGACCCCGAGCCAGTCGTCGGTGAGCACCCCGCGGGCGACGGCGGCCAGCGGGGCGGGGGGCGGCTCGCAGCGCACGGAGGCGAAGACGACGTCCTCGGCGTTGGTCAGCACCTCCCGGGCCGCCGGCGGGAGCGGGCGGCCGCGGTAGCGGTAGCCGGTCAGCCAGGCGTCGTCCGGTGCGGGGGAGAGCTCCACCGGGACGCCGTCCGCCGGCGGGACCGTCAACGGCGCGGTGAGCACCAGCACGTCCTCGTCGCGCTCCCAGCCGGCCGCGGCGAACGCCGCGTCGGCGGCGCGGGACTGGCGGCCGGGCAGCATCGCGCACGGTCGCAGGCCGCGATCGCCGTACCACCGGGTGACGGCGTCCACGGCGGCCGGCAGCGGCAGCCCCGGATCCCCGACGACGAGGGCGGAGTTGGCCCGGCCGGTGAACCCGCCGCCGGCGCGCAGCAGCCAGTCGCCGAGGTGCTCCTCCTCCGAGCCCCGCCAGCCGCGCGCGGCCAGCCGCTCGAGATCCGCGACGTCGAGGGGGGTGCGGCTCTGTCCCACGTCCGTGATCCTGCGCGGCGCGGCGCCGCCTCACCCGGCGGGGTCCCGCGGCGTCACCCGTCGCGTTCCCCGGCCTCGCCACGGGCCATACTGAGGATCGCAACGACCGGCCTGCGGGCCGGCCGAACAGCCCCGCGTCCCCGGGAGGGATCCACCGTGACCTACGTCATCACCCAGCCCTGTGTCGACGTCCTCGACAAGGCGTGCATCGACGAGTGTCCGGTGGACTGCATCTACGAGGGCGAGCGGATGCTCTACATCCACCCGGACGAGTGCGTCGACTGCGGCGCCTGCGAGCCGGTCTGCCCGGTGGAGGCCATCTACTACGAGGACGACGTCCCGGACCGGTGGAAGGACTTCTACAACGCCAACGTGGAGTTCTTCTCCGACCTGGGCAGCCCGGGCGGCGCCGCCAAGACCGGCAAGATCGGCCGGGACCACCCGCTGGTCGCCGCGCTGCCGCCGCAGGAGGAGGGTCACTGACGACCACGGTCGCGGGGACGGCGGCCGGTGCGCTGCCCGACTTCCCCTGGGACTCGCTGACCGGTGCCCGGGCGAAGGCGGCCCGCTACCCGGGCGGGGTGGTGGACCTCTCCATCGGGACGCCGGTCGACGCCACCCCCGAGGTGCTCTCCACCGCCCTCGCGGCCGCGGGGAACGCCCCCGGCTACCCGACCGCGCTGGGCACCGCCGCGCTGCGGACGGCGGCGGCGGAGTGGCTGCGGCGCCGGCTCGGGGTGCACCTGGCCGACCCGCTGGGGCCCGACCCCTCGGTCATCCCCACCGTCGGCTCCAAGGAGCTCGTCGCGCTGCTGCCCACGATGCTGGGCCTGCGCGGCGGGGGCACGGTGCTCGTGCCCGAGGTCGCCTACCCGACCTACGAGGTCGGCGCGGTGCTGGCCGGCCTGCAGGTACGGCGCACCGACACCCCGCCGGCGGGCTCGGCCGGCGTCGTCC
Source organism: Geodermatophilus sp. TF02-6 (assembly GCF_003319115.1). Classification (GTDB taxonomy): domain Bacteria; phylum Actinomycetota; class Actinomycetes; order Mycobacteriales; family Geodermatophilaceae; genus Geodermatophilus. The sequence continues at coordinate 32,448 of NZ_QOHF01000009.1, read as the reverse complement.
TGGTGTGGCTGAACTCGCCGGGCAACCCGCACGGCCGGGTGCTCTCCGACGACCAGCTGCGGGCCTGGGTCGCGTGGGGGCGGGCGCACGGCGTACCCGTGGTGTCCGACGAGTGCTACGTGACGCTGGGGTGGGACGTCGAGCCGCGCTCGCTGCTGCACCCGGAGGTCGCCGGCGCCGACCACACCGGCCTGCTGGCCGTGCACTCGCTGTCCAAGCAGTCGACCGCCGCGGGCTACCGGGCCGGGCTGCTGTCGGGCGACCCGGGGCTGGTCCGCCGGGTGTGGGAGGTGCGCCGCCACCTCGGCCTGCTCGTGCCCACCCCGGTGCAGGCGGCGATGGCCGCCGGGCTGGCCGACGACGCCTCCGTCGAGCGGCAGCGGGAGCGCTACCGGACCCGCCGGGAGCGGCTGGCCGCCGCCGTCCGCGCCGCCGGGGCCCGCATCGACCACTCCGAGGCCGGGCTGTACCTGTGGGTCACCCGGGACGAGGACTGCTGGGCGACGATCGACTGGCTGGCCGGCCTGGGGATCGTCGCCGCCCCCGGCTCCTTCTACGGCCCCGCCGGCACCCGCCACGTGCGCATGGCGCTCACCGCCACCGACGAGCGCATCAGCGCCGCCGCGCAGCGCCTGGCCGATTGACTCCGGCCGCCGTCCCTCCCGCGCTGGCGGCGGCGGTGGCCGATGTGCACGGCGACACCGGTCGCGCCGATGACGACGTGCTGGCGCTCGCCGCGGCTCTCGGCTGACCCGGTGCGGGTCGCGAGGTCGGCCCGAGCCCTCACGAACACCGGAGGTGGTCCACCGCGCCGCCGCCCAGGGCCCGGGTGAGTTCCTCGGCGAACTCCGACCACCGTCCGTAGGCACGGGGGTACGCGCTGCGTTGCACGGCGTCTGCCACGACGGTCAGCTCCCCCGTCTGCCAATCCGGGACCCGCACCAGGTGGTCGTAGAACCTCCCGGCCGCGTAGACCGGGTCCTGCACCTGCTCGGGCGTGCCCCAGCCCTGCGACGGGCGCTGCTGGAACAGCCCGAGTGAGTCCCGGTCGCCGTGGTCGAGGTTGCGCAGCGTCGACTCCTGCATGGCCGTGGCGAGCGCGATGACGACGGCCCGCTCGGGCAGGCCGCGGTCGTGGCCGACCTGCGCGATCGTCCGGGCGTTGGCGACCTGTTCGCCGGTGAGCTGCACCCCGGTCGCGGGCAGCGTGCACTCCGCCGTCGCCACGGGTACCTCCGGGTGGTCGGCCTCGACCGAGAGCGCCACGAGCACGACCACGGCGAGCACCACCGCGAGCCAGGCCCAGGACGCCGCGGCCGGCCCGCCCCGTCGGGCCGGTGCGCGTCGTCCGGACGAGGGGCGTCGCCGCGGCGCGGGGCGGCGGTCGGCAGACCGGGGCGCCGTCGGCCTGCCGACCGGTCGTGCCGTCGCGCTCCGCCCGCTGCTCATCACCTGCGACTGTAGGTGGGGACCCTGACGGCGCCGCGCTGTCGCGCAGAGGCGCTGGTCGCCTAGCGTGTGGCCCCCACCTGCGAGGAGACCGATGAGCGACGTCCTGCTGCCCGGCGTCACCGCCACCCGCGTGCCCACGCCGCGGCTGACCCAGAGCGTGCTGCACCCCGACGGGGTGGAGCCGGCCGGCCCGGGCGAGGCGGTGCTGTTCGTCCACGGCAACGTCAGCTCGGCGCTGTTCTGGCAGCAGCCGCTGCTGGCGCTGGCCGGAGCCGGAGGGCCGCGGCCGCTCGCCGTCGACCTGCGCGGCTACGGCGACACCGACCCGCTGCCGGTGGACGCCCGGCGCGGGGTGCGCGACTGGGCCGACGACGTCGCCGCGCTGGTCGACACCCTCGGGCTGCAGCGGGTGCACCTGGTCGGCTGGAGCATGGGCGCGGCCGTGGTGCTGCAGCACCTGCTCGATGCCCCGGCGCGGGTGGCGTCGGTGGTGCTGGTCGCCCCGGTGTCCCCGTACGGCTTCGGTGGCACCGCCGGGCCCGAGGGACGGCGGCTCGCAGCGGACGGCGCCGGATCGGGCGGAGGAGCGGCCAACCCCGAGTTCGTCGCCGCCCTGACCGCCGGCGACACCACGGCCGACGCCCCCACCAGCCCCCGGTCGATCCTCCGCGCCTTCTACGTGGCGCCGGACTCGCTGCCGCTCGGCCCGCAGCTCGAGGACGTGTTCGTGGCCGCCATGCTCTCCACCCGCACCGGCGAGGACCACTACCCGGGCGACGCCACGACCTCCGACACCTGGCCCGGGGTGGCGCCGGGGGAGCGGGGCGTGCTCAACACGATGGCGCCCACCGTGCTCGACCTCTCCGGGATCGTCGACTCACCGGCCAAGCCACCGGTGCTGTGGATCCGCGGGGACGCCGACACGATCGTCTCCGACGCCTCGGCGTTCGACCTGGCCCTCCTCGGCTCGGTCGGCGCGGTGCCGGGCTGGCCGGGCGCCGAGGTCGCCCCACCGCAGCCGATGGTCACCCAGACCCGGGCGGTGCTGGACCGCTACGCCGCGGCCGGGGGCGCGTACCGGGAGGTCGTGCTGCCCGGGGTCGGGCACTCGCCGCACGTGGAGCGGCCACGGGAGTTCGTCGTCGCGCTGCTGGAGCACCTCGCCGTCCCGGCGGCCCCGCCGTCGAACACCCCGGAGACGCCCGGACCGGGGACCCGCTGACCGGTGCCGGCGGCCCCCCTCCGGGCGCCGGCCTCCTCCCGGGCACCGCTGGCCCCGTCCCGGCGGCCCTCCTGCAGGGGCCCGTCACGAGCCTGCGAGTGGCGGGGGGCAGGAGGGTCCTTCCACTGAGCTTGCGGAGGGTGGGGAGGCCGGGGTCCTCCTACGAGGGTGGAGAGGGGAGGTCCTTCTTCAGTTGGTGTGCAGGTCGGCGTTGAGGGCGCCCCAGGTGCCCTCGCGGGGCAGCGCCTCCAGCGCGCCGGAGACCGAGTTGCGCCGGAACAGCAGGCCGTCCCGGCCGGAGAGCTCCCCGGCCTTGACCAGCGAGCCGTCGGGCAGGGTGACGCGGGCTCCGGCGGTCACGTAGCAACCGGCCTCGACGACGCACCCGTCGCCGAGGGAGATCCCGATGCCGGCGTTGGCGCCGAGCAGGCAGCCCGAGCCGATCGAGATGACCTGCGTCCCGCCGCCGGAGAGCGTGCCCATGATCGAGGCGCCGCCGCCGACGTCGCTGTCCGCGCCGACGACGACACCGGCGCTGATCCGCCCCTCGACCATCGACGGGCCGAGCGTGCCGGCGTTGAAGTTGACGAAGCCCTCGTGCATGACCGTCGTCCCCTCGGCCAGGTGGGCACCCAGCCGCACCCGGTCGCCGTCGGCGATGCGCACGCCGGAGGGGATGACGTAGTCGACCATCCGCGGGAACTTGTCGACTCCGTACACGGTGACCTGCCCGTGGGCGGCGCGCAGCCGGTGCGGGTTGAACGAGGCCGCCTCGACCGGGCCGACGCTGGTCCAGGCCACGTTGGCGAGCAGCCCGAAGACGCCGTCCACGTTCAGCCCGCGCGGGCGGACCAGCCGGTGGGAGAGCAGGTGCAGCCGCAGCCACACGTCGTGGGGGTCGGCCGGCGGCGCGGCGAGGTCGGGGACGACGGTGCGGACGCCGATCACCTCGACCCCGCGGGCCTCGTCGCTGCCCACCAGACCGCCGTGGTCGGGGCCCAGCTCGCCGGCCAGCTCCAGCGCGTTCAGCCGGGTCGTGCCGTGGGTGGCCCCCTCGGGAAGGCCGAGCCGGGGCTCGGGGTACCAGGTGTCGAGGACCGTGCCCGAGGGGGTCACGGTGGCCAGACCGACGGCGACGGCGGAGCGCGGAGCGGGAGCGGTCACGGCGACGACGCTACCGAGCGCCCGGCCGCCGGCCCGACGTCCTCCCGTGCGCACGCTCGTGCTCTGCCCAGCAGGGTGGGCAGAGCACGAGCACGCCGAAGGACACCTGACCGGCGGCCCGGGGTGGACGGTGCGTGACGGTATAGGTACCGTCCGCGTGCTGCGACGACCCGGGTGACCGGCCGGTGACGCTCCGGCGCTGCGGCGGCCCGGTCCGGACGGCGCCCGTAGGCTCGGGTGCCGTGAGCGACCTCCCCCTGCTGGACCCGTCGGCCGACGTCCTGACGCTCACCCGGGCGCTGGTCGACACCCCGTCGGTGTCGGGCACCGAGGGGGCCCTGGCCGACGCGGTCGAGGCGGCGCTGCGCGGCCTGGGCGGCCTGGAGGTGGAGCGGGTGGGCGACGCCGTCCTCGCCCGCACGAACCTCGACCGGCCGACCCGCGTGGTGCTCGCCGGCCACCTGGACACCGTGCCGATCGCCGACAACCTGCCCAGCCGGCTCGAGGACGGCCGCCTCCACGGCTGCGGCAGCAGCGACATGAAGGCCGGCGACGCGGTCATGCTGCGGCTGGCCGGCCGGTTCGGCGTCCCCGGCGCGCAGCCGGCGCACGACCTCACCTTCGTCTTCTACGACAACGAGGAGGTCGAGGCGGTCAAGAACGGCCTCGGCCGGGTGGCCCGGGAGCGCCGCGGCTGGCTCTACGGCGACCTCGCGATCCTGCTGGAGCCGACCGACGGCGAGATCGAGGCCGGCTGTCAGGGCACGCTGCGGGCGGTGCTCGAGGTGCCGGGCCGGCGCGCGCACAGCGCCCGCAGCTGGCTGGGGGTGAACGCGATCCACGGCACGGCCGGCATCCTGGCCACCCTGGCGGCCTACGAGGCGCGGGAGGTCGACATCGACGGCTGCCGCTACCGCGAGGGGCTCAGCGCCGTCCGCATCGAGGGCGGCGTGGCCGGCAACGTCGTCCCGGACTCGTGCGCAGTGACGGTGAACTTCCGCTACGCCCCCGACCGGGACGAGGACGAAGCCTCGGCGCACGTGCGCGAGGTGTTCGCCGACGCGATCGCCGCCGGGGTCACGCTGACCGTCGTCGACAACGCCGGCGGCGCGCTGCCCGGCCTGTCCGAGCCCGCTGCGGCGGCGTTCGTGGCCGCCGTCGGCCGGCCGGCGCGGGCCAAGCTCGGCTGGACCGACGTGGCCCGCTTCGCCGCCCTCGGCATCCCCGCCGTCAACTACGGGCCCGGCGACCCCCAGCTGGCCCACACCCGCGAGGAGCACGTCCTCGTCGACCGGCTGCAGCCGGCCGAGGACGCGCTCGTCGCCTACCTCACGACGCCTGCCCGACCAGGAGCTGACGCATGACGACCATCCCCGAGCCGGCCGGCGCCCGTGAGCCACGGTCCACCCGCCACCGCGGGCCGGTCATGCTGCGCGGTGGGGAACCCGACTCCCGCGCGCACGGGACGACGACCGACCAGCGGCTGCTCGACCGCCGCGGGCCGACCGACTGGGTACACACCGACCCGTGGCGGGTGCTGCGCATCCAGAGCGAGTTCGTCGAGGGCTTCGGCCTGCTGGCCGAGCTGCCCAAGGCGGTGAGCGTCTTCGGCAGCGCCCGCACCCGCCGCGACGACCCGTACTACGCCGCCGGTGTCGAGATCGGGTCCGCGCTGGCCCGCGCCGGCTACGCGGTGATCACCGGCGGCGGGCCCGGCGCCATGGAGGCGGCCAACCGGGGCGCCTCAGAGGCCGGCGGGCTGTCGGTGGGGCTGGGCATCGAGCTGCCGTTCGAGCAGGAGCTCAACGAGTGGGTCGACGTCGGCATCGCGTTCCGCTACTTCTTCGTGCGCAAGACGATGTTCGTGAAGTACGCCCAGGCGTTCGTCATCCTCCCCGGCGGCTTCGGCACCCTCGACGAGCTGTTCGAGGCGCTCACCCTGGTGCAGACCCGCAAGGTCACCCGCTTCCCGGTGGTCCTCTTCGGGTCGGAGTACTGGTCGGGGCTGGTCGACTGGATCCGGCGGACGATGGTCCCGGCCGCCACGATCCGGGCGGGCGACCTGGACCTGTTCCGGGTCACCGACGACGTCGACGAGGTGGTGCGGCTGATCCGGGAGGCGGAGGCCGCCCGGTTGGCCGGCGACAACGGCGGTGGCATGCGCGCGCTGCCCGTCGACCCCGGACCGAGCGACGCCTGATGACAGCACCGGGAGCACCGCGGCGAGGAACGAGCGGGGAGCGCACCGGGGCGCGGAGTCGGGCCGAGGGGGTCGCCTGAGGTGCTCTCGGCCGTCGTCTTCCTCGTCATCGTCCTGGTGGTCGGGGGGCTGCTGTTCCTCGGGGCCTCGCTGATGCTGGGGCGGGGCGAGACGCAGCCGCCGGCGGACCCCGACCGCTCGCCGGTCGCGCTGCCCGACGGCCGGCCGGTCACCGCGGACGACCTGCGCGGGCTGCGCATCTCGGTGACCGTCCGGGGCTACCGGATGACCGAGGTGGACTGGCTGCTCGAGCAGCTGGCGCACGCGTTGGAGGAGCGCGACGGCCAGATCACCACGCTGCGCTCCCGGCTGGCCGAGGCCGGTGCCGCGCGGCGGACGAGGGGCCCGGACGACGCCGGGTCCGCCGGGGGAGGGGAGGACGCCGGTGCGTGAGCTGGTGGAGACCGTGGACGTCGACGCCCCGCCGGAGCGGGTGTGGGCCGCGCTCACCGACTGGACCCGCCAGGGCGAGTGGATGCTGGCGACCGACGTGGAGGTGGTCGGCGGCGACCCGCACGCGGTCGGTGGCCGGCTCGCCGCGCGCACCGGGCTGCCGTGGCGGGGCGGCCGGCACCTCGGCGTCCTGGACACGATGGTCATCACCGAGTGGGACCCGCCGCGCCGCGTCGTCGTCCAGCACACCGGCCGGGTCGTGCGCGGGCCGGGGATCTTCGAGGTCGTCCCGAGGGGCGCCGGCGCGACCCTGGTGTGGACCGAGCGGCTGGAGCTGCCCTTCGGCCTGCTCGGCCTGCTCGGCCGGCTCGGCTGGCCGGTGGCCGAGCCGGCCGTCGTCGCCGGGGTGCGGCGCTCGCTGCGCCGGTTCGCCGCCTTCGCCGCGCGCCATCCGGGCTGAGCGGCTGCTCAGCGGCCCTGCGAGCGGGCGAACTCCAGCGCCTCGCGGGCCAGCGGCAGGTCGGTGCCCGGCTCGCCGTCGGGGAGGGCGACCCACTCCCGGTACGGCCGGGCCTCACCGGCCGTAGGGTGTCGTCATGACGACCGCGCCGGCTGCACAGGCCGCGTCGATGACCGCCGAGCAGCTGCTCGAGCTGCCCGACGACGGTCTGCGGCACGAGCTGGTGGAGGGGGTCCTGCGCACGATGGCGCCGGCGGGGGCGAGGCACGGCTCGGTCGCCGCGAGGCTGCTGCTCCGGGTGGGTGTGTTCGTCGAGCAGCAGCGACTCGGACGGCTGTATGCCGCCGAGACCGGCTTCCGGCTGCGCCGCGACCCCGACACGGTGCGCGCGCCCGACGTCGCCTTCGTCCGCGCCGACCGCGTGGCCGACGCCGAGGTCCCCGGGTTCCTCCCGCTCGCTCCGGACCTGGTCGCCGAGGTGGTCGGCCCGACCGACCGCGCCGCCGAGGTGACGGGCGAGGCACTGGCCTGGCTGGACGCCGGCGCACGGCTGGTCTGGGTGGTCGACCCGGAGAACCGCACGGTCACCGTGTACCGGCCGGAGGGGGCCGGCGTGCGGCGCGGTCAGGACGCGCTCGACGGCGAGGACGTGCTGCCCGGCTTCACCCTGCCGCTGCCGGAGCTGTGGCGCTGACCCGCTCGGCGGCGCGGACGGCGGCGCGGCTGACGTACCAGCGCCGCCGCAGCACCACCGCCACCGCTGCGCCTCGGTCACGGTCGGGCGGTGCCCGCTGCCAGGCCCGGGAACCCGGCCCGGTCAGGCCCGCTCGGCCGCCAGCCGGGCGCCGAAACCCAGCAACGCGCAGCCGGTCAGCGCGTCCAGCGCCCGGCGGACCGGCCGGCGGGCCAGCACCACCCGTACCCGGTCCAGCCCGGCGACGAGTGCCAGCAGGTAGGCCAGCGACAGGACGGCGTGGGTGAGGGCGTAGGCCAGCAGCACCGGCACCGGCGCGCCCGGCCCCAGGAACTGCGGCAGCACCGCGAGGTAGAACGCGAGCACCTTGGGGTTGGTGACGTTGGACAGGAACCCCTGTCGCCAGCCGACGATCGCCTGACCGGGCGCCGTGTCGCCGACCGACGGCGCCCGGTACTCCCCGCGGACGGCGGACCGCAGGGCCTGCGCCCCCAGCCACGCCAGGTAGGCGATGCCCAGCCAGCGGATCGTCTGGAACAGGGGCTCGATGCGGACGACGAGTGCGGCCAGGCCGGCGGCGGCCGCCGCGCCCTGCACGGCGTTGGAGGTCGTCACGCCGACGGCGCTCCACGCACCGCGGCGCGGGCCACCCGCCAGCGTGTTCCTCACGACCACGGCGAAGTCCGGACCCGGGACGAGGACCAGCACCGCGGCGAAGACGACGAACGTCCCGTACTGCGCCACGGGACCACCGTAGGGCGTCGGACGCCTCGAGCAGGATGGCGGCCGTGAGGTCGTGCAGCGCAGCGGGTGAGGAGCGGTGAGCCGGCGGGGCTGGGCGCTGTTCCTCGCGATGGCGGTCATCTGGGGCGTCCCGTACCTGCTGGTCAAGGTGGCCGTCGGTGCGATGCCTCCGGTGGTCGTCGTCTTCGGCCGGTGCGTCCTGGGCGCGGCGCTCCTGCTGCCGTGGACCGTCGCCCGCGGCCAGCTGCGCCCGGCGTTGCGGCACTGGCGGGCGCTGCTGCTGTTCACCGTGCTGGAGATGACCGCCCCGTGGCTGCTGCTGGCCTACGCCGAGCAGTCGCTGTCGAGCTCGCTCACCGGTCTGCTGGTCGCCGCCGTGCCGTTCGTCGCCGCGCTGGCCGCCCGGCTGGCCGGTGAGGAGGAGCGGCTGACCCGGGTGCGGCTGCTCGGCATGGGGCTGGGCGTGGTCGGCATCGCCGTCCTCCTCGGCCTGGACGTCGACGGGGTCGGGCCGCTGCCCCTGCTGGCCGTCGCGCTGGTCGTCGTCGGGTACGCCACCGCCCCGCTCGTCGTCACCCGGGCCCTGCCCGACGTGCCCGGGGTGGCCGCCAGCGCGATCGCGCTGAGCGTCACCGCGGTGGTCTACGCCCCGTTCGCCGTCCCCCGGCTGGACGAGGCGGCACGGGCCCCCGGACGGGCGCTGCTGGCCCTGGCGACCCTCGGCGTGCTGTGCACGGCCGTCGCGCTGGCGCTGTTCTTCGCGCTCATCCGCGAGGTCGGCCCGCAGCGGGCGCTGGTCATCACCTTCCTCAACCCGGCCGTCGCGGTGCTGCTGGGCGTGCTGCTGCTCGACGAGCCGTTCACCCTCGGCCTGGCCCTCGGGCTGCCGCTCGTCGTGCTCGGCTGCGTGCTCGCCACCCGGCGCAGCCCCGCCCGCGCCGAGCGTCCCGACGTCGACGCCGCCGTCCCCTGACCGGGACCGTCGGCGCTGCGCGCTAGCGTCCGGGCGTGGACCGCGCCCGCCGTGCCGAGCTGGTCGGACGTGCCGGGCTGGTCAGGTGCGCATGGGGGGACAGCGCCCCCGAGTACGTCGCCTACCACGACGAGGAGTGGGGCACCCCGCTGCACGGCGACGACGCGTTGTACGAGCGGCTCTGCCTCGAGGCGTTCCAGTCGGGGCTGTCCTGGATCACCGTCCTGCGCAAGCGCCCGGCCTTCCGGGCCGCGTTCGCCGGCTTCTCCATCGACGCGGTGGCGCGGTTCACCGAGGACGACGAGGCGCGGCTGCTGGCCGCCGCGGGGATCGTCCGCAACCGGGCCAAGATCCGGGCGGCGATCGGCAACGCCCGCGCCGCGCAGCAGGTGCCCGGGGGGCTCTCGGCGCTGCTGTGGTCGTTCGCCCCCACCGGCCCGCGGCCCCGGCCGGCCTCCCTCGCCGACGTCCCGGCCACCAGCCCCGAGTCCACCGCGATGGCCCGCGAGCTCAAGGGCCGCGGCTTCGTCTTCGTGGGCCCCACCACCGCCTACGCCCTCATGCAGGCGACCGGGATGGTCGACGACCACGTGGCCGCCTGTTTCCGCGCCGCCCCGTGAAACGGCCCCCGTGAGGTGGCCCCGTCCGGGCGCCGCCCCGAGCCGGGTGACGAACTGGAACGGCCCCCTTGCAGGGCCCCGCCGCGAGCTTGCGAGTGGTGGGGAGCAAGGGGGCCCTTCCCTCGGGTTGGTCTCCCGAGCCCGGATACGGGATCATGGGGGGAGCTCACAGCATCGACGGACGCCACACCGCAGCCGGCCGGCCGCGGGTGGCCGGTGAAGGAGGCACGCATGGCGGCCATGAAGCCGCGCACGGGTGAAGGTCCCCTGGAGGTCACCAAGGAGGGGCGCGGCCTGGTCATGCGCGTACCGCTCGAAGGCGGCGGCCGTCTGGTCGTCGAGCTGTCGCCCGACGAGGCCGCGGCCCTCTCCGAGGCACTGAAGGGCGCGACCAGCTGAACACCCCAGCGCACCTGCCCCCGGGCAGCCCCGCGCAGGACGACACGGCCCCGGTCGCCGGCAGCACGCCGGCGACCGGGGCCGCGCCGTTGCCGCGGGTCGAGGTCCTGGCCACCCTCCCGGCGCTGGGCGAGGACGACGTCCTGGCCGTCCCCGTCGGCACCGGCGCGGCGCTGCCCGCGTGGCTTCCCGGCCCGAGCGCCCCGGTCGACGCCGGGCTGCTCGCCGGCGTGCTCGCCGACACGGGCAACACCGGCCGGCCGGGCACCGTCAGGGACCTGCCGGTGCCCGGCCGCCGGCCGCGCACCGTGCTCGCCGTCGGGGTCGGGGACGCCACGCTGCCCGACCTGCGCGGCTACGTCGGCGCCGCCGTCCGCCGCGCGCAGGCCCTCGCCGAGCACGGCGCCCGCCGGCTGGTGCTGCCGCTCGACGACCCGGCCGCCCCGGCCGGCGCCGAGGAGGTCCGCGCCGCCGTCGAGGCCGCCCTGCTGGCCGGCTACCGGTTCCGGGAGACCTCCACGCCCCACCCGCCGCGGCTGGCCACGGTCACGGTCGTCGCCGCCGACGGCGAGGACCCGGCGGTCGCGGCCGCCGCGCGGGCGGGGGAGGTCGCCGGCGAGGCGGTCGCCTGGGCCCGCGACCTGGTCAACACGCCCAGCAACACCAAGGACCCGGCCTGGCTGGCCGACCGGGCCGTCGAGCGCCTGGGCCGGCTGCCGTCCGTGACCGTCACCGTGCTCGGGCCCGACGAGCTGCGGGCCGGGGGCTTCGGCGGCGTGCTCGCCGTGGGCGGCGGCTCGGCCAGCCCGCCGCGGGTGGTCGCCGCGACCTACCGTCCGCCGGGGGCCGGCGCCGCCCACCCCGTGCTGGTCGGCAAGGGCATCACCTTCGACACCGGCGGCATCTCGATCAAACCGACCGCCGGCATGCGCGAGATGAAGACCGACATGGCCGGCGGGGCCGCCGTGCTCGCCGCGCTCGACGCCGCGGCCCGGCTGGAGCTGCCGGTCGCCGTCACCGCCGTCGTCCCGGCCGCGGAGAACGCCGTCTCGGGCTCGTCCTACCGGCCGGCCGACGTCGTCCGGCACGTCGGCGGGCGGACGACGGAGGTGCTCAACACCGACGCCGAGGGCCGCATGGTGCTCGCCGACGGGCTGGCGTGGGCCCGGCTCGAGCTGGGCGCCACGGTGCTGGTCGACGTCGCCACGCTGACCGGTGCGATGAAGGTCGCGCTCGGCACCCGCACCGCCGGGCTGTACGCGACCACCGACGGGCTGGCCGACGCGCTGAGCACCGCCGCCGCACACGCCGGGGAGCCGGTGTGGCGGATGCCGCTGGCCGAGGAGCACGCCGACCTGCTCGAGTCCGCCGTCGCCGACGCCAACAACGCGCCGGGCAACCCGGGCGGGACGACCGCCGCGCTGTTCCTGCGGCCCTTCGCCGGGGACCTGCCCTGGGCGCACCTCGACGTCGCCGGGCCGGCCCGCGCCGGGTCGGACGACGCCGAGGTGGTCAAGGGCGGCACCGGCTTCGGCGCCCGCACGCTGCTGCGCTGGCTGGAGGCCGGCGCGCCGTGGAAGGACCTCGCTGCCCCCCAGCACTCGCGAGCTCGCGGTGGGACCCTGCACCGAGGCCTCCAGACCCCTCGGAGAAGGACCCCCTGCCCCCCGCCACTCGCAGGCTCGTGGCGGGCCCCTGCAGGGGGCCAGGTGCCCGGGACGGGGCCGAATCCGCCGACGGTCGCCGACTGATGGCCGACCTCGGGGTCGTCTTCCCCGCCGGTCCGGACGGTCGGCGCAGCACCGCGGCGCTGGGCCGGGCGGTCGTCGCCGACGCGCTGCGCCCGGTCGACCCGACCGGAGCCGCGGCCGCCGAGCGAGAGACCAACTGGCGGGCCGGCTACCTCACCCACGTCCGCCGGCTGGTCGAGGCGGGGCTGGCCTCGCGTGAGGCGGCCCTGGCGATCGCCGACGCCGGCCTGGTCGCGCTGCACCGGCGGATGCGGGTCGCCGGGCCGGACGGCGTGGAGGCCGGCCTGGACGACCTGCTCCGCGCTCCGGCCGGGCGCGCCCTGGCCACCGCCGAGGTGACCGGCACCGCCGAGCCCGAGCGGGAGCTGTCGGTGCCCTACCACGGCGAGCGGCTGCGCGGCGAGACGCTGCTGCGCCGCCTCGACGCGTGGGTGGCGGCCGGGGTCGTGGAGCCCTCGTGCGCCGAGGCGGTGCGCACCGTCGCCGCGCACCCCGAGTGGCTCGCCCTGCCCGGCACCACCGTGGTGGTGCTCGGGGCGGGCGCGGAGATGGGTCCGCTGACCGCGCTGCTGCGCTGGGGCGCCCGGGTGGCCGGCGTCGACCTGCCCCGCCCGGCGCTGTGGCAGCGGGTGGCCGAGACCGCCCGACGCGGCGCCGGGACGCTCCTGGTGCCGGTGGCGCCGGACGATGGGTCCGATCCGGCTCGGGCCGGCGCGGACCTGATCACCGAGGTGCCGGCCGTCGCCGACTGGGTCGCCGCCCTGCCCGGGCGGGCGGTGCTGGGCAACTACGTCTACGCCGACGGCGCGACCAACGTGCGGGTGTCGACGGCGGTCGACGCGCTCACCGTCCGGCTGGCCGCGGCCCGCGACGACCTGGCGCTGGGGTTCCTCGCCACCCCGACCGACGTCTTCGCCGTCCCGGCGGACGCGGTCGAGCAGTCGGTGCGGGCCTACGCCGGCCGCTCGCGGACGGCCAAGCTGCTCGGCCGGCCGCTGCGGACGCTCTCGGCCGGCCGGCTGCTGCAGCGGGCGTACGTGCCCGGCAGCGATCCCGGCATCGCCGACAGCCTGGTCGCCCAGCAGGGCCCCAACTACGCGCTGGCCAAGCGGTTGCAGCGGTGGCGGGCGACGGTCGCCCGGGCCGGTGGGACGACGGTGTCGATGAACGTCGCGCCGCCGACCCGCACCCGCTCGGTGGTCAAGAACCGCGCGCTGGCCGCGGCCTACGCCGGGGCGCACCGGTTCGGCGTCGAGGTGTTCGAGCCGGCGACGTCCAACGTGCTGATGGCCGCGCTGCTCGTGCACGACCTGCACACCGGCGGCGGCCCGGCGCACCAGCAGCCGTGGCAGGACGAGGCCTGCGCCGCGGCGCACGGCGGCCTGTGGCGGGGCGCCTACGCGCCGCGCAGCGCCCTCGGCCTGGCCGCGCTGCTCGGCTACGGCGCCGCCCGGGGGTGAGCGGATCGGGCCGGTGCTCCTGAGCCGGCCACCCGTGTGGGCTCAGGCTCGCAGGGAGGCGTCGTCCACCGCGATGCCGACCACCCGGGCGACCCGATCGAGGTCGGCGTCCTGGGCGAGGAGCACCGCCGAGGTCCGCCGGGCCACGGCCGCGATCAGGCAGTCCACCATGCCGCGCGGCGTCACGCCGGCACGTCGGCAGCGGCGGTACACCAGTGCGGCCGCCTCGAAGTCCGCAGCCGGGTCGACCGGCAGCAGGTGGGTGCGGAGGAGGAGCTGGCGCAGCTGCTCGGCTCGCCGCTCGTCACGGGCGCCCGCGCAGACCTCCATCAGCACGGGTTCGGTGACGGCCAGCAGCCCGTCGGTGGCGATCAGCTCGGTGAGTCGCCGGTCCACAGGACTGCCCGTGGCCCGGTCGTACTCCACCCACGCCGAGGTGTCGGCCAGGATCACCCGGCGTCGACCGGACCGGCATCGGCCGGTGCCGTGCCGAGGGCCCGCGCGCCGCGCATGGCGAGGGCCTGCTCGCGGGTCATCGGCTGACCGGCCAGGTGGCGCAGGGCGAGGTGCACCGCCTCGGTCTTCGTGCGGACGCCGTGCCGCTCCATGATCAGCTGGACGAGGTCGTCCTCCAGCTCGATGTTGGTGCGCGACCGACTCATACACCAACGGTACACCTTCGGCGCGTGGCCGGGAGCGGCTCCGCCCCGGCCATCACGCACCGCCGCCGCACATCGCTGACGTGCACTGACACGACCTCCGCGCGCCTGTCAGCGACGTGTGCGGATCGCGTGGGCGCCTCCCCCCATCGTCGGCAGCGACACGGAGGGAGAGATCCATGACCTACGGGATCGAGGCCGCGGGCCTCACCAAGCGGTTCGGCGAGACGCAGGCGCTGGCCGGGGTCGACCTGGCCGCCCCCGAGGGCACGGTGCTGGGCGTGCTCGGGCCCAACGGCGCGGGCAAGACCACCGCCGTCCGGGTGCTCGCCACCCTGCTGCAGCCGGACTCGGGCAGCGCCCGCGTCGCCGGCTTCGACGTGCTGCGCCAGCCGGCCGAGGTGCGCGCCCGGATCGGCCTCACCGGCCAGTACGCCTCGGTCGACGAGGACCTCACCGGCACCCAGAACCTGCTGCTGATCGGCCAGCTGCTCGGCCTGCGCACCGCGCAGGCGCGGACGCGGGCGGCCGAGCTGCTCGAGTGGTTCGACCTCACCGAGGCCGCCGGCCGGGTGGCCAAGACCTACAGCGGCGGCATGCGCCGCCGCCTCGACCTGGCGGTCAGCCTGGTGGGCCGGCCGTCGGTGATCTTCCTCGACGAGCCGACCACCGGCCTGGACCCGGCCAAGCGCGAGGAGATGTGGGACGTCGTCCGCCGGATCGTGGCCGAGGGCGCGACCGTGCTGCTCACCACGCAGTACCTGGAGGAGGCCGACGCCCTGGCCGACGAGATCACCGTCATCGACTCCGGCCGGGTCATCGCCCACAACACCCCCGACGGGCTCAAGCACCACATCGGCGGCCAGCGGCTGCGGGTCCGCCCCGTCGACCCGGGCCGGACGCAGGAGGTGCGGCGGATCCTCGTCGACCTCACCCGCTGCGTGCCCGAACTCAGCCGCGGCGAGCTCACCTGCCGCGTGGACGACGACTCGCTGCTGCCCGAGCTGGTCGGCCGGCTCCAGGTCACCGGCATCGCCGTCAGCGAGCTGTCCCTGCACCTGCCGAGCCTGGACGAGGTCTTCCTGACCCTCACCGGCCGGCCCACCAGCGACACCACCGAGGAGGCGGCATGACCACCACCGTTCCCGCCGGCACCGGCCGGCAGGTCCCCCTGGCCGACCGCGGCACCCCGACGACGAGCAGCCTCTGGCGGCAGGCGCAGGTCCTGGCCCGGCGCAGCCTGATCAAGACCTGGCGCACGCCCGAGGCGCTGATCGACGTCACGCTGCAACCGGTCGTCTTCCTGGGGCTGTTCACCTACGTGTTCGGCGGCGCCATCGCCGGCGGCTCGCAGCAGGCCTACCTGCAGTTCCTCCTGCCCGGCCTGCTGGGGCAGACCATCGCGATGGCCAGCGTCTCGCTGGGGCAGAACCTCAACGCCGACATCGAGAAGGGCGTCTTCGACCGGTTCCGGTCGCTGCCCATCGGTCGGTCGGCGCCACTGGTCGGCGCGGTCATGGCGGACCTGGTGCGCTACCTGATCCTGTTCGTGGTGATCATGGTCGTCGGCACCCTGATGGGCTTCGACGCGACCAACGGGTGGCTCGGCATCCTCGCCTCGCTCGTCCTGTCGATGGGCTTCGCGCTCTGCTTCGGCTGGATCTCGGTCTACGTCGGGATGATCGCCCGGACCGCCGGCGCCGTGCAGGGGATCATGTTCCTGCTGATCCTGCCGTTGTCGTTCGGCAGCAACACGTTCGTCGCGACCGAGACGATGCCCGGCTGGTTGCAGGCGTTCGTGGACGTGAACCCGATCAGCCACCTGGTGAGCGCCGTCCGCGGGCTCATGCTCGGCGGTCCGGTGGCGGGCAACCTCGTCTGGACGCTGGTGTGGATGGCCGGCCTGCTGGTGGTCTTCGCCCCGCTGGCGGTGCGGGCCTACCGCCGCCGCGCCTGAGAGAGGACCACCCCTCCCCCCACGCCTCGCAGGCCCGGTAGGAGGACCGCCTCCTCCCCATCCCCAAGCTCGGGGCGGTACCCGGGAGGCGGTCGGGACGGGGGCTGGGCGCGGGGAGCAGCACCGCTCCCGGCGCCGGGACCTGCCAGCCGACCGATCGAGGCATGGGAAGCGATACCGGCGTCCCGGGCACCCGGGACGCCGGTATCGCTTCCCATGCCCGTTACGGCGACGTGAGCACCGCCGGGTCGATCCGCGCGGTCGCCGCGTCGGGGTCGAGGGCCCGGCCCTCGGCGTAGGCGACGCCGTACTCGTCGCCGAGCTCCTCCCGCAGCGAGGTGACGAGCTCGACGACGATCGGGTTGGTCGCGTCCTCGGTGCCGCGCAGCCGGGTGGTCGCGCCGAGGACGACGGCGGCGTCGCGGTGCCGGCCCAGCGCCCGCGCCCAGTTCGCCACCGACATCCCGACCGCGGCGAGGATCGGCCGGTCGCTGGTGACCAGCGCCTGCGCGTACCCCTCGCGGACGTGCTCGGCCGCCTCGGCGTCGCGGCCCAGGCGCAGCGCCAGCGCAGCCGCCGACGCGTGGCCGATCGCGCCGCTGTGCGCGCTGAGCATCGACGGCTCGCCCAGCGCGCGGAGCAGCTCGTCCAGCACCGCGCAGGCCCTGGCGACCCCGGCGTCGTCCTCCTCGATGACGGCGATCGCCCCCTCGGTGATCGCGACGAGCACGTCGTGCAGCAGCTCCCCCGCGCCGCCCAGGGAGCGCTGTGCGCGCATCGCCGCCAGGTGGCGCCGGGCGCCGGCGGTGTCCCCGGCCCGCAGCCGCAGGTCGGCCAGCCGCATGGTGACGAGCACGTGGTCGTTCGAGCCGCCGCCGAGCTGCCGGATGCAGTCCTGGGCGCGCTCGTAGTCCTCCGCGGCGCCGACGAGGTCGCCGTCCACGGTGCGCACCTGCCCCCGCGAGGACAGCAGCGTGGCCAGCCCCCACCGGTCGCCGAGGGCCTCCCACTCGCGCACGCCCTCGTCGCCCTCGCGGCGCACGCGGTCGACGTCCCCGTCGTTCTCCGCGTACATCAGCCGGGCCAGCCGGGCCGTCGCCCGCACCCACGGGTCCGGGTCGTCCAGGACCTCCTCGAGCACGGCATCGGCCGTCTCCCGCTCCCCGCCCATGAACAGCATCAGCGGCCGCACCACCTTCGCCGCGGGGTGTGCGTCCTCCGCGGCGGTCAGCCGCTCGGACAGCTCGGCGAACTCCCGCTTCGTGCAGCGGACGTCCACCGTGTCCCTGCCGACGGCGAAGCCGAGCAGCGTCTGCAGGGCCTCGGCCAGCACGGCGTGCGGAGTCTGCTGCGCGCCGGGCACCGCCAGGGCGAACGCCGTCCAGCGGGTGGCCTCCTGCCCGCTCTCCCGCAGCAGCCAGTACCAGCCCAGGTGGACGGCGAGGTCGACGGCGCCCGCCGCGTCCCCGGTGTCACCGAGGAACCGCAGCGCCGCGAGGACGTCGTCCCGCTCGGTGTCGAGCACCCGCAGCGCGTCGAGCTGCTCGGCGGTGCGCAGGCGCTCGTCCTGGACGCGCACCAGCTCGGTGAACCAGCGGGCGTGCGCGGCGCGGGCCGCGGTGACCAACCCCAGCTCGGCCAGCCGCTCGGCGCCGTACTCGCGCAGCGTCTCCAGCATGCGGAAGCGAGTGCCCTCCGCCGTCCGGGTCGCGGTCAGCAGCGACTTGTCGACCAGCGCGTGCAGGACGTCGGCCAGCTCCTCGGCCGCCGCGCCCTCCCGCCGGCTGGGCGCGACCGCGGCCACCGCCGCCTCGGGAGCGCCCGAGGCGAACACCGAGAAGTGCTCGGCGACCTCGCGCTCGAGCGGGGTCAGCAGGCCCCAGCTCCACTCGACGACCGCCCGCAGCGTCCGGTGCCGCGGGGTCGCGGTCCGCCGTCCCCCGGTCAGCAGCCGGAAGCGGTCGGCCAGCCGTTCGGCGACCTCGGCGGAGGAGAGCACCCGCAGCCGGGCCGCCGCCAGCTCGATCGCCAGGGGCAGGCCGTCCAGCCGGCGGACGATCTCGACCGCGGCGGTGTCCGGCTCGACGTCGGCGCCGACGGCCCGCGCCCGGTCCAGCAGCAGCCGCACCGCCGGGTTGGCCGCCGCCTCTGCGGGCGGGGCCCCCTCGGCCGGGACGGCCAGCGGGCCCAGCGGGAAGAGGGTCTCGCCCTCGATGGCCAGCGGCTCGCGGCTGGTGGCCAGCACGCGCACGCCCGGGCACCGGCCGAGGACCTCGGCGACCACCTCGGCCACGGCGTCGACCAGGTGCTCGCAGTTGTCGACGACGAGCAGGCAGGTCGCGGTGCGCAGCCGCTCCAGCAGCCGCTCGCGTGCCTCGCGGCGCTGGTACTCACCCACCGGGTCGGGGATGACGATGCCCCGTCCGCCCAGGCTGTCGAGGACCACCTGCGCGACGGCGGTGGGTTCGGTGACCGGGGCGAGCTCGACCAGCCAGACGCCGTCGGGTGCCGCCGGGGTCTGCGCCGCGACGACCCGGGACGCGACCTCGCCGGCCAGCCGGGTCTTGCCCGAGCCGCCGGCGCCGACGACCGTCACCAGCCGGGAGGCGGCCAGCCGTTCCTGCACCGTGCGGACGGCGTCCTCGCGCCCGACGAAGCTGGTCACCGCCGCCCGCAGGTTCGTCGGCACCTCCGCCGGGCGGTCGCCCTGGCGCAGGAGCCGCAGGTGCCGGGCGCGCAGCTCCGGCGACGGGTCGGCGCCGAGCGAGTCGGCCAGCGCCGCGCGCACCCGCTCGTAGGCGGCCAGCGCCGCGGCCGGCCGTCCCGCGGCGGCGAGCGCGTCGACCAGCGCGCCGGCGAGGTCCTCGCGCAGCGGGGAGGCCGCGGCCAGCTCCTCCAGCTGGGGCACCACCTCGGCCGCCCGCCCGTCGCGCACGGCCAGCGCGGCCCGGTCGCACAGCGCGGCCAGCCGCAGGTCGCTCAGCGCCGCCCGCCGCCCGGCCGCCTCGGGGGAGTCGTCGCCGGGCAGCGGCTCGCCGCGCCACAGCGCCAGGGCCGCGTCGAGCGCCGCAGCGGCGGCGCGGCTCTCCCCGCCGGCCAGCAGCCGCCGGCCCTCTGCGACCAGCCGGGTGAACCGGACGGCGTCCACGTCGTCGGGTGCGACTCCCAGCCGGTAACCCGCGGCGGACTGCTCGACCAGCTCCGGCCGACCGAGCGCGCGGCGCAGCCGGGAGACCAGCGACTGCAGGCTGTTGACCGGGTCGGCCGGCTGCTCGGCACCCCACACCGCGTCGGCGAGGGCGCCGGCCGGGACCCACCGGCCCGGGTCGAGGGCCAGCGCGACCAGCAGCTGCTGCAGCCGGGCACCCGGCACCGCGACGGTGCGCCCGTCGTCGCCGACCTCCAGCGGCCCCAGGTATCCGACCTGCACACCGCCGAGTCTCGCAGCTCGGGGCCTCAGGCCGGGCCCACCAACCCGGCGACGATCTGCGCCGACAGCGCCACCAGCGGCAGCCCGCCGCCGGGGTGCGCCGAGCCTCCGACGAGGAACAGCCCCGGGACGGGGGAGGCGTTGCCCGGGCGGAGGAACGCCGCGCGGGCGCCGTTGCTCGACGTCCCGTAGATCGAGCCGCCGACGCTGCGGGTCTCGCGCGCCAGGTCGGCCGGGGTCCGGACGACGCACCAGCGCAGCCGGTCGCGGACGTCGAGCCCGCGGCGGGCCATCACCTCGAGCACCTGCTGCGCGTAGCGGTCGGCCAGCCCGGGGGCGTCCCAGTCGACGCCGCCGGCCGGGTCGTGCCCTGCACGGTGTCGCGGCGCGTTGACCAGCACGAACCACGACTCGTCGGCACCGTCCGGGCGGGTGGCCGGGTCATCGGGCGCGCTGACGTACACCGTCGGGTCGGCCACCGGCCGCGGCGCGCCGCGGTGCCGACCGACGCCGAAGACCGCGTCGAACTCGGCGTCGTAGTCCTCCGGGAAGAGCACGGTGTGGTGCGCCAGCCCCGGCGTGCGGCCGCGCAGCGCCAGCAGCAGCACGAACCCCGACAGCGACGGCGTGCTGCGGGCGAGGTCGCGGCGCACCCGACCGGTCGCGCGCGAGGAGGGGAGCAGGTCGGCGTAGAGGGCCGCGGCGTCCGCGCCGGAGACCACGACGTCGGCCCCCAGCACCTCGCCGTCGGCCAGGCGCACGCCGGCCGCCCGCCCGCCCTCGACCAGCACCCGCTCCACCAGAGCCCCGGTGCGGACGACGGCGCCGCGCTCGACCGCCCGCGCCGCCACCGCCTCGGCCAGCCGGCGCAGTCCGCCGCGCACGTACCAGGAGCCGTACTCCTGCTCGACGTACGGGACGGTGGCCAGCACCGCCGGTGCCCGCCGCGGATCGGATCCGGAGTAGGTGGCGTAGCGGTCGAGCAGGGTGCGCAGCGCCGGGTGCCGCAGGTGCTCGGCGCCCAGGCCGCGCAGCGTGCGCCAGGGGGCGACCGTGGCGACGTCGGAGGCGCTGCGGGCCAGCCGGGCCAGGGTGGCCGCGCCGGCCAGCGGCGAGCGCAGGAACGGCTGCTCGGTGACCCGCCACATCGCGCCGGCGCGGGCCAGCAGGGCCGCCCACTGGGCGCCGGTGCCCGGGCCGAGGGCCGCGTCGACGGCGTCCGGGACCTCCTGGCGGGTGCCCGGCACGAGCAGCGGCGTCCCGTCGGCGAAGCGGTAGGCGACCGCGGGGTCGAGGCGCACCAGGTCGACGGCGTCCTCCAGCCGGGCGCCGGTCGCGGCGAACAGGTCGCGGTACACCTGCGGGAGGGTCACCAGGCTCGGGCCGGTGTCGAAGCCGTGCCCGTCGCGGACGTACCAGCCCAGCTTGCCGCCGACCGCCGGAGCCTGTTCCAGCACGGTGACCGCATGGCCCAGCGAGACCAGCCGGGCCGCGGCCGCCAGCCCGCCGAGGCCCGCGCCGACCACCGCCACCCGCGCCATGCCGCCACGGTACGAGGCCGGGCCGGGCCGTCGGCACCGCCGGTTCCCCCGGGCGGGTGGGCACCGTTTGCCGGGTCGTCCGGCTCGGGTAGGCGGTCGGGCCCAGCCCGCAGGGCCGGGACGACGGAGGGGGAGGACGGGAGGCTCGGGTGGCGACCTCGACGACGAGGAGGTGCCTGACCGCCGCGGGGTTGGCCCTGGCCGGGTTGCTGGCCGGCTGCGCGCGCCTCGCGGAGGGTGACGTCGGACAGGTGGCCCTGGCCTTCGAGGACCCGGCGGGGGACCCCGCAGCCCGGTGTGCGCTGCTCACCCCCGCCACGCGGGCCGCGCTCGAGTCCGACGAGTCGATGCCCTGCACCGATGCGATCGGCCGGCTGCCGCTCGGCGGCGGGGCGGTCCGGGCGGTGGAGGTCTGGGGTGACGAGGCCCAGGTCCGGATGACCGACGACACCGTCTTCCTCACCCGGACCGACGCCGGGTGGCGGGTCGCCGCCGCCGCGTGCCAGGCGCGGCGGGAAGCGCCCTACGACTGTCAGGTGGAGGGGCCGTGAAGGACGTCCGTGCAGTGTTCGTGGGCTACCTGGTGGTGATCCTGCTGGGGGTCGGGTACGTCGTGGCCCTGGGGTGGATGGGCCGGTGAGCGAGCGGCGGAGCTTCCTCCGGGACAACAGCCTCGGCCTCGTGTTCGGCGGGCTGTTCCTCGTCTTCCTCCTCGGCCAGGCGATCTCCGGGACCGCCTACGTCAACCACCAGCAGGTCGCCGACGGCCTGGAGCCGGTGTCCTTCCTCGACTACGTCACCTCGTCGTCGTTCGGGGTGGACGTGATGGAGAACTGGCAGTCGGAGTACCTGCAGTTCTTCCTCTACATCTTCGCGACCGTCTGGCTCGTGCAGCGCGGGTCGTCGGAGTCCAAGGAGCCGGGCAAGGAGGGCCGGGAGTCCGACGAGGACCAGCACGTCGGCCCGCACGCCGACGAGCACTCCCCGACGTGGGCCCGCGCCGGCGGCTGGCGGACGGCGCTGTTCTCCCGCTCCCTCGGCCTGCTCATGGGAGCGCTGTTCCTGCTGACCTGGGCGGCCTCCTCGGTCGCCGGTTGGGCGGCGTTCAACGCCGAGCAGCTCGCCGCCCTGGAGGATCCGGTCAGCTGGGTCGGCTACCTCGGCGAGGCCGACTTCTGGAACCGCACCTTCCAGAACTGGCAGTCGGAGATGCTCGCCGTCGGCTCCATGGCGATCTTCGCCGTCTACCTGCGCCAGCGCGGCTCACCGGAGTCCAAGCCGGTGGGTGCCGCGCACGCCGACACCGGGCAGACCGGCTGACGGGCACCGCCCCGGGTACCGGCCCGAGCCTGCGAGGGCTGGGGAGGACGGGGTCCTTGCTCAAGAAGGCGTACCGCACCCGCAGCCACGGGGCGCGCGCGGCGACCAGCTGCCACAGCAGCTCCTCGCCCACGGGTGCCAGTCGAGGTCCACCTGGTGCAGGTCGCGTACCGGTGGGCTCCCGGGATGCGCCGAGACGCACCAGTCATGGTCGTCAGGCGCTCAAGGCCACGAGTTCGTGCACCTCGACGCCGTGCACCTCGACGCCGTGCACCTCGACGGGGGCCCTGCGGCACGGCGACCGGGGCGCCCGGACGCGGTCGACGCCGACCGGCTCCGGCGCTACGGGCCGTCCTCCCGCGGCCGGAGGGCGGCCGGGTCGAGCCGGCCGGCGACCACGTCCTCGGCCAGGTCGTCGACGGAGCGGTCGGCCGTCCACGCCGCGCCGCGCAGCAGGTCCAGCGCGATGAGGCCGTCGGTGTCCAGCGCCATGGCGAGCCGACCCATCGCCGTCCAGACCGTCGCGCGGCGCCGCGCCGCCGGGCCGTGCAGCCAGGCCGGGCCGCCCTGCGGGGACCACGGCGCCCACACCGCGGCCTCCCCGAGCACCGAGGTGACCAGGCCGCCGACGGCCATGGCCTCGAAGACGTCGAGGTCGGTCACGGTGGCGTCGTCGACGAAGAACAGGTCGAGGGCGCCCGGCCCGGTCAGCGTCTCGCCGATGGGGAGGGCGACCACGGCGCGGTAGGGCGTGTGCTCGGCCAGGAGACCGGCGAACGCCGGCCACCGGCGCTGCAGGTCGGCGAAGGTCGCGAAGACCGGCTCGCGGTTCTCCTGGGCCGACTGGCAGGGGCCGCTGCCGGCGGTGAACTGCAGCCGCTCGGCCGTGCCGGCCGTCTCGGAGCTGGCACCCAGCGGGATCCGCCGTCCGTCGCGGTCGAGGACGCTCATGCCGGCGCCGTCGACCCCCAGCGTGCGCGCGCAGGCGCGGCAGAGCCGGACCGGCAGCAGCTCGGGGCCGGCGAGGTCGGCGTCGTCGACGTCGCCCAGCGCGGCCCGGAAACGCGCGGCGATCGACATGACCCGATCATCCGCCTTCCCCGCCACCACCCGGGGAAACGGATCGATCCGATCCGCATCGCCTCCCCGACCCCCGGAGCGGGACCACGACCGGGCCGTGCGGGCCCGCCACCACCTCGGCCCGCGCGCCGTAGTGGCCGGCCAGCGCCGCCGGCGTCAGGACCTCCGCCGGCCGCCCCTCGGCGACCACCCGCCCCCGGGAGAGCAGGGCCAGCCGGTCGGCGTACTGCCCGGCCAGGGTCAGGTCGTGCAGCGTGCTGAGCACGGTCAGCCCGTCCTGCCGGCGCAGCCGGTCGACCAGGTCGAGCACCTGCTGGGCGTGTCCCAGGTCGAGGGCGGCGGTCGGCTCGTCGAGCAGCAGCACCCGCGGCTGCTGGGCCAGCGCCCGGGCCAGCACCGCGCGCTGCTGCTCCCCGCCGGAGAGCGTGCTCACCAGCCGGTCGGCCAGGTCGGTCAGCTCCAGCCGCGCTATCACGTCGGCCACGACCTGCCGGTCGCCCGCGCGGGGTGCGGCGAGCAGCGGCCGGTGCGGGGTGCGGCCCAGGCCCACGTACTCGGCGGTGGTCACGCCGTCGGGCACGACCGGGCGCTGGGGGGCGTAGGCCATCTGGCGGGCCCGCGCCCGCCGGGGCGTGTCCGCGGTCGGGACGCCGTCGACGCGGACCAGCCCCTCGTGCGGGTGCGCGCCCAGCACCGCGCGCAGCAGGGTGGTCTTGCCCGAGCCGTTGGGCCCGATGACCGCCGTCCACCCGCCGGGCGCCACCGTCAGCCGGACGTCGTCGAGCACGCGGCTGCGACCGTGGGCGGCGCCCAGCCCCACGACCTCCACCCGGGCACCGGTCACCGCCGCCTCCCCGACCACAGCAGCCCGGCGAAGAACGGGGCACCGACGAAGGCGGTCACCACGCCGATCGGCAGCTCGGCGGGGGCCAGCACCACCCGGGCCACCAGGTCGGCGAGCACGAGGAAGGCGCCGCCGGCGAGCAGGGCCGCGGGCAGCACCCGGGCGTACGAGCCGCCGACCAGCCGCCGGACGACGTGCGGCACCACCAGCCCGACGAAGCCGATCAGCCCGCTGACCGCCACGGCCGCGGCGGTGGCCAGCGACGCCGCGGCCACCACCAGCAGCCGCAGCCGGCCCGGGTGCACGCCGAGGGAGCGGGCCTCGTCGTCGCCGACCGCCAGCACGTCCAGCGCCCGGCCGCACAGCAGCAGCACCAGGCACGCGGCGCCGAGGTAGGGGAGCACGAGGACGACGTCGGTCCACCGCGCCCGGCCGAGCTGGCCGAGCAGCCAGCCGTAGACCTGGCGCAGGTCGTCGCTGTCCTGCTGCTGGACCAGGGTCTGCGCGGCGGCCAGGAACGAGGCGACGGCGACCCCGGCCAGCAGCAGCGTCGCGCTGGACGACCCGCCGGCGGCGGTGCCCAGGGCCAGCGCCGCGCCGACGCCGGCCAGCGCCCCGGCGAACGCCGCGAGCGGGACGACGCCGACCGGGCCCAGCGACGTCCCGGGCGCGTACGCGATGACCAGGGTCGCGCCCAGCCCGGCACCGGCGGCCGCCCCCAGCAGGTACGGGTCGGCCAGCGGGTTGCGGAACACCCCCTGGTAGGCGGCGCCGGAGACGGCCAGCCCGCCCCCGACCAGCGCCGCCAGCACCACCCGCGGCAGCCGCAGCTGCAGCAGCACCGCCGCGCCGGTGCCCTCCAGCCCGCCGGGCACGTCCACGCCGAGGGGGGCGAGCGCGCGGTCGAGCAGCGTGGCGAGCACCGCTCCGGGCGGCAGCGGCAGGGCACCCACCCAGACCCCGGCCAGCGCCGCCAGCACCAGCGCCACCGCGGCGCCGGACAGGACGACCGCCGTCCGGCGCCGGTGCCGGGCCGGTGCCGCGGCGACGGGTCGGGTGCCCGCGGGAGCCGTCACGGGTCCGCGCTCCGCTCAGCTCCGCAGCTCGGCCGCGAGGGACTCGGCGAAGTCGGCGACCCGCGGCCCCCACCGCGAGGCGACGGCGTCGTCGACGGCCAGCACCCGGCCCTGCTGCACCGCGGGCACCGTGTCGAAGCCCGGTCGCGCGGCCAGCGTCGCGGCGTTCTCGCCGCAGCAGACCGTGTCGGCCAGCACGACCAGGTCCGGCGCCCGGCCGACGACGTACTCGGCGGACAGCTGCGGGTAGCCCCCGGCGGGGTCGGCGGCGCCGTCGGCGATGTTCTCCAGCCCGAACAGCGCGTAGACGCCGCCGATGAAGGTGTCGCTGGTCGCCGAGTAGAAGCTCGGGTCGATCTCGTGGTAGACGCGCATGCCCTGCACCGAGTCCGGGACGGAGTCCACCGCGGCGGCGATCCGGTCCTGGATGCCGGCCACCACGTCGGCGGCCTGCTCGGCGTGCCCGGTGGCCTCGCCCAGGGTCTCGATCTGGGCGTAGCTCTCGTCGAGCGTGTCGGCCGCGCCGAGCAGCAGGGTCGGCACCTGGAGCGCGTCCAGGGCGCCGACGATGCCGTTCAGGTCGTCGCTGAGGACGACCAGGTCGGGGGAGCGGGCGGCGATCGCCTCGGCGTTCGGGGTGAACGCCGACAGGTCGGTGGTCGGCGCCTCGGCCGGGAAGTCCGAGGTGCTGTCCACCGCCTCGACCTGCCCGCCGGCGCCGATCGCGAAGAGCATCTCGGTGGCCGAGGCCGACATCGACACGATGGACTCCGGCCGCTGGTCGAGGGTCAGCTCGCCGTCGTCGCCGGTGACGGTGACCGGGTGTCCGTCGGCCGAGGCGGTCGTGGCGGCGCCCTCGGCGGGGGGCTCGCTCCCGCCGCACGAGGACAGGACGAGCAGGGGCAGCAGCGCGACCGGGGCGAGCCGGCGCGGGGTGGTGCGGAGCAACGGGGAGCCTTCCGGGAGGCGGCACGCGGCCGCCCAGGGGCGCCCGGCCCCGATGCGCGACCCCTGCCGCGAGGGTCGGTACACGACGCGGGGCAGGCGATCTGGCTGAGGCCGGGAGGCCATCACAGTTGCGGGACAGCGCCGGGTTCGCACCGGTCTTCGCTGCGCGAGCGCCGCCGGCACCAGGCCGGCGGCGCGACGGTACCAGCCGCGGCGGCGGTCAGCTCCGCGCGTCGAGGACGGCGGAGTAGACCCCGACCGTCTGCTGCGCCACCGCCGGCCAGCCGAACTCGGCCAGCACCCGCTCGCGGCCGGCCGCGCCCATCGCCTCCGCCCGCGGCGGATCGGCCAGCAGCTCGGCGATCCGCGCGGCCAGGCCGGCCTCGAAGGCGGCTGCGTCCTCGGGGTCGTAGGGCACGAGCAGCCCGGTGCGGCCGTCGTCGACCACCTCGGGGATGCCGCCCACGGCGCTGGCCACGACCGCGGTGCCGCAGGCGGCGGCCTCCAGGTTGACGATGCCCAGCGGCTCGTACACCGACGGGCAGACGAACACCGTGGCGCCGGTGATCAGTGGGACCAGCTGCTCGCGGGGCAGCATCGCCTCGATCCAGACGACGCCGTCCCGCCGGGCCTGCAGCGTGGCGACCGCGTCGGCGACCTGCTGGCGCTCCGCCGGGGTGTCCGCGGCCCCGGCGCACAGCACCAGGCCGGCGTCGGCGGGCAGCTGCTCGGCGGCGGCGAGCAGGTGCGTCACGCCCTTCTGCCGGGTGATCCGGCCGACGAACAGCGCGTAGGGCCGGTCGGGGTCGACCCCGAGGGAGCGCACGGTGCCGGGGTCGGGCACCGGGCGGTAGGCCTCGGCGTCGACGCCGTTGTGGACCACGTGCAACCGCGCGGGGTCCAGCTCGGGATAGACGGCCAGCACGTCGTCGCGCATGCCGGCGCTGACCGCGATCACCCCGTCGGCGGCCAGGTAGGCGGTGCGCTCGACCCACGAGGAGAGCCGGTAGCCCCCGCCGAGCTGGTCGGCCTTCCACGGCCGGCGCGGCTCGAGGGAGTGCGCGGTCACCACGTGCGGCGTGCCGTGCACCAGCGAGGCGAACAGGCCCGCGGCGTTGGCGTACCAGGTGTGGCTGTGCACCAGGTCGACCTCGGCCAGCGCCCCGGCGATCTCGACGTCGACGCCGAGCGCCTGCAGCGCGCCGTTGGCCTTCTCCAGCCCCGGGGGCACCTCGTGGCCGGTCGCGTCCGGTCTCGGCCCGCCGAAGCAGTGCACGTCGAGCTCGGGACCGTCCGGCAGCGCACGCAGCGCCGCGGCGAGGTGCTCGACGTGCACACCCGCGCCCCCGTAGACGTCCGGCGGCCACTCCCTCGTCACCATGCCGATGCGCACGGCCCCCACCCTAGAAGGACCCCCCTGCCCCCCGCCGCTCGCACGCTCGCGACGGGACCCTGCAGGGGGGCCACCGTCCTCCGCACCCTTCGCAGGCTCGGGGCGGGGCCGTGCAGCGCGCGGAGCGGCGGTGATCCGCGTCACCCGCTACGTTGCGCCACATGCGTGGTGGTCCCCGGGTCCTCGGCATCGTCCTCGCCGGTGGAGAGGGCAAACGGCTGGCGCCCCTGACGCAGGACCGGGCCAAGCCGGCGGTCCCCTTCGGCGGCAACTACCGGCTCATCGACTTCGTGCTGTCCAACCTGGTCAACGCCGAGATCCGGCAGGTCGCCGTCCTCACCCAGTACAAGAGCCACAGCCTCGACCGGCACATCACCACCACCTGGCGGCTGTCGCAGATGCTGGGCAACTTCATCACCCCGGTGCCGGCGCAGCAGCGCCTCGGGCCGCGCTGGTACACCGGCAGCGCCGACGCGATCTTCCAGAGCCTCAACCTCATCTACGACGCCCGGCCCGACATCGTCGTCGTCTTCGGCGCCGACCACGTGTACCGGATGGACCCCGCGCAGATGATCGACCAGCACCAGCAGACCGGGGCCGGGGTCACCATCGCCGGCCTGCGGGTGCCGCGGCACGAGGCCACCGGGTTCGGCGTCATCGACTCCGACGCCGACGGGCGGGTCCGCGGCTTCCTGGAGAAGCCGGCCGACCCGCCGGGGCTGCCGGACTCGCCCGAGGAGAGCTTCGCCTCCATGGGCAACTACGTGTTCACCACCGACGCGCTGCTCGAGGCCCTGCGCGAGGACGCCGAGGACGAGGAGTCCGCGCACGACATGGGCGGCTCGATCATGCCGATGCTGTCCGACGCCGGGCAGGCGTGGGTGTACGACTTCTCCACCAACGTCGTCCCCGGCGCCACCGAGCGCGACCACGGCTACTGGCGGGACGTCGGGACGATCGACTCCTACTTCGACGCGCACATGGACCTGGTGTCGGTCACCCCGGTGTTCAACCTCTACAACGACCGCTGGCCGATCCTCACCCTGCCGCCGCAACAGCCGCCGGCGAAGTTCGTGCTCGGCGGCCGCGCGGAGGAGTCGATGGTCAGCGCCGGCGCGATCATCGGCGGCGGGTCGGTGCACAACTCCGTCGTCTCGCCCGGCGTCCGCGTCGAGCGCGGCGCCCGGGTGGAGGACAGCGTGCTCATGGACGGCGTGCACGTCGGCGAGGGTGCCTACGTGCGGCGGGCCATCCTCGACAAGTTCGTCGTCGTCCCGGACTGGGCGCGCATCGGTGTCGACCTCTCCGCCGACCGCGAGCGCTACCACGTCAGCGCCGGCGGGGTGACCGTCCTGGGCAAGGGGGCCCGCGCCCATGTCTGAAGAAGGGCCTCCCTGCCCCCGGCCCCGTTCCGAGGCTCGCCCCGAGCTTGCGAGGGGTGAGGAGGACGGGGTCCTCTTACTGCAGGGAGGCCGCCGTCCTCCCCGAGCCCTTCACAAGCTCGGGCACGCCAGGAGGGGCCGGGAGCGGGTTGATCGGTGACGTCGGCTGAGCCGCTCGTCGTGACCCTGCTGCTCGGCGAGGAGGCGCAGCAGCGGTTCGACCGGCTGCGCGCCGCGCACTTCCCGGCCGAGCGCAACCACCTGGCCGCGCACGTCACCCTGTTCCACGCGCTGCCCGGCGAGCACGAGGACGCCGTCGCGGCCGACCTGGCCGAGGCGGCCCGCCGTCCGCCGTTCGACGTCGCCGTCACCGGCCTGCGCCTGCTCGGCCGCGGGGTGGCCTACACCCTCGACTCGCCGGAGCTCACCGCGCTGCGGGCCGGGCTGGCGGCGGCCTGGGATCCCTGGCTGACCCGGCAGGACCGCCAGCGGCACGCGCCGCACGTCACCGTGCAGAACAAGGTCGAGCCCGCGATGGCCCGGGCGCTGCACGACCGGCTGGCCGCCGGGTTC
This sequence comes from Geodermatophilus sp. TF02-6, assembly GCF_003319115.1. Classification (GTDB taxonomy): domain Bacteria; phylum Actinomycetota; class Actinomycetes; order Mycobacteriales; family Geodermatophilaceae; genus Geodermatophilus. The sequence continues at coordinate 2,653 of NZ_QOHF01000009.1, read as the reverse complement.
ACCCCCGAGCGGGTGCCGGCGCGGGGGCTGGGCCTGTGGCGCTACCTCGGCGGCCCGTGGGCCCCGGTCGCGGAGTACCTGTTCGGCTGACGGAAGCGCGTGGCGTGCCCCGGACTCCTGGCCTCGGAGTCGTGAATAGAGCTCATACCGGTGGCACCTCCTCGAGTGTCATGTACCGGCGCATGAAGCGGTCGAACTGCGGGACGGTGAACTTCGCGAAGCCGTACCTCGGTGTGTACAACAAGCCCTTGCTGATGAGCCGTGCCCGTAGCGGTGCGACCTGCTCGGACGTGCGACCGAGTACGTCGGCGACCTCGGAAGCCTTCTGAGCCTCGGGGCCGAGCTCGGCCATCGCGCGCATGTATCGCAGTTCTTCGGGAGAAGATCTCTGTACGCGAGCTCGGAAGAAGCTCTCGTCGAGTTCAGCCTCAACCAGGTCTCGAGCGGCCAACGCATCTGCCTTGGTGATGTCGGGGCCTTCTGCCAGGTTCCAGACCGCTCGTCCGAACTCTTGGATGAAGTAGGAGGGTTATTCACGGGGTTGATCGACAGCGGATTCCGCGGCGCGTTTGAATGAGGGGCGGTCCGCCTCCTGAGTTGGGTCACGGTGGAGGACGTTTCGATGTCGGATCGCGCTGACCTGCGTCTTCGCGCAGGCTTAGTGTGCTGCTGAGGCACTAATCGGGGTCGGTAGGGTTGCGTGGGTGGCCTGGTCCGGCGGGTGCGCACCGCTTCGGGGGCCACCGCAGTGCAGATCGCTGAGTCCGTCGGGGGCCGGCGGCGGATCGTGCGTCATGTCGGTTCGGCCCGGGATGAGGCCGAGCTGGGCCTGCTGATGGATCAGGCCCAGCGACTGCTGGTCGACGACGCTCAAGGGGTGCTGGACCTGGGCATCACCCCGGCTGTCCGGAAGACCGTGATGGTGCCGCCGCCGGCCGCGCCGGCTCTGTTCCGCGGCTCCGCCGATGGCCCGGTCAGCAGGCCGGTGGTGCCTGCGGCGCGGGTGCTGAAGACGTCCTCGGGGCTGCTGTACGAGGCGCTGGCCGGGGTGTACGCCAGCCTGGGCCTGGACCGCGTCGGTGACGACGTGTTCCGGGACCTGGTGATCGCCCGGATCGCCGAGCCCACCTCGCTGCTCGATGTCGACCGGGTACTGGCCGAGCTGGGCCGGGTGTCGGTGAGCCTGTCGACCCGCAAGCGCACGCTGCGTCGCGCGCACACCGGCGCCTACCGCGACCAGGTCGCCGCGGCTTGCTACGCCCACGCCTGCGCCAGCGGGGATGTGAGCTTGTGCCTCTACGACGTGACGACGCTGTACTTCGAGGCCAAGAAGGAGGACGACCTCCGGAAGGTGGGGTTCTCCAAGGAACGCCGCGTCGACCCCCAGATCGTGGTCGGGCTGCTGGTCGACCGGCAGGGCTTTCCGCTGGAGATCGGCTGCTTCGAGGGCAACAAGGCCGAGACTCACACCTTGATCCCGATCATCACCGCGTTCCAAGCCCGACATGGGATCGCCGACCTGGTGATCGTCGCCGACGCCGGGATGCTCTCCGCGGCGAATCTGAAGGCCTTGGACGAGGCGCAGTTGCGGTTCGTCGTCGGGTCGCGGGTGACCCGGGCGCCGATCGATCTGGAGTCCCACTTCCACTGGCACGGCGACGCGTTCACCAACGGCCAGATCATCGACACCATCACCCCCAAAACCGGTCGCAGTAAGGGCGGCAAGGTCGGGGAGAACGACACCGCCCGACGGGCCGAACCCGTATGGGATCCCGCTGAGCACACGGGCTCGTGGCGAGCGGTGTGGGCCTACTCGGCCACACGCGCAGCCCGGGACCGCAAGACCCTCGCCGCCCAGGAGGCCCGGGCCCGGGAGGTCGTCGACGGCGAGCGGGCCGCCCGCGCACCCCGGTTCGTCAAGACCAGCAACGGCGCCCGCTCCCTCGACGAGGCCGCGCTGGCCAGAGCGCAGCGACTGGTCGGGCTGAAGGGCTACGTCACCAACATCCCTGCCAGCCTCATGCCCGCGGCCGAGGTGATCGGCAGCTACCACGACCTGTGGCAGGTCGAGCAGTCCTTCCGCATGAGCAAGACCGACCTCGCCGCCAGGCCTTTGTTCGCTCGCACCCGCGACGCGATCGAGGCCCACCTCACGATCGTGTTCGCCGCACTGGCGGTCTCCCGGACCGTGCAGAACCGCACCGGCCTGTCCCTGCGCCGCGTGCTGCGCGCCCTCAAGCCGCTGCGGTCGGCCACCGTCCAGATCAACGGCGTAACCAGCACCTTTCCAGCCGCGCTCACCCCCGAGGCGCAGGAAATCCTGAATGCACTCAACCAGCGCGACGCAAGGCACTAAAGCAATTGACCCAACTCAGGTCTTGGATGAAGTAGGAGGGTTATTCACGGGGTTGATCGACAGCGGATTCCGCGGCGCGTTTGAATGAGGGGCGGTCCGCCTCTTGATAGGATGGGTTTGCAGACTCAACCACAAAAAACGGACCGCCGGTTTGTATCATACAACAGGACTGAGGTTTTCTCAACGGATTGGCGTGTGAGCCATTCTCCGGCCCGAGGATGTGCAGGTCGGCGGGCTGAAGGGAGTGTCACTGCATAGGCGCGGGGTCCTGCGAGAGGATCGGTTCTGCTCAAGGAA
>NZ_QOHF01000045.1 GCF_003319115.1 Geodermatophilus sp. TF02-6 | reverse complement strand
GGCAATCGCGCACCTGAAGACATGGCGGATCTTGCACACCGACTACCGGCGTCCCCTCAACACTTTCAAGGAAACGATCTCGGCGGTAATCGGTCTATACTTCTTTGCCGGCGCGTGAATAAGCCTCGTTGTATTCTCTTGTCGCTATTCTGCTAAGTTGGGAAAATTCAATCGGGCCAGCCGACGGCGGCCAGGTCGACCCGGCCGCCGCGCACCGGCACCCCCTCGGCGGCGAGCAGCTGCAGCTGCCGGACGCGCACCGGCTCGGCGGCCGTGCCGTCGGCCCGCACCACGCGGTGCCAGGGGACCGCTCCCCCGCCCTGCGCCAGGGCGCGGGCGACCCTCCGCGGCCCCACGCCGACCAGCCGGCCGATCGCCCCGTAGGTGCTCACCCGCCCGGGCGGGATGCGCTCGACGACGTCGAACACCGCCTCGTCGACGTCGAGCCCCGATCCGGTCACGCCGTCACCGGGGCCGAGGACACCGACGGGTCAACCGCGGCGGCCGTACCGGGCCAGCAGCCGGGTCTGGGGCGAGGCGGTGGCCGGCGCGTCCAGCGGCGGCTCGAACAACCCGGGGACGCCCTCGTCGGGCAGCCGTTCGGCGACCACCAGGGCCGCGGTGACCAGCGCCGGGTCCAGGTCGGTGTCGCCGTCGGTGGCGCGGGCGAGGTCCCAGGCGTGCACGGTGAGGTCGGCGGTGAGCTCCTCGATGTAGTCGACCGCCGGCGTCGGCCCCCGGGACAGGTGGACGGTGCGGATCAGCGCGTCGTCCTCGGCGAACGCGGACAGGGCCGGGTCGGCCGCGGTCTCCCAGCCGGTCAGCGGGTCCTCGCCCAGCAGGTCGGTGGTGTCCTCGGGGAAGCGGCCCTCGGCGTGGGGCTCGCCGGCGAGCAGCGGCGGGACCCACAGCATCTCGCTGACCAGGTGCGCCACCAGGTCGGCGACCGTCCAGTCGGGTAGCGCCTCGTCCTCCCACTGGTCGGGCTCGACGGCGTCCACCCGGTCGGTGAACTGCGCCTGGGCGCGCTGGAAGAGCTCGAGCAGCTCGGCGGGTGCGATCTCGGCCATGCACCTCAGTAGACAGGGACCCCGGTGGACAGCGCGAGGGCCCGGGCCGACTCCCTGGGGAGGCGACCCGGGCCCGGTGACGTACTGGAACGGCCCCCGTCAAGGGGCCCACCCTGAGCCTGCGAAGGGTGCGGAGGACGGCGGCCCCCTGCAAGGTCCCGCCGTGAGCTTGCGAGCGGTGGGGGGCAGGGGGTCCTTGTGTCAGTAGGTGGGCAGCGTCTTGTCGATCCGCGTGGCCCAGGCGGTGACGCCGCCCTGCACGTGCACGGCGTCGGCGAAGCCGGCGTTCTTGACCGCGGCCAGTGCCTCGGCAGAGCGGACGCCGGTCTTGCAGTGCAGCACGATCGGCTTGTCCTGCGGCAGCCGGGACAGCGCCCGGCCGGAGAGGATCTCGTCCTTGGGGATCAGCGTCGCACCGGGGATGGAGACGATCTCGTACTCGTTGGGCTCGCGGACGTCGATCAGCTCGAAGTCCTTGCCGTTGTCCATCATGTCCTTGAGCTCGTCGACGGTGATCGTCGAGCCGGCGGCGGCCTGCTGGGCCTCGTCGGAGACGACGCCGCAGAACGTCTCGTAGTCGATCAGGCCGGTGATCGGCTCGGCGTCGGGGTCCTTGCGCACCCTGATCTCCCGGAAGGTCATCTCCAGGGCGTCGTAGACCATGAGCCGGCCCAGCAGCGTCTCCCCGATACCGGTGATCAGCTTGACCGCCTCGGTGGCCTGGATCGCGCCGATCGTCGCGCACAGCACACCCAGCACGCCGCCCTCGGCGCAGGAGGGCACCATGCCGGGCGGCGGCGGCACCGGGTAGAGGTCGCGGTAGTTCGGGCCGTGCTCGTCCCAGAAGACCGAGACCTGCCCGTCGAAGCGGTAGATCGACCCCCAGACGTAGGGCTTGCCCAGCAGCACGCACGCGTCGTTGACCAGGTAGCGCGTGGCGAAGTTGTCGGTGCCGTCGACGATCAGGTCGTACTGGCCGAAGATCTCCAGCACGTTGTCGCTGTCCAGCCGCGTCTCGTGCAGGCGGACGTCGACGAACGGGTTGATCTCCCGGATGCTGTCCCGCGCGCTCTCCGCCTTCGACCGGCCGACGTCGGAGCGGCCGTGGATGATCTGCCGCTGCAGGTTCGACTCGTCGACGACGTCGAACTCGACGATGCCCAGCGTGCCCACACCGGCGGCGGCCAGGTACATCAGCACGGGCGAGCCGAGGCCGCCGGCGCCCACGGCGAGCACCTTGGCCTTCTTCAGCCGCTTCTGACCGTCCATCCCGACGTCGGGGATGATCAGGTGCCGGCTGTACCGGCGGACCTCGTCGATCGAGAGGTCGGCGGCGGGCTCCACCAGGGGTGGCAGGGACACGAGCTGCTCCTCAGTTCCTCGACAGCGGCCCGCGCGGGCCGGCGTTCGTCGGGACAACAGCGCGGCACGCCCTCCTCTTCCCGCTGCACCCGATGCGGCCAGCTGCTGCTCCCGTTGATCATCGGCGAGTGGTCGTCCGACACGCCGGAGACGGCGACCACCCGACGATGATCACGGCGGGGTCAGGGGTAAGGCCAGGCGTTCTTCGTGCAGCCGTCGAGGCCCAGGGTCTGCTGCTGCATCACCGGCGCCGGCCGGCCCGGGCCCGGGCACTGCTGGTGGCCGTTGCCGAGTGCGTGCCCGACCTCGTGGTTGACCACGTACTGCCGGTACGTGGCGACGTCGCCCTGGTAGTCGGGGACGGCGGTCTCCCAGCGGGCCAGGTTGACCACCGCGCGGTCGCCGTAGCGGCAGGACGTGTAGCCGCCCGTGCCCACCCCGGGGCAGTAGGTCTCCATGTTGCCCGGGCTGATGAGGGTGACCTTGAACTCGTAGTCACCCGCGGTGGCCGCGGCGGCCCCCGCCCGCTGGAACGACATCCGACCGCCGTTGCCCCACGACCGCGGGTCGCCCAGCGTCGCCTCGACCGCGGCGGCGAACGCAGGCCCGTCCACGCCGATGCCGTCCTCGACCTCGACGACGAACCGGTGCAGCGGCCCGGAGCCGTACACCGGAGAGGTCCCGTCGACGACCGTCACGCTCCCCGCGCCCCGCTGCACGAACCCGGTGGCGTCCGACGGAGCCGGTGGGGTCCCGGTCGGCCCGGCGTCACCCTCGGCCGACGCCGACGGCGGGGACGTGGGTCCGGCGACCGGCTCCCCCTCGACGGCGCCGGGCGCCGTCGCGGCCGTGCCCAGCGCCGGGCTGGTGGCAGCGTCCGGGGCCGCGGCCGGCTCGGCCTGCCCGCCGCCGACGGCGAGGTCGGCGAGGGTGAGCACCGTGGCGACGGTGAGCAGCGGGATGGCGTAGGCCCGCCACCCCCACCGCGCCACGAAGCGGCGCACCCGTCCGGCCGGCCGCCGAGGTGGCGCCGGCCGGGCCGGGCGGACGGACTCGCGCGGCGACCGGGACACCGTGTCGCAGCGGGTTCCCGGCGGGCCGGCGTCCTCGCGAGGGGAGCGGCTGCGCGGGCCGGCGGCCGGTGGTGACCCGGGGCGCCTGCCCGACCCGCGGCCGGGAGGGGCGTCCGCGGGGCTCACCCGGTCAGGTTCTCACGGCCGGCGGCCTGCCGTGGAGGGCTCGCCGCGAGTGGCGCGTGCCGGAGCGCGGCGTCCCGGGAACCGGCTCAGCAGGCGCGGGCCTCGGTCCCGGCCGCGTCGCCGGCGGCGGCCGCGGCGGCGTCCTCGGCCAGGGCGAGCACGGCCCGCGCCGTCGGTTCGGCCGCCTCCAGCATCGCCACGTGCCCCACCCCCTCGAGGACCAGCAGCCGCGCGTCGGGGACGGCGGCGGCCAGCCGCGGCGCGAGGGCGGGGTCGACCAGGCGGTCGCGGTCACCCCAGACGACCAGCGTCGGCGGGCGCAGCGAGCGGGCCAGGCGCCAGGCGTTGGCGGCGCCCGCGTGCAGGTAGGAGGTGATCAGCCCGCGCATGCTGCGGGTCAGCGCCCGCGTCGCCCACGGCTGCCCGGCCCGTTCCCGCATCTCCTCGAGCGCCTGGTCCAGCCGGGCCCGCGGCACCCGCCGCGGGTCGCCGAAGCACACCTGCACCAAGCCGCGGACCTGCTGCTCGGGCGTCACCCCGGCCAGGCGCCGCTCGGCCAGCGCCGGCACCCCGGGCAGCAGGAGCAGCAGCAGCGCCCGGCTGAACGTCCGCGGCACCCGGTAGACCGGCATCGCCGGCGAGACGAGGGTCAGCGTGGCCACGAGGTCGGGCCGGCTCGCGGCGACGAACAGCGCCACCAGGCCGCCGAGCGAGTTGCCCAGCAGGTGCACCGGCCGGCCGGCGCCCTCCCCCGGCTCGGCGACGATCCGCTCCAGGACGTCGACGACGGCCGCGACCTGCCCGCGGATGGAGTAGGAGCCGCGCGTGGGCGGGTGCGAGCGGCCGAAGCCGGGCAGGTCGACCGCCCACCCGTCGAAGCGGACGGCGAGCAGCGCGGCGAGGTCGGTCCAGTTCGTCGAGGCCCCGCCCAGGCCGTGGACGTAGAGCGCCCGCTCCCGCGGGGCGCCGTCCCGCTCGCCGTCCACCGGGCCGGTCCAGGGGGTGCGCCGGACGAAGACCTCGCCGCCGCGCACCGCGACCATCCCCCCGGGCCACGGCGGGGGGACGCCGTCGGCCCGGGGCAGCGGTGCGGTCGACGGCCGGGCCGGCCGGACCGGCCGGCCGGGAGGTGGAGTGGGCAGCTCGGGCACCGGCCGACGGTAGGCCAGCACCGCGCTCGACGCGCGGCTGGGTGACCCGCCGGTAACATCCGTGCACCATGCACCTGCCCCGGCCCGCCTCCGCGCCCGCCCGCCGCTCGTCCCGCCTGCCGCGGGGTGCCCGGCGGCTGCAACTGCTGCAGGCCGCGCAGGAGGTCTTCGTCGCCCAGGGCTTCCACGCCGCGGCGATGGACGACATCGCCGACCGGGCCGGGGTCAGCAAGCCCGTGCTCTACCAGCACTTCCCGGGCAAGCGGGAGCTCTACCTCGCCCTGCTCGAGCAGCAGGTCACCGCGCTGACCGACAACGTCCGCCGCGCGATGGAGGGCACCGACGACAACCGCACCCGCGTCGACGGGGCCGTCGGCGCCTACTTCGACTTCGTCAACGCCGAGGGCGCCGCGTTCCGCCTGGTCTTCGAGTCCGACCTGCGCAACGACGACGACGTCCGCGAGCTGGCCGACCGCGGCCACCGGGCCTGCGTGGAGGCGATCGCCGAGGTCATCGCGGCCGACACCGGCCTGGACCCGGAGCGCTCGCTGCTGCTGGCCGCGGGGATGACCGGGCTGGCCGAGACCAGCGCCCGCTGGTGGCTGCCGCGCAAGGGCACCGTCTCCCGCGACGAGGCGGTCTCGCTCATGACGGCCCTCTCGTGGCGCGGGATCTCCGGCTTCCCCCGCATCGAGGGCTCGGCGCACTGAAGAAGGACCCCCCTGCCCCCCACCGCTCGCACGCTCGCGGCGGGACCCTGCAGCGGGGCCACGTTCGCTGACGGCGCACCCGCACCGCAGGTCGGCGGCGTGCCCCCTGCACTAGCGTGGACCGCAGCCGCGCAACTCGAGGAGGCATCCCCCCGTGGAAGTCAAGATCGGTGTCCAGCACTCCCCGCGGGAGCTGGTCATCGACAGCCCCCAGACCCCCGACGAGATCGCCGACCTGGTGACCAAGGCCATGGCCGGCACCACCGGCGACGGCGTGCTGACGCTGGTCGACGACCGCGGCCGCCGGGTGCTCGTCCCGGTCGACCGCATCGCCTACGTGGAGATCGCCCAGCCCGACCAGCGCCGGGTGGGCTTCATCGCCGGCTCCTGAGAGACCCGTCCCGACGGGGCGTCGTCCATCCGGACGGCGCCCCGTCGCCGTGTGCGGGCCCCTGATCCCGTTCGCTTTGCGGTCAACACCACGGTCCGTCGGCCGATGCAAGACGGTGCACACCTCCGTCGCACGCATCTCCCTCGGAGCGTCCCCCGTGAGCGTCAAGATCCGTCTCGTCGTCAGCATCGTCGCGGTCCTCGTCGTCGCCCTCGGCGGGTTGGTGGCCGTGATCGCCACCCTGGCCGCCGGCCAGACCCAGCGGGACGGGCTGCGCAACGCCACGGCGGTGGCGGTCGACCAGGCTCAACAGGTCGAGGCCGACCTCGGCCGCGAGCGCGACACGGCCGAGTCCCTGGCGCAGGCCCTGGCCGCCCAGGTCGAGGGCCGCCGGGGCGACCGCTCCTACGCCGACGCCCTGCAGGCCCGGCTGCTCGCCGCCGACCCCGCGCTGGTCGGTGTCTGGTCGGCCTTCGAACCGCAGGCGTTCGACGGGGCCGACGGTCGTTTCGCCGGCACCCCGGGCACCGACGCGAGCGGCCGCTACGTCCCGTACTGGTACCGGGACGGGAACGCCGTCGCGGTGACCGCCCTCGTCGACTACGAGACCCCGGGCGCGGGCGACTACTACCTGCTCCCGCGGGACACCGGCCGCTCGGTGGCGATCGAGCCCTACCTGTACGAGGTGGCCGGGAAGCAGGTCCTCATCACCTCGCTGGCGACCCCCGTCTCCGTGGGTGGCCGGGCGATCGGCGTCGCCGGCGTCGACATGCCGCTGGCCACCATCCAGGAACAGGTGGCCGCCATCCGCCCGTACGACGTCGGCCGCGCGGTGCTGGTGTCGTCGCAGGGTCTGGTGGTCGCCAGCAACCGGCCGGGGGACGAGGCCGGCTCGGCCGCCGAGGGCCCGATGGCGGAGGTCGCCGCAGCGGCTGTGCAGGACGGCGAGACCGTGCAGCGCACCCTCGACGGGGAGCAGGGGGACACCGTCTACGTGGCCGCGCCGATCGAGGTGGGCGCCGAGCAGAACTGGGCGGTGCTCGTCGAGATCCCGGAGAGCGCGATCCTCGCCGACGCGCACGAACTCCGGACGACGATCCTCATGGGCGCCCTCGTCACCCTCCTGCTGGCCGCCGGCGCCACCTTCCTCGTCGCCCGCCGCGTGGTGGCGCCGTTGGACGCGTTGCGCTCCCGGATGGAGGAGATCGCCGACGGCGACGGTGACCTGACCGCCCGGGTGGACGAGGCCCGCAGGGACGAGATCGGCCGGCTCGGCGCGGCGTTCAACCGCTTCGTCGCCAAGGTGGCCGAGACGGTGACCGGTATCGGCCGGGCGTCGGGGTCGCTGGTGGAGCTCTCGGCCGGGATGTCGGGCGTCTCCGGACGGCTCGCGGGGTCGGTCGAGCAGACCAGCGCGCAGGCACAACAGGTGTCGGCCGTCGCCGAGCAGGTGTCGCGCAACGTGCAGACCGTCGCGGCCGGGGCCGAGCAGATGGGCGCGAGCATCCGCGAGATCGCCTCGAACGCCTCGGAGGCGGCCCGGATCGCCGGCGAGGCGGTGGGCGTCGCCCAGTCGACCCGGCGGACCATGGCCGAGCTCGGGAGGTCGTCGCGGGCCATCGGCGAGGTGCTGCAGGTGATCACCGGTATCGCCGAGCAGACCAACCTGCTCGCCCTCAACGCGACCATCGAGGCCGCCCGCGCCGGCGAGGCGGGCAAGGGCTTCGCCGTCGTGGCCACCGAGGTGAAGGACCTGGCCCAGGAGACGGCGAGAGCCACCGAGGACATCGCCCGCCGGATCGAGGCGATCCAGGGGGACACCGACAGCGCCGTGGCCGCGATCGCCCGCATCGACGACGTCGTCTCGCGGATCAGCGACTACCAGACGACCATCGCCAGCGCCGTCGAGGAGCAGACCGCGACGACGAGCGAGATGTCGCGTGGGGTGACCGAGGCCGCCCAGGGCACCGGTTCGATCGCCGACGCCGTCGTCACCGTGTCGACGGTGAGCACCGAGACCGAGCGGGACGCCGCGCAGGCGCAGTCGGCCGCCGACGGGCTGGCCGAGGTGACGGCCGAGCTGTCCCGGCTGGTGTCGCAGTTCAAGGTCTAGGAGCCGTGTCCAGGTCGCGGGGGCCCAGAGGGTCCCCGGACCGGGACACGGGCAGCGGCTCAGCGGCGGTCGGGAACGGCAGCTGGCCGCGGTGTGGACCGGTCGCGGGGGCCCGGAGGGTCCCCGGACCGGGACACGGGCAGCGGCTCAGCGG
>NZ_QOHF01000008.1 GCF_003319115.1 Geodermatophilus sp. TF02-6 | reverse complement strand
CCGGCCTTCAGCACAGCGCCGCCCTCACCCGCCTGGTAACCGGAGCCCTCACGCCCTCGATCGGCGTGTCATCCCATCTGCCAGCACGTTCCCGTCACCAGGCCGACAGCTTGCTGCGGAAGTCAGGGAGGAGGGGCCTCAACTTTCGTATGGCTCCCGGCGAAGCGTCGGCCCCGCTCTCGGGCCGATGGTAGGTCCGCCTGCGTTCGTCGCCACCGGTTCGACCGCACGACTGGTCGTCCTGACCCACGATCGACCGTCTGACCAGGACATTCTCCCGGGCTGGCGCCCGGAGCGCTGACGCGCTTGCAGCGGCTGGGGCATTCACGGGTCTGTAACGGTTGCGATTTTGATCGCTGCCCTTGGCGATGAGAATGCTGCAGAGGTCCGGCGACGTCGCGACACAGTGGTGCGGGAGCCCGTAAATCTGTATGGCGCGGGGCTCTCGGGTGCCCCTTGATCGCTGCCGTGAGCGCGTGGGTCTGTGTCCTGGCAGAGGGCCCTCCGGACGACACCCCATCGGTGGCGATGCAGGGAAGGGTCGACATGGAGGTCGTCCACGAGCGGGTCGCCGGGCTGGACATCGGCAAGGCGACGCTGACCGTCTGCGTGCGCACGTCCGGCCCGCGGGGCCGGCGCAGTGAGACGCGCACGTTTCCCCACCACCCGCGCGCTGCTCCACACCGTCGCTGGCGCGGCCACGGTCCGGCGCCATTGCTGCCCACGCTGGCCGGAGGAGCGAGTCTCGGTCGTCCTCCCCGTCCGGGACGCCCCACCTGGACGGTCCTACCGGACGGTGACCGACGGCGTGGGCACGTCCAGCGATGCTCCCGGCTGGTTCCTCTGCCGAGACGAGCGTCAGTCCGCACAGTCGACCGCGACGGCGAGGGCTCGGAGATCTGCCGCATGCGCCCGTCGGCCAACCGTCCGAGCCGGTCGACGAGGACCGCGACAGAGACGCTCTCGACCGAGTCCATGTTGACCACGCAGCGGCGGGGTACCGGGCCCTCGCCGGACTCGAGGCCGACTTCGCTGACGAGGCCGCGGATCGTGGTGGTGCACGGTGCCACGAGTGCCCGCCGGTGCCGGGGGATCACTGCGTCGCGGGCGAGGACGACGACCGGGCGGCACCCGATCTCGGCCATCTCGCACCACCAGACCTCGCCGCGCGCGGGCAGCGCGGTCACGACCGTCCGGCGGCTTCACGGAACGACGCCAGGTCGCCCCACTCGTCCGGTTCGTCGAGCGGGTGTTCGTCGTACGCGGTGTAGCTCGCCTCGACTTGGGCTCGGCACCACGACGACGTCCGCACACCCGCGCCACGTGAGCTGCGTCGTGTCGAACCCCACCCGTCACCACGGTTGATCACAGATGTCGCAGCTCCTCCGCAGCTGTTCTGTCGCCGGCGGATCGATCAGGCTGCTCCGCTTGGGCGGACGGCGCCCATACCTGGCGGACCGCAGGTGGCCGGGCGGCCGGGCAACCAGCAGCTTCGCCATCAACGAAGCCGTTGACGCGACTCTCCGAACCCTGTCATCGTGACGCGGGACACGGCTCCCGACATTCCATTCTGGACGATCCACCCCGATGCCTTGGAGGCCTGCATGACCACGATCACCCAGCCCTCGCAGGAGGTCAGCGGTTCGGTCCAGGACCGGACCCGGCTCTACGTCGACGGGCAGTGGGTGGCCTCCGCGGGTGAGGGCACGATCGACGTGCTGAACCCCGCCACCGAGCAGGTGATCGCGCGGGTGGCGGAGGGCGACCCCGCGGACGTCGACCGGGCCGTCGCCGCGGCGCGCGCCGCCTTCCCCGCGTGGTCAGCGCTGCCGCCGGCCGAGCGCGCCGTCTACCTGCGGCGGATCGGCGAGGAGCTGGCCGCACACACCGACGAGCTCGCGGAGCTCATGTCGGCCGACGTCGGCACCCCGGTGGAGATCGCCAAGGCCGTGCAGGTCGGGCTGCCCACCTTCACGTTCGGAAACTTCGCCGACCTCGCCGAGTCCTACGACTGGGCCGGCCGCGAGGTGGGCAACTCGCTCGTCGTCCGCGAGCCCGTCGGCGTCGTCGCCGCCATCACGCCGTGGAACTTCCCGATGCACCAGGTCGCCCTGAAGGCGGCGGCTGCCCTGGCGGCCGGCTGCACCGTGGTGGTCAAGCCCTCCGAGGTGGCTCCCCTCGGGATCTACGCCCTCACCGAGATCGTCGACCGGGTCGGGCTCCCTCCGGGTGTCTTCAACCTGATCAGCGGCCCGGGCCCGGTGGTGGGAGAGGCGCTCGTCGCCCATCCCGGCGTCGATGCCGTCTCCTTCACCGGCTCGACCCGCGCGGGCCGGCGGATCGCCGAGGTCGCCGCGGCCGACGTGAAGCGGGTGAGCCTGGAGCTGGGCGGCAAGTCCCCGAACGTCGTCCTGGACGACGCCGACTTCGAGGCGGCCGTGGCCGACACGTTCGGCATGTGCTTCCTCAACTCGGGGCAGACGTGTGCCGCCCTGACCCGGCTGCTGGTGCCGGCGAAGCGCCTCGAGGAGGCCGAGCAGATCGCGAAGCGGGTCGCGGAGACCTGGACGGCCGGCGACCCGGCCGAAGCGACGACCCTGATCGGGCCGCTGGTCAGCGAGGCGCAGCGGGAGCGCGTCCGCTCCTACATCCGGACTGGGGTGGAGGAGGGGGCTCGCCTGGTGACCGGCGGCGAGGGCAGCGACCAGGCCACCGGGTACTACGTGCCACCCACGGTCTTCTCCGGCGTCACCGCGGACATGACCATCGCGCGCGAGGAGATCTTCGGGCCGGTGCTGTCGATCATGCCGTACGAGGACGAAGCCGACGCGGTGAGCATCGCCAACGGAACCGACTACGGACTGTCCGCGCGGGTCTGGTCGGGTGACCCCGACCGCGCGATGCGGGTGGCCCGTCAGCTCCGGGCCGGGCAGGTGACGATCAACGACGGTGCCTTCAATCCCGCCGCGCCCTTCGGTGGCTACAAGCAGTCCGGCCTCGGCCGCGAGGGGGGCGAGGACGGCCTGGCGGAATTCCTCGAGACCAAGGCCATCCAGCGCTGACCTGCGTCACGAAGCGCCTCACCGCCGGGCCGGCGCGTCCCCGGCGGTGAGGCTCGGCCTGTCCCACGCGCGGGCCGTCGTGGCCTTGCGGGCGGGGGTGGGTGGGGAGCCGTCTCGCAAGATGGGGGCACGTTCCAAGAGTCTGCCGAGGCCGAGCCCAGCGGGATCGGACGTCGCCGCGCGGCAGCGCAACGCGAAAACCGGGTGGCCGACCGCGAGCGCCGGCAGGAGGTCATCGCCGTCGCCGCCGACCTGTTCGAGGCGCGGGTTCCCGGGGACGAGCATCGGCCAGATCGCCGAGGCCCTCGACATTGACGAGGCGATGCTCCACTAGTGCATCGGCAGCAAGGAGGAGCTGTTCGACGAGGTCGTGACCGACGCGGTGCGCGCCGACGTCGACGTCGCCCTGGCGATCAGGGGCGGCGAGGGGGTGACTTCGGACGAGCTGCGCAGGCTGCTGATCTCCTCGATGGAGTCCCGTGCCGCGCGCTGTCCGTTCCTGTACGTCTACATCCAGGAGAGCCTGAGTCACATCGGGGGCACCCGCGCCGACTGGTCCCGCGAGATGCGGCAGCTGAACAAGGCCTACGAGGACGGCCTCGTCTCGATCATCCAGGCCGGCATCGGCGAGAGCACGATCCGGCCGGTCGGCGAGCCTGGGTGATGGCCCACGGGGTGATCGGGGTGTTCGGGTGGACCGGCGACCGGTTCGACCCGGCGACCTCGCCCGTGGACGCGGCCGCCAGCTGAACGTCCTGCGCCGACATCCCGCTGCGGGGGATGACCACCGATCTTGCGTAACAGGGGCCTCCCCGGAACGATCGTCAACGGCTATGTTGATGGCCAAAGGCCAGGCCGGAGGGGACCAACATGGCGAGCAACGTCGGAGTGATCGGCGGCGGGACGATGGGCATCGGGATCGCCTACGTCTTCGCCGTCGCCGGTGCCACGACCACCGTCGTGGAGCCGGACGACGCGAGGATGGCCACGCTCCGGGCGGAGGTCGAGCAGGCCGCGGCCGGTGGCGTCGCTCGGGGGAAGCTCGCGGCCGAGACGGCGGCGGCCCTGAGGGAGCGGATCGGGCACGTGACCTCTGCCGAGCAGCTCCCGGGAGGACTCGACCTGGTCGTCGAGACCGTGCCCGAGTCGCGCGAGCTGAAGCGCTCGGTGCTGGTCGCCGCCGAGTCCCGCGGGCCCGCGGTGCTGGCCAGCAACACCAGTGCACTGTCCATCGACGACCTGGCCTCGGCACTGGCGGCGCCGGAGCGCTTCCTGGGCCTGCACTTCTTCAACCCCGTCTGGTCGATCCCCGTGGTCGAGGTGGTGCGGGGTGCGGCCACCAGCGACGAGACCCTCGAGGCGGCGCTGAGCGCGGTCGCCGGCATCGGCAAGCAGACCGCCGTCGTGCGCGACGTGCCGGGCTTCGCCACCAGCCGGCTGGACGTCGTCGCCGCGCTGGAGGCGATCCGGATGGTGGAGTCGGGGGTCGGCGAGCCCGCCGAGATCGACCGGGCCATCCAGCTCGCGTACCGGCACCCCGTCGGGCCGCTGCGGCTGAGCGACATCGTCGGTCTCGACGTCCGGCTGCACATCGCCCGCAACCTCGAGCGGGCCCTCGGCCCGCAGTTCACGCCGCCGCAGCTGCTGATCGAGAAGGTCGAGGCAGGCGAGCTGGGCCGCAAGACAGGGCGCGGCTTCTACGACTGGGACCGGTCCGCCTGAACGCGTTGACGTGGAGCAGCTCACCGCCCTATCGTCAACTGCACTGTTGACGACCGGCCGGGACGGCCGCGGACGAGGGGGTTCGACGTGGGCGGGCAGCCGATCGGACTGGGCCGGACGTCGCTGATCTGCGACACCAGCGACGAGCACCGTGACCTCCGGGACAGCGTCGCCAAGCTCGTCGGGAGCTACGGCCGCTCCTACTTCCAGGACGTCGTCGCCAAGGGGGAGAAGGCCGACGCGCTGTGGGCGGACATGGGTGCGGCCGGCTTCCTCGGCGTGCACCTGCCCGAGGAGTACGGCGGCGGAGGCGGCGGCCTGGCCGACCTCGCCGTCGTCATCGAGGAGATGGCCGCGCAGGGCTGCCCGATGTTCATGATCGTCATCAGCCCAGCGATCTGCGGGTCCGTCCTCGCTGCCCACGGCACCGCCGAGCAGAAACAGAAGTACCTCCCCGGCATCGCCGACGGGACCTTCCGCATGGCCTTCGCCATCACCGAGCCCGACGCCGGCTCCAACACCCACAAGATCACCACGACGGCACACAGGGACGGCGACGGGTGGCGGCTGCGCGGGCAGAAGTACTGGACGTCCGGCGTGGACGAGTGCCAGGCGCTGCTCGTCGTCGCCCGGGACGCCGAGCCCGGCCCCGACGGCCGGCACACGCTCTCGCTGTTCATCGTGGGCACCGACGCCCCGGGGCTGACCTTCCAGCAGCTCGACTCGGCGCTGCAGTTGCCCGAGAAGCAGTTCACCACCTTCTTCGACGACGTCCCGGTCGAGCGCGCCGGCCTGGTCGGGGTGGAGGGCGAGGGCCTCAAGCAGGTCTTCGCCGGGCTCAACCCGGAGCGGGTCGCCGCCGCATGCATGGCCAACGGGCTCGGGCGCTACGCGCTGGCCCGGGGTGCCCAGTACGCCCGCGAGCGCACCGTGTGGAAGACGCCGATCGGCGCGCACCAGGGGGTGGCGCACCCCCTGGCCAAGGCCTACGTCGACGTGGAGCTCGCCCGCCTGATGACCATGCGCGCGGCCACGATGACCGACCAGGGGCTCGACGCCGCCGAGGCCGGCAACATCGCCAAGTTCGCCGCCGGTGACGCCTGCGTGCAGGCGCTGGACCAGGCCATCCAGGTGCACGGCGGCAACGGGCTGTCCAACGAGTTCGGGTTGGCCGACCTCTGGTTCATCGCCCGGATGTTCAAGACCGCACCGGTGAGCCGGGAGATGGTGCTCAACCACGTGGCCCAGCACAGCCTGGGCCTGCCCAAGAGCTACTGACCACCGACCGCAACAGGAGTGCCGTGTCCGCCGCCGTGCCCGCTCCCGCCTCCACCACCCTGGCGGGGCTGATCCGCGACCTGGCGGCCGGCCGGCCGCAGGCGCCCGCCGTGACCCTGGGCGAGGTCACGCTGAGCTTCACCGAGCTGGACGCGCGCAGCTCCACCGTCGCCCAGGCGCTGCTACGGGCCGGTGTCGGCCCCCAGGACCGGGTGGCGATCCTCGACAAGAACGCGCCCACCTTCTACGAGGTCGTGTTCGGCGCGGCCAAGCTCGGCGCCGTCGCCGTCGGGCTGAACTTCCGGCTGGCGGCCCCGGAGATCGCCGCGATCGTGGCCGACGCCCGGCCTCGCGTGGTGGTGGTCGCGCCGGAGTTCGGCGAGCTGCTGGGCGCCGCCCCGGACGGTGTGCGCGTCGTGGAGCTGGGCGAGGACTACGAGGCGTGGCTCGCGAGCGCCCCGGCCGAGGATCCGGGAGCGGGGACGAACCCGGACGACGTCGTCCTGCAGCTGTACAGCTCCGGCACCACGGGCCAGCCCAAGGGCGCCATGCTCACCTCGGCCAATCTGGTGTTCACCCCCCGCATGGGCCGGGAGTGCTACGGGATGGGCCCGGACACGGTGAACCTGGTGGCCTCACCGCTGTTCCACATCGGCGGGGTCGGTTACAGCCTGACCGCCATGGGGCAGGGCGGGCACACCGTCTTGGTCCGCGACGTCGACCCGGTCGCCCTGCTGGGGCTGATCGAGCGGCACCGCGTCACGCACACCTTCCTGGTGCCCGCGGTCGTGCAGCTGCTCGCCGAGAGCCCGGCGCTGTCGGGAACCGACCTGTCCAGCCTGCGCCGGATCGCCTACGGCGCGGCGCCGATGGGGGAGACCCAGCTGCTCAAGGCGATCGCGCTCTTCGGCTGCGACTTCATGGGCGTCTACGGCATGACCGAGACGGCGGGCAGCGTGACCGCGCTCGCGCCGGAGGACCACGACCCGGGCGGACCCCGGGCCACGCTGCTGCGGTCCGTGGGTCGGCCGCTCCCGTGGGTGGAGCTGCGGGTGGTGGACCCGGCCACCGGCGAGGACGCCGCCATCGGAGGGGTCGGCGAGATCTGGGTGCGCTCCGGCCAGAACACCGTCGGCTACTGGGGGCAGCCGGCCCTCACCGCCGAGACCCTGGTGCAGGGCGGCTGGCTGCGGACCGGCGACGCGGCGTACCTCGACGACGAGGGCTACGTGTACATGCACGACCGGATGAAGGACATGGTCGTCTCCGGAGGGGAGAACGTGTACCCGGCCGAGGTGGAGAACGTCCTCTACGCCCACCCCGAGGTGCTCGAGGCCGCGGTGATCGGCGTCCCGTCGGACCGCTGGGGTGAGACGGTCAAGGCCGTCGTCGTCCGCCGCCCCGGGTCGGCGCTGGACGAGGCGTCGCTGATCGCCTTCGCCCGGGACCGGCTCGCCCACTACAAGTGCCCGACCACGGTCGACTTCGCCGACGAGCTGCCGCGAAACGCCTCGGGGAAGGTGCTCAAGAAGGTGCTTCGCGAGCCGTTCTGGGCCGGCCTCGGCCGGAAGGTGCACTGATCGTGGACGACGCTCCGGACGGATCCGTCCACCCGCTCGTCCGGCTGGCCCAGCGGTTCACCATCGACTGGCTCGACCGTGCCGACAGCGCCGTGCCGCCGCAGATCATGACCCCCGACTACCAGGTGCACATCGGCGGGATCGACCTCGACGGGCTCGAGGCCTACGCCCCGGCGACGCTCGGGCAGCTCACCCAGTTCCCGGGCCTCCTGCTGACCGTGCACGACCTGGTGACCACCGGCGACCGGCTGGCCATCCACTTCAGCGAGCACGGCGCCTCGGCCCGGCACGAGCTGCGGACCGCCACCTGGAACGGCGTGGCCCTCTTCCGGTGGGACGGCGAGCGGCTGACTGAGAACTGGACCCAGGAGGACTACGCGGCCCGGCGACGGCAGCTCGCCGACGGGCGGCCCGACGTCGTGGGGTCGCCGATGGTCGCCCCCTGGACGGTGCGCCCGGCCGGGCCCGACCCGGCGGCCGAGGACGTCGTGCGCCGATGGCTGACCGGGGCAGCTCCCGGGGTGGACGGCGTCCGGTGGGACGACGGGCGGGACGGGCCGCTGATCGGGCCGGACTCGGCCGAGGTCGCCGAGATCTTCTCCGCCGGTGACCAGGTCGCCTTCGCGGCCACCCAGTCCGGTCGGCTGCGGGGCGACGCGTCCGACGCGGAGGGGATCCCGATCCCCGACGATCCGGTCCGGCTCGGCCTGGCCGGCCTGGTCTCCGTGGCCGGCGGCGCCGTCACCGGCGGCGTCGTCATCAGCGACCGGCTCGGGCTGATGCGTTCCCTGTCCCGCCGCTGAGCGACGCCCCGACGACCCTCTGGCGGGCGGAGGAGCCGGTGGCTCGTCCCGGGCGTCCGGCGTTCCCGGAGAGCCCGCCGTGACCTCCCCGGACGGTGTATCAACTACCCTGTTGACAAGAAAACGTGATGTGCGCCACGCTTGCTCCGTCGAACGAGGGAGCTGCCGGCGACCTGGCGGCGCCTCGAACCACCTGGTCAGAGGAGTTCGCGTGTCACGACTGCGTTTCGGGGCTTTCGTTCCGCCACACCACGTCCCCACGAACCAGAACATCACCTACTCGTTGCAGCGCGACACCGAGCTCGTGCAGCACCTCGACACCCTCGGCTTCGACGAGGCGTGGTTCGGCGAGCACCACTCCGGTGGCGTCGAACCCATCAACGACCCGATGATGTTCATCGCCCACGTCGCCCAGGTCACGCGGCGGATCAAGCTCGGCACCGGCGTGGTGTCGCTGCCCTACCACAACCCGCTGTGGGTCGCCGACCGCTTTGTCCTGCTCGACCACCTGACGCGTGGCCGGGCCACGCTGGGCGTCGGGCCCGGCGCCCTGGCCACCGACGCGAAGATGATCGGGCTCGACCCGGCCAACCTCCGCGAGTCGCTCGAGACCGACGTCGACGTGCTGATGCACCTGCTGAGGTCCGACGAGCCGATCTCCATCGAGACCGACCGCTACAAGCTCGTCGAGGGCCGTCTCCAGCTGGACAACTACACCTACCCGCACCCCGAGGTGGCCACCGCGGCGATCGTCTCGCCCTCCGGACCCCGCCTCGTGGGCAAGCACGGCCTCGGCATGATCTCCGTCGGTGCGACGCTCACCGCCGAGGGGTTCGACGCCCTCGGCTACCACTGGGACGTCGTCGAGGAGCAGGCCGCCAAGTACGGCCAGACGACGAACCGGGACAGCTGGCGCCTCGTCGGCCTCATGCACCTGGCCGACACCAAGGACCAAGCCATCGAGGACGTCAAGTACGGGCTCAGCGCCTTCTGCGACTACCTGCAGCACACCGCATCCACCCCCCAGATGCAGGTCACCGGCACCGACTTCATGGGCCACCTCGAGTGGGTGCTCGACAGCGGCGCCGGCGTCATCGGCACGTACCAGGACGCGATCGACAAGATCCAGGCGCTGTGGGACCAGTCCAACGGCGGCTTCGGCTGCTACCTGAACTTCGACCACAACTGGGCCGACTTCCGCGCGAAGAAGCACAACTACCACCTGTTCGCGAACCATGTGATGCCGTACTTCCAGGGCGGCAACAAGAAGGTGCAGAGCAGCGAGGCGGCCCTCCGCCAGGTCCGCGACCCGCTCGCCGCCGCGCAGTGGGACGCCATCCAGGCGTTCACCCAGAAGCACGCGGCCGAGAAGAACGTGCCGGCGGTCGGCGCCACGTCGAGGTAGTCCCGCGCCCGCCGCGGGAGGGTGAGTGCGCGCCCTCCCGCGGCGGTGCTCCCGCGGCGGTGCTCCCCCGGCGCGCACGAGTCCGTGCCGATCCAGCGACAGGCGGAGGTCCCAGCCGTGTCCACTGACGCCATCGACCCGCAGCGCTTCCGGCACGTCCTCGGTCACTTCCCAACGGGTGTGGTCGTCGCCACCGCGCTGCAGGAGGGCGGTACGCCGGCGGGGATGGCGGTCGGGTCGTTCACGTCGGTCTCGCTCGACCCGCCGCTCGTCGCCTTCCTCCCAGACAAGAGGTCGACGAGCTTCCCGAAGATCCGGCAGACGGGATCGTTCTGCATCAGCGTCCTGTCCGGTGACCAGGAGCAGGTGTGCCGCGCGTTCGCGGCCCGTGGCGGCGACAAGTTCGCCGACGTCTCGTGGCACTCCGCCGGCAGCGGCTCGCCGATCATCGACGGTGCCGTCGCCTGGATCGACTGCGAGATCCAGGAGGTCCTCGAGGCCGGCGACCACTACATCGTGCTCGGCCGCGTGCTCGACCTGGCCGTGGGCACGAACGCGGCGCCGCTGCTGTTCTTCCGCGGCGGCTACGGGCAGTTCACCGCCGCGTCGCTGTCCGCGCCGGCCCGTCCCGATCTGCTCGCCCACCTGCGGGTCATGGACTGCGCGCGGGCCGAGATGGAGCAGGTGGCCCAGGAGTCCGGCTGTGAGTGCCTCGCCGTCAACGTCGTGGGCGACGAGATAGTCACGATCGGCAGTGCGGGCCAGTCGTACGGCCAGGCGCCGGCCGACCGGATCGGCCAGCGCATGCCGTTCGTCCCGCCGCTGTGCGACCTGTTCGTGGCGTGGGCGGGGGAGGACGTCCGCGAGCAGTGGCTGCGCCGCCTGGGTCCCGACGTCCCGGCGGAGGACCTCGCCGCCTACCGGGACATGGTCAACCGCGTCCGCGCGCGCGGCTGGTCGATGGCGCTGGGCGGTCGGTCGCACATCGCCTTCGAGCTCGCGCTCGCCCAACTGTCCATGCCCAGACCGACCCCGGAGCAGCAGCGTGCCGTCCGGGAGGCGGCCAGGCAGGTCGGGCCGCACAGCCACGAGCCCGACGAGCTCGTGGACGACCAGCCCTACCGGGTGCGCAACATCAGCGCGCCGGTGTTCGACGTGAGCGGCGACGTCGTGCTGATGCTGACGCTGATCGGCCTGCCCCGCGTCTCGCGCCTGGAGGAGCTCGCGTCCTACCGCGACCGGCTCTGCGCCGCTGCTGATCGGATCACGCGGCGCCTGGGTGGACGCACGCCGGTCGCGGTGGAGGACCCGCTCCGCGGCAGGAGTGCCGCGTCGACGGGCTGACTCCGGCCTCCTCACGAACCGCCACCCGCCCCGGTCGCTCCGCCTCGACGACGTCCTGCTGCGGCGGGCGCAGGTGCCGGGCGATCGCCCCCGACGACGTCCTGCTGCGGCGGGCGCAGGTGCCGACGAATCGTCTCAACACAGGCGTTGACAAACGGGTCAGGCGTCGCCATGCTCGATTCCCGGGCCCGGCTACCGAGGACGGACAGCTCATGGCGTTCGCAACCATCCCGAGTGCTCTCGAGGCCATCCGCCGCGGCGAGATGGTGGTCGTGGTGGACGACGAGGACCGTGAGAACGAGGGCGACCTCATCATGGCGGCGGAGCTCGTCACCGCCGAGGACATGGTCTTCATCGTGCGCAAGGGTGCCGGCCTGGTCTGCACGGCGATCGAGGCCGGGCGCGCCGACGCCCTCGATCTGCCGCTCATGGTGGAGCGCAACACGGAGCGGGAGCGCACCGCCTTCACCGTCACGGTGGATGCGCGCTCCGGCACCACGACGGGCATCTCGGCCGACGACCGGGCGACGACCGCCCGAGTGCTCGCGGACCCGGAGACACGGCCCGCGGACCTGCTCCGCCCGGGGCACATGAACGTCCTGCGCGCACGGTCGGGCGGTGTCCTGCAGCGGGCCGGGCACACGGAGGCTGCTGTCGACCTCGCTCGGCTCGCCGGGCTCCACCCCGCCGGGGTGCTGTGCGAGATCCTGAGCGAGACCGGTACCGGGATGGCCCGTCGCCCCGAGCTGGAGGAGTTTGCCGCGCGCCACGGGCTGCTGATGATCAGCATCGCCGACCTCGTGCGTCACCGCCGGGCGTCGGAGTCGCTCGTCTCCCACCGCTCGCGCGGCAGGATCCCCACCCCTTGGGGCACGTTCACCTGCCACGCCTTCGAGAGCCGCGTCGACGGCCTCACGCACCTGGCCTTCGTCCACGGAACCCCGTCGGAAGCCGAGACCTCGCTCGTGCGGGTCCACAGCGAGTGCCTCACCGGTGACGTCTTCTCCTCCGAGCGGTGCGACTGCGGGAATCAACTGCACAGGTCCATGGAGATGGTCGCGGCCGAGGGTCACGGCGTGGTGGTCTACCTGCGCGGTCACGAAGGACGCGGGATCGGCATCTCGGCCAAGCTCGCGGCCTACGAGTTGCAGGACCACGGCATCGACACGCTGGACGCCAACCTGGCCCTCGGACTCCCCGTCGACAGTCGCGAGTACGGGGTGGGCGCCCAGATCCTCGCCGCGCTCGGCGTCTCGCGCATGCGGCTCATCACGAACAACCCGCAGAAGCAGCTGGGGCTCGAGGGGTACGGCCTCGTGGTCGACGCCATCGTGCCACTGCCCACCGTTCCGACGGTGGAGAACATCCGGTACCTGCGGACCAAGCGCGATCGCATGGGGCACGTGATGGCAGATCTCGACGCGGCTGCCGCCGCCGTGTCGACGGCGTCGGCACGCCGCTAGACGGTCGGGTCGCTCCCGCGTGACGCCGACACCACGGCGGCTCGTCCACGTCCTGCTCCGCGACAGAGAGGTGCTGCGCATGCGAACCCCGAACTTCCGGCTCGACGGCGGCACCGCCGTGGTCACCGGTGCCGCCGGTGGCATCGGCGCCCGCGTGGCCCTGGGTCTGGCCGCGTCCGGCGCGGACGTGGCGTGCATCGACCTCTCGGCCGAGTCGCTGCAGGAGACGGTCACCGCGATCCGCGAGGGCGGCGGGCGGGCGGTCGCGATTGCAGCCGACACGACCGACCACGACCAGATGTCCGACGCGGTCGCGACGGCGCAGGGCGAGCTCGGTCCTGTCCGGTATGCGGCGAACTGCGCGGGCATCAACAACGGGGCGCCGGCGGAGGAGATGCCTCTCGAGCAGTGGCGTCGGCTGATCGACGTCAACCTCACCGGCGTGTTCGTCTCCTGTCAGCTGGAGGGTCGCGCCATGCTCCAGGCCGGCGGCGGGTCGATCGTCAACATCGGCTCCATCTCCGCGCTGATCGCCAACCGCGGTCTGACGCAGGCGCACTACAACGCGTCGAAGGCGGGCGTCGTCCACCTCACCAGCTCCCTGGCGCTCGAGTGGGCCCGGCGTGGCATCCGGGTGAACACGGTGAGTCCCGGATACACGAAGACGCCCATGGCGACCCATCCGGACGTGTGGGAGCACGTCAAGGCCTACGCCGACGACATCCCGCTGGGCCGCTGGGCCGAGGCCGACGAGATGGTGGGTCCGGTGACGTTCCTGCTCAGCGAGGCGTCGTCGTACTGCACCGGGAGCAACCTGATGGTGGACGGCGGCGCGATCTGCTGGTGAACCCCCGCTCCCGCGTCCCCTCCCGGAGCACGAGTCCCTAGAATCGCGGGAATGACAGCCGGAGCTGCGGGTGGGCCGGAGGAGGCGGCGCCGAGCGGTATCGGGCGTCGCCGTGCGGCGGCGCAGGGCGAGAACCGGGCGGCTTATCGCGAGCGCCGGCAGGAGATCATCTCCGTGGCGGCGGACCTGTTCAAGGCCAACGGCTTCAGGGGCACGAGCATCGGCCAGATCGCAGAGGCGCTCGACACCGACCGGGCCACCCTCTACTACTACATCGGCAGCAAGGAAGAGCTGTTCGACGAGGTCGTGACGGACGCCGTGCGCGCCAACGTCGAGGTCGCCCGGTCCATCCGGAGCGGTGACGGGACGGCGCCGGAGAAGCTCCGACGGCTGCTGATGGCGCTGATGGAGTCCTACGCCGTCCACTATCCCTTCCTGTACGTGTACATCCAGGAGAACCTGAGCCACGTGGGCGGGACGCGTGCCGAGTGGTCCCGCGAGATGCGGCAGCTCAACAAGGCGTACGAAGAGGCGCTCGTCGCGATCATCCAGGCCGGGGTGGACGAGGGCACGATCCGTCCGGTCGCCGACGCCTGGGTCATCGCCTACGGCGTCCTCGGGATGTTCGGGTGGACCAATCGGTGGTTCAACCCGAACACCTCGCCGGTGGACGCGACCACCATCGGCTCGGCCTACGTCAACATCCTCCTGCGCGGAATGGTCACCGACGCCTCTTAGCTTGTTGTTTAACCCTTGACCTGCTTACCGCTGGTGGGTGCGGCCCTGGCGGCGGGCTTTCCGACGTCGTAACGGGGAGCGCGCTGCCGGTTGGGAACCCCCGGCGGGCGTCCGGGTCCGGGGTGGGTGGGTTTCGGTGCACCGGCCGGAGAAGGGGTCTTCGCGCGCAGGTAGCGAAATCCGCGGCGGACCCGAGCCGGGGTCAGCCGCTCGGCCGGCAGCGGTCTCTCCCAGGGCCGGCGCAGATCGGCCGCCAGCGGGCGGGCCAGCCGCAACTGGGTATGCGCGGCGACGACCAGCCAGGTCCAGCGGTCGGCCGCGGCCGGCGAGTGCAGCTTCGGGCGGGTCCAGCCCAGCACCTGCTTGGCGAAGCGGATGGTGTGTTCGGCGTCGAAGCGGCGCAGGTAGGCCTGCCAGCAACGGGTGACCTGATCGGCGTCGGCATCGACCGCCGAGGTCCACAGCCAGATCGGCTTGGCCGCTCGAGCCCCGGGCAGGTGGTCGACGGCCAGCCGGATCAGCGTGCCCTCCACGATCGGCAGCTGGCCGGGATGGGTGGCCCAGGCGCCGCGGTGGGTCAGCCGCGGATGCATCCGATCCCAGGAGCGGGCCTGTGCGCGCCCGTAGCGGGCCGTCTCGTGCGTCGACTCGGTCGTCGGCGCCGGCCAGCTGCCCGGATCGGCCAGCGTCATCACCGCTCCGTGCCGGCGGGGCCGGCCGGCCCGCCGCCCGCCGAAGGGAGGCGGCACCGGGCCACACAGCACCCGGTCGGCGCGGATCCGCCCGATCAGCTCGATCGGCAGGTCGGCCAGCACAAAGGCCAGCCGACACACGTCGTAGCCGGCATCGCACACCACCAGCATCGGCGGATCACCGGGCGACCAGTGCCCGGCCGCGCACAGCCGGCCGACCACCTGCCGCAGCTGGGCGGCGGTGACCGCGGTGGCGTCCTCGGCCGGGGACAGCCGGCGCGCGTCCAGTAACGCCGTCCAGCTGGTCGGCCCGCTCTCCAGCGCGGCGACCAGCTGATACGGCCAGCCCGGCACGAACTGGTCGCTCTGGCGGGTACGGCCATAGACGTGGCAGAACGACCGCTCCGGGGAGGTCTCGGCGTCCGGACGCAGCCACGGCGTGGCATCGACGGCCAGCACGATCCGCCCGCCGAACATCCGCGAGATCGGCAGGCAGGCCAGCACCGCCCGCAGCCGCTCGACGTCCACCGTGCCGGCGTTGACCGCGTCGTAGAGCGCGCCGTGCCCGCGGCGGTGCTCCGGCGCCAGACACAACCCGACCAGCGTGGATACCGGCCCCTCGGCGCACAACAGCGCGTCGGTCAGCTCGAAGAGCTCATCGCGCCGCCGGCCCAGGCATCGGTACAGCTCGGCGCGGAACCCCTGCAGCTGCTGCCCGGCCGCCATCACAGCCTGGTCAGCGCCGTCGACCCGGGCCACACTGTCCATCACGGCCACCGCCGTTCGCTTCGAAGCTCGCAACTCCGAAGGATCTAGCGGTGGTCGCCCTTTTGCCATAGCCGGAACCACAACCGTGCAACGCACCGGTCCAGAGGGGTTAAACGACAAGCTTAGGGCGTGTCTGACGGATCTCCAGCCTCGGTAGCACCGCCCAGGCGGCGCCCCACTGCGTTGGCGAAGCCGCTGGATGGAAGCCCGGTATCCAGCGGCTTCGCCGCCTTGCGGCGCATCCGCCTGGACGGCGCTCCCTTCAGCATTGATCCGTCAGACACTCCCCAGGGCCCGGTGCCCAGCGCGCTCCTGACGCCCGGACGGCCGCCGACCCGGGCATCGTCCCGGCGGCAGGGCTGTGCACGCCTGTGGCCCGCGGAGCCACGGCGGGGGCGCCGATGACACCTGGGCGGATCACGGGCAGGCAATGACTCGGCCAAGCGTCAACGGAGCAGTTGACCTCCGTGACTCGTGTCACCTAGGGTCCCTCAACAGCGCTGTTGACAGCGTGACGACCAAGGCGGCTGACCGGAGGAGTTCCCGTGACGGAGATGCGGTCCGGCGCCGTGCTCGTGACGGGTGGCGCTTCGGGCATCGGCGAGGGCGCTGCCCGTGTGCTCGCAGCACGGGGAGCCCAGGTCGTCGTCGCCGACCGCGATCTCGACGGGGCCTCGGCGGTGGTGTCGGACATCCGCGCGCACGGAGGAACGGCGCGGGCGCTGCACGTCGACGTCGCCGAGGCGGGGTCGGTGGAGGCCGTCTTCGAGGAGCTGCGCTCCCTCGGCGTCCAGGTCGACGGGCTGGTCAACAGCGCCGGAGTGGCCAGCCGGTACCCCTTCGCGGAGATGCCCGCGGGGGAGTGGGACCGGGTGCTGTCGATCAACCTGACCGGGACGATGCGCATGACCCAGCTCCTGGTCCAGGACCTCCTGTCCCGCGGCGCCGGAGGGGCCGTCGTGAACGTGGCCTCCGTGATGGCGCACTTCGCGGCGCCGAACCTCGCCTCCTACGTGTCGTCGAAGGGTGGGGTCGCGATGCTCACCCGCGCCACCGCCCTCGAGTTGGCGCCCCACCGCATCCGGGTGAACGCCGTGAGCCCCGGCTACGTGACCACCGCCCTGACGGCACGCGGTCTCCAGGTTCCGCGCTTCCGCGACGCGGTCCTCGCCCGCACCCCGATGGGTCGCCTCGGCAGGCCCGAGGACATCGGCCGGGTGATCGCCTTCCTGTTGTCCGACGACGCCGCGTACGTGACCGGCCAGGTCCTCGCGGTCGACGGCGGGATGACCGCGGGCGACGCCTCGCTCGCTTCGCCGTCGGCCGACGAACTGGCCGCCGTGCCCCTCTGAGTCCCGCAGCACGCCGATCCGACCCACCGCGAGCAGACGCGGTGCGACCCATCGAGGAGCAGGTCATGAGCAGGTCCACTCGGTTCGCGATCGGTATCGCGGTCACTGCCACGGTCGTGAGCGCGTGCGGCGGGGGATCCGGGGACGGCGGCGGAGGCGCCGCGGAGGCATCGTCCGATGAGCCCATCGTCATCGGCGCCTCGGTCTCCCAGACGGGGGCGTACGCGTCCAGTGGCACCAACGTCGCCAACGGCTACGAGCTGGCGGTGCAGCAGATCAACGAGAACGGCGGCGTCCTGGGGCGGCAGCTCGAGCTGCGCCTGGAGGACGACCAGAGCGACGCAGGCATCGTCGGCCGCCTTTACACTGAGTTCCTCGGCGCCGGTGACGTCGACGCGGTCCTCAGTCCGTACGGCAGCGCTCTGGGTGGCCCGGCCGCGCAGCTCGCCGAGCGTTACCAGACCCCCATGGTGCACAGCCAGACCTCCTCCCCGGCCGTGTTCGAAGGCACCGAGTGGAACGTGATGGCTGGCCTCGGGCCGGGCCGCGACGTGCTCGCCCAGGTGCCGCAGTTCGCCGTCGATGCCGGCTACGAGACGATCACCCTCGTCCACAACGACCTCGACGCGTTCAAGGGCATCTGCGACGGCGTCGAGGACGCGATCGCCGACGCCGGGGCGACCCTCGTCGACCGGATCGAGTACGCCGCCTCCACCAGAGACTTCTCCTCCACCGCCCTGAGGGTGGCCGAGGGCGCCCCGGAGGTCGTCGTGGAGTGCTCGGCGATCCAGGACTCGATCGGCGTGACCCGCGCGCTCGACCAGCAGGGCTTCCGGCCGGCCGTGATCGCCTCGCCCACCGCCGTCGACCCGGCGTTCCTCGACTCGCTCGGCCCCCTCGCCGAGAAGGTCGTCGGCTACACGCAGTTCTCCGAGGCCCTCGGTTACGAGGGCACCGAGGAGTTCGTGTCCGGCTACGACGCGGAGTACGGCACCCCGGTGAACGCCCAGGCGGCCGGCGCGTACGCGTCCGTCCAGGTGCTGGCCGCCGCCATGGAGGAGGCCGGGTCCACCGACAAGGCGGACGTGAACACCGCCCTGCACGAGGGGACGTTCGACACGGTCATCGGCACCTACGAGGTCGACGAGAACGGGGTCCAGACCGGATACTCGCCCGTCCTCTTCCAGTGGCTCGCCGGCGAGCAGGCGATCGTCTTCCCCGAGGACTCGCCGGGCGCCGTGGCACCCCAGCTGCCGTACTGACCCTCGAGAGGCGGGGAGCGGGCCGTGACCTATCTCCAGGTGGTGCTCAACGGCATCCTGCTGGGTGGCTTCTACCTGCTGATGGCACAGGGACTGAACCTGGTCTTCGGTGTGATGGGGATCGTCAACCTGGCGCACGGCGCGTTCATCGTGCTGGGCGGCCTGGGCGTGTGGAGCCTCCACGGTGCGGGGGTCAACCCGTTCCTGGGGCTCCTGGTCGTCACGGTCGCGGGCGCGGCGCTGGGCGCCGTGGTCCAGTGGGCGGTCATCGAGCGGATCCGCGGGACGGCGAAGCAGCACGAGCTGCTGACCCTGATGGCGACGTTCGGGCTGTCCTACATCCTCATCAACGTCGGGCAGCAGGTGTGGGGGTCGGACTTCCGCACGATCCCCTACCTGCAGTCCGCGGTGACCGTCGGCCCGTTCCGCTTCTCGCTCTCGCTGCTGGTGGGGGTCGCGCTCGCCGCGGCCATCACCCTGGGTCTCGCCGCCTGGCTGACCCGGACCCGGTCCGGCAAGAGCCTGCGTGCCCAGGCGCAGAACCCGCTGGGGGCCGGGGCCTGCGGGATCAACCCCCGCAGGCTCCGGCTCGTCGGGTTCAGCGTCGGGGCGGCGGTCGCCGCGGCCGCAGGCATGCTCCTCGTGCTGACCCAGCCGATCGCCCCGCAGGCGGCCACGAGTTTCACCATCGTGGCGTTCGTGGTCATCGCCCTGGGCGGCCTCGGCAACTACAAGGGCGCCGCCCTCGGTGCCGTGCTGGTCGGGGTCGTGCAGACGGTGGCCGGCTACCAGCTCGGCGCGGTCATCCAGGCCGCCGCGCCGTACCTGATGCTCATCCTGGTGATGCTCTTCCGGCCCGAGGGGCTCCTCTCGAGGAAGGTCTCCTGATGGCGCACGACCCGGTACCCGGGCCCGAGGCCGAGCCGGCCGGCGGTTCCCTCGTGGCGTCCCTCATGGGGCGTGGCCGCACGGCGCGGTCGGCGGGGTCCACCGGCGGGCGGCTCCCCTCGACCCGCAGTGACGTCGTCCAGGTGCTGGTACTGGTCGCAGTGGTCGGGGCCTTCCTGGCGTGGGGCCTGCTGGGCACCCCGGCCAGAAACCAGCTGGCCATCGACGTGGCCATGTTCGTGGCGCTGGCCTACGCCTGGAACATCATCAGCGGTTTCACCGGCTACGTCTCCTTCGGCCAGGTCGTCTTCTTCGGCATCGGTGGGTTCGTCACCGCCGAGCTGATCATCCACCTGCAGGTCCCGTGGTTCCTGGCCACCGTCCTTGGTGGCCTGGCCGGCGCACTGCTCGCCGTCCCGATCGGCTGGGTCATGCTGCGGCTGCAGGGGATCTACTTTGCGCTCGGCATGTTCGGGCTGGCCTTCGTGGTGTCCCTGCTGCTCTCGCAGTGGGAGTTCACCGGCGGCTCGACCGGGCTGGTGGTACCCGGGGTCATCGCGCAGCAGGAGGTGCTCCTCGGCGTCACCGGGGTCGCGGTGCTGGCGTTCCTGATGAACGCCTTCCTGGCCCGTTCGCCGTTCGGCCTGCGGGCGATGGCGGTGCGCGACGACGAGCAGGTCGCCGAGGCGATGGGCGTGCCGACCACCCGCACCAAGGTCCTCGCCTTCACGCTCAGCGCGGTGTTCCCGGCGCTGGTCGGCGGGATGGTCGCCTACAACCGTGCGTACATCGACACCTCGACGATGTTCAACCCGGCGATCGACCTGCAGGTGATCGTGCTGGTCCTAGCCGGGGGCATCGGCACCCTGTGGGGGCCGCTCATCGGCGCCGTCCTGCTCACGCTGGTCAGCCACGAGCTGGCCACCGCCCTGCCGGACCACCAGCTGGCCCTCTTCGGCGCGCTGGTCATCCTGGTGACGATCTTCCTCCCCGGGGGCCTGGTGTCGCTGGCCAACCGGTTCGGCTGGCTGCGCCGGGAGATCGTGCGCGGGCCGGCCGAGCTGCCGCCCGAGGACGAGCTCGAACGGGCGCTGGCCGCGGCCCACGCCCCCCGGGACGCGGACCGCCCGGCCGGCGAGGAGCTGCTCGTCGCCAGTGGCGTCGGGGTCACCTTCGGCGGCGTACAGGCCCTGCGCGACGTGGACTTCACGGTCCGCCGGGGTGAGACGGTGTTCATCATCGGCGCCAACGGCGCTGGCAAGACGACCCTGTTCAACGCGATCACCGGCATGGTCCGGACCTCGGCGGGCACGATCAGCTTCGACGGCCTCCCCGTGCAGGGGGTGCGCGCGCACGTGCTCGCGCGCCGCGGCCTGGCCCGCACCTTCCAGATCCCGCGGCCGTTCGGCTCCATGACGGTGTGGGAGAACGTCTACCTCGCAGCGCTCGGCGGGCGGCACCGCCGGCAGGCCCACGCCCAGGCGGCCTGGGTCGTCCAGGTGCTGGGCCTGCAGGACATCCGGTTCGCCGCGTCCGACACCCTCGCCGTGGGGCACCGCCGGATGGTCGAGCTGGCGCGGGCGCTCGCGCTGGGCCCGTCGCTCATCCTGCTCGACGAGGTGATGGCCGGGATGTCGGACGACGAGCTCGAGCGCGTCCGGGAGGCCATCCGGCGCATGCCGTCCTTCGGGGTCGACGCGGTCGCCGGGATCGAGCACGTCATCAAGGCGATCGTGGACCTGGCCGACGAGATCGTCGTCATGGACAGAGGAAGCAGGATCATCTCCGGCGAACCGAACGAGATCCTCCGGCACCCCGAGGTCATCCGGGCCTACCTCGGCTCCGGTCCGGGGCTGGGCGCCGGCACGACCGCCACCGCCACGGACGGCAACCCGTGACGCCGGGACGCCCAGGTCCGCGAGGCGACGACGGCAACGCGCCCGCCCTCGAGGTCACCGACCTGCACGCCGGCTACGGGGCGCTGCGGGTGCTGCACGGCGTCACGATGACCGTCCGGCGCAACGAGGTGGTCGGCGTCCTCGGGGCCAACGGTGCCGGCAAGACCACGCTGCTCCGGGCGATCGCGGGCGTCGTGCGTCCGCAGTCGGGTGCCGTCGTGCTCCACGGCCGGACCGTCACCGGACTGCCCGACCACGCGATGACCCGCGCCGGGGTGGGACACGTGCCCAGCGGCCGCGAGCTGTTCCCGCAGATGAGCGTCGAGGACAACCTCGCGATGGGGGCCATCGCGGTGGACGCCGTCCGGGCCGCGGAGCTGCGGACACGGGTCCTGGACCTGTTCCCCGCCCTCGGGCGGATGCTGGAGCGCCGCGCGGGGGCGCTGTCCGGGGGCGAGCAGCAGATGCTGGCCTTTGGGCGGGCGCTCATGACCGACCCGACGCTGCTGCTCCTCGACGAGCCGTCGACCGGGCTGGCCCCGGCCATCGTGGCCGCCCTGTTCGACGCCCTGCGGCAGCTCATCGCCGAGGGCGGCATGAGCGTGATCCTCGTGGAGCAGAACGCCGGCCTGGCCCTGCAGGTGGTTGAGCGCGCGTTCGTCCTCCGGCAGGGCCGCATCGTCCTGTCCGGGCCGGCGGCCGAGCTGGGCGACGACGCCGACCTCGTCGCCGCCTACCTCGGCGCCTGACGCGCCGCGGCAGGCGGAACGCCACAGGGGCGGGTGCGGATCACGGTCCGCACCCGCCCATTCGGCGTCGTGCCCGGCGGCTCGGGGCCGCCGGTGCGGCTCAGGGCCGGCGGTGCAGGCCGCGGTACCCGTCCTTGGCCACCTCGTCGCACTCGCGGCGGTAACGGCGCAGCCCGCCGGCGTACGGCATGAACACGCGGGGCTTGCCGGGGATCTCGGCGCCCAGGTAGTAGGACGCCGCCTCCATGTACAGCGTGTTCGCGGCGGTGTCGTTGACGCGCTGCACCCACTCGACCTCGGCGTCGGCGTCCGCCTCGATGGTGGGTACGCCCTCGGCCATCGAGCGGACCAGCAGGTCGGCCACGAAGGCGACGTGCTGCTCGATCGACACCATCACGTTGCCGAGGAGCGAGGGGCTGCCCGGTCCGGCGACGATGAACATGTTGGGGAACCCCGAGGTCATGAGCCCGAGGTAGGTGAGCGGGCCGGCGCTCCAGTGGTCGCGCAGGGTCCGGCCGTCCCGGCCCCGGATCTCCGGCCGGAGGAGGGCGCCGGTCATGGCGTCGAAGCCGGTGGCGAAGATGAGGACGTCCAGTTCGTACTCGGCCGTCATCGTGTGCAGGCTGGTCTCCGTGACCTTCGCCAGGGGCGACGCCGAGATGTCCACCAGCGTGACGTTGGGGCGGTTGAAGGTCTCGTAGAACCCCGTGTCCACGCACGGGCGCTTGGCGCCGTACGGGTAGCTGCGCGGGGTCAGCAGCTCCCGCACCTCCGGGTCCTCGACGCGCTCGGCGATCTTCGACCGGATGAAGTCGGCCGCGGTGTCGTTGGCCTCCCGGTTGGTCAGCAGGTCGGCGTAGGCCAGCAGGAAGCCGAACCCGGCCGACTCCCAGTACTCCTCGTAGTGCGCCTGGCGCTCCGCGTCGTCGACGTCGAGCGCCGATTGCCGGGTGACGGGCACCGACAGGCCCGTGGGGGAGTTGCGCAGCATCTCGCGGCGCTCCGGCAGCTGCGCGCGGATCGCCGCCCGGTCCGAGTCGGTCAGCACCTGGTGCTGCGCCGGCACGCTGAAGGTGGGCGTGCGCTGGAAGACGTAGAGGTGCTCGACCAGCGGGGCGATCGTCGGGATGACCTGGATGCCGGAGGAGCCCGTGCCGATGATGCCGACGCGCTTCTCCTGGAGGTCCACCGGCCCGGCCGGCCAGTCGGCCGTGTGCAGGACCTGCCCGCGGAAGCTCTCCAGGCCGTCGATCTCGGGGCGCTTGGTCGCTGACAGGCAGCCGGTCGCCATCACCAGGTAGCGGCCGCGGGCGGTCACACCGTTCCCGCACCGCACGTCCCAGTGCCCGGTCCCCTCGTCCCAGACGGCCTCGGTCACCCGGGACCCGAGGGAGATGTCGCGGCGCAGGTCGAACTTGTCGGCGACGTGGTGGACGTACCGCAGGATCTCCGGCTGCGTCGCGTAGCGCTCGCTCCAGTCCCACTCCTCGTCGAGCTCGCTGGAGAAGCTGTAGCAGTAGTCGGTGCTGTCGACGTCGCAGCGGGCACCCGGGTACCGGTTCCAGTACCAGACGCCGCCGACGTCGTCGCCGGCCTCGAGCACGCGGACCGACATGCCCCGTTCGTCGCGCAGCTCGCGCAGCATGGCAAGGCCGGCGAAGCCCGCGCCGACGACGACCACGTCGACGTCGAAGTCGGGCGCTGAGGCGGAGCTGGTGTCGATGGGGCGGGCGGGGACGGTCATGTCGCTCCTGTCGTCGCCGGGTCGTGCCGGATCGACGGTAGGTGTCTCACCTTCCTCTGTCAACGTTGGTGTTGACAAAATGGTGCGTTCGCCGTGGGTCGGCGTCCGCCAGGTGCACGGCACCGTCGCCCCGCCGTGCCGCCGACGCCGTCAACACTACTATTGACGCGGCTGTCGAGGCGCCCCTAGGGTCGCGTCACTGTTATCTGGATCACAGTCCTAGGAGGCCGTTGTGGTGGCTGATCCCTCGATCGAGAGCCGGGTCTGCCCGCATGCGGAGTGGCACGACCGGTTCGACATGACCGCTCCGGCCTTCGGCGACGACTTCGACGAGATCGCGGTCGACCTCGTCGAGCACTGCCCGGTGGCCCGGACGGTCGACGGCGAGTACGTGGTGAGCCGCTACGCCGACGTGAAGCGCGTGCTCCTGGAGTCGGATCTGTTCTCCAGCGGCACCGGCATCCGGGGCAAGAACTACTTCCCGAAGTCCGAGGAGATGTTGCGGCCGAACGAGATGGACCAGCCCGAGCACGCCTGGCTGCGCCATTCCTGGGACCGCTTCTTCACGAAGGAGGCCATCGCCGTCCACGAGTCGGAGATCCGCAGGATCATCGACGGCCTCATCGACACCTTCCTGGCCGACGGCGAGGTCGACCTCGTCGCCCAGTTCGCCGACCCGCTGTCCTGCCGGTCCTTCTGCCAGGCCGTGGCGAACATGCCGGTGGAGGACATGCCCTTCCTCCAGAGGGCCTTCCAAGCCGCGCTGACCGCCGGCTCCATGCAGGAGCGGACGGAGAACTGGATAGCCACGCACCAGTACGTCAGTCGGTTCCTCGAGCAGCGCAGGAGCGAGCCCCGGCGCGACGACATCGTGGACGCCATCCTGCACTTCGAGTACCCGGACGGGCGGCCGTTCTCGATGGGGGAACGGGCGTCGGCCCTCATGCAGGTGACCGCTGCCGGGCTGGTCACCACCGGGGCGGTCGTCACCGGCGCCGTCTACCACCTCGCCTCGCACCCCGAGGACCGGGACCGCCTGGTGTCCGACCGCTCCCTGATCCCGCGGGCGATCGAGGAGTTCCTGCGCATCTTCGTCCCGGCCCCCATGGTCGGCCGGCGACTGACCGGTGACACGGAGCTCGCCGGCGTGCGCATGACCAAGGGCGACTTCGTCTGGTACAACCTCGGCGGCGCCAACCGCGACCCGGCGGTCATCGACCGACCGGAGGTCGTCGACCTCTACCGCGAGTCGAACAGGCACCTGACGTTCGCGACCGGCCGGCACCGCTGCCTCGGGCCCGAGTTCGCCCGGATGAACATCCGTGTGGCGCTCGAGCAGTTCCTCGATCGGGTGCCCGACTTCCAGATCCAGCCGGGGTTCCAGCCGCACTTCGAGGCCGGGATGACGCGGCGGATGACGTCCCTTCCCCTCACCTTCGACGCACCCGGGTCGCGCTGACCCGCGCACGTCGATCGCGCGGCGCTCTGGGGCCGGTCCCGGAGCGGGCCGGCTCCGGCGTGCTGTGGTCGTCCGGGACAGGTGAGCGATCGCGGTGGCCGGGTCCTCGGTCGGTCGGAGGAGGTGGCGTGGACGAGACCGTGGCAGGGATGACGTGGCCCGGACAGCTCCATCCGGAGGCGCGGGCACTGCTGGCGCAGTTCGACGCAGCGGGCGTCCAGCCCTACGACCGGCTCAGCGTGCTGGAGGCGAGGGCGGTGGTGGCCGGCTCCACCCGCCTCCAGGGTCCGCGCATCGAGCTCCCCTCCGTCCGCGACCTGCTCGTCCCCGGCCGCTCCGGCCGGCTCCCGGTGCGGGTCTACCGCCCCGAGCCAGGGCAGGAGCTGCCCCTGGTCGTGTACTTCCACGGCGGGGGCTTCGTCACCGGCAGCGTCGCCGTGGCCGACCGGCCGTGCCGGCTCCTCGCCCGTTCCGCTCGGTGCGTCGTCGCGTCGGTGGAGTACCGGCTGGCGCCGGAGAGCCCGTTCCCCGCCCCGCTCGAGGACGCGCTGGACTCCGTGCGGTGGCTGGCCGGCCACGCCGCCGAGCTCGGTGCCGATCCGGGCCGGCTGGTGGTCGCCGGTGACAGCGCGGGCGGGAACCTGGCGGCCGCCGCCGTCCAGCAGCTCGTCGCCGGGGGCGGACCCCCGATCGCCCACCAGCTGCTGCTCTACCCGACGCTCGCCCCGACCCGGGGCAGTGCCTCGGCGTCGCTCGTCGAGAACGGCGAGGGGTACCTGCTGACGCGAGGGTCGCTGGACTGGTTCTGGGACCACTACCTGGCCGACCCCGCCGACGCGTCCGATCCGCGGGCGGCGCCGCTGCTGGCCACCGAGCTGGGGGGCCTGCCGGCCGCGACGATCGTCGTGCCGGAGTTCGATCCGCTCCGGGACGAGGGCGAGGCCTACGGCGACCGGCTGCGAGCGGCCGGGGTCGAGGTCGAGGTGGTCCGGGTCCACGGCGCCGTGCACGGCTTCTGGTGGATGGCCGGCGTCCTGGCGCAGGCCGGTGAGTTGACCGAGCGTCTCGGGGCCCGGCTGCGGGACCTGCTGGGCTGAGCGGGGCGGGGGTGCGCGCACCCCCGCCCCGCTCGCTCACAGCAGCTCGAGGATGGTGGCGTTGGCCTGGCCGCCGCCCTCGCACATCGACTGCAGCCCGTAGCGGATCTGCTCGTCGCGCATGTGGTGGACCATCGTCGTCATGATCCGGGCGCCGCTGCCGCCCAGGGGGTGTCCGAGGGCGATCGCGCCGCCGAGCGGGTTGACGGCCTTGTCGTCCGCGCCGATGTCGTGCAGCCAGGCGAGCGGCACGGAGGCGAACGCCTCGTTGATCTCGAAGACGCCGATCTCGTCCAGCCGGAGGCCGCTGCGGTCGAGCACCTTGCGGGTCGCCGGGATGGGCGCGGTGAGCATCTTGATCGGGTCGTCGCCGGCCAGCGCCACGCTGTGGACGCGGGCGATCGGCGTCAGGCCGAGCTCCCGCGCCTTCTCGCTCGTGGTCATGAGCAGCGCCGCCGAGCCGTCGGAGATCTGGCTGGCGTTGCCGGCGCTGATCACGCCGTCGGGCTTGAACGGCGTCTTCAGGCCGGCGAGGGCCTCGACCGTGCCGCCCCGGCGGACGCCCTCGTCGACCTGCACGACGGTGCCGTCGGGGGTGGTCACGGGCGCGATCTGGGCGGTGAAGCGACCCTCGTCCTGGGCGGTGGCGGCGCGCTCGTGCGAGCGCAGCGCGAACTCGTCCAGCTGCGTGCGGGACAGGCCCCACGCCTCGGCGATCAGCTCGGCGCCGATGCCCTGGTTCGGGAAGACGCCGTAGCGGTCCAGGAAGCGCTCGCCGAGCGGGCTCTGGTCGGCCAGCGAAAGGCCCATCGGCACCCGGCTCATCGACTCGACCCCGCCGGCCACGACGACGTCGTAGTGCCCGGCCACCAGGCCTGCGGCGGCGAAGTGCACCGCCTGCTGGGAGGAGCCGCACTGGCGGTCGACGGTGGTCCCGGGCACGCTCTCCGGCCAGCCCGCGGCCAGGACGGCGTTGCGGGCGATGTCGTAGGTCTGCTCGCCGACCTGCGACACGCACCCCCAGACGACGTCGTCCACGTGCACCGGGTCCAGGCCGGCGCGCGCGACCAGCGACTCGAGGACATGGGCGGACAGGTCGGTCGGGTGGATGCCCGACAGGCCGCCGTTGCGCTTGCCGACCGGCGTGCGCACCGCCTCCACGATGATTGCGTCGCGCATCTGGCGACTCCTCTCGGTTCGGGAGTCCGGCTGCCGCCGGGGGAGCTCCGTCAACACTGCAGTTGACAATGGCATGGTGCGCCGCGGGGCGGCTTCAGCGCAAGGGGCGGACCGGAGCGGCCGGCGCGATGACGGCCTCGATCGCCCCGAGCAGGTCCACCTCGAGCCGCACCCGGTCGCCCGGCCGGAGGTACGGGCGCGCGTCGGCGCCGTGGACGGCGGACAGCTCGAGGATGCACCCGGTGCCCACGGTGCCGGTGCCCAAGACGTCGCCGGCCCGGAGCTCGGTCCCGCGCGAGGCGTAGGCCAGCAGCTGGCCGACCGACCAGTACAGGTCCGAGAGCCGCCCACTGCTCCAGAGCTCGCCGTTGACGAGGGCGCGCATGCCGAGGTCGGGGGCGGTGGCCCCGCCGTGGCCGGCGAGCTCGTCGGGGGTGACCAGGTACGGGCCGAGGCTCGTGGCGCCGTCCTTGCCCTTGGCCGGGCCCAGCCCCAGGGCCATCTCGCGAGCCTGCAGGTCCCGGGCGCTCCAGTCGCAGAAGATCGTGTAGCCGGCGACGTGCTCCTCGGCCGTGGCGGGGTCGAGGTCCCGGCCGGGGGTGCCCACGACGATGCCGACCTCGAGCTCGTAGTCGAAGGCCGTCGAGCCGGGGGAGACGGGCACCTCGTCCGCCGGGCCGCACACCGCCGCGGGGTTCGTGAAGTAGAAGACCGGGAGCTCGTACCAGTCGGGGTGCATCTCCCGGCCGAGCGCGGCGCTCGCCGTGACCACGTGCTGCTCGAACGCCATGAAGTCCCGGATCGACGGGGGCTCGGGGATCGGAGCGCGCAGTAGCACGGTTCCCTCGGCCAGGACCTCGACCGGGGCCCGCAGCGCGCGCTCGGCGGCGTCGGCCAGCCGGTCGGGGGCCAGCAGATCGGCGAGCCGGCGGTCGGGCAGGCCGTGCAGAGCGCCGTCCACGACCAGCGCAACGTGGTCGGCGCCGTCGCGCGGTGAGAGGTAGGTGGCGAACCGCACGTCAGGCCCGGCAGGTCAGGGGCCGGCCGCCGTTGTAGGCGACCATGTCCGTGAGGGCCGCGTCGACGTCGATGCGGGCGCCGCGCGCCGCTCCGTCGAGCTCGGCGTAGGCGCGGTGCAGGTTGCCGACGAGGCGCTCGGCGTCGCTCCAGTCCGCGTAGGGACCGAGGTCGGTGCCGCGTGCGGCCTCCAGGGGCGGGACGCCGGCGGCGTGGGCGTCCCGTGCGACGCCGTCCAGCCAGCGCAGGTAGCCGAGCACGTCGTCGACCACGCCCGGTCCGGAGACGGGGCCGTGCCCGGGGACGATCGTCTCGGCGCCCAGTGGGGCGACCACCTGTTCCAGCACCTCGATCGCGCCGGCGAGCGAC
The DNA here is from genome assembly GCF_003319115.1 of Geodermatophilus sp. TF02-6. Taxonomy (GTDB): domain Bacteria; phylum Actinomycetota; class Actinomycetes; order Mycobacteriales; family Geodermatophilaceae; genus Geodermatophilus. The sequence goes on along the minus strand of NZ_QOHF01000008.1, from coordinate 149,891 downwards.
CCCATGACCAGGAACGGTGTACCGCCCGCGAAGAGCAGGTCGCCGGCGAAGAGCGTGCGGCGCTCGGGGATCCAGACGACCGAGTCGTTGGTGGTGTGCGCCGGCGTGCCGACGTGCCGGACCTCGCAGCGCAGGTCGTCCACCCAAAGCGTGACGCCGTCGGTGTACGTCAGGAACGGCGGTGCCAGCCGGACCTCCCCGAAGTCGAAAGGTGTCCAGAACTCCTGCGTGGCCATGACGCCGGACGCCAGGACGCCGGTCCGCGTGTCCTCGTGCCCGACGACGGTGGCGTCCTCGAACAACCAGTTGCCATGGGTGTGGTCGCCGTGGTGGTGCGTGTTGATCAGCGTCCGTACCGGCCGTGGCGTCACGTCGCGGATGGCGTCGAGATACGCGCGGGTGCGCCGCTCCGTCGCGCAACTGTCGACGCTGGTCGCGCCCTGACTGCCGACGAGGAGGCCGGTGTTGTTGATCCACCAGGTGCCGTCCGGCTGGACGTAGGCGTAGACGCCGTCGCTCACCTCCTGCAGGGACGCCGGGGGGAGGGCGGGGTCGAGGGTCGTCGCGCTCATCAGCCAGTCCTCACGTCGGTCCTGCGGTCCCGTCGACGTCCTGCCGACCGCCCCGTGCCGAGCCGCGGTGCCGAGCGCGGAGCTCACCCTTGAGGATCTTGCCGGAGGCGTTGCGCGGCAGCGTGCCGACGAAGTCGACCGAGGTGGGGCACTTGTAGTGCGCCAGGGTCTGCCGCGCGAACGCGATGAGCTCCTCGCCGGTGGCCGACGCCCCCTCCTCCAGGACGACCACTGCCCGCACGGTCTCGCCCCACGTCGCGTGCGGAACACCGATCACGGCAACCTCCGACACCGCGGGGTGGCGGGAGAGCACGCGGTCGACCTCTGCCGGGTACACGTTCTCGCCGCCTGAGATGATCATGTCCTTGTACCGGTCGTGGATGACGACGTAGCCGTCGCTGTCCTGGGACGCCGCGTCCCCGGTCCGCAGCCAGCTGTCGTCCGTCAGCACTGAGGCGGTCTCCCCGGGGCGCCTCCAGTACGCGGTCATGGTGGCCGACGAGCGGACCCACAGCTCGCCCACGTCCCCCGGAGGGGTCGGCCGGCCGGACGCCGGGTCGAACAGGGCCACCTCGGCCCACGGGACCGGCCGGCCGCACGACCGCAGCAGGCCGGCGCGGGGCCCGCCGGGGTCGTGGTCCTCCGGCGGGAGCGAGGTGACCGTCCCGCCCGCCTCGGTCAGCCCGTAGGCGTGCTGGAACTCGCAGCGGAGGGTCGCCATCGCGCGGAGGAGCACCGTTTCGCTGATGGGCGCCGCGCCGTAGACGACCCGGCGGAGGCCGGACAGGTCGATCTGCTCGACCTCCGGGACGGCCAGCAACGACTGGATGACCGTGGGGACGAAGAAGGCGTGGGTCACCCGGTGCCGCTCGATGGTCCGGAGCACCTCGACCGGCCGCGGCTGGGCCATGAGGACCGCGTGCCCGCCCTGGAGGAGCGGCCCCACCAGGTGGGCCAGCCCGCCGACGTGGAACAGCGGCATCGCGACCAGCATCGTGTCGCCGGCCCCGAAGTCGTACACCTCGCCGGCCAGTCGGCGCGCGTGGCCGACGGCCTCGTGGGTGAGCACCACGCCCTTCGGCCGCCCCGTGGTCCCGGACGTGTACAGAAGGGCGGCGACGTCGGACGGACGGCTCCCCGGCACGTCGCCCGGGGCGTCGGTCGCCGCCACCCAGGAACGGTAGGACGGGCCGAGCAGCACGACCGGGACGGCGCAGTCCTCGACCAGCGGCGTGAACTCGGCTGCGGTGCACACGAGGACCGGCTCGGCATCCTGGAGGATGTCGGCGATCTCGGGGCGGGACAGCCGCCAGTTCAGGGTGACGGCAACGGCTCCCGCGCGGGCGCAGGCCAGCAGCAGCTCGACGTACTCGAGCCCGGTCTGCGCGAGGACGGCGACCCGGTCACCCGGCCGAACCCCGGCCCCGACCAGCGCGAGGGCCGCCGCGCTGCCGGCCCGGTCGAGCTCGGCGAAGGTGACCGTGGTGCCGTCGTGGGTCACCGCCGGGGCATCGGGGCGCAGGACCGCCTGCGCCCCGATGCCCCCGCCGAGGGTGGTGACCGTCGTGCTCACGGTCGTCGCGCTCACCGTGGCCGCGCTCAGTAGCTCTTCGGCAGGCCCAGGCTGTGCTGGGCCACGTAGTTGAGGATCATCTCCCGGCTCACGGGAGCGGTCTTGTGCAGACGGGCGATGAACCAGAGGTCGGCGAGCCCGTACTCGTTGGAGAGCCCGTTCCCGCCGTGCACCTGGATGGCCCGGTCGAGTGCGACGAGGGAGGCGTCCGCCGCTGCGAACTTCGCCATGTTGGCGGCCTCGGCGGCGTCCTGGCCGGCGTCGTACAGCTCCGCGGCGCGGGCGGTCATCAGCCGGGCCATCTGCACCTGCACGTAGGCCTCGGCCAGCGGATGGGCCACCCCCTGGTGGGCACCGATCGGCGTCTTCCCGACGACGCGGTCCTGTGCGTACCGGGCAGCCTGGTCGAGGGCGAACCGGGCGATCCCGTTGTTGAGCGCGGCGGCGGCCACCCGCTCCGGGTTGAGGCCGACGAAGACCTGGCGCAGGCCCTCGCCGCTGCGTCCGACCAGCGACTCGGGGCCCAGCCGGACGTCCTCGAAGAACACGGTGAACTGCTTCTCCGGTACCTGGAGGGCAGCGTCGATCCGCTGCGTCACGATGCCCGGTGTCGACGTCGGGACGACGAACAGCGACAGCGGGTGGCGGCCGTCGCTCCCGGTGTCGGAGTTGCGGGCGACCACGAGCACGGCGTCGGCCTCGTCGATGGCCGACGTCCAGTACTTGGTCCCGCTGAGCGCCCAGCCGTCGCCGTCGGGGCGCGCGGTCGTCGAGACGTTGTGCGTGTTCGACCCGGCGTCGGGCTCGGTGATCGCGAACGACATCTTCCGGCTGCCGTCGGCGAGTGCCGGCAGCCACTCGTGCTTCATCTCCGCGGAACCGAACCGCTCGATCATGGGGGCGCAGATGGAGTTGATGACCAGCGAGAGCATCGGGCAGCCCTGTGCCGCGACCTCCTCGACGACGACGTTGAGATCACCCAACCCGCCGCCTCCGCCGCCGAACTCCTCGGGGATGTGGACGCCGAGGAAGCCCGCGTCGCCGAGCGCCGCCCAGAGCTCGGCCTGCTTCTCGTCGGTGCGGACCTTCCCCTGGAAGTAGGGCCGGCCGAAGTCGCTCACCAGCGCGGCGACGCTCTTCCGGAGGTCGCTGTGGTGATCGGCCCGGTCGACGAGCAGCGTGGCGTCCAGCGAGGTGCGGGCCATGGGACTCCTCGGTGCAGCGACGGGTGCTCCGGACCGTATCGACGACCTCGCAGTGGCGTCAACCAAGGTGTTGACTGCGCGGGGTGGCCCTCGGCTACGGTCCTCCCCACGACTTTCCGGACGGCCCGAGGAACCTGGAGGAACTGTGTCCACGCCCTCCGCGGACGGCTGCGTCCTCACCGCCGTCGACGGCCCGGTCCTGACGATCACCCTGAACCGGCCGCACGTGCGCAACGCGATCGACGCGGCGCTCTCCCGGGCGGCTGCCGCGGCGTTCCGGGACTTCGACGACGACCCGGGCCTGTCGATCGCCGTCCTGACCGGCGCCGGTGGCCACTTCTGCGCGGGGATGGATCTCAAGGCGTTCAGCCGCGGAGAGGCGGTCGGGGCCGAGGGCGGCGGCCTCCTCGGGCTGACGCGGCAGCCGACCCGCAAGCCGGTGATCGCGGCCGTCGAGGGATATGCGCTCGCCGGTGGGTTCGAGGTGGCACTGGCCTGCGACATGGTGGTGGCCGCTGAGGGTGCCCGCTTCGGGATCCCCGAGGTGAGCCGGGGTCTGATGGCGGGATCCGGCGGGCTGGTCGCCCTGGCCACGCACCTGCCGCGGGCGGTGGCCGCCGAGATCGCCTTCACCGGCCGGCAGCTGTCCGCTCAAGAGGCCGCGCGATGGGGGTTGGTCAACGCCGTGGTCGCCGACGGCGGCGCCGTGGCACGGGCCCGGGAACTGGCGGCGGAGATCGCCGCCAACTCGCCGAGCGCGGTGGCCGCCAGCAAGTCGGTGCTGCTCGCCGCACTGCCGATGCCGGGCGACGCGCTCTGGTCACACCAGGACGCCCTGCTGGAGCAGGTCCTCGCCTCGGCCGACGCGCGCGAGGGGGCGCTGGCCTTCGTGGAGAAGAGAGCACCCGTCTGGGCGCCGCTGACAGCGCCCTGACCACGCCCTCCGCCGGTGCAGCGGTGCCCGACCTGTCCGATACCTCACGCCCCGGCACGGGCACATGTGCCGCAGTCGCCCTTGGGGATGAGGTGTGATGCCCCGTGATCTCGGAGACGTCCAGGTGGGTGGGAGCTCGCGTGGGGGCGCCCTCGCCATCTCGTGACCACCATTGGACGCCGTTCGGGTCGGTTCGTCAGGGTTCGCCGTGGTTCCGCATGCCGGTTGACCGGGATGGATGCACTGTGGTGGACGTCCGTGAAACCGCGGCCGACGGCTGGGGGTCAAGCGGTCGCGGGTGCTGTTCTGCGCAGCAACTCTGCGACAGGTGGTCAACGGCCGGAGCGATACGCATCTCGGCGGTGGGCGACATCGACGACGGTCACCGTGTGGATGTCGTCGTCGATGCGGTAGATGACCCGGTAGGTGCCGCGGCGCGCGCTGTGCCGGTCCTCCAGTGGAGGACGGAGCTGCTTGCCGACCCGGTGCGGGTTGCCCAGCAGTGGGCCGGTGATGAACTCGTACGCGGCCGCGGCGACCGCCTCCGGCAGGTTGTCGGTGAGCTGGCGGCGGGCGGTCGGCGTGATCGCCAGGTCGTAGGGCGCTGCCTGCTCGGTCACGTACCGGAGCCGAGGCGGCGGCGCATGGCCGCGTCCAGCTCCTCGCGCGTCTCGACCTCGCCGCGGGCCAGCTCGGCATCCGAGGCGTGCAGCCGCCGCATCGTGTCGGCCTCGGCCAGGATCTCGATCGTCTCCTCCAGCGACTCGAGGTCCTCCGTGGCCACCAGGACGGCCGAGGGCTTGCCGTGCACCGTCACGTAGACCCGCTCGTGCTGGCGACTGACCCGGGCCACCAGGGCAGACAGGTGCGCCTTGGCGTCCGCCAGCGACAGCGTCGTCATGGTCACGAGTATGACCAGATCGCCTTGCATTGTCCAGGTGAGCCCATCACGAGCCCCCGAGGCGAGAGGCCGTCCGATCATCGGCGCGCAGGCGGCGCTCAATGAGCCTGTCCGAGAATTGGTTCAGGGCCAGTCCGGTCGGCGGTGGCCGTAGGTCTGCAGCCCGACCAGGACGGCGCTGGTGATGGCGTGAATCTTGACCAGCGGCGTGATCCGGGTGCGATCCATGATCCGCCAGGACTTCAGCAGCGCGTGCGGGCGTTCGTTCTCCGCCCGTGCTCGGGTGATCTCGCGGTCGCCGGGCTGGGGCGTCTTGTGGTTGCCGGCCCGACAGATCACGTGCAGATCGGCGCGGGCGGAGCGGAAGCCGGCGTCGGTGACGATCGCCACCTCGGAGGCCAGCACGGCGCCGATGAAGCTCGAATGGCGCGCCTGGTCGGCCTCGGGCACCGAGCCGGGCCAGCCGCCGTGCACGGCCAGCAGGTCACCGTGTTCGGTGGTCAACGTCTCGGTGTTGGTCGCGTGACAGCGATGCTTGGCGTCCCACATCGGCTTCTGCGCCGCCCAGCTGGCACCGGGCCGGGGGCAGCGGGTGGCGGTGCCATCGAGCAGCACCAGCTCTCCGTGTTCGGCCATCTCCGCACACCACTGCTGGAGGTCTTCCTCGCGCAGCAGAGTTCCGTCGGCCTGGCAGATGCCCAGCTCGGCGATCATGGCCACGATCGGGCCGAAGGCGTCGTGCAGGGTCGAGCGCGGCAGGTGGGCCGCCGCAGCGGCGGCGCGGAAACTGGTGCTTTGGCGCAGGTAGACCAGCGTGCCGGCGAGCAGATCGACGAACGACGCGCGTCGGCGTCCCCGCCGGCGCTGTGGGTGCTCACCGCGCCAGCGCGGACCCAACACCGCGATCAGGTACCACAACAGGTCGATCGACACGTTGAGCGTGCAAGATAGGTCCCGGAGCCCGGGGAGGAGCTCTGTAGGCATACACACGCACTGCCCGGGCTCCCCCCCAGCCGCACCCAGCCAAATTTTCGGACAGGCTCAATGGTCGGTCAGGCGGCTGCCGTGTGGTGCCACCATGGTGGCCCAACAATGGTGTTCATGGTCGTCCGCTGGAGTCCGCCGACGACGATGTCCCCTCCTGACCTGCGTAGATGAACTCTGGCGCACCGCCCCGGACCCCCCTCAGCCGCCCTGGCAGTGTGGGGGGTCCGGGGTTCGAGTCCCCTCAGCTCCACTGGGGCCGACCGCGTGCGAAACGCACGTGGTCGGCGCTACGGATGACCAGCACATAGTAGGGCCGGGCTCAGACGAGCCCGGCCCTACTGCGTGATGGAGCTGCCGTTCTCACTCCGTCGAAGGAGCCCCTGATGGTGCGGCGAGCGTCGACGAGTTCGTGCGGCAGGAGCGGATCCGCTTCGAACTCGGCCTGGAGCACTTGGCCTTGGCCGTCGCTGAGGACGACCTCGACCAGATGACGACGGCCATGCGCGCCGCGAGCAGCATGTGGGGCGGCCGCCGGTTCCCCCTGCTGATGGTCGAGAAGAGCGGAGACGCCACCGACGCCGCAGGCGGGCTGCAGCTCCTGGACGTCCTGGACGTCACGACCGTCATCGACTTCACCGGGAAGCTCACCGCGGCCGGCTCCGTTCGATCACACGAGGGTCGGCCAGTCCGTGTGGAAGCCGCCCGTCCGCTCGAGGACGCCCGGCAGTGGGCGCCGTCCGCCCTGGTCAGTCACACGCTGGCGGAACTCGACGGCCGGATGTTCATCGAGGCCGGCGCGGAGAACGCCTTCCAGGTCGCGGCCGTCGGCCGTCTGGCGACCCGCGAGGAACTCGACAGCTGGGCGAAGTTCGGTGCCGAGCTTCGCTCCGTCACGGACGCCAACTTCTTCGAGGCCCAGGTCGGGGCAGCAGCGTCATCGACGACACCGTGCATGGGCTGACCACCCTGTACGCGGAAGCGCCGTTCGCGAAGTCCCTGGTTCTGCTGTACGTGGTGGGCGCTGAGGCGACCTTCGAGGACCTGCTGTGGTTCTGGAACGCCCGGGCCATGCGCCCCGGAGAGGAGGGCGCCTCGCTGCTCCTCGGCTACGACCAGGTGCTGCCGAACCGAGACGCCCTGGTGGAGTTGGTCCGGCAGACCGCCCGCGGCACGCCGTCCTTGTCCGTGGTCAGCGCCTCGTTGCCGCGCGCGGACCTGGAGACTCTGCTCAAGTCGGTGATCGGCATCTCCCCTCACGAGGGCACGGAGTGGAAGGAAGGCCTGTTCCGCACGCAGGCGGTGGAGCCGACAGCCGTCATCAACGGCGACCCCCGGCAGTTCTGGAGCGGCGCAAGGCATGTTGGGGCCGCAACCGACCAGACGACGGCTCTCTACCGACCGCGGACCACGGTGACGTTCCTGGGACCGCTGTCCTTCGCGCCCGCGTTCACCGGCCAGCGGGTAGACCTGCGGTTGCGCTCGAAGCTCTTCGACGTCCCTCGACGACCCGCCGTCGCCGAGCTCTTCGATGCGAGGGCCACGTGGACGGGTGATGCCCTACGGCTGCGATCTTGGCTGCAACGCCGCTACGAGCTTCCCCTCGCCGTGCCCTCACCGGAGCAGGTGCTGAAGGCGGCCGTCGCCCTGCCCTACGAGCCCTCAGACAAGGCCCGGCAGCTGCGGGCCGTGCTCGCACGGGAAGCCGGCCAGCTGGAGCTCTACCGGGACCCGGTGGTCGTGTCGGTCATAGACGCCCTCACGCCCGACGACACCCGCAGGGTCAAGCGCGAACTGCAGAAGCTCGATGCGCCCGACCGCGAGTCCGTGCTCGCGATGCTCGCCACGCTCCGCCCGCCCCAGCCGCGGACCCTCCATGACCTGGCGTCCAACCTGCCGCCGCCGGCGTCGGCGGTGCCAGCATCGCGCGTTGCAGCGGCTCTGGCGGAACTGGTGGACCGGGGTCATGTCCAGAGGGGGTTGCGCGCGGACTGCACCCTCTGCGACGCCCACGACCTCCGGCAGCTCGACGACGCCGCGGCCCAGGTGACCTGCCGAGCGTGCGGCGCCCAGGCCGTGTACGACGTCGGATATCATGGGGAACCCCGGCTGTACTACCTGCTCGCCCCGGTGATGCGTCTGATCAGCAGGAATGGGGGTCTCCCCGTGCTCGCGGCCGCTGCCGTTCTTCAGTCGGAAGGGCTTCACCTCGTAGCCGGAGCGCAGTTCGTCGGTCCCGACGAGGAGTTCGAGGTGGACCTCCTGGGCTGGGGCGGCACGAAGGTCTACGCCGGCGAGGTGAAGAAGCAGCCTGCGGGCTTCACCGACGTCGAAAGCGACGTCCGCAACAGCGTCCGCTTCGGCGCAGACGTGCACGTCGCGGCGACGTTCGGCACCGTCGACGAAGCGCTGCGCGCCCGGCTCGAACAGGTGTGCGCGGCGGAGAACGTCGAGCTTCGAGTCCTCGACGCCGAGACGCTGTTGACCCCCTGATCCGCGCCAAACCGTTGCGTCCCCGGTGGGGGATCGGTAGAGCGGCGGCGGACGACCTGAACGAGGACCGGGCGTCGCGTAGGAAGATCATGCGGAGTCCCATCCCGTCGTCGAAGGACGCCAGTGCAGCTCCCGCTTCCGAGGATCGACTTCGATCGCATCCGTGAGCACGAGGGCAGTCAGCACCGGGCGTGGGAAGAACTCACGTATCTCCTCGTGCCGGACATCGAGCGCCTGCCCGTCCACGCTCAGCTGGAGAGGCGCGCTGCTCCCGACGGCGGCATCGAGTTCTCGTGTCCGGCGCCGACTGGCCGGGGTGACGGCCTCTGGGCGTGGCAGGCGAAGTACCTCGACGAGCTCGACGACTCCGCTCTCCAGCAGATGCGCCGGAGCTTCTTCGACGCCCTGGAGAACACCCCCACCCTCACCCGGTACGCCTACATCCTGCCGATCGACCGGAGTGCCGCGGTCATACCGGGCCGAATCAGCGCCCTGGAAAAGTGGAACCGCGCCGCGGAGCGGTGACGCAACGAGGCCGAGAACCGTGGCCGTACGATCGAGATCGTCTACCTCGGGCACAGCGACGTGCTGGCGGCGTTGCAGCTCGACCGACATGCGGGTGCCGTCCGCTACTTCTTCGACGAGACCCTGTTCACGGTCGACTTCTTCCGCCATCAGGTCGAGCGGGAGATCGCCAACCTGGGTGAGCGGTACGACCCCGAGGTCCACGTCGACGTGGACCTCGGCGACTACCTGGAGGCGGTGGCCCGAACGCCGGCGTTCGCCGCCCGAGTCGCCGAGGCCGTCGAGGAGGCCGCGACGGCGGCCCGCCGGCTGGTCGACGCAGGCGCTGCCCCAGACGAACGCGAGAATGGCGTCGACCGGGCAACAGCGACGGCCACCGCGCTCGCGCAGACGCTGCGGGCTGGCTCCCCGCGGCTGACCGAGCCTGACGACACCGTCGTGGCTGATCTGGTCGCCGCTCTCGACGACGTGTCACGCGCACTCGACGAGATCGACACGACCACCGAGACGGAGCTCAACGCTCTCCCGGTGACTCCTGCGCGGCCCCCTGCCGCCCGCAAGGGACGGGGGATCCGACCGACGGCCCGCGCCGACGACCCGGAGGCCGGCACCCGACGGCGCCTCTACGAACTCCGGGCACGCCTTGCCCGCGCTCAGGACGCCGTCGTCCACGCGCGGACTCTGCTGACCTCCGACGCGGCGCGGGCCGCGGCGGAGGCGGCGTTGCTCTTCACCGGTCCCGCGGGCTGCGGCAAGAGCCACTTGGTCGCCGACGGCGCCCGCCGACGCGTGGACCGCGGACATCCCACCCTGCTGTTGCTGGGTCAGCACCTGGTAGGCGGGAACGTCTGGCCCCAGCTGCTCGGCCAGCTCGACCTCGCCCTCAGCGGACGCGACCTGCTCGCCACGCTGAGTGTCGCCGCGCGGGTGCGTGGAGAGGGCCGCGCGCTGCTGATCGTCGACGCGATCAACGAGGGCGCCGGCGCGGACCTGTGGCGGGACCAGCTGGCTGGGTTCCTCGCCGACTGCGCCGCCTACCCGTGGGTGGCGGTCGTGCTCACGGTCCGCGACACCTACCGCCGCGAAGTCCTACCTCCCGCGGAGTTGCGGGTCACCGAGGTGATCCACCGGGGACTGGCCGGCCACGAGGAGGAGGCGCTGCACCGGTACGCCGCTCACTACGGACTGCGCCTGCCGGACTTCCCACCCATGCTGCCTGAGCTGACCAACCCGCTGTTCCTCCGGAGCCTGTGCCGGTCGGTCCGCGCCCGCGGGCACGACGCCATCCCGCGGGAGGCGGTCAGCCTCAGCTGGGTCTTCGACGGGTTGCTCACGGCGGCCAACGCGGCGGTGTCCCGGCCCCAGCGACTCGACCGGGAAGTCAGCGATCACATCGTGCAGCGCGCGGTCACCGCGCTCGCCGAGGCACTTCTCGACGCAGACGACGAGCACCTGCCCTACGAAACGGCTCGGGACCTCTGCCAGACCATCCACCCCGAGCCCCGGGCCAGCCGCTCGCTGCTCAACGCGATGGTCGCCGAGGGCCTCCTGCTGCGGGAGCGAGTCAGCCACGGGGCTCAGGCTGAGCCGTCCGATCGGATCCGCGTCACCTACCAGCGCATGGCCGACCACGTCCGAGCCGAAACGCTGCTCGCGCGGCATCCCGAAAACGTCGATCTGCGCTCCGCCGTTCTGGACCTCTGCGCGGACGGCGTCCCGTGGCGCCGCCGAGGGCTGTTGGAGGCCCTCGTGTTGCTCACCGGGGAGCGACGCGACGTCGAACTGGCGGTGTTGCTGGAGCTGGACCCATCCCACGATGCGGCAACGGATGACCAGCGACTGCTGTCCAACCTCCTTGCCGACGCCTTCTTCGCCACCCTCGTGTGGCGCGACCCGGCCACGCTCGACGACGCCGCGCTCGAGCTGCTGCAGGGATACCTCGACGCCCGCGCCATCGACGCCACCCAATGGCTGGCCCTGTTGCTGACGGTCGCGTGCGTCCCCGGCCATCCGCTCAACGTGCACCGGCTCGACCGGGCGCTGCGCGGCATGCGCCTGGCCGAGCGCGACTTGCTGTGGTCCCGCGACGTCCTGTTCATCGCTGACGAGGAGGGCAACCCCGTCTCCCGCACGATCGACTGGGCGTGGTCGTGCCCCTCGACGGTCGGCGCTGACGTCGTGGAGCTCACCGCGACCTTGCTCTTCTGGCTGCTGACCAGCCCCAACAGGCGCATCAGGGACACTGCAACGAAGGCCCTGCTGCACCTGACCAGCGATCACCCGATGGCGCTGACCCGGCTGATCCGCGGCCTCGACGGCGTAGACGCCCCGTACGTCGTCGAGCGGGTGATCGCCGTCGCCTGCGGCCACGCCGTGCGCCACGCCCACGACCGGCTCGACACCGAGGCGCGGGGCGGACTCCTCGAGCTCGGGCGTGCGGTCTTCGACATCGTCTTCGGCACGGCAGTGCCGACCCACCTGCTGACGCGGCACTACGCCCGGACCGCCGTCGAGGTCATCGACGCGACGCTGCGCGGCCACGGTGAAACCCTTGACCGGGACCTGACGGCGGCGCGGCCTCCGTACTCCAGCCCATGGCCGCTCGTCGCTCCGTTACACCGTGCACTGGCCACCGCGTACGAGCGCCGGCCCAGCCGGTACCTGACCGCGGTGAGCGAGTTCGGCATGGACTTCGAGGAGAAGACGATCCGCCACCTGGTGGACGACTTCGTCCTGCCGGGCCAGGGGCGGTTGCAGGCCGCGCGCCGCGCCGGGCTGACCCGTCGCCGCAACCGCACGTTCGAGCAGCTCAACCCCGGGCTGCGGCAGCACGCGGATCTGGCGCGCCGGGTCGACGCGTTGCTGGGCGAGGCCGACGCCAGGCGGCAGATCCGCGGCTGGCAGGAGCTCATCCCGCTGGCCCCCAAGGAGCTGCGACCCCAGCTGGAGGACCTGGAGCGCCTGGCGCGGCAGGCAGCCGGCGCCCGGGACAAGCCGGTGCGGCCCGATGCCGACCTCGTCGGCCGCTGGATCGCTCGCCGTGTGCTGGAGCTGGGCTGGAACCGGCAGGAGTTCGGCACGATCGACCGAAACCTCGCCGAGGTCGGCAGCAGGCGTGCCGCAGAGGTCGAGCGGTACGCCGAGAAGTACGCGTGGATCGCCTTCTTCGAGGTCGCCGGTCACCTCGCCGACCACTGCACGGTGCAGCAGTTCTGGTCTGACACCCCCGTTGCGTACGACGGCCCCTGGCAGCTCGGCTATGTCGAGGATCTGGACCCCACCAGCACGTTGCGGGGGGACCAGCCGCCGGACGACAGTGCGGCCGGTCGCCTGCGCGCGCAGCAACTCAGCACGGTCCGGCGCGCGGCCTGGTGGCTTGCCGGAGACCACCACGAACTCCACGTGGGGGGAGCGGACGAGGACTGGCTCCGCGACACCACCGACATGCCGGACCCCATGTCGCTGGCGTCGGTCACCGACGGCCATGGCGATGCCTGGACTGTCCTCGAGTTCGCGACCACCTGGCGGGTACCGATGCAGCCGGGGGCGCCGGGGTCCTCGTGGCAGCAGGACCGCAGGCAGTTGCCCGTCCACTTGAAGTCGATGTTGGTGCCTGCGTCCCAGGTAGACCTCGTGCTGGGCTGGGCGGCGCGGCAGCGCTGGGACACCGTCCGGGAACCGGAGTCGGTTCATCCGCACGCGCCCTTCCTGAAGGGCTACCCCGACATCGAGCGGTGGCCGCGCCTGCTGCAGCAGGTCTTCGACGAGTACCGGACCCCGGGCGGGTGGACGACGCTGGACGTCGGCGGGTCAACGGTCGAGGTCGCGCCAGCCACGGTGTCCTGCGCCAACCGGGCGGACAAGGACTTCTCCAACCGGGACTACGGAGCCGTGCTCTTGCCGGCGCCACAACTGTGCACGGCGCTGCGGGCCGGATGGTGCGCGGCGCCCGGTCCAGACGCGGATCGACTGCGCCTCGGCGCCTACGAGGCCGAGCACGCATGGTGCGCCGATGGGCAGGTCGTGACCTTCGCCTCCGATACGCCCAGCTGTCGAGGCACGGCGGGCATCTTCATCCGGCGGGGCGCGCTGCATGCCGCGCTGGCCGCGATGGACGCCGCGCTGGTGACAACCATCTACGCCGAGAAGATCTTCTTGCGCGGGCACGACCCAAGCCATGACCGCGGAGAACTGCACGCCGTCATTGCGCACACGGCGATGGGGCCACGGGTGTTCTCCGTTGCCCATGTGGCCCAGGTATGGCGCGGCAACGAACGGGTCGAGGAGCCGATCGGGTAGAACCGGCGCGGTCACCCAGGCCCGCATGCACATGAACGTGGGGGGAGGAGCTGTCGCTCCTCCCCCCACGTGGCGTCTAGGCCTTGGCCTGCAGCGCGCGGGCGGCTTCCTGCAACTGCGCCGCCAGCGCCGCCCGCAGGCTGTCCGCAGTGCTGCGGATCCCGGTCAGCGCGCGCTCGGCGGCACCGGTGTGCTTCGTGACCTCGTCGAATCGGGACAGAAGCTGGACCCCATGACCGATCGCGGTCTGGGCCCGACCCAGGTCAACGGCAGGATCACCGTCGCTCTGTGCCGTCGCCAGGAGGGTGAGCTCCCGGACGACGGCGAGCACCAGCCGGAGCAGCTCGGGGTCGTCGGCGGAGACGACCCAGGCGTTGGGGTCGACCCGGTGAATCGGCCCGGCCCCGGCACCTGGTCCGGCGTCGGGACGACCGCGAGGGCGGCCCGTGCGCGGCGAACCCGCATGGCCTCGGCCAGCTCCTCGCGGTGCTGCCGCGCCGTGAGCGCCCTCGCCCGCCGCTTCGCCTCGATGGCGATCGTCGGCTGGTTGCTGCCGGACGAGAGCACGCGGACCACGACGTCCCCGGTCTTCCTCGTGGTGCCGGCTCCCGGGTGAGCACCGACGTGCTCGACGCAGTCGCCGGTGGCCTTCGCCCACTCGTCGACGATGTCGGCGACGGCGTCCTCGAAGTCCTTCCCCGCAGCACTGGACTTGCTGCGCGCCGCGGCCTGGGCCTGATCGGCCTGTACCAGCGCGCGCACTGCGGCGAGTCCTTCGACCAGCTCCCGTCGGGTGTTCTCGACGGTCGCGGTGAGATCCCGGCGCAACGCCGCGATCGGCGAGCTGGGGTTCTCGGTGCTGACGACGCTGCGCACCTCGGCGGTGTGCGAGCGCACGACCCGTTCGAGCTGGGCCAGCGCCTCAGCCTGCGCCGTGGCGACGGACTGTCGGACGGCCTCGCGGACGTTCCCGGCGCCGCCGGCGAGTACGGCGGTCAGGCCCTGCTCGATCCGGGTGGGGAGCGCGGCCAGCACGTCCGTTGCGGCCTGCCGGGTGGCGGCTTCGGTGGCGTCGACCCGGGCGAGCAGGCCATCGAGCTGCGCGACGGTGGCCGTCGCGCGTGCCTGCACCGCCTCGTCGAAGCCCGCGAGGGCGCGCTCCATCACCGCGGTGGTGTCGCCGGTGCTGCGCTGCAGCCGGCCGGCGATCATCCCGATGACGACGGCGGTGGCGACGTCGTCGGCCAGCGCCGCGGGCCCGTGCTTGGCGAGCACATGGCGGGCGAGCGTGACCGTCTCCGGATGCGCGACCCGCAGGTGCTGGATCTCGAGCACGTCGCCGTTGACCGTGACGCCCCCGGAGCGGGACCGCTGAACGGGGACGGCGGTCATCGCGCCTCCTCCGTCAGCCGGACCGGCTGCCCGATCGAGATGGGCAGGCCGTCCGAGATCCGCCGGCAGACCACACAGTCCGACGACGGTGTGACGGCGTCACCGGAGTGCTCCGCCTCGACCAGGGCGACGTGCAGATCTCCCTGCAGCGCCTGCCAGGCCGCCGGGTGCCGAACCTCCAGAGCGTGCTCGATGCCGGCCAGTGCGTCGGCGAGCTCCAGCTCATCGGCGCCGCCGTGCGCCTGCGCGGCGATGTACCGGGCGCCGAGGGCTCGCCACACGGCGAGCAGTCGGCGCAGGTCGCGGTCGCGATGGGCGGCGTCTCCGGGGAGCCGCCGCGCCGGGACCGCGCGGATGGATTGGTATGACACGGGACCCTCCATGGGTCGCCGCGGCGCGGAGGACGACCCCCCGCTGTCCCGCGGGGGTGGCGCACGTCCACCGCGGCGTCACCGTGGGGGCGTGGTGGCCGGGCGCAAGCGCTGAGCAACATCGGAGTTCAGCCCTGCTGATGCCGCACCCACAGAAGGGCCACCACGCCGCCGATCCAGAACTGGTCACCAAGAGCCAGCAGCTGCTGCCACCCCGACTCGTCGATGTCCGTGGGGCCACCGGCATCCTGGATGGTGGCCAACGCATCGACCGCTTGAGACGTCAGCAGCCATGACGGCCGACTGCAGCTGACCTCGAACCGTGCGCATGCACACGCAGTCCCGGGGACGGTGAGCGAGCAGGCGTAGCAGGTACAGCACACGCCCAGCTCAGGGACGAACATCGGCTCGGCAGCGGGAAGACGGTCGACCACCGCGACGAGGCAGATCTCGTCGCACACCATGACCACCGCGCCGCCGGTTGCTGGCAGGAACAGCACAGGAGCCTCCAGGGCTCGGCCGGCTACCCGCCGGCGGGGGGCGGCACCGTGGGCAGCGCCGCGGACGGACACGTGCCGGCGGCCGGTGCCCGTGCATTCGTCGCCAGCATCGAGGCCCGACGTCGACGTCCGCGTCAGTCGCGGTCAGGCCAGCGGGGTCCTCGCTACTGCGAGCGCAGCGCCGAGGACCGGTCGGTCGGTTGCTCGCCGTGGGAACCCGACGGCCCCGGGTCCTCCCGGCTGCGATGGCAGCATCGGGGACCGCGGGCAGGGCACTCGCTGGTGCCTCACCGTCTGCGCCTTGGTCCTCGTTGCTCCGATGGCAGCGGCGAGGACGGCGGGTGACTTCTCCTGCGTGGAGTCCTGGTCCTCCTGGCTGCGGTAGTAGCGCGGAGGACCGGACGAGGTCGTTGCGCGTGGGGTCATGGTCGGATACCGGACCCCGCTGCTTCTGTGGCAGCGGCGAGGACCAGGCGGAACCGGGGGGGTGCTGGCCGTTGAGAAGACGGCCGTCCGTCCTCGCTGTGCCGCTCAGGCGGTGGGTGCCGCGGCGGCCTCGGTGGGCAGGTGTTCCTGCGAGGCAGCCCAGGAGGCGAGCAGCTTGAGGCCATCGGCACTCGGCGTGCCGGTGGCGGCGGTGTACACGTTCATCGTCAGCCCGGGTGCTGAGGGCAACTCCATCGACTCGAAGTCCAGGTCGAGCTGGCCGACGACGGGGTGGCGTAGCCGCTTCTGGCCGCTGCGGTGGAACTTGACGTCGTGCTGGGCCCACCGTCGGCGGAACAGCTCCGAGCGGGTGGACAGCTCGCCCACCAACTCGATGAGCGCCTTGTCCCCAGGGTTCTTGCCCGCTTCCAGCCGGAGCATGGCGGCGGCGTCGTTGGCGATCCGGTCGTAGTCGACGAAGAACTCCCGCGCCGCTTCCGAGTTGAGGTAGACGAAGCGGGTGGTGTTTGCCGGACGACGAGGGGCGGCCAGGACGGGGGAGTACAGGGCCCGCGCCAGCTGGTTCATCGCCACGATGTCGTGCCGGCCGTTGCGCACCCAGGCCGGGGCATCGGCCATCGCGTCCAGGACCTGTTGGACGGCCGGGCGGACCGCGGTCGGCGTGGCCCGCTTGCGCTGGGCGCTGTGTGCACCGCTCTCCCGGGCGAGGGCGAACAGGTGGTCACGCTCGGCCTCGTCTAGCCGCAGGGCCTCGGCCAGGGCGTTGAGCACGCTCTCCGAGGCGCCGGCGAGGCCGCCCCGCTCCATACGCACGTAGTAGTCGACCGACACGCCGGCGAGCATCGCCACTTCTTCGCGGCGCAGGCCCTTGACCCGGCGGTTGCCGCCGTAGGCCGGCAGGCCGGCCTGCTCGGGGGTGATCCGGGCGCGCCGGGTGCTCAGGAAATCGCGGATCTCCGCGTTCAGCTCGGCCTTGCTCACGACTCCACGGTAGGCAGCCGTCGGGGAAGCTGGGAGGCACTGCCAGTACCCGGAACGACCGTCACTCCCGCGCCCGCGCCAGACGCCGTGCACTGGGTGCGTGCCCCGCAACAGCAGGCCAGCGGCGATCCTGGCCATCATCCTGATCAGCTACTTCATGATCCTGCTGGACAACTCGGTCATCTTCACCGGGCTGCCCAGCATCCGTGCCGGCCTGGACCTGAGCCCGACCGGCCTGTCCTGGGTCCAGGACGCCTACGTGCTGGTGTTCGGGGGCCTGTTGCTGCTGGGTGCCCGGGCTGGGGACCTCATCGGCCGGCGGCGGCTGTTCGTCATCGGGTTGGCCGTCTTCGGCACCGCGTCGCTGCTGATCGGGCTGGCACCGACCGGCTGGTGGATGATCGCCGCCCGCGCGCTGCAGGGCGTCGGCGCCGCGATCGTCGCCCCGACGTCGCTGGCGCTGATCACCGCCTACTTCGAGGGCGAGGCGCGCACCCGCGCGGTCGCCTGGTATGCCGCCACCGCCGGCATCGGGGCCAGCCTGGGGCTGCTGGTCGGCGGCGCCCTCACCGACCTGATCTCCTGGCGGGCCGCATTCCTGGTCAACGTCCCGATCGCGGCCGCCATGATCGTCGGCGCCCGGGCGGTGCTGACTGAGACGCCGCGGCAGCGCGGACGCTTCGACCTCGTCGGCGCCCTGTGCGCGACGCTGGGCATGGGTGCGCTGGTGTTCGGGATCATCGAGTCCGGCGAGGCCGGCTGGGGCTCGGCCCGGGTGGTCGCCGCCCTCGTCGTCGGTGTCCTGCTGCTGGCCGCCCTCGTCCTCACCGAGTCCCGGGCCGCGCAGCCGGTGATGCCGCTGCGGCTGTTCGCCAGCCGCGAGCGCAGCGGCGCCTACGCCGCCCGCGCGCTGTACATGGGCGCGATGATCGGCTTCTTCTTCTTCACCACCCAGCTCATGCAGGACGCGCTCGGCTTCACACCGCTGCAGGCCGGTCTGGGCTTCCTGCCGATGTCGCTGGTCAACTTCGCCGTCGCGCTGGCCATCCCGCGGCTGCGCACCCGGATGCCCGACGCGCTCCTACTCGCCGCCGGCGTGCTGCTCACGCTGATCGGCATGGTCTGGCTGAGCCGGGCCGGCCTCGGGGGCGGCTACCTGATCTCGGTCGCGCTGCCGATGGTGGTGGTCGGGGTGGGGCAGGGCCTGGCCTTCGCGCCGCTGACCACCGCCGGGATCGCCGGTGTCGCGCCGCAGGACGCGGGTGCCGCCTCGGGCCTGCTCAACACCGCCCACCAGCTCGGGATGGCGCTCGGGCTGGCGGTGCTGTCCGCGGTGGCCGCCGGCGCGGGTGCCGGCCTCACCGGGCCGGCGGCCGTGGCCGAGCACGTCGGCGCCGCGCTGACCGCCAGCAGTGTGCTGCTGGCCGTGGCGCTGCTCGTGGTCCTCGTCGTCCTGGTGCCGACCGCCCGTAGCCACCGCCAGCAGCGCTCGACCGCCGCTGAGCAGCCGGCCGTCCGCGCGACCGCCTGATGGCGCGCCCGCCTCAGCACCACTGACTGCAGCGGTGATAGTCCTCGCCGCCGTCTACGTCGGCGACATCTGGTCGGCCGCTCCACGGCCGGGCTCATGACGGCACTGACCCTGTCGCACTCCGGCCCGGACGCCACCGCCCCGGAACGCCAGTGCCCCAACCCCGCAACGAGCGCCAGCTCCTCTCACCGAAGGAAGATCATGCCCACCACCGTCCGCGCCTACGGAGTCCTCGAGACCAACGGCACCATCCAGCCGGTCACCATCGAGCGTCGGGATGTCGGCGCCCATGACGTGCAGATCGCCATCAGGTACTGCGGCATCTGCCACTCCGACATGAACTTCGTCGCCAACCCGCTGCCCGGCTCGCCGCTCGTGCTCGGTCACGAGATCGTCGGCGAGGTCACCGCCATCGGCGACCAGGTCACCAAGCACGCCGTCGGCGACCGCGTCGGCATCGGCTGCATGGTCAACTCCTGCCGAGAATGCGCGAACTGCCTCCGCGGCGAGGAGCAGTACTGCCTCACGGGCCACACCCTCGTCTTCAGCAGCCCAGACCGAGACGGCACCATGACGCAGGGCGGCTACTCCGAGCAGATCGTCGCCAACGAGGACTTCGTCGTGAGGGTGCCCACCTCTCTCGATCCAGCCGCAGCGGCTCCGCTGCTGTGCGCCGGCGCCACCGTCTACGCACCCCTGAAGGACTGGAACGTCGGTGAGGGCAGCAAGGTCGCCGTCGTCGGTCTCGGCGGCCTCGGGCACCTCGCGGTCAAGTTCGCCAAGGCCAAGGGCGCCGAGGTGACCGTGCTCTCGCGCAGCGACCGAAAGCGCGCCGACGCCCTCGCGCTCGGCGCGGATGCGTACTACGCGACCGCCGAGAGCGGCACGTTCGCGACCCTCGCAAACACGTTCGACCTCATCATCAACACCGTGAGCGGCAGCATCGACGTCGACGCGCATCTGTCGCTCCTCGCGCTCGGCGGTGCGCTGGTCAACGCCGGCATCGACCCCAACCCGGTGACCTTCAACGCCTACAACGTCATCCGGAACCGGCGCAGCTACACCGGCACCCACTTCGGCAGCATCCGCGAGACCCAGGAGATGCTCGACTTCGCCGCCGAGCACAGCATCACCGCCGAGATCGAGATGATCGCCGGGAACCAGATCAACGAGGCCTACCAGCGGATTCTCGACGCTGACGTCCGCTACCGGTTCGTCCTCGACAACGCCACCCTGGCCGACTGAGCGTCACGACGAACTCGATCACGACGGAGCCCCGGCCGACCGACGGTCGCGGGGCTTCGGCGTTGCGGTGAGCCGCTGAGCCGGACCCACGCTCAACACCGCCCACCAGCTCGGGATGACGCTCGGGCTGGCCTTGCTGTCCGCGGTTGCCGCGGCGCAGGTGCCGACCCACCCTGCGGGCGGCCGCCTGACCGGTACGCACCGGCCGGGGGGCACTGCCAGTACCCCGAACGACAGGCACTGCCAGGCCCGCGTCAGCGGGCAGAGGCTGGAGTCATGAGCAGCACTTCGTTCACCCTGAACAACGGCGTGCAGATCCCGTCTGTCGGGTTCGGCGTCTTCCAGACCCCGCCGGACGAGACGGTCACCGCCGTGCAGACCGCGCTGGAGGTCGGCTACCGGCACATCGACACCGCCGCGGCCTACGGCAACGAGCGGCAGGTCGGTGAGGCGCTGCGCCGGTCCGACGTCGACCGGTCGGAGGTCTTCGTCGAGACCAAGATCTGGATCAGCGACTACGGCTACGACGAGACGCTGCACGCGTTCGACAAGAGCGCCGGGAAGCTGGGACTCGACCAGGTCGACCTGCTCATCCTGCACCAGCCGCTGCCGGGTGAGTTCGAGCTGACCATCGGCGCCTACAAGGCGCTGGAGAAGCTGGTGGCCGCCGGTGACGTTCGCGCGATCGGGGTCTCCAACTTCATGCCCGAGCACCTCACCCGGCTGCTGGCCGAGACGACCGTCGTTCCCGCCGTGAACCAGATCGAGGTGCACCCGTACTTCCGGCAGTCCCAGCTGCTCGACCTCGATGCCGAGCACGGGATCCTGTCCCAGGCGTGGTCGCCGATCGGCGGCATCACGTTCTACCGCGACGGCTCGCACGGCAGCACACTGCAGGACCCGACCATCGGCAAGATCGCGGCCGCGCACGGCAAGACGCCCGCCCAGGTCATGCTCCGCTGGCACATCCAGCAGGGCCGCCAGGTGATCCCCAAGTCGGTCACCCCGTCCCGGATCCGCGAGAACTTCGACGTCTTCGGCTTCGAGCTCACCGGCGAGCAGCAGGCCGCCATCGACGCCCTCGACACCGGGGTACGCGGCGGGCCGGAGCCGGCCGACATCACCCGCGCGAACTTCGGCCGCGAGATCCCCGAGGCCTGAGCGTGGACAACGGCAACACCGAGACCGCGACCGGCATCCGCGACGCCGTCCTCACCAACTACGCGGCGCAGCGCCAGGCGATGGTCGCCGGGGACGCCGACGCGCTCGGCGCGCTGCTGGCCGAGGACTTCACGCTGGTGCACATGACCGGCTACCGGCAGCCGAAGGCCGAGTGGCTCGCCGACGTCCGGTCCGGGCAGATGACCTACCACTCGGTGGAGGACGTCGACGTGTCCGTCGACGTGTCCGGGGAGGCCCCGGTGGTCACCGCGCGCACGCGCACGGCGGCCACCATCTGGGGCGCGACCGACACGTGGCCGCTCCAGCTGCGCATCTCCTTCGCCCATGACGGCTCCGCATGGGTCGCGGCCGGGACCGTCGCCTCCACCTGGCACTGACCGCCAGCGGCCGCACACCGTCGACAAGAACTGAGGCAGGCCATGAACGGCCTCGAGATCACCGTGACGCTCGGCGCCGCGGTCTTCGCCGGCACGGTGCTGGCACCCCGCCTGCGGATGGCGACCCCGCTGCTCCTGCTCCTGCTGGGGGTCGCGCTGGGGTTCGTCCCCGAACTGCGCCACATCGAGCTGCACCCGGAGATGGTGCTGCTGATCTTCCTGCCGGTGATGCTCTTCTGGGAGAGCCTGACCACGTCCCTGCGGTCGATCCGGCGTGACTTCCGCGGCATCATGATCATGAGCACGCTGCTGGTGGTCGCCACCGCCTTCGCCGTCGCCGGCATCGCGCACGCCCTCGGCATCCCGTGGGCGGCCGCACTGGTGCTCGGTGCCGCCGTCGCGCCCCCGGACGCCACCGCCGTCGCCGCGCTCGGGCGCACCCTGCCGCACCGCAACTTCATGCTGCTCAAGGCCGAGAGCCTGACCAACGACGGCACCGCACTGGTGGTCTACGCCATCGCCGTCGGGATCGCGGTCGGCGGCGACTACACCGCACTCGACGTCACCGGCCTCGTCGCCCGGTCCTACCTCGGCGGGGTCGCCGTCGGAGCTGCGGTAGCGGGCGCGGCGTACCTGCTGCTCCGGCCGCTGCGCGACGCCACGACGATCAACATCGGCCTGCTGCTCGTCCCGTTCGTCGCCTACCTGCTCGCCGAGCTGATCGGCGCCTCCGGCGTGCTCGCCGTCGTCGTCGCCGGCCTCGCCGTGGGGTACGCCTCGGCGCGGATTAGCACCGCGGCGTCCCGCCGGCAGACCGAGTCGGCCTGGCCGCTGGGCTCGCAGCTGCTCAACGGCGCGCTGTTCGTGCTCATCGGGCTCGAGGCGCAGGTCGTCATCCGGGACCTGGGCATCGCCGACGTCGGCCGGCTGCTCGGGGTCGTGGTGGCCGTCTGGGTCGGGCTGCTCGTCGTCCGGTTCGTCTTCCAGACCCTCAGCGTCGCGCTGATCCGGCTGCTGGACCGCCGGCCCTCCCAGCGGGCGCGGCGGATGAGCTACCGGGCCCGCGTGGTCAGCGCGGTCGCCGGGTTCCGCGGCGCCGTCTCGCTGGCCATCGCGCTCTCCGTGCCGCTGGCGCTGGAGAACGGGGCCCCCTTCCCGGGGCGGGACGACATCGTGTTCGTCACCACCGGGGTCATCGTCCTGACGCTGCTGGTCCAGGGCCCGCTGCTGCCGGTCGTGGTGCGGTGGGCGCGGCTGCCGGCGGATTCCGCCCTGGACGACGAACTGGAGCTGGCCGAGCGGGCGCTCACCACCACCACGGTCACCGCGATCCCCGAGTTGGCCGACGAGCACGGCATCAGCGACGAGGTCCGCGACCGGGTCGCCCGCGACTACGCCGAGCACCTGAGCATCGTCGAGGCCAACCACGCCGACCGTCGCCGCACGTCCGGACCGGAGCGGACCCACGCCACCGATGATGCGGCCGCCGGGCTCGTGCCCGTGCCCCACCCGGTGGCGCTCGCCGAGGCGTCGCCGCTGGCCCGCGACGAGGAGTACCGCCGGCTCCGCCTGGCCCTCCTGGACCGCAAGCGCGAAGTCCTGCTCCGGCTGCGCCGCGAGGGCGCCATCGACGACTCCGTGGCGCGCCGCGTGCAGACCCGGATCGACATCGAAGAACTCCGGCTCACCGGCGTCGACCCCGTCGACTGACGGCGCGCCGCCCCCCGACCCACCACCGAGCGGCTTCGGCCGCCACGAGGAGATCCCATGCCCAGCTCACCCACGTCCGTGCTCGTCGTCGGGGCCACCGGCGGCATCGGCCGCCGCGTCGTCGCCGCCGCGCAGCGGCACGGCCTCGACGTTCGCGCACTCGTCCGCGACCCGGCCGGCGCCGAGCGGCTCCTGCCCGGCGCCGACCTCGTTCCCGGCGACCTCGAGAAGCCCGACACCCTCCACGCGGCCGTCTCCGGCGTCGACGCCGTCGTGTTCACCCACGGCGGCCACGGCAGCCCCGACGCCGCCCGGCGCATCGACTACGGCGGCGTCGCCGCCGTCCTGCACGCCCTCGACGACCGGAAGCCCCGGCTCGCGCTGATGACCTCCATCGGCGTCAGCCGCCGCGGCGCCTACGGCGGCAGCACCGGCCAGCTGCTGGACTGGAAGCGGCGCTCCGAACGGCTCGTCCGCGCCAGCGGCGCCCCCTACACGATCGTCCGCCCCGGCTGGTTCGACGCCGTCAGCGCCGGCGACGACCGGCTCGTCCTCGAGCAGACCGACACCGGCAACGGCGGCATCGGCCGCGACCAGCTCGCCGAGGTCCTCGTCCGCAGCCTGCTCACCGACACCGCGGCCGGCCGGACCTTCGAGCTGTTCGCCGAGGCCGGCCCGGCACCGTCGGACTGGTCCGGCCTGTTCGGCGCCCTGACACCCGACCCCGCCGGCGCGCTGGACGCGGCCGGCGACCCCGCCACCCTGCCGCCGGTCGCCGAGGAACCGCCCGCGGTGCAGGACGACCTGGCACGCCTCGCCCACTGACCGGCCCCGGGGGGCACTGCCAGTACCCCGAACGACAGGCACTCCCACGCCACCGCGGCCCGGGGTTGCCTGGAACCAGACCCCGAACAGAAAGGCACGACCTCGTGCGAGCAACAGTCATGTACGGCGCCGGCGACGTGCGAGTGGAGCAGCTACCCGACCCGGTCGTCGAACAGCCCACCGACGCCCTGGTCCGGGTCGTCCGCACCTGCGTCTGCGGCAGCGACCTGCACCCCTACCACTCCATGCCGGCCGGCGAGCGGGGCCAGCAGATGGGGCATGAGTTCATCGGCGTGGTCGAGGAGGTCGGCTCCGAGGTGGCCACCATCCGCCGCGGCGACTTCGTCATCGCGCCCTTCGCCTACTTCGACAACACCTGCGTCTTCTGCCGCGAGGGCCTGACCACCTCCTGCAAGCACGGCGGCTTCTTCTCCACCGCGCAGGCCGAGGCCGTCCGCGTGCCGCTCGCCGACGGCACGCTGATCAAGGCCCCCGTCGGCGAAGACTCCGCGCTGCTGCCCTCGCTGCTCACGCTGTCCGACGTGCTGATCACCGGCCACCACGCCGCCGTGCGCGGCCAGGTCGGCCCCGGCTCGTCGGTGACCGTCATCGGCGACGGCGCCGTCGGCCTGCTCGCCGTGCTGGCCGCCAAGCGGCTGGGCGCCGAGCAGATCGTGCTCATGGGCCGCCACCAGGCACGCACCGACCTCGGCCGGGAGTTCGGCGCCACCGACGTCGTCGCCGCCCGCGGCGAGGAGGGCATCACCGCCGTCCGCGAGCTCACCGGCGGCCACGGCAGCTCCGCCGTCCTGGAGTGCGTCGGGCATCTGCCCGCCTACGAGCAGGCCCTCGGCGTCGTACGCGCCGGCGGCGTGATCAGCCGCGTCGGCGTGCCGCAGTACTCCGACGCGCCGGCCGGCTTCGACCTGTTCGGCCGCAACATCACCCTCACCGGCGGCCCCGGCGCGCAGCGGTCCTACGTCGAGGGGTTGCTGCCCGACGTGCTCGAGGGGCGCATCGAGCCCGGCCGGGTGTTCGACCGCACCGTCGGCCTGGACGACGTCCCCGCCGGCTACAAGGCGATGGACTCCCGCGAGGCGCTCAAGGTCGTGGTCCGTCCCTGACCTCTCGACGGCTGCCCGCCGGGACAACTTCCGGCGGGCAGCCGTCGACCGGGGCCGCTCGCCCACTCGCCGGGCACCCGACCCCGTCCCGATCGGCATCGACCACCGGGTGGCGATGGCCGCCGCCGGTTCTCATTAGAAGAAGGAGCCACGCATGCAGTTCCGCCCGCTCGGCCGCACCGGCGTGCAGGTCAGCCCGCTGTGTTTGGGGGCGATGATGTTCGGCCCCTGGGGCAACGACGACCGCGCCGACT
Source organism: Geodermatophilus sp. TF02-6 (assembly GCF_003319115.1). Lineage (GTDB taxonomy): Bacteria > Actinomycetota > Actinomycetes > Mycobacteriales > Geodermatophilaceae > Geodermatophilus. Next base: position 124,466 of record NZ_QOHF01000008.1, on the reverse strand, counting down.
CCATCCGCATCATCCACCGGGCGCTGGACGCCGGCATCAACTTCGTCGACACCGCCGACGTGTACTCCGCCGGCGTCTCCGAGGAGATCGTCGGCGAGGCCCTGCAGGGCCGGCGCGACGACGTCGTCCTGGCCACCAAGTTCTTCATGCCGATGGGCGAGGACCCCAACTCCCGCGGCGGCTCACGCCGCTGGATCATCCGCGAGGTCGAGAACTCCCTGCGGCGGCTGGGCACCGACTACATCGATCTGTACCAAGTGCACCGGCCCAGCCCGAGCACCGACGTGGAGGAGACCCTCGGCGCGCTGACCGACCTGGTCCGGGCCGGCAAGGTCCGCTACATCGGCTCGTCGTCGTACTCCGGCTCGCAGATCGTCGAGGCGCAGTGGGCCTCCCGCGAGCGGCACCTGGAGCGGTTCGTCACCGAGCAGCCGCCGTACTCGATCCTCGTGCGCGGCATCGAAGAGGACGTGCTGCCCACCACCCAGCGGCACGGCATGGGCACCCTCACCTACAGCCCGCTGGCCGGCGGCTGGCTGTCCGGCCGGTGGCGCAAGGACGCCGCCGGAACCCCCACCTCGGCCGCCCGGCCCAGCGCCCGGTTCGACATGAGCAGCGCCGCCAACCAGCGCAAGCTCGACATCGTCGAAGACCTCGCCCAGCTCGCCGAGCAGACCGGCATCAGCCTCATCGAGATGGCGATCGCGTTCGTCCTCAACCACCCCGGCGTCACCTCGGCGATCGTCGGGCCGCGGACGATGGAGCAGCTGGAGTCCTACCTCCCCGCCGCGGGCATCACCCTGTCGACTGAGGTGCTCGACCGCATTGACAAGCTCGTCGCCCCCGGGGTGACCGTCAACCCGGACGACAACAGCTACGGCGACCACACGCTCACGCCGGCGGCACGGCGCCGCTGAGGTCCCATCGACCGCGGTGGGCGACCTGCCGGGTTCGGGTGACCGCGTCGCGTGGCCGCGCCGGACTACCCTACGTCAGGACGGAGTGGCCCCAGCACGTCGTCCGTCGGCGCCGACGGGCGGCATGCCGGGGGTCTTGCAACCCGTACGGCCGGCACCAGGGCAAACCGGGGGACGTGTAGGCACGTCTACGTGGTGGAGCTCGTCTGGTGCGACTACGGTAGTGCTGTGCGGGTGCTCGTCGTGGCCGACGAGTTCTCTATCACCGACCTGTTGTCGATGGCCCTGCGCTACGAAGGCTGGGACGTGCGCACGGCCGCCGACGGCGCCGAGGCCGTCCGCGTGGCCCGCGACTTCCGGCCCGACGCGGTCATCCTCGACGTGATGCTGCCCGACGTGGACGGCTTCGAGGTGCTGCGGCGGCTCCGCGCGGACTCCCAGCTGCTGCCGGTCGTGTTCCTCACCGCCCGGGACGCGGTGTCCGACCGGATCACCGGGCTCACAGCCGGCGGCGACGACTACGTGACCAAGCCGTTCGGGATCGAGGAGCTCGTCGCGCGGCTGTGTGCCTAGCTGCGCCGCACCGGGCAGACCATGGCCGACGACGGCCCGCTGATCGTCGGGACCTGACGCTGGACGAGAACAGCCACGAGGTGACCTGCGGTGGCACGGAGATCCGGCTGACCGCGACCGAGTTCGAGCTGCTGCGCTACCTCATGCGCAACCCGCGCCGGGTGCTGTCCAAGGCGCAGATCCTCGACCGCATGTGGCAGCACGACTTCGGCGGCCAGGGCAACATCGTGGAGCTCTACATCTCCTACCTGCGCCGCAAGATCGACAAGGATCGTGCGCCCATGATCCACACCCTCCGCGGCGCCGGCTACGTCTTGAAGCCCGCTGCACCCTGACGTCCGACTGAAGGACGTGTCACCCGACTGGTGAGGGCTGAACATCCAGCGGTAACCCGCAACGCCGTATTCGACGGCGGCGTCGTCAACGCGTCCACCACCACCGCGGACGGCCTGAGCCCAACCCTCGTGTACACGGTCGAGGGCGAACAACTCGTCATCCTGCAGGCGCGATACCACTACTGAGCCGATCGACCGGGTGACAGGGACCCGCCCGAGTGCGTGGACGCCTTACGGCAGTTCGCAAGGCAGTTGGGGTCAGCGGCGATCAGTCATGGCTGGACCGCTACTTGGCAACTCACCTGCACATTTACACCGGTTCAGCACCCGCAAGGACGGCCCAAGCCACGCTGGGAACAAGGGGTTGCTTCTCTCGGGTCGCCTGTCTCCAAAGTCAGGTTCGGTAGACGTCGGCGCGGTGGGAGATGCGGACGACGCGGACGAGGACCTGGTCATCGTGGATGGAGTAGATGACCCGGTACTGGCCGCGTCTGGCTGACCAGAGGCCCTCGAGTTCGAGGCGCAGCGGCTTGCCCACGCGGTGGGGGTCGCGGGCGAGTGGTCCGAAGCAGAAGTCGACGACGGCCGCTGCGACCGCTTCGGGCAGGTCTCGTTCGATCGCGCGCTTGGCTGCCGTGGAGAGGACGACCGTGTAGGGCTGAGGTGATGTCACGCGCGGCGGGCGGCGAGGGCGGCGCGGACGTCGTCCTCGCCGAACGCCTCGCCGTCGTCCATGCGTGCTCGGGCGTCGCGGATCTCGGCGACGGCGGTAGGGTCGGAGAGGATCTCGAGGGTCTCCATGAGCGACTCGTAGTCCTCGACGGCGAGGATGACGGCCACGGGACTGCCGTTCTTGGTGACGACGACGCGCTCGTGCGTGCCGGCGACCTCGTCGATGACCTGGCTGAAGTGCGCCTTGACAGCGGCGAGGGACTGCGTTGTCATGACCATCATTCTGGTCACGTTGTTGGTCCCGGTCAATGCGCTGCCGTTGTCCTGTCGGCGCAGGCGGGCGCGAGGCAGGCGAAGATCGGGGGGAGTGGCGACCTCTTGTCCTCGCCACGTTCCGTGACGGCGGCTTCCCGCTGTCCGCCGCGGCGTCCGGGCAGGTGGTGGCCGGACTCTTGACCACCGTTTTGACCACCATTGCGCTCAGTTCGGGGTGGTTCGTCGGCGTTCGCGGCAGTTCCGTATGCCACTTGAGTTGCGCGGACGCACTCAGGCTGACGTCTTCGAACACACGGCCGACGGCTGGGGGTCGAGCGGTCGCGGGTGCTGTTCTGCGCAGCAACTCTGCGACAGGTGGTCAACGGCCGGAGCGATATGCATCTCGGCGGTGGGCGACATCGACGACGGTCACCGTGTGACTGTCGTCGTCGATGCGGTAGATGACCCGGTAGGTGCCGCGGCGCGCGCTGTGCCGGTCCTCCAGCGGGGGACGGAGCTGCTTGCCGACCCGCTGCGGGTTGCCCAGCAGTGGGCCGGTGATGAACTCGTACGCGGCCGCGGCGACCGCCTCCGGCAGGTTGTCGGCGAGCTGGCGGCGGGCGGTCGGCGTGATCGCCAGGACGTAGGGCGCCGGCTGCCCAGTCACCTGCCGGAGCCGAGGCGGCGGCGCATGGCCGCGTCCAGCTCCTCGCGCGTCTCGACCTCGCCGCGGGCCAGCTCGGCATCCGAGGTGTGCAGCCGCCGCATCGTGTCGGCCTCGGTCAGGATCTCGATCGTCTCCTCCAGCGACTCGAGGTCCTCCGTGGCCACCAGGACGGCCGAGGGCTTGCCGTGCACCGTCACGTAGACCCGCTCGTGCTGGCGACTGACCCGGGCCACCAGGGCAGACAGGTGCGCCTTGGCGTCCGCCAGCGACAGCGTCGTCATGGTCACGAGTATGACCAGACGGTCGTGTGTTGTCCAGAAGAGCCCATCACGGGCTCCCCGGGGCATGTGCGGCCCGTCCGGACGTCGACGATCCGGCGCGCTCAGTGGTCGGTCAGGCGGCTGCCGTGTGGTGCCACCGTGGTGGCCTCACGATCGCGTTCAGGGTCGTCCACGGAGGTCCGCAGACGACGGCGCGTCCTTCTGACCTGCGCAGATGAACTCCGGCGTACCGCCGCGGACCCCCCTCAGCCGCCCTGGCAGTGTGGGGGTCAGGGGTTCGAGTCCCCTCAGCTCCACCCCGATGACCAGGCCGTTCTCCTCCGGGAGGACGGCCTGAGTCGTCTCTGGTTGCAGTTGTGGTTGCAGTTTGCCCACCCTCACCCGGCAACAGCAGGGTGCCCATCCGGTCGGCGGCCTCGCGGGCCAGGGCCGGCATGACGTGGCTGTAGATGTCCATCGTGGTGCGCATCTGGCTGTGGCCGAGCAGCTCCATGACCATCCGCGGGTGCACGTTCTCGCCGAGCAGCAGGGTGGCCGCGGTGTGCCGGCCGTCGTGTCTCCTGCAGTGCGGATCGGTCACCGGGCTGGCGGGCACCGATGCCGGGGTGACATGCGGGTGACATCGGGGTGACGAGGGGTGACACCGCTGGAGCGCCCTTGCGCGCCACCTCACGCCATGCCGCAGGCCTGGGACGTCCTGCCGTGGTCCCGACGTTGACCGGATGGAGCGCTGGCACGATCGCGGGCCGGGACTCCACCGGGTGGTGGTCGCGGGTGCGTTTGTCCCTGTGAGGACGTCGGCCTAGCGTCATGATCATCCAGCTGTCCGTCAGGAGGTCGGCATGGCCCAGCCAGCAGACGAGCGCGTCTACAGCGTGACCGAGGCGCGGGGCCGGTTCAGCGTGCTGATCGCCGCCGCCGAGGCCGGCGTGACGGTGGTCATCACCCGGGACGGAGAGCCGGTGGTGGACATGTCCGCGCACCGCAAGCCACGCCGGAGGATCGACGTCGACTGGCTCAGGAGGCAGACCGCGAAGATCCCGTACAGCTCCGTGGACTCCGGTGACCTGGTTCGCCAGATGCGCGACGACGATCGGTACTGATGCTCTACCTGGACACCAGCCTGCTCGTCGCGCTCATCATGACGGAGGAGCGGACGGCTCGTGCGCACGACTGGCTCGCGGGAGTCGACGACGACCTCGTGACCTCGGAGCGGGCCAGGGTCGAGGTGGCGTCCGCGCTGTCGACCGAGCAGCGCCAGGCAGTTCTCGACGCTGCCGGGCGTACCGAGGCCGAGTACACCTTTGCGGTGATCGCCGACCAAGGGCTCGACGTCCTGCCGGTCGAGACTTCCGACTTCCGACGAGCCGCCGACTACGTCCGGCCACCCGAGCGCAACCTGCGGGGTGCCGATGCGCTGCACATCGCGGTCGCCGGCCGGCTCGGCGCCACCGTGCACTCGTGGATGACGCTCAGGTGGAGGCCGCCCGAGAGCTCGGCGCGGACGCCGTTGTGACGGTGCCGAGAGAGTAACCGTCGTCCGTGGGGATGATCCGAGGCGGAGACTGAGGCGCGCCCTCGAGCGCCGGCCGCGCTGTCCTGCAGGCGCGCACCTCGGCGGGGGCGCGCGGGAAGGCGTCCTTGACACCGGATGGGGCCTGGCTGACAGTGACGGGCGCCGCACCGGCCGATGGGAGAGGGCGCTGGTGAAGGCCGACGAGAGAGCCGAGATCCAGCGGCTCCACGCGGCGGGACGGCCCATCACGCGCATCGCGGCGGCCATGGGCATGTCCCGCAACACCGTCCGCCGCGTCGTGCTGTCGGCGCCAGCCACTGCCGACGCCGGCGAGGACGTGGGGGAGCGGGCTCCGGGTGCGCGGCGAGCGCTCGACGACCGTGCGCCCGTCCCCGCGCCGAGCGCTCGCACGGGCAACATCCCCTCGTTCGCCACCGAGTTCATCGGTCGGCGGTCCAAGATCACCGAGCTCCGGGCGCTGCTGGGAGCGCACCGGCTCGTGACGATCGCCGGTTTCGGTGGTGTCGGTAAGACTCGGCTCGCCGCACAGGTCGCGGTCGACGTCCGCCGGGCCTTCGCCGACGGCGTCCGCATGATCGAGCTCGCGTCCGTGCGCAACCCCGAGCTGCTGCCCCAGGTCGTCCTCGACGGTCTCGGGCTGTCGCACCTGGACCAGCCCACTCGCTCGGTCGTCGACTCGTTGGTGGAGCACCTCCGCGGGCGGCAGCTGCTCATCGTGCTGGACAACTGCGAGCACCTGCGCCAGGCCTGTGCCGGACCCGTCGACGCCGTCCTCCGCGGCACCGCGCAGGTGCGCTTCCTGACGACGAGCCGGGAGGTCCTCGACCTCCCCGGCGAACACGTCGAGGTGCTCGAACCACGGCCCACGGGGGATGCAGTCCGCCAGGGCCCTGCCGGTGAGCGAGTGCGACCGGCTGGATCTCCCGGCCATGCCCCGCCGCCACCAGGACGTGCACGCCCCCGACTACCGCGTGACGGTCGATCGACAGGGGACGGGCACGGGGATCTCCGCCGTCGACCGCTCGAGGACGGTCGCTGCACTCGCCGCGGCCGGCTCGACAGCCTCGGACTTCACGCGTCCGGGACACGTGGTCCCGGTCGCTGTGGACGACGGTGGTGTGTGGCAGCGTCCGACGTACCGGGGAGAGGCGCTGCAGGCCTGCGGAGACCAGGGCCTGCGTCGTGGTCGCCACCTGCAGGGATGAAAGGCTCTGGTCGCCCGGCGACGTCGTTCTCGGTTCCTCCGCCGTGTGACGGTCCACCAGGCCTGGCGAGCGCCTCGCGTCTGCCCTCTCAGGGTCGATCCGACGAGTCAGGACCCGCGGGACGTGGTCATGCCGAGGTGGGCGGTTCTCGTTCGGCCAGGTCGATGAGGCACTGGCGGAACCAGCGGTGTCCAGGATCTCTGTCGGTCCGGGTCGTCCAGGCCATGATCTCGGTGATCGGCTGGAGCCGTGGGATGGGCGGCTCGAGCAGCCGGATGCCGGCGGCCTCGCCGATCTTGTGGGCGAGCCGTTCGTGCACCAGCGTGATCAGTCGGGTGCCGCTCAGCAGGAACGGCGCCATCCCGAAGCCGGCCGTGATCTCGGTGTTGCGGGGGACGCCGAGGAAGTCCAGCTGCATCTCCGCCAGCGACCGCAGGTGCCCCGACGACGTGGCCAGGTAGGGCAGGGTGCTGAACTGCTCCAGCGTGATCTCCTCGCCCACCTCTGGATGGTCCTTGTCGACCGCCACCAGGTAGCGGTCGCGGAACAGCACCCGGTGGTGGAACTCGGCGTGCCCCTCGAAGGCCTCCCGCGGCATGACCAGCAGGTCTGCTCGGTGCCGGAGCAGTTGTTCGGCGAAGTCGTCGCCGGTGGGGAAGATCCGCAGCCGGATGCCGGGCGCCTCGGTCGACAGCCGGGCGATCAGGGGCTGGAGGAAGGTCATCGTGAGGTAGTCGTTGGCGATGACGGAGAACGTCCGCCGCTCGGTGGCTGGGTCGAACTCTCCCTGCAGCGCGAGCACGCTCTCGATGCCGGTGAGGAGCTGGCGGACGGGCTCGGCGAGGGACTCTGCCAGCGGCGTGGCGACCAGTCCGTGACCCTCCCTGGTCAGGAGGGGGTCGTCGAACAGCCGGCGGAGTCGACCGAGCGTCGAGGACATGGCCGACTGCCCCACCGAGAGGCGCTGCGCCGCCCGCGTGACGCTGCGCTCGGTCATCAGCAGATCGAAGGCGACGAGCAGGTTGAGGTCCACGCGCCGGAGGTCCACGGTGCCCACATCGATCGATTGTATCAATGTCGCGCATCGGTAGGAATTGTTTGTAGACAGTGACCGGCGCTACCTACCTTCGTCTCCGACGAGCTGTGGTCCCAGCCACAGCGGGCCGTCCTCGCCAGACGAAGAGGAGTCAACGTGACCAAGCCCCTGATCACCCACCTGCGCTCCGTGGCGATCGCGGCCCCGGACCTCGATCGCCAGCTCGCGTTCTACCGCGACCTGTGGGGTCTGGCCCACACCGAGTCGGACACCGGCGTCCGCTTCCTGGCCGCCGAGGGATCGCCCGAGCAGTACGTCGTCCGGTTGCGCAAGGACGACCAGAAGCGACTGGACCTGGTCGCGTTCGGCGCCGCGTCGACGGCTGACGTGGACGCCCTCGCGGCTGAGCTGGCCGGCAAGGGCGTCCAGATCATCTGCGAACCGCAGAAGATCGACACCCCCGGCGGCGGCTACGGCTTCCGCTTCTTCGACGGGGACGGCCGCGTGGTCGAGGTCTCCTCGGACGTCGCGACCCGGGAGTTCCGCACGATCGAGGAGCGGGAGTCCATCCCGGTTCGTCTCTCGCACTTCGTCGTCAACTCCGCCAACCCGGTGGCGACCGTCGACTGGTACGTCGAGTACCTCGGCTTCAAGCTCTCGGACACGCTGTGCCTCGGTGCTCGGGGCGACTTCATGTGGTTCCTGCGGTGCAACGACTGGCACCACTCGTTCGCCGTCTCCCGTGGCCCCCACGTCGCCGTCAACCACGTCTCCTTCGAGATGCGCGGGATCGACGAGTACCTGCGTGGCACCGGGCGCCTGCTCCGCGAGGGGGTCCAGAAGATCTGGGGCCCCGGGCGGCACAAGGCCGGCGACAACACCTTCTCCTACTTCATGGACAAGGTCGGCAACACCGTCGAGTACACGACCGAGCTGGAGACGGTCGACTGGGACTCCCACCACCCCTCGGTCTACGACGTGACCAAGCCCGACTTCATCGACCAGTGGGGCACCGCGAACCAGATGAACGAGTTCGTGGCCAAGCAGATGTTCAACGACCCCGACCGCGGCGTCTTCGTCGCCCCGCCGCTCTGACCCGCCCTGCCGACACTCCGACACCCCCGCCGACACGAGGGCCAACGATGACGATTCCCAGCGAACCGCGCTCCGCCTCCGCGTTCTCGACGCCGCTCGACGTGTTGCTCGACCGGGTCGAGAAGGACATGCAGGACGACCTCGTCCCCGCCGAGATCTTCCACAGCGAGGAGGTCTTCCGCGCCGAGATGGAGCGGATCTTCACGAACACGTGGGTCTTCGTCGCCCACGAGAGCGAGCTGCCCAAGGCGGGTGACTTCGTGCAGCGCAAGATCGGTCTCGACCCCGTCATCGTGTCCCGCGATGGCAAGGGCGGCATCAACGTGCTCTCGAACTACTGCCGGCACCGCGGCACCCAGGTCTGCCAGACCGATGCGGGCAACTCGCGCTTCTTCACCTGCCCGTACCACGGCTGGACCTACGCCAACGACGGCACGCTCGTCGGCACGCCGCTGATGCACCGCGCGTACGGCGAGCGGGTCGACCCGGACCTGTGGAGCCTGAAGCGGGCCGCCACGGTGGAGTCGCGCAACGGCTTCGTCTTCGCCTCGCTGTCCGAGGACGTCCCACCACTGGAGGAATGGCTGGGCGGTGCCGGTTGGATGCTCGACCTGATCACCAACCTGGCCCCCGGCGGCATGCGTGTGGCGGGCCCGCCGGAGCGGTACACCGTCAACGGCGACTGGAAGACCGCGGGCGAGAACTTCGCCGGCGACGTCTACCACCTGCCCACGCTGCACAAGAGCATCGAAGACGTCGAGCTCATCGAGGGCCTGCAGGGCACCTGCGAGATCGGGCGCACCTACGAGTTCGAGAACGGGCACACGTTCATCGGCCACGCCTGGACCGAGGCGATCGGGCCGTTCTTCACCCACTGGGGCTACGGGGCGATCCCGGGGTACGTGGAGAACTTCGACCTCAGCGGCCTGGACGAGACCCAGCGGTTCGTCGCCGAGCACGAGCCGCCGACGGTCGGCACCATCTTCCCCAACCTCAGCTTCATCCGGATCTTCTCGCCGCTGCCCGACGGGCCGCCCGGGGTGTTCACCAGCTTCCGCCAGTGGCAGCCGGTGGCTCCCGGCAAGCTCGAGCTCTGGAACTGGCAGTTCGTCTGGGACTTCCAGGACGAGGAGTCCGCACAGCGGGACTACGTCGGCGGCCAGTACTGCTTCGGCTCCGCCGGGGTCTACGAGCAGGACGACACCGTGGCCTGGGAGGGCGTCCAGCGCGCCGCCGCGAGTCCGTGGATGCGCAAAGAGGGCATGAAGTTCAACTACCAGCAGGGCCAGAACTCGCCGGTCGACCAGGCGCCCGACCCGGACTGGCAGGGCCCCGGCGTCCACCGCAAGACCGGATACGGCGAGCACGTGCAGTTCAACTTCCTGCGCCAGTGGCTGCGCACGATGAAGGGCCAGACCACTCCGCGCACGGCCGGCACCAGCACCACCGACGGGGGGATGGCATGACCGCCACCGCCGATCCCGGGACGACGAGTGCCGTGGACGCCTCGACGTACACCGTCGTCGTCCAGTTCCTCGCGCACGAGGCCCGCCTGCTGGACGAGGGGCGGGAAGGGGAGTGGCTCGAGCTCCTCGAGGACGACCTGCTCTACACGGTCCCGTCCCGGCAGTCGACCGAGCCGCGCAGCGACGAGGTCAACCGCGCTGCCTGGCGCATCCGGGACACCAAGGCCCACGTGCGGACCCGCATCGCCCGGCAGAACACCGGCCGCGCCTACTCAGAGGTCCCGCCGTCGCGCACTCTGCGCCTCGTCGGGAGCGTCGAGGTCGTCCCCACCTCGGAGACCGATGTCGTAGCAGCGCACAGCTCGCTGCTGCTCTACCGCCAGCGCGGGATCGACGTGCACTTCGACCTGATCCCGTGCCGCCGCAACGACCGCATCCGGCTGACCGCCGCCGGGCCGCGGCTGCTCGCCCGCGAGGTGATCCTCACCGAGACCAGCCTCAAGACCGCCAACCTGGGAGTGTTCCTGTGACCAGCGTGAAGGTCGACCCCGGCCGGTGCACCGCCTACGGCCTGTGCGTCGGCATCCACCCCGAGGTCTTCAACGTGCCGCCCGGCAGCCCGATCGCCGTCGTCACCCGCGAGGTCCTCACCCCGGACGACCTCGAGGACGTCCAGGAGGCGATCCGCGCCTGTCCCGCTCAGGCGCTCACCCTGGTCGAGGGCTGATCGGTGAGCCGATCCGACGACGGGATCGTCATCGTGGGGGCGTCGGCGGCAGGGCTGTCCGCCGCCGACGGTCTGCGCGAGGGGGGCTACACCGGACCCATCACCCTGATGGACGAGGAGGTCGAGCCGGGCTACGACCGGCCGATGCTGTCCAAGGGGCTGCTCGCCGCCAAGGACACCGAACCGGCGGCACTGCGCACCAGCGACCAGCTCGCGGCCAAGGGCATCGACCTGCTCGGGGGGCACGGCGCCGTGGGCCTGGACGTCGACCGCCGGCTCGTGGTGACCAGCTGGGGCGAGGCCATCCCGTGGGAGCACGTCGTTCTCGCCACCGGCGTCGCCGCCCGGCCGCTGGTGACGACCGATGGAACACCCCTGCCGACCCTGCGCACGCGGGCCGATCTCGCCACCGCGCGTTCGCTCGCCGCCGGCGGCCGGCCGGTGACCCTGGTCGGAGCCGGGTTCATCGGTCTGGAGGTGGCCGCGGCGCTGCGTTCGCGAGGCGTCGAGGTCCGCGTCCTCAGCGGGTGCGAGCTCCCGCTGGCGTCGCTGGTCGGCGACCAGGTCGCCGGGTGGCTCCACCAGCTGCACCTCGCCCACGGCGCGACCTTCGAGCTGGGCGTGCCCACCGCCTCGGTCACGGAGACGGCGGCCGGGTACGACATCCACCTGGCCGACGGGCGGGTGCGGCACGCCGCCACCGTGCTCGCCGGCATCGGCACCGATCCGTGCACCGACTGGCTCATCGGGTCCGGCGTCGCGCTCGACGGCGGCGCGGTCACCGATCCGGCGGGCCGGACGAACGTCCCCGGGGTGTGGGCGGCGGGCGACGTCGCGAGCACTCCCGACGCCCGGCTCGGCCGCCCGCGCCGCTTCGAGCACTGGACCCACGCCATCGAGCAGGGCCGCTCCGTCGGGCTGAACATCGCCCGGAGGGACGCCGTCCCGTACGACGCCGTGCCCTTTGTCTGGACCGAGCAGTACGGCTACACCGTCCACCTGCTCGGCGAGCGGCGTCCCGGCGACACCGACGTCGTCGTCGAGGGACACGTGACCGACGGCGACTTCGTGGTCGCACACGCCGACGCCGGCGAGCTGCACGGCGTGACCATCTGCGGCCGCGTCCGCGCGCTACGGGTCTTCAAGAAACTCTTGCGCTCCGGCGCCTCGCTCGACGACGCGCTCAGCGCGGCAACACCGGCCTGAGCTCCTCCACCGCACTCCACGCAGCAAGAGGACATCACCATGCAGATGCTCGACGACCACGTCACCCTCGTCCTCGGCGGAGGCTCCGGGCTCGGACTCGGGATCGCCCGCCACTTCCTCGGCGAGGGCGCCCGGGTCGCGATCCTCGAGATCTCCGAGAACAAGCTGGTCGACCTCAAGGCCGAGTTCGGCGACGACGTGCTGCTCATCCAGGGCGACGTCACCCGGATCGAGGACCTGCAGGCCGCGCGCGCGGCCGTCCTGGAGCGGTTCGGCCGCCTCGACGCGCTCATCGGCGCGCAGGGCATCTTCGACGGCAACATCCCGCTGCGCGACATCCCCGTCGAGCGGATCGAGGAGGTCTTCGACGAGGTCCTGCACGTCGACGTCCTCGGCTACATCCTCGCTGCGCGGGTCTTCGTGGCGGACCTCGCGGCGACCAGGGGCGCCATGGTCTTCACCTCGTCGACCGCGGCGTACGCGGCCGACGGCGGTGGCCTGTTCTACACCGCGGCCAAGGGCGCCGTCCGCAGCGTGATCAACCAGCTGGCCTTCGAGTTCGCGCCGGACGTCCGGGTCACCGGTGTGGCGCCGTCGGGCATCGCGGGCAGCCAGCTGCAGGGCCCGCGGGCCCTCGGCCTGGAGAACAACAAGCAGTCGGACATCCCCGCCGAGGACTTCACGAGGCAGTTCCTCTCGCTCACCCTCACCCCGACGCTGCCGACGCCGGAGGAGTACGCGCCGCTGTACGCCTACCTCGCGTCCCGGCACAACACCACGATGACCGGCCAGACGATCATCGCCGACCAGGGGCTGTTCAACCGTGCCGTGATCAGCAACGGCGTCACGGACCGGGTGGGCAAGTAGCCGATGTTCCGCTACTTCCCGGACAACTACGTCTGGAGCCTCTCGGTCAGCATCGCGCTGAACTGCGGGGGCCAGATCGGCGAGATCGACCAGATCTGCGCTCCGCTGACTGCCGCCGCTCGGGACGGCGACGACGCCGGTACCGAGAAGTTCTTCCAATCGTGGTGCGACTTCGCCGACGGCTTGGTCGCGCGAGCCGAGCAGGACCTCGCCGACGGCCACCCGCTGTCCGCCGGCGCCCGCTACGCCCGCGCCTCGGTGTACTACCTGGTCGCCGAGCGCATGCAGAGCCGGCACTACGCACCCCGGCAGGACGCCTACCGCAAGTCCGTCGAGACCTACCGGCTGGCGGTCGAGCACGGGCGCGAGCGGGCCGAGCTGGTCGAGGTGCCCTACGAGGGGACGTCGTACCCGGCGATCTTCCTGCCCGCCGACGGCGAACCCCCGGCGGGCGGCCACCCGGTGATGGTGTTCTGCAACGGCCTGGACTCGATGAAGGAGATGCTGGTCCGGCTGGGCCTGCCCCGCGAGCTCGCTCGTCGCGGCATCGCCACCCTCTGCGTCGACCAGCCCGGCACCGGCGCGTCGCTGCGGGAGCGGGGTGTGCCCGCGGTCCACGACAGCGAGCGCTGGGCGAGTGCCGCGGTCGACCACCTGCAGTCCCGGCCGGATGTGGACCCGCAGCGGATCGGCATGAGCGGGGTGTCGCTCGGCGGCTACTACGCTCCGCGCGCCGCAGCGTTCGAGAAGCGCTTCGCGCTGTGCGCGGTCTGGGGAGCCAACTACGACTGGGGGCAGCTGCAGCAGCGCCGGCTCCAGCGCGAGGGCGAGAACCCGGTGCCGCACTACTGGGACCACGTCCAGTGGGTGTTCGGCAAGGACAGCCTCGAGGAGTTCATGGCCTTCGCGCCCCGGATGACGCTCGAGGGTGTGGTCGAGCAGATCACCGTGCCGTTCCTCGTCACCCACGGCGAGGACGACCGCCAGATCCCGATGGAGTTCGCCGTTCCCCAGTACGAGAACGCGGTGAACAGCCCCGACCGGCACCTCAAGGTGTTCACCCGGGCCGAAGGCGGGTCCGCCCACGCGGGTGCGGACAACGAGGCCGTGCCCGCGAACTACATCGCCGACTGGGTCGCCGACCGGCTCTGACCGCTCGCCGCCCAGCCCTTCCCAGGAGATCGAGAGCAGCACATGACAACCCCCACCAGCGCCTCGACCGGCTGGGTGATCGGCACCGACGTCGGCGGCACGTTCACCGACCTCTGGCTCCGCTCCCCGGACGGCGACTCCTGGGTGTGCAAGTCCCCGACGACGGCCGACGTCGTGACCGGTGTCGTCAACGCCGTCCACCTGGCGGCCGCCACCGTCGGGCTGGGCGTCCAAGAGCTCTGCTCACAGGTCACCCGCTTCGGTCACGGCACCACCGTCGGCCTCAACGCCCTCCTCACCGGCCGCACGGCGAGGACCGGCCTGATCACGACTGCCGGGTTCGGCGACGTCCTCGAGATCGGCCGGCTGCGCCGGGGCACCGCGGGCCTGCAGGGCCTCGACCTGGGCGACTACCACCTCCGCGGCCAGGTCCCGCCGCTCGTGCCGCGCACCTCCGTCGTCGAGGTCGACGAGCGGATCGACTCCGACGGCGCCGTCCGAGTGCCGCTCGACGAGGCCTCGGTGCTCGCGGCGATCGCCCGGTTGATCGAGCTGGAGGTGGAGGCGGTGGCCGTCTGCCTGCTGTGGGCGACGGAGAACCCCGCGCACGAACTCGCCGTGGCGGAGCTGGTCGAGCAGGAGCTCCCCAGCGTCTTCCTGTCGCTCTCGCACGAGGTCGCGCCGTCGGTGGGGGAGTACGCGCGCGCCTCGACGACGGTCGCGAACGCGGCGCTCGGGCCGATCGCCGGCTCCTACCTGACCGATCTGGAGCGGGAGCTCGGTGAGCTGGGCATGACGGCTCCGATTCTGATGACCACCAGCGCCGGTGGGGTCGTACCCGCGCGGACGGTGACGCAGCGGCCGGTCTCCAACCTGCTGTCGGGCCCCGCCTCGTGCGTGGTCGCCGGCCAGAAGCTCGGAGCCGAGCTCGGCACGTCGCACGTGCTCACCATGGACGTCGGCGGCACGAGCTTCGACGTCGGCGTCGTCGTGGACGGGATCGCGCTGATGAGCGACCAGGTCACCTTCGGCGGCGCGGACATGCGGGTGCCCAGCATCGACATCGCCTCGATCGGCGCCGGCGGCGGCTCGATCGCCGCGGTCGAGGGCGGCGTCCTGTCGGTCGGCCCGCGCAGCGCCGGCGCCGAGCCCGGCCCGGTCTGCTACGGCAAGGGCGGCACCGAGCCGACGACCACCGACGCCGACCTGGTCCTCGGCGTGCTCGACCCGGCGCAGTTCGGCAGCGGCGGCATCGTCCTCGACCGGATCGCGGCCGCCGCCGCGATCGAGCAGAGGATCGGCCGGCCACTGGGACTCTCGGCCGTCGAGGCGGCACGCGCCATCCGGGTCGTCTTCGACAACGCCATGGCCGACCTGCTGCGTGCGGTGACCATCGAGCGCGGCCACGATCCCCGCGAGTTCAGCCTCGTCGCCGGGGGCGGCAGCGGCCCGTCGCACGCCTGGGCGCTGTGCCGGGAGACCGGGCTCGCCGGCTTTCTCGTACCGCCCACGGCGACGGCGGCCTCGGCCTTCGGTGCCGGCACGTCGGATCTCCGGACGACCGCGTCGCGCACCTCGTACCGCCGGATCCTGCGCGAGGCGGGGCCCGGCGACGAGGACGCACGGGTGCTCGTGGCGGCGCTGGCCGAGACCCGGGCGCGTGCCCTGGCAGCCATTCCGGACCCGGAGGGCAGCACCGTCACCGACGTGGCGTCGATCCGCTACTCCGGGCAGGCCCACCACCTCGACGTCGCGCTGCCCACGGACGTCGACACCGCCGCCGTCGCGCACCTGCTGGAGGACTTCGAGCGGGAGTACGAGCAGCTCTGGGGCAAGGGAGCCGGCTTCCAGGAGGCCGGGTTCGAGATCCTCTCCGTCCGCTCGGTGGCCGCGCTGCCCGCCACGGACGTCGCCGGCGGGGGCAGCGGCGAGCCGTTCGAGCGGGTCGGCACCCGCCCGGTCGTCTTCGACGACGCCGACAACCCGGACGCGACGGCGGTCTACCAGGTCCGCCGGCCGGCCGCGGGCCAGGAGATCTGCGGTCCCGCGCTGATCAACCTCCCGGGCTGCGTCGTGGTCGTCCCACCCGACTCGACCGCCACGACCGATGCCCTCGGCCTGATCCACGTGAAGGTGAACTGATGCGCTCCACGATCGACGCCGCCCCCGTCTCGCTCGACGGGGCCAGCATGGACCCGGTGGTCCGGCAGGTCGTCCGCTCCCGGCTGATCGCCATCACCGACCAGATGCGCCTTGCCCTGCAATCGGTGAGCGGGAGCCCCACGGTGACCGAGGCCAGCGACTTCTTCACCGGCATCTACCTGCCCGACGGCTCGTTCGTCACGATGGGGCACCAGGTCACCTTCGAGGCGCCACCGGTCGGCGCGCTCATCCGGCACCTGCTGTCCAACGGCACGAGGCTGAAGGACGGCGATCGCATCATCGGCAACGACCCCTTCGTCGGCGCCCTGCACCAGAACGACGTCCAGATGTGCGCGCCGCTGATCGTCGACGGCGAGCTGCTCGGCTGGGCCGGCGTCATGGCGCACGAGACCGACCTCGGTGGCATGGACTTCGCCTCGTGGTCGCCCAAGGCGACCGAGGTGTTCCAGGAGGGCCTGCGCATCCCCGCGGTCAAGCTGGTGGACGGCGGCGAGCTCCGGGAGGACGTCCTCGAGATGATCCTCACTGCCTCGCGGCTGCCCGCCCAGGTCGGCCTCGACATCCGCGCCTTCATCGCCACGCTCAACGTCGCGGCGGAACGGCTCACCGAGCTGTCCCAGCGGTACGGCAAGCCGACGGTCCTGTCGGTCATGCACGCGATGGTCGACGACGCCGAGGCGCTCGTGCGGGCGCGGCTGCGCGAGCTGCCCGACGGGGTGGTGCACACGCGCGACTTCCTGGAGCACGACGGCCACTCCGACGTCCTGTACGCCATCGACTGCGTGCTCACCAAGCGTGGCGACTCCCTGCACTTCGACTTCTCGGGCTCCTCGGGTCAGGCGCAGGGCTTCGTGAACTGCTCGCGGGCGGGCCTCGCCGGCGGTGTCGCGGGCGCAGTCATCCCCACGCTGGGCTTCGGCATCCCGTGGAACGAGGGCATGCTGCGGCCGGTCGAGATCGCCGCACCCGACGGACTCGTGTGCACGGCGGTGCCCCCGGCGCCCGTCGGCTCGGCCACCGTCGAGGCCGTGTGGACGGTGAGCAACGTCGTCTCCGCCGCGCTCAATCGGCTGCTGCTCGCGTCGCCGAGGTACGCGCACCGCGCGCAGGCGGTCAACAGCGGCACCATGGCGACGTTCAACCTCTCCGGCCGCGACCGCCACGGACAGGTCTTCGGGCTGCACCTCATGGACCCGCTCGCCGGCGGCTTCGGGGCCTTCGCCGACCACGACGGGCAGAACGCCGCCGGCCCGATCAACGCGCCGTGCCCCTCGATCGCCGACGTCGAGGTCAACGAGCAGAAGAACCCGCTCTTCTACGCCTACCGGCGGCTCGCGCCGGACACCGGCGGTGCCGGCCGTCGTCGTGGCGGCCTGGGCGCCGAGGTCGGCCTCACGGTGTCGGTGCCGCAGGCTGAGGCGCTGGTCATGACGCACGGCGCCGAGGTGCCGAACTCCGCCGGCATCGGCGGTGGCCTCCCAGGCGGGCTGATCTCCCAGCGGTTCACCGTCTCCGGTGGCTCCCCGACGGAGCTCGGTCCGAAGCCCGGCTCCTTCCCGATCACCCCCGACGACCTCTTCGAGGTGACGTGGCAGGGCGGTGGCGGTCTCGGGGACCCGCTCGACCGCGATCCCGGGGACGTGCTGGCCGACGTCCGCTACGGAGTGGTCAGCGCGGTGTCGGCGGTGGAGACGTACGGCGTCGTGCTCGACGAATCCGGGGACGAGGTCGACGCGGTCGCGACGGCTGCGGCCCGGCGGAGCATCCGCGCCGCCCGCCTCGGCGTCGACGCGGGGTCGGTCCCGGATCCGTCCCCGGTGACCGACGGCCCGGTGGACGGCAGAGTCCGGCTCGCCGACCGGCTGGTGGTCGCACCCGGTGGGTTCGGGCAGTGGGAGGTGCGTACGACCGACGGCGCCGTCCTGTCCCGTGGATCGACCCGGTGGCGCGACGGGGCACACCGCTTCGAGCTGTCCCTGCCCCCGGCGGCGGGGGACACCCTGCACCCCGACCTCACCGTGACCGGCTGGGCCTGCCCGGCGACGGGTGCGCTGCTCGCCGTCGACGTGCACCTGCGCGACGAGGAGCCCTTCTCCGACCTCGACCTCGACCTGAACTCGCTCGGAGGAGGTGCCCGATGACCCGGAAGGTCGTCCTCACCATCGCGCCGACCGGTGGCATGGCCACCAAGGCGCAGTCACCGCACCTGCCGGTGACCCCTCGTGAGATCGCCGACGACGTCGCCCGGTGCTGGGAGGCGGGCGCCAGCGTGGTGGCGGTGCACGCGCGACGCGCGGACGGCCTGGCCACGTGCGACCCGGCCGTCTACTCCGAGATCAACACCCTCATCCGCGAGCGGACCGACATCGTCCTCAACAACTCGACCGGTGGCGGCATCCACGGCGACCTACCGGTCCGGCTCGACGACGACCTGTGGGAACTCGACTGGAACGAGCGGATCAAGGGCATCGAGGGCGTCGGCTGCGAGATGGCCACCCTCGACTCGCACACCATCACGGCCAGCTTCGAGGGCCGTGAGCACCTGGTCACGACGACGCCGAGACGCTCGCGCTGGTTCGCCGAAGCCATGGCCGAGCGCGGCATCAAGCCCGAGTGGGAGGTGTTCGACCTCGGCCACATCCTGTCCGACTTCACGACCCTGACCGCGGAGGGCCTGGACACCGCCCCCTACTACTGCAACATCGTGCTGGGCGGGCACCGCGCCTTCCAGGGCGGCCTGCCCTACACCCCGAAGATCCTGCAGCTGCTCGTGGAGCACCTGCCCGAGGGCACCGTCTGGGGCGTCTCGGGCATCGGACCGACGCAGCTGCCGGCGACGACGCACGGTCTGCTCCTCGGCGGGCACGTGCGGGTCGGCCTGGAGGACAACCTCTACTACTCGCACGGCCGGCTCGCGACCAACCTGGAGCTGGTCGAGCGGGCCGTGCGGATCATCACCGAGCTGGGCCACGAGCTCGCCACCCCGAGCGAGGCGCGCGGGATGCTCGGCCTGCGGCAGCTCGACGCCGTGCCCGTATCCACCCCGCGAAGACGTTCCGCTTCGCTCCACGTTTCCGCGGGGACCCCGGGGTGAGCGCGTACCGGTCCCGAGGCGTGGTCCGGTTCTCCGAGACCGACGCTTCGGGGCGCTTCCACCACACGTCCGCCTTGCGCTGGGCGGAGGACACCGAGCACGAGCTGTACCGCGCCGCGGGGGTGCCGGCCGTCCGGTTCCCCCGGCGCGCGGTGAGCGCGACCTTCGAGCGTCCCTTCGCCCACGGCGACGACTACGTCGTCGAGCTTCAGGTGCAGAAGCTGGGGAGCAGCTCGGTCACCTACGCCTGGCGGATCCTGGCCGGCGACGACGTGGCCGTGACCGGCTCGCACACCGTCGTCCACCTCGACGAGTCGGGTCGGCCCGCGCCGGTGCCGGACCCCCTGCGGGTGACCCTGGACGCCCTGACGGCGGAGGCCCGCTGACGGCCGGAGACGAGCCCACCACCGGCCGCCCCGCGGGGTTCCGGGCCTCGGCTCGCCGGGGCCGGCACCGAGTCGCCGGAGCCCGACCCGCGCCCGGCGCACCTGCTCGGTCAGCTCGGCGGAGGTCAGCTCGACCGGCGGCCGGGACCGGAACACCTGCAGGCGGACACCTCCTGGACAGCCGCGGAGCACTGGTCGGAGCAGGACGGCGATCACCGCTGGCGGTTCAGCTGTCGGTGACCCGGTCCAGCCACTCGGACAGCAGCGCCCGCTCGGCGTCGGTGAGCGCCGGCAGCTCCGGGACGACGGTCCGGAAGGCGACGGCGGCCGCGGTGCTGCTGTCCTCGGCGAGCGCGGGCGCGTCGGTGAGGATCGCCTGCACCACCGCGTCGTACATCGCGTCGGCGAGGTCGAACTGCCGGTCCTCCGGCGGCATGGTGAGCAGGGTGAGCACGGCGCCGGTTCCGGCGGCGTGGACGAGTTCGACGGCGCGGCGCTCGGGAACCCGGAGCCGACCGGTCGCGGCGACGCGGTGCACGCGAGCGCGCAGGATCTCCAGGCCGGCGGCCGCGGCTGGTGAGCGAGTGCCGCGGCCGGGGTCGGCGAGCAGGCCGAACAGGGCCGGGTTGGCCAGACCGAAGCCCACGTGCGTGTCCCATCCCGCCCGCAGGTCCGCGACCGGGTCGCCGCTGTCCTCGATGAGTGCCTTGCCGGCGACGTAGGCGGCGAAGACGTGCTCGGCGACGGCGTCGAGCAATCCGTCCTTGTCCCCGAACAACCGGTAGATGGTCGGTGCCTGCACGCCGGCTGCCTGGGCGACGGCACGGGTGGTGACGGCGGTCGGACCCTGCTCACGCAGCAGCTGCGCCGCGACCTCCACGAGGGTCGCCCGCATCTCGTGTCTGCCGACGCCACCAAGCCTGGTGTCCAACATGCTCCAACGATAACGCCTCCTTGCTATCGCTGTACTTCCGCTGATAGCGCCTGAGTGCTTCCAGTGATTACAAGGAGTGCGGATCGTGCTCGTCATCACCGGCGCGTCCGGTACACCAGCCGCCAGGGCGCCGGCGCCGACTCGGACGGCCGGGGTCACGGACTCCGGTGGCGGTCGATGCCGGGGGCTGTGCCGGAGGGGTGAACACGTCGACGGGCGCCACGTGGCCGTGGTCGTGCACCATGGCGGTCAGCCAGTGCTCGGGCCAGGTGGCAGCCTCCGCGAGACGTCCGGTGCTACGGCCCGTGGACGTCGCCGGTGATGGCGATCGACGAGGGACCGAGGGTCTCAGGAACCACCCGACCCCGGCCGGTCAGCGACCCGTGCGGTCGCGGTAGCGGGCGGCGCGCTTGGCCCTGGCGGCCCGGCGGCGCTCGCTGTCCCGCAGGTCGCGCCGGTGAGCGGCGTGCTCGCGGTGGGCGGTGGCGGTGCCGGCGGGGTAGCCGGCCTTCACGACCCGGTTCTCGGTGGTCTCGGGCATGTAGGCGAGCGAGTAGATGAGCCCGAGGAAGATCCCGCCGCCGGCGACCGCCGCGCGCAGCCCGAACGGGGCGGGCAGCAGGACCATGACCAACGCGATCGGGATCGACATCTGGACGAGCATGCGGGCGACGTGGCGCAGGCCCCAGGTGCGGGTTGTGGTGTCGAACAGCACCCAGCCGCGGTGCCGTGCGGGCAGACCGCCACCCAGGGCGTACCACAGCCAGCGGTGCGGAGCCGGCCGGACGACCGGCTCGGTCGTGTCGTGCTCTGCGGGGTCTGCCATGACGCCGGAGTGCTCCTGCTCGACAACGGTCACGTCTCCATGGTGCCCCAGGATGCTGAGCGGACAAAGGGTTGGTGCACCAACTCTTGGCCCCCAACGGCGATCTCGGTCACACCGCCAGGCTCAGGCGACCGTGGCCTGCGGTCCGGCTCCCTCGCTCGAGGCGGGGTGCGCGAGGGCCTGCTGGGAGGCGGCGATCACCTGGGTGAGCACCTCGTGCAGGGTCACCAGCTGCTCGACCGGCATGCCCAGGCGCTCGACGATGCCGGCGGGGATCTTCTCCGCCTGCTCGCGCAGCGACGTGCCCTTGTCGGTCAGCGCCAGCGCCAGGTTGCGCTGGTCCTTCGGGTCCCGCTCCCGGCGCAGCAGCCCGGCCGCCTCCAGCCGCTTGAGCAGCGGCGAGAGCGTGCCAGGGTCCAGCTGCAGCAGGCCGGACAGCGCCTTGACCGACAGCGTCCCGTGCTGCCACAGCGCCAGCATCACCAGGTACTGCGGATGGGTCAGCCCCAGTGGCTCGAGCACCGGCCGGTAGATCGCGACCACGTTGCGGGCGGCCACCGACAGCGCGAAGCACACCTGCCGGTCCAGGGCCAGCACGTCCTCCGACCCGAGGGCGGCCTGGGGCGTCGTCTCGCCGGTCGTCACCGCCCCATCGTAGGGCTCATGGTGACCCAAGGGTTTGTCCACCAACCACTTCGGGCGAGGGACTGCGGTGATCTGAGGACCGTCGGCCTGGTGCTCCGGCGCGACGGGGAGGTCGCCGCCGCGAAGGCGTCGTTCACCACCTGCAGGGTCGTCATCGGCGACCTCGGCACCAAGGGCGGCGTGCTCACCGACGCCGACGGCCGGGCCCTGCGCGAGGACGGCTCGGGCGGCGGGTCACGACGGGGCGCGGTCGAGCCAGGCGACGACGAGGGCGTGCGGCACGGTCACCGCGGCCAACACCGGCAGGTCGGTGGCCACGAACGACGGCCACCCGTCCGCGGCCGACCACAGCAGTGCCAGGACCGCGAGGACGGCGGCCGTCGGCAGCGCGGCCTGCACGGCGAAGCGGCGCAGCGGCCGGCCCAGCCGCCCGGCGGCCAGGTCGCCGGCGCCGGCCGGGTCCTCGGCGACCACCCGGGCCACGTGCCGGACGGAGTGCCAGCAGCCGAAGTACACGCCGAAGGCCGCCAGCGGCGGGACGACGAGCCCGAGGCAGGCGAGCAGCACCAGTTCGGCCGCCTCCACCCACCGTCGTCCACCCACCAGCCGGGCCGCCAGCACCGCAGCGGCCGGCAGCACGACGCCGAGCACGGTCGCCGGCAGCCAGGCCGGCAGCCTGCCGGCGGAACCGGGGACGACGGCGGCCACGACGGCCGCGGTGTCGGCCGACCCGCGCACCAGCGGGACGAGGAGCACCACGGCGCCGACGACCGCGGCCGCGATGGGACGCCGGCCCACCGGGCGGCCTGCGCGCAGGTCGGCGAAGGCGGTCTCCCCGGTGCCGAAGTGCCAGGCGGAGACGGCGACGAAGGCCACCAGCGCCGGCCCCGGCCAGGCGCGGAACACCAGCCAGGCGACCGTCGCCAGAGCGGCGTAGCCGGCGGCGAAGACGGCCAGCCGCACCGGCCGCCAGCCCAGCCGGCGCCCCGGGACGAGGTGGTCGACCGCGCCGTGCGGCAGGCCCAGCAGCAGCCCGCCGACGAGCACTCCCCAGGCCGCGTCGCCCCACCCGCCGGGGACCGCGACCTCGGCCAGCAGCACGGCGACCGCGGCCGTGGTCGACACGACCGTCGCCGTCCGCGCCGGGGCGGCGAACGGCGTCGCCGACCGCCGTCCGGGGGAGGGAGCCGTGACTGCCGCCCTCCCCCGGACGGTCGCGGAGGGCACGGTCAGCCCCGTCGCTCCGCGCTGCCGGCGGCGCCGGCCTCGGTAGCACCGCCGCGCCAACCGCCGTCGACCGGCCCGCCGGCGTGCTGGGAGTGCTCCGTCGTCCGGTTGCCGGAGAAGACCGCCCTGGCGCCGTCACCGACCCGGGCGAGCTCGGGCAGGACCCCGTCGCTCCTCTTCTCGTTGCTCACCCACACCGCCTCCGGGTGCGTGTCGTCGCCCGCGGCGACGTCCTCGGCGGTGCGCAGCTTGGCGACCTTGTGGATCAGCGCGCCGAACCCGACCTTGGCCAGCACGTCGGCGGCGGAGTAGGCCAGCTGCATGCCGGCCAGCCAGGCCGGCGTGACGTCGACGAACACCGGGACCGCATAGACCAGCGGGTACACGCCGAAGGTGCCCAGCAGCACGATCGTGGCGTTGCGCAGGCTGACCGCCGCCTCCGGGCTCATCGTCGGCAGCGAGGCGCGGACCGCGCCGATCAGTGCGACGTAGAGGTAGACGTAGAACACGGTGCTGATCAGGCCCCAGACGACCAGCGCGGTGGTGTCGCGGCCCTGGGCCAGCACCTGTGAGCCCAGGTAGCCGGTGAAGATCATCAGGAACGCCGCGGCCATGGTGGTGAAGCGCAGGTTGCGCGCCCTCGCCCCGGCCAGGGAGCACACCGCCAGCAGTTCGGCGGTGAGCAGCGGAACGGTGATCGTCCAGTCGATGTAACGGGGGGCCAGGGTGAAGCGGGCCTCGCCGTTGGGCTGGTACACGCCGCCCACCAGGTCGAAGCCGGTGTCCCACTTGACGAACAGGACGAGGTAGGACAGCGCGGCCACCCCGGTGATGCACAGGCTGGCCAGGACCGCCGGCCGGTAGCGGACCCCGACCTCGCTCTTGCTGTTCCAGGTGTAGACGAACATCGCGAACAGGGCGAAGCCGGCGGCGACGACCGCGTAGAGGACCAGGTCGTAGAGCCCGAGCGACATGGTCTGCAGTTCGGGCGTGGGTGTGTCGAAGGGCGTCACTGGTCAACTCCGGGTCGGTGGGACCGGCGACGCGCTCTGCGGCGCGGCGCCGGGAGGAGGTCGCCGCACGGCGTCCGTCGGTCGAGGAGGCGCGGGCGCGGTGCCGGCGCCGCCCCGGGAGCGGCCGGGTCTGGGCCGGACACGGCGTACCCGATCCGATCGCACGCAACCGCCGATGTGGACCCGAGCGGTTCCGCAAGCCCTCCCGCCCGGGTCGTGCGGCCGCGGCGCGGATCGTGCGGTCCGGGAGTCGGTGCGGACGGCGCCGGTACGACGGGTGGCCTGCCAGGGGCACCCCGGCCGCCGGTACGGCTACGGCAGGCGGACGGGGACCACCGCAGCCGGGCGGAGCCGGACGGCGGTGCGGCCGGACCCGTGCGGATCGGGGTCCTCACCGCGGTCGAGCGCGTAGCAGGCGGCGATCTCCGCGGCATGGCCCGGGTCGGACGGGGCAGGCGCCGGAAGCCTCCTCCGTTCGGGGCAGGGGCCCGGGCCTCGCTCAAGGCGGGTCGGGGCGGCGCCGATCACCCGCCCAGGTGACACCGAGCCCGTCACCGCCCCGGACCCGTGAGGAGAGGTCGTGCCCGAGCAGTCCGTGCTCGTCGTGGAGGACACCGAGGAGATCAGGGAGCTGGTCTGCACGGTCCTGCGCAGGGCGGGGATGGACGTCCGCGCGGTCCCGTCCGGCGCCGAGGCGCTGGCCGAGGTCCGCTGCGCGGCGCCCGACGTCGTCGTCCTCGACCTGGGGCTGCCCGACGCCGACGGCACCGAGGTGTGCCGGCAGATCCGCGCCGAGAGCGAGTGCTACGTCCTCATGCTCACCGCGCGCGCCGAGGAGGTCGACCTGCTCATCGGCCTGGCCGTCGGCGCCGACGGGTACATGGCCAAGCCGTTCTCGCCGCGGGAGCTGGCGGCCCGCGTGCAGGCGATGCTGCGCCGCCCGTGCGTCCCGGCCCCCGCGCCGACGCCGGCCGAGGAGTCGGTGCTCCGGCTCGCCGACCTCGAGGTCGACGAGGACAGCCGCGAGGTCCGCGTGGACGGCGTCGTCGTCGACCTGACCCGCACCGAGTTCGACCTCCTCGCCGCGCTGGCCTCGCGCCCCGGCCGGGTGCTGCAGCGGGCGACGCTGCTGCGGGAGGTCTGGCAGACCGACTGGGAGGGCAGCGTCCGCCTGGTCGAGGCGCACATGTCCAACCTGCGCCGCAAGCTGCAGGCCGCCGGCCTGTCCTCGCCGGAGATCCGGACCGTGCGCGGCGTGGGCTACCGGCTGGTGGCCTGAACGCCGATGCTGGTGTGCGCCGTCATGCGGTACCCCGTCACCCAGGTCGAGGTGCTCAGGGCCCAGCCGTGCGGGCCGGTCAGCCGCCGGCGACGGCCCGCAGCTCGACCAGCCGGTCGTGGGCGAGGACCCCGCGCCGCGCGTCCCGCGCGATCGCCCGGCAGACCGCCGCGACCTCCGGGTGGCCCAGCTGGGCGCTGGTGCCGGCCAGCGTGGCCGAGGCCCGCGCGACGGCCGGGGCGTCGCCCGCTCGGGCGCCGTCGGCGATCGCCGTCAGCCGGCTGGGCAGGGCGCGGGCGTAGAGATCCTGCAGCCGGTCCACCAGGGCGGCGTCGACGTCGTCGTCCGGGCCGACCGTGGGCGACGGGGCCGTCCCGTCCGGGCCGCCTGCCCGGCGGCGGAGCAGGTCGACCAGCAGGCCGGCGTCGACCGGTTTGGGCAGGCAGGCCAGAGCCCCGACCTCCAGCGCGGCCTCCCGGTCCTGCCGGCCGGCCTCGCCGGTCACGACCAGCAGGTGTGCCCGGCAGCCGGCCAGCCGCAGCCGGCGCAGCAGCGCAGGTCCCTGCCCGGCCGGAGCAGGCAGGTCGGTGACCACCAGGTCCGGGTCGAGGCGGCGGGCCAGGGCCAGGGCCTGGCCGGTGTCGGCGGCCTCGCGGACCCCCCACCCGGCGACCCGCAGCAGCCCGGCGACGCGGGCGCGGTCGGCCGCCTCGGCGTCGACGACGAGAGCGGTCAGCACCGGACCGGTCCCGACGGCGGCGCGTCCTCCTCGGCGGTCGGGCGCCAGATGGTGAGCAGCAGCCAGACGGCCAGGAGCGCCGGGGCGCCGTGGACCAGGGCGGTGCGCAGCCACGGCGGGCGCAGCACGGCGATGAGGTGGCCGGCGTCCGGGATGACGGCACGCACCCGGTAGGCGGTGTCGCCCTGGAGGACGGCGGTCCACGGGTCGACGGAGTCGTTCACGTCGCCCGTGGTCTGCACGGCCACCGAGCCGTCGGAGCCGTGCTCGACCGAGATGACCCGGTGGGTGACGACGCGGTGGTCGTCGATGGGGATGTGGTAGCTGATCACCATGCCCTCGGTGACGTCGGAGACCGCCAGCGGTGTGGTGACGACGACGTCGCCGGGGTCGGTCTGCGGCGACGTGCTGGCCGTCAGCATGGTCATGTGCGGTGGCCGAGCAGGTGCGGGCCTGCGGTCGGGACGGCGAAGGCGACCGCGGCGAGGGCGACCAGGGCGTGCACGGACCAGCGGCCCAATGCCAGTGCCGGGCGCAGGGCGCGCCGGGCGGCGGTGCCGGCCGCGGGCAGCAGCCCGGTGGCCGCGGCCGGCTGGGCCAGGTCGATCGAGACGGTGCCGGTGGCGACCTGGGTCGTGACCGAGAGTGTCGAGTCGGTGGACCTGCCGGAGGTCCCCCGGCCGGCGACCGCGGCGGTGGCGCCGAGCACTCCGAGGGAACCGATAACGTTGCGGGCGGTGGTGGCGCGGGTCATGACGTCTCCCCCGGGTCCGGCCAGAGCACGGCTGTTCCGGCGACAGGGACGACTCTGGCGGCCCGACCGCAGGACACCGACGGCCCGACCGCAAGAGATCCGCAGAGAACGGCGGCCCCGTCCGGCCACCTCTCGGGTCCCGCCGCGAGCCTACAAGGGGTGGTTGTCAGCGGGGGAGGGTGAGGGTGAACGTGGTGCCACGGCCCTCGGCGCTGGTCAGCTCCAGGGTGCCGCCGTGCGCGGTGGTGATGGCCCGGGTGATGGCCAGGCCCAGCCCGACCCCCGGCACCGCGTGCCGCCGGGCGGTGGAGGCGCGGAAGAAGCGGGCGAACAGCTGCGCCTGCTCCCCCGTGGGGATGCCGACGCCGGTGTCGCTCACCGCCAGCCGGGCCACCGGGACGGCGCCGGCCCGCGGCTCGTCGAGGACCTCGCCGTCCGTCGTGCGCCACGCCGCGCGCAGGGTGAGCGTCACCCGGCCCCCGCGCGGGGTGAACTTCACCGCGTTGGACACCAGGTTGTCGCAGGCCTGCCCGAGTCGGACGGCGTCCCCGCGCACCACCAGCCCGTCCGTGGGGGCGGTCACCGAGACCTCGACCCCCGCCGCGGCGGCGCTCACCCGCGCGGTCGCCTCCGCGTCGCGGACCAGCGCGGCCAGGTCCACGTCCCCGGGCTGCAGACCGAACCGGCCGGCGTCCACCTGGGCGGTGAACAGCAGGTCGCCGACCAGCCGCAGCAGCCGCTGGGCGTTGCGCTCGACGGTCGCCAGGTACTGCCGCTGCTCGTCGGTCAGCGGCTGCCCGGGGTCGTCGAGGACCAGCTCCAGGTAGCCCAGGATCGAGGCCAGCGGCGTGCGCAGCTCGTGGCTGATCAGGCTGACGAACTGGTCCTTGAGCCGCTCGGTCTCCCGGACCTCGGTCACGTCCGTGCCGACGAAGTTCCAGCCGGCGTGCGCGCCGCGGTCGTCGGTGCGGGGGGTGACGGCCACGGAGACGGTCAGCCGTTCGCCACTGGCGGTCACGTAGGTCCAGTCCCGGACGTCGCTGCCCTGCGCGCCGGCCGGGCCGACCAGGGCCGCCAGCCCGCCGCCGGCCTCCGCGAGCTCCTCGGCCAGGTGGAACTCGGTGATCCGGCGCCGGCGGACCACCTCGGCGCGGGGCAGGCCCAGCATCCGTTCGGCGCCGGGGTTCCAGACGCGGACGACGCCGTCGACGTCGGTACCGATGATGGACTGCTCGGTGACCGCGTCGATGACGCTGGTCATGGTCTGCGCCCGGGCCGCCAGCTTGCGGGTGGCGACCTCGAGCTCCTCGTCGCGGTGCCGCATCCGCGCGGTGAGGGCCGCGTTCTCCGCCTGCAGCCGGTCCACCTCGGCCCGTAGCCTGGGGATGCCGGGGGCCTCGGCGGTGCTCACGCCCTCGCCCCGGCGGCCAGCTCGCGCGGCGGTGCACTCGACACGGCTCGGACCCCCTCGCTCGGCCGGCCGGTGCCCGCGGGCCCGCGCCGGTGACGTCGTCCTCCGGGACCTCGGCGTCCGACCCGGCCGGCTGCAGCCGCGACCGGACGTCCTCACCCGGACGGGGGACCGGGTCCGGACAGCACTGCGCCCCGCTGGGGAGACCCGGCGGGGCGCAGGCGGTACGGGGGCGGGAGGTCAGCTGCGGGTCTGGCTCTGCACCGACTGGCGGGACTGCTGAGCCTGGCCCTGGACGTCCTGCGCCGCGGACTGGCCCTCGTCCTTGACCGTCTGCGCGGCGTCCTGGGCGGTCGACTTGACCTCCTGGACGGCCTGCTGGGCGGCCGGCTGGAGCTCCTCGCGGATCTCCTGCGCGGCCTGCTTGGCCGGCGCCAGCAGCGTGTCCTTGTGCTCGCGCACGGTCGACTCGGCCTGCTGGGCCAGCTGCCGCTCCTTGTCCGACGCCGGCAGGAGGCTGGAGACCAGCCAGCCGACACCGAAGGCGATGAGCCCGGCGGCCAGCGGGTTGCCCTGCGTCTGCCGAACGATCGCTTCCGGGGCCTGCTGCACGGTCTCCACGGCCGAGTGCGCCGCGCCCTGGACGGACTCCGCGGCGCTCTGCGCCCGGTCCTGGACGGTGCCGGCGGCGTACTGCGCGCGGTCCTGGGCCGAGGAGCGGGTGTCCTGGGCCGAGCCCATCACCTTGTCCTTCACCCGGGTGAAGCGGTTCTTGGCCTCCTCGACCCGCCGGTCGACCACCCGGGCGGGGTTGACCTTCTCGTTGAGGGCGTCGACGTCGTAGCTCAGCTCGCGCTGGGTCTGCTCGATCTGCCGGCGGATGGCGTCCGGGTCGTTGCTCGTGGTCATGTTCCGTGCTCCGATGTCTGGGAGGGGCCGGTGGGGCCGTGGGTCAGTTGGGCTTCAGGGCGTCGGGTACCTGCTGGAGGGTGTCCACGGTGCGCTCGGGCTTGGGGTTCACCTGCTTGAGCGCCTTGCGACCCATGCTCAGCCCCACGGCGGCGGCGATGCCCCAGAGAACTGCGACGATGAGCGCGGCCAGGCCGGCGTCCATGAGGTTCTCCAGGAACCACCACAGGGCGTTGGACAGGAAGAGCAGCGTCAGGAACCCGGCCAGGCCGGCGTACACCAGCAGGCCGACACCCTTGCCGGCCTTGCTCGCCTCGGCCCGGACCTCGGCCTTGGCCAGCGCCACCTCCTGACGCATGAGGGTGGAGAGGTCCTTGGCGAGCTCACCGAAGAGCTGGCCGACCGAGGTGCCCTCGATGTCGGGGCGGCCGTCGGCGGTCATGGGCGTGCCCATGTCACCGCTGTGCGCGCCGTAGGACGGGTCCTGGGGAAAGCCGCCCTGCGCGGAACTGCCCTGGGCGGAGCTGCCACGAGCGGGGTCCTGATAGCCGGGGGACGACCCGGCCGGCGTGGCGCCGGAGTAGGGGGAGCTCATCGGTCAGATCCCCCTACCGGGCTGGCGGGTGGGGTCGTCCCAACCGGCCGGCGTGGTCGGCGGGACGGCGGTGCCGTAGGGCGGCGGCGGGACCGGGGAGGTGCCGGTGGTGGCGGTGCCGCTGTAGCCGGCGGTCTCGCCGTGGCCGGTGGTCGTGCCGGTGTAGCCCGAGTACGACGTCGACTGGTCGGCGTAGCCGGTCGAGGCGTGTCGAGCCGGGGTGCTCCGGTACTGGCCGGTCGCGTACTGGCCGCTCAAGCGGCCGGAGTCGCTGTGCGCGGCCTTGACCCCGCTGGTGAGCCGGCCGGCGACGACCCCGACGAGGGCGGCGCCCAGCAGGAAGGTGCCCGGCTTGCGGCGGGCGAAGGAGCGGACGTCGTCGAGCAGATCGCCCGGCTCGCGGTTCTGCAACCGGTCGGCGAACTGCTCGACCTTGTCGGTGGCCTGCTCGAGCAGGTCGCGGACCGGGCCGGGGGCCGGCGACTCGCCGTTGGCCATGCCCCGCAGCTGCGAGACGACGCCCTGCAGGCCCTCGGCGGCCTTCTGCTGCTGGGAGACGGCCTGCTCGCGCAGCTGGCTGCGGCCCTGCTGGACGAGGTCCTGCGCCTGGTTCTTGGTCTCCTGGACGACCTCCTTGGCCTGGTCGGCGGCGGTCGAGGCGACCTGACCACCGGCCTGGGCGGCGGTCTGGCCCACGTTGCGGGCTTCGCCCTTGGCGACGTCGGTGGTGGACGGCGAGTCGGAGGACCCGCTGGTCGTCGATCCCGCGGTCGCACCTGCGCCGCTGGAGCGTGGTGAGTGGGTCATCGTTTCTCCTCGGCAGATGTCGTGGTCGGGCCAGGCGCTACCCAGCTCGCGATCTTCCACACATGGTCGCCCGACGGCCGCCGGGCGACCGGTGTGGGTGCGGCCGGTGTGGGTGCGGCCGGTGTGCGTCGTCGCGTCGCCGGCGAGGAGAGCGAGGCGGTGGGCCGGTGTCCGGGCGTCGGGGCCGGCCGGGTCGGCCACCGGCTCTGGGTGGCGCCGTGTCGCGGCCGCCTGGGTACCCGCCGCGGAGGAGGTGAAACGGCCCGGTGCCGCAGCGGGCCCGGCGCGCACCGGGGATCCCGCCTCGGTCGACCAGGCCCCGCGTCGTCCGCGCACCCTCCGGCTGGCCACGGTGCTGCGGACGTCGCGCCCGACCCGGCGGCAGTACCGGCATGGGAAGCGATACGTGCGTCTTCGGGCCCATGACGCATGTATCGCTTCCCATGCCCCGGGAGGTTCGGGAGTCGGCCCCCTCCAGGGCACCGCCTCGAGCATGCGAGGGGTGGACCAAGGCCCCCTGCCCCCCACCGCTGCCAGGCTCGCTGCGGGACCCTGCAGGGGGGCCGGGGTCCTCTCTCAGCCGAGGTCGTCGGTGGCGAAGGTGTCGCACTGGTTCGGGTCGCCGGTCTGGTAGCCGGTGGTGAACCACTTCTGCCGCTGCGCCGACGTCCCGTGGGTGAAGCTGTTCTGGTCCACCGTGCCGCCGCCGAGGTTCTGCTGGATGAAGTCGTCGCCGATGCGGGCGGCGGCGTCCAACGCCCGGTCGATGTCGTCCTGGGTGATCTCGGCGATCAGCGGCTGGCCCGACTCGTCCGGCACGGTCTCGGCGTGGTCGGCCCACACCCCGGCGAAGCAGTCGGCCTGCAGCTCCAGCCGGACGGAGCCGCTGGCCGGGCCGGTCTCACCCGGAGTGACCTGCTGGTTGATGCCCAGCAGGTTCTGCACGTGGTGGCCGTACTCGTGGGCGAGCACGTAGGCGTCGACGAACAGACCGCCCTCGGCACCGAACTGGGTGCGCAGGTCGTCGAAGAAGGTCAGGTCGATGTAGACCAGCTGGTCGGCCGGGCAGTAGAAGGGGCCGGAGCCGCTGGTGGCGCCGCCGCACCGGGTCTGCACCTGACCGGAGAAGAAGACCGTGTCGGTGCGCTGGTAGCGGCTGCCGAGCGTCTGCGCCCAGAAGTCCTGGATGGAGTTGATGTCGGCGACCACGGCGCACTGCACGTCGCGGTTGGCGTCGGAGCCGGTCCGGCAGTCCTGCTCCAGCTCGGTGTTGTCCGCCGAGCCGCCCTGGCCGACGCCGCCGAAGCCGCCGACCGCCGAGGTGCCGGTCGTACCGCCGCCGCCGCCCAGCAGGTTGAACAGCAGCACCACGACCAGCCCGGCCAGCCCGAGGCCACCGCCGCCGACGGCCAGACCACGGCCGCCCAGTCCGCCGCCCCCGCTGCCGCGGATGTCCGAGACGTCCGACGTGTCGAGGTCTGTTCCCTCGCTGTACCTCATCGGTGGGCACCCTCCCGGTCTCGTGGCACACCGAAGCGGGTGCCATCCGAGAGCGGCGAGTGCCCCCGATCAGGGCGGGTCATGCGCGCTCGGCGGCCTCTCCGCCGACCGGCGTCCGGCTGGGCTGCTCGGCCGGCTGGTCACGCAGGAACAGGTACCAGTAGGACGTCGCGACGAAGACCACCGCGCCGACCAGGTTGCCCGCGCCGGCCAGCAGCCAGTTGCGCAGCACGTCGCCCCAGCCGAGGTCCGGGACGCCGGCCCAGATCGCCGCGGGCAGGAAGAACATGTTGGCCACGACGTGGTCGAAGCCCATCGCGACGAACGCCATGATCGGGAAGAAGATGGCCAGGATCTTGCCCGAGACGGTGGACGCCGCCAGCGACATCCACACCGCGAGGCAGACCAACCAGTTGCAGCCGACGCCGCGCAGGAAGACCTGCCACGAGGACTCGTGCAGCCCCTTGGCCTGGGCGATGGAGGCCAGCCGGTCGTGGGTGAGCGCCGCGGAGCCCGAGGCGCCGGGTGCGCCGATGACCCCGGTCTGCACAGCGAGGAAGTAGGCGACGAACAGCGCGCCGAGCAGGTTGCCCAGCAGCACGAGGGTGAGGTTCTTCGCGACGTCACCGGGGGAGAGCCGGCCCTGCATGGCGCCGAGCGGGACCAGCATCATGTTGCCGGTGGCCAGGTCGGAGCCGGCGACGATCACGAGGACCAGGCCCAGGGTGAAGGCCGCGCCCATGAACAGCGTGGGCAGCGTGCCCCAGGTGTCCGGGTCCAGGCCGGAGGAGACGGTGATGGCCACGAGCGCACCGAAGGCGATGTAGGCCCCGCCGAGGAAGGCGCTGACCAGCACGCGGTCCCAGGTGCGGTGGACCTTCTTCGCCCCGGTCTCACCGGCGACCTGGGCCATCTCGGGGGGTTGACGGTCGGGCATCGGCGCCTCCACGCGGGTGCGGACCTCGAGGTAGAACCGTACGGTCTGGGCTCGGATCCGGCACCCCGAGGACCGGCGACGGTCCCCGGCCGGCGTCGGCGATCTAGGGTCGGCCACGACCCACCGACCCCAGCCGGGAGAGCACATGGCGGTCTCCAACCGCGTCCGCAGCGCCTTGACGACCACGGTCCTGGCGACCGCGGCCACCGGCTTCCTCGCCGGGTGCGGGACGGGGGACGACGAGCAGGAGCAGGTCGCCTACTGCACCGACGAGGACGGCGAGATCGTCGACGACGACTACTGCGACGACGGCTACCGCGGACCCGGAGCCGGGCTGTTCTTCCTCTACCTCGGCGGCTTCCGCCCGGGCCTGCCGGTGGGCACCGTGCTGCCCGGGGGCGGCACCCGGATCAACCCGACCGACACCGCGGCCCGGCAGCGCGCCGGCCTGCCCACCACCGGCAAGGTCACCGGCGGCACCCGCGTCAGCGGGGGCATCGGGTCGGGTACCGGCGGCCGCGTCGGCACCGGCGCGGGCAGCTGATGGCTCCGGCTCGGCCACATCGGCGATGTGGTCGCCACAGGCGGGCGGATGCGCCCAGACCGCCGATCTGGGCGCAGGAGAGGGCGGGCGGGAGGGGCAGGAGGAGCGAGGGGTGAGGCGGGTCGAGGGTGGGGTGGTCCGCCCCGGCTGGGAGGCCGAGATCGAGGTGCAGGGCCTGGTCTACAACCGCACCGAGCTGCCCGGCGGACAGGTGCGCAGCTACTGGCGCGAGGGGCCGTTCTACGACTTCACCGCGGCCGAGGTCGAGCGGCTGGAGGGCTGGGTCGCCCAGCTGTTCCAGATGTGCGTGGCCGCCGGCGACCACGTCGTCGCGCACGACCTGTTCGACCGGATGAGGATCCCGCCGATCGCCCGGCCGGAGATCCGCCGCACCTGGGAGGTCGAGCCGCCCAGCGTCTACGGCCGCTTCGACCTGCGCTACGACGGCTCCGGGCCGCCCAAGCTGCTGGAGTTCAACGCCGACACCCCGACCGGGCTGGTCGAGTCCGCCGTCACCCAGTGGAACTGGCACCTGTTCACCGGCCAGGGCACCGATCAGTGGAACGCCCTGCACGAGAAGCTGGTCGCCGCCTGGCAGCGCAACCTGACCCGCTGGGAGCGGCGCACCGGCGTCCGTCCGCGGGTGCACCTGGCCTGGACGTCGGAGGAGCGCTCCGGCGAGGACCGGATGACCGTCGCCTACCTGATGGACACCGTGGTCCAGGCCGGCTACGAGGCGGTCGAGCTCGTCGTCGAGGACATCGCGCTCGACGACGGCGACGGCCAGTTCTACGACCCGGCCGGCCGCCACCTCGACGTCGTCTTCAAGCTCTACCCCTGGGAGTGGCTGGTCGAGGACGAGTTCGGCCCCGCCGTCCTCGCCGACGCCGCCCGTCCGGGCGGGACGACCTGGGTGGAGCCGGCCTACAAGATGCTGTGGAGCACCAAGGCGCTGCTGCCGGTGCTGTGGCAGCTCTTCGGCGGCGACCCGGTGCTCTCCGAGCTGCTGCTGCCGGCCTACTTCGCCGACGAGGTGCCCTCGTCGTGGCGGACCTTCGTGCGCAAGCCGCTGTGGGGCCGCGAGGGCGCCAACGTGCAGATCGTCCGGGACGGCCGGGTCGCGGTGGAGATGCCGGGGCGCTACGGCACCGAGGGGTTCGTCGTCCAGGAGTTCGCCCCGCTGCCGGACTTCCCCGGCGTCGACGGCCCGCACCACCCGGTGCTGGGCGCCTGGGTGGTCGACGGCGAGCCGGCCGGCCTGGGCATCCGGGAGAGCGACGGGCTGGTCACCGACAACCTCAGCTTCTTCGTGCCGCACACCATCGACCACCGGGCCCGGTGAGCC
The DNA here is from genome assembly GCF_003319115.1 of Geodermatophilus sp. TF02-6. Lineage (GTDB taxonomy): Bacteria > Actinomycetota > Actinomycetes > Mycobacteriales > Geodermatophilaceae > Geodermatophilus. The sequence continues at coordinate 89,367 of NZ_QOHF01000008.1, read as the reverse complement.
GCACCACCAGCGTCCGCGGGTCGGCACACCCGGCCCCGAGCCCGGCGGCTGCGGCGGCGTCCCCCGACTGCACCGGTGCCCACCGCCGCGGCAAGGGTGCCGCGCTCCGGAGCCTGGACGCGGCGCACCGGCCTCCGCGACGATGCCGGGCACGACCACCGACCGCCTGCTGCGTGCCGCGCTGTTCCTCAAGGGACTCGACGGCTCGGTCGAGCTGCTCGCGGGCGTCGCCCTGGCGGTCGCCGGCCCCCGGGCGGTCGGCGGGCTGACCCGCCGGGTGGTCGAGCACCACCTGCTGGGCAGCCCGCGGGGCGCCCTGGCCGAGCGGTTCGCCGCGAGCGGGGCCGCGCTGACCGGCGGCGACCGGACGCTCGTGGTCCTCTACCTGGTCCTGCACGGCCTGGTGAAGCTGGGACTGGTCGTCGCCCTGCTGCGGCAGCTCCGGGCCGCCTACCCGGTCGCGGTGGCCGTGCTCGCCATGCTCGTGGCCTTCGAGGTCGACGGGGCGGTGCGCCGGGGGTCCGCGCTGCTGTGGGTCGCGGCCGCGCTCGACCTCGCGATCATCGTGCTGGTGGTGCGCGAGTACCGGCGGCTGAGGGCCGGGCTCGGCAGCCGGCGACGGCCGGGTGTGCCCGACCCGTGACCCGGACGACCACACCGAGCCGACGGGAGCCGCCGACCCCACCCGGTGCCGGCCGGCCGGGCACGGCCGGCCCGCCGCTCAGGGCAGCGCGGCCGCCAGCTGCGGGATGGCCGCGGCGACCTCGTCGGGGAAGGCGGTGAACGGCTCGGCGTCCACCCGGCGCCGCGCGCCGGTCCCCGTCCAGCGCCAGGTGCCGACCACCTGACCGCCGCGGACGACGGTGCCCCGGAACACGCCGTTGCCGCCGGGGACGACCCGACCGGCGTGCTCGGCCGGCAGCGCGCACGTGCGGTCGGCGTAGCCGAGGACGAACTCGTCGAACCCCGGCAGCAGGAACAGCCCCGTGGCCTGCGCCCGGCACCCGGCCAGCCGGTCGGGCAGGTCGGGCGCCATCAGGTACTCGCGGCCGTCGACCTCGACCGCGGCCAGCCGCGGACGGGCGCCGGCCAGCCCCACCCGGACGTCGCCCATCGTCAGCCCCGCCCACCGCGCCAGGTCGGCCGCCGTCGCCGGGCCGTGGCCGGTCCAGTAGCGCAGCGCCAGCTCGACCAGCGCCTCCTCGCGGTCGAGCCGGCGGGACGGGGGCACCCACTCGTCGAGCAGCGCCCACAGCTGCTCGTCGGCGCGCATCGGGCCGAGCACGAGGGTGCCGGTCTGCGCCAGGTACCAGAGCAGGTGGTAGCCGCGCTGGCCGGTGGTCGCGACGCCGCCGTCGGCGATGGCGGCGAGCAGCTCCGCGCGGCCCAGCCGCCGCCCGCCGGTCATCGCGGCGACGACCAGCTCGCGGGCGCGCTCGGCCTCGGCCTCGGTCAGCCCGAGGACCGCCCGCCGCTTCGCCGCACCGGCCAGCACCCGCGGCCCGAGCAACTCCAGCAGCCAGCACAGGTCCTCGGCGGCGACCAGGTGCAGGGTGCCGCGCATCGGCCACGACCGGACGACGGCGCCCGCGTCGAGCGCGGCCGCCACGTCGGCCCGGGAGCGGCCCGCCGTCCGCAGCGCCACGGAGGTCAGCGCGCCCGGCAGGTCCTGCGCCTGCACGCAGGTCAGCCACCGGACCGCCGCCGCGGCGTCGGGCAGCGGGGGTCCGGCGACCCGCTGGGCGACCAGTCGCAGGAGGGCGAGGTCTCCGCTCGTCGTCATGGGCCGACTGTGGCAGGTCGGTACGACGTCCGGGGATCAGCGGACCAGGTGGACGTAGACGACGTGCTCGGCGTCGGGCTCGGTGGTCAGCGCCGTGAACCCCGCAGCGGCGGCGGCGCGCAGGCTGGCGTGTTGTCCGGCTCGATGCCGAGGACGAACTGCTCGACGTCCGCGGTCTCGGGGGCGTCGACCAGCGCCCGCAGCGCCGCACGCCCGTAGCCGCGCCCCCAGCAGTCCGGGTCGACGACGTAGGCCGCGCCCATGCTGCGTCGCGGATCGGTCGTCAGCACCCGCTCGTGCACCGGGTCCCACCCGGTCCACCCTGCTGCCGGGCGGGCCGGCGCGCACCCCGGTCCCCTCCGGCGTTGGCAGACTGCGCCCGTGCAGGCAGCGGACTGGGACGCGCGCTACGCCGAGCGGCAGCAGTGGTCGGCCGAGCCGAACACGCTGGTGGCCGAGCTGCTCACCGACCTGCCGCCGGGCCGGGCGGTCGACCTGGCGGCGGGGGAGGGGCGGCACGCGCTGTGGCTGGCCGGGCGCGGCTGGCAGGTGACCGCGGTCGACTTCTCGGTGACCGGGCTGGCCCGCGGCCGCAGCCGGCCGGGCGCCGAAGCGGTGACCTGGGTGACCGCCGACGTCCTCACCTGGGCGGCGCCGCCGGACTCGCTGGACCTGGTGCTGGTGGCCTACCTGCACCTGCCGGAGGCCGACACCACGGCCGTGCTGCGCCGCGCCGTCGGGTGGCTGCGTCCCGGCGGCCGGCTGCTCGTCCTCGGTCACGACGTGGACAACGTCGCGCACGGGGTCGGCGGCCCGCAGGACCCGGCGATCCTGTACGGCACCGTCCGCCTGGCTCCGGTCGCCGAGCTGCTCGACGTCGACCGGCTCGAGCAGGTGCGCCGCGCGACCCCGGCCGGCACCGCGCTGGACACCCTCCTGTGGGGACGGCGGAGGAGCCGATCCGTCGTCCCCCGGCGCTAGCGTGCGGCCCGTGATGGGGATGGGTGGTGCCGGCGGCCGCGGAGCGCAGCGGCGCCGCCGGCTGGTGGCCGCGGTGCTCGTGCTCGCCGTCCTGCTCGCGGCGGGCGCGACGGTGCTGTCGATCACCCTGGGCTGAGAGAGGACCCCCTTGCCCCCCACCGCTCGCGCCTGGCCCCGTCCAGGGCACCGCCCCGAGCTTGCGAGGGGCGGGGAGGACGGGGTCCTTCTACCTGCAAGGGGGCCATTGGAGCTCGGGGGCCGCTCCAGTACGTCACCTGAGGAGGGGTCGTGGACGACGAGATCGAGGCATGGTTCGCCGCGGCGGGTCCGCGCGAGGAGGAGCTGCGCCGGGCCGACGCGCTGGTCACGGCCGCGGCCCCCGGCATCGACCGGCAGCTGGTCGCCGCCGGCTCCGGCCGGGTGCTGGGCTACGGCCTGATGCCGTACCGGCCGAGGTCGGCGACGCAGGCCACGACGTGGCCGCTGATCGCGCTCGCCGCGCAGAAGCGGCACCTGTCGCTGTACGTCTGCGCGGTGGTCGACGGGCAGTACCTGCCCGAGGTCCGCGCCGACCGGCTGGGCCGGGTGTCCTGCGGCAAGAGCTGCATCCGGTTCACCTCGCTGGACCGGGTCGACCAGGCCGAGCTGACCGCGCTGGTGCGCGACGCCGTCGCGGCGACGCGCGCGGGTGACAACGCCTACTGCGCGGGCTGATCCCCGGAGGCCGGCGCCCAGCCCCCGTGCGGAGTGGACAGGTGCGTGGCGAACCAGTCCCGGGCCAGCTCGGCGGCGGCCTCCAGCGTGCCCGGCTCCTCGAACAGGTGCGTGGCCCCGGGGACGACGGCCAGCCGGTTCTCGCACCGCAGCCGGGCCTGCGCCTGCCGGTTGAGCTCCAGCACCTGCTCGTCGTGCCCGCCCACGACCAGCAGCGTGGGCGCCCGGACGTCGGCCAGCGCGGGTCCGGCGAGGTCGGGCCGCCCGCCGCGGGAGACGACCGCGCGCACGTCGTCCCCGCGGGCCGCGGTCGTCAGCGCCGCCGCCGCGCCGGTGCTGGCGCCGAAGCAGCCGAGCGGCAGGGCGCCGCAGCCGGGGTCGGAGCGCAGCCAGCGGGCGACCGCGGTCAGGCGCCCCGCCAGGAGCTCGACGTCGAAGACGTTGCCGCGGTCGGCCTCCTCCTGCGGGGTCAGCAGGTCGACCAGCACGGTGGCCAACCCGGCCCGCTGCAGCACCTGCGCCACGAACCGGTTGCGGGGGCTGTGCCGGCTGCTGCCGCTGCCGTGGGCGAACACGACGACGCCGACGGCGTGCTCGGGCACGGTCAGGTGCCCGGGCAGGCGCACCGGTGGGGCGTCGACGGCCACCTCCTCGTCCCGCGGGGCGCAGGTCCCCGCCGGGAGCGGCGCGGGGCGGCGCAGCAGCTCGAGGACCTCCTCGTCGTCGGTCGGCCGGAAGTCGGCGTAGGCCTGCCCGACCGCGGTGAACCGGTCCGGGGTCTCCAGGCACACCAGCTCGTCGACCTCCGGGGCGATCTCGCGGACCGCGGTGGGGGACCCGACCGGGGCGGCCAGCACCACCCGCGCCGCCCCGTGCGCCCGGACCACGGCGCAGGCCGCCCGCGCGGTGGCGCCGGTCGCGATCCCGTCGTCCACCACGACCGCCGTCCGCCCCTCGAGCGGGACCCGGGAGCGGTCCCCCCGGAAGTGCCGGGCCCGTCGCTCCAGCTCGGCCCGCTCCCGGCGCTCCGCCTCGGTGAACGTCGCCTCCTCGACCCGGCCGATCCGCAGCACGTCGTCGTTGACCACGGTCACGCCGTCCTCCCCGACCGCCCCCATGGCCAGCTCGGGACGCCGCGGCAGGCCCAGCTTGCGCACCAGGACGACGTCGAGGGGCGCCCCGAGCGCGCGGGCGACCTCCGCGGCGACGGGCACCCCGCCGCGGGGCAGGCCCAGCACGACGACGTCGCGGCCGGCCATCGGCGCCAGCCGGCGGCCCAGCTGCCGGCCGGCGTCCCTGCGGTCCTGGAACGGCACGCGCCCCACCTCCCCGCCGGCCATGCTCGGCGACCGGGGACGGTGGGGACAGGGGACCTTGGTCCCGGGCCGCCCGGAAATCCGGCAACGGGAGGTTGCCGCCGTGACCTAGGGCCCTGGTCCACGGAGCCGGCGCACGCCACGGTGGAGGGACCGACGCCCACCGGCGTCCTCCGCCCACGGCATCCCCGCACGGAGGGGCTCCCGCATGACGACCGACGACCCCGTCGTCGACCAGGCCGTCGCCCGTCTCGCCGACGAGTTCCGGGCCCGGCTGCGTCCCCAGGTGATCGGCACCGTGGTGCGCGGCTGCCGGCGCGACCTCAGCGGGGTGCCGGCCCCGGCGCTGCCCGAGCTGGTCGAGCGTCTCGCCCGGGAGCGGCTGCAGTCGGTCGGCTGAGCGGCCGGGTGTGCCGGGACGACCGCGCCGACCGGACGGCGCGGTCGCGCGGCCCGCCTACCGGAGGGCGTAGTAGACGCGCGCGTCGGCGTCGAAGCCCACCGTCGGCTCGACCGACAGCTGCCCGCCCTCGATGGCGGCCGGCGGCACGTCCATGCAGAACTGGAAGGTGTCCGTGCCACCCGGGTTGAGGGTGGGCGCGTCCACCGCGTCGTCCGGGAGCGTGGCCGTGCAGTCGGCGTCGCTGTACTGGCGGGCGTCCGAACCGTGGAACACCGCGGTCAGGTCCCAACCGGGGCTGCCCTCCTCGCTGCCCGTGTAGGTGGCGGTCAGCTGGGTGATCACGTACCGGCCGGTCGGCGGCTCGTTGAACGGGTTGGCGTCGGCCACGGTCGCGTTGCCGTCGAGCTGCACCGAGTCCACGGTGACCTGGTAGTCGCCGACCTGCGCCGGGGTCCCGAGGGGCACGACCTCCGCCGCCGGGGCGGACGCGGTCCCCGTCGTCGACCCGGCCGGCTCCGGGGCCCCGGTGGCCGACGGTGCGCTGCCGGTCTGCTCGTCGAGGCTGCGCTGCACCTCGTCGACGACCTTGGAGTAGAAGACCTGCGTCACGACGACGAGCACGAGGGCGAGCACCGAGGTGACGAGCCCGGTGATCGCCATGCCCTTGCCGCCGTGCGTGCCGCGGCGGGCGCGCAGCAGTGCCGGGATGCCGAGCCCGAGGCCGACCAGGGCCAGGACGGCGGCGAGGTTGTTGATGACCGGCACCCAGCTCAGCAACAGCGCGACGATGCCCAGCACCATCGACGCGATGGCGAGCCCGGAGCCCTTCCTGGGCGGCTCGTTCGGGGGGACCGGCGCGTAGGCCTGGTACGGCGCCTGCGGGGGATGGGACACGGGGAGGCTCCTTCGTGTGCTGACGGGGTCCGGGCCGGGACCGTACGGGCCTGTCGGCTCCGTCTCCGGACCCGCCGTCCGACCCGCCGGGGTGCTCCCCAGCCGCCCCACCAGCCCCAGCCCGCGGCCCACCTGCGGATCCCGGCCCGCTCCCGCCCGCCCGCCTGCCCGTCTGCCCCTGCCCGTCTGCCCGCGGTGATCATGGGGTTGTGGCAGCCGATCTCGGCGCGTCCCACCGTGTCGCCGGCAACGATCCCATGATCACCGCGGGAGATGTCAGGTCACCTTGACAGTCAGGGTGACCTGACAGATGCTGGGACATGGTCGACGTCGACACCCTGGACCGGGAGCACACCCTCTCCACCGCCGTCCGGCGGTACGAGGAGCTGCGCACGCGCGACTCGCTGGCCGCCCCCGACGACCCGGCGGGGCCCCGCCCGCTGACCCGCGCGGAGGCGCTGGAGCTGCTGGCGCTCGGCGAGGTGGTGGCCCGCAAGGCCGGGCAGGGGAGGCAGCTGACGATCCGGACGGCGCGCGCCGCCGGAGCCTCCTGGGCCGAGGTCGGGCAGGCCCTCGGGACCTCGCGCCAGTCGGCGTGGGAGGCGCACCGCCGCTGGATCGACGGGCAGGTCGCGCAGCACGGCACCGTCGGTGCCGTCGGGTTCGACGAGGCCGACGCCGCGGCGGCCCGCGCGCTGGCCGGACGGGCCGCCGACCGACCGCGAGCCGCCGCACCCGCCCGGACCGCCGCGTCGCCGCGCGGCGCCGGGCCGGTGGACGGCGGTGAGCGGAGGTGACGCCCAGGACGGCAGGTTCCCGAAGCCGACCGGGAGCCGGCGCAGCACCTCGCGGGTCACCGGAGCGGCCCACCGCCGGCGCAGCAGTCCCGGCAGCGCGTCGGTGAACGCCGGGTCGTCCGGGTGGCAGTGCACCCGGGAGGTCGGGTAGCCCCGCGGCGCACCGGTGGCCGGCGGGCGCTGCACCCGCCGGCCGGCCGGTCAGAGGTCGACGTCGGGCTCCCCGGTGCCGCCGATCCGGTCCAGTTCCTGCAGCTCGACCGGACCCAGCACCCGGGCGGCGGCCTGGAGGTTCTCCTCCAGGTGGGCCACCGACGACGTGCCCGGGATGACCAGCAGGTTCGGGCTGCGGGCCAGCAACCAGGCCAGCGCCACCTGCATCGGCGTCGTCTCCAGCCGGCGGGCCACCGTCTCCAGCGCCGCGGACTGCAGCGGGGTGAAGCCGCCGAGCGGGAAGTAGGGCACGTAGGGGACGCCCTCGCGGGCGAGCGCGTCGACCAGGGGGTCGTCGTCGCGGTGGACCAGGTTGTAGTGGTTCTGCACGCACACCACGCGGGCGATCGACCGCGCCTCGGCCAGCTGCTGCGTCGTCACGTTGCTCACCCCGAGGTGGCGGATCAGCCCCTCCTCCTGCATCGCCGCCAGCGCCTCGAACGGCTCGGCCAGCGACCCCTCCACCGGCTCGGAGAACCCGGGCATCCGCAGGTTGACCACGTCCACCACGTCCAGGCCGAGGGTGCGCAGGTTGTCCTCCACGGCGGAGCGCAGCTCGCCCGGGGAGAGCGCCTCGGGCCAGCCGCCGTCCGGCGTCCGCCGGGCCCCGACCTTGGTGACGATCACCAGGTCCTCGGGGTAGGGGTGCAGCGCCTCGCGGATGATCTCGTTGGTGACGTGCGGGCCGTAGTAGTCGCTGGTGTCGATGTGGTCGACGCCCAGCTCGACCGCCCGGCGCAGCACGGCGACGGCGGCGTCCCGGTCGGCCGGAGGGCCCATGATGCCCGGCCCGGCGAGCTGCATGGCGCCGTAACCCAGCCGGTTCACCGACCGGTCGCCGAGGGTGAACTGTCCGGACCGCTCCGCGGTGATCGTCATGACCGGCCCCTACCCCGGAGACCGCCGGGTCAGGCGGTGCACCCGCCCACCTCCGCGTCCGGCCGGGGGACCGGGCAGCTCCCGGCCGGACGCGCTCCCGGGTCAGGGCTGGAGCAGCACCTTGACCGCGCCGTCCTTCTTCTCCCGGAAGTCCGCGTACGCCTGGGGCGCCTGCTCCAGGGGCACGTGGTGCGTGGCGAAGTCGTCGACGCCCAGCGGGTCGCCCTCGGTCAGGATCGGCAGGATGTCGGGTACCCAGCGCCACACGTTGGCCTGGCCCATGCGCAGCTGGATCTGCTTGTCGAACATCCGCATGAGCGGCAGCGGGTCGGTGGCGCCGCCGTAGACCCCGGACAGCGAGATCGTGCCGCCGCGGCGGACCGCGTCGATCGCGGTGTTCAGTGCGGCCAGCCGGTCGACACCGGCCACCTGCATGACCCGCTCCATGATCACGTCGGGCACCAGCGCGCTGGCCTTCTGCGCGGCCCAGGCCACCGGGGAGCCGTGCGCCTCCATGCCGACGGCGTCGATGACCGCGTCGGCGCCGCGGCCGTCGGTCGCGTCCTGGATGGCGCGCACGACGTCGTCCTTCTTCGTCGTCCGGATGACGTGCGTGCCACGGGCGGCCGCCCGGGCGATTCGCTCCGGGACCATCTCGGAGGCGTACACGTTCTCGATGCCCAGGTGGTGGGCGATGCGGGTGCACATGTCACCGATCGGGCCGAGGCCGAGCACCAGCAGCGTGCCGCCGGGCGGGACGGCCGCGTACTGGACGGCCTGCCACGCGGTGGGCAGCACGTCGGAGAGGTAGACGAACCGGTCGTCGGGCAGGCCGTCGGGGACCTTGACGGGCAGCGTGTTGCCGAACGGCACCCGCAGGTACTCGGCCTGGCCGCCGGGCACCTGCCCGTAGAGCTTGGTGTAGCCGAACAGCGAGGCGCCGAAGCCCTGGTCGCGGTTCTGCGTGGTCTCGCACTGCGACTGCAGGCCCTGCGAGCACATCCAGCAGGTGCCGCAGGAGATGTTGAACGGGACGACGACCCGGTCGCCGGGCTCGACCGCGGTGACCTCCCGGCCGACCTCGCGGACGATGCCCATCGGCTCGTGCCCCATGACGTCGCCGACGCTCATGAACGGCGCCATGACCTCGATGAGGTGCAGGTCCGAGCCGCAGATGCCGCTCGACGTGACCTCGACGACCACGTCGGTCGGCTCCTGGATCGTCGGGTCGGGGACGGTGTCCACCCGGACGTCGGCTCGGCCGTGCCAGGTCACTGCGCGCATGGGGGTGTGCTCCTCGGTCAGGGTCGACGGGCTACGACGAGGGCCCCCTGCCCCGTCGCGAGCCGGATCGTGCGTGCCGCGGCCCCGAACCCGCGCGTCGCTGACCAGATGCTGTACCTGGTTGACGCTGCGTCGACACCGCCGGTGGCTCCCGGCCGTTCCGGGCCGGCACGTCGAGGCGCACGTCGGCGGGCCGGGCGGAGCGGCGGTCGACCCGGTCCCGTGGCTGCCGGAGCGCGGCGTCCGGGTCCGACCCGCCGGCCGCGTCCTCCGTCCAGGGCCCTGCCGCGGTGCGGGACACTCGACGGGTGGACGGCGCACCGGGGAGGAGGAGCTGATGGGCCACGGTCACGGGCACGCCCACGGGCACCCCGGCGGCACCGCCTCGGCCGCGCACCGCCGCCGGCTGGCCGTCGTCCTCACGCTGACCGTCACCGTGATGGCGGCCGAGATCGCCGGTGCGCTGGCCTCGGGGTCGCTGGCGCTGCTGGCCGACGCCGGGCACATGGCCACCGACGCCCTGGGCATCGCCCTGGCCCTGGGCGCGGTCACGCTGGCCCAGCGCCCCGCCCACGGCCGGCGGACCTTCGGCTGGCAGCGGGCGGAGATCCTCGCCGCCGTCGCCAACGGGCTGCTGCTGGTCGGCGTCGCCGGCTACGTGCTCGTGGAGGCGGTCCGCCGGATCGGCGACCCTCCGGAGATCGGCTCCGGCGTGATGCTCACCGTCGCCGCGGCCGGCCTGGCGGCCAACCTCGGCGGGTTGGCGCTCCTGCACCGCGGCCGCCGCGACTCGCTCGCCGTCCGCGGTGCCCACCTGGAGGTGCTCGGCGACGCACTGGGCTCGGTGGCGGTGCTCGTCGCCGCCCTGGTCATCGTCCTCACCGGCTGGACGCCGGCCGACACCGTCGCCTCCCTGGTCGTCGCCGCGCTGGTGGTGCCGCGGGCCTGGTCGCTGCTGCGCGAGGCCGTCGACGTCCTGCTCGAGGCCGCGCCGCGGGGGGTGGACCTGGACGAGGTGCGGGCGCACATCCTGGGAGTGGACGGCGTCCTCGGCGTCCACGACCTGCACGCGTGGACCATCACCTCCGGCCTGCCGGTGCTCTCGGCGCACGTCGTCGTCACCGACGAGGCGCTCGAGGCCGGCCACGGCGGCCGGGTCCTCGACGCGCTCTGCGCCTGCCTGGGTGACCACTTCGACGTCGAGCACTGCACCTTCCAGCTGGAGGCCGAGGCGCACGCCGGGCACGAGGCGCCGGTCCACGACTGAACAAGGACCCCGTCCTCCCCACCCCTCGGAGAAGGACCCCTCTGCCCCCCACTGCTCGCAGGCTCGCAGCGGGACCCTGCAGAGGGGCCGGCGGGACCCGGGACGGGGCCGCCGCTGCCCCCCACCACTCGCGAACTCGCGGCGGGACCCTGCAGCAGGGCCGCCCCGTCCGGTCACCTGGTGGGACAGTGGGGGAGCAGGGCGGACGGTAGGGCAGGAGGCGGCAGGTGGACCACGGTTCCCACTCGGGCATGTGGGTGCCCCCGCAGCCTCCGACCTGGGGGCGGATGTTCCTCCCGCACCTCGACGGCTGGTCGGTGCTCGCGGTGCTCAGCCTGCTCGGCGTCGTGGGGTACCTGGTCGCCGTCGTGGTGCTGCGCCGCACGGGCGTGGCCTGGCCCTGGTGGCGGACGGCGTCCTGGGCCGCCGGCTGCGTCGCGCTGTTCGCCGTCACCGGCACGTGGCTGAACGGCTACAGCATGGTGCTGTTCAGCGTGCACATGGCCCAGCACATGGTGCTGTCGATGGTGGCGCCGATCCTGCTGCTGCTCGGCGCGCCGGTCACCCTGGCGCTGCGGACGCTGCCCCGCGGTAGGGGGCTGGCCGGCGTCCCGCGGGCGCTGCTGCTCGACGTGCTGCACAGCCGGGTCGCCCGGTTCCTGGCGCACCCGGCCTTCACGCTGCCGCTGTTCCTCGCCAGCCTCTACGCCGTCTACTTCACCCCGCTGTTCGACGCGCTCATGGCCGACCCGTTCGGCCACGAGTTCATGCTCGCCCACTTCACCGTCACTGGGCTGCTGTTCTTCGGCCCCATCCTGGCCCAGGACCCCTGGCCCCGGACGGCGGGCCACGGCGGCCGGATGCTCGAGCTGATCATCCCGATGCCGCTGCACGCCTTCTTCGGCGTCGCGGTCATGATGGCCGGCTCGCTGGTCGTGGGGACCTTCGCGCACCCGCCGGCCGGCTGGGGCGTCGACCCGCTGGCCGACCAGGGCACGGCGGGCAGCATCGCCTGGTCCTTCGGCGAGCTGCCCACCGTCTTCGTGATGGCGATGGTGCTCTTCTCCTGGATGGCCTCGGAGGAGCGCAAGGCCCGCCGCCTCGACCGCGTCGCCGTCCGCACCGAGGACGCCGAGCTCGAGGCCTACAACGCCCGACTCCGGGCCATGGCCGCGCGGAGAACCGGCTCCTGACCCCGCTCACCCTCCGCGACCGCCTCACCCGTCGAGTCGATCATGGGGTTGTTGCCGGTGACACGGCCGGACACGCCGGCGGAACCGACGACAACCCCATGATCGACCGAGGGGGGAGGGCTCGCTCAGCCCACGTGGACCGGGCCGCCGTCGGCGGGCAGGTCCTCCTTGGTCGCCTTGACGAGCACCGCGGACGCCAGCGCGCCGAGCACCAGCAGCCCGGCCGCCCAGGTGAAGGCCGTGGTGTAGCCCTCGACCTGCGCCTGCGCCGCGACCGCCGGGTCCGTCGGGTTCCCGCCGGAGGCGGCGACGCCGGTGAAGAAGTCGGTGATCGCCCCGACCGACAGCGTCGCCAGCAGCGCGGTGCCGATCGAGGCGCCGACCTGCTGGGTGGCGTTGAGCACGGCGCTGGCCGCCCCGGCGTCGTGCGTACCCGCGCCGACCAGCGCCAGGTTCGACAGCGGCACGAAGGTGAAGCCCAGCCCCAGGCCCAGCAGCAGCTGGGCGGGGAAGGGCAGGGTCCAGAACGACGTGTCGACGGCGACGAGCGAGAGCAGGAACAACCCGCTCGCGGCCAGGAGCCCGCCGAGCACCATGAGCGGCCTGGGACCGAGCCGCGGTGCCAGGTTGCTGGCCGCACCGGCGGAGACGAGGATGCCCAGGGTCACCGGCAGCGAGGCGACCCCGGCCGTGACGGGTGTGTAGCCGAGCACCTGCTGGAAGTACAGCGACAGGAAGAAGAACGCCCCGACCAGTCCCGAGCCGACCAACGTGGAGGTCAGATAGGCCCCGCCGCGGTTGCGGTCCAGCACCAGCCGCATGGGCAGCAGCGGGTTGGCCGCGCGCAGCTCGACGACCACGAACGCCGCTACCAGCACCAGACCGATCCCGATGAACGTGAGCGCGCTCGGGTCGGTCCAGCCGTTGCCGCTGACACCGCGCTCGGCGTTCTCCTGCGAGGTCTGGGCCACCCGGGTGAACCCGTAGACGAGCGAGGCCAGGCCGAGGGTGACCAGCACCGCGCCGGGCACGTCGTACTCGGTGTCCCCGGGCGCGCGGCTCTCGGGCACGATCGGGATGGCGGCGAGGACGGCGACGACCGCCACCGGCACGTTGACCCAGAAGCACCAGCGCCAGTCGGCGTACTCGGTGAGCACGCCGCCGAGCAGCAGCCCGACGGCCGAGCCGCCGCCGGCGATCGCGCCGTAGACGGCGAACGCTCTGGCCCGCTCCTTCGTGTCGGTGAACAGCACCGTCAGCAGCGACAGCGAGGCGGGGGCGAGCAGCGCGCCGAAGGCGCCCTGGGCGGCGCGGGCGGCGAAGAGCACCTGTTCGTTGCCGGCCAGCCCGCCCACGGCCGAGGCCAGCGCGAAGCCGACCGCGCCCACCAGGTAGGTGCGTTTGCGGCCCCAGAAGTCGGCGATGCGGCCGCCGAGGAGCAGGAAACCGCCGAAGGTCAGGGTGTAGGCGGTGACGATCCACTGCTGGCTCGCCGCGGTGATGCCCAGGTCGGCAGAGACGGCCGGCAGGGCGATGTTGACGATGGTCGCGTCGAGGATGACCATCAGGATGGTCACGGCGATGACCGCGAGGGCCAGCCACCGCCTCGGGTACGGCTCCGCGCCGAGGTCGTCGGCGCCGGAGGCGTGCGTGGTCGCGGGTTCGGTCATGCGAGTCCTCGAGGTCGTGCAGGGGAACGCCCGGTTCATCGAGCAGGACGAACATCGAGCAGGACGAATCTAGCCGCCTGGGACGATGGTCCTGTGTCGGTATCCCTGGTCCTCACCTCGGACACGCACGTCCCGAAACGAGCACGTGACCTTCCTCATGTCCTGTGGGCCGCCGTCGACGCCGCCGACGTCGTCGTCCACGCCGGCGACTGGGTGGATGTCGCGCTGCTCGACCGCATCGAGGCGCGCGCCCGCCGGCTGGTCGCCGTCCACGGCAACAACGACCACGGGCCGCTGCGCGAGCGGTTGCCGGAGGTCGCCCGCGCCGAGATCGAGGGCATCCGGCTGGTCGTCGTCCACGAGACCGGGGACGCGAGGGGCCGCGAGGCCCGCTGCGCCGCCCGGTTTCCCGACACCGACCTGCTCATGTTCGGCCACAGCCACATCCCGTGGGACACCACGGCCGGCACCGGCCTGCGCCTGCTCAACCCCGGCTCGCCGACCGACCGGCGCCGCCAGCCGCACGGCACCTTCGTGACCGCGGTGGTCGACCGCGGCGCCCTCGGCGACGTGACCTTCCACCCCGTCCCCAGGTGAGCCCCCGCCGGCCCTGGCCGCCGCGGGCCGTGGAGCTGCTGGCCTGCCCGGTGTGCGGGCAGCCGCTGGCCACCCGGCCGGACGACGCCGGTCTGCGCTGCCCCGCCGGGCACGCCTACGACCGCGCCCGGCAGGGGCACGTCACGCTGCTGCCGCCCGGTCACGTGCCGCCGTCCGGCGACTCCGCGGCGATGGTCGCCGACCGGGTCGCCTTCCTCGCCGCCGGCCACTACCGGGGGGTCACGCGGCTCCTGGGGGACGCCGTCGCCGCGGGGGACGGCGGTCCGCCCGCCGCGCTGCTCGACCTCGGCGGGGGGACCGGGCAGCACCTGGCCGGCGTCCTCGACCGGCTGCCCGGCGCGGTCGGGGTGGTCCTGGACTCCTCCCGGTACGCCGCCCGCCGGGCGGCCTCAGCCCACCCCCGGGCGCTCGCGGTGGTGGCCGACGTCTGGGCCCGGCTGCCCGTGCGCGACGCTGCCGCCGACCGGGTGCTGGTCGTGTTCGCCCCCCGCAACGGCCCGGAGACCGCCCGGGTGCTGCGGCCAGGGGGCCGGCTGGTCGTCGTCACCCCCGCCACCGACCACCTCGCCGAGCTCGTCGGGCCGCTCGGGCTGCTGCGGGTGGATTCGGACAAGGCCCGCCGGCTCGCCGGGACGCTCGAGCCGCACTTGCGGCCGGCCGGCGCCCGCGGTCACCGCGAGCGGCTGGAACTCGACCGCGCGGCGGTCGCGACCCTGGTCGGCATGGGCCCGCACGCCCGGCACCTGACGCCAGCGGGTCTGGTGGCGGCCGTGGCCCAGCTGCCGGAGCTCTCGCCGGTGACCGTGTCGGTCGAGGTCACCACCTGGACCCGCCCGGCCTGACCGATTCCCGCCAGCGCGAGCCGCCCGGATCACGGTCCCATCACGACGGTGTCCGACGGCGGGGCGCTGAGCAGCGCGGACCGACGCGCCCCCCGGCGGACGGAGGACCTCCGCGCGGGCTGTCTAAGCTGCGGTCGTGACGATCGCACCGGCGCCGATCGTGAGCCGACCGAGCCCGGCTCGCGAGGTCGAGAAGGGTGCGCGGCTCTCGAACCTGCTGCGCACCACCGACCACAAGACCATCGGCCTCATGTACCTGGCCACCTCGTTCGCGTGGTTCGTGATCGGGGGGCTGATGGCCCTCCTCATGCGCGGTGAGCTGGCCCGGTCGGGGCTGCAGTTCCTCTCCCCCGAGCAGTACAACCAGCTGTTCACCATGCACGGCACGATCATGCTGCTGTTCTTCGCGACGCCGCTGTTCTTCGCGTTCGCGAACCTGGTCATGCCGCTGCAGATCGGCGCCCCCGACGTCGCCTTCCCGCGGCTGAACGCCTTCTCCTACTGGCTGTTCCTCTTCGGCAGCACGATCGCCGTGGCCGGGTTCCTCACCCCCGGCGGGGCCGCCGACTTCGGCTGGTTCGCCTACACCCCGCTGTCCGACGTCACCAACACCCCCGGCGCCGGCGCCGACATGTGGATCGCCGGGCTGGCGGTCAGCGGTCTGGGCACCATCCTCGGTGGCGTCAACTTCATCGCCACGATCGTCTGCCTGCGCGCGCCGGGCATGACCCTGTTCCGGATGCCGATCTTCTGCTGGAACACCCTGATCACCAGCGTGCTGATCCTGCTGGCGTTCCCGATCCTGACCGCGGCGCTGCTCGCGCTGCTGGCCGACCGGCAGCTCGGTGCCCTGGTCTACTCGCGGGCCAACGGCGGGGCGATGCTGTGGCAGCACCTGTTCTGGTACTTCGGCCACCCCGAGGTCTACATCATCGCGCTGCCCTTCTTCGGCATCGTCACCGAGATCATCCCGGTCTTCGCCCGCAAGCCGCTGTTCGGCTACAAGGGCATGGTCTTCGCCACCACCGCGATCGGGTTCTTGTCGCTGACGGTGTGGGCGCACCACATGTTCGCCACCGGCGCGGTGCTGCTGCCGTTCTTCTCCTTCCTGACCTATCTGATCGCCGTGCCGACCGGGATCAAGTTCTTCAACTGGATCGGCACCATGTGGCGGGGTCAGCTGACCTTCGAGACACCGATGCTGTTCTCGGTCGGCTTCATGGTCACCTTCCTGCTGGGGGGTCTGACCGGTGTGCTGCTGGCCAGCCCGCCGCTGGACTGGCACGTGTCCGACAGCTACTTCGTGGTGGCGCACTTCCACTACGTGGTGTTCGGCACCGTGGTGTTCGCCGCCTACGCCGGCATCTACTTCTGGTTCCCGAAGATGTGCGGCCGGATGATGGACGAGCGCCTCGGCAAGCTGCACTTCTGGCTGACGTTCATCGGCTTCCACGGCACGTTCCTCGTCCAGCACTGGCTGGGCAACGAGGGCATGCCGCGCCGGTACGCCAACTACCTGCCCAGCGACGGGTTCACCACGCTGAACACGGTCTCGACGATCTTCTCGTTCGTGCTCGGCGCGTCGACGATCCCGTTCTTCTACAACGTGGCGAAGTCGTGGCGACACGGCCGGCTGGCTCTGCGTGACGATCCCTGGGGCCACGGGAACTCGCTGGAGTGGGCGACGTCGTCCCCGCCGCCGCGGCACAACTTCGTCGAGATCCCCAAGATCCGCTCCGAGCGGCCGGCGTTCGAGGCGCACTACCCGCACCTGGTGGAGCGGCTGCACCGCGAGGCGCACGCCGGCAAGCGGCACCAGCCCTACGCCGCCGAGATCGGCCTCACCTCCGGCGGGCGCCAGGGTCCGGGAGACCCCGACCCCACCTGAGAGGGACCTCCCTGCTCCCACCGGAGAAGGACCCCGTCCTCCCCGCTCTTCGGAGAAGGACCCCCTGCTCCCCGCCACTCGGAGAAGGACCCCGTCCTCCCCATCCCTCGCACGCTCGGGGCGGGGCCCGGGACGGGGCCGGCGGGACCCTGGAGGAGACCGACGCGCCAGGCGAGAGCCGGGCCCTGGAGGCCGACCGCGACGCCCCCGCCGGCCCGGCCGGCGGAGCGTCGCCGTGCCCGGGGTGGGCTCCCAGGGCGCTGCCGGGAGCGCGGACAGGGGTGCGGCACGATGGCGGCCGTGCCGCTCGACCCCGCGCCCCACACACCCACGACCGCCCCGTCCGTGACCTCCCGGGCGCTGCTGACCGTCACCGGGGTCGACCGGCCGGGGGTCACCGCCCGGCTCTTCGCCGCCCTCGCCGAGGTCGGCGGCGACCTCGTCCCGGTCGAGGTCGTCGACGTCGAGCAGGTCGTCGTCCACGGCCAGCTGGTGCTCGGCGTGGTCGTGGGCACCCGGCCGGCGGAGGGCAGCCGGCCGGGGGAGGAGGCCCGGTTCCTGGCCGCCCTCGGGCGGTTGGCCGCCGAGGTCGGCCGGGCGAGCGGCGTGCAGGTCCAGGTCGAGTCGGTCTGTGACGCCGGTCGGGACGCCGCCCCCGCCGGCCGGTCGCACCACGTGATCGTCCTCGGTCGTCCCGTGCCGCCCGAGGCGGTGGCCGGGGCCGCGGCGGCGATCGCCGGGATCGGCGGCAACATCGACGCGATCCGCCGGCTGTCGGACTACCCGGTGACCAGCTTCGAGCTCACCGTCTCCGGCGCCGAGGCCACCGGCCTGCGCAGCGCGCTCGCCTCGGTGGCGGCCACCACGGGCGCCGACATCGCCGTCGAGCAGGTGGGGCTCACCCGCCGCAGCAAGCGGCTCATCGTGCTCGACGTCGACTCCACCCTGGTGCGCGGCGAGGTCATCGACGAGCTCGCCGCCCGCGCCGGCCGGGCCGCGGAGGTCGCCCGGATCACCGCCGCCGCCATGAACGGCGAGCTGGACTTCGCCGAGTCGCTGCGCGCCCGGGTGGCGGCGCTGGCCGGGCTGCCGGTGGAGGTGCTCGACGAGGTGCGCGAGCACCTGGTCCTCACTCCCGGCGCGCGCACGCTCATCCGCACGCTCAAGCGACTCGGGTTCCGCTGCGGCATCGTCAGCGGCGGGTTCACGCAGATCACCGACCCGCTGGCCGAGCAGCTCGGGCTGGACTTCGCCGCCGCCAACACCCTCGAGGTCGCCGATGGCCGGCTGACCGGCGGGCTGGTGGGGGAGATCGTCGACCGCGCCGGCAAGGCGCACGCCCTGGTCCGGTTCGCCGAGCAGCACGGCATCCCGCTGGAGCAGACCGTGGCGGTCGGCGACGGCGCCAACGACCTGGACATGCTGGGCCTCGCCGGGTTGGGCATCGCGTTCAACGCCAAGCCCTATGTGCGGGAACAGGCGCACACCGCGCTCAACCAGCCCTACCTCGACGCCGTGCTGCAGGTGCTCGGCTTCACCCGCGAGGAGGTCCTCGACGCGGTGCCCACGTCGTCCTCTCGATGACACCGCGGTCCTCTCGATGACACTGCGGTCCTCCCGATGACACCGCGGGCGCCTGCCCATCCCGTCGCCGTCCGACCGCTGCTCGTGTCCCGCTCCCGGAGGCCGGGGCATGGGAAGCCATACACCCGTTCTGGCGCCGCGGACGCACGTATCGCTTCCCATGCCCGGGCGGGGTCCACGTGCGGCGGTGCACCGTGCCCGGCAGCTCGACGCCGGCGGAGCGCAGCTGGTCGAGGGCGGCCTCGGCGACGCCGGCGGTGAGCGGCAGGAGCACCCCGGTGGCGAAGCCCTCGTGGACGGCGTCCAGCGCGGTCGCCGCACGCAGCGGCCGGTGGCGGTGTCGACCACGTCGACGGCCTCCACGCCGCGCTCGCGCAGCCACTGCGCCAGCGGCACCCCCTCGGAGTTGCCCTCGAAGCCGGAGTACGCGGCGGTGTGGTGACCCCCGTCGTCGTGACCCTCGGTGCTCGCTGATCGCCTCGGCCACGGCGGCCCCGACGGCGACGGCGAGGCTGCCGCCTGCACAGCAGTCGTTCTGCACGTCGACCACCAGCAGTGCCCGGGTCGCCGGTCCTCGTGTCGTGGCGTCTCGTCTCAAGCCGTCACGGTGTCGATGGCGCACTCCCCGCGGGACAGCGCGAACGCCTCCGCCGGCAGCGCGGAGCGGACCCGCTCGTGGTGCGCCCGCGCGGTCACCAGCGCCTCCCGCGGCGGAGCCGGCGCGCACGGCTCGCCGCCGCGGACCAGCGCGACGACCAGGGGCCGGTCGCCGTCCTGGGGCCTGATCGGCGCGCTGCTCACCACCTCCGCCGTCGCCGTCCCCAAGGCGTCGTGCCGGCGGACGGCGGACTTGCGGCCGCCCACCGAGTTCTTGCCCTCCGAGCGCTTGGCCACCGGGACGCCGTCCCGCTCGACCAGCTTGTAGACCATCCCGGCGGTCGGCGCACCCGACCCGGTGACCAGCGAGGTGCCCACCCCGTAGCCGTCGACCGGCGCGACCATCAGCCCGGAGATGGCGAACTCGTCGAGGTCGCTGGTCACGATGATCCGGGTGCGGGTGGCGCCCAGCTCGTCGAGCAGCTGCCGCGCGTGCGCAGCCAGGGTGGGCAGGTCGCCGGAGTCCAGCCGGATCGCCCCCAGCTCGGGGCCGGCGACCTCGACCGCCGTCCGGATGCCCTGGTCGACGTCGTAGGTGTCCACCAGGAGGGTGGTGCCCACGCCGAGCGCGGCGACCTGGGCGCGGAACGCCGCCGCCTCGTCGTCGTGCAGCAGGGTGAAGGCGTGCGCGCTGGTGCCGGTGGTCGGCACCCCGTAGCGGCGGCCGGCCGCCAGGTTCGAGGTGGCGGCGAAGCCGACCAGGTACGCGGCGCGGGCGGCGGCCACCGCGGCCTCCTCGTGCGTGCGCCGCGACCCCATCTCGATGCACGGCCGCCCGCAGGCCACGGCCACCATCCGCGCCGCCGCGGAGGCGATGGCGCTGTCGTGGTTGAGCACGGAGAGGACGAGCGTCTCCAGCAGCACGCCCTCGGCGAACGGCGCCCGGACGGTCAGCACGGGGGAGCCCGGGAAGAACAGCTCGCCCTCGGCGTAGCCGTCGACGTCCCCGGAGAAGGAGTACCCCGCCAGCCAGTCCAGCAGCCGGGGGTCGGTGAGCCCCTGCTCCTGGAGCGCGGCGAGCTCCTCGTCGCCGAAGCGGAAGGCGACCAGCTCCTCCAGCAGCCGCCCGGTGCCGGCGAGCACCCCGTAGCGCCGGCCGTGCGGCAGCCGGCGGGCGAACACCTCGAACACGCAGTCGCGCTCGGCGGTGCCGTCGGCGAGGGCCGCGGCGACCATGGTCACCTCGTACCGGTCGGTGAGCAGCGCGGGACCCGTCGGCAGTGCACCGGACGACATGTGACCGGACGACATGGCCCCGCAGCGTAGGCGCGACCCGGTGCACACCGCGTTCTATGGTGGGTCCGTGGCCGGACCGCTCGCGCCGACACGGACGCCGGAGGAGACCGTCGAAGAGCACGGCGACCTCGACCGGCCCTGGGTGACCATCGTCTGGAACGACCCGGTCAACCTCATGACCTACGTGACGTTGGTGCTGCGGGAGCTGTTCGGCTACGACGAGCCGACGGCGACGTCGCTGATGCTGCAGGTGCACCACGAGGGCAGGGCGATCGTCAGCAGCGGTCCGCGCGAGCGCATGGAGCACGACACCAGCCGGCTGCACGCCTACGGGCTGTGGGCCAGCTTCCAGCAGGACTCGTGAGACCCTTCCGCCGCCGGGGGGACGACGTCGTGGCGCGGCTGGAGCCGGCCGAGACCCGCGTCGTCGCCCTCCTGCTCGACCAGCTCGAGCAGCTGCTCACCGCGGACGCCGACGACGTGGCCGGCGACCCGGTGGTGGCCCGGCTGCTGCCCGCGGGCCACCGCTCCGACCCGGAGCTGGCCGCCGACTACCGCGGGATGACCGAGTCGGCGCTGCGTTCGGGCAAGACCGACGACCTGGCCACGGTGCGGGCCAGCCTGCCCTCGGACGGCGGGACGGTCCGCCTCGACCCCGACCAGGCGGCCGCGTGGCTGCGCACCAGCAACGACCTGCGCCTGGCGCTGGGCACCCGGCTCGACATCGCCGAGGACACCGAGCCGCCCGAGGACCTCTCCACCGAGGAGGGCCAGCAGCTGGCCGTCTACTACTGGCTCACCGGCCTGCAGGGGTCGCTCGTCGACGCACTCGTCGCCGGTCGCGCCGGCCGGAGGTGAGCACGACCAGCACCGCGAGCAGCAGGTCGAGCACGGAGAACACCGACACCAGGCCGGGCATCTCCAGGACCAGGGCCGGCAGCGCGAGCACCAGGACGCCGGCGAGCACGAGCGGTTCGAGGACCACGCAGCGGCACCGTACCGGGCGGCCGCCGACCGCCGTCCCGGCCCGGGCGGGAGCCCGCCTAGACTGGTGATGTGCTGCGCATCGACCGCGCGACCTACGACGCCATCGTGGCCCACGCCCGGGAGGACCACCCGGACGAGGCCTGTGGCGTCGTCGCCGGTCCCGAGGGCAGCGACCGGCCCGAGCGCTTCATCCCGATGCTCAACGCCGCGCGGTCGCCGACGTTCTACGAGTTCGACTCCGGCGACCTGCTGCGGCTGTACCGGGAGATGGACGACCGGGGCGAGGAGCCGGTGGTGGTCTACCACTCGCACACGGCCACCGAGGCCTCCCCGTCGCGGACCGACATCAGCTACGCGTCCGAGCCGGGAGCCCACTACGTGCTGGTCTCCACCCGCTCCCACGGCAACCGGACGGGCCTGGCCGGTGACGAGGTCGAGTTCCGCAGCTTCCGCATCGTCGACGGCGTCGTCACCGAGGAGGACGTCGAGGTCGTCGAGTCCTACCTGTTCGGCCACTCGCCGACCACCGTCGTCTACGACTGAAGGAGGACCCTCCTGCCCCCGGTCCCGTCCGGAGGCTCGCCCCGAGCTCGCGAGGGGTGAGGGGGACGGGATCCTTCTACTGCAGGAGGGCCGACCGGGCGGAATCCCGGATGGCGGACGGGCGTTGCCCGTCGAGAGGCACGTCCCGCTGCCACGCGCAGCGACCCCGACCCCTCCAGAGGAGAGCAGCACGCCATGGCCATCGAGGTCCGGATCCCGACCATCCTGCGCACCCACACCGGCGGCAGCAAGACCGTCGAGGGCGACGGGGACACCCTGGCCGCGCTCGTCGACGACCTCGACGCCAAGCACCCCGGTCTGAAGAACCGCCTGGTCACCGAGGACGGCAAGCTGCACCGCTTCGTCAACGTGTACGTCAACGACGAGGACGTCCGCTTCACCGGCGCCCTGGCCACCAAGGTCGAGGACGGCGACTCGGTGACGATCCTCCCGGCGGTGGCCGGCGGCTGCTGAGCGCCCGCCGCTCGCCAGCCGTCCCCGTCCGCACCCCGGAAGAGCTCCCATGGCCCGCTTCGCCTCCCTCGTCGACTCGCTCGGCAACACCCCGCTGGTGGGGCTGCCGAACCTGTCGCCGACCCCCGACGTCCGGCTGTGGGCCAAGCTCGAGGACCACAACCCCACCGGCTCGATCAAGGACCGGGCCGCCATCGCGATGATCGAGGCGGCGGAGAAGGAGGGGAAGCTCAGGCCGGGCGACACCATCCTGGAGCCGACCAGCGGCAACACCGGGATCTCGCTGGCCATGGTCGCCCGGCAGCGGGGGTACCGGCTGATCTGCGTGATGCCGGAGAACACCTCGGTGGAGCGGCGCCAGCTGCTGGAGATGTACGGCGCGCGGATCATCAGCTCCCCGGCCGCCGGCGGCTCCAACCAGGCCGTCGCCGTCGCCAAGGGGCTGGCCGCCGAGCACGACGACTGGGTGATGCTCTACCAGTACGGCAACCCGGCCAACGCCGAGGCGCACTACACCGGCACGGGCCCGGAGATCCTCGCCGACCTGCCGTCGATCACCCACTTCGTCGCCGGCCTGGGCACCACCGGCACGCTGATGGGCGTCTCCCGCTTCTTCCGGGAGCGCAAGCCCGAGGTGAGGGTGATCGCCGCCGAGCCGCGTTACGGCGAGCTGGTCTACGGGCTGCGCAACATCGACGAGGGCTTCGTCCCCGAGCTCTACGACCCGGAGCTGCTGGACTCCCGGTTCAGCGTCGGGCCGGACGACGCCGTCCGCCGGACCCGCCAGCTGGTGGAGCAGGAGGGCATCTTCGCCGGCATCTCCACCGGCGCGATCCTGCACGCGGCGCTGGGCGTCGCGGACAAGGAGGTGGCCGCCGGGCGCAAGGCCGACATCGTCTTCATCGTCTGCGACGGCGGCTGGAAGTACCTGTCCACCGGTGCCTACGCCGGCACGGTGGAGGAGGCGACCTCCGCGCTGGAGGGCCAGCTCTGGGCGTGATGAAGGACCCCGCTGACCCCCTTGAAGGACCCCCCTGCCACCTTTGAAGGTCCTCCCTGCCCCCCACCACGGCCCCCGTCCGGAGGCTCCCCCCTCGGAGAAGGACCCCGTCCTCCTCACCGCTCGCACGCTCGCGGCGAGCCTCTGGACGGGGCCTGCCCGGGAGGGGGCCGGGGACTGGGTCCTTCCATCTGCAGGGGGCCGGTCGAGGTGCGGCGTGGGCCCCTGCTACGGGGCCGTTAGCCTGGCCGGCGTGCGAGAGGCGGTGGCGTGAGGCTGACGGTGGTCGGCTGCTCTGGCAGCGGCCCGGGGCCGACGTCCCCGGCATCGTGCTACCTGGTCGAGCACGACGGGTTCCGCCTGCTGCTCGACCTGGGCAGCGGCGCCTTCGGCCCGTTGCAGGCGCTGGCCGACCCGGCCGCGATCGATGCGGTCTACCTGTCGCACCTGCACGCCGACCACTGCCTCGACGTCGCCCCGTTCGTGGTGTGGCACCGCTACTCGGGGCACTCCCGCGGGCGGCCGGTGCCCCTCTACGCCCCGGCGGGCGCCGACCGGCGGCTGGCCGCCGCCTACTACGGGGACAGCGCCCCGCTCGAGGACGTCTTCGACTTCGCCGTCCTCACCGGGGAGCCGTTCGTCCTGGGGCCGTTCGCAGTGCGGACCGCGCGCACCGCCCACCCGGTCGAGTGCCACGCGGTGCGGCTGACCGTCGGCGGTCGGTCGCTGGTCTACACCGGTGACACCGGCGCCTGCGACCGGGTCGTCGACCTGGCCCGCGGCGCCGACGTGCTGCTCGCCGAGGCCGCCCACCCCGACGTCCCGGACCTCCCACCCGACCTGCACCTGACCGGCCGCCAGGCCGGCGAGCACGCCGCGGCGGCCGGGGTGGGCCGGTTGCTGGTCACCCACGTGCCGCCCTGGGTCGACGCCGACGCCCAGCTCGCCTCGGCGCGGGCGGTCTTCGCGGCGGCCGAGCTGGTCCGCACCGGCGCGACCTACGACGTGTGACCCGGGGCGCGGGTCTGTGCGACAGGCTCGATCAGGTGACCTGGTCGTCCGGCGTCCTGGCTCACGGTCGACGCTGAGCCAGGACGCGCGGAGCTGAGCCAGGACGCGGGTTGCCGGGGTCGGCGCGGCCGGGCACGGTGGGCCGGTGGTCGACGACGAACGGGACGGCGTCCGGCTGACCAGCCTCGACTCGCCGCTGGGCGACGGGCTCGGAGTCACCAAGGGCGACCTGGTGGACCACCTCGACGCGTTCGCCGACCGGCTCGTCCCCCAGCTGGCCGGCCGCCCGCTGTCGGTCAAGCGGGTGCGGCCGGGCCAGCAGCCGTTCATGCAGCGCGACGTGCCCAAGGGTGCCCCCGGATGGGTGCGCACCGTGCCGGTGTGGTCGTTCGGCGCGCACCGCGAGGTGCACCAGGTCCTCTGCGACGACCGCCGGACGCTGCTGTGGCTGGGCAACCAGCGCGCGGTCGAGTTCCACGTCCCGTTCACCCGCGCCGGCGAGCAGGAGCCGACCGGCATCGTGCTCGACCTCGACCCGCCGGAGGGCGCGGGGTTCCCGGTCGTCGTGCGGGCGGCGGAGCTGGTCCGGCGCGCGCTGGCCGACGCCGGGCTGGCGGGTGCGGTGAAGACCAGCGGGGCCAAGGGGCTGCACGTCGTCGTCCCGGTGCACGGCGCCCGGGCGGAGGACGCCGCCGCCGCGACCCGCGCGCTGGCCGCCCGCGCCGCGCGGCTCGACCCGGAGCTGGCGACGACGGCCTACATCCGGGAGGACCGCCACGGCCGGGTCTTCCTCGACTCCACCCGCGCCGGTTCGTCGACGATCGTGGCCGCCTACAGCCCGCGCATCCGCCCGGGCCTGCCCGTGTCGGCGCCGGTCGCCTGGGCGGACCTGCCGTCCGTGCACCCGGGGGACGTCACCGTGACGACGGCGCGGCAGCGGCTGGGCGACGGCGACCCGTGGACGGCGCTGCTGCCCGACCCGCAGGACCTGCCCGCGGACCTGGTCGCCGAGGGCCACACCATCCCGGTCGCCCGGGTGCAGGCGATGCACGAGGGCCGCCGCCGCGCCCAGGCCCGGCGCGCGGAGGCAGGGGACTGACGCTCCGGCGCGCCCTCCACAGCCGTCGGCGCCGTCCACAGCCCGGCGCGGCCGTCCCGCCCGGCTGTCCCCCCGCCGGCGCAGGCTACCGGGCATGACGACCGATCCGCGGATCACCGCCTGGCTCGACCAGGAGGACGCCCACCTCACCGCCGTCATCCGCAAGTGCCGCTGGGCGGTGCAGTACGTGGGCGCTGGCGAGGAACCCGACGAGCCGTCCTTCGGGTACACGGTCGGCCTGTTCGGGCTGGGCCACCCGGAGCTGGTCGTGGTGGGCCTGGGCCCGGAGAGCGCGCACGGCCTGCTCGACGAGGCCGCCCGGATGGTGGCCGGCGGGCGCACGCTCGTGCCCGGTGAGTTCGTCACCTGGGAGGGCTGGGCGGAGCAGCTGTTCGTCGAGGTGTGCCCCAACCCCGGGGAGGTGCTGCTCTCGGCGAACCGCTTCTACCAGCGTCCCGCCGAGTACTCCGTCCCGGCCTACCAGCTGACCTGGCCGCACCCGGGCGGGACCTTCCCGTGGGACCCCGGCCACCCGTGCGGGCCCTGGTGCCAGCCGCGTCCGGGCACGTGGCGGCCCTGAGTGCGTCCGCCCGGAGCGAACGCTCTCGTCGCCCTCTCCCGCAGCGGACATGATGTGCCCGCGCGGGGGCAGGAGCGGCCGGGGCGGGCCCGGCGGGCGGGAGCGACCCATGACCGGGTGGACCGGGTCGGCGGCAGCGGCGCCGTCACGTACCAGACACCGGTGGGGACGGTTCGTGCCCACCGACGAGGGCCACACGGTCACCACCCTCGAGCTGCTGTTCGACCTGGTCTTCGTGTTCGCGATCACCCAGGTGACCGCCTTCATGGCCGACGACCTGGGCTGGCGCGGCGTGCTGCGCGGCCTGGTGATGATCGCCCTGCTGTGGTGGGCGTGGTGCAGCTACGCCTGGCTCGGCAACCAGGCGCGCGCCGACGAGGGGGTCGTGCGGGCGGGGGTGCTCGTGGCCATGGCCGCGATGTTCTTCGTCGCGCTGGCCATCCCCGAGGCGTGGAACGACCGCGGGGCGGGGCTGCACGCGCCGCTGGTGCTCGCGGTCGCGCTGGCCGTGGTGCGCCTGGGGCACCTGGGCGTGTACACGGTGGCGGCCGCCGGGGACAGCGGCCTGCGCCGGCAGTTGCGGCGGACCGCGGTGCCGGTGTTCACCGCCGCCGCGCTGCTGGTGGTCGGCGCGCTGCTGGGCGGCCCGGCGCAGACCGGGCTGTGGGCGCTGGCGCTGGTGGTCGACTACATCGGGGTCTACGCCGCCGGGGCAGGCGGCTGGCGGTTGCCGGCGCCGCGGCACTTCGCCGAACGGCACGGCCTGATCGTGCTCATCGCGCTGGGCGAGTCGATCATCGCCGTCGGCGTCGGGGTCACCGACCTGCCGCTCACCGTGCCCATCGCCGCGACCGCCCTGCTCGGGCTGACGGTGACCGTCGCCCTGTGGTGGACGTACTTCGACGTCGTCGCGCCGGTGGCCGAGCGGGTGCTGCGCGAGCAGCCTGCGGCGCAGCGACCCCGGTTGGCCCGCGACTCCTACACCTACCTGCACTTCCCGATGATCGCCGGGATCATCTACCTGGCCCTCGGCCTGAAGAAGGTGGCCCAGTACGTGGGCGACACCGGGTCGCACACGCTGACCGACCCGCTGTCGGCCACGCCGTTGTGGGCGTTGTTCGGCGGCGCGGCGGCCTACCTCCTCGGCCACCTGGCCTTCCGCGAACGCAACATCGGGTCGATCAACCGGCCGCGGGCGGTCGTGGTGCTGCTCCTGCTGTTGGCGCCGCTGGGTGCCCGGCACCTGCCGGCGCTGGCCGCGCTGGGCCTGCTCACCCTGCTGCTCGTCGGGCTGGTGGCCTACGAGGTGGTCCACTTCGCCGAGGCCCGCGCCGCCGTCCGGCGGGAGGCCGCCGAGCACCACTGACCGCAGGCCGGGGGCGCGCCGGCCCGCGGTCAGGCCAGGCCGAGGTCGCGGCGCAGCTTGGCGACGTGCCCGGTGGCCTTGACGTTGTAGGAGGCCCGCTCGATGCGGCCCTCGGCGTCGACCACGAAGGTCGACCGGATCACTCCGACGACCTCCTTGCCGTAGAGCTTCTTGGTCCCGTAGGCGCCGTAGGCCCGCAGCACCCGCTGGTCGACGTCGGAGACCAGGGTGATGCCCAGCCCCTCCTGCTCGCGGAAGCGGAGCAGATCCTCCGGCGGGTCGGGGGAGATGCCGATGATGTCCACCCCCGCCTCGGCCAGCTCACCGGCGGACGCGGTGAAGTCGACCGCCTGCGTGGTGCACCCGGGGGTGAGGGCGGCGGGGTAGCAGTAGACGATCACCCGGCGTCCCCGGTGGTCGGCCAGGGACACCGGGGTGCCGTCGGCGTCGGGCAGGGTGAACTCCGGCGCGGGGTCACCGGGGGCCAGGCGGGCGGGGGCCGTGTCGGTGCCGCTGTCGGTGTCGGTCATGCCCGCGATCCTGCCGTGCCCCGCCGACGCGTCTGTCACGGGGAGCGGGTCATCCGGCGAGGAAGGACAGCCGGACGTGCCGCTGCGGGTTGTCGGTGTTGGTGTCGACCAGGCAGATCCGCTGCCAGGTGCCCAGCTGCAGGCGGCCCTCGAGCACCGGGACGCTGGCGTGCGGGGGGACGAACGCCGGCAGCACGTGGTCCCGGCCGTGCCCGGCGCTGCCGTGCCGGTGCCGCCAGCGGTCGTCGCGGGGCAGCAGGACGTCGAGCTGGGCCAGCAGGTCGTCGTCGCTGCCGGCCCCCGTCTCGATGACCGCCACCCCCGCGGTCGCGTGCGGCACGAACACGTGCAGCAGCCCGTCGGCCTCGCCGCGCACGAACTCCGCGCACTCGTCGGTGAGGTCGACCACCGTGGGCACGCCTCCGGTCCGGACCGCTCGCAGCTCCGATCGCACACCGCTGATCCTGCCCGGCCCGGAGGCCGCCGACGCGCGCACTACTGTCGGCGTACGTGACGGCGACACCCCGGAAGACCCGCCCCGACGGCCGGGCGGCCGACCAGCTCCGCCCCGTGACGATCACCCGCAACTGGCTCGACCACGCCGAGGGCTCGGTGCTGGTGGAGTTCGGCCGCACCCGGGTGCTGTGCGCGGCGAGCGTCGCCGAGGGCGTGCCGCGCTGGCGGAAGGGCTCCGGGCTGGGCTGGGTCACCGCCGAGTACGCGATGCTGCCGCGGGCCACCCACACCCGCAGCGACCGCGAGTCGGTCAAGGGTCGCGTCGGCGGGCGCACCCACGAGATCAGCCGGCTGGTCGGGCGCTCGCTGCGGGCCTCGATCGACCTGGCGGCGCTGGGGGAGAACAGCATCGCGATCGACTGCGACGTCCTGCAGGCCGACGGCGGCACCCGGACGGCGGCCATCACCGGCGCCTACGTCGCCCTCGCCGACGCCGTCTCGTGGCTGGCTGCGCGCCGGAAGCTGGCCAGGCCCAAGGCGCTCGTGCAGTCGGTGACCGCGGTCAGCGTCGGCGTCGTCGACGGGGAGCCGCGGCTCGACCTCGCCTACGAGGAGGACGTGGCGGCCGGCACCGACATGAACGTCGTCTGCACCGGCGAGGGCAGCTTCGTCGAGGTCCAGGGCACCGCGGAGAACGGCGTCTTCGACCGCGCCACCCTCGACGCGCTGCTCGACCTGGCGGTCGCCGGGTGCGCCGAGCTCGCCGCGCTGCAGCAGGAGGCCCTGTCCACGCCGGCAGCGCGTCGATGAGCACCCGGCTGCTGCTGGCCACCCGCAACCCGGGCAAGCTCGCCGAGCTGCAGCGGCTGCTGCGGAGCGCCGTCCCCGGGGTGGAGGTCGTCGGCCTGCGCGACGTCGCCGAGTACCCCGAGGCCCCCGAGACCGGCGCGACGTTCGCGGAGAACGCCCTGCTCAAAGCCCGGGAGGCGGTGCGGCGCACCGGCCTGCCGGCGGTCGCCGACGACTCCGGCCTGACCGTGGACGCGCTGAACGGGATGCCGGGCGTGCTGTCCGCCCGCTGGTCGGGCCGGCACGGCGACGACCGTGCGAACACCGCGCTGCTGCTCGGGCAGCTGGCCGACGTCCCGGACGAGCGGCGCGGTGCGGCGTTCGTGTGCGCCGCCGCGGTGGTGACCCCGGACGGCGGCGAGCGGGTCGTCGAGCGCTCCTGGCGCGGCCGGGTCGTCAGCGAGGAACGTGGCGCCAACGGCTTCGGCTACGACCCGGTGTTCGTGCCCGAGGGGCTGGAGCTGACCTCGGCCGAGCTCTCGCCCGAGGAGAAGGACGCGCGCAGTCACCGCGGCCAGGCCTTCGCGGCGCTGGTCCCGCTGGTCGGCGAACTGCTCGGCCGGTCCTGAGGTCCCGGTCGGGGGGCGGCCGGCGGCCGGAACCCGAGCCAGTCGAGCAGCTCGCCGTCCCGGTGCGGGTCCCAGGCTCCGGGGTCCTCGGTGGTCAGGGCGCGGCGGGCGCGGGAGAGCAGGCCGGAGAGCCGGCCGGGAGCGCGGTGGCGGACGGGGCGCAGGAGGGTCACACCGGACGTCGTCGGCACGGGTCCGTCCGCGGTGCAGCCCCGGCCGCGCAGGACGACCCGATCGGAGGAGCGTCGCCCGCGCAGCGGTCCTGCCCGTCAGGGGGCCGAGTCGGTTCCCTGGGCCGGTGCAGAGGTGGCCGGCGAGCCCGCCGACGACCGGGTCGGCGCGGCGGAGGAGCGCGGAGCGGTCGACGACGGGGAGGAGTCCGTGTCGGTCGCCGTCGGCGTGGCCGACCTCGAGGGTGTGGCCGTCGCCGAACCGGAGTCGTCGCTGTCGGTCTGCGGCGCCTCCGACACCGAGTCGTCGCCGTCGGACCCCTCGGAGGGAGTGGCCGTCGCCGAGGCGTCGGTGGGGGTCGCCGGCGTGGTCGTGTCGGGCGAGGTCGGCGTCGAGTCCCGGGAGGACGACGCGTTGGTGAGCGCGCCGATCGTGGTCGTCGTCCCGGACGTGTCGGAGCCGCCGACGAGCGCGGACACCGGCTTCTGCCCCACCAGCTCCACCGTGGTCACGACCGCCATGGCGATGGCGAAGACGCCGATGGCGTAGGCGGCCACCCGCACCCAGCATGCCCGGCGGCGCACCGGGGGACGGCGCGGGTCGAGGTGCGCGGGCAGCACGCGCGTGGTCGGCGTCGCGGCCGCGCCCGGGGCGGGTGGACGCTGGACCGGGAGCGCGCGGGTGGCCGGCGCCGCAGCCGGGGCCGGCTGCTCCGCCGAGGCCCCCGGGCGCTGCGTGCGACCCCGGCGCAGTCGCTGGCCGGTCCGGTTCAGGGACTCGCTGTACAGGGCGGCGCTGACCGTGCTGATCACGCTGGCCAGGGCCGCGCCGATCAGGGTGCCGGCCACGCCGAAGAACGACATGGCCACGGCGGAGGACACCGCGGCCAGCGCGCCGGCGGTCACCTGGACGGCGCTGAGCTGGCTGCGCTGGGGCTTGTCGGCGGTGTCGTCGTCGGGGCGGGCAGTCGTCTCGGTGCGCGGGGAGGTCATGAGCTCCGACGGGTCGGGTGCGGATGACGTGCACGGGTGCGGGACGGCCCGGTCCGGCGGCGGTGCGGGACAGGCCTGCTCCCCGAGCCTACGGCGCCCCACCCCTCGTCGACGAGGCCGACCAGGATGGCCGGACCGCTGACCTGGGAGGACGCCGCCTGTGATTCCCCTGACACCAGCCGGACGGCGGTGCGGGAGGGGGGAGTCGAACCCCCACGCCCGAAGGCACCAGATCCTAAGTCTGGCGTGGCTGCCGTTACACCACTCCCGCGCGGGGTCCGAGTCTAGGGAGTCGCCCGTGCGGGTGCCGCCGTCCGGAGGGATCGGGCTGGACGGCGCACGGTCTGGCAGGCTGTCGCCGTGCCTCGCGACCCTCGCCAGATCCAGCTGGAGATCGACGCCGCCCGCGAGTCGCTCGCGGCGACCCTGGACCAGCTGGTCTACCGGAGCAACCCGCAGCGACTCAAGGCGCAGGGGCAGGCCGCCGTCGGGCGGCTGCTGCAGCGGGGTCAGGTCGCCGTCGCGCAGTTCCTGCAGACGCCGGCGGGCGTGGCCGCGGTCTCCGGGGTCGGCCTGCTGATGACCCTCGTCGTGGTGCAGCGGGTCCGGCACCGCAACGACTGACGTGCGCCCGCCACACCGCGACCCGGTGGGCCCGGGTCAGGAGTCGGTCTGCTGAAGGGCCCCCTCCTCCCCGCGCCTCGAGCACCTCGTGGTGCGAGTGGAAGGGTGCGGCCACCTCCTGGGACGCCGTCCTCGACGGACGGCGCATCCCGGCCGTGGCCTGGTCCTACGAGCAGCCCACCCCGCCAAGGGCGAGCCAGGGACCGGCGGCTGGTGAGTCAGCCCTGCGTCGGGCGGACGTTGCGCAGCAGCGGCAGGACGACGGTGTGGAACACCTCGTCGACGTAGGCGTCTCCGATCGGCTCGCCGGTGAGCAACCACCGCTGCACGACCAGCGCGCTGGTCGCCTCGGCCGTCACCGACTGGTCCATCCCGGGGCCGACCTCGCCGCGGGCCTCGGCGCGGGCCCACATCCGGGCGTACGCGGTGCGCCACACCCGCAGGACGCCGTTGCGGAAGGCCTCCACCAGCGCCGGCTGGTGCTGCATGGCGGGCAGCAGCGCGCGGATCGCCGCGCCCGCCGGGCTGCGGATGGTCGTCACGACCAGGTCCATGAGCGCCCGCACGTCGCCCTCGAGCGAGCCGGTGTCCGGCGGGACGGCGATCGCGCGGGTCAGGTCGGAGAGGGTGTCGACCACCAGGTCCTGCTTGGTGCGCCACCGCCGGTAGATCGTGGCCTTGCCGACGCCGGCCTCCGAGGCCACCGCGTCCATGGTCAGCGCGCTGTACCCGACCTCGGCCAGCAGGCGCAGGATGGCCGCGCGGATCACCTCGTCCCGGCTGGGGTCGCGCGGGCGGCCGCCACGGGTGGAGCGCGGCGGTTCGGAGGCGTGCACAGCGAACATGGTGCTGACCTTAGAGACTCAAGTTCATGGCGGACGACAGGTCGCCAACGTGTGCACTGGCGATCCGGTTCCGGTACCCGCCGCCCGACCGCGCGCCTGTCCGGCCCGGGCGCGCGGCTCGGTCATCCTGCTGGGGTGGCGAGCACCAACGGCCGAGCCCGGCGCCGGGAGTACTGGCACGTCCCCGCCCGCGCCACCCGCGTCCTCCTGGCGACCCCGGACGCTCACCTGCTGGCGGAGGTGGCCCGGACCGCGCGGGCACTCGACCTGCCGGTGTCCGCCGCGCAGGACCTGGTCGACGAGGACGGCGGTCGCGGCATCGAGCGGCTGTTCCGGCGGCTGGCCCGGGACCTGACGACGGCGGAGGCCGAGAGCGTGCGGGTGGCGACCGACCCGCCGGAGGAGCGGTCCGCGCTGACCGCCCGGCTGCTGACCGCGCCTCCGCTGGCGGTGGAGCTGGCCCGCCGCGGGGTGACCGCCGACATCGGGCTGCTCGCCGAGGCGGAGCTGTGGTCGGTCTACCAGCCGATCGTCGCGCTGCCCGACCGCTCGGTCGTCGCGTACGAGGCGTTGCTGCGCGGGCTGGTCGACGGGCGCGAGGTCGGCGGCGGCGACCTCTTCTTCGTCGCGGAGTCCGCCGGCTGGCTGCCCCGGCTGGACCGGATCGGCCGCGAGTCCGCGATCGCCGGAGCGGCGTCCTGGCTCGGCGGCGCCGACCTGTTCCTCAACTCCGACCCGGCCTCGGTCCACCGGCCCGAGGTCGACCTCGCCAGCACCGAGCAGGCGCGGTGCGACGCCGGCATCGACCCGGCCCGGCTGGTCGTCGAGGTCGGCGAGGTCTCCGCGGTGACCGACCGCGGGCACCTGCTCTCGGTGCTCGAGCACCACCGGGCGCGGGGGTGGCGGGTCGCGCTCGACGACGTGGCGGCCGGCTGGTCGAGCCGCGCGCTGCTGGCCGCCGTCCGCCCGGACGTCGTCAAGCTCGGCAAGGCCCTGGTGCAGGCGCTGCCCGACGCCGGCGCCCGCACGATGGTGCGCTCGGTCGTGGAGCTGTCGCACGGTCTCGGGGCGCTGGTGGTGGCCGAGGGCGTCGAGAGCGAGCGGGTCGCCGAGGAGGTCACCGCGCTGGGCGCCGACCTCGGGCAGGGCTGGCTCTTCGGCCGGCCGGTCAGCCCGCCTCCGGAGGACGAGCCGTGCTCCGCCCGGACCGCCGTGCTCCACGGGCGCTGACCTCCCGTCCATCCGCGCAGCCTGCGCCCGGCGCTGTCGGCCGGCGCGGGCACGACGACGTGTCCGTCCGGGGCCCGAGGGCCCTGACCGGGCGTGTCGTCCCGCGCCCGCCCGAGCTCAGTGCAGACCCCAGCCGTTGAGGACGGGGCGGGCGTGCTCGTGGCCCAGCAGCCCGAAGGAACCCGCCGGCAGCGCGAACAGCCGGCCGGCCGCCGGCTCCAGCCCCAGCCAGCGGGCGGTGAGGATCCGCAGCACGTGCCCGTGCGCGATGAGCATGACGTCGCCGTCGGCTAGGAGCGGCCGGGCCCGGTCCAGCACCCGGTCCACCCGCGTGCCGACGTCGTCCAGCGTCTCTCCGGGGCTCTCCCCGGGGATGGTGCCGTCGACCCAGATCGACCACGGCCGGCCCATCTCCTCGCTGATCGCCGCCGTCGTCCGGCCCTCGTAGCCGCCGTAGTCGAGCTCCACGAGGTCCTCGTCGGTGGCCGTGGGCACCAGTCCGGCCAGTTCGGCGGTCCGCCGGGCCCGCAGTCGCGGGCTGACCCACACCGCGGCGAAGGTGCGGTCCTTGAAGACCTCGGCCAGCCGGCGGGCCTGCTCCTCGCCCTCGGGCAGCAGGGGCAGATCGGTCACGCTGGTGTGCTGGCCGCTGAGGCTCCACTCGGTCTGGCCGTGCCGGAGCACCACGATCTCGCCCATCGGGCCCTCCTGACTGTCTCGAGGCTCACATGGTGGAAGAGCAACTCGGGTTGCGCGCGCCGGCGCCGGTGACGCCCCGCGGCGCTCGGCCCCGGGACGCGCCGACTCCAGGAGGCAGCATGACCTCGGTTGCGCCCACCGACACCTCCTCCATCGGCGGGGACCTGCGGGTCCACCGGCTCGGCTACGGCGCCATGCAGCTGCCCGGCCCCGGCGTGTGGGGCGAGCCGGCCGACCCCGAGGCGGCGCGCCACGTCGTCCGGGCCGCCGTCGAGCAGGGCGTGGACTCCATCGACACCGCCGACTCCTACGGCCCGTTCGTCAGCGAGCGGATCGTCGCCGAGGCGCTGCACCCGTACCCGGAGGGCCTGGTCATCGCGACCAAGGCCGGGTTGACCCGCCAGGGGCCGGGCTACTGATCCCCGGGACCAGGTCGGTCGACCACCTCACCGAGAACCTGGGTGCGGCCCGGCTCCGGCTGTCGGAGGAGGTCCGGGTCAGCGCCAGCGGCGCACCGCCCCGATCCGCAGCCGCCGCCCGGCCGGCCGGTCCTCGGCCCGGCGCGCTGCTGGCACGTGGTGGACGGCGACCGGGCGGCGCGCCGGCGGCGCCGACGTCCCCGGCGCCGCCGGCAGGGCGACGGCCGGCGCGGTGCGGACCGGGTCCTCGCCGCCGAGCGGGCCGTCCAGCTCGAGCCGGTCGGCCAGCCCGGCGGTGCGGATGAGGTGCCGGGTGGCCGCGGGCGCGCCGACGACCCGGCAGCGGCGGCCGGCGGGGGCGAGCGCAGCGGTGAAGACGGTCAGGGCGTGCAGCCCCGAGCAGTCGCAGAAGCGGGCGCCGGCGACGTCGACGACCACCGGGCCGGTGCCCAGACCGGCGGCCTCCCGGAGCGCCCCGGTCAGCCGGGCCACGGTGGTGGTGTCGGCATCGCCGGTGACCCGGACGACGACCTGGTCGGGGGCGGGGACGAGCGCGATGTGCAGGTGCGGCACGGCGACTCCGGCAGGTGTGCTGCGCACCGCCACGGTCTGGGGCGGTTGCCGCCGACCGTAGTTGCGATGATCGCCTTACACAACGCCGAGTGCTCATCCGACTGCACAGCGCTCTGGCGTGTCGCGGGCGACCCGCCGAGGCGGAGGACGGTGATCCGCGGCACCATGACCGGCGTGGACGCCGAGGACTTCCGTCAGGTCAAGGACGCCGTCCGGCAGCTCGTCCGGGAGGTCGTCGTCCCGCTCGAGGAGCGGATCGAGGACGAGGACCGCGTCCCCGACGAGCTGCGCGCGCAGATCGCCGAGATGGGCCTGTTCGGCTACGCGCTGCCCGAGGAGTACGGCGGGCTGGGCGTCACCATGGCCGAGGACGTCGAGCTGGCCTTCGAGTTCGGCTACACCACGCCGGCGTTCCGGTCGCTGTTCGGCACCAACAACGGCATCGCCGGCCAGGTGCTGGCGAAGTTCGGCAGCGAGGAGCAGAAGAAGGCGTACCTGCCGCGGCTGGCCTCCGGTGAGCTGATCGGCTCGTTCGCGCTCACCGAGGCCGAGGCCGGCTCCGACCCCGCCGGCCTGCGCACCACCGCCCGCCGGGACGGCGACGGCTGGGTGGTCAACGGGTCGAAGCGGTACACCACCAACGCGCCGATCGCCGACCTGTTCGTCGTCTTCGCCCGTAGCAACCCCGAGGAGAAGGGCGGCCGGGGCATCTCCAGCTTCGTCGTCGACGCGAGCACGCCCGGGGTCACCGTCGGGCCCAAGGACCGCAAGATGGGCCAGGCCGGGGCGTGGACGGCCGAGGTGTTCCTCGACGACGTGCACGTGCCGGCCGGGGCGCTGATCGGGGAGGAGGGGCGCGGGTACGCGAAGGCGCTGACCGTGCTCTCCCGCGGCCGGCTGCACATCGCCGCGCTCTGCGTCGGCATGGCGCAGCGGGTGCTCGACGAGTCGGTCGCCTACGCCGCCACCGCCAGGCAGGGCGGGGCGCCGATCGGCCGCTTCCAGCTGGTGCAGGCACACCTGGCCGACGTGCACGCCGAGCTGCTGGCCGGGCGGGCGATGGTCCGCGACGTGGCCGCCCGCTACGACTCCGGCGAGGACACCTCGATCGGCCCGTCGTCGGCCAAGCTGATCTGCACCGAGATGGTCGGCCGGGCCGTCGACCGCGCGGTGCAGGTGCACGGCGGCCTGGGCTACCTGCGCACCACCCCGGTGGAGCGCTTCTACCGCGACGCCCGGCTCTACCGGCTCTACGAGGGCACCAGCGAGGTGCAGCGGGTGATCATCGGCGGCGGGCTGCTGCGCGACGCGGGCATGCCGCGTGGCTGAGCCGACGCCGCAGGAGCGGGCCGCCCGCCGGGAGGTGGTCGGTGAGCTCGGCGCGGCGCTGCGCGACCTCGCCGACGCCGCCGTCCGCACCGAGGTGCCGGCCGAGGAGCTCTCCGCCGTCGCCGCCGCCGCCCGCGAGCTCACCGCGCGGCTGCGCGCCGAGAGCCGGGGGCTGCACGAGGTGGCCTCGGTCGACGACCCCGAGATCGGGGAGCGCTGGTACAGCCCCGTGTACGGCCCGGGCAGCCCGGTTGCCCCGCCGCTGGTGGCGAGCGCCACCTCCGACGGGCGGGCCACCGGCCGGGTGGCGGTGGGCAAGCCGCACGAGGGGCCGCCGGGGCTGGTGCACGGTGGTGTGGTCGCCACCCTGCTCGACCACGTGCTGGCCCGCGCCGTCCGGGCGGCCGGACACGGCGGGCTGACCGCGACGTTGACCGTGCGCTACCGCCGGCCGGTCCCGCTCGGCGTCCCGCTGCTGCTCTCGGCCGAGGTGGGCCGGCCGTCGGGCCGGCGCACCCCGGCCACCGCCCGGCTGGTCGCCGAGGACGACCCGGCCACCGTGCTCGCCGAGGCCGAGGCGCTGTTCGTCGCCCTGCGCGCCGAGCAGGCGCAGGAGGTCTTCGCGCCGACCGGCCGGGCGGTCGGCGCGTGGACGGCGAAGTGAAAGGTGATCCCGATCTGTGAGGGCCTAACATCACGCTGTGACAGCAGGGGGGCCCGACGAAGCCGACACCTGTCGGGATCACGTGCGGCCGGCCCTGGCACGGGCGGGGTGGGTCGACGAGCAGATCCACGAGCAGTACCCGGTGCAGGCCGAGCTGCCTGGTGGACGCCGGCCGCCGGAGGGGCAGCGCAAGCGGCGAGCCGACTACGTCCTGGAGCTCGAACCGGGGCTGCCGCTCATGGTCGTCGAGGCCAAGCGCCTCTGGGCGCTGCCCGGCGACGGCATCCAGCAGGCCGTGCGCTACGCCCGCAGGCTGGGCGCGCCGCTGGCGCTGTCCACCAACGGTCGTGGGTGGGTGCTCTACGACGCCGCGACCGGTGTGCAGCACGAGGTCGACGACGTGCCTACGCCGGAGGAGGCGTGGGACCTGCTGGTGTCCGCACGCGAGCTCGGTGAGCTGGCGCAGCAATACCTGCGGTCCCCGTTCAATCGGCAGCACCTGAACGCCGACGGCAGCGTCAAGGAGCTGCGCTACTACCAGCGACGGGCCATCCACGAGGTCCTGCTCGCCATCGTCCGTGGTGAACGGCGCGTCCTGTTGGTCATGGCGACCGGCTCGGGCAAGACGTTCACCGCCCTGCAGCTGGTGTGGAAGCTCTGGAGCCACCGACGCCGCGTGCAGGCGGCCCGGGACGAGCGCAACTACCGCGTCCTCTACCTGGCCGACCGCGACGTCCTGGTCACCGACCCGATGCGGAAGAACTTCCAGCGCGTCTTCGGCGATGCAGTGGTGCGGGTCAGCTCACGCAACACCCGGCACTCACCCGACGTCTACTTCGCCACTTACCAGGGGCTCACGACCGCGAGCCCCGACTCCGACGTGTCGGCGGACACCGCGGAGTCCAGGGAGCTGCTCACCAACTACCCGCCGGACTTCTTCGACCTGGTCATCGTCGACGAGTGCCACCGCGGCAGCGCCCGCGCGGACTCGGAGTGGCGCGGCATCCTCGAGCACTTCGACTCCGCCGTCCAGCTCGGTCTGACCGCGACCCCGGTCGACCGCAACGGCGCGCACACCTATGAGTACTTCGGCAACCCGGTCTACACGTACAGCCTGCGCGAGGGGATCGAGGACGGGTTCCTGGCGCCGTACACCATCAGGCGGGTGGTGTTCGACGTCGACGCCGAGGGGTTCGACGTCCCGGAGGGGCTCCGAGACATCCATGGCCGGGAGATCCCCGGCGGCACCTATGGCACCCGGGACTACGAGCGGCGGCTGCGGCTGCCCGACCGAACCTCGGCCATGGCGCGGCGGATCGTGGAGGTCCTCGGCGACTCCCGCGACCGCGCCGTCGTCTTCTGCGTCGACAAGGAGCACGCGCTGACGATGACCGAGGCGCTGCGGAACCTGCGACCCGACCGCACCCGCGAGGACCCCGAGTGGGCGGTGCGCATCATGTCGGTCGAGCGGGAGAAGGACCGGCTGCTCGAGCAGTTCACCGACCCGGAGCGGGACGTCCCCCAGATCGCGGTGACCTCCAGCCTGCTGTCGACCGGGGTGGACATCGAGGACCTGCGCTACGTGATCCTGGCCCGGCCGGTGGGGTCGATGCCGGAGTTCAAGCAGATCATCGGGCGCGGCACGCGCTTGTACCCGGACAAGGGCAAGACGGAGTTCGAGATCGTCGACTTCGTCGGCGCGACCGAGCTGTTCCGGGATCCGTCCTTCGACGGGCCGCCGCTGCGGTCGCCGTCCACCGAGTGCGTGAGCCCCAGCGGCGAAGTGCGGCCCGAGCCCGATGGCGGCGAGGAGCGCAGTGGGGACGACGGTCAGGGGCCGGCCCCGGTGATAGGCGTGGCCGAGCCCGAGCCGGAGTACGCCGCTGGTGGATCGTCCGAGACCGGCCGTGGCGACGGCAACGGTGGCGGCCCGCCCCGGGACACGTTCGAGCTGCGCGGAATCTCGGTCACCCTCACCAGCGAGGGTTTCTGGGTCCACGACGTCACGACGGGTGGGCCCAGGTTGGTCCGCTACGTCGACTGGGCGCGTCAGCGCGTCCTGGAAACGTTCGATGAGCCCGAGACCCTGCTCCGGGCCTGGTCCGATCCCCGGTCGCGCGCCGACGTCGTCTCCTTCCTGGGTGCCAACCGCATCGACCCCGTACGCCTGACCGACGAGCTGGAGCGGGCAGGCGATGGCCGGGTCGACACCATCGACCGACTGCTGCACCTGGCCTGGGGGCTGCCGGTGCTGACCTGTGCCGAGCGTGCTCGGCGGGCGCGCTCGCAGCACCGGGAGGAGCTCGATGCCCTGCCGGAGCGGGCCCGCGAGATCCTCGGCCTGCTGCTGGACCGGTACGCGGAGGCCGGTGTCGACGAGATCGCCGCCCCGTCGGTCGTGCAGGTGCCGCCGCTGTCGGCGGTGGGCTCGCCCGCGGAGATTGCCGGTCACTTCGGCGGTGCGCGGCAGTGGCACCGCGCCCGCGAGACGCTGCAGGCCTGGCTGTACAGCGCCTGAGGAATCTGTAGTTCAACGGCCGACGCACGCGAGAAACTAAAGTTCTCATTGAGTTTCGCTTGCTAGGTTGCTCCGGTGTCCGACCGCCTCGACCTGCGCCGCCGGCTGCACGAGCTGGCGTTCCGGCAGGCCGGCTACTTCTCCGCGGCCCAGGCCGTCGAGGTCGGGTACAGCTACCAGGCGCAGAAGTACCACGTCGACCGCGGCAACTGGGTGCGGATCGATCGGGCCCTGTTCCGCCTGGCCGAGTGGCCCTCGTCGGCCGACGACGCCTATGCCCGCTGGACCGTCTGGTCCGGAACCGGGGTGATCTCGTTCCAGTCCGCCGCTGACGTGCACGACCTCGGGGACTTCGACCTCGGGGAGGTCCACCTGACCGTGCCGGAGGCTCGCCCGTGGGCGCCGGGCGTGGTACTGCACGTGGCCGCGCTCGACGACGGCGACGTCGAGGACCGTGGTTCCTACCGGGTCACCACGCCGACGCGCACCCTGCTGGACCTGGCGACGACATCGGTGCCCCAGGAGCAGCTCTCGGGGGCCGTCCGGGATGCGCTCTCGTCGGGACGGGTGGGGCGGAGTGTTCTGTGTCGTCGGATGGACGACTTCGGTGCAACGGCCGCGCTGCGGTTGGAACGAGCGCTGGCCGCCGTTCCCGCGGAGACGCGGTGACCCCGACCAGCGCCGCGGCGATGCGCGCCGCGCTTGAGGCTCGCCTGATCAACCAGGCACGCGCGCAGGGTGCGGACGCCAGCCGGCTCCGACGGCGGCTGGTCTTCCAACGGGTCCTGCGGCGCCTGGCCGTTGACGATCGGTGGGTCCTCAAGGGTGGGTTCCTGCTCGAGGCGCGGCTGGCCGCTCGCGCTCGCACCACGCGTGACCTCGACCTGGTCAGTGTTTATGCCGGCGACCTGGACGAGCTGCGGCACGCGCTCGAGGTTGCTCTCGAGCATGACCCGGACGGCGACTTCCTCCGCTTCGCGGTCACCGGCACGGGGTCGCTCCGTCCGGACGACGCCGGTGTCGGTGGGTGGCGGTTGAGTGTCGACGTGCGGCTGGCGGGGCGGACCTTCGACCGCGTGCGGATCGACGTCGTGGGCCGGGTCGACGAGACGAGCGGAGGCATCGAGACGGTGGAACTGGTCTCTCCGGTCTCCGGCTTGGACTTCCGGCCGGCGGTGGTCCGGGCGGTCGACGTGGCGCAGCACGCAGCGGAGAAGTACCACGCTGTCTGCCGCACCTACGCCGGAGACCGGCCCAGCACGCGGGTGAAGGACCTGGTCGACCTCGTGCTGCTGGCCGAGGCCGGACTGCTGCCGGCCGCGCACCTCGGCGACCGGCTCCGCCCCGTCTTCGCCAGCCGGGACGGGCACGACCCGCCGCCGGAGCTACCCGACCCGCCGGCCGCGTGGCGGCACGACTACGCCTTCCTCGCGGACGACCTCGGCCTCGCCGCCGGGACCGTCGAGGAGGCGATGGCCGTCGCTTCCGACGTGTACCGGCGTGCGCTCGCCTGATCCGACCCACCTCTCCTCCCACAGAAGGCAGCGAATGCCCGCAGCGAAGCCCGTCGCCAACCTGTCCGCCGTCATCAAGCGGGCCCGGGACGTCATGCGCAAGGACGCCGGCCTCAACGGCGATGCCGACCGCATCCCGCAGATCGCCTGGTTGCTCTTCCTCAAGGCGCTCGACGACCTGGAGGAGTCACGGGAGGTGACCGACCCCGACTACCGACCGGCGCTGAGCTCGCCGTACCGCTGGCGTGACTGGGCGGCGGACTCCACGACCCGGCGCAGCGGCGACGCCCTGCTGACGTTCGTCAACGAGAACCTGCTGCCGCACCTCGCGGGGCTGTCCGGTGGGGGCGGTGCCGGGGACACCCGCGAGACGCTGGGCGCGATCTTCCGGGACACCCGCAACCGGATGCTCTCGGGTTACCTCCTCGCCGACCTGGTCGACGAGGTGAACAAGGTCAGCTTCCGGTCGTCCGACGACGTGCACACGATGGCGCACCTCTACGAGTCGATGCTGCGCGAGATGCGGGACGCCGCCGGGGACGCCGGCGAGTTCTACACACCGCGGCCGGTCATCCGGTTCATGGTCGGGCGGGTCGACCCGCGACCGGGCGAGGTGGTGATGGACCCGGCCGCCGGCACCGGCGGCTTCCTGGTGGAGGCCTGGGATCACCTGGTCGCAGCGGCCGATGCGTCGGAGACCCCGGCCCGGCAGCGGGAGCTGCTCCGCGGCACGCTGCGCGGGTTCGAGAAGAAGCCCATGCCGTATCTGCTGGGACAGATGAACCTGCTGCTGCACGAGGTCGATGCGCCCCGCATCACCCGCGGCAACGCGCTCACCTTCTCCGCCGCCGACCAGCGCCGCGACGGGGTGGACGTCGTTCTCACCAACCCGCCCTTCGGCGGCGAG
Organism: Geodermatophilus sp. TF02-6; assembly: GCF_003319115.1. Classification (GTDB taxonomy): domain Bacteria; phylum Actinomycetota; class Actinomycetes; order Mycobacteriales; family Geodermatophilaceae; genus Geodermatophilus. The sequence goes on along the minus strand of NZ_QOHF01000008.1, from coordinate 47,199 downwards.
GAGGAGGCCGGGGTCAAGGACTACTTTCCGTCCGACTACCGGACGGCGGAGACGTCGTGGCTCTTCCTGGTGTCGGTGATGGAGCGGATCTCCCGCTCGCCGCACGGGCGGGCGGCCGTGGTCGTGCCCAACGGGGTGCTCTTCGACGAGGGGATCGGGGCGCGGATCAAGGAGAAGCTGCTGCGCGAGTTCAACCTGCACACGATCGTGCGGCTGCCCAACGGCACGTTCTCGCCCTACACGCTGATCCCGACGAACATCCTGTTCTTCGAGCGCGGTGGGCCGACCAAGGAGATCTGGTTCTACGAGCACCCGCTGCCCGAGGGGCGGAAGAACTACACCAAGACCAAGCCGCTGCGCTACGAGGAGTTCGCCGACTGCGAGGCCTGGTGGGGTGGCGCTGAGCGAGGGGACCGGGTCGAGACGGCGCAGGCGTGGAAGGTCCCGGTCGAGGACGTCAAGAGCTACAACTTCGATCTGCACAACCCGCACCGTCCGGACGACCTGGCGCACCGGCCGCCGGCAGAGTTGATCGAAGAACTGATCGACACGGAGAAGCGTATCCTTGCGCTGTTGGATGCGCTTCGCGCCGAGACGGCGGATGCAGAATGACTGTCCGACGCGTCAGGGTGGGTGATGTCCTGCGATTGGAGCGGACGAAACTCACGCCCAATCTGACGGAGATGTATCGCCAGATCGGCATCTACTCGTGGGGGAAGGGGGTCATCGAGAACGAGCCCCTCTCCGGCGTCGAGTTGAGCAAGGTCACCTACTACCGCTTTCCAGCCCACGCCCTCCTGCTCAGCAACATACAGGCATGGGAAGCGGCGATCGCCGTATCGGATGAGCATCACGCAAGGGAGTTCATCGCCTCGCAGAGGTTTCTCCCGTACATGCCGAAGCGGGAGGGGGAAGTCTCCACCGGCTACTTGCTGCAATTCTTTCTGAGTGATCACGGGATGGCGCTCATCCGAAAGGCTTCTCCCGGCACGGTGACCCGGAATCGAACCCTCGGAATCAAAGCCTTTGAGAACCTGGTCATACCCCTGCCGCCTATAGGCCAGCAACGGGCCATCGCGGCTCGGCTCGATCGCATGGCGTCGCTGCCCGCATGCCTCTCCATGAGCGGCGGGCAACGTCGGCGTCGCACTGACGTGCTGCGGCAAGGCGTGGTCGATTCGGGAGCCTCAGGGGGGTGGCCCGTCGAGTTAGGGACATTGCTGTGCCTGGAGCGGCGGTCGGTTCAGGTGAACCCAGAAGCAGAATATCGAGAGATTGGCGTCCGCGCCTTCGGCAAGGGTCTCTTCCGCAAGCCGCCCGTGTCCGGAGCTGAACTCGGTGACAAGCGCGTCTTCTTCGTTCGAGAGGGGGATCTTGTTGTTAGCAACGTCTTCGCATGGGAGGGTGCGATTGCTGTTGCAAGCAAGGCAGAGGACGGGCGGATTGGCTCGCATCGCTTCATGACGTGGGTGCCAGTATCGGATGAAGTGGACATTCGGTACCTCTTCCGTTATCTCACCTCTGAGCATGGCGTCGCAAAGTTGCTGAAGGCGTCACCAGGATCTGCTGGCCGAAATAAGACGCTTGCGATCGAATCCTTCAAGCGGATCACGGTCCCGTTGCCTGCAATAGAAGTTCAGCGGGACGTTGCGGCTCGGCTGGACCGTTGGGACGACCTCGACGCATTGATCGCTCGGCAGCGGCAGGTCGCGGATGCGCTTCCCCAGGCGGCTCGCAACGAGGTGTTCTCGAAGCTCGTCTGATCGGCGGTCAGATCGCTCGCCAGCGGTCGCCGGCGACGATCAGGTGGTCGAGGAAGCGCAGCCCGCATGCCGCGGCGGCGGCTCGGACCTGCTTGGTGGCCTGCCGGTCAGCCGGGCTGGGCTCCAGGGAACCGCCCGGGTGGTTGTGCGCCAGCGCGAAGGCGCGGCCGCCGCGGACCAGCACGGCGCGCAGCACGTCATCGATGGGAACGGCCGCGTGCGCCGTCATCCCCTCGGCGACGGTGGCCACGTCGATCACCCGGAGGCGTCGGTCGAGCACGGCGATGAGGAGGCGCTCGCGGTGGCGGTCCTGCAGGTGCGGCACGACCGCTGCTGCGACCCCGGCCGATCCGCTGACCGCGGGAGCCGGCTCGGCCAGGACGGTCCGGCGGCGCAGCTCGGTGGCCGCCAGGATCCGGGCCGCCGTCGCCGGGCCGATGCCGGGGACCCGTTCGACGTCCTCGGCGGTGGCCGTGGCGAGAGCGGCCATCCCGCCGACGGCGGAGATCAACCGGTGGGCCAGCTCGACGGCGTTCCCGTCTGGGCGGCCCGATCCGATGAGCACCGCGACGATCTCCGCGTCGGTCAGGGCGTCCGGCCCCAGCCGCCGCAACCGTTCCCTGGGCCGTTGGTCCGCGGGGAGGTCGGTGATCCGTCGTCGGTCGTCGGGCACCGCTGGAGGCTACGGACCCTGCTGGCCGACCAGCGTCGGACGATCGGCTGCCTGTGGACGGAGGAGTGGCGGCAGAGGGCGGCGGGTTGCCGGGCTCGACCAGACGGTGATCTGCGGCCGACTCCGCGATCTGCGGGCGCCGGTCATCGGCTGTCCTCGGTGTGCGGGTCCCGAGGGCGCCCTCAGCTGGTCGGCCGCGTCTCCGCGGGAACGTAGTCAAGCCTGTCGCCTTGACCGCGTTCCCGCGGGAACGCGTGTCGAGGCGGCTTCGCATCTCCCGACTTCGGTCTCGACCGGCGCGGACGCGCGAAGAAGATCCCGGGCGACAGGCGTGGAGACGTGAGCGGTGGGTGCCGATACACGGGACGGCCACGGACCTGTGGCCGACCGCCGACTCTCGTTTGCCAGGCATCGCCGATGGAACCGCCAGCTCAGCCTTCGTACGGGCCTCCGCCTGGCCAGCCGCAACCCGGCCCCCAGGGTGCGGCGGCACGTTTCAACCCGCCGCCCAACTGGCCGCCACCGCCTCCGGGATGGACTCCTCCTCCGGGATGGCAACCCGATCCGTCATGGGGTCCGGCCCCGCAAGGGTGGCCGCTGTGGGTCACCGATGCACCGGCCTCCTTCGGCAGTCCCGCCCTCGCAGACGTTCCCGGCCAGCCGCAGAAGCCCTGTACAAGCAGTGGTGGGTCGTCGCAGTGGGCGCCGTCCTGGCCCTGCTCGTCGTCGCGGGGATCGCTGGGGGGAGCAACGACGAGACCTCCACGGCCGCGCCTGCTGCTACCGCTACCGGCAGTTCGCATAACGAAGCCGACGTCGGCCCGAGCGCCGGGCGATCGTCACCGTCGGTGACGCCGACGCGCTCACCCTCGCCGACGCCCTCACCCTCGCCGACGCCGGTGCCGGCGGCTCCCCAGGAGTACCCCGGCGCCGGGGCCTCCGTGGTGACCCTCACGGCCACCGGTCCCCGCATCCTCACGATCACCCACTCCGGTGGGTCCAACTTCGCGGTGTGGTCCGTGGACGCCCGAGGACAGGACATCGACCTCCTCGTGAACGAGATCGGGTCCTACACGGGGGTGCACCCACTCAACTTCCTCGAGGGCGAGGAAGCTGCCGCTCTCAAGATCGAGGCGGACGGGCGATGGAGTGTCACCTCCGCCCCGTTGACGTCCGCGCCGTCCTGGGATGGCGCTGCTCCCTACTCCACGGACGGCTCGGCGGTCGTCCTGGTCACGGGTGTCGCCCAGGGGCTGACATCTGTGACGCTGACCCACCAGGGGGAGTCGAACTTCGCCGTGTGGGCCTACGGCGATTCCCGTGACCTGCTCGTCAACGAGATCGGCTCCTACACCGGGGAGACGCTGCTGCCTCCGGGAACCGTGGTCCTCGAGGTCCAAGCTGATGGACCGTGGTCCATCGCCAAGTCCTGACCGCCCCTCCTCTGGACGCCACCGGCTTCCAGGAGCAGCGGGCTAGTCCGCCCGCGGACCCGGGGTGTTGGCCGGGTCGCCGGCGGGGTCGCGCTCGGGGCCGCCGGCCGGCTGCAGCAGCGGTCCGGGCGCGCCCTCGCCGCGGCCCAGCGCGGCGACGAACTGCCGCAGCACGTCGTCGCCGGCGTGGAACGGCGCCCAGTCCAGCAGCCGGCGGGCGCGGGCGGTGTCCAGCGCCGGTGCCTGCAGCCCGAGGTCCAGCCAGCCGGGCTCGGTCGGCACCAGGCGGGCGTGGAAGGCCGCAGACAGCGCCGTCCGCAGGGCGATGGCCGGCACCGGCACCCGCACGGTGCCGAGCGTCCGGGCTATGGCATCGGCGTCCAGGACCGGTGCGGCGGCCAGGTTGAACGGGCCGGGGGCGCGGCGGTCGAGCATCCGCTCCAGCGCGTCGGCGATGTCGTCGGCGTGGACGAACTGCACGTGCACCGAGGGCAGGGGGAGGGGCAGCAGCTTCGCGACCGACCCCGGCAGCAGGCGGGCGGCGCCGAACAGCAGCGGCCCGAGGAAGTAGCGGCCGATCTCGCTGCTGGCCTCCGGCTGCAGCACCAGCGTGGGGCGGACGACGGTCAGCGTCGTCCCCCGGTGGGCGCCGAACACCTCGCGCACCACCTGCTCGGCCTGCGACTTGTCCCGGCTGTACTGCGAGCTGGGGATGCCGGTGGTCGGCCAGTCCTCGGCGACCTGCCGGTCCCCGCCGCCGGCGGCGTAGGCGCCGAGGGAGGACATGTGCACGAAGTGGCGCACGCCCGCGGCCGCCGCGGCGCGGGCCAGCCGCCGGGTGCCGTCGACGTTCACCCGGTGCAGCCGCTCGGGCTGCCGGCCCGGTTGCAGCGCCCACGCCAGGTGGACGACGGCGTCCGCGCCGTCCAGGAAGCCGGTCAGCACCTCCTCGCTGCGGGTGTCGCCCAGGTCGCCCAGGTGCCAGCGGACGCCGGTGTACGGCGCCTGGCGGGGCGGCTCCCGCCGCACCAGCCCGCGCACCTCGGCGGTACCGCTGGTCGGTGCGGTGAGCCGGCGCAGCAGCGCCGTCCCGACGTTGCCGCTGGCGCCGGTGACGGCGACCTTCAGGCCCTGCAGGTGGTCGCGGGACAGTTCAGCCATGTCCCGCCGCTACCCGCGCGACGCCCGGTGTACCCGGACGCCGACCCGGGCCCTGCCGCTGACCCCGCGACGACACGCCGACGGCGGCGACCAGCGGCCGACGATCACGGGGTCCGGGCGCTCTCGGTCGCCTCCAGGGCCTGGCCGCGGTGCTCCGGCAGCGCCGAGGAGGCCAGGGCGGCGACCGCGAAGGCGGCGGCGAACGTGCCGAACACCAGGCCGTTGCCGCCGGCGTCGAGCAGCGGCGGCACGCACAGCGGTGCCGCGATCGAGGCCAGCCGCCCGAAGCCGGCCGCGGCACCGGCGCCGGTGGCCCGCAGCGCGGTGGGGTAGACCTCCGGTGTCACCGCGTACACCGCGCCCCACGCGCCCAGGTTGGTAAAGGACAGCACCATGCCGGTGACCAGGACGGCGGTGTCGCCGTCGGCGAGCGCGAACAGCCCGGCGCCGACCGCCGACCCCAGCAGGAAGACCACCAGCGTCGGCCGTCGGCCCCAGCGCTCGACGAGCACCGCCGCGGCCGCGTACCCGGGCAGCTGCGCCAGCGTGATCAGCAGGGTGTAGCCGAAGGAGCGGACCAGCGAGAAACCGGAGGCCAACAGCAGCGTGGGCAGCCAGATGAAGGCGCCGTAGTAGGCGAAGTTGATGCCGAACCAGACCGCCCACAGCGCCGCCGTCCGCCGCCGGGAACCCGGAGCCCACAGCGCGCCCGGCCCCGACGGGGCGGTCGGCGGCGGCGGAGCCGACGGCACCGGCGCTACCCCGGCCGCGGACTCGAAGCGGCGCACCGCCGCCTCCGCCTCGTCGGTGCGGCCGCGCAGCTCCAGGAAGCGCACCGACTCGGGCAGGCCCCGCCGCACGACCACCGCGTACACCGCCGGGACCGCACCCAGGGCCAGCGCCCACCGCCAGCCGTCGTTGCCGCGGGGGACGACGAGGTAGCCGATCAGCGCCGCCAGCAGCCAGCCGACCGCCCAGAACGCCTCGAGCGCCACGACCACGCGGCCGCGCACCCGGGCCGGCGCGTACTCGCTGACCAGCGTGGAGGCGACCGGCAGCTCGGCGCCCAGGCCCAGCCCGATGAGCAGGCGGAACGCCAGCAGCGCGGCCACCGACCAGGCCAGCGCGGCCGCCCCGGTCGCCACGCCGAAGAGCAGCAGAGTGAGCGCGAAGACCTGCCGGCGGCCGATCCGGTCGGCCAGCAGCCCGCCGAGCGTGGCGCCCAGCGCCATGCCGACGAAGCCGATCGACCCGATCCACGACAGCTCGGTCGGGGTGAGCGACCACTGCACGGCGAGCGCGGCCATGACGAAGGAGATGAGGCCGACGTCCATCGCGTCGAGGGCCCAGCCGAGCCCGGAACCGATCACCAGCCGGCCGTGCTCGCGGGTGAACGGCAGCCGGTCCAGCCGCTGCGCCCGGGTCGGCGAGGTCGTCGTCGCATCGGAGCTCATCGCGCGCCTCCCAGCCGGGTCGGTGCCGGTCCCGGGCCGTCGGGCGACGGCCGTGGTCGTCACATCCTCGACGAGCGGCTCCACGCCGGGGGCGGCCGCCACCGCGGTCGCCGGCCCGTCCGGGTCCCCCGGGTGCAGGGCACCGGTCACCGCGCCGTGCTCCGCGCGCAGGCCAGGGGTCCCCACCGGAATGGATGTCAACGCCATTCCGCTGAGGGCACAATTGTTACGCGTATGGCGGAATGCGCCATTCCGGCGCGCTCTTCGGGTTCCTCGCTGATTGGCTGGGAGGACACGTCCCGCCGATCCTGGAGGTCCCATGGAACTGTCGTCGGAGTCGATGCGGGCGGCCACCGCGCCGGCGAGCCTGGACGACTCGGTGTACGCGCGCCTCCTGCAGGAACGGATCGTCTTCCTGGGCAGCCCCGTGGACGACGACGTCGCCAACCAGCTCGCCGCGCGGATGCTGCTGCTCTCCGCCGAGGACCCGAAACGCGACGTCCACCTCTACATCAACTCGCCCGGTGGCTCGGTGAGCGCCGGCATGGCCGTCTACGACACGATGCAGTTCATCGACTGCGACGTCGCCACCTACGCCCTGGGGATGGCCGCCTCGATGGCCCAGTTCCTGCTCGCCGCGGGCACCCGGGGCAAGCGCTACGCCCTGCCGCACGCGCGGATCATGATGCACCAGCCCTCGGCCGGCGTCGGCGGCACGCAGTCCGACATCGCCATCCAGGCCGACCTGTTCCGCCGGCTCAAGCGCGAGCTCAACGAGCTGCAGGCCCGGCACTCGGGTCAGGACCGCGACCAGATCGAACGGGACTCCGACCGCGACCGCTGGTTCACCCCGCGGGAAGCGCTCGAGTACGGCTTCGTCGACCACGTCGTCGCCGACGCGACCGCGCTGCCGCACGGCGGCGCCCCGGCCCGCGCGGGCTGACGGTCCGAGCGGAGTGCCACGGCCGCAGACGATGCCCCGGGAGTGCGCCCGTGGCACTCCGCTCAGCCGCGGGCGCGGACGTGCGCGGTGACCAGCTCGGCGGTGCGTTCGGGGGCCAGCTCGGGGATCCAGTGGGTCACGCCCTCGAGCACCTCCAGCCGGTAGGGGGCGTCGACGAACCGGCGGGTCCCCTCGGTCGCGGTGCGGCCGAGGAAGGCGTCCCGGGTGCTCCACAGGTGCAGGGTCGGCACCCGCACCGTGCCGACCGGGTCGCGAGCGTCCAGCGGCAGCGCCCGGTACCAGGCCAGCGCCGCGGCGAGGGCACCCGGCTCGCGCATCCGCCGCACGTAGTGCTCGCACACCGCCCGCGGGAGGTCGCTGCGCAGGAGCACGCGACGCAACGGCTCGCCGTCACCGGCCAGCAGCAACCGCTCGGGCAGGACCGGCAGCTGGAACAGCGCCGTGTAGTACGACCGCAGCCCCTGGTCGCTGGTCAGCACCGCCCGGGCCATCGCCGCCGGGTGAGGCACCGACAGCGCGGTGAGGGTGCGCAGCCGCTCCGGGTGCCAGGCGCCCAGCGCCCAGGCCACGATGCCGCCCCAGTCGTGCCCGACGACGTGCGCGCTGCCGAGCTCCGCCTGGTCGAGCAGGGCCAGGACGTCGGCGGTCAGCTCCCGCAGCCGGTAGGCCGACCGGCCGCGCGGGCGGGCGCCGGGGGAGTAGCCGCGCTGGTCGGGCGCGAGGGTGCGCAGGCCCGCGGCGTGCAGGTCGGCCGCGACGGCGTCCCAGGCGGTGGCGTCCTGCGGGAAGCCGTGCAGCAGGACGACGGGCTCGCCGTCGGGCGGGCCGCCGTCCCGGACGTCGAAGACCAGGTCGTCGCGTCGGAAGCTGTCCACCCCGCGACGGTGCCCGCCGGAGGGTGCGCGCGCCAGTCGGTCAGCTGCCCGTGCGCAGTCCGGAGAAGGTGACCGCGACGACCGCGTCGGCGAGCGCCTGCGCCGACAGCCCGCCGTCCGGGCGGTACCACTCGGTCAGCGAGTTGACCGTGCCGAACAGCAGCCGGCCGGCGACGGCGGGGGCGACGTCCGGGCGCATGCCGCCCTCCTCCCCGGCCGCCCGGACCAGGTCGGTGACCAGCCGGTCGAACTCGCGCCGCCGCTGCAGCGCCGCCTGCTCGACGGCGGAGTTGCCGCGCACCCGCAACAGCAGGGTGACCGACGGCAGCTCCGCGGCCAGCACCCGCACCGACCCGCGGACGACGTGCTCGAGCCGGTCGATCGCCCGGCCGCGCGTCGCGCCGGGCTCGCGGGTGACGGCGAACAGCGCGTCCAGCGCCCGGTCGACGGCCAGCCGCAGCAGCTCCTCCTTGCTGCGGACGTGGTGGTAGATCGCCGACTTGGTGACCCCGAGCCGACCGGCGAGCTCGTCCATGCTGGTCGCCTCGAAGCCGCGCTCGTTGAACAGCTCGACGGCGACCGGCAGCAGCGACTCCAGCGAGTGCCCGGGCCGGCCGCGGCGGACGGCGGGAGCCGCCGTCACGCCTCCGTCCGCTTCCGCTGGTCGACGAGCCGCTTGAGCTTGCCCACCGACCGGGGCAGCGTCTCGGGGTCGACGACGGCGACGTCGACGGCCACGCCCACCGTCTGCTTGACCGTGGTCGCCACCTCGCGGGCCGCCTCCTCGCGGCGGGACGGCGGGCAGTCGGGTCGCGCCTCGACGTGGACGGTGAGGTGGTCCATCCGCCCCCGGGTGGACAGCACGAGGGTGAAGTGCGGGGCCAGCCCCGGCGTGCGCAGCACGACCTCCTCGATCTGGGTCGGGAAGAGGTTCACCCCGCGCAGGATGATCATGTCGTCGGTGCGTCCGGTGACCTTCTCCATCCGTCGCATGCCCGGTCGGGCGGTGCCCGGCAGCAGCCGGGTGAGGTCGCGGGTGCGGTACCGGACCACCGGCATCGCCTCCTTGGTCAGCGAGGTGAACACCAGCTCGCCGACCTCGCCCTCGGGCAGCACCTCGCCGGTCAGCGGGTCGATGACCTCGGGGTAGAAGTGGTCCTCCCAGACGTGCAGGCCGTCCTTGGTCTCGACGCACTCCTGGGCGACGCCGGGGCCCATGACCTCCGACAACCCGTAGATGTCGACCGCGTCCATGTCGAGGCGCTCCTCCATCTCGCGGCGCATCTGCTCGGTCCACGGCTCGGCGCCGAAGATCCCCACCTCCAGCGAGCAGGCGCGCGGGTCCAGGCCCTGCGCCTCGAACTCGTCGACGAGGGCGAGCATGTACGTCGGGGTCACCATGATCACCCGGGGTGCGAAGTCGGTGATCAGCTGCACCTGGCGTGGGGTCATGCCACCGGACACCGGGACGACGGTGCAGCCCAGCCGCTCCGCGCCGTAGTGCGCACCCAGCCCGCCGGTGAACAGCCCGTAGCCGTAGGCGTTGTGCAGCACGTCGCCGGGGCGTCCGCCGGCCGCGCGGATGGACCGCGCCATGACCGTGGCCCAGGTGTCCAGGTCGCGCTCGGTGTAGCCGACGACGACCGGCCGGCCGGTGGTGCCCGAGGAGGCGTGCACCCGGCGGACCTGCTCCCGGGGGACGGCGAACATCCCGAACGGGTAGTTGTCGCGCAGGTCGGCCTTGCTGGTGGTGGGGAACCGCGCGAGGTCGGCCAGCTCGCGGCAGTCGTCGGGGTGCACCCCGGCCGCGTCGAAGGCCCGCCGGTAGTGCGGCACGTTGTCGTAGGCGTGCCGCAGCGTCCACCGCATCCGCTCCAGCTGCAGCGCCCGCAGCTCGTCGACGTCCATCCGCTCTGCGGGGTCGAGCACCGCGGGATCGGGAGCGCGGCCGAGCCGCCGCTGCGTCGTCGGGCTGTCGGAGGTCGTCGTCATCGTCGGCCGTCCCTCGGAGCTCGGGGCCGGGTGCGGAACGGCCCGGCGCTTGTGGACCCGCGGTGTCCTGGGCCACACTATTCCTGACCGCACGGTCAGTAAATGGTTGAGGGAGACGCGATGACCGCGCCCACGCTGGAGCGCCCCGCCGCCGACGAGGCGGCGCTGCAGGAGCACTTCGACGCCACGATCGCCGCCGAGCACCGCATCGAGCCGCGCGACTGGATGCCCGAGGGCTACCGCAGGACGCTGATCCGGCAGATCGCCCAGCACGCGCACTCGGAGATCATCGGGATGCAGCCCGAGGGCGACTGGCTGCTGGCCGCCCCCAGCCTGCGGCGCAAGGCGATCCTGCTGGCCAAGGTGCAGGACGAGGCCGGCCACGGCATGTACCTCTACTCCGCGGCCGAGACGCTCGGCGCCGACCGGGCCGACCTCACCGACAAGCTGATCGAGCGCATGCAGAAGTACAGCTCGATCTTCAACTACCCGACGCTCACCTACGCCGACGTCGGGGTCATCGGCTGGCTGGTCGACGGCGCGGCGATCTGCAACCAGGTGCCGCTGTGCCGCTCCTCCTACGGCCCCTACGCGCGGGCGATGATCCGCATCTGCAAGGAGGAGTCGTTCCACCAACGGCAGGGCTACGAGCTGCTGATGACGATGATGGGCGGCAGCGACGAGCAGCGGGCGATGGTGCAGGACGCCGTCGACCGCTGGTGGTGGCCGTCGCTGATGATGTTCGGCCCACCGGACGCCGACAGCCCCAACTCGGCGCAGTCGATGGCGTGGGGCATCAAGCGGCACAGCAACGACGAGCTGCGCCAGCGGTTCGTCGACATGACCGTGCCGCAGGCGCAGTTCCTCGGCGTCACCCTCCCCGACCCGGACCTGGAGTTCGATGCCGCGACCGGGCACTGGCGGTCCGGCGCGATCGACTGGGAGGAGTTCAAGCGGGTGCTCGCCGGCGACGGGCCGATGAACGCCGTGCGGATCGCCCGGCGGCGGGCCGCCCGCGACGAGAACGCGTGGGTCACCGCGGCCGCGACCGCGTACGCGGAGAAGCACGGCGCATGAGCACCGACGTCACCGCCGAGGGCGGGCACGGCGCCGTCCCGACGGGACCGGAGGTACCGACCGAGCCCCGGCCGGCACGGGTCCGCCGCGACTGGCCGCTGTACGAGGTCTTCGTCCGCGGCAAGCGCGGCCTCAACCACGTGCACGTCGGCTCGTTGCACGCCGCGGACGACGAGATGGCCGTCGACGCCGCCCGCGACCTCTACACCCGCCGCAACGAGGGCGTGAGCATCTGGGTGGTCAAGGCCGCCGACATCACCGCCTCCAGCCCCGATGAAAAGGACCCGCTGTTCGCCCCGAGCGGCGACAAGGTCTACCGGCACCCGACGTTCTACGAGATCCCCGAGGACGTCCCCCACATGTGAGAAGGACCCCCTCCCCGAGCCCTTCGCAGGCTCAGGGCACGCCCGGAGAGGGCCGTGCCCTGGAGGGGGCCGACGCCAGGAGGCCGCAACGTCCCCCCGATCGAAGAGGCACCCATGCACGAGGAGACCGTCTACGAGGCGCTCGAGCACGCGCCCGGCGACGAGCGGCACTGGGCGTTCGGCACCGGGTTCGACGACCCGCTGGCCGGCGTCGACACCACCGTCCCCGACGGCGTCGACCCCACCGACCTCGGCACCTACTGCCTGATGCTCGGCGACGACGCGCTCGTGCTGGCCCAGCGGCTCACCCAGTGGATCACCGCCGCCCCGGAGCTGGAGGAGGAGGTGGCGGTCGCCAACGTGGCGCTGGACCTGCTCGGCCAGGCCCGGCTGCTGCTGGCCCGCGCCGGGTCGGTGGGCGTGCTCGGCCGGTCCCGGGAGCGGGCCACCGAGAGCATCCCCGACGAGGACGCGCTGGCCTACTTCCGCGACCCCGACGAGTTCCGCAACACCGCCCTGGTCGAGGCGCCGAACGGCGACTTCGCGCGGACGATCGCCCGGCTGTTCGTGGCCGCGGCCGTCCGGTTGGCGCTGTTCGCCCGCCTGCGCGCCTCCCGCGACCCGGTGCTGGCCGCGATCGCCGCCAAGGGCGTCAACGAGCTGGCCTACCACCGCGACCACGCCGCCCGCTGGCTGCTGCGCCTCGGCGACGGGACCGCCGAGTCGCACCGCCGCGCGCAGGACGGCGTCGACGCGGTCTGGCCGCTGCTGGCCGACCTGTTCACGGCGACCGAGGCGGAGACCCGGCTGGCGGCGGCCGGCGTCGCGGTCGATCCCGCCACGCTGCGTGACGAGGTGCGGACGGTGCTGCTCGAGGTGCTGGCCCGCGCCACGCTCACCGCCCCCCCCTGGCCGGACGACGCCCCGCTCCGGGGCCGGCTGGGGGAGCACGGCCCCGAGCTCGCTGCGCTGCTCACCGAGCTGCAGGGCCTGGCGCGAGAGCACCCGGCGGCGACATGGTGAGCGCGATGCCCACCACAGCCGACCCGCGGACCGTCGCGGACACCGTGACCGACCCCGAACTGCCGATGCTCACCCTCGCCGACCTCGGTGTGCTGCGCGACGTCCGGGTCGAGGAGGGCATCGTCGTCGTCGAGATCACGCCCACCTACACCGGCTGCCCGGCGATGGGGACCATGCGCGCCGACCTGGTACACGCGCTGCACGAGGCGGGCTACCCCGACGTCGACGTGCGCACCGTGCTGGCCCCGGCGTGGAGCACCGACTGGATCACCGCCGACGGCCGACGCAAGCTCGCCGAGGCCGGCATCGCCCCGCCCGGGCCGGCGCCGGTGCGCACCGACGGCCCGGTGCCGCTGCAGCTCGGGCCGACCCGGCGGACGGCGTCCTGCCCGCTGTGCGGGTCCGCCGACACCGAGGAGCTCAGCGAGTTCAGCGCGACGGCGTGCAAGGCGCTGCGCCGGTGCCGGTCGTGCCGGGAGCCGTTCGAGCACGTGAAGGAGATCTGAGTGGCCCGACAGCGGCCCCGGTTCCACCCGCTGCGCGTCGCGCGGGTCGAGCCGCTCACCGACGACGCGGTCGCGGTCACCTTCGCCGTCCCCGAGGAGCTGGCCGAGGACTACGCGTTCCGGCCCGGGCAGGCGCTCACCCTGCGCCGGGTGGACGGCGACCGCGACGAGCGCCGCTCGTACTCGATCTGCGCGCCGGTGGGAGCACCGCCGCGGGTCGGCGTCCGGGAGGTGCCCGGCGGCTTCTTCTCCTCCTGGCTGGTGCACCAGGTGCGCCCGGGCGACGCGATCGAGGTGCTGCCGCCGTCGGGCACCTTCACCGCCGACCTGTCGGTGCCCGGCGACCACGTCTTCGTCGTCGCCGGCTCCGGGATCACGCCGGCGCTGTCGCTGGCCGCCACCGTGCTGCGGGACGGCGAGTCGACGGTGACCGTCTTCTACGGCAACCGGCGCACCGACACGGTGATGTTCGCCGACGAGCTCGCCGACCTGAAGGACCGCCACGGTCCCCGGCTGCAGCTGGTGCACGTGCTCTCCCGCGAGTCCCGCGACGCCGAGCTGACCAGCGGCCGCCTCGACGCCGCCCGGCTGCGCACGCTCGTCGACGCGTTCGTCGACGCCGGACAGGTCGACCACTGGTGGCTGTGCGGCCCGCACGGGATGGTCACCGACGCCCGCGCCGTGCTGGCCGAGCTCGGCGTCCCGGCCGAGCGGGTGCACCAGGAGCTGTTCTACGTCGACGACGTCCCGCCGCAGCCGGTCCGGGGGGACGACGCGACCGTCGAGGGGCCGAGCAGCCAGGTGACCGTCGTGCTCGACGGGCGCGCCACGACCATGGCGCTGCCGCGGGACGTCCCGGTCCTCGACGCCGCGCAGCAGGTGCGCGGCGACCTGCCCTTCGCCTGCAAGGGGGGCGTCTGCGGCACCTGCCGGGCGCGGGTCACCGACGGCGAGGTGCGGATGCGGCGCAACTACGCGCTCGAGGCCGCCGAGGTCGCGGCCGGGTACGTGCTCACCTGCCAGTCGCTGCCCGTCTCCGACGCGGTGACCGTCGACTTCGACCAGTGACGCGGTCGGCCCACCGGCCGGCCCCGCCCTCGCGCCGTCCCCGCGCCGCCGCCCTCGCGGTGTGGTCGCCACCCTCGCCGCACACCGCGAGGGCGGCGACCACACGGTCGGGGTGGCGACCACGGTGGACCGCCGTCCTGGCTCACCGCCGCGCGTCCTGGCTCACCGCCGCGCGTCCTGGCTCACCGCCGACCGTGAGCCCGGACGCCGTGGGATCAGCTGACCTGATCGTGGCCGGGGTTCTCGGGCGGGGCGCGGGCCGATCCGGGACCATGGGGGAGTGACGGCCACCTCGGAGGAGCTCATCGTCCTGGTCGACGACGACGGGACGGCGATCGGCACGCTGCCCAAGCCGCTGGTGCACCACGGCGAGACGCCGCTGCACCGGGCCTTCTCCGCCTACCTGTTCGACGACGCCGGTCGGCTGCTGGTCACCCGCCGCGCCGCGGGCAAACAGACCTTCCCGGGCATGTGGACCAACACCGTCTGCGGACACCCCGGCCCGGGTGAGGACGACGCCACCGCCATCGCCCGCCGCGCCGAGTTCGAGCTGGGCCTGCGGGTCGGGGACCTGCGCGAGGCGCTGCCCGGTTACCGCTACCGCGCCGAGTTCCGCGGCGTCGTGGAGAACGAGGTCTGCCCGGTCTACCTGGGCCGCTTCGCCGGCACGCCGTCCCCCGACCCGGCCGAGGTCGGCGACTGGCGGCTGCTCGACTGGGCGGCGTTCCGGCGCCGCCAGGAGTCCGAGGACGGCGACACCTGGTCGCCCTGGTGCCGCGAGCAGGCCCGGCTGATCGAGGCCGCGGGTCTGGTCCCGGCCGCCTGAACCGGGGCCGGCGACCGCCTGGTGCGGCTGCGACCGCTCAGCTAGCCGCGACCAGCCCGGCTGACGGGGCCGGAGTGGGGACCGCAGCCGCCGGGGAGGCGCTGCCCTCGATGCCGGTGATGATCGCGTGGGCGACCTCGGCGGAGACCGGGCGGGCGAACAGGTGGCCCTGCGCCAGGTCGCACTGCAGGGCGGTCACGAACTCGTGCTGCTCCCGCGTCTCGATGCTCTCGGCCACGGTGAGCAGCCCCAGGGTGTCGGCCAGGTCGACGATCGCCCGGGTGATGACGTCGTCGTGGGCGTCCTGGCCGAGGCCGCAGATGAACTCGCGGGCCACCTTGAGCATGTCGATCGGGAACCGGCGCAGGTAGGCCAGCGAGGAGTAGCCGGTGCCGAAGTCGTCGACCGCGATCCGCACCCCGAGGGTCTTGAGCTCCCACAGCGTCGCCGCGGCGGCCTCCCGGTCGTGCATGAGGACCGTCTCGGTGATCTCCAGGACCAGCCGGTCCGGAGCCAGGTCGGTGGTCGGCGGCGCCAGGCACATGCCGGCGGCGAGCACCAGGTCGCTGAGCGAGAAGGTGTGCGAGTCACGCTGGTCGTGCACGTGCACGTGCACGACCAGCACCTCGCTGACCGCGAAGGCCAGCGCCCACACCGCCCACGGCAGCGCGAACGCGTCGGCCGGCCGGGGCAGCGAGGCGACGACGGCGACGAACAGCGCCGTCGCGGCCACGGCCACGGCCACCATCAGCACCCAGGTCCGCTGGGCCGGGCCCAGCCGGGACCAGGGGCCGCCGGCGGGCCGGCGGCCGTCCGGACCGGAGGTCGGCAGGTGGGGCCTGCTGGTGGACGCCCCCGGGAGCCACGTCACCACGGTGGGGGAGCGGGACGCACCACCCGTGTGAGTGACTTTCCGTTACGAGAAAGTTGCGCAGCGTCGCAGCCGCTCGGGGTGCCGGTGTCGCTCCCCGGGCCCGGCGGACCCGCCACCTAGCTTGCGCCGCATGGAGCGCCGACGGTTCCTGCTCTTCCTCGCGGCGGGCCTGGCGGGAGCGGCCGTGGGCCGTGGCACCGCGGGCCTCGTCGACCCGGAGCAGGCACCCCTCACCCCCGCCGCGGCCGCCGAGCCGGCGGCGCCCGCCGTCCTGGCGCCCGCGCCGCCCACCGGTGTGGTCGACGCGTTGCCCGGCGACGGCACCTCACTGGCGCTGACCATCGATGACGGGACCGACTCCGAGGTGGTCGCCGCCTTCTGCCGGTTCGCCCAGGACGCGGGTGTGCGGCTCACCTTCTTCCCGAACGGGTCCTACCGGTCCTGGGAGGAGAACGGCGAGCTGCTGCAGCCGCTGATCGACTCCGGGCAGGTGGCGATGGGCAACCACACCTGGTCCCACCCCGACGTCACCACGCTCGGCGACGACCAGGTCGCCGAGGAGATCGGCCGCAACCGGGACTGGCTGGCGCAGACCTTCGGCGTCCGCACCCCGTTCTTCCGGCCGCCGTTCGGGTCGCACGACGAGCGCACCGACCGCATCGCCGCCGACGCCGGGCACCCGACGATCGTGCTGTGGAACGGCACGTTCGGCGACTCCCGTCCCGTCTCCGGCGAGGAGCTGGTGGCCGCGGCCCAGCGGTGGTTCGCCGCGCAGTCGATCGTCGTCGGCCACGCCAACCAGCCGGCGGTGACCACGGTCTACGACCAGCTGCTGGCGCTGATCTCCGAGCGCGGACTGCGGACGGTCACGCTGGCCGACGTGTGGCCCGTGGGCCTGTCCCGGGTCCAGCGGGTCCCCGGCAGCGCGCGCACCGCCTGACCGGCCCGGTGATCGACTCGACCTGCGGCGGGCGCCGTCATCGGTCAGGCTGACCCCCGACACCGGTCGACGGACGGAGGAGCGGATGGCCGACAGCGGGACGTTGCAGGGGCGGGTCGCCCTGGTCACGGGCGGGGCGAGCGGACTGGGCCGGGCCACCTGCCTGGCACTGGCCGGGGCCGGCGCGCACGTGGCGATCGCCGACATCGACGAGGCCGGCTCGAAGCAGACCCGGGAGCTGGTCGCCGACGCCGGCGGGTCGGCCGACGTCGTCCCCCTCGACGTCACCGACGACGCCAGCCGCCGCCAGGTGGTGGCGCAGCTGTTCGACGCCCACGGCGACGCCTTCGACGTCCTGGTCAACGTCGCCGGCATCGACCGGCCCGGCTACGTCACCGACATCGACCTGGCCGACTACCAGCGGGTGCAGGCGGTCAACTGCGAGGGGCCGACCTTCCTGACCAGCGAGTTCGTCAAGCGGGTGCAGCACCTGCCCGAGGGCCGCACCGCCGACGTGGTGCACGTCGTGTCGCTTTCGGCGATCACCGCGGGCAGCGGCGCGATCGCCTACAACGGCTCCAAGGCCGGCTTCCTGAACGCGACCCGGTGCATCCAGCGGGAACTCAGGGAAAAGGCGGTCTCCGCTGGCGACGGCACCGAGCGGCCGTTCCCGTGCCGCGTGCAGGCCGTCGTCCCGGCGGCGATGGACACCCCGATGATGGAGCAGTGGGGCATCCCGGCCCACCTGATGATGCCGCCGTCGGCGGTCGCGGAGATGGTGCGCTACCTGGTGACGCTGCACCCGTCGGCCTTCGTGCCCGAGGTGCAGATCGTCCCGCGGCTCGAACCCAACTTCCCCCGGTGAGCCTCCTCCCGGTGAACAGGAGCCTGCGATGAGCGACCCCGATGTCCCCGACTCCGGCATGGCCAGCGGCTCCGACGCCGGGGAGCCCGGCGAGCACCTCGGCGCCGGCGACCTGAGCCCCGACGAGCTGCGCCTGCTCGAGGAGCTGGAGCGCGACGCGCCCGCCGTCGACGACGAGGAGGGTGACGCCGACGAGGCGGTGGTGCGCGCCGCCGAGGACGAGGCGCCGCTGCCCGGGGAGGGCGGCGACCAGGGCGACGGGCTGTCCGCCCGGTTCAGCGCCCCGGACGACGGGCGCTAGGAGCGCAGCCGGACGGCGACCAGCGCCACGTCGTCCTCCGCGCCCTCCGGGAGCAGCCGGACCAGCAGCTCGTCGCAGAGCTCGCCGATCGGCCGCTCCCGGAGGGCGGCGAGCTCGGCGGCCAGCCGGTCCACGCCGTCGTCGACGACCCGGTCGCGGCGCTCCACCAGGCCGTCGGTGTAGAGCAGCAGCGTCGAGCCCGGGTCGAGCACCACCTCGGACTCGCTGCGCGCGACCGCCGGGTCCACACCGAGCAGCAGCTCGGCCCGCGGCGGGGTGAGCACCTGCACGGCGGACGGCTGCGCCGGTCCGGGGCCGGCGACCAGCGGCGGCGGGTGCCCGGCGCTGGACCAGCGCAGCCGGGTGGTCCCGGTCGCGGGGTCGCGGGTCAGCCGGCCGACGAGGACGGTGGCCATGGCGCCGAGCCCGAGGCCGGCGATGGCGCCGTCCAGCCGGGTCAGGACGGCGGCCGGCCCGGCGGCGCTGTCGTAGGCGATGCCGCGCAGCAGCCCGCGCAGCTGCGCCATGTCCGCGGCGGCCGCGGTGTCGTGGCCGACGACGTCGCCGATGACCACCACCGTCGAGCCGTCCGGCTGCTCGAACACGTCGTACCAGTCGCCGCCCACCTGGGCCTCGCGGGTGGCCGGGACGTAGCGGACGGCGACGTCGAGGCAGGCCGACTCGGGGGGATCGGTGAGGTGGCTGCGCTGCAGGGTCTCCGCGGCGCGGACGATCCGGCGCGAGCGCGCGTACAGCGCCTCCAGCAGGTGGGTGCGCAGCTCGCCGACCTCGGCCAGCTCCTGCGCCGTCCACGGCTCGGACCGGTCCCGGACCGTCTCCCGCCAGCGCTCGAAGCTCTTGCGCGGGCTCAGCCGGACCCCGGCGCCCTCGCGCGCGGCGATCGCCTCGTTGTGCGGGTCGCCGCCCCAGTCGACCGTGCGCACCGCCTCGGCCCGGTGCCAGAGCACGAACTGCCCCTCGGGCAGCGGCACGACCAGCACCCCGCGGGCGGGGCCGACCGACGCCTGCAGGTCGGGGGCGTGCAGGCGCAGCGAGTCGGTGGCCACGACGTCCTCGCCCCGCGCGGCCGCCCACGCGGCGATCGCCTCGGCCGCGCCCTCGGGCAGCGCCACCCCCCTGCTGCCGACGTGCCCCTGCAGGCAGACCACGACGCCGTCGGCCGGCAGCAGGTCGAGCAGGCTGGGCGAGCCGAGCAGGGTGTCGGTCAGGGGGCGGTCCTCGTCGAGGGTCGCCGCGGTGAGCCAGGCGAGGGTGGAGCGCACCCGCAGCGCCCGGTGCACCTCCTCCTCCTCGGCGCGGTCGACCAGCCGCAGCGACAGCGTCGAGCCGAGGAACTCCGCGGCCGCCCGGGTGGCGTAGGGCGGAGCGTGCGGCCCCGAGTAGTGGTGGCAGGCGATGAGCCCCCACAGCTTCTCGTCGCGCAGCAGCGAGATCGACATCGAGGCGCGCACACCCATGTTCTGCAGGTACTCGACGTGGATCGGGGAGACGCTGCGCAGGGTGGAGTAGGTGAGGTCCAGCGGCTGCCCGGTCGCCGGGAGCAGGACCGGGACCAGCCGGGCCGGCCGGTAGTCGACGTCGGCGATCAGCCGGATCCAGTTCTTCTCGTACAGCGCCCGCGCCTGCGCCGGGATGTCGCTGGCCGGGTAGTGCAGGCCGAGGAAGGAGTTGAGCCCGGAGGCCTTCGCCTCGGCGACGACCTCGCCGTTGTAGTCGGCGTCGTAGCGGTAGACCATCACGCGGTCGAAGCCGGTCAGCTGGCGCACCGCCTGCGCGGTGGTGTCGTAGAGCTCCTGCAGCGAGGAGGCCCGGTTGAGCTCGCCGACCGTGCCGCGCACCGCCTGGTAGGTGTTCGGGAACGAGAAGGGCCGGGGGCCGCGGGCCGGCTCGAGCTCGACCACCAGCAGGGACGCCGGCGGGGCGCCGTCCTCGCCCGGGCCGAGGACGGCGCGGTGCAGCAGCGCGTCGACCGGCAGCGGGCCGCTCCCGACGTCGAGGGTGACCTCGACCGGGTTGCGCTCGCGCAGGTCGCCGAAGGCGCTCGCCGAGCGGGCCACCGCCTCGGCCGCGGCGACGCCGAGGACGTCGGGCAGCCGTCGGCCCAGCGCGGCCGCGGGGTCGACGCCGACCAGGTCGGCGAGGTTCTCCGACACCGTCGAGACGACGAGGTCGGGTTCGCTCACAGCGAGCAGCACCCCGCGCGGCTGGATGCTGCCCGGCACGTGGATCGGTTCGCGCTCGCAGTTGGACAGGTCGACCGGCGTCCCCGGCGGCAGCAGCTCCAGGTCGCGCTCGGGATCGGTCACCAGGCCTCCTCGCCGGCGCTCGTCGCCCCCGTGCCGACCGGGGCCGTGCTCCCCCGTGACCTCGCGCTCTCGGTCACGCCGGCGTCCCGGCCGCCACGGGCGCGCACCACGCGGCCAGCGCGGTGAAGGTGTCGCGGGCGGCGCCGACGACGCGGCCGGCGTCGCCGCCCGCGCTCACGTGGGCGCGGGTGGCCTGACGGAAGGTGTGCCACATCGCCCCGGTGTCGCGGCCGTACGGGGAGAAGGCGGTCAACCGCACGTCCGGGCCGGGAGTGGGCAGCGTGGCCAGGTGCCGGGAGATGAACGTGCCGCCGAGCGTGGACCCCTCCAGCACGTAGAGGCGCCCCAGGGCCTGGTCGGTGTCCTCGACGGCGGCCAGGTCCGGCCGGGCGCCTCCCGGGTCGGCGGTGTCGGCGGTGTCGGCGCCCAGGGCGCGCAGGTCGGCGGCGAACAGGTCGGCGCGCCGGCGGCGGTCCCAGGCGAGGCGGGCGGCGTCGGCCGGTTCGCGGGCAGCCCAGGCGTCCAAACCGGCCTCCGCGGCGGTCCAGAACGCGTGCAGCCGGGTGAGCACGTCGACCAGACGGTCGCGGTGCAGGTGCGGGTCCATCAGCCCGAGCGTCTGCTCCACCGTCTCGTGCTCGGCAGCCGTGGCCGACCGCAGCACCGCGAGGACGTCTGCGCCGCCCCCCGTGTCTCGAGGCAACGCCTCTCCTCCCGCAGCTCTCAGCTCCTCCGAGCGTAGGTCACCTGCCAGACCACGGCGCGCTCCGCGGGTCACCGACCGGGTCGATGCCCCGGCCGGTCCTCGGACGACGGGGCCGTAGTCCTCGTCGGGCGGTCGAGCAGCAGGTCGGCAGCGCGGACGAGGACCTCGGCCCGGGTGCGGTCTGCGTGGTCGGCGGCGAGGAAGTGCTCGCCGATCGCCACGCAGAAGGCGATCAGGCTGCGGGCCTCGACCTCGTCGGCGTCGGGGCAGAAGGTGCCGATCATGTCGCGGAGCAGCGCCATGCGCCGGTTGTCCACCCGGCGCAGGCGCTCGGCGACCGCCTCGTCGCGCCGGGCCCAGTCCCGGACCGCGAGGTCGATCGGCAGGAGGCGGTCGCCCGAGAAGGTGAGCACGCCCGCACGCTGGATCCTGGTCTTCGGATCGCCGCCCTCGCGCTCGACGCGGTCGATGACCTCGTCGGTGCTCTCCCGCTCCCAGGTGTCCAGCATCGCCTGCAGGAGTGCGTCCCGGTCGGCGAACGACCCGTAGAACCCACCTTTGGTGACGCCGAGCTCCTTGGCCAGCGCCTCGACGCGGACGGCATCCGGACCGCCGGCGGCCAGCGCCTGCAGGCCCTGCTCGATCCACCTCTCCCGCGGCGTGCGCGTCACACCCACGATGCGCCCACCTCCTGTACGCCGCCGTATACGAGCGATAGCCTAGATGCGTACGCCAGCGTATACGAGGAGGGAGACGGTGCGATGAGCATCGACATCAGCAGTGCCGGCTGGACGCACGAGATCCCCGAGTCCGTCCGCGCGCTCAGCTCGTTGCCCGGCATCGACTACGCCGACCGGTTCACCCTGGCCACGGACGTCGACGCGACACCGGAGCAGTGGGCCCGGGCCGTGTTCGGCGACGTCCCCAGCATCGCGGAGCTGCTGATCTGGCGCGGTCTGCTGGGTCTGCGCCTCAGCCGAGGGCGCTCGCCGGCCACCGTGGCCGGATGGCGGATCGGCGGACGTGGCGAGGACTGGATCCGGCTGGAGGCTGCCTCCTGGTTCCTGAGCGCGAACATGCTCGTGCAGACGGCCGACGGGCGGGTGTCGTGGACGACCTGCCTGCACTACGCCCGGCGCGTGGGCCGCGGCGTGTGGCCTCCGTTGTCCGCCGTCCACCGCCGACTGGTGCCCGGGGTGCTCCGCGCCGCCGCGGGGAGGATCCGGGCAGCCCGACGATGAGGGGCAGCCCGTCACGGCAGCCGGGCCTGGCGCGGCGACCTGGTCGACCGGCTCCTGCAGGTCGTCGCGCACCGGACGAGTGTGTGGACCGGGCGCCTCGGATCCCGTACGCCTGTCCCTGGTGACGGCGACCGCGGGTGCCTAGCGTCGGAACAGGTCGGGTACGTCCGCGGAGGTGCCCGGAGGTGGAGGTGGCCCGTGCTCTCTCAGAAGGCCCTGCTGCTCGGCGCCTCGCGGCGTCCGGAGCTGCGCCGGCTGGTGACCGGCACCCCGGTCACCCGGCGGGTGGTCGACCGGTTCGTCGCCGGTGAGTCCCTGGACGAGGTGCTCGCCGTCGTCCGCCGGCTCACCGGTGAGGGGATCGCGGTGACCCTCGACCACCTCGGCGAGGGCGTCACCGACCGGAGCGAGGCACAGCGTTCCCGCGATGCTTACCTGGCCCTGCTCGACGGCCTGGCACCGCTGGGGCTGGGTCGCGCGGCCGAGGTGTCGGTGAAGCTGTCCGCCTTCGGGCAGGCGCTGCCCGACGGCGGCTCCGACCTGGCCCTGGAGCTGGTGCGCCCGGTGGCCGAGGCGGCTGCGGCGATCGGGACGACGGTGACCCTCGACATGGAGGAGTCGCACACCGTCGATGCGACCCTCGCCGTGCTGGCCGAGCTGCGTCGCGACCACCCGGGCACCGGTGCGGTGCTGCAGGCGGCGCTGCACCGCACCGAGGACGACGCCCGGGCGCTCGCCGTCCCCGGCTCGCGGGTGCGGCTGGTCAAGGGCGCCTACGACGAGCCGCCCTCGGTGGCCCACCAGGGACGCCGGGACGTCGACGCCGCCTACGCCCGCTGCCTCGGCGTCCTGATGCGCGGACCCGGGTACCCGATGGTCGGGTCGCACGACCCGCACCTGGTCGGGCTGGCCCAACGACTGGCCGCCGAGTACGGCCGGTCCCCGGACTCGTGGGAGGTGCAGATGCTCTACGGCATCCGCACCGGCGAGCAGCGCCGGCTGGCCGCGGCCGGCTGCACCGTGCGCGCGTACGTCCCCTACGGCGTCGACTGGTACGGCTACTTCATGCGCCGCCTGGCCGAGCGGCCGGCC
This sequence comes from Geodermatophilus sp. TF02-6, assembly GCF_003319115.1. Classification (GTDB taxonomy): domain Bacteria; phylum Actinomycetota; class Actinomycetes; order Mycobacteriales; family Geodermatophilaceae; genus Geodermatophilus. The sequence continues at coordinate 23,673 of NZ_QOHF01000008.1, read as the reverse complement.
AACCTCCGCTTCTTCCTGCGCTCCCTCGTCACCACCTCCTGAACCGGAGCCCCCGATGGACGGCATCACCCGTGTCCCGCCCCCGCTCAACGAGCCGGTGCTCACCTACGCCCCCGGCTCCCCGGAGCGGGCGGCCCTGCAGCAGCGGCTGGCCGAGCTGGCCGCCGAGCCGCTCGAGCTGACGATGACCCTCGGCGACGAACAGCGGATGGGCGCCGGCGAGCGCTTCGACGTCGTCCAGCCGCACCGGCACGCCGCCGTCCTGGGCACCGCCGCGCACGCCACGCACGCCGACGCCGAGGAGGCGGTGGCCTGCGCGAAGGAGGCCGCGCCGGCCTGGCGGGAGCTGTCCTTCGACGACCGGGCCGCGGTGTTCCTCAAGGCCGCCGAGCTGTTGGCCGGGCCGCAGCGGCAGACGCTCAACGCCGCGACCATGCTCGGCCAGAGCAAGACCTCCTACCAGGCCGAGATCGACGCCGCCTGCGAGCTGGTCGACTTCTGGCGGTACAACGTGCACTTCGCCCGCGAGATCCTGGCCGAGCAGCCGGTCTCCTCGCCGGGGGTGTGGAACCGGGTCGACCACCGCCCGCTCGAGGGGTTCGTCTACGCGGTCACCCCGTTCAACTTCACCGCGATCGCCGGCAACCTGCCCACCGCGCCGGCGCTCCTGGGCAACACCGTCGTGTGGAAGCCCGCACCCACCCAGCAGTTCGCCGCGCACTTCCTCATGCGGCTGCTCGAGGCGGCCGGCCTGCCGCCCGGGGTGATCACCATGGTGACCGGGGACGGCGTCGCGGTCTCCGACGTCGTGCTGGCCGACCGCGACCTCGCCGGCATCCACTTCACCGGGTCGACGGCGGTCTTCCAGCAGCTGTGGCGGCGGGTGGGGGAGAACATCGCCTCCTACGCCGGCTACCCGCGCATCGTCGGGGAGACCGGCGGCAAGGACTTCGTCGTCGCCCACCTCTCGGCCGACGTCGACGTGCTGCGCACCGCGCTGATCCGCGGCGCCTTCGAGTACCAGGGCCAGAAGTGCTCGGCGGCCTCACGCGCCTACGTGCCGCGGTCGGTCTGGACCCGGCTGCGCGACGACCTGGTCGACCAGACCGAGGCCCTGCCGATGGGCGACGTCACCGACTTCTCGAACTTCATGGGCGCGGTGATCGACCGGCGCGCCTTCGCCAAGCTGACCGGCGTGCTGGACCGGGTGGACGACGACCCCGCCCTGTCCATCGTCGCCGGGGGGCAGGCCGACGACTCGGAGGGGTTCTTCGTGCGCCCGACGGTCATCGAGGGCACCGACCCCGGGCACGAGGTCTTCACCACCGAGTACTTCGGGCCGGTGCTGGCGGTGCACGTGTACGACGACGCCGACTACGACGCGGTGCTCACCCAGATGGAGTCGGCGGCGTCCTACGCGCTGACCGGCTCGGTGATCGCCCAGGACCGGGCGGCCATCGCGCACGCCGAGCGCTTCCTGCGCTTCGCTGCGGGCAACTTCTACGTCAACGACAAGCCGACCGGCGCCGTCGTCGGCCAGCAGCCCTTCGGTGGCGGGCGGGCCTCGGGCACCAACGACAAGGCCGGCGCGGCGCAGAACCTGCTGCGCTGGACGTCGACCCGCGCGATCAAGGAGACGTTCGTGCCGCCCACCGACCCCCCCTACCCGCACATGGGGTAGAGGACCCCCTGCCCCCTGCCCCCTGCCCCCGCCGTCCTCCCGCAGCCGTGATCATCGGCGTCCGGCTGCCCGGTGCGGCGCGTCGACCCGCCAGGTGGCGATGATCACGGCTGCTGCTGGGCCGGCCAGTGGACGAGGCCGTCGTCGCCGAGCACGGCGCCGGGCGAGGGGGTGTGCGGGGTGAGCCGGCCGTCGGGCATCAGGTGGGTCACCGGCACGCCCCGGCCGAGGACGGCGACGTCGGCGACCAGCCGCCGGTGACAGCGCCACCACACGTACTCGCTGCACATCACCGCCACGGTCGCCGTCGCCGTCTCGGCCAGCAGCTCGTCGAGGGCCGCCGCGAACTCCGGCGTCCGGGTGTGGGCGGCATAGGCGGCGAACTGGGCGACGGTCCACCAGCTGTCGGCCACCGGCTCGCCGGCGGGCAGCCGGCGGCGACCGCCGAGGCGGGCGTCCCACCGGTAGCCGATCCCGGCGGCGGGCAGCCACGCCTCGAGCGCCTCCCGCCGGACGTCGGGGTTGGCGCGGCTGCCCGGGAAGCGGCGGACGTCGACGACGAGGCCCACCCCGGCCGCGGTCAGCCGGGCGCCGAGGCGGGTGCGGTCGTCCGCCCCGTGGCCGACGGTGAGCAGCGCCACGCCTGCTCGCCCCGCCTGCGGGACGTCCGGCTACTGCTGGGTGATCAGCGCGTCCCGCAGCGCGCCGCGGCCGGAGATGCCGAGCTTGTCGTAGACCCGCCCGAGGTGGGTCTCGACCGTGCGCACCGACAGGACCAGCCGCCGGGCGATCTCCTGGTTCTTCACTCCCTGGGCGGCCAGCGTGGCGACCTCGCGTTCGCGCTCGGTGAGCTCGTAGGACACGATCCCGTCCAGCGCGGGGGTGCGGATCCCGCCGCCGGAGCGGGCGAGCGAGTTCGCGCACGCCGCCGAGGCCGAGGCCTGCCGGCGGTGGCCGGCGTCCCGGTGGGCCTCGGCGGCCTGGGCGGAGGCGTCGGCGGCCAGACCCTGCGCGCCCAGCTCGGCGAACTCGCTGGCCACCTCGTCGAGCCCCTCCCCGGAGCCGGAGGCGGCCGCTTCGGCCTGGGCGGCGAAGGCGCGCAGCAGCCGGTCGCCCAGCTCGTCGCTGAGCTCGTGCAGCCGGTCGATGATCTTCCCCGTCCGGCCGAGGCGGGCGGCCGTGTGCAGGGCCCTGGCCTCCACCGGTCGCTGCCCGAGTCGGGCGGCGAGGGAGGCCGCGGCGACGGCCTTGTTGCCGGCGTCGTCCGCGCGGTGTTCGGCGGCGGCCAGCCAGGACGCGGCGAGCAGGACCTCGGGGTCGAAGACCCGCACCGGGGAGGGCGCGCGGGCAGCTGTCAGCGCCGACTGGGCCCGGGTCGGGTCGCCGAGCAGGGCGTGTGCCTGTGCCTGCCGCGCCCGGCACAGCCGCAGCAATCCGACCGGGTCGCTGTGCACGAGCGTGGCCGCCGCCTCGGTCAGCCAGCCGACGGCCTCCACCGGCCGACCGGCCGCCAGCAGTCCGCAGCCGAGGCCGAGCGCGGCGACCCCGTCCAGCGCCGACGGGGCCCGGGCCATCGCCAGCTCGTGCAACTCGTCCATCTTGGCTTCGTGCTGCTTGAGCCGACCGGAGAGCTCGAGCGCCATGAGCTCGCCGAAGGCCAGCGCGGCGCACGCGGCGGAGGACTCGGTCGCGGTGTCGCTCGCGGCCAGCGCCGTCCACCCCGCGGTGGCACTGACCAGGGCCTCGGGGACGGAGCCGAGCAGGGCGAGCCCGGTGGTGCGGGCGACGCCGGCCCACACGAGGACCCGCGGGTCGTCGGAGCCCCCGGCGAGCCGCTCCAGCTCCAGGTCTGCGGAGCGCAGGGGGGCACCGGCCGACAGGCCCAGCACGACCCCCACCGCCCGGACGACGTCGCCGGGGTCCTCCGCGGTCAGCGCCAGGGCGTCGTCCACCCGGCCCAGGCCGTAGCAGAGGTTGAGCACCCGGGTGACCGCCAGGGCCTCCCGCGCCGGACCGGGGACGGGCAGCGCCGCGGCCTGCCCGGCCACCTGCTCGGCCTCGGGATGCCGTCCCTGCCAGCGCAGCGACTCGGCCAGGGCGGTGCACGCGGCGACGTCCGGCCCACGTGCCAGCGCCGAGCGGGCCAGCCGTTCGGCCAGGTCGTGGTCGAAGCGCCCGTTGGCCTGCGCCGCGGCACGGGTCAACACGCCGTGCCCTGGCCGAGGACCGTCGGCGTCGAGCAGCAGGGCGCTCACCCGCACCGGGTCCTCGCGCAGCCACCGCTGCACCGAGGAGGCGCTCGCCAGCCGGCGGCGGAACGCGTCGGCCGCGGCCCGGGGCAGCTCGGCTCGCAGCACCTGCGCGTGCAGCGGGTGGGCCACGATCGCGACGGGACGCGGGGACACCTGCTCCACGAGGACCAGCCCGCGTCGCTCGAGGGACGCGACGACCTCCGCCGAGGTGAGCGTGACGAGGTCGGCGAGCTCGAGCGGCACGCCGACGGCCAGCAGTTCCATCGCCTCCCGCTCGGCCGGGGAGAGCCCGCCCAGCTGCGCCCGCACCACCGACCGCAACCGCTGCGTCAGGGCCACCACGCCGTCCCAGCGCCAGAGCCCGCCGGCCTGGTCGAGGTGGCCGGTCGTGCGGGCGTCGGCCACGAGCTCACGCAGCAGGACGGCGCTGCCCCGGCTGGTGCGCCACAGGCTCTCGCAGGTCCGGCTGTCCACCAGGTCACCGAGCGCCGCCTCGAGCATCCGCTCGACGTGCTGGCGGGTCAGCGCGGCCAGGTCGATCCGGGCGGCGAGGCCGTCCTTCCACAGCGCGTCGACCGGATCCGGCGCGGGGACGGCGTCGGACACGGTCAGCACGACGCCGGCCGTCCGGGTGGAGACGAGCTTGTGCGCGAGCGCGGCGCACAGGTCGTTGAGCAGGTGGGCGTCGTCGACGACCACGACCGCGGGGCCGTCCTCCCGGTCGGCGCCCAGGGTCGACACCAGGGCCTGCCAGGCGGCGGCGAGGTCCGCGCCGGCACCGACGGTCGGTACGAGGTGGGCGAAGGTGCCGAGCGGGATCGCGGAGATCGCGCGGGTGCAGGTGATCCACTCCACGCGCCGGCCCCGGGCGGTCAGCTCGCGCTTCACCTCCTGGGCCAGTCGGGTCCTGCCGGCTCCGGGCTGACCCGACACGACCACCGACGCGGCCTCCGTGCCCCCGACGGTCGCCAGCACCGCCTCGAGCTCACCTTCGCGGTCGATGAACGGCCAGGCGCCGCAGCCCGGGACGGTGCCTCGCGCGGCCGGCTCGTCTGTCGGGGGAGTGGGGCCCGGGGTCCGCGGTCCTCGCCTCGGAGGACGCCCGGACTCCTGCGGCGGCCCTGCCGCGGATGCGCCGTGCACACCGACAGCATCGAGCCCCCACGGGGTCGGGACAAGTCCAACGGGTACGACCGGTTATCACGTGACGAACTCGTTACTTCACCGTGCGTGGTACGTGGTGCGGCGCCGCAGCTACGTGGTCCGACCCTCCCCGTCCGGGTTAAGCGCGGGTTAACTGACGTGTCGTGCAATTGGCGCTACGTGGGATTCGGCATTGTCAGTGATCGGCGCCACGTTCAGGATGAGATGGCCGACATCGACATGTGATCGGCGGGGAGCCGGCATTCGAGAAATGGGACACGGAAATGCACCGTGCCGCTTTTCGGGCGTCTCCCTGGATTTCCTCGCGCGTCCCCGAGTGTCTACAGGAGGAAACATGTTCGAGAACGAGACGGTCGAGCTGCTGCCGGCTCGGACCACCATGACGACGATGAATGGCGGCGGCGGTAACGGCGGCGGTGGTGGTGGCCGGCGGCGGAACACGGCCACCGCGATCGCCGCCATCGTCCAGTTCGCCAACACCGGGAACAACAGCGACGTCACCCAGGTGAACACCGGTGACGCCACCGCCGTTGCCGTTGCCGGCTCCTGACCGACGGGTTGATGGGTTGCTGACCTGACCCCTCAGCAGCCGTGATGTCCGGGGAGGGGCGGCCGGGTCCGGCCGCCCCTCCCGCACGTCGCCAGGCCGTCGAGCGCACGAGGAGGATCTCCCCCGATGGTCACCGCGGTCGACGGCGACGTCCTGGCGCCCTCGCTCGGGGATGACCACCGCAGATACCTGCTGGCCGCGGGAACCGAGCTGATCGGTGAGTACCAGGACTCCGGGCTCCACGAGCCCAAGTACCTCGTCCGCCGCGCCGACGACCAGGTCATGCAGCTCTCCCGCCTGCTGTACCGGGTGGCTGGCTCCCTGGACGGTCGTGCTACCGGCCAGATCGCCGCTGACCTGAGTGCTGAGCTGGGCCGAGAGCTGACCGGCGATGACGTGTCCTTCCTCGTCGAGGAGCGGCTCCGCCCGGTCGGGATCATCGCGGCCGGCGACGCGGACGCCGACGACCCCGAGGAAGCCGAACCCTCGGTCCGGTCCGACCCGTTGCTGGCGCTGCGCTACCGGGTCGGCGTCCTACCGGCCGTGGTCTCCTGGCGCGTCGCCGGCGTCTTCCGTCCGTTCTTCCTCCGGCCGGTGTGGGTCACGGCACTGGCCGGCTTCGTGGCCGTTCTCGTCGCGATCGCGGCTCGAGGCGACCTGTTGGGCCAGGCCCTGGCCGGCGTGGAGCAGCTCGTGCACGCCCCCGAGCTGCTGCTGCTCATCTACGTCCTCACGATCGCCGCGGGGACCTTCCACGAGTGCGGGCACGTCACCGCCTGCCGCTACGGTGGCGCCCGCCCAGGCGACATGGGCGTCGGCCTGTACATCGTCTGGCCGGCCTTCTACAGCACGGTCACCGACTCCTACCGGCTGAGCCGGATCGGGCGGCTGCGCACCGACCTGGGGGGCGTGTACTTCAACGCCGTCTTCATGATCGGGCTCGGGCTGCTGTACTTGTACACGGGTCAACCGTGGCTGCTGATCGCGCTGTTCGGCATGCTCGGTGAGACCCTGCGGCAGTTCATCCCCGCCATCCGGTTGGACGGCTACTACATCCTCGCCGACCTGGTGGGCGTGCCAGAACTGTTCGGCTACGTCTGGCCGGCGTTGAGCACCGTGCTGCCCGGGCGCCCGACCCACCCGAAGGTGCGCGAGCTGCGGCCCTGGGCACGCCGGGTGATCGTCGGCTGGGTGGCGTTGGTCGTCCCGACGCTGCTGGTCTACTTCATCGCCTTCCTCGTCCTCCTGCCGCACGTCCTCCCGGTGGTGTGGCGGGCCTTCCTCGGCTACCTGGGCACGCTCGACACCGCGCTGCGCACCGGCGACGTGGTGACGAGTGCGGTCGGTGTGTTCCAGCTCTTCCTGCTCGTGCTGCCCTGGGTGGGCGCCGTCCTCATGGCCGGCCTGATCGGTGGGCAGCTGCGGCAGCTGGCGGCAGTCCGCTGGGGTTGGCAGTGGGCCGCCCCGGCCGCGTGGACGACCGTCCGCCGGGTCGCGGCCCTGGGGATCGTCGGCGGGCTCGCCGGCGCGCTGGTGTGGCGGGTCGGGGCGGTGGCGGCGTCGGCGCCGCCCTCGACCGCCGAGGCCCGGATCACCGCCAGCGCCTTCGCGGTGCTGCACGGAGGGCGGGACGCCGCACCGCCCGTGGCCCCCGGGGAGCGCGCCGTGCGGGACCAGTTGGTCGGCTACGCGCGCGCGACCGGGGCGTTCGACCGGCACGAGAGCGTGCTGCTCGGCGGCCGGGAGCTGGCCGTGGTGTCGTGCGTCGTGCTGGTGGCCTGCTTCCTGCTGGTCGCGCGCGTCGTCCGCTGGCGGCTGTCCGCGGTGGCCCTGCCGCTCGCGGCGGCGACCGCGATGGGTCCTGCGGTGCTCGCGCTGGCGCGGACGAGCCCGGCCGGAGTCGCAGCGGCCTGGGCGGCGGGAGGCGCCACCCTCCTCGTGCTGGCCGGGGGCACCTCCCGTGGCCGCCATCGACGAGGGCCGTCGCGCGCGCGGCGCTGCTGCCTGGTCGGAGCGGGGGTGGGCGCGCTGCTCGTCGGGGTGTGGACGGCTCCGCTGGCGGCGGTCCCGCTGGCGCTCGGGACCGTGCTCGTCGTGGCGGTCGAGGGACGGCGTCCGCACCCCTTCCTGCTGTGGACGGCTCTGGTCGTGGCCGCGTTCGGCGCCACCCAGCTGGCCGCGCTCACCGCTCCCGCCCTGCTCGACGTCCCCACCCGGGCGCTCTCCGGTCCCGAGCGGGAGGTGGTCGCGCTGGTCGCCGGCCTGCTCGTCGTCGGCGCCCTGGCCGTACGGGGGCTGACGGAGGCGGCCGCCGCCGGGAGCTCGCTCGTGGCCCTCACCGTGCTGCCCACCCCGGGGGCCGACTCCGTCCTCCCGTTGGTGGTGGTCACGGCGGTCGTCCTCGGTGCGCTGGTGACCCACGCGGTCACGAGGGAGCCGGTGGGCTCCCGGCCACACCCGCTGGTGCGGGCCGCCCTCGCGGTGCCGGTGCTCGTCCTCGTGGTCGTCGGGGCGCTGTTCCTGCCGGCCCGGGCACCCGACCCCGCCCACCGGGAGCTGGCGGCCTGGGTCACCGACCCGGCCTCGCCGGCCCGGACCCTGACCGTTCCGGTGACCGTGTGGGCCGACCTGGTCCGCGACGGCGTTCCCACCGACCGGTTGCGCCTCGGCGAGGGGGAGGCGCAACCGGTCGGGAGGGGATGGACGGTCACCGCCGGCGTCCCGGCGCCGGGACCCGGGGCCCGGGTGGTCTTCGGCAGCGGGCCCGCCGCCCTGACGGTGCTCGGGCCGGAGTAGGCGAGCGCCGGCCTCAGCCGGTCAGGTGCGCGTAGACCACGACGTTGTCGGTGTAGCTGCGGCGTGCGCGGTCGAAGTCCCCGCCGCAGGTGATCAGCCGCAGCTGGGGGTCCGGGGTGGGGCCGTAGACCTCCGCCGTCGGGAAGGCGTCCTTCGGGTACTCCGCCACCCGGGTGACGGTGAAGCGCGCCGTCGTGCCGTCCTCCCGGGCCACCAGCACCCGGCCGCCGACGGGCACGTCGGCGAGCCGGTAGAACACCGCAGGGCCGCGGCGGGAGTCGACGTGCCCGGCCAGCACCGCGGGGCCGACCTCGCCCGGTGCCGGCCCCGCGGCGAACCACCCGGCGACGGAGAAGTCCTCGGGCGGCACCAGGGCGCCGGTGGCGTCCACCCCGAGCCGGGTGAGGGCGGTGGTCACCCCGATCGACGGGATGGACAGCTGCACCGGCGCGACCACCGGAGCGGTCCGGGCCGCCGGCAGGACGACCGGGTCGTCCCCCGGGCCGCCCGGCCGCCCGGAGAGGAGCACCGTGGCCGTGACCACGGCGGCTCCGGCCAGCAGCACGCCCAGCGCCGTCCGGACCGGGTACCGGCGCGTGCGGTGCCGGGCCATGCCGCGGCAGCGGCTCAGGACCGGGCGGTGTGACGGGGCGTCCGCCGCCGCCCCGGGACGGCGCGCAGCCCCAGGACCGCCACGGCCGCTGCCCCGAGCGCGGCCGCGAGCCACGTCGTCCGGCCCGACCCGCCGGCGGTGCCGCCAGCGCCGGTCTCGACGCCGCCGACGGGGACCGCGCCCATGCTGGCGGCGTCCAGCGTGGTCTGCACCGTCAGCCCGCTCCCGTCGTCGAGGACGAGGGCGGTGTACACCGACCCCGCGGCGAGGTCGACCGGCAGCTGCATCGGGGTGCCGCCGGCCGGGGTGACCGTGAGCGTGGTCGGCCCGCCGGGCACGTCGACGTAGTCGCTGGCGGTGGCGAAGGGCAGGCCCGAGGTGACCGGGGTGCCGTCGGCCAGGCTCGCGTCGAGCTCCGGTGCGTGGGCGGAGGCGTTGATCACGCGCACCCGGGCCTGTCCCGCCGGCGGCAGGGTGAGGTCGTCGTCGAGGACCTTCAGCCCGAGGTCGGCGAAGTAGCCCAGGCCGGCGACGGTGCGGGCGGTGCCGGGGGCGACGTCGACCGTGGCCGACAGGATCGGCGGGGAGTCCGGCGCGGCCCCCTGCGACCGCATGCTGATCGTGTACGTGCCGGGCGGCACGTCCTGGTAGTCGGACACCATGCCGTAGGCGACACCCGGGAAGGTCAGGTGCATGCTCGGGTCGGACACCGAGTCGACGTAGACGTCACCGGCCGGGGTGTCGGGGGACAGGTGCGCGAGGCGCAGCACGCCGTGGTCCCCGGGCGCTGCGCCCGCAGCCGGGGCGAGTGCGCACAGGGCGGCGCAGAGCAGGGCGACGGCGAGCGGGAGCCTTTTCACGGGCGGAGCCTCCTCGGGGTGCGGGTGGACGGGCGCCGGGCGCCCGGAGGAACGGGTCACGACGTCGCCTCGGTGACCAGCGCGTCGGGCGCCGAGACGTAGTGGTACCCGATCCGGACGCCGCCGTCGACGAGCTCGACGGTGTCCGGCGCGAGCGGTGGCCACTGGGCGCGCAGCCACGCCAGCAGCCGCTCGGTGTCCGGCGCTCCGGTCAGCAGGGGCGCGCCGGAGGGGCCGCGCAGGACGGCGGAGCGGACGAGCGTCCCGCTGCCCTCCTCCCCGGCGACCGCGGGCAGCGCGTCGAGGCGGACCTCGAACCGCGATCCGATGCCGGCCAGCACCGCGAGCAGCCGGGGGTCGACCTGGGCGGAGGCGAGCACGCCGGCCGGCTGGCTGCCCGCGACGGTCATCGGGTTGGCCGAGAGCGCCGCGGCCAGCGACCGGCGGCGGGTGAGCTCCTCGGTGGTGGGCCGGCCGGCGGAGCCGTCGGCGAGGACGAGCGGCGAGCGCCCGTCGGAGGCACCGAAGCGGGCCACCGGCGTGCTGCCGTCGGGCGGGGTGCCCTCGACGACGGTGAGCACGGGTGCCAGTGGCCCACCGGCGCCGGCCGTGCCCGGCAGCCGCACCTGGTCGGTGTCGGCGCCCGCGTGCACCAGCTCGGCCCACAGCCGGGGCGGGACGACGACCCGCGCGTCGGGGGAGAGCTGGGTGTCGACCCAGGTCAGCAGCGCGGCGTCGTCCCGCGTGCCGAGGTCGGGTGACGGGGTCCGCAGCAGGCCGGTGAGGGCGGTGGCGGCCACGGCGAGCAGCGCCAGCCCGGCCGCCGTCCACAGGACGAACCGGCTCGCCGACCGCCGGCGGCCGGCGCCCGTACCGCCGAGCAGCTGCTCCCCGAGGCCGGCCGCGAGCAGCGCGGCCGGCGGGAGGCAGACCAGCAGCATCGACGGCCGTCCGGTCAGGGCCGCGCAGGTGGCGGTCGCCATCAGCCCGACCGCGGGTGCCCGCAGCCGGCGCAGCCGCCATCCGCCGAGCCCGACCAGCCCGACGAGGCCGAGCAGCGTGCCGGTCCCGGCGAGGACCGCGGTGGTGCCCCTCCCGAGCGCGGTCGCGGCGGCGGCCTGGGGTGCCCACCGGTCGAGGGAGAGCGCACCCCAGACGAGGAGGCCGGCCAGCGCCGTCCCCAGGACCACCCGGACGCGGCCGGGGACCCGACGCAGCCCCGCGCTCCCGGCGGCCGCCGCGGCCGCCACGGAGACCACGAGGACCAGGACGTCGGGAGCCAGCAGCACCGCGAGCGCGGTGGCGAGCAGCGCCGTGACCAGCGCCGCGGGGACGGGCCGCCCGGGCGCCAGCAGGTACGCGGCAAGCAGCAGCCACGGCAGGGCCAGCAGCGCCGGGCCGCCGACGGCCGGCGCGGCCGGCAGGGCGGAGCGCCCCAGCAGGCCCGCTCCGAGCAGCAGCACGGCCGCGGCGCCGGCCGGGTTGCCCAGGCCCAGCCGCCGGGCGGTCCGCCACAGCAGGAGGCAGCCGAGCAGGACGGCGACCAGCGCCAGCTCGCGGTCGGCGGCGACCAGCGTCGCGTAGCGGTCCAGCGCGCGGGTCACCGTGTCGTAGACGGCCGCGTGCAGGGCGCCGACCCCGTCCGGGGACAGCGCAGGGACCGGCAGCCCGACGCCCGGCGTGAGGAGCAGGACGGCGTAGGCGGTCAGCGTCCCCTCGCCCGGTCGCGCCGGACCCAGCGCGACCCGGGCACCGACCAGACCGACGACGAGCAGCGCCAGCAGGGGCCAGAGGAGACCGGCGCGCACCCGCGGGGCCAGCGGCGTGCGGCCGGCACGGTGACGGGGCGGGGTCGCGCCGGACCGGCGGGGGCCGACGAGCGGGCGGGGCGGCACGCTCGCCACCTCCCGGACGGGGGTCCGCAGGGCCCGGGAGCCGCCGACCGCGGGCAGGCGCTTGTCGAGCACGGCACCACCTCCCCACGTGGCTGCCCCCGTCGGCACGGTGCAGCAGGCGACCCGGGGACGGCGTCCCGACCCCGACGCCCGAGTGTCACCCGCGCTCGCGGCGCTGTCACCCGGTCGCGTCGCCGTCCCCCCCGGCAGCGCGCCGACCGGCGGGCCGTCATGCTGGGCGGCCGGGCGCGGAGGCGGTCTGTGGTCGAGGGGAGCGGTGGTGGTCGAGGGGACGGAGCGGGCCCGGACGTCGCTGTGGCGGCTGCCGGCGATGCGGGCGCTGGTGGGCGCGACGACGCTGGGGTTCACCAGCTACTGCCTGACGCTGGCGTCGCTGCCGGCCCACGCGGCCGCGGGCGGTGCGGCGGTCGACACCGCCGGGGTGGTCACCGCGGTGTTCCTCCTCGTCACCGTCCTCGTGCAGGCGGTCGTGCCGGCGCTCACCGCGCGGTTCGGGCTGGGCCCGGTGCTCGCCGGCGGCCTGCTCGCCCTCGGGGCGCCCGCCCCGCTGTACGCCGTCGACGACGGGTTGGCCTGGCTCTCGGCGGTCTCGGCGGTGCGCGGCGCGGGGTTCGCGGTGCTGACCGTGCTCGGGGTCGTGCTCGCCGCGCAGGTCGCCCCGCCGGAGCGCCGCGGGGAGTCGATCGGGCTCTACGGGCTGGCGATCGCCGTCCCCAACCTGGTCGCCGTCCCGGCCGGGGCCGCGCTCGTGCTCGGCGGGCACGCCGGCTGGCTGGCCTGGCTGGCCGCCGCGCCGGTGCTCGCCCTGCCGTTGGTCCCCGGGCTGGCCCGGGTCACCCGGTGGGAGACCGGGGCGGGGACGTCGTCCCGCGCCGCCGTGCGGGCCGCGCTCGCCCCCTCGGCGGTGCTGCTGGTGGTCACCCTCGCCGGCGGCGGTCTGGTGACCTTCCTGCCCATCGAGCGGCCCGACGGCGCTCTGGCGACGGCGGCACTGCTCGTGTTCGGGGTGACCGGCGCGCTCAGCCGCTGGCGGGCCGGGCTGGTCGCCGACCGGATGGGCACCCGGCTGCTGCTGCCGGTGACCCTCGTCGTCGGCGCGGTCGGGCTGGCCGGCGTCGCCGGCGGGCTGCGGGTCGGCGGCGGCTGGGTGCTGGTCGGGGCGGCGGTGTTCGGGGTCGGCTTCGGCGCGGTGCAGAACCTCACCCTGCTGACCGCCCTCGCCCGCGCCGGCGGGGGCGGGGCGACCGCGGCCAGCGCCCTGTGGAACGCCGCGTTCGACACCGGTACCGCGGTCGGTGCGCTGGCGCCGGGCCCGGTCGCGGGCGGGGTGGGCCTGCCGTGGACCTACGTCCTGCTCGCCGGCGCGCTGCTGCTCACGCTGCCGCTGGCGCGGGCGGCCACCCGGCCGGCCGTCAACCGGCGAAGCGGTCGGCGATCGCCTGCTGGGAGCGGATGAGCACGATCTCCTCGGCGGCCTGCCGCAGCCACCCGCGCAGGCCCTCGGGGTCGTCGCGGTGCGCGTCGCGGAGGGCGCCCAGGTGCAGCTGCTGGGTGCTGGCCTGGGCGCGCTGCGCGGGCGGCAGCCGCCGGCCCTCGGCGCGGGCGACGGCGGTCAGGCCGGCGCCGACGAAGACCAGGTCGCGGATCTCGGGGATGCCGGCCAGCAGCCGGTCGGCGCCGGCGGGGTCGCCGTCGGTGAGCAGGCGGACGAGCTCGTCGGCGGTGCGCCGCCCGGCGGCCAGCGGATCGGTGTCGGTCACGCGATCACATTGTCGTCCTCCCGGACGACACCGCGACCACGGGCCGTCCCCGGCCGTCCCCGGCCCCTCCCGCCGGCCTCCCGCCGGCCTCCCGCCGTGATCATGGGGTTGTTGCTGGCGATGTCGGCGCGTTCCGCCGTGTCGCCGGCAACAACCCCATGATCAACTCAGGCAGGTGGGGTCGACTCAGGCGGGTGGGGTCACGTGTCAGGCAGGCGGGGTCAACTCAGGTAGGCGGGGGGTCACGCGTCGGGCAGGTGGGTCACGCGTCGCGGCGGGTGAAGGTCACCGCCGCGACCGCGAGAACGGCGGCGACCTCGGCGGCGAAGACGGCGAAGCCGACCCAGGGGCCGAGCAGCAGCGGGTTGAACGACTCCGGCGTCGCGATGCGGGACCCGGCGTTGCCCGGCATCAGCTTCGTCGTCCACTCGCCCCACGCGCCGGGCAGCACCATCACCAGGTTGCCGACGACGAACACCAGCCCGAGCACGATCGACAGCGCCGCGGCGGTGTGCCGGACCAGCAGCCCGACGGCGGCGGCGAACAGGCCCAGCCCGGCCATGTACAGGCCGCTGCCGAACAGGGCCCGCAGCACGCCGTCGTCGGTCAGGGCCAGGCCGACGCCGGCCCGGTCGAGGAACCAGTTGCCGCCGAGCCAGCCGGCCAGCGCGGTCAGCGTGCCGGCGACGAACAGCGTCGAGGCGAGGACCACGGCCTTGGCGGCGAGCACCGCACCGCGCCGCGGGGTGGCGGTCAGCGTCGCCCGGACCATCCCGGTGCCGTACTCGCCGGTGACCACGAGCGCCCCGAGGACGACGGCGGTGACCTGGGCGAACACGATCCCCCAGGTGACGAAGGCGCCGACCGGCTCGCCCAGGTCCTCGCGGGCGAGGGCGTCGGCGGAGAGGGCGCACACCAGGGTGGTCAGGCCCGCACCGAGGACGAGCATCGCCCCGAGCGACCACGGGGTCGAACGGACCGTCCAGAACTTGATCCACTCGGCCCGCAGGGTGGCGCCGAAGCCGGGCCGGGTCCGGGCGGGGGTGGCGACGGCGGTCATCGGGAGGCTCCCGCGTACTCGACGCTGTCGGCGGTCAGGGTCATGAAGGCGTCCTCGAGCGAGGAGCGCACCAGGGTCAGCTCGTGCAGCAGCAGGCCGGAGCGGCCGACCAGCTCGCCGACGGCGGCGGCGTCGCGGCCCTGCACGCGCAGCTCGCCGTCGTGCACGGCGACGTCCAGCCCCGCCCGGCGCAACAGGGTGGCCACCTGGTCGGGCTGCGGGCTGCGCACCCGCACGTGGGAGGCGGCGTGCGCGGCGGTGAACTCGGCGGTCGAGCAGTCGGCCAGCACCCGGCCGCGGCCGATCACCACCAGGTGGTCGGCGGTCAGCGCCATCTCGCTCATCAGGTGGCTGGAGACGAACACGGTGCGGCCCTCGGCGGCCAGCTGCCGGGCGAGGGTGCGCACCCAGCGGATGCCCTCGGGGTCCAGGCCGTTGACCGGCTCGTCGAGGACGACGACCGGCGGGTCGCCCAGCAGGGCCGCGGCGATGCCCAGCCGCTGGCCCATGCCCAGGGAGAACCGGCCCGCCCGCTGGCCGGCGACCGCGGTGAGGCCGACCAGCTCGAGCACCTCGTCGACCCGGCCGGCCGGGATGGCGTTGCTGGCCGCCAGCCAGCGCAGGTGGTCGCGCGCGGAGCGGCCCGGGTGCACCGAGCGGGCCTCCAGCAGCGCGCCGACCTCCCGCAGCGGCGCGGGGGAGTCGGCGTAGCGGCGGCCGCCCACGGTGACGCTGCCGGAGGTGGGCCGGTCCAGGCCCAGGACCATCCGCATCGTCGTGGACTTGCCCGCGCCGTTGGGTCCGAGGAAGCCGGTCACCCGGCCCGGCTGCACGGTGAAGCTGATGCCGTCGACGGCGGTCCGGTCGCCGTAGGTCTTGGTGAGCCGGTCCGCGGTGATCACGCGATCACCCGGGCCGGCGAGGTCGAGGAGGTCATGACGCCGAGGCTCTCGGCCGGCGGCCGCCGGGGACATCCGGGAGCGCCCGGAACCGACCCTGAACGGACCCCGAGGAGCTCAGGCCGTGCCCTCGTGCAGGCGCAGCCGGTCCAACTCGGCCCCGCTGAGGACAGCGGTGTCGCGCGGGTCGTGGCCGAACCGGACGGTGACCGCGCCCAGCCGCGCCTCGACGAGCGAGGTGGGCCGCTCCGCCGTCCCCTCCGACGGTCGGTACCACCAGCGCTCGGCCAGCAGCGGCAGGCCGAGGCGGCGCAGGAACTCCGCCGCCTCCTCCCGGCCGGGGAAGACCCGCAGCACGGAGCCGAAGAGCGCACGGGCGACCCACACGTCGGCGTCGTCGCGCCGTTGCGCGCTGACGTAGCCCACGAGTTCGCCGTCCTCCTCGCGGTGGACCGGCTCCAGCCGCCCGGTGCGGGTCATGGCTCGACGGTAGGGAGGCCCTCAACCGGTTTCTTGCGGGTTCCTTGCGGCTCCCTGGCGGGCCGGCTGTGGATCGGCCGGCAGAGTCGTCCCCGTCGCCGGCACACCGCCGGCGACCTGCACCACGGACAGCCGGCGTCTCCATCGCACGGGGGGACGGAGCCGCCGGCCGGTCCGAACCGGCGACGCCGTGGGGGACGGCGTCGCCGGGGCGGGCGACCGGGAGCACCGAGGGGGACGGTGCGACCGGCCGAGGGGGATCGGCGGGGCCGGTCGCGGGGTCACCGCGGCCGGCCCCGCCGCACCGTCGCCGGGCCGGCGGCAGCGTGGCCGGTAGCGCGGGGCGGCGCCCGAGGGGATGCTCTGGTCCCGCTCCGGGATCCGGGAGCGCGCGGAGCCGACGTCGGGAGGGCCGGGTGAACCTGGAGAAGGTCGTCTTCGGCTTCTTCGTCCTGCTCGCCGCCACCCTGAACTTCGGCTTCTTCATCGGCGACATCAGCGATCCGGCCCTGCACAACCACTACGAGCTGTTCGCCGCCGTCGTCGTCAGCTTCATCGCGACCGTGCTGAAGTTCGGCGACCGCACCCAGCTCGGGGCGGTGCACCTGTCCACGAGCCTGGTCGCCGACCTCCAGCTCATCGGCGCCTCGCTGTTGTACGGCTACGCCGAGTACGTCTCCTCCGCGGGGATGACCCCGGCGTGGACGGCGAGCGTCGTGTCGCTGTCCGGTGGTGCGCTGCTGGCCAACCTCGTCTCCGTCGTCCTGCTCGTCGTGGAGACGGTCTCGTTCCACCGCGGGTGATCGGAGGCAGGTCGTGACCATCCCCCTGCTCACCATGTGGCGCAGCCTCCTGGGGCGGGAGGACGACGAGCGGCGGGTGCGCCGGGCCACGCTGCGCGCCGCCGCCGCGTCGGCGGCCCAGGCCTCGGCGACGATCTTCCTGGTGCTGCGGCGGATGCGGACCCCGCTGATCGTGCTGATCGTCATCTTCGCCGTCACCGTGCTGGGGCTGACCCTGATCCCCGGCCAGGACACCGAGGGCCGGCCCTGGCGGATGGGCTTCTTCGACGCGTTCTACGTCATGAGCTACACGGCCTCGACGATCGGCTTCGGCGAGATCCCGTACCCGTTCACCTACAACCAGCGGATGTGGGTGACGATCTCGATCTACCTGACCGTGATCGGCTGGGCCTACGCCATCGGGTCGCTGCTGGCCCTGCTGCAGGACCGGGCGTTCCGCTCCGCGCTGGCGCTGCAGCACTTCTCCCGCAAGGTCGCCCGGCTGCGGGAGCCGTTCGTGCTCGTGGCCGGGCACGGGCGGGCGGGGGAGCTGCTCGGGCAGGCGCTGGATGCGCTGGGCCGCCGGTTCGTCGTCCTCGACCTCGACGGCGAGCGGATCGACGCCCTGGAGCTCGGCTCCTACCACGCCGACGTCCCCGGGCTGGCCGCCGACGCCCGCGACCCCGGTCACCTGGCCGTCGCCGGCCTGGACCACCCGTGCTGCGAGGCGGTGGTGGCGCTCACCGACGACGAGGAGGCCAACCTCGGCGTCGTCATGGCCGCCGCGCTGCTGCGCCCCGACCTGCCGGTCATCGCCCGCGCCACCTCGCGCGCCATGGCCGAGCGGATGCGGGCCTTCGGGTCGCCGGACGTGGTCGACCCCTTCGACCGCTTCGGCGACCACCTGCGCCTGGCCCTGCGGGCGCCGGCCTCCTACCAGCTGCTGACCTGGCTGGAGGCCGGGCCGGGGGCCGACCTCCCGCCCCGCGGCACGCCGCCCCACAGCGGCCGCTGGGTGGTCTGCGGCTACGGCCGGCTGGGCCGCGAGCTGACCCGCGACCTGCGCGCCGAGGGGATCCGGGTCACCGTCGTCGACACCGCTCCGCAGGACGCCGAGGCCGACGGCCTGCTGGTCCTGGACGGCTCCCACCCCGGCGCCCTCGCCGAGGCCGGCCTCGAGGACGCGACCGGCTTCGTCGCCGGCACCGACAACGACACCGCGAACCTGTCGCTGGTGGCTGCGGCGCGCCGGGCCAACCCGTCGCTGTTCGTCGCCGCCCGGCAGAACCGGCCGGCCAACGCGCCGCTGTTCGCGGCGATGGAGGCCGACGCGCTGCTGGTGCCGACCGAGGTGATCGCGCACGAGGTGTACGCGCAGCTGTCGACGCCGCTGCTGTGGCGGTTCCTGCGCGAGATGCCCGCTCGCGGCGACGCGTGGGCCGCCGCGCTGGTGGACCGGCTCACCGGGCTGTGCGGCCCGCAGCTGCAGGCGCTGTGGAAGGTCCGGCTGACCGCCACCGAGGCGCCGGCGCTCACCGGCTGGCTGGCGCCGGGCACGACCCGCCTCGGCGACCTGCTGCGCAACCCCGAGGACCGCGACGAACACCTGCACGCGATCGTGCTGCTGATCCTGCGGGGCGGCGAGGCCCTGCTCGCGCCGGACGGCGACGTCGTCCTCCGCCCCGACGACGAGCTGCTGCTCGCCGGCTGGTCCGCGGCTCGCCGCGCGCTGGGGACGACGCTGGTGGTGGACGCCGTCCGCGAGTACGTGCTCACCGGCCGGCGGATCCCGTCGAGCTGGATCTGGCGCAAGCTCACCCGCGCCCCCGTGTCGTCCGGGGAGCCGGCGCCGCGGCCGACCGCGCCGACGCCGTCCTGAGGAACACGCCGCTCGACGACCACCGTCTCACCGCGGTGCGGCCGGGCACGGGGTCCCGGCGTCCGGGAGTGGGTAGGGGCGCGGTGTGAGCGAGTCCGACCGGTTGGACGTGGTCGTCGAGACGCCGCGGGGCAGCCGCAACAAGTACGAGTTCGACGACGAGCGCGGCGTCGTGCGGCTCGACCGGCGCATCCTCGGTGCCGTCGCCTTCCCCGCCGATTACGGGTTCGTGCCGGAGACGCAAGGGGAGGACGGCGAGCCCCTCGACGCGCTGGTCCTGCTCGACGAGCCGACCTTCCCGGGCGTCTGGGTCGCCTCCCGAGTGATCGGGGTGGCCTGGATCGGGACGTCCACCGGGCGCGAGGCCAAGCTGCTCTGCGTCCCGCTCGGCGAACCCGCCTACGAGGACGTCACCGACCTCGCCGAACTCCCCGGCCACGTCGCCCGGGAGATCGGCCACTTCTTCGCCGTCTACAAGCAGCTCGACGACGGCACCACGACGACCGACGAGGGGCAGGACGGGCGGGAGGTGGCGGTCCGCGTGCTCGCCGAGGCCCGCGCCCGACACGGTCGGTCCTGAGGTCGCGGATCCCGACCGGCACGACGGAGGTCGCAGCTCGCAGCGCCGAGGTGCCCGGCCCGGGGGACGGCGGTCTAACCTGCCGTGTCCGTCGTCCGTGACCTGCAGGAGCCCTCGTCCGTGGACACGCCGCTGCACTCGTTGCTGCACGCCTCGCACCTGCTCACCGCTGATCGCCTCGCCGCCGTCGTCGCCGACTTCGCCCGACAGATGGGCGCCTCGGAGCTGGTCGTCTACCTGGCCGACTACGAGCAGGCCACGCTGCTGCCGTTGACCGGGGAGGGGGTCCCGGCCCGCCAGGAGCTGCCGATCGAGGGCACCATGGCCGGCCGTGCCTTCCGGCGGGTGGAGGTGGTGCCCAGCACCGGGGGCCCGCGCGGTCACCGGCTGTGGCTCCCACTGCTCGACGGGGTGGAGCGGCTCGGGGTGGTCGAGGCCGTCCTCCCCGGCCCGCCGGGAGCAGAGCTCGAGCGGGACCTGCAGGCGCTGGTGTCGCTCACCGCCGAGCTGGTCGTGGTCGAGAGCGCCTACAGCGACGTCTTCGCCCGCCTGCGCCGGCGCAAGACCCTCTCGCTGGCCGCGGAGATCCAGTGGGACCTGTTGCCGCCGCTGACCTTCGGCACGGAGCGGGTGGTCATCACCGGCGGCCTGGAACCGGCCTACGACATCGGTGGGGACACCTTCGACTACGCGGTCAACGGCAGCGCGGCCGACCTGATGGTGCTCGACTCCGTCGGCCACGGGCTCCCGGCCGCGGTGCTGGCCAGCGTCGCGGTGGGCGCCTACCGCCACGCCCGGCGCAACGTGCTCGACCTGCCGGAGATCGCCCGCGCGGTCAACGACGCCATCGCCGACCAGTTCCCCGGCAGCCGGTTCGCCACCGCCGTGATCGCCCGGCTCGACATCGACACCGGCCGGCTGCGGTGGATCAACGCGGGACATCCCGTGCCGCTCATCCTGCGCGGCTCGGCACTCGTGCGACCGCCGTCCTGCCCGCCCAGCCGCCCGCTGGGCCTGCAGGAGGGCAAGCCGGCCTGCTGCGAGACCCGCCTGGAGCCGGGCGACCGGCTGCTGCTCTACACCGACGGCATCACCGAGGCCCGCTCACCGCAGGGCGAGTTCTTCGGCGAGCAGCGCCTGGCCGACTTCGTCTCCGCCGCCACCGCGGCCGGCGACCCGGCTCCGGAGACGGTCCGGCGTCTCATGCGCCGCGTGGTCACCCACCAGGCCGACCAGCTCCAGGACGACGCCAGCATCGTCGTCCTCGAGTGGCTCACCGGCGAGGAGCACCAGCTGGTGCTGTGAGCGCGTCCCGGCGGGGTCGACGGGGACGCGCGGTGCCCCGACGAGGGCGACGGGGGTGCACCATCCCGACGACCGCACCGCCGCCGCAGGAGGAGTGCCGACGTGGGCGAGACCCCGACCGTTCCTCCGGTGGTGTGGGAGCCGACCCCGGCGGACGTCACGTCCAGCCGGGTCGGCGGCCCAGGCGGGCGCAGACTCGCCGGACTCGCTCGTCGTCCCCGAGCGCGCGCGTCTGCCGGGCTGCTCTTCGATCATGTCTTCCGCCGAGCGGCAGCCCGAGGTCCTGGACCTGGTGGTCGGCGCTGACGGCTCCGGCGTCGTCGACGCCGCGCAACTCGCTCGCTTGGGCGTCGAGCCCGGCACCCAGCTGAGCGTCGTGCCCGTCGGACCGGCCCGGGCCGCCGAGCGCCGTCGCTCTGTGCGGGGAGCCCTGGTCGGCTCGGGGCCTGCGCCGAGTACAGAAGACTTCGAGGCCGCCAGCGACGCCGCGGCCCGGGACTCGGCCGATCGCTACCGTGAGGGCGGCGCTTGGGGCCCAGCGACCCGGTGAGGGTCGTCGCGGATACTCACGCGCTGGTCTGGTACCTGCTCGACGACCCGGACCGCCGACTCTCCTCGGCTGCGCTCGCCGCGCTGGAGGAGGCGGAATCGACCGACGGCATCGCCGTCTCCGTCGCCTCGGTCGTCGACCTCTGGTACGTGATCCGCACGCGGGGGACGTTCACCGACGACCAGCTGGATCAGGTCCTCGGGCTGCTTCGCGATCCGGATTCCCCGCTCGAGGCCGAGCCGGTCACCCTGGACATCGCGGCGGCGTTCCGGCAGATCCCCGGGACGCGCTCGGCGATCCGTGGGACCGCTTCATCGCTGCCACGGCTGTGGCCCTCTGCACAGCGCCGCCGAGGAGCTGCTGGACACCGCCGACGAGCTCACCCGACTGGCCGCCCGGCGGACCGACGCTTGCCCCGTGCCGTGGGGCGTCTGCCCCGAGCACGGCGCGACGCTGCGGTCCACCGCGGGGCGCTGCTGGTGCACCGCCTCTGATTGCCTCCGCCGCTGGTTTCACGACCGACTCGGTGAGCCGTGTGCCGAACCGGTCACCCACCGCGTCATCGACGCCGACGGCGACCGGATCGACTTCTGCGACGGTCACGCCACCGACGCCCGCGCACGCATTCTCGGCGCCACGGTGATCCCGCTGTGCTGACCGACGTCTACCCGGAGCTCGGTGTGGCCGGATCCGGACAACGAGGTTGTGGTCGTGCTCAGTTGTGCGGTGGTCATGGGGGAACGCCGAGGGAGTGTGCGTGGGGAGGCAGGTCAGCCCGCTCACCACGTGGAGGCGGACCTCGGACCACCCTGTGAGACCTCGGGTGCCGGCCCTGCGGCGTGCGCTCGTTCAGGAGTCGTGCGGGGTCGCCTCGCCAAGACCGACACGGCCCTTCGTACCTGATAAGGTATCGTTGGGTCGTGGCAGTCAGGGGACCGAAGCGGACTCGGGATGCGCAGGCGTTCGCCGGGAACGTCCTCAAGCTCGCCCGGATCAAGACCGGCGTGAGCCAGGCCGAGCTGGCCCGCCGGGCCGGCGTGCCCGCGTCCACGATCTCGAAGATCGAGAACGGTCAGCGGCAGCCCAGCTTCCCGATGCTGGACCGGCTGCTCGCCGCCGTCGACCTGGAGCTGCGCACCCGGCTGGAGCCCTACGACGACCACGACGACGTCCTCGACGCCCGCCACGCCGCCGCCAGTCCCGAGCAGCGCGCTCGCATCGACGCCCAGCACGACGCCACGGTGGAGGCGTTCACCCATGCCCGGCCCGCCTAGCCTGGCCGACCGGGGCCCCCGGGCAGTCCTTCGACGCCGAGCCGGTGCTGGCCGTGCTCGAGCGGCACGACGTGGAGTTCGTCGTCGTCGGCGGCTACGCCGCCCGGCTGCACGGGGCGGCCCGACCCACCAGCGACGTCGACGTCACGCCGCGCACCACCCGAGACAACCTCGACCGGCTGGCGTCCGCGCTGCGCGAGTTGGGCGCGCGCATCCGCTCGGTCGCCAACCCGGACGGCTTCCGCTTCGACGTCTCCGGCGAGTCGCTGGCTGGTGTCCGGATGCTCAATCTGCAGACCGACCACGGTGACCTGGATCTGGCCATCCGGCCGGCGGCCTTCGAAAACGGCTACGACGACCTGATCGACCGGTCGACGATGCACACCGTCGGCCGGTTGCAGGTGCGGATCGCTGCACTCGATGACGTCATCAAGTCCAAGGAGACCGCCGCGCGCCTCAAGGACCTCCAAGCTCTTCCCGAGCTCTACCGGCTCGCCGGCAACCCGGCTCCGGGCAGCTTTCCGGCGCCGGCCCAGAAGGCCGCCGCCACGCCGAAGAGCAAGCCGACCGCCGCCGAGCGCATCGCCGCAGCCCGCGCCCAAGTGCAGCGCCGCCAGGACATTGACGGCGAACCGGGTGTCGAGCACGACTGATGGGCGCCTTCGACTTCGACGTCATCGCCCGCCGACGCGCACCAGGCAGCCGCCGAGTTCGCTACGCGTGCCCGACGGGCAGGGGCGGACGAGGAGACCATCGGCCTCCCGTTCAGCGCCCGTTGCCGTGCGCTCCTGACGCCGGTCGCGAGTCGGCCGGTGTGACAAGACCCGAAGATCTCGCCCCAGTCTGCAGGTCGGCATCAGCCGCAGCGTGTCCCGGTTGAGGCACCTGCGCGGGACCGGTCACCGGGCGGGTCCTACGGGACGGCGTCCGGGGGATACGTACCCCGTCCGGCGATGTTCCCGATTGAGGTTTGGCTTGTGGGTCGGGGCCGGCTGCCGGCGTGTGGGTCGCTCAGGCTCCGCTGTTGTAGATGGAGACAAGCAGCTCATCGCCCCGCCGGCCCAAGCATCCATACAGTTGGCCGCGGAAGGCCGGCAATCGGTCGGCCGCCTCCGCGGCCAGGCTCTTCTCAACCCCGCCGCCCAGCAGGGTCGAGGCAAAGTCCGGAATGAGCGGCTTGACCTGCCCAGACCAACGATGATCATGCCGCGGTGATGCTGGCGTGGGCGCTGCCGGCGCGCCAGCCGGCCCGGCGTTGGGCGCTGGCGAGGT
>NZ_QOHF01000049.1 GCF_003319115.1 Geodermatophilus sp. TF02-6 | reverse complement strand
CACCACCGACCAGCCCACCACCGAGGAGGTGAACGCCCCGACCATCCCGGCGCTCAGCGCCTGACCAACCCAGCAAAGATCACGCGGTGCAATCGCCTTCGATACACCACGTCAGCGGACTTGACCGAGTTGCGGACTTCCTGCGGACTCGCATCAGTCGGCAGAGCTCTGACCTGCGCAAACGTCGTCCAGCGTGGTCATCCCGGACATCACCCGCCGGCACATGGCGGTCAACATCCGCAAGTTCGTGCTGCAGGCGCACTCCCTCGACGAGCTGGTGGCCCTGGGCACGCTGACCCCGCCGGCCGCCCGGTTCCTGGAGGCCGCGGTGGTGTCGGGGTTGAACGTCCTCGTCGCCGGCGGCACCCAGGCCGGCAAGACCACCCTGCTCAACTGCCTGTGCGCCGCCATCCCGGCACGGGAGCGGGTCATCACCTGCGAGGAGGTCTTCGAGCTGCGCGTGCCGTTGCCCGACGTGGTGGCGATGCAGACCCGCCAGCCCAACCTCGAGGGCGCCGGGGAGATCCCGCTGCGCCGGCTGGTGAAGGAGGCGCTGCGGATGCGGCCCT
Organism: Geodermatophilus sp. TF02-6; assembly: GCF_003319115.1. Lineage (GTDB taxonomy): Bacteria > Actinomycetota > Actinomycetes > Mycobacteriales > Geodermatophilaceae > Geodermatophilus. The sequence continues at coordinate 1,864 of NZ_QOHF01000049.1, read as the reverse complement.
CCCGCATCGTGGTCGGCGAGGTGCGCCAGGAGGAATGCCTCCAGGGCCGAGGCAAAGTCCGGAATGGGCGGCGTGACCTGCCCAGACCAACGATGATCATGCCGCGGTGAGGCTGGCGTGGGCGCTGCCGGCGCGCCAGCCGGCCCGGCGTTGAGCGCTGGCGATGTTGGTGTGTCCCTCCAGTCGATGCAGGTTGAGCGCGGTGTTGCGCAGCACGGCCATCACCTCCGGTCCGGTGCCGGTCCGGATGCGCGAGGCGTCTTCACCCTGGGTGACGTCGCGGACGTGGTGCACCCGGTTCTCGATGCCCCAGTGGCCCTGGATCCAGGTGGCCAGCAGGGCCGGGTCGGCCTGGCGGTAGGTCAGCGAGGTGAGCGCGTAGACGACCTCGGTCGAGGTCTTGCCGGTGCGGGTATCGCGGCGCCGGCGCACGACCTTGATCGCCCGAGCGGCGTGCGGGAACAGCGCCGCGGCCGGAGTGCCGTCGAGGTCGATCACCTTGATGGAGCGGGATTCGGTGCGGCCGTGGGCGCGCTGGCGGCGCCGCTGCCCGGGCGCTTGGGCCCACGGCAGGGCGGCCAGCGCCCGGCGGAGGGTGGGCTGGTTGCCCTTGACGGTGAACAGGTAGTGCCCGCCCCGCTTGCGCAGCCAGGTGGCGTGCTCACGCTGGCAGTGCAGTGCGTCGGCGGTCACGATGACCTCGCGCAGGTCGGGCAGGGTGGCCAGGGCGGTGGTGAACGCGGCGATCTCATCGCCATCAAGGACCGCAGACTGGGTGAGCACCAGGCAGTGGGCGTGGTCGTAGACGCCGAACACCTTGACCTGCGCGCCGTCGGGGCTGCGGGCGCCGCGCAGCGTCTTGCCGTCGGCGGCCACCACCCGCCGCTGCTCGGCCAGGGGCCCAGCGGCGACCGTGGCCGGTGTCGCGGCCGCCGCGCGGCGGGACAGCACCCAGCCGGTCAACACCGCCTGCAGCGCCACCGGGTCCAGTCGGGACAGCAGCCGGCGGAAGGTACTGGCGTGCGGCGGGTCGGCGCACACGCGCACCTCCGGCTCGGCGACCGCGGCCCAGTCGGCGATCGCCGCATACGACCGCGCCCCGGCCAGGACCGCGCTCAGCGCGAGGAAGAGGATCGATTGCAGACTGTGACGACGGCCCCGCCGGTTCCGCGGGTCGGGCACCGCGGCCAGGGCCTGCAACAGGCTGATCGACTCCGGCGCCGACAGCGGCCGGGCCGGCACTCCGGCGGCGGTGACGGCATCGGCCAGGGCGGTTGGGGAAGATGAGCTCGCGGGCACGGGCCTTCTCGCTGGGGATCAAGGACTTCGACACCCTCAGATCACCACACGGTCCGTGCCCGCCCTAACGCCCCAGGTCAGCGCCGTGCTCCACGACTTTGCCTCGGCCCTGGGAGTGCCTCGACCCCTACGCAGTCGCCCCGATCAAATACGGGCCATTCCGTGCGTTTGCGGTGTTTCCCCTGCTCAACGCGGCGTAGCCCCCAACGGTCGACCGCCGGCGGGCACCAGCGAGAATGGCCGTATGGCGATTGAAGTGACGATTTCGGACCCTGAGTACCCCGGCACTGCAACGACCGTCGCGCACGAGAAGGGCGCGTCGTACGCGGTGAAGGACGGCGTCCTCTACGTGTTCGACAACGCCCTGCACCAGGGCTCGGACCGGCAGCTCGCCGTCCACGCCGCCGGTCAGTGGTTGTCCGCCGTGGTGAAGAAGGACTAGTATCCTGCACCGAAAATCCGCAGGATAAATTGTAGACTGGGGTATGCCGAGAACGGGGCGACCGAAGGCCGAGCTGGTGCTCAGCGACGAGGAGCGCGCGCAGTTGCTGCGCTGGTCGCGGCG
>NZ_QOHF01000007.1 GCF_003319115.1 Geodermatophilus sp. TF02-6 | reverse complement strand
TGGCACCTCGATGTCGGCTCGTCGCATCCTGGGGCTGGAGTAGGTCCCAAGGGTTGGGCTGTTCGCCCATTAAAGCGGTACGCGAGCTGGGTTTAGAACGTCGTGAGACAGTTCGGTCCCTATCCGCCGCGCGCGTCAGAGACCTGCGAAGGGCTGTTCCTAGTACGAGAGGACCGGAACGGACGAACCTCTGGTGTGCCAGTTGTACCGCCAGGTGCACGGCTGGTTGGCCACGTTCGGCAAGGATAACCGCTGAAAGCATCTAAGCGGGAAGCCTGCTTCTAGATGAGGTCTCTCACCCACACCGATGGGGTAAGGCCCCCGCCCAGACCAGCGGGTTGATAGGCCGGAGGTGTAAACACCGCAAGGTGTGCCAGCCGACCGGTACTAACAGGCCGAGGACTTCACCACACCCCCAGCAACACACACTCCACGAGCACCCGCCCAGCGCGTGCGGGGTGCCCGGCGTCCACTGTGCGGTTCTGAACGACCCACCCACCCCGGTTTAGCAGCCGCGGGATGGGCGCCGTTCACCGCTGTCACGGCGGCCATGGCGAGAGGGAAACGCCCGGACCCATTCCGAACCCGGAAGCTAAGCCTCTCAGCGCCGATGGTACTGCCCCGGCAACGGGGTGGGAGAGTAGGACACCGCCGGACACCCCCTGGGCGAAGGGCCCGCACCACCACGGTGCGGGCCCTTCGCCCACCCCCAGCCGGAAAACCACCCACCGAGACCCACCCCACCGGGAACCACCCCACCGGCGAGCGCCCGACCGCACCCACCAGACGACCGGACCAGCAGGACTACGAGACCAGCAGGACGACCGGACCAGCAGGACTACCGGACCAGCAGGACTACCAGACCAGCAGGACTACCAGACCAGCAGGACTACCGGACCACCCGACGCAGACCCACCCAGGCCACGACAGCGAACACCCCGGCAACCACCACCGGCAGAACAACAGCAACCGCAGGCACGGGCTCAGCGACGGGGACGGGGCTCCGTCGTCGTCGCGCCGACGTTGTCGGCGAGCCAGGCGTTGAGCGCCGTCAGGTCCCGCCAGGCGCGCCGCACCTCGTCGAGCGCGCGGCGGTCGTGCAGCCAGTCGGCCGGTTCCCATTCCCGGGTCGCGCTCAGCGACTTGTGCCGCAGCAGGTCGGCGCGGTCCTCCACGACGTCGTACCCGCTGGGCAGGCGGGTGAGCCGCTCTCCGCCGAGGACCCAACCCGCCGCGGCGAGCCGGTCCACCTCGCGCCGCAAGCGGGCGCCCTGCACCGCGTCGGCAACCGCACGGCGGTAGCGGTCCACCTGGTCGGACGCCAGGCGCCAACAGCCCCCGGCGACCATCAGCCCGTCGGCCGAGAGCTGCACGTACCAGGCGCCCGCACCCCGCCCGTCCGGGTTCACGACCGCGCCGTGGTGCGTCTTGTAGAGGGTCTTGTCGTGGCTGAACCGGACGTCCCGGTACGGCCGGAACACCTTCGCCGTCCCGAACTCCAGAGCCAGCTCCTCGAGCAGCGCTTGCATCGGCGCGCGCACGGTCGATTCGAAGGCGGCCCGGTGGCGCGTCCAGTAGGTCTTGCTGTTGTCCGCCTCCAGGCCCTCGTAGAACACCAGCCCCTCGTCGGGGAACCCCTCGAAGCTCATCGACTCCCGTCCGTCTCCTCCAGCAGCGCATGCCAGCGGACCTCGCGCAGCGGCGTACCGCCGGTGTCGAGCGTGCGCACCCAGCCGTCCTGGCCCCAACCGGCCGACTCGAAGAAGCCCCCGGACACGGCGTCCTGTTCCGGCAACCACGTCTGCAGACGGGCACTACCCCCCGCGAGGGCCAGGTCGGCGACCGCGGCCAGCAGCCGGCTGCCGTGCCCGCGGCGTCCCCACCGCGGCTCCACCAGCAGCGTGGCGACCTCCGTCGTGGGACGGGAGTCGTCGTCCGCGGGGTCTGGCGGGCCGTAGGCGGCGAAGCCGACGACGGTGTCCCGCTCGAGGGCCACCAGCACCCCGTGCGCCGGCGTCGGCGGCGCCGCCGCGGCGGCCCGCCAGGTGTCCGTGGCCGCGTGCTCGTCCCACCCGTCGAGGACCTCGCGGGGCAGCACCGTGCGGTAGGCCGTCCGCCAGGTGACCAGCTGGACGCGCGCGATCGCGGCGGCGTCCTGCGGTCGGGCCGGGCGGACCGACACCTCGGCCGTGCCGGTCAGGCGCGGGAACGGCGAGGTCGGCTCCACGGACGGCAGCGTAGGCGGGCGGAGGGTGCCGTCCGGCGCTGTCGGACCCGGCAGGCAGGATCGGCGTCCGTGGGTCTCCCCGCCGTCGACCGGATCTCCGCCCCGCTGGCCCGCCGCATCGCCCTCGCCGCGCAGGGTTTCGCGGACCCGCGCCCGACCGGGGTCGTCGACGGCCGGCACCTGCGGCGGCTCACGGACCGCCTGGCGGTGGTGCAGATCGACTCGGTCAACGTGCTGTCCCGGTCGCACTACCTGCCCGCGTTCAGCCGGCTGGGGCCCTACCGCCGCGAGGCCTTCGACGAGCTGGCCGGCCGCCGGCGGCTGTTCGAGTACTGGGCGCACGAGGCGTCGTTCCTCCCCGTGCGGCTGCACCCGTACCTGCGGTGGCGGATGGCGGCCGCCGAGCAGCACGCCTGGGGTTCCATGGTGCGCATCCAGCGGGAGCGGCCGGGCTACGTGGCCGAGGTCCTCGACCGGGTGCGGGAGGCGGGGCCGCTGAAGGCCAGCGACCTCGCCGAGCCGCGCCCCGACCGGCCCGGCAGCATGTGGAACTGGCACGCCGGCAAGGTGGCGCTCGAGTGGCTCTTCTACACCGGGGTGCTCACCACCCGCGGCCGCACCTCCGCGTTCGAACGCGTCTACGACCTGACCGAGCGGGTGCTCCCCGCCGCGGTCCTGCGGGCTCCCACGCCCGAACCGGCCGACGCCGTCCGCGAGCTCGTCCGCACCGCCGCCCGCGCGCTCGGGGTGGCCACCGAGCGCGACCTGCGCGACTACTTCCGGCTCAGACCGGCTCCGGCCCGCGCCGCGATCACCCAGCTTGCCGACGTCGGCGAGCTGTTGCCGGTGGAGGTGGCCGGGTGGGGTGCGCCGGCCTGGCTGCACCCCGCAGCCCGACGTCCCCGCTGGATCCGGGCCCGCGCGCTGCTGAGCCCCTTCGACTCGCTGGTGTGGGAACGGCCGCGCGTCGAGCGCGTCTTCGGCTTCCGCTTCCGGCTGGAGATCTACACGCCGGCGGTCAGGCGGGTGCACGGCTACTACGTGCTCCCGTTCCTGCTCGGCGACCGGCTCGTCGCTCGCGTCGACCTCAAGGCCGACCGGCAGACCGGCGTCCTGCGGGTGCAGTCGGCCTTCGCCGAGCCCGGCGTGGACCGCGCCGAGGTGGCCGCCGCCCTCGCCACCGAGCTGACCGAGATGAGCGGCTGGCTGGAGCTGGACTCGGTCGCCGTCCGCGACCGGGGCGACCTGGCCCCCGACCTCGCCGTCGCGCTGCGCTGAGCCGTCGCTGCGCTGAGCCGTCGCTGCGCTGAGCCGTCGTGCTGTGCTGAGCCGTCGTGCTGTGCTGAGGGTCAGCCGACCGGTGCGGTACGGCGGATCCGCACGTCGCCGGAAACCGACCGCGCCGCCACGGTGAGCTCCGCCGCGCCCTTGCCGGCTGCCTCGTCGGCGAGTTCGGACTCCAGGCGCCCGGACACGCTGGCGAGGTCGAGCCACACCCGCAGGCCGGGCCGGACGCCGAGCGTCACGTCCCCGGACACCGACGTCACCCGCGTGCTGCCGGCGGCCAGGCTGCCGACCTCGACGTCGCCCGAGGTGGTGCGCAGCGACAGGTCACCGCCGGCCGCGCCGACCTCGACGTCGCCGGAGGCGGTCCGGACCTCGACCGCACCGGCCGCCGACCCGAGCCGGACGTCACCGGACGCCGCGTGCACCGTCGCCGGCCCCGCGACCGCGCCCAGGGCGACGTCGCCGCTGGCGCTGCGCACCTGTGCCTCGGCGCAGGACTCGACGGAGCAGTCGCCGCTGGCCGAGGTGAGCACCACCCGACCCAGCGCGCCGCGCAGCTCGCACCGCGCCGAGGCCACCGTCGCGAGCACCGCGGCACCGGCCGGGGTGTCCACGCGCACGGCGAAGGACGGCGTGCGGAACAGCCGGTGCTCGGGGACGACGACCCGCAGTCGCACCGGCTGCTCCTCGCTGGCCTCGACCACCACCCGGTCGAGGAGTTCCTCGGCGGCCTCGTCGAGGGCCTCGACCCGCACCGACAGCCCGGTGGAGCCCTCGACCGCGGCGACGGTGACCGACCCGGCCGGGTTGCGGACCTCGACGACCGGCGGGGTGGCGACCGCGCGGGTGAACGTCCGGACGGACATGCGGACCTCCAGAGGTGTGGGTCAGCTGCGGGCGAAGCCGGAGAGGCGGCGCGGCCCACGCAGGGGTGGCGCCGGGTGGGGCGCGTGCAGGGCCGCGGCGACGGCGCGGACCAGCCAGGTGTTCAGCGACGCGCCGGAGGAGGCGGCGGCCTGCTCGGCGCGGACCTTGAGCGGCTCGGGCAGGCGCAGGCTGATCCGGGCGACGGCGCCCTCGGCGTCCTGCTCCCCGGCGGGAGGGGCTCCGCCCGCCGGTGGGTGCCCCGGGCCCGTCGGTGGGTGCTCCGGGTCGGGGACGACGACGACCTCCGCCCCGCCCCCGCGGAGGCGGACGTCGACCTGTCCGCCGTCCCACGCCGCGGTCACCTCCGCCGCCATGGCCGCCCACGCGTCGAGCAGCACCAGCCGGACCGCCGGTTCCATGCCCGTGGCCAGCAGCCCCACCGTCTCGCGGGTCTGCTCGCCACCGGCCGCGGCGACCGCGCCCAGCGCCTCGCGCAGCGCCGCGACGTGCGGGGTGAGGTCCAGGGACGCCATGGCGCCATGGTGACACCACCATGGCGCCACAGCAAGACGTCAGTGCTCGTCCAGGCCGGCCAGCCGCCGGACGACGGTCAGCCCGGCGGCGCCGCCGGGCCAGGCGCGCTGCAGGGCCGGCGCGCCGGCCGAGCGGACCACCGAGCGCAGCGCCAGCGCGACGACCACGACGTCGTCGGCGTAGCCGAGCACCGGGACGACGTCGGGCACGAGGTCCACCGGGGAGAGCAGGTAGGCCAGCAGCAGCCACAGCCGCAGCCGCACCCCGCGGGGCAGGGCGCGGTCGGCAGCGAGCCGGCGGACCAGGCGCACGAGGTCGGGCAGCAGGCGCAGCGCCTCACGCACGGTGAGCTCCGCCGGCCGGGCCCGCCACAGCAGCAGCAGGAGGACGCCCCACAGCAGGAGCAGCCCGCCGACGACCGCGGCCAGCGCGCTCCACGGGTCCACGGGTCCGAGTCTGACCGGTGTCGCGGCCGGGGTCGTCGGTGCCCGGCCGTACCCTCGGGCGCGTGGCGAGCACGACCGACGGCCCGATCGACACCCAGTACGAGGACCTGCTGCGCCGGGTGCTCGAGCAGGGCAGCCCCAAGACCGACCGGACGGGGACCGGCACGGTCAGCCTCTTCGGCGAGCGGCTCCGCTACGACCTCGCCGAGCGCTTCCCGCTCGTCACCACGAAGTCGGTGCACTTCCGGTCGGTCGCCTACGAGCTGCTGTGGTTCCTCCGCGGCGACGGCAACGTGCGCTGGCTGCAGGACAACGCGGTGAGCATCTGGGACGAGTGGGCCTCACCCGAGGGCGAGCTGGGCCCGGTCTACGGCGTCCAGTGGCGGTCGTGGCCGACGCCGGACGGCGGGCACGTCGACCAGATCTCCGCCGTCCTGGAGACCCTGCGCACCGACCCCGACTCCCGGCGCATGGTCGTCTCGGCGTGGAACGTGGCCGCCCTGCCGGAGATGGCGCTGGCCCCGTGCCACGCGCTGTTCCAGTTCCACGTCGCCGACGGGCGGCTGTCCTGCCAGCTCTACCAGCGCAGCGCGGACATGTTCCTCGGCGTGCCGTTCAACATCGCCAGCTACGCGCTGCTCACCCGCATGGTCGCCGCCCAGGTCGGGCTGGCCCCCGGTGAGTTCATCTGGGTGGGCGGGGACTGTCACGTCTACCGCAACCACGTCGACCAGGTCACCGAGCAGCTCTCCCGCGAGGTGCTGCCGTTCCCGACCCTCGAGCTGGCGCCGGCGCCCTCGCTGTTCGACTACGCCTACGAGCACCTCACGCTGCGCGACTACCGCCACCACCCGGCCATCCGCGCCGCGGTGGCGGTGTGAGCGGTGACCGAGCCGACGAGGTCACCCAGGAGCGTCGCCCTGATCTGGGCGCAGGCCGAGGGCGGGGTCATCGGCGCCGACGGCCGCCTGCCCTGGCACCTGCCCGAGGACCTCGCGCTGTTCCGTACCCTCACCACGGGTTCGACCGTCGTCATGGGCCGGCGCACCTGGGAGTCGCTGCCCGAGCGGTTCCGCCCGCTGCCCGGGCGCCGCAACGTCGTCCTCACGACCGACCCGTCCTGGTCGGCCGACGGCGCCTCCCGAGCCGGCTCGGTCGAGGGGGCGCTGGAGCACCGCGGTGACCTGTGGGTGGTCGGCGGCGGCCGGGTCTACGCCGCGTTCCTGCCGCACGCCGACCGGATCGTGGTCACCCGCGTCGACACCCGGGTCGACGGCGACACCTGCGCGCCGGCGCTGGGCCCGGAGTGGCAGCGGGTGTCCCGCGAGCCGGCCGCCGGCTGGGCGACGTCGGTCACCGGGCTGCGGTACGCGGTGTCGGAGTACCGGCGGGGGACGACGGCGCCCGCCGCAGCCGCTGCGCCGGCGACCGGCCGGGCGCGGCAGGCTCGGTAGATTCACCCCATGACCTCCGACCCCGCCCGGCCCTTCGGCCGTGTGCTCACGGCGATGGTGACCCCGTTCGCCGAGGACGGCTCGATCGACCTCGCCGGGGCGCAGGAGCTGGCCGCGCACCTGGTGGACCGACAGGCCCACGACGGTCTGGTCGTGCTCGGGACGACGGGGGAGTCGCCGACGACCGGCGACGCCGAGCAGCGGGCCGTCCTGGAGGCAGTGCTCGACGCCGTGGGGGACCGGGCGACCGTCGTCGCGGGTGTCGGCACCAACGACACCGCCCACTCCATCGACAAGGCCCGCGACGCCGAGCGGCTCGGGGCCCACGGCCTCATGGTCGTCACCCCCTACTACAACAAGCCGCCCCAGGCCGGCCTGCTGCGCCACTTCACCGCGGTCGCCGACTCGACCGACCTGCCGGTGATGCTCTACGACATCCCGCCGCGCACCGTCGTCCCCATCGAGGTGGAGACGCTGGTGCGGGCCGCCGAGCACCCGCGGATCGTGGCGGTCAAGGACGCCAAGGGCGACCTCGGCTCGATCGCCTGGACCCTCGCCCGCACCGACCTGGCGTACTACAGCGGCGAGGACATGCTCAACCTGCCGCTGCTGGCCCTCGGCGCGGTCGGCGTGGTCAGCGTCGTCGGCCACCTGGTCGGGCCGCGGCTGGCCGAGCTGATCGCCGCCGTCGAGTCCGGCGACCTGGTCAAGGCCCGGGCGGTCAACGAGAGCCTGCTGCCGGTCTACACCGGCATCTTCCGCACCCAGGGCGTCATCCTGGTCAAGGCCGCGCTGAAGGAACTCGGCCTGCCCGCCGGCCCGGTGCGCCCGCCTCTGGTCGACGCCACCCCCGAGCAGGTCGAGCGCCTGCGCACCGACCTCGCCGCAGGAGGCATCCACCTGTGACCGCACCGACCGCCCAGCCGCACCTGGACCTGCAGGCTCCCCCTCCGCTGCCGGCCGGCGGCCTGCGGGTCATGGCGCTGGGCGGGCTCGGCGAGATCGGCCGCAACACGGCCGTCCTCGAGTTCGACGGCGCGCTGTTGGTCATCGACTGCGGCGTGCTGTTCCCGGAGGCCGAGCAACCCGGCGTCGACCTGATCCTGCCGGACTTCGGGGTCGTCGAGCACCGGCTCGACGACATCGCCGCGGTCGTCCTCACCCACGGGCACGAGGACCACATCGGCGCCATCCCGTACCTGCTGCGCATGCGCGGCGACATCCCGCTGGTCGGCTCGCGGTTCACCCTCGCCCTGGTCAAGGCCAAGCTGCGCGAGCACCGGCTCGACCCGGTCACGGTCGAGGTGGCCGCCGGGGACGACCACGTCGCCGGCCCGTTCCACTGCGAGTTCATCGCGGTCAACCACTCGATCCCCGACGCGCTCGCCGTCGCCGTCCACACCCCGGCCGGGGTCCTGGTGCACACCGGCGACTTCAAGATGGACCAGCTGCCGCTCGACGGCGTCCTCACCGACCTGGGCGCGTTCGCCCGGCTGGGGCTGGAGGGCATCGACCTGCTGCTGGCCGACTCCACCAACGCCGAGGTGCCCGGGTTCGTCGTCTCGGAGCGGGCCATCGGCCCGGTGCTCGAGGACGTCTTCCGCCGCGCCACCCAGCGGCTGATCGTCTCCAGCTTCGCCAGCCACGTGCACCGCATCCAGCAGGTGCTCGACGCCGCGGAGATGCACGGGCGCAAGGTCGCCTTCGTCGGCCGCTCGATGGTCCGCAACATGGGGGTGGCCCGCGACCTCGGCCTGCTGCGGGTGGCGCCGGGCCTCATGGTGGGCCTGGACGAGGCGACGGCGATGCCGCCCGAGCAGGTGGTGCTCATCAGCACCGGCTCGCAGGGGGAGCCGCTGTCCGCTCTGGGCCGCATGGCCCGCGGCGAGCACCACCAGGTGACCATCGAGGCCGGCGACACCATCGTGCTGGCCTCCTCGCTGGTGCCGGGCAACGAGACCGCCGTCTACCGGGTGATCAACCAGCTGGCCCGCCTCGGCGCCACCGTGGTCCATAAGGAGACGGCGATGGTGCACGTCTCCGGCCACGCCCCGGCGGGCGAGCTGCGCACCCTGCTCAACGTGGCCAAACCGCGCCACCTGATGCCGGTGCACGGCGAGTGGCGGCACCTGCGCGCGCACGCCGCGCTGGCCGAGCAGACCGGCATGCCGGCCGACCGCGTGCTGCTCGCCGAGAACGGCGTCGTCGTCGACCTCGTCGACGGCAAGGCGACGATCACCGGCTCGGTGCCGGTGGGCGACGTCTACGTCGACGGGCTCAACGTCGGCGACGTGGGGGAGGAGTCGCTGCAGGAGCGGCGGATACTCGGCGACGAGGGGTTCGTCGCGCTCACCGTCGTCATCGAGCCCTCGACCGGCACCATCGTCCGGCCGGTGCACCTGTCCGCCCGCGGGTTCTCCGACGACCCGTCGGTGTTCGACCCGGCGCTGCAGCTGGTCGAGGAGAGCCTGCGGCGCACCCTGGCCGACGGCGAGACCGACCCGCACCGGCTCTCCCAGGTGATCCGCCGGACGATCGGCAAGTGGGTGTCGGACACCTACCGCCGCCGCCCGATGATCATCCCCACCGTCCTCGAGGTCTGACGGCCCCGCTGCAGGGGCCCTTCAGTCGTATCTCGGACTCCATGATCGTCCGACGGGGTCGGCTGGGGCGAGATCGGCGAGCGTTCGGCGTAGACGTCGGCGAGGTACCGGGCGCAGGCGACGACGTCGTCGAGGTCGACCACGCCCCACCTACCGTGCAGCGCCTCCGCGCCACACCGGGGTGGGCCAGCTCCCGTGCTGAACCGCACCGCGCGTCGGCACACCCCCGACCGCAGGTCGCGGACACGGGGCGTGGCTTGCCGTTTCGGCGCACCTGCGGCCATTACCGTCTGGTGCATGCCTGCTCGCACGACGACGACCCGCTCGTCGGGTCGCTCGCCGGCGCGCGGCCGCTCCGGCTCCGGGTCGACCGCGTCCCGGAAGCGCCCGCCCGCGAAGCGGCCCGCCGCCGGCGGCCGCAAGCCCGCCGCCCGCAAGCCCGCGCCGAGGTCGTCCGGCCCCGGCCTGTGGAGCGTGCTCAGCGGCGGCTGGTCGCTGCTGGCCCGGGGCGCCGGCGGGCTGGCCCGCTCGGTGGCCCGCCCGGAGGAGGCCGAGCCGCTCGCCCCCGAGCACCGCCGCGACGGGGTGGGGCTGGCGGTGCTGGGCCTGGCCGTCGTCCTCGGTGCGGCCGCCTGGACCAACGGCATCGGTCCGGTCGGCGCCGCGCTCGCCGGCGGCGTCCGCTGGGTGGTCGGCGCGCTGGTCGTGGTGCTGCCGGTCCTGCTCTTCTGCGCGGCCCTGCGGCTGCTGCGCCGCGGGCCCCGGCCCGAGGCCCGCGGCCGGCTGGCGATCGGCTGGTCGTGCGCGGTCGCGTCGGTGCTCGGCATCGCGCAGGTCGTCGGCGAGAGCGCCGCGCCTGCCGCGGGACGGCCCGGCTCCGGTGGCCTGGTCGGGTGGGCCGTGGCCACGCCGCTGGTCGCCGGGGTGGGCAGCGTCGTCGCCGTCGTCCTGCTGGTCCTGCCGGCGTTCTTCGGCCTGCTCGTCCTCACCGCCACGCCGGTGCACCAGATCCCCGAGCGGCTGCGCGACCTCGGCGACCGGCTGCTGCGCCGGGAGCCCTCCGACGAGGACGGCTACGACGACTGGGAGGACGACGAGGAGCCGGTCGAGCCGCCGGCGCCCCGTCGCTCCCCCCGCCGGTCGCTGTCGGAGGACCTGCGGGACACCGGCCCGGTGGAGACCGTGCCGGCGATCGACCACGCCGCGATGGACGACGCGCCGGAGGCGGTGCGCCACGAGTCCGCGCCCGAGGCCGTGCCGGTGGCCTCCCCCCCGCCCGCGCGCCGGCCGGCGGTCGTCGACCGGACCGCGCCGCCGGAGGAGCTCCCGCCGATCGAGGAGCCCGAGCAGCTGCGCATCGAGCCGGTGGAGGGCCAGTACACGCTGCCCTCGGTCAGCGTGCTGCGCCCCGGCGATCCGCCCAAGAAGGGCTCGAAGGCCAACGACGCGGCGATCGAGGCGATCACCGGCGTGCTCGAGCAGTTCAACGTCGACGCGGTCGTCACCAGCTTCACCCGCGGCCCCACGGTCACCCGCTACGAGATCGAACTCGGGCCGGCGGTCAAGGTGGAGAAGATCACCGCCCTCACCAAGAACATGGCCTACGCCGTCGCCAACGACAACATCCGCATCCTCGCCCCGATCCCCGGCAAGTCGGCGGTCGGTGTCGAGGTGCCCAACACCGACCGCGAGATGGTCAGCCTCGGCGACGTGCTGCGCTCGCAGGCGGCCAAGCAGGACCCGCACCCGATGCTGGTCGGTCTGGGCAAGGACATCGAGGGCGGGTTCGTCTGCGCCAACCTGGCGAAGATGCCGCACCTGCTGGTCGCCGGCGCCACCGGTGCCGGCAAGTCCAGCTGCGTCAACTCGCTGCTGACCTCGCTGCTGCTGCGGGCCACCCCCGACCAGCTGCGGATGATCCTGATCGACCCGAAGATGGTCGAGCTGACCCCGTACGACGGCATCCCGCACCTGATCACGCCGATCATCACCGACCCGAAGAAGGCGGCCACCGCGCTGGCCTGGCTGGTCGAGGAGATGGAGCAGCGTTACCAGGACATGCGGGCCACCGGCGTCCGGCACATCGACGACTTCAACCGCAAGGTCGAGCGCGGCGAGATCGTGGCGCCCCCGGGCAGCGAGCGGGTGTACCGGCCCTACCCCTACATCCTCGCCATCGTCGACGAGCTGGCCGACCTCATGATGGTCGCCCCGCGCGACGTCGAGGAGTCGATCGTCCGGATCACCCAGAAGGCGCGTGCTGCCGGCATCCACCTGGTGCTGGCCACCCAACGCCCCTCGGTCGACGTCGTCACCGGCCTGATCAAGGCCAACGTGCCCTCGCGGCTGGCCTTCTCCACCTCGAGCCTCACCGACAGCCGGGTCATCCTCGACCAGCCCGGCGCGGAGAAGCTCATCGGCATGGGGGACGCCCTGTTCCTGCCGATCGGCGCGGGCAAGCCGATGCGCGTGCAGGGCGCCTACGTCTCCGACGCCGAGATCGAGGCGGTCGTCGAGTTCACCAAGCGGCAGGCCGAGCCGGAGTACCGCGAGGAGGTCTTCAGCGCCGCCGAGGGTGAGAAGAAGGAGATCGACGAGGACATCGGCGGGGACCTGGAGCTGCTGGTCCAGGCCGTGGAGCTCGTGGTCACCAGCCAGTTCGGCTCGACGTCGATGCTGCAGCGCAAGCTGCGCGTCGGGTTCGCCAAGGCCGGCCGGCTCATGGACCTGATGGAGAGCCGGGGCATCGTCGGCCCGTCCGAGGGGTCCAAGGCACGGGACGTGCTGGTCAAGCCCGACGAGCTGGAGCCGGTGATGGTCACCCTCCGGGGCGGCGAGTAGGAGGACCCCGTCCTCCCCACCCCTCGCAGGCTCGGGGCGGTGCCCGGGACGCGGCCGTCCCCCGTCGTCCTCGGTGGAGGCTGTCCCGCGCCCCTACGATGGACCGGTGACAGCTCGGCCCGACCCCGCCCGCCGGGTGGCGGTGGTGACCCTCGGGTGTGCCCGCAACGAGGTGGACTCCGAGGAGCTGGCCGGCCGCCTGGCCGCCGGCGGGTACGAGTTCGTCGAGGACGCCGACGCCGCGGACGCCGTCCTGGTGAACACCTGCGGCTTCATCGAGTCGGCCAAGAAGGACTCGGTCGACGCGATCCTCGCCGCCGCCGACTCCGGCGCCCGGGTCGTCGCCGTCGGGTGCCTGGCCGAGCGGTACGGCTCCGAGCTCGCCGGCGCGCTGCCCGAGGCCACCGTCCTCGGTTTCGACGACTACGCGGCCATCGGCGACCGCCTCGACGACGTCCTCACCGGCCGCTCGCTGGCGCCGCACGACCCCCGCGACCGGCGCACGCTCCTCCCGATCAGTCCGGTGGCCCGCACCGCCGCGGTGACCGCGCCGGACGCCCCCGCCATCCCCGGGCACGGCTGGGTGCAGCGCCGACGGCTGGCCTCCGGCCCGTCCGCGGCGCTCAAGCTCGCCTCCGGCTGCGACCGGCGGTGCGCCTTCTGCGCGATCCCGGCCTTCCGCGGCTCGTTCGTCTCCCGCCCGCCGGCCGAGGTGCTCGACGAGGCGCGGTGGCTGGCCTCGCAGGGGGTCACCGAGCTGGTCCTGGTCAGCGAGAACTCGACGTCCTACGGCAAGGACGCAGGCGACCTGCGCTCGCTGGAGCGGCTGCTGCCGCAGCTGGCCGCCGTCGAGGGCGTCGTCCGCGTGCGGGTGGCCTACCTGCAACCGGCCGAGCTGCGACCGGGCCTGCTGGAGGTGATCGCCACGACGCCCGGGGTCGCGCCCTACTTCGACCTGTCGTTCCAGCACGCCTCACCGTCGCTGCTGCGCCGCATGCGCCGGTTCGGGGGCACCGAGGACTTCCTCGCCCTCATCGAGCGCGCCCGCGCCCTGGCGCCGGCCGCCGGCTTGCGCACCAACGTCATCCTCGGCTTCCCCGGGGAGACCGAGGACGACGTCGCCGAACTGGAGCGCTTCCTCGTCGAGGGCCGGCTCGACGCGGTCGGCGTCTTCGGCTACTCCGACGAGGAGGGCACCGAGGCCGTGGGGCTGCCCGGCAAGCTGGACGGGGCGGAGATCGACGCCCGCGTCCGCCGGATCACCGACCTCGTCGAGGAGCTCATCGCCCAGCGCGCCGAGGACCGCGTCGGCGAGCGGGTCGAGGTCCTGCTCACCGAGGACGCCTCCGCCGAGGCGGGTGCCGGCACCTGGGTGGGGCACGCGGCGCACCAGGACCCCGACGCCGACGGGACGACGACGGTGACCGCGGTCCCCGACGCAGCGGTGCCCGGGCAACTGGTGGCCGCCGAGGTGGTCAGCACCGAGGGCGTGGACCTGGTCGCCGCCGCGTTCGTCCCCGCGGTGGCCCGGTGAGCGCAGCAGCGTCGCGAGCGCGGGCGACGAGCTGGGAGTGTCTCCGGCTCGCCGGGGACGGCGAGGAGCCCGCATGAACGGACCGGCGGACCCGGCCGCCACCCCGCCGCAGTCGGTGCGGGTGGTCAACCTGCCCAACGCGCTGACCGTGCTGCGGCTGGCCGTGGTGCCGGTGTTCGCCGTCCTGCTGCTGGGCGACGGCGGCACGGACCAGTCGCGGCGCTACTGGGCCGCGCTGTTCTTCGGCCTGGCGATCCTCACCGACCGCTACGACGGGCTGATCGCCCGGCGCACCGGTCAGGTGACCGAGTTCGGCAAGCTCGCCGACCCCATCGCGGACAAGGCGCTGACCGGTACCGCGCTCATCGGCCTGTCGGTGCTGTCGCTGGTGGCCTGGTGGGTGACCCTGACGATCCTGGTCCGCGAGGTGGGGGTCACCCTGCTCCGGTTCTGGGTGATCCGCCACGGGGTGATCGCCGCCAGTCGGGGCGGCAAGGCCAAGACCGTCGTCCAGGCGGTGGCGATCGGCCTGTACATCCTCCCGCTCGAAGGGGCGCTGGCCAGCGGCCGCTGGTGGGTGATGGCCGCCGCCCTGGTGCTGACCGTGGCGACCGGCGTGGACTACGTCTACCGGGCGCTCGTGCTGCGCCGCACCAGCGCGCGGGCGATGCGTGCCGCGGCTGCACGCCGGGCCGCCGGCCCGTCGGGCGGACCGCGCACCGACGCGGCGGCCTGAAGGGCCTGAAGAAGGACTGTCCTCCTCGCTCCCCTCGGAGGAGAATCCCCTGCTCCCCACCACTCGCAGGCTCGCGCCAGGCCCCCTCCGGGCGTCGGCCTCCTCCCGGGCACCACCCCGAGCGGAGCGAGGGGTGGGAGGAGGAGGTCCTTCGACGGAGGGCACGGGGAGGTGGTCCTTCTTCTGCCTGCAGGGGGCCGAGCCTCGGGACGGGGCCGCGGCGAGATGCGGGACGGGCCGGGGAAGGTGCCCACGGTGCAGGGCGTTACGCCCAGAGCGGACGCGCCCGCGGCGGCGCGGTGCCTGTCAGTGGCGCCGCGTACGGTGAGCGCACGGCACCTCACGGAGCCGCCGTTCCCGCACAGGCAGGACAGGAGACGGCCATGACGCTGCTGCGCACCCAGCTCGGGACCACCCTGCGCGGCCACCGGCTGCGCCAGCGTCGGACGCTGCGCGACGTCTCCGGCGCCGCCCGGGTGAGCCTGGGCTACCTCTCCGAGGTGGAGAGAGGACAGAAGGAAGCGTCCTCCGAGCTGCTCGCCTCGATCTGCGACGCGCTGGACCTCGAGCTCGCCGACCTGCTGGCGGAGGTCAGCGTCGGGCTGCGCGACGGGAACGGCCGGGTGCGCTCCCTCGTGCCGGCGGCCGACGTCGCCGACACCCCGGCCGCGGCGGAGGCGGCTGCGTCCGGAGCCGACGACCAGCCGGCTGCCGAGCCGGCGCTGGCGCTGGTCGGCGCGTCGACCCGCCCCCCCGCGCGGCCGGGCGAGGCGGTGTCCCTGGCCGCCTGAGGCCCACGACACGGCCGGTGGCGGACGGCCGGCGTCCTTGACTCGTCGCCTCCGCGGTGCCAGACAAGGGGCCATGGCGACGGTCGGACCGTCCTCCCCGAGTCCCGCGTCACCGGGCTGGGCGCCACGTGCGCCGGTCCACGTGCGCGGCGCGCACACCCGCGGTGGCAACGCCATGGGCCGCACCCGTGCCGGGCTCCTCGCCGGCGCCGCCCTGGCCTTCGCCGGGCAGGGGTTGCGCGGCAGCACCATGCAGTCGGTCGCGACGGCGGCCGGGGTGGCCAAGGCCACCCTGTACAACCACTTCCGGACCAAGGACGAGCTGGCTCGCGCCCTGCTGGCCGCCGAGCTGGACCGGCTCACCGCGCTCGCGACCGAGCTGCCCCCGGCGGCGGCGCTGACCGCGCTGGCCGACGAGGTCGCCGGCCACCCGGTGCTGCGCCAGCTGGCCCACGACGAGCCCGCCGTGCTGACCGGACTGCTCGCGACCACGACGGAGCACTGGGCGGAGCTCGTGGCGCGGCTGGCGGTGGCGCTGCCGGCCGACACCGCCGCTGCCGAGCTGGTGGCCCGCTGGCTGCTCGCCGTCGTCCTGCAGCCGGGGGACCGGCCGGGGCGCCGGGCCGCAGCGGCCCGCCTGGCCCAGCTCCTCGCGGCCGCATGAGGTCGGGGGCGGTCGCCGGAGCGCCCGGAGCGGCACGGCATCGAGACATGGCATCGTGGCGGTCCGACACCGCCCAGCAGGGGGCGTCGACTGCTGCGACCACCGGAGCCCGCCGTGCGGTACCTCTTCCGGCCACCGGCCACCGAGGCGGCCGGTCTGCTGACCCTGCCCTGGCACCAGCCGCTCGAGGAGTGGGACCCCGACATCCTGCTCGAGGTCCCGCAACGCGGCATCTCCCGGCACGTCGTCCGGTTCACCACGCAGAACGGGCACGTGTACGCGCTCAAGGAGATCGCCGAGCACCTGGCCCGGCACGAGTACGCGCTGCTCGGCCAGTTCGAGGAGGAGGGGCTGCCGGCGGTCGCCGCCCTCGGCATCTGCGTCGACCGTCCCGGCGGTCAGGACGCCATCCTCGTCACCCGCTACCTCGAGTACTCGATGTCCTACCGGTTCCTCTTCTCCCGGCCCACCGGCGACCACTCCGCCGAGCAGCTGCTCGACACGATGGTCGTGCTCCTGGTCCGGCTGCACCTGGCGGGGGTCTTCTGGGGGGACTGCTCGCTGTCGAACACGCTCTTCCGCCTCGACGCCGGCGCGTTCGCCGCCTACTTGGTCGACGCCGAGACCTCCGAGCGGCACGAGCAGCTCAGCCCGGGGCAGCGGCACTACGACGTCGACCTCGCTCGGGAACGGGTGGGCGCGGAGCTGCTCGACCTGCAGTTCGGTGGGCTGCTGCCGGCGGACGTCGACCCGATCGAGGTCGCCGACAGCCTGCCGGTCCGGTACGACGCCCTGTGGGACGAGGTGACCCGCGAGGAGGTCTTCGCGCTGGAGGAGCAGCGCTACCGGGTGACCGAGCGCCTGCAGCGGCTCAACGACCTGGGCTTCGACGTCGGTGAGATCGAGTTGGTGACCACTCCTGAGGGCGCCCGGTTGCGCGTCGAGACCCGGGTCGCCGAGCCGGGGCACAACCGCCGGGAGCTCTTCCGGCTGACCGGCCTGGAGGTCCAGGAGCGTCAGGCCCGCCGGCTGCTCAACGACCTGCGCGCCTACCGCGCCTCCCTCGAGCAGAAGACCGGGGCCACGGTCCCCGACACCATCGCCGGCTACCGCTGGCTGGCCGAGGCCTACCAGCCCGTGGTGGAGGCCATCCCCCCGGACCTGGCCGGCCGGCTGGCCCCGGCCGAGGTCTTCCACGAGATCCTCGAGCACCGCTGGTTCCTGTCCGAGCAGGCCGGCCATGACGTGGGCACGACGGCGGCGGCGCGCTCCTACTTCGAGACCGTGCTGCCCCGGACCCCCAGGGAGCTCACCACGCCGTCGGCCATCGTCGGCAGCCGGGACTGAGTCACGGCGGTCCTACCGGACCGCACCGCGGCCACGTGCCGTCCCCCCACCCGGGTGAGCCCCAGACCCCCGTCCTGCTCGGGGGAGCCTCCGGCTCCCCGCTCCCAGGACCGCACCGCGGCCACGTGCCCTCCCCCACCCGGGGCGAGCGGCTGCCCGCGCCCCGATCGGGGACCCTGGACGCCTGCGACCGGTCCGACCCGGGACCTGACGCCATCCCCTCCGGAGCCTCTCCGCGAGCATGATTACGAGGCGGTTTCGGTCGAGTTGACACCCCCGGTGACCTGCGCCACGGTACGGAAACCGCGGTGACCGTCGGTCGCCGCTCGCCGAACGGGAGGCGAACTCGTTGTCGAACGAGGAGAGGAACGCGCCGCCGGCCGACGGTTCCCCGCACCGGCGGGCGCGGACCCGCCGGACGCTGGGCTGCTCGGCGGCCACACTGGTCCTGGCATCGGTGCTGGCCGCCTGCGGCGGCGGAGGCGCCACCAGCGGGGCGCCGGTGCTCAACTGGTACATCAACCCCGATTCCGGGGGACAGGCCGAGATCGCCCAGCGCTGCAGCGACGCCTCGAACGGGGCGTACACGATCGAGGTGTCCCAGCTGCCGCGCGAGTCCTCCGCCCAGCGCGAGCAGCTCGTGCGGCGGCTGGCGGCCAACGACACCTCGATCGACCTGATGAGCCTGGACCCCCCCTACATCGCCGAGTTCGCCCAAGCCGGTTTCCTCGCCCCCGTACCGCAGGACGTCGCGCAGCGGGTCAGCGAGGGCGTCGTGCAGAGCTCCCTGGACTCGGCGACGTGGAACGACGAACTGGTCGCCGTCCCGTTCTGGGCCAACACGCAGCTGCTCTGGTACCGCAAGTCGGTGGCCGAGGCGGCCGGGCTCGACATGAGCCAGCCGGTGACCTGGGAGCAGCTGGTCTCGGCGGCGCAGTCCCAGGGGAAGATCCTCAGCGCCCAGGGCCGGCGCGCCGAGTCGCTGACGGTGTGGCTCAACGCGCTCATCGAGTCCGCCGGCGGCTCGATCATCGCGAAGAACTCCACCAACCCGGACGACATCGAGCTGGGGCTGACCACACCGGCCGCCGACCGGGCGGCCACGGTGATGAACACCGTCGCCAACTCCGGCGTTGTCGGCCCGGCCTTCTCGACGTCGAGCGAGGACACCAGCGCCACCGAGTTCGAGAGCGCCGACGGCGGCTTCATGGTCAACTGGCCGTTCGTCTACTCGCGTGCGCTCGCCGCCGTCGAGGCAGGCACCCTGGACGCGTCCGTGCCGCAGGACTACGGCTGGGCCCTGTACCCGCGCGTCGACGCCGACAAGCCGAGCGCACCTCCGTTCGGCGGGATCGACCTCGCCGTCTCGGCGTTCAGCCGGCACGCGGACCTGGTCTACGACGCGACCGAGTGCATCAGCAGCGACGAGAACCAGGCGTACTACATGACCACCAACGGCAACCCGGCGTCCTCGGCCGCGGTCTACGACGACCCGGAGGTGTTGAAGGTCTTCCCGATGGCCCCCACCATCCTGGAGTCCCTGCAGGCGGCCGCGAACCGCCCGCAGACGCCCTACTACAGCGAGGTGTCCGGGGGGATTCAGCGCGAGTACCACCCGCCGGAGTCGGTGACGCCCGCGACCGGGAAGCGGGCCCAGGAACTGATCAGCGCCGTCCTGCGAGGAGATCAGCTGCTATGACGCAGACCACCCTCCCGCCCAGGGAGAAGACCCAGCCGGTCTCGGCACCCCCACGGGGGCTCTCCGACCGGTCGCGTGCCGAGCGTCGGCTCGGTTGGCTGCTGGCCGGACCGGCGTTCGTGGTGATGCTCCTGGTCACCGCCTACCCGATCCTGCAGGCGGTCTACTACTCGCTGTTCAACTACCGGCTCACCGACCCGGGGAACCGGTCGTTCAACGGCCTGTCCAACTACGCGGTGATCCTCACCGACCCCGTCTGGTGGACGGCGCTGGGCGTCACGCTGTTCATCACCGTGGTGACCGTCGCGGTCGAGCTGGTCCTCGGCTTCGCCCTCGCCCTGGTGATGGCCAAGGCCCTCTCGTCGATCCGTCCCGTCGTCCGAGCGGCGATCCTGATCCCCTACGCGGTCATCACGGTCGTGTCGGCCTTCGCCTGGGCATTCGCCTTCAGGGTCGACACCGGCTTCGTGAACAGCTGGTTCGCCTGGCTACCGGGCATCTCGGCCGACACCGACTGGTTCGGCGGCCAGTGGACCTCGCTGGCGGTCATCTGCCTGGCCGAGATCTGGAAGACCACGCCGTTCATCTCGCTGCTGCTCCTGGCCGGCCTGGCGCAGGTGCCCGAGGTGCTGCAGGAGGCGGCGAAGGTCGACGGCGCCACCTGGTGGCAGCGCATGTGGCGGGTGACCATCCCGAACATGAAGGCCGCGATCATGGTGGCCCTGCTGTTCCGCACCCTGGACGCGTTCCGGATCTTCGACAGCATCTACATCATGACCGCGGGCGCGAACAACACCGAGACGGTGTCCTTCCTCGCCTACCGACAGACGATCGCCCGGGTGGAGATCGGCCTCGGCTCCGCGGTGTCGGTGCTGCTCTTCCTCTGCGTGGTGCTCATCGCGTTCATCTTCATCAAGGGCTTCCGGGTCAACCTGGCCCAGGCGAGAGGGGAAGGCTGATGTCCACGCGGGAGAAGACCTGGTGGATCGTCGGTGGCATCCTGATCATCCTGTACTGCCTGTTCCCTATCGCGTGGATCGTCTCGCTGTCGTTCAAGGCGCCGTCGGACATCTCGAACGGGCAGTTCCTGCCGAGCGGGCCGACCTGGGAGAACTACACGACGATCCTCACCGGGTCGGCCAGTGACCTGTTCCTGCCGGCGCTGCGCAACTCGTTCGGCATCTGCCTGATCGCGACGGCGATCTCGTGCATCCTGTCGATGTTCGCCGCCTACGCCATCGCCCGGCTGGACTTCCCCGGCAAGCGGCTGATCCTGTCCGCCGCGCTCGGGGTGGCCATCTTCCCGGTCATCTCGATCGTCACGCCGCTGTTCAACCTCTGGCGGCAGATCGGGCTCTACGACACCTGGCCCGGGCTGATCATCCCGTACCTGTCGCTGACCCTGCCGATCTCCATCTGGACGATGTCGGCCTTCTTCCGGGAGATCCCCTGGGAGATGGAGCAGGCGGCGCAGGTCGACGGCGCCACCAACTGGCAGGCGTTCCGGAAGGTGATCGTCCCGCTCGCCGCCCCGGGCGTGTTCACCACGGCGATCATCGCGTTCTTCATCGCCTGGAACGACTTCGCCTACGGCATCTCCCTGACGTCGACCAGCGCCTCCCGGCCCGTCCCCGCGGCACTGGGCCTGTTCTCCGGCGCCTCGCAGTTCGAGGACCCCACCGGCGCCATCGCCGCGGCGGCGGTGATCGTGACGATCCCCGTCGTCGTCCTCGTCCTGCTGTTCCAACGGCGGATCGTCGCCGGCCTGACCAACGGTGCGGTCAAGGGCTGAGACCCCCGCACCCCACCGACCCAGCGAGGGGACGAAGAGCGATGGCTTCCATCGAGATGCACAACATCGTCAAGCAGTACGGCGACGGCTACCCCGCCGTGAACGACGTCAGCCTCGACATCGCCGACGGCGAGTTCATGATCCTGGTCGGCCCGTCCGGCTGCGGGAAGTCGACGCTGCTGCGGATGATCGTCGGCCTGGAGGACATCACCAGCGGCGACATGATCATCGGCGGCAAGCGGGTCAACGAGATGGCGCCCCGCGAGCGCAACCTGTCGATGGTCTTCCAGAACTACGCGCTCTACCCGCACATGACCGTGTTCGAGAACATCGCGTTCCCGCTGCGCCTGGCCAAGGTGCCCGACGACGAGGTCCGCCGCCGGGTCGACGAGGCGGCCGACGTCCTCGAGCTGCGGGAGCACCTGGAGCGCAAGCCGGCCAACCTCTCCGGCGGGCAGCGCCAGCGGGTGGCGATGGGGCGGGCGATCGTGCGTCAGGCGGAGGCGTTCCTCTTCGACGAGCCGCTGTCCAACCTCGACGCCAAGCTGCGCGGCCAGATGCGCACCGAGATCTCCCGGCTGCAGCGCCGGCTGGGCATCACCACCGTCTACGTCACCCACGACCAGACCGAGGCCATGACGCTCGGCGACCGGGTGTGCGTCCTGCGGAAGGGGCGGATCCAACAGGTCGCCTCGCCCCGCGAGCTCTACGAGCAGCCGGTCAACCTCTTCGTTGCCGGGTTCATCGGGTCGCCGCCGATGAACTTCCTGCCGGCGACGCTGGAGGGTGACCAACTGCGGACGCCGTTCGGGCCGATCCGGCTCGACGAGCGCCGCCTGGCCGCGGTGCAGGGCCGGGACCTGCTGCTGGTCGGCATCCGACCGGAGTACTTCGAGGACGCCTCTCTGGTCGACGACGCCAAGCGACCGCTGGGGACGCTCTTCCGGGCCCGGGTCGACGTCACCGAGTGGCTCGGGGACTCGCAGTACGCCTACATCCCGTACGAAGCACCGGAGGCGGTCACCGACCAACTGCGCGCCCTGTCCCGCGAGCTGGACTCCGAGGAGCTGCGCACCCAGGCCGTCGTCTCCATCGACGCGGCCAGCCGGATCCGGGAAGGTCGGGAGGCCGAGTTCTGGCTGGACAGCCGCAAGGTGCACGTCTTCGACCCGCAGTCCGGCGAGAACCTCACCCGCGACGCCGAGGCTGGTGCCCGGCTCACCCAGCTGGCCAGCGAGGACCGGGTCGAGCAGGTCCAGGAAGCCCAGGCGCGGGGCACGACGATCGGCGGTGGAGCCCACCGGGCCGGAGCGGCCTGAGCAAGGACCCCCCTGCCCCCACCACGCACAGGCTCGCGTCCGGCCCCCTCCCGGGCGCCGCCGGCTCCTCTGCAGGCAGAAGGACCCCCCGAGCCCTTCGTCGAAGGACCTCGGCCCCCTTGCAGGGTCCCGCCGCGAGCTTGCGAGCGGTGGGGGGCAAGGGGGTCCTTCTCCGAGGGGTGGGCAGGAGGGGGCCCGTCCACCTGCAGGGGGCCGCCGCCGGCGGTGGACGGTTGCCGCGGGTGCGGCACCGGTGGCGGGGACGAAGAGGAGCGGATGACGTGAGGAAGTCCGTCCAGCTCGCCGGACTGGTGACGACGGGTCTGTTGGCAGGCAACGAGGTGGGGACCCTGATGGCATCCCATCCGGCCCTGAGGAGCTTGCCGTTGAGCGCCGAGATCGAGGCGGAGCGGGCGCTCACCACCCGGCTCGGCACGATCATGCCGTTCTACATGGTCGGCACCGTGGTCGCCACGACCGCGGCGGCCGTGGATCGACGAGGTGCACCAGGCTCTCGGCTGGCCGTCGCGGCCGCGGCCTGCACCGCGGTGATGCTGGGGATCACCGTGGTCGGCCAGCTCCCCCTCAACGCACGCACCGTTGCCTATCCGCCCGATGGTGACGCGGCCGGGTGGGCGGAGATCCGTCGGTCGTGGGAACGGCGGCACGTCGCGCGGGTGCTGCTCGACCTGGCCGCGTTCGGCACCTCCGCCGTTGCCACGATGCACCAACGCACACACGACCGCGGCGAGCGCAGGTAGCCCGACGGGCGACGACCGCGCCGAACGCGCGGATGGCCGTCACCACCTCGGTACCCTTCTCCACGACCCGGCACAGGAACCGGAGGCGGACCCGAACGCCAGCAGCACGCCGAGCGGGGCGACTCCTGGCAGTCGGAGGCGTGATCCCGACCCAGGCGGCCAGGTCCTCGACGGTGGCAGGCCCGCAGCGGCGTGGGAAGCGGCGCAGCAGCGCGCTCCGCTCGCCGCCGCCGGGGGCTCACCGGCGGACCGCCGCCAGGTCGTCGCGGGTCGGCGGGTCCGCGCCCACCCGGGTGCAGGTGAGGGCGGCGACGAGCACGGCGTCGTCGAGGATCGGCAGGAGCTCCTCGTCGGGCAGCTCCTCCAGCTGCCGGCGCGTGGTGACCCCCGCGCCGAGCAGGCCGGCGAACAGCCCCGCGGCGAGCGAGTCACCGGCCCCCACGGCGTCGGCGACGGGGACCCGGGGCGGCTCGCGGTAGAGCAGGGCGCGGCCGGGGCGGGCCACCCGCAGCGGCGCCGCGCCGTCGGTGAGCAGCACCAGCGCGGCACCGCGATCGGCCCAGCGCAGCGCCGTCCCGTCGAGGTCGTCGACGGCGTCGGGCTCGAGCCAGGCGAGGTCCTCGGTGCTGAGCTTGACGACGTCGGCGCGGGCCAGCAGCCGGTCGAGGCGGGCTCTGACCTCGGTGGAGGAGTTGCCCAGCGCCGTCCCGACCGGGCCGTCGGCGAGCACCGGCCGGATGTTGGGGTCGACGCTGACCAGGGCGGTGCCGTCGGCGGCGACCTTCTCCACCAACCGGGCGATCGCCTCGCAGCCGGGCGGCGTCCAGCTCGAGATGGAGCCGACGTGCAGGACCGCCGTCCCCGGCGGGACCACGGCGGCGAGCTCGTCGTCGGTCCACTGCCAGTCGGCCGCGCCCAGGACGTGGAAGCCGAAGTGCGGGGAGCCGTCGGGACGCAGGCCGACCACCGCGAGGCTGACCGGCTCGACG
This sequence comes from Geodermatophilus sp. TF02-6, assembly GCF_003319115.1. Classification (GTDB taxonomy): domain Bacteria; phylum Actinomycetota; class Actinomycetes; order Mycobacteriales; family Geodermatophilaceae; genus Geodermatophilus. The sequence continues at coordinate 165,509 of NZ_QOHF01000007.1, read as the reverse complement.
GCCGGCACCAACCCGCCGGGATCCACACCGGCCAGCTCGGCGTGCCGGCGCAACCCCGGGGCCAGCGGCCCGGCGCCCAGTCGGGCCAGCAGGCGCACCGGGACGCCGAGGCGTCCGGCGGCGACGGCGACGTTGAGCGCGTTGCCGCCGGGGCGGGCGACGTAGCGGGGGGCGGTGCCCTCGGGGCCGGCCCCGGCTCCCAGGTCGGGCAGCAGATCGACGACGAGCTCGCCGAGGACGCTCAGCACCGGCTTCTCGCTGGACACGTCGCGACCCTAACGAGGCAACCGTCCGCGGGCGCCTCTGGTGGCTCGCAGGTGCGGGCACCTGGGACGATGAACGTGACGACGATCGCTGCGGCCCGCCGGGCGGGACCCACCGGCGGACGATCCGCGACCTGCGCAGGAGGACTGATGCCCAACCCGTTCGTGAAGCTGTGGAGGTACCTCACGGCCTCCGCCAACGCCAAGATCGACGAGAAGGCCGACCCGAAGATCCAGATCCAGCAGGCGATCGAGGCCGAGCAGCAGCGGCACCAGGCCCTGGCCAACCAGGCCGCGGCCGTGCTGGGCAACCAGCGCCAGCTGGAGATGCGGCTCAACCGGCAGCTCGGCGAGGTGGAGAAGCTGCAGGCCTCCGCGCGGCAGGCGCTGGTGCTGGCCGACCGGGCCCGGGTCTCCGGGGACGCGGCCAAGGCGGCCGAGTACGAGAACGCCGCACAGGCGTTCGCCACCCAGCTGGTCGCGGCCGAGCAGGCGATGGAGGACCTCAAGCGCAGCCACGACGAGGCGCTGCAGGCCGCCGAGCAGGCCCGCGGCGCGGTGGAGCAGAGCCGGATGCGGCTGCAGACGACGCTGGCCGAGCGGACCAAGCTGATGAGCCAGCTCGAGCAGGCGCGCATGCAGGAGCACGTGGCCGCGTCGATGCGCCAGGTCAACGAGCTCGCCGCGCCGGGCAACACCCCGAGCCTGGGGGAGGTCCGGGACAAGATCGAGCGGCGCTACGCCAACGCCCTGGGGCAGGCCGAACTGGCGCAGACCTCGGTCGAGGGCCGGATGCTCGAGGTGCAGAAGGCCACCCTGGACGTCGCCGGCGCCTCTCGTCTCGACCAGATCCGCGCCTCGATGGGGCAGCCGGCGGTGACCGGCTCGGGCCAGCAGGCGGTGACCGGCGGCCCCGCGGTGGCCGGCGCGCTCGAGGAGGGTTCCTCGTCGGTGCAGCAGCCCGACGCCCCCCCGGTGGCCGAGCCGGTGCAACGCCCGGAGCAGCAGGGCGCCTGACGCGGCCCCCTCCAGGGCAGGCCCCGTCCAGAGGGCCGCCGCGAGCCTCAGATGGCCCCGTCCGGAGGCCCGCTCCGAGCATGCGAGGGGTGAGGGGGACGGGGTCCTTCTCAAGGGGGCCGGGTCCCCTCTCAGGTCGCCCCGGCGAGCGGAGGAGGCCGGCCGGGCTCGCCCGTGCGGGCGGCGGGGTCGATCGGGGAGCGGGCGGCCTGGCAGTGCGGGCACCAGTACGTGACCCGCTCCTGCTGGTCCGGTTCCTGGTCGCCGCGCAGGATGGGGGTGCCGCAGCGCCGGCACGGACGGTCCTTGCGCCCGTAGACCCAGTGGTCCTGGCCGCGGCGCAGGTCACCGGTGGTGCTCTGTTCCGGGTGCTCGCGGTTGGCCAGCATGAGGGTGCGGGCCCGCTCCACCAGCCCGGGCAGGTCGGCGACGTCGGCCACCCTGGTCCACGGGTGGACGCCGCAGACGAACAGCGACTCGACCTTGTACAGGTTGCCGATGCCGGCCAGGTTGCGCTGGTCGAGCAGCGCGGCGCCGATCTGCTCGTCGGGGTCCGCCCGCAGGCGACGCAGCGCCTCCTCGAGGTCCCAGTCGGGGCCCAGGACGTCGGGGCCGAGGTGCCCGACCAGCTGGTCCTCGTGCGCGGTGCGGACCATCGCCACGTCGTGCAGCCGGTAACCGACGCACTCCCACGCGTCGGTGGCCAGCACCGCCCGGACGGCGAAGGCCGGACCGCCGCGCCACCTCGCACCCCGACGGTAGATGTGCCAGCTGCCGTCCATGCGGAAGTGGGTGCGCAGGGTCCACCCGTCGGCCAGGCGGATGAGCATGTGCTTGCCCCGGGGGACGACCTCGCGGACGGTGCGGCCGGCGAGGTCGGTGGCGGCCAGCTGGGGTACGCGGAGCTCACCGCGGCGCAGGGTGGCGCCGGCGAGCGCGGTGTTCATGCGCTTGGCCGCCAGATAGACGGTGTCTCCCTCGGGCACGGTGCCAGTGTCCCCTGTCCGGCGCGCGGGCCGCTGACCTGCTGGGAGCCGCTCGCACTCGTAGCAGCTGACCTGCGGCTGGGCGGCCTGCTCCTCGGGCCGGTACCGGGGCGCCGCCGTGCCGGACCTGCGGGGAGCGGAGCCGGTGCGGTGCTGACCTGCGGACACCGGTCGCGGCCGGCCTGCCCGAGCCGCCGGTTCAGGCGCGCAGACGCAGGCCGCGTGGAGTGGCGGCGAAGCCGGCGGCCTGCAGCGCCGCCGACAGCGGGGTCGACTCGTGCACCGAGGCGCCGTCGGCCTTCTGCACCACCATCCGGCCCAGCGCACCCGCGGCGACCGCACTCGAGAGCGCCGTGGTCGCCTCCTTCAACACCGTCTCCTCATCGGTCCAGGACAGCAGCGTCTTGCCGCCGCGTTCGACGTAGAGGACGAGGTCGCCGTCGACCAGCACCACGAGAGCTCCGGCCTTGCGCCCGGCCCGGTGTCCGGCGGCCGCTCGTCGTCCGCCGCCGGTGCCCTCGCCGACGTCCACGGACTCCGCCTCCGCGGCTGGTCGCTCCGCCTCCGCGGCTGGTCGCTCCGCCTCCGCGGCTGGTCGCTCCGGCCAGGGCAGCGCGGCGCCGTAGACGTTGGCCGGGTCGGTCGCCGCGAGCACCACCGCCCCGGTGGGCACCCGGTCGGGTGCGGCGAAGCCGCGCAGCCGGTCGACCGATCCCGGGGTGCCGAACTGGGCGGCGCCGAGGGTCTCCACGAAGTAGCCGCGCCGCGCCCGGCCGTTCTCCTCGAACGCGCGCAGCACCGGGTACACCGCGGAGAACCCGCCGGGGACCTGCTCGGCCATCACCGCGCCCCGGGTGAGCACGCCGTGCCGTTCCAGCAGCGCCTCGGCGCGGGCGGTCGTCCGCTTGGTGGGGTTGGCCTCCCGGTCGGGCAGCCGCGACCACCGGCCGGCCACCGTGGGCGGCCCGGTGCGGGTGGGCATGGCGGGCCGGCCCAGCCGGGTCCGGCCGTAGCGGGTGCGGTCCAGCCGGGCCCGTGGCGGCGCGGGCTGCCGGTGCGTCCCGCCACCGGCCAGCCGCGTGCGCAGCGGCGCCAGGGTGTCGTTGGTGAGCACCCCGGCCCAGACCAGGTCCCAGACGAGGTCGACCAGCGCCGCGTCGTCGGTGGAGCCGACAGCCTGACCGACGAGGTCGGACAGGCCGCGGAAGAACACCGCCTGACCGCCGGAGAGGTGCTCGAGGACCGCCGGCCCCGCCTCCGGCAGCTCCAGCGGGTCGGGCAGCAGCAGCGGCGCGAGGTCGGCGGGGACGAGGCTGATCCAGCCGTCGCCGCCGGGCAGCCCTCCGGCGCCGGCCCACAGGACCTCCCCGGCGCTGGTCAGCTCGTCGAGCATCGCCGGGGAGTAGTCGCGGACCCGGGCCGGCAGCACCAGCGACTCCAGCGCGCTGGCCGGTACCAGCGCGCCGGCCAGCTGCTCGACGGCGGCCAGGACGCCGTCCGGGCCGCGCATCCGGCTGCCCACCGACTGCCAGGCCGGGGTGAACCGGGCCAGCGTGTCCACCGACACCGGCTCGACCTCCTGGCGAAGCCGGGCCAGGCTGCGCCGGCGGACCGACCGCAGCACGTCGGCGTCGCACCACTCCTGACCGGTGCCGCCCGGGCGGAACTCGCCGGTGACCAGCCGGCCGGTGCCGACCAGCCGCTGCACGGTGGCGGTCACCACCGCGACGCCCAGCCCGAGACGCGAGGCCACCTCGCCGGGCTGGAAGGGGCCGTGGGTGCGCGCGTAACGGCCGACGAGGTCACCGAGCGGGTCGGGCACCGGCTCGGTGAACACCTCCGGCACCCCCACCGGCAGCGCGGTGCCGAGCGCGTCGCGCAGCCGGCCGGCGTCCTCGATGGCGACGTACCGCTCCTCGCCGGCGATCCGGACCACCAGGGCGCGGCGGGCGGCGACCAGCTCGTCGAGCCACTCGCGGCCCACCCCACGGGCGGCGGCCTCGGCGGGGGTCAGGTCGCCGACGATGCGCAGCAGGTCGGCGGCGCCGTCCACGTCGCGAGGGTGGCGCTCGGCGGGCAGCCGCTGCAGCTCGGCCTCCACCTCGGCCAGCGCCTCGGCGTCGAGCAGCTCACGCAGCTCGGAGCGGCCCAGCAGCTCGGCGAGCAGGCCGGTGTCGAGCGCGAGGGCCTGGGCGCGGCGCTCGGCGAGCGGGGCGTCGCCCTCGTAGAGGAACTGGCCGACGTAGCCGAACAGCAGCGACTGCGCGAAGGGCGAGGCCGACTGCGTCTGCACGTCCACCACCCGCACCCGGCGGGAGCGCACGTCGCGCATCAACTCGACCAGGCCCGGCACGTCGTAGACGTCCTGCAGCACCTCGCGGGCGGCCTCGAGGGTGATGGGGAAGCTCGAGAACTCGCTGGCCACCGAGAGCAGCTGGGCGGCGCGCTGGCGCTGCTGCCACAGCGGGGTGCGCCGGCGCGGGTCGCGGCGCGGCAGCAGCAGCGCCCGCGCGGCGCACTCGCGGAACCGGCTGGCGAACAGCGCCGAGGTGCCCACCTCGGCGGTCACCTCCCGCTCCACGTCGTCCGGGTCCAGGACGGCGAGGTCGGCCTCCGGCGGCTCACCGGTGGTGTCGGGCAGCCGCAGCACGATGCCGTCGTCGGAGTGCATGGAGCCGACGTCGACGCCGTAGCGCTCCCGCAGCCGGGCGGCGAGCACCAGCGCCCACGGGGCGTTGACCTGAGCGCCGAAGGGGGAGTGGACGACCAGCCGCCAGTCGCCGAGCTCGTCGCGGAAGCGCTCCACCAGCAGGGTGCGGTCGTCGGGCAGGTGACCGGTGACCTGCTTCTGCTCGGCCAGGTAGGCCAGCAGGTTCGCCGCACCCCACTCGTCGAGGCCGGCGGCCCGCGCGCGTTCCCGTCCGGCCTCGGGTGTCGCCGAGCCGACCTCGCGCAGGAAGGCGCCCAGCGCCCGGCCGAGCTCCAGGGGCCGCCCCGGCGCGTCGCCGTGCCAGAACGGCATCTTCCCGGGCTGCCCGGGAGCCGGGCTGACCAGCACCCGGTCGTGGGTGATCTCCTCGATCCGCCACGAGGAGGAGCCGAGCAGGAACACGTCGCCCACCCGCGACTCGTAGACCATCTCCTCGTCGAGCTCGCCGACCCGCCGGCCGCCCCTGCTGTCCTCCCCGCCGACGAGGAAGACGCCGAACAGGCCGCGGTCGGGGATGGTGCCGCCGCTGGTGACCGCCAGCCGCTGGGCGCCGGCCCGCGCGGTGAGCGTGTCGGTGACCCGGTCCCAGGTCAGCCGCGGGCGCAGCTCGGCGAAGGCGTCGGACGGGTAGCGGCCGGCCAGCATGTCGAGCACCGCGTGCAGCGCGGAGTCCGGCAGCGAGGCGAACGGCGCCGAACGGCGGACCAGCGCGGCGACCTCGTCGACGGTGCGCGGCCGCTCGGAGACGATCGCGACCACCTGCTGGGCGAGGACGTCGAGCGGGTTGCGCAGGTAGCGGATGGACTCGATGGCGCCGGCCCGCATCCGCTCGGCGACCAGCGCGCACTGCACCAGGTCGCCGCGGTACTTGGGGAACAGCACGCCGCGGCTGACCGCGCCCACCTGGTGCCCGGCCCGCCCCACCCGCTGCAGCCCCGAGGCGACCGTGGGCGGCGCCTCGACCTGGACGACGAGGTCGACCGACCCCATGTCGATGCCGAGCTCCAGGCTGGAGGTCGCCACCACCGCCGGCAGCCGGCCGGACTTCAGCGCCTCCTCGACGACCGCCCGCTGCTCGCGGGAGACCGAGCCGTGGTGGGCGGCGGCGACCGGCTGCACGCCCTCGGGGACCCCGCCGCCGGAACCGGCCTGCGCCATCAGCGCGGCGGCGTTGGTGCCGGGCGGGACCGGTTCGCCGGTCGCCCGCTCGTAGGCCAGCTCGTTGAGCCGGCTGGTCAGCCGCTCGGCCAGCCGCCGGGAGTTGGCGAAGACGATGGTGCTGCGGTGCGCCTGCACCAGGTCGAGCACCCGCTCCTCCACCGCCGGCCAGATCGACGTCCGCGGCTGGTCGCCCGCCGCGGAGCCCGCCAGCTCGCCGGTGGGCTGTCCCAGGCTGCTCATGTCCTCGACGGGGACGACGACGGAGAGGTCCCACTCCTTGGCCGAGCCGGGCGCGACCACCGCCACCGGCCGGCCTCCGGCCAGGAAGGTGGCCACCTCCTCGACGGGGCGCACCGTCGCCGACAGACCGATCCGCTGCGCCGGGCGCTCCAGCAGCTCGTCGAGCCGGTCGAGGGAGACGGCCAGGTGCGCGCCGCGTTTGCTGTCGGCCACCGCGTGCACCTCGTCGACGATGACCGTCTCGACGCCGCGCAGCGCCTCCCGCGCCGCGCTGGTGAGCAGCAGGAACAGCGACTCGGGGGTGGTGATGAGGATGTCGGGAGGCCGCCGGGCGAAGGCGCGCCGCTCGTCGGCCGGGGTGTCGCCGGACCGGATGCCGACGCCGATCTCCGGGCGGGGCAGGCCGAGTCGGGCCGCGGCCTGCCCGATGCCGGCCAGCGGCGCCCGCAGGTTGCGCTCGACGTCGACGGCCAGCGCCTTGAGCGGGGAGACGTAGAGCACCCGGCAGCGAGCCCGTTCGTCGGCCGGCGGTGGTGCGCCGGCCAGCCGGTCGAGCGACCAGAGGAAGGCGGCCAGCGTCTTGCCGGACCCGGTGGGGGCCACCACCAGGGCGTGCCCGCCGCTGCTGATGGCCTGCCACGCGCCCTCCTGGGCGGCGGTGGGCTCGGCGAAGGCGCCGGTGAACCAGGCCCGGGTGGGCTCGGAGAACCGGTCGAGAGCGGACGGGCGGGCGGGCACGGGTCCAGTGTCCACAGGGGGACGACACTCCGCTGGCCTGCGCGGACCGTGCGGGACGGTCCCACCCGGTCCGCGCACCGGCCTCCCCGGTCGCCGCTGGGCGCAGACCTCCTCCGGGGGTGGCGGACCGGCGTCCCGTCCTGCGCGGACGGGGGCCGGCGACGGCAGTGGCGTCGGGCACACTGGCGGCCATGCGCCGTTCCCTGTACGAGGCCGAGCACGAGGACTTCCGGCAGATGGTCCGTGCCTGGGCCGAGAAGAACGTGGTGCCCTTCCACGACCGGTGGGAGGCCGACGGCATCGTCCCGCGCGAGGTGTGGACCTCGGCGGGGGCACAGGGCCTGCTCGGCACCGACATGGACGAGCGGTACGGCGGCGGGGGCGTCCGCGACTTCCGCTACCAGGCGGTGGTCGACGAGGAGCTCATGCGCATCGGCGCCACCGGCGTCGGCTTCTCCCTGCACAACGACGTCGTCGGCCCCTACCTGCGCGACCTCGGCACGGAGGAGCAGAAGCAGCGGTGGCTGCCCGGCTTCTGCAGCGGAGAGCTGATCACCGCCATCGCGATGACCGAGCCGAGTGCGGGGAGCGACCTGCAGGGGGTCCGGACGACGGCCCGCCGCGACGGCGACGCCTGGGTGCTCCACGGCGCCAAGACCTTCATCACCAACGGGATCAACGCCGACCTGGTCGTCGTCGTGGCCCGCACCGACCCCGAGGCACCCGGCGCCAAGGGCTTGAGCCTGCTCGTGGTGGAGCGGGACGTGCCGGGCTTCACCCGCGGCCGCAACCTGGAGAAGGTGGGCCTCAAGGCGCAGGACACCGCGGAACTGTTCTTCGACGGTGTCCGGGTGCCGGCGGAGAACCTGCTCGGGACGGAGAACCGCGGCTTCTACCACCTCATGGAGAACCTGCCGCAGGAGCGGCTGTCCATCGCCGTCGGGGCGGTCGCGTCGGCCGAGACCGTGCTGGCCTACACCCGCGAGTACGTCACCTCCCGCACCGCGTTCGGGCAGCCGGTCGCCCGCTTCCAGAACACCCGCTTCGTCCTCGCCGAGCTGCAGACCGAGGTGACCATCGCCCGCACCTTCGTCGACGAGTGCGTGCGGCAGCTCGACGCCGGAGAGCTGACCGCCGTGGACGCGGCGATGGCCAAGTACTGGACCACCGAGTTGCAGAACACGGTGGCCGACCGCTGCCTGCAGCTGCACGGCGGCTACGGGTACATGGACGAGTACCCGGTCTCCAAGGCCTGGCGGGACGCGCGCATCCAGCCCATCTACGGCGGCACCAACGAGATCATGCGGGAGATCATCGGCCGCGCGATGGGCCTCTAGGCCGGCCACCGTGACCGCGCAGACCCCGACCCTCCCCGACCCGGCGCTCGTCCAGCGTCGCACCCTCGGCGTGCTCGGCGGCGGGGTGGCGCTGGCCGGGCTCGGGGTGACCGTCGGCATCACCGTCGGCGGGCTGCTGGCCCGCGACGTCGCCGGCAGCGACGCGGCCGCCGGGCTCGGGCAGACGGCCGGGGTGCTCGGCGCCGCGGTCCTCGCCGTGCCGCTGGCCCGCATCAGCGACCGGGCCGGCCGGCGGGCGGGACTGACCGCAGGTTTCACCGTCGCCGTCCTCGGCTCGCTGGTCACCGTGCTCGCCGCTTCGCTCTCGTCGCTGCCGCTGTTGCTCGTGGGGCTGTTCGGTTTCGGGGCGGCCACCGCCTGCGGGCTGCAGGCCCGCTACGCCGCGGCCGACCTCGCCGCACCGGAGCACCGCGGGCGGGCGCTGTCCCTGGTGGTGTGGGCCACGACGGTGGGTTCGGTGCTGGGCCCCAACCTCGCCGGCCCCGGCGAGGCGCTCGGCGAGACCCTGGGGCTGCCGCCCCTCGCCGGTGCGTTCGCCATCTCCGTGGCCGTCTTCACCGTGGTGGCGCTGGGCCTGCTCGTCCTGCTGCGGCCAGACCCGCTGCTGCTGGCCCGGCGATTGCGCGGCCACGGAGCCGGGAACGCCGGTCGCCCCCGCCGGGCGACCTCGGCGGCGCTGCGGGAGGTCTGGGCCGACCCGCGTGGCCGGCTCGGTCTCACCGCGGTCGTGGTGTCCCACGCGGTGATGGTCGGCGTCATGGTGATGACCCCCGTGCACATGGGCTCCGCCGGGCACGACGAGGGGACGACGCTGCGCGTCATCGGCCTGGTCATCAGCGTGCACGTCGCCGGGATGTACCTCTTCTCGCCGCTGGTCGGGCTGCTGGCCGACCGTGCCGGTCGGCGGACGACGGTCGCGGTGGCCGCGGCCCTGCTGCTGACCGCGGCCGCGGTGGCGGGCACGGCACCACCGGGCAGGGCCGCCCAGCTCGGCGCCGGCCTGCTGTTGCTCGGCCTGGGCTGGTCCTGCGGGCTCATCGCCGGCTCGACCCTGGTCACCGAGTCCGTCGACGAGCAGCGGCGGCCCACCGCGCAGGGCGGCGCCGACCTGCTCATGGGTCTGGGTGCCGCGCTGGCCGGGGTCGTCGGCGGCCCGCTGCTGGCACTGGGCGGCTACGGGCTGGTGGCCGCGGTCTCCGCCGCGCTGGTGCTGCCCCTGGTGCTGGTCTGGGCGCGCACCGGGGACGGCCCGGGACGGCCCGCGACTCAGCGTCCCCGGAAGTTGCGGTAGAGCAGGATCAGCGAGACCAGCATGGCCAGCGCGATCCCGAGCTGGAGGACGAGGTCCCACGTCGCGGATCCGGTGCTGGGGAACACGCTGCCAGCGTAGGCGGCGCGCGGTCGACCCGGCCGGTGGCGGGGGCGCGCTAGCGTCGCGGGCGTGCGCCTGCAGGATTTCTGGTCCCGGCTGTCGGAGCAGCTCGGCTCCGTGCGCGCCGAGAGCGTGGCGCGCGACCACGTCTTCTCCGCACTGGGCGGCCGCACGGCCGTCCAGGCGATCGAGGCGGGTCTGCCCGTCCGTCGGGTGTGGCTGGCGATCTGCGAGGAGTACGACGTCCCACCCAAGGACCGTTGAGCTGTCGAGGCGGCGTGTCACCCTGGCAGTCGAACACACGTTCGGGTTAGATTGGGCGCAGGATCCACAGGCCGGGTGCTCCTCCACAGGTCGACCGGTTGCCCCGGAAGTGTCAGACCCCCGTCCTAACGTCGACACCGACCCGCTGCACGCGACTTCCCGAAGGTGAGCACCATGGCAACGCTCGACCGCGACAAGGCCCTCGACATGGCCCTCGCCCAGATCGACAAGCAGTTCGGCAAGGGCTCGGTCATGCGGCTGGGTGACAACGCCGCACAGGCCATCAAGGTCATCCCGACCGGCTCCATCGCCCTGGACATCGCCCTCGGCATCGGCGGTCTCCCGCGGGGCCGCATCATCGAGGTGTACGGCCCCGAGGCCTCCGGCAAGACGACGGTCGCCCTGCACGCGGTGGCCAACGCCCAGGCTGCCGGCGGCATCGCGGCGTTCATCGACGCCGAGCACGCGCTCGACCCCGAGTACGCCCGGGCGATCGGTGTCGACACCGACGCGCTGCTGGTCAGCCAGCCTGACACCGGGGAGCAGGCGCTGGAGATCGCCGACATGCTGATCCGCTCCGGCGCGCTCGACGTCATCGTCATCGACTCGGTCGCCGCCCTGGTGCCCCGCGCCGAGATCGAGGGCGAGATGGGCGACAGCCACGTCGGTCTGCAGGCCCGGCTGATGAGCCAGGCCCTGCGCAAGATCACCGGCGCGCTCAACAACTCCGGCACCACCGCGATCTTCATCAACCAGCTGCGCGAGAAGGTCGGCGTGGTCTACGGCTCCCCGGAGGTCACCACCGGTGGTCGGGCGCTGAAGTTCTACTCGTCGGTCCGGCTCGACGTGCGGCGCATCGAGACGCTCAAGCAGGGCACCGAGGCCGTCGGCAGCCGGGTGCGCGTGAAGATCGTCAAGAACAAGGTGGCCGCGCCGTTCAAGCAGGCCGAGCTCGATCTGCTCTGGGGTGCCGGTTTCAGCCGCGAGGGCGGGCTGATCGACATCGGTGTCGAGCAGGGCATCGTCCGGAAGTCCGGCGCCTGGTACACGTACGAGGGCGACCAGCTCGGTCAGGGCAAGGAGAACGTCCGCACCTTCCTCCGGGACAACCCCGACCTCGCCGACGAGATCGACAAGAAGATCAAGGAGAAGCTCGGCATCGGCCCGCAGCTCGACGCGCCTACCTCGGCGGACCAGCCGGCCGACCAGCCGGTCGACCAGATCGACTTCTGACGGTGAGCCGGCCCGAGGCCCGCGAGCGCTCCGCTCCTGGGCGTCGGCGCGGGCGGCGTCCGCGTCTGTCCCCTGACCCGGACAGCGCGGACGCCGTGTCGCCGGGCGCCGGCCCCGAGGTCGAGGACGATCCGGGGGATCCCGAGCAGGTCGCCCGGTCGATCTGTCTGCGGGCGCTCACCGGCGCGCCGAAGACCCGTCGACAGTTGGCCGACCTGCTCGCCGGGCGAGGGGTGCCCGACGACGCTGCCGAGCGCGTCCTCGACCGGTTCAGCGAGGTCGGCCTCATCGACGACGCCGCCTTCGCCCGCGCCTGGGTGACGTCCCGGCAGGCCGGTCGAGGCCTGGCCCGGCGAGCACTCAAGACCGAGCTGCGAGCCAAGGGCATCGACGGGGAGGTCGCCGAGGAGGCGCTCGCCCAGGTCGACGACGAGGACGAGTGGGGGGCGGCCCGACGACTGGTCGAGCGCCGGTTGCCGAGCCTGCGCCGGGTCGACCGGGCGACCGCCGAGCGCCGGCTGGTGGGGATGCTCACGCGCAAGGGCTACGGATCCGGGCTGGCGGTATGGGTGGTCCGCGAGGCCCTCGACCAGGACCGGTCCGAGGAACAGACCGGGGAGACCCCAGGCCACGGGGAACCGGACCTGAACGCCTGGCTGCCCTGACCCGTCATCCCGGCCAGCACGTCACCCTGCGGTAGTACCGCACCGCGGCACCGACACGTGGCTGCGCCCGCCGACGGGCGGAAGCCCCTCAGCGGGCGCAGGATCGGCCGCGGCTGATGCAAGCTCGGGACGGCCCCCTCCAGGCCCACGGCCCCGTCCCGGGCCCCGCCCTGAGCCTGCGGGCGGGGCCCGGGACGGGGGCCTTCCACGGAGGGGGCAGAGGGGCCGTTCTCAGGTGGGGTCGGGGTCCCGGCTGCCCTGCCGCTCACCGCCGGTGAGGCCGACCTCGCTGACGCCGGCGTAGGGCTGGTGCCGCTTGCCGGCGTGCTTCTCGGCGTCGAGCCGCTCGATGAGCTCCGGGTAGTGCGCCTCGAACGCCGGCCGCTCGGAGCGGATCTTGGGGATCTCGACGAAGTTGTGCCGCGGCGGCGGGGACGACGTCGCCCACTCCAGCGAGTTGCCCGCCCCCCAAGGGTCGTCGCGCAGGGCCAGCTGCCCGTACCGCCACGAGTGCACGACGTTGTAGACGAACGGGATGATCGACGCGCCGAGCACGAACGAGAAGATCGTCGAGACCGTGTTCAGCGTGGTGAACCCGTCGCTGGGCAGGTAGTTGGCGTACCGGCGCGGCATGCCCTCGTTGCCCAGCCAGTGCTGGACGAGGAACGTGCCGTGGAAGCCGATGAACGTCAGCCAGAACTGCAGCTTGCCCAGGCGCTCATCGAGCATCCGACCGCACATCTTCGGGAACCAGAAGGCGATGCCGGCGTTGGCGGCGAACACCACGGTGCCGAACACCACGTAGTGGAAGTGCGCCACCACGAAGTAGGTGTCCGACACGTGCCAGTCCAGCGGCGGGCTGGCCAGCAGCACACCGGTCAGACCCCCCAGCAAGAAGGTGACCAGGAAACCGATCGACCACAGCATCGGCGTCTCGAAGGTCAGCTGACCCCGCCACATGGTGCCGATCCAGTTGAAGAACTTGATCCCGGTCGGCACCGCGATCAGATAGGTCAGGAAGGAGAAGAACGGCAGCAGCACCGCCCCGGTGGCGAACATGTGGTGCGCCCACACCGTCAGCGACAAGAACCCGATCGCGGTGGTGGCGAAGACCATGCCCTTGTAGCCGAACAGCGGCTTGCGGGCGAAGACCGGGATGATCTCGGTGACGATGCCGAAGAAGGGCAGCGCGATGATGTAGACCTCGGGGTGGCCGAAGTACCAGAACAGGTGCTGCCACAGCATCGCCCCGCCGTTGGCCCGCGAGTAGACCAGGGCACCGAGCTGCCGGTCGGCCAGCAGCGCCATCAGCGCCGCGGTCAGGATCGGGAACACCAGGATCACCAGCAGGCTGGTGATCAGGGTGTTCCAGCAGAAGATCGGCATCCGGAACATCGTCATCCCCGGCGCGCGCAGGCAGACGATCGTGGTGATGAAGTTGACCGCGCCCAGGATGGTGCCCAGACCGCTGACCGCCAGCCCGGTGATCCACAGGTCCGGCCCCAACCCCGGCGTGTTGGTCACATCCGACAGCGGGGTGTAGGCGAACCAGCCGAAGTCCGCCGCCCCGCCGGGGGTGAGGAACCCGGCGCCGGCGATGATCCCGCCGAACAGGTACAGCCAGTAGGAGAAGGCGTTCAGCCGCGGGAAGGCGACGTCGGGGGCGCCGATCTGCAGCGGCATGACCAGGTTGCCGAACGCGAAGAACAGCGGCGTCGCGAACAGCAGCAGCATGATCGTGCCGTGCATGGTGAACAGCTGGTTGTACTGCTCGGGGGAGAGGAACTGCAGCCCCGGCCGGGCCAGCTCACCGCGGATGAGCATGGCCATGAACCCACCGACGATGAACCAGGCGAACGAGGTGGCCAGGTACATGAGGCCGATGGTCTTGTGGTCGGTGGTCCGCAGCAGGTTGGACAGCCGCGAGCCCTTGGGTGCCGGCGGCAGAGCGCTCGGTCGGCTCACGATCGGCTGTGGGGCCAGGACGGTCATGCGGGCGCTCCCAGAGGACGGCGAGCGCTCCACTGCTCGAGAGCGCCGTCACCATGGTGACCCATCGGAGCAGGTCTCGGTAGCCGAGACGTCTGCGGCGGCCGGCCGGACGCCGACGGCGGCCGGTCAGCCGGTGGAGCGGGCGGCCGCCGACCAGGCCGAGACGTCCACGGCGACGCCGTCCGACGCCTCGTCGTCGGGCACCACCCACGTCCCCTCGGTGTCGCGGCCGGAGGCCAGCCAGGCCTGGATCTGCAGGTCGAAGGCGCGCTCGGGCGCGGTCGAGGGGCGGCTCACCGGGCCGAGGAAGGTCAGGTCGGCCTCGTCGCCGCCGGAGAACCGCAGCACCACGCAGCAGCGGGACCGGCGGTGGCGGGCCGGCGGGACGACCTCCCGGACGACGGCGGTCTCGGCGCCGGCGGCCGCGGCGAAGTCCGGCGCGGCCGCCCGCATCCGAGCGACGAACTCCTGAGCGGCGTCCGTGCGTCCCTCGGGCGCGCGCACCAGGCTGGGCAGCGGCGGCACGACGGGGCGGAGAGCGGTGTCCACGTCGCAGTTCTCGGCAGTCCCGCCTCGGGGTGTGACCGCCGGGTGCACCGGTGGTCCTCCCCGGCGAACGGGATCACCGTGCGACGGGGACGGCGCCGCCACCCCCACCCATCTGCACGTCGGCCGGCAGCTCCCCCTCCCCGGCCGCGGCCGCCTTCGCGTTGCGGCGGGTGCGCGCCTCGACGTAGCGGGCCAGCGCGGAGAGCAGGAGGTTCACGACGATGTAGATCAGCCCGGCGGCCACGTAGAGCACGAAGGTGTACCGGTTGCCGTACGAGAAGTTGAAGAACTCCACCAGGCTGCGCGCGGTGCGCAACAACTCCACGTAGCCGACGATGAAGCCCAGCGACGAGTCCTTGAGCAGGACGACCAGCTGCGCGACGAGCACCGGCAGCATCCGGCGCACCGCCTGCGGCAGGAGGACCAGCGTCATCACCTGCGTCTTGCGCATGCCCAGGGCGAAGGCGGCCTCGCGCTGGCCGCGGTCGACCGACAGGATGCCGGCCCGGAAGATCTCGGCCAGCACGGCCATGTTGTACAGCGTCAGGCCGAGGACCAGCGCCCGGAACGCGGTCATGGGCACGCCGACGGTGGGCAGGAACAGCAGGCAGAACAGGATCAGGATCAGCAGTGGCACGGCGCGGAAGAACTCGATCACCACGCCCACGGGGGCGCGCACCCAGCCGTGGTCGGACAGCCGCCCCATGGCCAGCAGCGCCCCCAGCACGGTCGCCAGCACCATGCCGACGGCGGCCACCGCCAGGGTGTTGAGCAGCCCCTGCCACAGCGCCTGCGGCACGCCCGTCGCCGGGTCGAACAGGATGGCCCACCGCTCGGGCTCCAGCTGGCCGTGGGTGCCCAGCCGCCACAGGGCCAGGGCGACCAGGCCCAGGACCACCAGCGAGCCGACGACGGTGCCGATCCGCTGCCGTCGGCGGGCGCCCGGCCCGGGCAGGTCGAACAGGACGCTCGGGCCGCTCATCGGACGATCGCCACCCGGTTCTCGACGACCCGGATCAGCCAGGCCGAGGGCAGCGTGATGACCAGGTAGCCGAGCACCACGGCGGCGAACACGGCCAGCAGTTGGTCGGCGTTGAGGTTGGCCAGCCGCTGCAGCGCGGCGGTGAGGTCGGTGACCGCGAAGCCGGCCGCGATCGAGGTGTTCTTGGCCAGGGCGATCCACACGTTGCCCAGCGGCGGGACGACGGTGCGGAAGGCCTGCGGCAGCACGACCGTGCGCAGCGTCTGGCCGAAGCCCAGGCCCAACGCCCGGGCCGCCTCCGCCTGGCCCGGCGGGACGGCGTTGATGCCCGAGCGCAGCGCCTCGGAGACGAACGACGCGGTGTAGAGCGACAGCGCCGCGACCGCGGTGGTGAACCGGCTGGGGAACTGCAGGTCGACGTAGACCAGCCCGAAGAAGAGGAAGAAGAACACCACCGTGAGCGGGGTGTTGCGGAAGACCTCGACGTAGAAGGTGGCCAGGCCGCGCAGCGGGGGCACCGGGCTCACCCGCATGCCGGCGAGCACGGTGCCGAGCACCAGCGCGCACACGCCGCTGGCGACCGCGAGGGAGAGCGTCGTGAGCCACGCGCTCCACAGCAGGTCGGAGTTGTCGCTGATGAACTGCACCGCGTCCTCGCCGGGTCGGAGGGGTGACGCCGCCGGGCGGTCGGCCCGACGGCGTCACGGGGACTCAGTAGCGGTCGACCGTCGGCGGCTCGGGGGCCTGCTCGCCGGTGATCACGCCGGCGGTGCGGTCCCAGGCGGCGGCCCAGGTGCCGTCCTCGAACGACTGCTCCAGCGCGTCGTTGATGAAGGCGCGGAACTCCGTGTCGCCCTTGGCCAGGCCGATGCCGTAGGGCTCCTCGGTGAACGGGTTGCCGACCAGCTCGAAGCCCTCGGGGTTGCCCGCGACCAGGCCGGTGAGGATGACGTTGTCCGTCGTCACCGCCTGCACGTTGCCGTTGGTGAGGTCGTCGGCGCACTTGGAGTAGACGTCGTAGGTGACCAGGTTGGCCTGGGGGTAGTTGTCCCGGATGTTCTGCGCGGGCGTCGAGCCCTCGACCGAGCAGACGGTCTTGCCGGCGAGGTCGTCGGGCCCTTCGATCCCCTCGGGGTTGCCCTTGGCGACCATGATGTCCTGCCCGGCGATGTAGTACGGCCCGGCGAAGTCGACCACCTGCTTGCGGGTGTCGTTGATCGTGTAGGTGGCGACCACGATGTCGACCTGCCCGTTCTGGATGAACGGCTCGCGGTTGGCCGAGACCGTCTCGGTCCACGTGATGTCCTCGGGGGCGATGCCGAGCTCGCCGGCGACGATCTTGGCGATCTCGACGTCGAAGCCCTCGGGGGTCTGGGTCTGCGGGTTGAGCAGGCCGAACCCGGGCTGGTCGAACTTGGTGCCGACGGTGATCGTGCCCGCGTCGTGCAGCTCGGCCATCGTGGTGCCGGGCTGGAACTGGACGTCCGTGGCCACCGAGGGGGTGTTGCTCGCGGACTCCTCGGCCTGCTGGCCGGCCTCGCTGGAGCAGCCGGCCAGCACGAGGCCCAGCGCCCCGAGGGTGGCGGCGGAGCGGGACATGCGCATGGGGTGGTTCCTTTCTCGCCGGGTCGCCCCGGGCTCAGTGGTCGAGGATCTTCGAGAGGAAGTCCTTGGCCCGCTCCGACCGGGGGCGGGTGAAGAAGGTCTCGGGGTCGGCGGACTCGACGATCCGGCCGCCGTCCATGAAGACGACCCGGTTGGCCGCGCGGCGGGCGAAGCCCATCTCGTGGGTGACGACGACCATCGTCATGCCGTCGCGGGCCAGCGAGGTCATCACGTCGAGGACCTCGTTGATCATCTCCGGGTCCAGCGCCGACGTCGGCTCGTCGAAGAGCATGACCTTGGGGTCCATCGCCAGCGCCCGGGCGATCGCGACGCGCTGCTGCTGACCACCGGAGAGCTGGGCCGGGTACTTGTCGGCCTGCGCGCCGACGCCGACCCGGTCGAGCAGCTCGCGGGCCCGCCGCTGGGACTCGGCCCTCGACTGCCTGCGGACCTTGACCGGCCCGAGGGTGACGTTCTCCAGGATCGTCTTGTGCGCGAACAGGTTGAAGCTCTGGAACACCATGCCGACGTCGCTGCGCAGCCGGGCCAGGGCCCTGCCCTCCTCGGGCAGCCGCTGGCCGTCGATGGTGATCTCGCCCTGCTGGATCGCCTCGAGCCGGTTGATCGTGCGGCACAGCGTCGACTTGCCCGAGCCGGAGGGACCGATGACCACGACGACCTCGCCGCGGTCGATCGACAGGTCGACGTCCTGCAGCACGTGGAGTTCGCCGAACCACTTGTTGACGCCCGACAGGCGGACGAGAGGTCCTCCGGACATGCCCGGTCCGCTCATCCCGAGGCTGCTCACCCGAAGGACCCTAGAGCCGGCGACCGACGCCGATCGGACGGGGCGATCACGAAGCCGTAACGAAGCCGGTCCGGGATGAGCGGCGGACCAGGGCAGGGAGCCGCCGTACCCTCGATCCGTCATGACGACCGATCCGAGCCACACCGACCCGCCCGCCCCGGAGCGGACCTACCGGGTGCGCACCTACGGCTGCCAGATGAACGTGCACGACTCCGAGCGGCTCTCCGGGCTCCTGGAGGCCGCCGGCTACGCCCCCGCCGCCGAGGGGGAGGCCGCCGACGTCGTCGTCCTCAACACCTGCGCGGTGCGGGAGAACGCCGACAACCGGCTCTACGGCAACCTCGGCCACCTGCGGCCGGTCAAGGCCGCCCGCCCCGGCATGCAGATCGCCGTCGGCGGCTGCCTGGCGCAGAAGGACCGCGGCGAGATCGTGCGCCGCGCCCCGTGGGTGGACGTCGTCTTCGGCACCCACAACGTCGGCTCGCTGCCGGCGCTGCTGGCGCGGGCCCGGCACAACGCCGAGGCGCAGGTGGAGATCGCCGAGGCCCTGGAGGTCTTCCCCTCGACGCTGCCGGCCAAGCGGGACTCCGCCCACTCCGGCTGGGTGTCGATCAGCGTCGGGTGCAACAACACCTGCACGTTCTGCATCGTCCCGTCGCTGCGCGGCAAGGAGCGGGACCGCCGGCCCGGCGAGATCCTCGCCGAGGTGCAGGCGCTGGTCGACCAGGGCGTGCTGGAGGTGACGCTGCTCGGCCAGAACGTGAACGCCTACGGGGTCGAGTTCGGGCAGCAGGGCGCGTTCGCCGACCTGCTGCGCGCGGCCGGTCGGATCGAGGGCCTGGAGCGGATCCGGTTCACCAGCCCGCACCCGCGGGAGTTCACCGACGACGTCATCGCCGCGATGGCCGAGACGCCGGCGGTCTGCCACTCGCTGCACATGCCGCTGCAGTCGGGGTCGGACGACGTCCTGCGCCGGATGCGCCGCGCCTACCGGCAGGAGCGCTACCTGGGCATCCTCGACCGGGTGCGGGCGGCGATGCCCGACGCGGCGATCACCACCGACGTCATCGTGGGCTTCCCCGGGGAGACCGAGGAGGACTTCGCGCAGACCCTCGACGTCGTCCGGGCCGCCCGCTTCGCCGGCGCGTTCACCTTCCAGTACTCCAAGCGGCCTGGGACGCCGGCTGCCGAGATGGACGGGCAGCTGCCCAAGCCCGTCGTCCAGGAGCGCTACGAGCGGCTGGTCGCGCTGCAGGACGAGATCAGCTGGGAGGAGAACCGCGCGCTGATCGGCCGGACGGTCGAGCTGCTGGTCGCCGCGGGGGAGGGCAGCAAGGACGCCCGCACCGGGCGTCTGTCCGGCCGGGCCCGCGACGGCCGGCTGGTGCACTTCACCGCGGCGGACGGCGGTGGGCGGGTCTCCGTGCGTCCCGGTGACGTGGTCGAGACCGTGGTGACCCAGGCCGCGCCGCACCACCTGGTGGCCGACGGCCCGCTGCTCTCGCACCGTCGCACCCGCGCCGGGGACGCCGCCGAGGCCGGGATGCGGCCCACGACCCCCGGTGTGCTGCTCGGCATGCCCCGCATCGGCGCCCCGACCTGATGGCCCCGCTGCAGGCGGAAGGACCCCCTCCCCACCGCTCGCAAGCTCGCGGCAGGCCCCTGGAGGGGTCCTTCTCCGGTGGGGGCAGCGGGGTCCTCAGCGGCGGGACGTCGACCTCTCGGCCTCGGCCAGCCACTCCCGGCGGGTGGTCAGGTCGGCCCGGGCGCGCTCGATGCGGACGGCGTCGCCCGCGGCCTCGGCCTTGCCCAGCTGCTCCTCGGCCTTGGCCACGGCCTGCCGCATCGAGGTGACCATCGGGTTCTCCGGGGCCACCCGGGCCCGGGAGGTGTCGGCGGCCCCGCGGACCCGCTGCTCGACGGCCTGCATGCGGTCCTCGAGCTGCCGCATCGCCCCGCGCGGCACGTGGCCGACGGCGTCGTAGCGCTCCTGGATCCTGCGCAGCGCGTTCTGCGCACCGCGCAGGTCGGTGGTGGGGTCGAGCTTCTCGGCCTCGGTGAGCAGCTCCTCCTTGCGGTGCTGGTTGGCCAGCTGCTCGGCGTTGCGGGCCCGGTCCTGCTCCGCGCGGGCGCTGAAGAACACGTCCTGGGCGGCGCGGAACTGCTTCCACAGGTCGTCGTCGCCGTCGCGGCCGGTGCGGGGGACGGCCTTCCAGCGGTCCATGAGCGAGCGCATGGCGGCGCTCGTGGCGCCCCAGTCGGTGGACGTGGACAGCCGCTGGGCCTCGGCGATCAGCTCCTGCTTGGCGGCGCGGGCCTCGCCGCGCTGCGCGTCGAGGGCGGCGAAGTGGGCACCCCGGCGGCGACCGAAGGCGTCCCGGGCGGCGGCGAAGCGGCTCCACAGCGCCTCGTCGGTCTTGCGGTCGATGCCGCGGATGGTCTTCCACTCCTCGACGATCGCCTTGAGCCGGTCGCCGGCGGCCTTCCACGACGTGGACTCGGCGGCGATCTGCTCGGCCTCGGCGGCCAGCGCCTCCTTGCGGGCGATCTGCGCGGCCCGGGCGGCGGCCTTCTCCGCTCGCGACTCGGCGGCCGCGGAGTCGGCGGTCCCGACCATGGCCCGGGCGCGGGCAGCCAGCCCGTCGAGGTCGCCGACGGCGGTCGCGCTGGGGATCGACTCGGCCAGCGCCTGCGCCTTGGCCTTGATCTCGCTCGGGTTGCCGGTGTGCGCCCGCAGCCGTGCCTCGAGCAGCGAGACCTCGGTGGCCAGGTCGTCGTAGCGGCGGGCGTAGTGGGCCAGCCCGGCCGCCGGGTCCCCGGCCTGCCAGGAGCCGACGGCGCGCTCGCCCGCGGCGGTGCGGACGTAGACGGTGCCGTCCTCGTCCACCCGGCCCCAGCGGGCGGGGTCGGACCCCGCCGCCTCGGGGGCGGCGCCCGGCGCGGGAGCCACGGCCGACTCCTGCGGGGTGGCCTCCTGCGGGGTGGTCCCGGGAGCTGCCGCCGTCGGGTCGGCGAGAGCGGCGTCGCCGGGCGTCGGTGCGGCCGCCGTCCCCGCCTCGGCGGTCACCGCCTGGGATTCGGCCGGCTCCGGCTCGGGCTGCAGCTGCGCGGGGCCTGCGGCGTTCTCCGTGCTGGACACGCACCGCAGTGTCCCATGCCGCACGGGGAACGCCGCCGGATCCGGGAGACTGCTGCGGTGAGCTCCGTTCCGGCCGGGCTCCCGGTGCCGGGCCCGGCCGCGTCCCGCCCGGCGTCCCTGTGCGTCGCCTTCTGCCCCTGCCCGCCGCTGCTGGTGCCGGCCGTCGCGGGCCGCGCGGCGGCGGACACCGCCGCGCTGCGGGCGGCCTGCGCCGCGGCGGTCGACGCCGTGCTGGCGGTCCGGCCGCAGGTGGTGGTCGTCGCCGGCGGCGAGGGCAGCTGCGGACCGTACGGGGACGGCGACATCGGAGACCTGCGCGGGTTCGGGGTGGACCTGGAGGTGCCCTTCTGCGGGCCGGTGCGGCCCGGCTGCCGGAGGACCCCGCCGGCGCTCACCGTCGGCGCCTGGCTGCTGGGGGAGGCCGGGCACGCCGGCCCGCGGCTGGGTGTCCCGCCGCACCGGCTCGCCGGCCTGCTACCCACGCTTCCCGGTCCGGTGGGCGTCCTGGCGATGGGCGACGGGTCGGCGCGCCGCAGCGTCAGGGCACCCGGCTACCTGGACGAGGTGGCCGCACCGTTCGACGCCGCCGTGGCCGCGGCCCTGGCCGGCGGCGACGCCGCCGCCCTGGCCGCGCTGGACCCCGCCGAGGGGCAGCGGCTGATGGCGGCCGGCGTCCCCACCTGGCGGGCGGTCGGCGCGGTGCTGGCCGGCCGGGAGGTGGTCGCCCGGCTGCGCTTCGACGGGGCGCCGTTCGGCGTGGGCTACCTGGTCGCCGACTGGCTGGTGCGGTGACGGCTCCACCGGTGGTCGCGCTGGTCGGGCCGACCGCCACCGGCAAGACCGCCCTCGGCGTGGCCCTGGCCCGCAGGCTGGGCGGCGAGGTGGTCAACGCCGACTCGATGCAGCTCTACCGCGGCATGGACGTCGGCACCGCCAAGCCCGACGCCGCCGAGCGCGACGGCGTGCCGCACCACCTGCTCGACGTCTGGGACGTGCGGCAGGCCGCGTCGGTCGCGGAGTACCGCCGGCTGGCCCGCGCCGAGATCGACCGGCTGCGGGCGGACCGCGTCGTGCCCCTGCTGGTCGGGGGCTCCGGGCTGTACGTGCGCGCCGTCCTCGACGAGCTGGACTTCCCCGGCACCGACCCCGCGGTGCGGGCGCGGCTGGAGGCCGAGCTCGCCGAGGTCGGCCCGGGCGCGCTGCACGCCCGGCTCGCCGCGCTCGACCCGGCCGCCGCGGCGGCGGTCCTGCCCAGCAACGGACGGCGGGTCGTGCGGGCCCTCGAGGTCGTCCAGATCACCGGCGGGCCGTTCCGCGCCGTGCTGCCCGAGCCCCGGCCGCACTACCCGGCGGTGGTGGTCGGCCTGGACCGGGAGCCCGCCGAGCTCGACGAGCGGGTCGCGGTCCGGGTCGACCGGATGTGGGCGGCCGGCTTCGTCGCCGAGGTCGAGACGCTGGCCGCCTCCGGACTGCGCGAGGGGCCGACGGCGTCGCGGGCGCTCGGGTACGCCCAGGTGCTGGCCCAGCTCGACGGGGAGCTCACACCTGCGCAGGCGCGGGAGCGCACGGTGGCCGCCACCCGGCGGTTCGTGCGCCGGCAGCGCTCGTGGTTCCGCCGCGATCCCGCGACCACCTGGCTCGACGCCGCCCGGCCCGACCTGGTCGACGCGGCGCTCGAGGTGATCACCGCTCGTACCCTGGACCGGTGAGCGCGCACGACCGGGTGCTGATCGGCCACGGCACGGAGAACGACTTCGTCGTCCTGCCCGACCCCGACGGCACGGCCTGGCCCGATCAGCGCCTGGACGCGGCCGTGGTCCGCCGGCTGTGCGAGCGGAGGGCCGGCCTCGGTGGGGACGGCGTGCTGCGCGTCGTACGCAGCGAGCACGTGCCCGACGCCCCCGTCGTCCTCGGCGAGGCGCTCGGTTCCTGCGAGTGGTTCATGGACCACCGCAACGCCGACGGCTCGCACGCCGAGATGTGCGGCAACGGCATCCGGCTGTTCCTGCACGTCCTGGTCACCGAGGGGCTGCTCGACCGGGCGGCGTGCGCGGCCGGCGTGCTGGTGGGCACCCGCGGCGGACCGCGGCGGGTCGGCGCCGCGCCGGACGGCGGCTACTGGGTGGACATGGGCGCGGCCCGCCCCTTCGGGCACGGCGAGGCCAGCTTGGACGGCGCCACGTTCGCCGGCCGGGCGGTCTCCCTGGGCAACCCGCACCTGGCCTGCCTCACCGACGTCGACGTCGACACCCTCGACCTCACGACCGCGCCGGCCGTCGACCCCGGCCTGTTCCCGGACGGGGTCAACGTGGAGTTCGTCAACGTGCTCGAGCCGGGGTCGCACGTGCGGCTGCGGGTGTCCGAGCGTGGCGTGGGGGAGACCCGCTCCTGCGGCACGGGGGCCTGCGCGGCGGCGTGGACGGCGCTGGAGGCTGGTGGTGCGGCCACCGGCACCGTCACCGTCGACGTCCCCGGTGGTCGGCTGACCGTGCGGGTCGACGAGCGGACGACGGTGCTGCGCGGCCCCGCCGTGGTGGTGGCCGAGGGCTCGCTCACCCGGGAGTGGCTCGGAGGGTGATTCCCCGGGCGTGGCACCCCGCGAGGGCCCGGGAGCCGATCGGCCGGCAGGGCTCGCCGGCGCAGTCGTGCGTCAGGGCCGGTCGGGGGTGTCCGCCCGCGTCTCGGGGGCGTCGGTCGGCGCCTCGGGCTTGTCCCCGGGGCCGACGTTGCCGGTGCCCCGTGGCCTCCCCTGCCCGGTGTCCTGGCTGGCGCCACCGAAGGGGTTGCGCGGCGGGTCCAGGCCCAGCGGGTCACGGCCCGGGTCGTCGAGCTCCTCGTCCTCGCCCATGCGCCTGCTGCCGCTCTCGTCCACGTCCGGCCTCCTCGACGTCGGTCTCCCCTCCGCCCTACCCGCGCCGTCCGGCGTCCACCCACGCTCGCCCCGTGGCGTCACCGGCCCGGTCGGACGAGGATCGACGCTGGACCGCAGAGGGCGTGGTCGCCGACCCGGCGGCCCGCCGGAACGAGGGGACGGCGCCATGACGCAGTCGCGGCCGAGGGTGGTCGTCGTCGGAGGGGGCTTCGCCGGGTTCCACGCCCTGCGCAAGCTGGAGAGACTCCTGCCGCCGGAGGCGGCCGACCTGGTGCTGGTCAACCCGACCGACTACCTGCTGTACAGCCCCTTGCTGCCCGATGTCACCGCGGGGCTGCTCGAGCCGCGGCACGTCGCCGTCTCGCTGCGCTACCAGCTGCCGCGGACCGAGCTGATCCTGGGCCGCGCGACGGACGTCGACGTGTCCGGCACGACCCTGCAGGTGGACCTGCTCGGCGACGGCGACCGCGTCTCGCGCACCATCTCCCTGGACTGGGACCGGCTGGCCCTCGTGTCGGGGTCGGTCACCCGACAGTTCGACATCCCCGGGGTCGCCGAGCGCGCCCACGGTGTCAAGACGCTCATCGAGGCCCGTTACCTGCGCGACCACCTGCTCGCCCAGCTCGACCGCGCCGACGCCCTGCCCGACACCCCCGAGGGCCGCGCCGAACGCCAGCAGCGGCTGACCGTCGTGGCGGTGGGGGCCGGCTACACCGGCACGGAGATCGTCGCCCAGTTGCAGCACGAGCTGACCTCGGTGGCCTCCCGGTGGAACCGGGTCACCCCGGACGACGTCCGCTTCGTGCTCATCGACCTCGCGGACACCGTGCTGCCGGAGCTGGGCAAGTCGCTCGGCGACGTGGCGATGGGCGCGCTGCGCCGGCGCGGCATCGACGTGCGGCTCGGCGTGACCGTCAAGGAGGCCCGCGACACCGAGGTCGAGCTCACCGACGGCACGACCGTGCCCAGCCGCACCCTGATCTGGGGTGCGGGGGTGACCGCCAGCCCGCTGGTCACGAAGGTCGGCACGAAGCTGCAGCGAGGCCGCCTGGTCGTCGACGCCGAGCTGAGGGTGCCCGGCGCGCCGGGGGTCTTCGCGGCCGGGGACGCCGCCGCCGTCCCTGACCTGGTCGTCGCCAGGCAGCGAGCCCGCCAGGGGGACTCGGACGGTCCACCGCCGGTGACCCCCCCGACCGCCCAGCACGCCCAGCGGCAGGGCACGGCCCTCGGCCGCAACACCGCCGCCGACCTCGGCGTCGGGCGCGCGCGGCCCTACCGCCACCGCGACCTGGGTCTGGTCGCCGACCTCGGCGGGCGGGACGCGGTGGCCAAGCCGCTCGGGGTGAACCTGCAGGGGCCGCTCGCCAAGGCCGTGGCCCGGGGCTACCACCTCTACGCGCTGCCGGCGGCCGCCAACCGGGTCCGGGTCGCCGTGGACTGGCTGCTGTCGGCCGCCCTCCCGACCCAGGACGTGCAGGTCGGGGCCATCCCGCCCGAAGCCGCCCTGGTCGCGACCGCGCAGCAGACCGAGCGCTACCTCGCCGGCTGAGCCGGTCCTCCGCCGACGGCCGGCAGCCGGCGGTCCACGTCGGGATGCACCCGTGGGCGCGAGGCGTTGTACACGGCGATGACAACTCAGGTGAACCCGACGAACGGGCATGTCACGCTGGACCCGATGACCACCGCTGCCGAACGACCCTCCCTCGGTGAGGCCGACGACACGACCGGCTCCTACGACCTGGAGGCCCGCGGTGCGCTGCGCCGCGTCGCCGGCCTGTCCACCGAGCTGGCCGACGTCACCGAGGTCGAGTACCGCCGGCTGCGCCTGGAGCGCGTGGTGCTGGCCGGCGTCTGGACCGAGGGCACGCAGGCCGATGCCGACCGGTCCCTCGCCGAGCTGGCCGCGCTGGCCGAGACCGCGGGCTCACAGGTCCTGGAGGCGGTCAGCCAGCGGCGGGACAAGCCCGACGCCGGCACCTACGTGGGGTCGGGCAAGGCCGCCGAGATCCGCGACATCGTCGCGTCGGTGGGCGCCGACACGGTGATCTGCGACGGTGAGCTGACCCCCGGCCAGCTGGGCGCGCTGGAGCGGATCCTCAAGGTCAAGGTGGTCGACCGGACCGCGCTGATCCTCGACATCTTCGCCCAGCACGCGTCGAGCCGGGAGGGCAAGGCGCAGGTCGAGCTCGCCCAGATGCAGTACATGCTGCCACGGCTGCGCGGCTGGGGTGAGTCGCTGTCCCGGCAGGCCGGTGGCCGCGTCGCCGGCGGTGGCGGCATCGGCACCCGCGGGCCGGGTGAGACCAAGATCGAGACCGACCGGCGGCGGATCCGCGCGCGGGTGAGCAAGCTGCGCCGCGAGATCGCCGGCATGGCCACCGCGCGGGCCACCCAGCGGTCGAGCCGCGACCGCAACGCGGTGCCCGGCGTGGCGATCGCCGGGTACACCAACGCCGGCAAGTCGAGTCTGCTCAACCGGCTGACCGACGCCGGCGTGCTGGTGGAGGACGCGCTGTTCGCCACCCTCGACCCGACCGTTCGCCGGGCCCAGTCGCCGGACGGCCGCGAGTACACGCTGACCGACACCGTCGGGTTCGTCCGGCACCTGCCGCACCAGCTGGTCGACGCCTTCCGCTCCACCCTGGATGAGGTCGCGGCGGCCGACCTGCTGCTGCACGTCGTCGACGGCTCCGACCCCGATCCGCTGGGCCAGATCGACGCCGTCCACGTCGTCCTCCGGGACATCGACGCGGCGGCCGTGCCGGAGCTGATCGTCGTGAACAAGGTCGACACGATGAGCGAGGACGACGTCCTCACCCTGCGTCGGGCGCTGCCGGGCGCGGTGTGGGTGTCCGCGCGCACGGGGCAGGGGATCGAGCAGCTGCGCGCGGTCATCGCCGACCGGCTGCCGCACCCGGACGTCGAGGTCGACGTGCTGGTGCCCTACTCCCGCGGCGACCTGGTGGCCCGCGTGCACCGCGACGGCGAGGTGCGCAGCGTGCAGCACGAGGCCGCGGGCACCCGGCTGACCGCCCGCGTGGACGGCGCGCTGGCCGCCCTCCTGGAGCAGTTCGCCACGCCGGTCGGCTGACCGCACCACCCGGTCGGGCCACCCCGCTCCGTGGGACGAGGTCACGATCGGATCACGGGCCGGTAGCGTGACCGGCGTGACCAGCGGCGCGTCGCGGCCGCGTCGCGGCGAGCACGCGCCGCCGGACGTCGCCGGCGAGCACCCCCGGCGGGTGGTCTCTGCCGGCCGGCCGCCGTGGTGGCTGCTGGTGCTCGCCCTCGGAGTCGCCGTCGCGGTGACCGCCGACCTGCTCACCCGCGGCGGGCTCGAACGGATGGACCTGCGGGTCTCGCAGGCGGTCAGCGCCTGGGACCTCGCGGGTTCGGCGGCCTACTGGCCGGTGTGGGCGGTCACCCAGCTCGGCGGTCGCGGCTTCATCCTCGTCGTCCTGGCGGTGCTGGTCGGCTACCTGGCCTGGCGCCGCCGCACCCTCGTCCCGCTGGTGCGGGTGCTGGTCGCGCTCGTCCTGCTCACGGCGGTCGTCTACGGGTTCAAGTACGGAACCGGCCGGACCGCTCCCGCCTACCCCGGCTCCTTCTTCCACCGGGACGGCCAGTCCTACCCCTCGGGGCACGTGGCGAACGCGGTGCTGATGTGGGGGGTGGCGCGCTGGCAGGCCGTGGAGTTCCGGCTGCCCGAGCGGGTGCAGCGCACCTTCGGCCTGCTCAGCGTCGCCGGCCCGGTGGCCACGGGGGTCGCCATGGTCGGCCTGGACTTCCACTGGGTCACCGACGCCGTCGTGGGAGCGGCGGTGGGCCTGCTGCTGCTGGGCGTGGTCCACGCACTCGACGCCGTCGTGCTGTCACGCTGGGTCGGTGCGCGGACAGGCCGACCGCCGCAGCAGCGGCGCCCGGAGGCGGTGGGCGGCCGGGGCGGCGGCACTGCTGGCCCTCGTCCTCGCAGCCGCAGCACCCGCGTCCGCTGACCCCGCGGCCGACCCGGGCGGCCCGGCGACGCGCTGCCAGGTCACCGACCCGCGGCTGTCCGAGCTGTCGGGCCTGGTCGAGGTCGGGAACCGGGTGTTCGCGGTGGACGACGGCGGTGACCGGGTCGACGTGTACGTGCTGGACGCCGGCTGCCAGGTCGTCGCCGTGCGGTCCGCGCCGGTCGACCCCTACGACCCCGAGGACCTCGCCCTGGGCGCCGACGGGACGCTGTGGCTGGCCGACACCGGCGACAACCAGGGCACCCGGGAGACGGTGGCCCTGATCGCGCTGCGTCCGGACGGCGGCACGTCGGTCTGCCGGCTGGCCTACCCCGACGGCGCCCGGGACGTCGAGGCGCTGCTGCTCGCGCCGGACGGTACGCCGTACCTGGTGTCCAAGGAGGTCCTCGGCGCGAGCGCGGTGTACCGGCCGGACTCCGCGCTCGTCGACGGCGGCACGGTCGGCCTCACCGAGGTGGCGGAGGTGGACCTCACGCTGACCGGTACGCCGGGTGGGCCGGTGGGTCGGGCCGGCCAGCTCATGGTGACCGGCGGCGCGGTCTCGCCGGACGGGCGGTTGCTCGCCCTGCGCACCTACACCGACGCCTACGTCTGGCCCCTCTCCGGCTCCGACGTCGTCGGGGCACTGGCCGGCGAACCGGTCCGCGTCGCCCTCCCT
This sequence comes from Geodermatophilus sp. TF02-6, assembly GCF_003319115.1. GTDB lineage: Bacteria > Actinomycetota > Actinomycetes > Mycobacteriales > Geodermatophilaceae > Geodermatophilus. Next base: position 136,881 of record NZ_QOHF01000007.1, on the reverse strand, counting down.
GCCGCTCCCCAGGGGGAGGCGGTCGGCTTCACCGGGGACGGCGGGGCGCTCCTGGTCGCGAGCGAGGGCCTGCCCAGCGACGTGACGGTCGTTCCGCTGCCCACTGCCGCCGGCCCGGTCGCGACCGTCGAGCCCTCCGACGGGTCCCGCCCGGAGCCGCTGCCCACCGCCGCCGGCCCCTCCCGGGTCCCGGCCGCGTTGGTCGCTGCGGCGCTCGCCGCCGTGCTGGTCTGGGTGGCCGGCAGGCTGCGCCGCCGGACCTGAGCCCTCGGGGGCCCGGTCCGGACGGCGCCGGTGACGGTCAGACCCGGCGCAGGACCGTGACGACGCGGCCGAGGATGGTGGCCTCGTCGCCCGGGATGGGCTCGTAGGCGCAGTTGTGCGGCAGCAGCCACACGTGACCGTCGCGCCGCTTGTAGGTCTTCACCGTGGCCTCGCCGTCGAGCATGGCGGCCACGATCTCGCCGTTCTCGGCGGTCGGCTGCTGGCGCACGACGACCCAGTCGCCGTCGCAGATGGCCGCCTCGACCATCGAGTCCCCGGAGACCCTGAGCATGAAGAGGGTCCCCTCGCCGACCAGCTCGCGCGGGAGCGGGAAGACGTCCTCGACGGCCTGCTCGGCGAGCACCGGGCCACCGGCGGCGATGCGCCCGACCAGCGGCACGTAGGTCGGGGCCGAGGTCTCCTCGGCCCCCGACGCCGCGGGCACGACGGGCGCGGACGTCTCGCCGGGCGCATCCCCGGGCAGACGGACGTCGAGGGCGCGGGGACGGTTCGGGTCGCGGCGCAGCCAGCCCTTCTTCTGCAGCACGCTGAGCTGGTGGGCCACCGAGGAGGCCGACGACAGCCCCACGGCCTCTCCGATCTCCCGCACCGAGGGCGGGTAACCGCGCCGCTCGATCGAGTCGCGGATGACCTCGAGGACGCGGCGCTGCCGCTGGGTGAGCCCGTCACCGCCCTCGCCGCGGTCGGGGAACGTGCGCACCGACCCTCCCGCGCCCTCGTCCCGTGCGGCCGTCGGCGTGCCGCCGGCCCGGCTCCCGGCCGTGCGCCGGGGGGTGCGGCCGCCGCCCCGGCCCCCGCTGCCCGACGTCCCGCTCGTGCCCGCCACGTCTCCTCCTCGCCGGCTGTGCCGCCACAGCCCGTCCGTCGTGCGCCCGCCCCGAGGTGTCCCGGCCGGTCGTCTCCTCCGGACGGGAGGCCGGTCCCGGGTCCGCCGACCTCGTCGGTGACGGCGGACGGGCGCTGTCCCGGACGCTAGCGCCTCGGCGCCGGCATTTCAAACGTGTGTTCGAAGGTCGCGCCGCTCCCCGTCGACTTCCGTCGGCACCGTGCGGTAGACATCGCACGCGCATCCGGTCGAACGTCCGTTCGACCGGGGACGACGAGGCGGCGCGAGCCGGAGGAGTGGCGATGGGCAGCGTGCAGCGAGCGGTCCGGGTCCCGGCGGAGCGGCCCGTCGTCGCCGGGGCGCCGGCCGCGGGACGGTCGGGGCGGTCGGCGCGGTCGGCCCCGCCGGGCGCGGGCCCGCGCGTCCCGGGGTACCTGCGCCCGGTCGGCGGTCGGGCGGCGCGTGCGGTCGAGTCCGCTCCCGCCGCACCGCGGACCCGCCGTGACCTGGTCCGCCCCGGAGGTCGGTTGCCGCGCTGCGGCGGACCGGTTCCGGGCCGGGTCCGCGGCGGGTGCCGCTCGGTCCCCGCGGCTCCGCTGCGGCTCACCCGGCGCGGGCGCCGCGTGCTCGTCGTGGTCGCCGCGGCCGTCGCGGTGGGTCTGGTGGCCGCCGTCCGGTCCCTCGCCGCCGGTGGGCCGGACGAGGACCTCCGCCTCGTCGGCGGCGACAGCGTCGTCGTGCAGCCGGGGGACACCGTCTGGTCGATCGCCGTGGAGGTGGCCGGCGGGGACGAGGACGTCCGTGCCGTGGTCGACGCGATCGAGGAGGTCAACCACCTCGACGGCGCGCTCGTCGTCCCGGGGGAGGTCCTCGAGCTGCCCTGACCCCACCGGCGGGCGACGTGCCGACCGGGGTCGTTGGCCGGCCGGGCCCTGTCGGCACGGGTCAGGGTGCGACAAGGCCGAGCGGTGAGGTTCGTCAAGCCGTCGTCCTGAGTCGCTCACGGTGAGTGCCGAGCAGGCGTCCTACGGTCGGTCGCGTGGCAGGGGTCTCGAGCAGTCGGCCGGCGGTCTTCGCGCAGCAGTCACCGCGTGTCGAGGGGCACGTGGACGGCGCCTGGTGGCCGGGCTCGATCCTCGGCTGGCGGCACGACGGCCAGGGTGTCTGCGAGGTGTGGGTGCGGGTGGCCGTCGCCGGCGTCGAGCGCGAGGTCTGGACCGACCTCGCCGACCTCCGCCTGCCGGCTCGAGCGCGGCCGGCGTCCGCCGCGGAGCCGGTCGCCGCGGAGCCGGTCGCCGGGTCCGAGCCGACGGCGGGCGGGTCGGCGGCCCCGGCCGTGTCCCTGAGCGAGGCCGCCGCGCGCGAGCGACTGGTGGCCGGCGTCCTCGCGGCGCCGCAGCTGCCCGCCGCCGCGGCCCCGTCCTCGTCGGCATCCTGGCGCCGCCGCCGACACGGTGGGGACGTGACCGCCGAGCTGCCCGCGGTCCGCGCCGACACCCCGGCCGGACGACACCGGGCGCCCGCCGGAACCGGCCGGCACCGGGCCGCGGACGACCCGCCGCCGTCCGAGCCGACCCCCGCGCCGGGCCCCGCGCCGACGCCCGGGTCGGCGCCCGCTCCGATGTGCGCCGACGCGACCGTCCTCATGGCACGCCCGGAGGTCGACCACCTGACCCGGCCACTGCGGCTGGGCGACCGCCTGCCACGTCCGTGGACCCCGCGTCGCGACGGGGGCCCGAGGGCCTGAGGCGTCACGGCGTCCACAGGTGTCCACGGCGTCCCGCCGGACCGGACGGCGCGGCGCCGCCCGGGCTCCGCGGGTCGCCGTCGGCGTGCTCGTGACCCGTTCCCACCGGCCGGGGCCGGACCGGGCCGGGCGCGACGCTGGTGCGGGTGGGGCGCCTGCGCCGCCGGTCACGATCGGGTGTCGATGAGGCGGCTCGGCGTGTCACAACTTGCAGATCTAGTAGCGGTCGACCTAGGGTTCCCCAACATCTAGTAGTTGCGCCGATGAGATTCCGTCCACAGACCGGTCCTCAGGTTCTCCCCCGGGCGTCCACGGGATGTCCCCAGGAGGGTCCACAGCCGGTCTCCCGACCCCGATGCCGGCCGCCCTGCGGCCGTCGCGGTCGGGCGGAGGCGTCGGGCGCACCGAGGAGAGGGGAGAGGCCGTGCGCTGCCCCTTCTGCCACAACCCCGACAGCCGCGTCATCGACTCGAGGGAGGCCGACGAGGGGGCGACCACCCGCCGCCGCCGGTCGTGCCCGGCGTGCGGGCGGCGCTTCACCACGGTGGAGGAGGCCGTCCTCGCCGTCGTCAAGCGCAGCGGCGTGAGCGAGCCGTTCAACCGCGCCAAGGTCGTCGCCGGCGTCCGCCGGGCCTGCCAGGGGCGGCCGGTCGACGAGGACCAGTTGCAGCTGCTGGCACAGCAGGTCGAGGACACCATCCGGGCCAGCGGCGTGGCGGAGGTCCCCAGCCACGAGGTCGGGCTGGCCATCCTGCGGCCGCTGCGGGAGCTGGACGAGGTGGCCTACCTGCGCTTCGCCAGCGTCTACCGCGCCTTCACCTCGCTGGAGGACTTCGAGAAGGCGATCACCGAACTGCGGGCCCGGCACGTCGCTGCCGGCACCCCGCCGCTACCGGGGATGCAGGACCCCTCGCCGGTCACCCGCCGGCGGGGTGGGGGGCGGGGTCAGGCCGCCTCCGCCGGCGCCTGAGAACTGTCGGCACCACCCGGTAGGAAGGGTGCGGCTCTCTTCCCCAGCCGCCTCGTACAGAAGGCCTCGTACAGAAGGCACCGCCCACGACACAGGGAGAGCTCCGTGACCGAGACCGAGGATCGCTTGTCGGGCCGCACGCGTCGCGCCGCCGCCGGTAAGGCGCCGGCCAGGGGGAAGGGCCTGAAGGTCAAGCGCGTCTTCACCACCGCCGGGGTCCACCCGTACGACGAGGTGACCTGGGAGCGTCGTGACGTCGTCATGACCAACTGGCGGGACGGGTCGATCAACTTCGAGCAGCGCGGCGTGGAGTTCCCCGCCGAGTGGAGCATCAACGCCACCAACATCGTCACCACGAAGTACTTCCGCGGTGCCCTCGGCACCCCGCAGCGGGAGAGCAGCCTGCGCCAGCTGATCGACCGCGTCGTGCTCACCTACGGTGCGGCCGGCCGCGAGCACGGGTACTTCGCCTCCGAGGGCGACGCGGAGGTCTTCGAGCACGAGCTGACCTGGATGCTGCTGCACCAGTACTTCAGCTTCAACTCACCCGTGTGGTTCAACGTCGGGACGAGTGCACCGCAGCAGGTCAGCGCCTGCCAGCCCTATGACGCCCTCGTCAGCACCCCTGGTGGCCTGATCCCGATCGGCGAGCTCGTCGAGAACGACGCCGTCGGGACCAAGGTCTTCGACGCCTACGGCCTCACTCGGGTGCTTGCGGCCAAGGCGAACGGTGTCAAGGAGGTCCTGCGGATCCACACCAAGGCTGGCTACGTCCTCGACGTCACCGCGGACCACCTGGTGTGGAAGGTCAGCGGTACCGGGACCGGCCGCTTCGTCGAGGCCGGCACCCTCCGGCCCGGAGACAGGCTGGAGTGGCACAGGCGCGACGCCTACGGGGAAGCGCAGCTCGACGTGCGGGAGATCGCCGAGGCTGCTCTGGCCGGGTGGCTGCAGTCCGACGGCTTCGTCGGCCAGTACGAGACCGGTGCCAACCGGTCGTTGACGACCGAGTACCTGACAGTCAACGCGGCGGAGAACGGGTGGGTCCACGGTCACCTGGACCAGGTGTTCCCGGACTCACACCGTCACGAGCGTCGGTTCAAGACCCAGCGGACGGACCTCGACGGCCACCGCATCCGGCTCTACGGCGAACACCAGCGCGACTTCGTCCAGCGCTGGGGTCTCCTCGACCGCGGCACCGACATGACGGTGCCCGCGCACCTCTACACCGCGCCCAAGCCGGTGGTCGCCGCCTACCTGCGCAGCCTCTTCCAGGCCGAGGGTCATGTCTCCGCGCGAGCATCATCCACGCTCGTCGGACTCGACATGATCTCCGAGGACCTCATCCGGGGAGTCCAGTCGCTGCTGCTGCGATTCGGCATCTTCGCCCGTGTCGGTCGCAAGTCGGATCCTCGTCCCGACCGCCACGACCTGTGGGGCTTGCGCATCCAGAACGAGGGCGACCGCGATGCCTTCGCGATGGAGATCGGGTTCATCGACCCGGTCAAGACGGCCAAGCTCGAGGCCAGCTTCAACCTGCCCGGTCTGCCGGCCAGGGACACCAAGGCCCTCGAGATCGCACACATCGAGCGGCGTGGTGCGATGGAGGTCTACGACATCCAGACTGAGTCGGGCGAGTACCTGTCCGGCAACATCCGGGTGCACAACTGCTTCATCCTCGCCGTCGACGACACGATGGACTCAATCCTCAACTGGTACCGGGAGGAGGGTCTGATCTTCAAGGGCGGCTCCGGCGCCGGGCTGAACCTCTCCCGCATCCGTTCGTCGAAGGAGCTGCTCTCCTCCGGCGGTACCGCCTCCGGCCCCGTCAGTTTCATGCGCGGCGCCGACGCCTCGGCCGGCACCATCAAGTCCGGTGGGGCCACCCGCCGCGCGGCCAAGATGGTCGTCCTCGACGTCGACCACCCCGACATCGAGGAGTTCATCGAGACCAAGGCGCGCGAGGAGGACAAGATCCGCGCGCTGCGCGACGCCGGGTACGACATGGACCTCGGCGGCAAGGACATCACCAGCGTCCAGTACCAGAACGCCAACAACTCCGTCCGCGTCTCCGATGAGTTCATGTGCGCGGTCGAGGAGGACCGCGAGTTCGGGCTGCACGCCCGCCTCGACGGTTCGGTGATCGAGACCGTCGACGCCAAGCGCCTGTTCCGCAAGATGGCCCACGCGGCGTGGGAGTGCGCCGATCCCGGCATCCAGTACGACGACACGATCAACGACTGGCACACCAACCCCGAGACCGGGCGGATCAACGCGTCCAACCCCTGCTCGGAGTACTTGAGCCTGGACAACAGCTCGTGCAACCTGGCGTCGCTGAACCTCATGAAGTTCCTCGCCGACGACGGCACTTTCGACACGCGGACCTTCGTCAAGGCCGTCGAGCTGGTCATCACGGCGATGGACATCTCCATCTGCTTCGCCGACTTCCCGACCGAGCCGATCGCCGAGACCACCCGCGCCTACCGTCAGCTGGGCATCGGCTACGCCAACCTCGGCGCGCTGCTCATGGCCACCGGCCACGCCTACGACTCGCGCGGCGGGCAGACCCTCGCCGCGGCGATCACCTCGCTGATGACCGGCACCGCCTACCGGCGCTCGGCCGAGCTGGCCGGCATCCTGGGCCCATACGAGGGCTTCGCTCGCAATTCCGACGCGCATGCCCGGGTCATGCGCAAGCACTGCGCGGCCAATGACGCCATCCGTCCGGTCGGCGCAGACGATGCCGATGTGCTCAAGGCGGCGACGGCGGAGTGGCAGGAGTGCATGGAGATCGGTGCAGAGAACGGTTGGCGGAATGCGCAAGCAAGTGTGCTTGCGCCGACCGGCACAATAGGTTTCAAAATGGACGCAGACACCACTGGTATCGAGCCGGACTTCTCGCTGGTCAAGTACAAGAAGTTGGTCGGCGGCGGCTCCATGCAGATCGTCAACCAGACGGTCCCGCGGGCGCTGAGCAGCCTCGGCTACCAGGAGGAACAGATCGAGGCCATCGTCGAGTACATCTCCGAGCACGGCCACGTCGTCGACGCGCCCAGCCTGCGCCCGGAGCACTACGAGGTGTTCGACTGTGCGATGGGGGAGCGGGCCATCTCGCCGATGGGCCACGTCCGGATGATGGCCGCGGTGCAGCCGTTCATCTCCGGCGCGATCAGCAAGACGGTCAACATGCCCGAGTCGGCGACCGTCGAGGACGTCGAGAACATCTACTTCCAGGGGTGGAAGCTGGGCTTGAAGGCCCTGGCCATCTACCGGGACAACTGCAAGGTCGGCCAGCCGCTGTCCGACGCCAAGGCCAAGGCCAAGGCCAAGCAGGCCGACACCACGGCCACGGTCGAGGAGCCGGCGCCGGCTGCCCTGTCGCACCCGGTGCGCAAGCGGCTGCCGAAGAAGCGGACCAGCTCGACGACGTCGTTCAGCGTCGCCGGCGCCGAGGGCTACCTGACCGCCGGCATGTACGAGGACGGCAGCCTCGGCGAGGTCTTCCTCAAGCTGGGCAAGCAGGGCTCGACCCTGGCCGGTGTGATGGATGCCTTCTCGATCGGCATCTCGATCGCGCTGCAGCACGGTGTGCCGCTGGAGACCTACATCCAGAAGTTCACCAACATGCGGTTCGAGCCGGCCGGCATGACCGACGACCCGGACATCCGGATCGCCCAGTCGGTGATGGACTACATCTTCCGTCGCCTGGCGCTGGACCACCTGCCGCTGGAGAAGCGGGCCAACCTCGGCATCTTCACCGCCGAGGAGCGGGCGGCGCAGGTGTCCGGCTCGTACGGCGGCTCCGCCTCGACCGCCGAGGTCGTGGAGGAGGAGGTCGATGTCGAGGCCCTGCGCGGTTCGGTGCCGACCGAGGGCCCGACCAAGCCGGAGGTGAAGGCCGAGCGGGTCAAGGAGGCCCACTCCTCGGCCGAGCTGCTCGAGCTGGTCACCGGGACGGCGACCGACGCGCCGCTGTGCATGACCTGCGGCACGAAGATGCGCCCGGCCGGTAGCTGCTACGTCTGCGAGGGCTGCGGCTCCACCAGCGGCTGCAGCTGATGCGAGGCTCGCCGGGATGTCATCCGGCTCGATGGTGACATCGTGTATCAAGCTCATCCTTCAACCCGGTCTTGACATCTGAGCCCTCAGTCGCCCTGGCCGTCTCGTACGGCCGGGGCGACTCGGCGTTGGACAGGAGCACGAGGAGCGTGTGATCGAGTGCTCGCCCCGCGGCGGCGTGTGTTCCCAGGCGCGGGCACGGTGGAGGGGCGTCAGCCAGGTCGCCGCTGCCCGCCCGTCGCCGGCACCGAGGAGTGCGAGCAACTGCTGGTCACCCAGTCGGAACCCATCTCATCAGCGATCTGGGGTGCGCGAGGGGGACGTGGGCACCGCGACGCGGTGATCACCCACCCGCTCCCCTGGGGCGGGAAGAGCCGCGGTGTGCGCGGCTCCGTCACACGGTCGAAACCCGGCATGCCGCTCCGACGGTGCAGGATCGGCGTGATCTCGAGCGCTGCGCTGCCGAGGGCCGAGGGCGGCACGAACCGGCACAGGCGTGATCCCCGCACGACCGGGCTCGTCACGAGCGCGGCGCGGACGGCGTCCGTGGAGGTCTGACCGTGAGGAGAATCACCGCAGACCCTTGATCCACGGTGCAACCTCTGGTTCCCTCTTGCGAAGCGAGTCTCATATGACGCAACACGATTGGGGACTGTCATGGAGCCATCGCGTCACGAGCCAGCCTCGCCCTCCCGCCCGCTGAACAGCCCCGATGACGTCGATGCCGAGCCGACGTCGGTCAGCCGAGCCCATCGGTCGGGACAGGGGGAGCCCCCGCTCTCGGCTGCGGACGTGTCCGTGGCAGGGGTCCACCCCGCACTCGCCAAGCCGCCACCCTGCGTGGCCGACCGGCACTGGGCCGTGGACCGGGTCCTGTTCGCCGTCGCTGCGGCCATGGCGCTGGGCTTCGTGGCCTGGGGCTTCGCCACCCCCACCGGCCTGGGCACCGCGAGCAGTTCGGTCCTCGGCTGGATCACCGGCAACCTCGGCTGGCTGTTCGTACTGCTGGCGTCGGCGTTCGTGGTGTACGTCCTCTGGCTGGCGGCCAGCAAGTACGGGCGGATCCCGCTGGGGCACGACGACGAGCGGCCGGAGTTCCGCACCGTCTCGTGGGTCGCGATGATGTTCAGCGCGGGCATGGGCATCGGGCTGATGTTCTACGGCGTCGCCGAGCCGCTCTCGCACTACGTCTCCCCCCCGCCGCTCACGGACGAGCCCGAGACGTCCGAGGCGATCCAGACGGCGATGGCCACCACGCTGTTCCACTGGACGCTGCACCCGTGGGCGATGTACGCCGTCGTCGGGCTGGCCATCGCCTACGGCACCTTCCGGCGGGGCCGCCGTCAGCTGATCAGCTCCGCGTTCATCCCGCTGCTCGGTGAACGGCGGGCCGCCGGTCCGGCCGGCCGGGTCATCGACGTCCTGGCCATCTTCGCCACGCTGTTCGGGTCGGCCGCCTCCCTGGGCCTGGGCGCGCTGCAGATCGGCAGCGGGGTCGAGATCCTCGGTTGGGCGGGCAACGTCGGCAACGGCGTCCTGGTCGCGATCATCGCGATCCTGACCGCGGCGTTCGTCGCCTCGGCCGTCTCCGGCATCGAACGTGGGATCCAGTGGCTGTCCAACACCAACATGGTCCTGGCCCTGGCCCTGGCGGTGTTCGTCTTCGTCGTCGGTCCGACGATCTTCATCCTCAACCTCATCCCCGACGCGGTCGGCAGCTACTTCTCCGACCTCGGCGAGATGGCCGCGCGCACGGAGGCCACCGGCGGTGACCCGATGGCCGTCTGGCTGCGCGGTTGGACGGTCTTCTACTGGGCCTGGTGGATCAACTGGACCCCGTTCGTCGGACTGTTCATCGCGCGCATCAGCCGCGGCCGGACCATCCGCCAGTTCGTCACCGGCGTGCTCCTGGTGCCCAGCCTGGTCAGCCTGCTGTGGTTCGCCGTCTTCGGCGGGGCGGGGATCGCCGCACAGCGCGGCGGCGTCGACGTCGCCGGGCAGGGCACCACCGAGGGGCAGCTGTTCACCGTCCTGGAGCAGTACCCCCTGGCCAGCGTCGCGACGGTGGTCGTGATGGTGCTCGTCGGCATCTTCTTCGTGTCCGGTGCGGACGCGGCATCGATCGTCATGGGGTCGCTGTCGCAGCGCGGCACCCTGGAACCGAGCCGCTGGGTCGTCGTCTTCTGGGGCGTGGTGATGGGCGCCGTCGCCGCGATCATGTTGCTCCTGGGCGACGAGGGTGCCGCCCTGACGGGGCTGCAGAACCTGACGATCATCGCGGCTCTGCCGTTCGCGCTGGTCATGGCGGCGATGGCGGTGAGCCTGGTCAAGGACCTCCGCCGCGATCCCATCGTCCTGCGCGGGAGCTACGCCACCTCGGCGATCGAGCAGGCCGTCGTCGAAGGCATCAGCCGCCACGGGGACGACTTCGTCCTCGTCGTGGAGAGGACCCCGAGCTCGCCATTGCCGGACACCGCGCACGTGGTGGCGAGGCCCTCGCAGGCGAGCTCGGAGGGGGACGGCCAGCTGTCGGTGAGCCCGCACGGCAACTTCGTGTCGTCTACGGGGGACGGCTCCGTGCCTGCACGGAGCCAGCCCACGGCGGAGTCCATCGGCCGCCCGCTGGATCCTCGCGACTAGCTGTACCGCCTGCGAGGCACACGTCTCCCGGCACCGGAGCTGCCGAGAACCGGCTCCGGTGCCGGGAAGCCTCTGCCGAGGTGACCGTGCCCTGACCGACTCCACGCTCCGTTCCGAGCCGTAGCGCATCGCTGGCACACCGCCCGTAGTGGGGCGCACACCCCGTGCGTCGGCGTCTCGGCGGGGCGTCAGCGTCCCGTACTGGTGCGGCCCACCGGCACGTCGAGCTCGGCTCCGGCGAGCGCCTCGGCGACGGTGACGTGGACGCCGCCCTCGCTGCTCGGCCCGGCCAGCGCTTCGTGGGGGCGCCCGCCCGCCGTGGTGACCGCTGCGGCGTTGGCCAGCACGACCACCGCGATCCCGACCCACTCGTGCCCGGCCAGCAGCTGACCCAGCAGCACCATGCCGACCAGCGCGGCCAGGACCGGGTGGACGCTCATGAACACCCCGAAGAAGCGCTGGGGGACGAAGCGCAGCGCGGTCAGGTCGGCCGCGTACGGGACCACCGACGACAGCACCCCGGCCGCCACGGCGTAGGCCATCGGCACCCCGTCCAGCCGCCCGGACCCGGCGAGCACGAGGAGTACCGGCAGGTAGGCGAGCGCGCAGAGCGCGGTGGCCAGCGCGGGGGCCTGCAGTCCCGGCAGGCGAGCTCCCGCGACCCGGTTGAGCACGATGTACGCCGCCCAGCAGCCGGCGGCCAACAGCCCGAGCCCCAGGCCCAGGTAGTCACTCGACCGCCCGGGCAGCACCAGCACGTAGACACCGATCGCGGCCGTGGCCGCGATCGACAGATCACGCCGCGAGCGCGACCCGGCGAGGGCGACGGCGAGCGGGCCGAGGAACTCCAGCGTCACCGCCAGCCCCAGCCCGATCCGATCGATCGCCGTGTACAGCGACAGGTTCATGCCGCCGAACACGGCCGCCAGGAGCAGGACCGGCCACCACTGCGCCCGGGGCATCCGGCGCACCGGCGGGCGGGCGAGCGGCAGCAGCACTGCCGCCGCCACCACCTGACGAGTCGCCACCACCCCCGCCGGGCCGAGCGCCCCGAACGCGTGCGCGCCGAGGGCGGCCCCGACCTGGTTGCTCAGCGCGCTGCCCAGCATCGTCCCGATCCCGCGCAGCAGGCGCGCTCCCGGTCCGCCGACGGCCGTCGCGCCGATCCCTGCCTCATTGGTCACCCGCCTGAGTATGGGCACGCTCGACTCATGAGGGAAATGCCGGACACGTGCCCGGTGATACGTTAACCGCATGGATTTCGAGGTGCGCCAGCTGCGGGCGCTGCTCGCCGTGGTCGACGCCGGCACCTTCACCGGAGCCGCCGACGTCCTCGGCACGTCGCAGGCGTCGGTGTCCCGCACCATCGCCGCGCTGGAACGCGTCCTGGGCGCCCGCGTGCTACAGCGCACGACCCGCGAGGTGTCGCTGACCCCGGTGGGCGCCCGGGTCGCCGGGCACGCGCGCCGCGTCCTGGAGGAGGTCGCCGCGATCCGGCGCGCCGGCGACCGGGCCCGCGGCAACCTGCGCGTCGGCTACGCCTGGTCGGCGCTCGGTCGGCACACCACCGCGGTGCAGCGCCGGTGGTCCCAGGACCACCCCGGCTCCGCGCTGGTGTTCGTCCACGCCAACAGCCCGACCGCGGGCCTGACCGAGGGCGCCGTCGACGTCAGCGTGCTCCGCCGCCCGGTCGGCGACGCGCGGCTGCGCACCGCCCTGCTCGGTGTCGAGCGGCGCTACGCCGCCGTGGCCGCCGACGATCCGCTGGCCCGCCGTCGCAGCCTCAGTCTCAACGACTTCGCCGGGCGCACCATCGCCGTCGACCCCCTGACCGGGACCACCACCGAGGAGCTGTGGTCGCCACCGGCGGCGCCTGCCGCCGTCCGGACCGTGCACGGGATCGAGGACTGGCTCACCGTCATCGCCGCCGGCCAGGCCGTCGGCATCTCCGCTGAGGCAACTGCCGCCCAGCACCCCCGTTCCGGCGTCGCCTACCGGCTCGTCCGGGATGCCCCGCCCCTGCCGGTGTGGCTCGCCTGGTGGGCCGACAGCCCGCCGCCCAACCTCGACACGTTCGTGCACCTCGTCTGCGAGCAGTACGCACGCCGCACGCCGCAGGCGTCCGGCGACACCCACGCCGACCCGGCTCGAGGGTGACGGAGGCCCACCGCTGGTAGAGCCGCACCGGCGCCGGCCGCGCGGTCCGCGGGGTGCCCGGTCCTCACCACGGGTGCAGAGCGCCGACCGCCCGGTCCGGCCCAACAGTCAGCCCAGCAGTCAGCAGGGAGTCGGCACGGGGGAGCGGAGCTGTCGGCGCCACCGCGTGAACAGGCGGGGCTGGTTCATCCCGAGCACGGCGACGGGTTCGCCGTCGCGCTCGTAGGCCACCAGGAAGCTGCGGTCGGCGCAGCTGCCCTCCACGACCCGTGCGACGTCGCCCTCGCGGCGCGAACCCGCGAACTGGATGCGGGCGCCGTACTGGTCGGACCAGAAGTAGGGGACCGGGGTCGGCGCCGGCTCCCCGGCGCCCAGCAGCGTGGCGACCGCGGTGGCCGGCTGCTCCAGCGCGGTGGTCCAGTGCTCGGTGCGGACGTGCCGCTCCGCGGGGGCCGACCACGCCGCGGCGCAGTCGCCGACGGCGACCACGCCGGGGATGTTGGTGGCGCCGCGCTCATCGGTGAGGACGCCGTTGCCGAGGGCGCCGTTGCCGAGAGCGACGCCGGAGTGGGCCAGCCACTCGGTGTTCGGTGCGGCGCCGATCCCCACGACCACCACGTCGGTGGGCAGGCGGGTGCCGTCGGTCAGCTCCACGGCCTCGACCCTGCCGGTGCCCGCCAGTCCGGCGACCCCGGTGCCGGTCAGCAGGCGGGTGCCGTGGTCGGCGTGCAACTCGGCGCAGACCGCGCCCATCTCGGCACCCAGCGGGCCGGCGAGCGGGACGGGCTGGGTCTCGACGACCGTGACCTCCAGCCCGAGGCGGCGGGCCGTGGAGGCGACCTCCGCCCCGATGAAGCCGGCGCCGATCACGACGAGACGTCCGCCGGCGGCCAGGTCCTCCCGCAGGGCGAGGGCATCGTCCAGGGAGCGCAGCACGTGCACGCCGGCGAGCCCCTCGCTGCCGGGCAGGCGGCGGGCGCGGGCGCCGGTGGCGAGGACGACGCCGTCGGCCCGGACCTCGCTGCCGTCGTCGAGCAGCACCGAGCGGCCGAGGCGGTCGAGGCCGACCGCCGGAGTGCCCAGCCGCCACTCCAGCCCGAGGTCCTCGTCGTCGGGTGCACTCAGGGCGATGTCGTCCAGCGAGGCCGTGCCGGCCAGGAACCCCTTGGAGAGGGGCGGTCGGTCGTAGGGGGCGTGCACCTCGTCGCCGATGACCACGATGCGGCCGCCGTAGGACTGCGCCCGGAGAGCGCGCGCTGCCGACAGGCCGGCCAGGGAGGCTCCGACCACGGCGACGGTGGGGCTCATGCGGCGCCGTCCGCGGGGGTTCCCGGCTGCACGTAGACCATGCCGTCCTGCACGACGACCCGGTGGGTGCGGACCGGGATCTTGGCCGGCGGGCCGGAGACCTTCCCGGTGCGCAGGTCGAAGCACGAGGCGTGCAGGGGGCACTCCACGGCGCAGCCGTCCAGCCAGCCGTCGGCCAGCGAGGCGTCCTGGTGGGTGCACGTGTCGTCGATCGCGTAGAAGTCGCCGTCGACGTTGAAGACCGCGATGGGCTCGTCGGCCTCCACCCGGATCGCCTCGCCGGGCGGCAACGCGGTCGTGGGGCAGACCGGGATCATGGCGCTCCAGGCTCTATGTTGCGTCTATCACGACTGTTTGCCTATGGCGCAACAGCATGGCTCGGCCTCGCTCCACCGTCAAGGGGAGCGGCCGACCCCGCGATCCGCGCCCTACGCTCTAGGTCATGAGTGGGCCGCAGGCGGAGAACGGAGAGCGCAACGCGGTCGCCGCGGTCCAGTCCGTGGACCGCGCCCTGAGCGTCCTGGAGATCCTGGCGGCACACGGGGAGGTCGGCGTCACGGAGGTCGCCGCCGAGCTGGGGGTGCACAAGTCGACGGCCTTCCGGCTGGTCGCGGTGCTGGAGAGCAGGGGCTTCGTCGAGCAGCTGGCCGATCGGGGCAAGTACCGGTTGGGCTTCGGCGTCGTGCGCCTGGCCGGCGCCGCCGCCGCGCAGTTGGACATCGCCCAGGAGGGACGGCGGATCTGCGAGGCGCTGGCCGCCGATCTCGAGGAGACCGTGAACATCGCCATCCTGGACAGCGACCGTGCGGTGAACGTCAGCCAGGTCCGCGGGCCGGCGGCGCTCAGCACGCACAACTGGGTGGGGCAGGGTACCCCCTTGCACGCCACCTCGAGCGGCAAGGTGCTCCTGGCCCACGCGCCCGACGCCGTCTGCAAGGGCGTGCTGTCCCGGGAGCTGCAGCGCTTCACCCCCGCCACCATCACCGATCCCGAAGAGCTGCGCCGGCACCTCGACCGGATCGTCGAGCGGGGCTGGGGTTCGACCGTCGAGGAGTACGAGGTCGGCCTCAACGCCGTCGCCGCGCCCGTCCGGGACGCGGACGGAGACGTGGTCGCGGCCCTCAGCGTCTCGGGCCCCTCCTTCCGGATGGACTCGGCGGACTTCCCGAGGCTCGCCCCGCGGGTCGTGTCGGGCGCTGACGAGCTGAGCAGGAGGCTGGGCTTCTTCGGCCGCCCGCGCTGACCCGGCTGGTGGTGCCGCCGGTGGCGGTGGAGCGAGAGCCGAGACGGCGAGTTGTTGCGCCAGGCGCGAGCGGGTGGGTAATCTGCAACACAGCGGGTCGTCCTGACCAGACGACGACCGTGGTCGACCCAGACCTGCGTTGCCCGACCTCCAGCGTGTCCCCTCACATCGCCCGACGGAACCCGAGGTGCCGTGTGACCTCCACCGATCTGCCCGCGAGCCTCATCCCCACGCTGTCGGGCCAGTACTACACCGACCCGGCCGTCTTCGCGCTGGAACAGTCCCGGATCTTCGAGGACATGTGGTTCTGCGCCGTGCGCTCGGCCGACCTGCCGACGCCCGGCTCCTTCCGGAAGGTCCAGGTGGGCAGGGAGAGCGTGCTCGTCGTCCGCAGCCGCGACGGGCAGCTGCGGTCGTTCCTCAACGTCTGCCGGCACCGAGGTGCGCAGATCTGCACGGAGGACTCCGGAGAGGTCAAGCGGGCCTTCCAGTGCCCCTACCACGCCTGGACCTACGACCTGTCGGGCAAGCTCATCGCGGCCCCCAACCTGACCAAGATGCCCGACATCGACCGGGTCGAGTACGGCCTGGTGCCGGTGGCGCTGCGGGAGTGGCTGGGCTACGCGTGGGTGTGCCTGGCGAAGGAACCCCCGTCCTTCGAGGACGACGTCGTGGCCGCCGTCGTCGAGCGCCTCGGCGACGCGGACTCGATCGAGCACTACGAGCTCGACTCGCTGTCGGTGGGGCGCCGCATCACCTACGACGTCCAGGCGAACTGGAAGCTCATCGTCGAGAACTTCATGGAGTGCTACCACTGCGCGACGATCCACCCGGAGCTCACCGAGGTGCTCCCCGAGTTCGCCGACGGCTACGCAGCGCAGTACTTCGTCGGGCACGGCGCGGAGTTCGGGGACGACGTCCAGGGCTTCACCGTCGACGGCAGCGAGGGTTTCGACCGGCTCCCGGGGGTCGACGAGGACCAGGACCGTCGCTACTACGCCATCACGATCAGGCCCACCGTGTTCGTCAACCTGGTGCCCGACCACGTCATCCTCCACCGCATGTTCCCGGTCTCGGCCGACCGGACGATCGTCGAGTGCGACTGGCTGTACTCGCACGAGGTCGTCGAGTCGGGCAAGGACGTGACGCGGTCGGTGGAGCTGTTCCACCGGGTCAACGAGCAGGACTTCGCCGCCTGCGAGCGGACCCAGCCGGCCATGTCCTCCCGCGCCTACGCGGGCGGCGGCGTGCTCGTGCCCTCCGAGCACCACATCGGCGCCTTCCACGAGTGGCTGACCGGGCGCCTGTCGAACTGAAGAGGACCCCTCTGCCCCCCGCCACTCGCAGCAGAAGGACCCCGTCCTCCCCACCCCTCGCACGCTCGGGGCGGTGCCCGGGACGGGGCCAGGGACCCTGCAGAGGGGCCGTCGCAACCGGAAGTTGACATCCCCCGGCCGACCGGAAGGCAGGAGCGAGAGCAGTGTCCACCACCCCTCGTGTGGTCGTCATCGGAGCGGGGATCGTCGGCACCAACCTGGCCGACGAGCTGACCGCCCGCGGCTGGGACCGCGTCACCGTGGTCGACCAGGGGCCCCTCCCGCTGACCGGGGGCTCCACCTCGCACGCGCCCGGGCTGGTCTTCCAGACCAACGCGTCCAAGACGATGACCGCCTTCGCCAGCTACACGGTCGAGAAGTTCCTCGGCCTCGACGTCGACGGCGCCTGGTGCTTCAACCAGGTCGGCGGCCTCGAGGTCGCCACCACGCCGGAGCGGCTCGCCGACCTGCACCGCAAGCAGGGCTGGGCCACCTCCTGGGGCGTCGAGGCGCAGGTGGTCGACGTCGACGAGTGCGTGCGGCTGCACCCGCTGGTCGACCGCGAGCGCATCCTCGGCGGGTTGCACATCCCCTCCGACGGCCTGGCCAAGGCCTCCCGGGCGGTCGTCGCCCTGGCCCGCCGCGCCGAGGCCCGGGGCGCGGTCTTCCAGGGCTCGACCCGGGTGACCGGCATCGAGTCCGCCGGCGGCCGGGTCACCGGCGTCCGGACCCCGGACGGCGTCATCCCCGCCGACGTCGTGGTCTCCTGCGCCGGCTTCTGGGGGCAGGAGCTCGGCGCCATGGTGGGGATGGACGTCCCCCTGCTGCCGCTGGCGCACCAGTTCGTCTGGACCGGGCAGGTGCCGGAGCTGGTCGGGCGCAATGACGAGCTCGGCGAGGCGAGCCTGCCGATCCTGCGCCACCAGGACCAGGACCTCTACTACCGCGAGCGCGTCGACCGCCTCGGCATCGGCTCCTACGCCCACCGGCCGATGCCGGTCGACCTGCACGAGCTGCCCCAGGGCGACGTCGGGGAGTCGTCCATGCCCTCGATGCTGCCCTTCACCGAGGAGGACTTCGCCCCGGTCTGGGAGCAGAGCCAGCTGCTGCTGCCCTCGCTGCGCTCGGCGAAGATCGACTCCGGCTTCAACGGCATCTTCTCCTTCACCCCGGACGGCGGCCCGCTCATCGGCGAGTCCGCCGACGTCCAGGGGTTCTGGATCGCCGAGGCGGTCTGGGTCACCCACTCCGCCGGGGTCGCCCGCGCCGTGGCCCAGCTCCTCGTGGACGGCCGCTCGGAGATCGACCTGCACGGCTGCGACGTGCACCGCTTCGAGGACGTGCAGCTCACCCCGGAGTACGTCACCGAGACCTCGCAGCAGAACTTCGTGGAGGTCTACGACGTCATCCACCCGCTGCAGCCGCGGCGCTCCCCGCGCGACCTGCGGGTCAGCCCCTTCTCCGCCCGGCAGCAGGAGCTCGGCGCGGTCTTCCTCGAGGCCGCCGGCTGGGAGCGGCCGCACTGGTACGAGGCCAACGCGCACCTGGTGGACAAGCTGCCCGCGGAGTGGGTGCCGCCGGAGCGCGACGCGTGGGCGGGGCAGTTCTGGTCCCCGATCGCGGCGGCCGAGGCGTGGCGGACCCGCACCGCCGTGGCGGTGTACGACATGACGCCGCTCAAGCGGCTCGAGGTCAGCGGCCCCGGTGCCCTCGCGCTGCTGCAGCGGCTGACGACCGGCGAGATGGACAAGTCGGTCGGGTCGGTCACCTACACGCTCGCCCTCGACGAGGCCGGCGGCATCCGCAGCGACCTCACCGTCGCCCGGCTCGGTGAGCAGCTGTTCCAGGTCGGCGCCAACGGCCCCCTCGACCTCGACCACTTCCAGCGCCAGGCGCCGGACGACGGCACCGTCGCGATCCGCGACGTCACCGGCGGCACCTGCTGCATCGGGCTGTGGGGCCCGCGGGCCCGCGACCTCGTCCAGCGGGTCAGCTCCGACGACTTCTCCAACGACGGGCTGAAGTACTTCCGCGCCAAGCGGGCCCGGATCGGAGGAGTGCCGGTGACCGCGATGCGGCTGTCCTACGTCGGCGAGCTGGGCTGGGAGATCTACACCAGCGCCGACCACGGCCAGCGGCTGTGGGACGTGCTGTGGCGTGCCGGCCAGGACTTCGGTGTGATCGCCGCGGGCCGGGCGGCCTTCAACAGCCTGCGGCTGGAGAAGGGCTACCGCGCCTGGGGCTCCGACATGACCACCGAGCACGACCCCTACGAGGCCGGTCTCGGGTTCGCCGTCCGCAGGCAGAAGACGGACGACTACGTGGGACGGGCGGCGATCGCCGAGCTCGGCGAACACACGGGAAGCCGCCGGCTGTCCTGCCTGACGATCGACGACGGCCGCAGCGTCGTCCTCGGCTCCGAGCCGGTCTTCGTCGACGGCCGCCCGGCCGGCTACGTGACCAGCGCGGCCTTCGGGCACACCGTCGGCCGGCCGATCGCCTACGCCTGGCTGCCCGCCCCGGCGACCGTCGGCACGAGGGTCGAGATCGAGTACTTCGGCACCCGGATCCCCGCCACCGTCGCCGCCGAGCCGCTCGTCGACCCGGAGATGACCCGCATCCGCGGCTGAGGGAGACCCCGCGCGTGTGCACCGACAGCATCGGGACCTTCTCGCAGGAGGGCCCGATGCTGACGGGAGCGAGCTGGACCTCGAGCTCGAGGACGAGTTCGAGCTGAGTCAGCTTCTCGCTCGAGGGCGGCCTTCTTCTCCTCGCTCGGCTGCTCCGTCCGACGACGCTCCAGTTCCTGTCCGGCGCCTACGACGCGCTGGCGGGCCGAGTCGACCGACAACCACGACGCCCCCTTGACCCGGGGCAGCCACTCGTTCTACTCTGCTGCACGACTGATATACTAGTTTTCGGGTTGATACATGACAGGAAGGATCCCGGCATGGTCGTCCAGGTGGATGAAGGGCTGCAGGCCCCCGTCCAGGGGAACGGAGGGCTGCGCGCCTCGGCCGGTTCGGACCGCGTGCTCAGCCGGTCGCTGGGGGACACCGACCCCGAGGTGCACCGCGCGATCTCGGCCGAGCTGGCCCGGCAGCAGACGACGCTGGAGATGATCGCCAGCGAGAACTTCGCCCCGGTCGCGGTGATGCAGGCCCAGGGCTCGGTGCTGACCAACAAGTACGCCGAGGGCTACCCCGGCCGGCGGTACTACGGCGGCTGCGAGCACGTCGACGTGATCGAGCAGCTGGCCATCGACCGGCTGAAGGCGCTGTTCGGCGCCGAGTACGCCAACGTGCAGCCGCACTCGGGCGCGCAGGCCAACGCCGCGGCGATGTCCGCCCTGCTGGAGCCCGGCGACACCATCCTGGGCCTCGACCTCGCCCACGGCGGCCACCTGACGCACGGGATGAAGCTCAACTTCTCCGGCAAGCTCTACGACGTCGCCGCCTACCACGTGGGCCGCGAGGACCACCGGGTCGACATGGCCGAGGTGGAGAAGCTGGCGGAGGAGCGGCGGCCCAAGCTCATCGTGGCCGGCTGGTCGGCCTACCCGCGTCACCTGGACTTCGCCGAGTTCCGCCGGATCGCCGACGAGGTCGGGGCCTACCTGATGGTGGACATGGCCCACTTCGCCGGGCTCGTCGCCGCCGGGCTGCACCCCTCCCCGGTGCCGCACGCGCACGTCGTCACCTCGACCACCCACAAGACCCTGGGCGGTCCGCGCGGTGGGGTCATCCTGGCCACCGCCGACCTGGCCAAGAAGTTCAACTCCTCGGTGTTCCCCGGTCAGCAGGGCGGGCCCCTCGAGCACGTCATCGCCGCCAAGGCGGTCGCCTTCAAGCTGGCCGGTGAGCCGGCCTTCCGGGAGCGCCAGGAGCGCACCCTCGCCGGCGCCCGGATCCTGGCGGACCGGTTGCTGGCAGCCGACTCCCGCGCGGCGGGCGTCGACGTCGTCAGCGGCGGCACCGACGTCCACCTCGTCCTGGTGGACCTGCGCGAGTCGGAGCTGGACGGCCGGCAGGCCGAGGACCGGCTGCACTCCATCGGCATCACGGTCAACCGCAACGCCGTGCCCTTCGACCCCCGCCCGCCGATGGTCAGCTCCGGGGTGCGCATCGGCACCCCCGCGCTGGCCGCCCGCGGCTTCGACCTCGACGACTTCGTCGAGGTGTCCGACGTGATCGCCGCCGCGCTGCGGCCCTCGCTCGGTGACGAGCAGCTCGCCGAGCTCCGCGAGCGGGTCACCCGGCTGGCCGATCGTCATCCCCTGTACCCCGACCTGACGGAGGTCTCCCGATGAGCCCCCGCACCCCCGGCGCGGACCTGCCGGAGCACCCGGACTTCCTGTGGCGGAACCCGGAGCCGAAGCGTTCCTACGACGTGGTCATCGTCGGTGGCGGCGGGCACGGCCTGGCCACCGCGCACTACCTGGCGAAGAACCACGGCATCACCAACGTCGCGGTGCTGGAGAAGGGCTGGCTGGCCGGCGGCAACATGGCCCGCAACACCACGCTGATCCGCTCCAACTACCTCTGGGACGAGAGCGCGGCCATCTACGAGCAGGCGCTCAAGCTCTGGGAGGGGCTGGAGGAGGACCTGGGCTACCCCATCCTGTTCAGCCAGCGCGGGGTGCTGAACCTGGCACACACGCTGCAGGACGTCCGCGACAGCGTGCGACGGGTCGAGGCCAACAAGCTCAACGGGGTCGACGCCGAGTGGGTGGAGCCGGACGAGGTCCGCAAGATCTGCCCGATCGTCAACACCTCGGCCGACATCCGCTACCCGGTGCTGGGGGCCACCTACCAGCCCCGCGCGGGCATCGCCAAGCACGACTACGTCGCCTGGGGCTTCGCCCGGCGTGCCGACGAGGCCGGGATCGACCTGATCCAGGACTGCGAGGTCACCGGGTTCACCACCGAGGGCAACCGGGTCACGGGGGTGCGGACCACCCGCGGGGACATCGCCGCCGGGCGGGTCGCCCTGTGCGCCGCCGGGCACACGACGGTGCTCACCGACATGCTCGGCTTCCGCGTGCCGGTGCAGAGCCACCCGCTGCAGGCCCTGGTCTCCGAGCTGCTGGAGCCCATGCACCCGACCATCGTGATGTCCAACGCGGTGCACGTGTACGTCTCCCAGGCGCACAAGGGCGAGCTGGTCATGGGCGCCGGCGTCGACTCCTACAACGGCTACGGGCAGCGCGGCGCGTTCCACATCATCGAGCGGCAGATGGCCGCCGCGGTGGAGCTGTTCCCGGTGTTCGCCCGGGCGCACCTGCTGCGCAGCTGGGGCGGGATCGTCGACGTCAGCCCGGACGCCTCACCGATCGCCGGGCGGACCCCCTACGACAACCTCTACCTGAACTGCGGCTGGGGCACCGGCGGGTTCAAGGCCACGCCCGGCATCGGCTGGTGCCTCGCCTCCACCATCGCCAACGACGAGCCCCACCCCAACGTGGCGCCGTTCAGCCTGGACCGCTTCGTCACCGGAGCGCTCGTCGACGAGCACGGCGCCGCCGCCGTGGCCCACTGACCCAGCGCCCACCGATACAGGAGTCCTCCGTGCAACTCATCGAATGCCCGTGGTGCGGCCTCCGCGAGGAGGTCGAGTTCTACTACGGCGGCCAGGCCCACGTCGCGTATCCGGAGGACCCGGCCGGGCTCTCCGACGAGGAGTGGGCACACTACGTGTTCTTCCGCGACAACCCCAAGGGCCGCTTCGCCGAGCGCTGGTCGCACAGCGCCGGCTGCCGCCGCTGGTTCAATGCGATCCGCGACACCGCCACCTACCGCTTCGAGCGCGTCTACCGCCTCGATGACCCGAAGCCGGTGATCCCATGACGAGCCCGTTCCGGACCGCCTCGGGCGGCCGAGTCGACCGCACCACCACCCTGCAGTTCACCTTCGACGGGCAGACCTACACCGGTCACCCCGGTGACACGCTGGCCTCGGCGCTGCTGGCCTCCGGCCGGCACCAGATCGCCACGAGCGTCAAGCTCGGCCGACCGCGCGGCATCGCCGCAGCCTGGGCCGAGGACCCGGGCGGCCTGGTGCAGATCGAGGAGCCGTTCCCCGAGCCGATGCTGTTGGCCACGACGGTCGAGCTCTACGACGGCCTGGTCGCCCACGGGCTGCCGGGGCAGGGGTGCCTGGCCGAGGTGCCCGACTCCGCGCGCTACGACGCGGTCCACCACCACGTCGACGTGCTGGTCGTGGGAGCCGGCCCCGCGGGCCTGGCCGCCGCGCTCACCGCCGCCCGGGCCGGGGCCCGGGTCGCGCTCGTCGACGAGCAGTCCGAAGCCGGCGGCTCGCTGCTGTCGGGCACCGACCAGCTCGACGACGCTCCAGCGCTCCAGTGGGTCGCCGCGGCGGTCGCCGAGCTGGCCGGGCACCCGGAGGTGCTGCACCTGCAGCGCACGACCGCCTTCGGCGGCTACGACGACGGCTTCGTGCTGGCGCTCGAGCGGCGCACGGATCACCTGGGTGCGACCGCGCCCAAGCACCTGTCCCGCCAGCGGGTGTGGCGCTTCCGGACCCGCGCCATCGTCGTGGCGACCGGAGCCCACGAGCGACCGGTCGTGTTCACCGACAACGACCGCCCGGGCGTCATGCTCGCCGGCGCCGCCCGGACGTTCCTGCACCGCTACGGCGTGCTGCCCGGTCGCGAGGCCGTCGTGTTCACCACCAACGACAGCGCCTACGACGCCGCCCTCGACCTGCACCGGGCCGGCGCGCGGGTGCAGGCGGTGGTCGACGCCCGGCCGGAGGGCTCGCCGCGCCGACGTGAGGAGTGCGAGCGCGCCGGGATCCGGGTCCTGGACGGATCCGTCGTGGTCGGTACCGAGGGCGTCGAGCGGGTCACGCACGCCCTCGTCGCCCCGTTCGAGAACGGAGAGGTCGGCGCCAACAGCGCGATCGCCTGCGACCTGCTCCTGGTCAGCGGAGGCTGGAACCCCGCAGTGCACCTGTTCAGCCAGGCCCGCGGCCGGCTCCGCTACGACGAGGAGCTCGGCGCGTTCCTCCCGGCCGAGGAACTCGAGGGCCTGTCCGTCACCGGCTCGGCCGCAGGCGTGTTCGACCTGGCCGGGTGCCTGGCCGACGGGCAGCGGGTGGCCCGCGCGGCGCTGGAGGCCCTGGCCGTCCAGCCGCCGGGGGAGGACCCCGCACCGGCTGCCCAGCAGCCCGTCCTCCCGACCGCGCCGCTGGTGCTGTGGCGGGTGCCGGACGCCTCCGGCGCGCAAGCGCGTACTCAGTTCGTCGACCTGCAGCGCGACGCGACGGTCGCCGACATCGCCCGGGCGGTCGGCGCCGGGATGCGCTCCATCGAGCACGTCAAGCGCTACACGACGATCGGGACCGCGCACGACCAGGGCAAGACCTCCGGCGTCCTCACCTCGGGGATCACCGCCGAACTGCTCGGGGTCCCGGTGCAGGACACCGGCACCACCACGTTCCGGCCGCCCTACACCCCGGTGGCCTTCGCGGCGCTGGCCGGCCGGGACCGTGGCCGGCTCTTCGACCCCGAGCGGGTCACCGCCCTGCACGAGTGGCACGCGGCCGCCGGGGCGGTCTTCGAGGACGTCGGCCAGTGGAAGCGTCCCCGCTACTACCCGCAGCCCGGCGAGGACATGGAGGCCGCGGTCCTGCGGGAGTGCGCCGCCGCCCGCACCGGCGTCGGGATCCTCGACGGCTCCACCCTGGGCAAGATCGACGTCCAGGGCCCCGACGCGGCCGTCCTCCTCGACCGGCTCTACACGAACCTGATGAGCAGCCTCAAGGTCGGCTCGGTCCGCTACGGCGTCATGTGCGGCGTCGACGGCATGGTCATCGACGACGGCACCGTGCTGCGCCTGGCCGAGGACCGCTTCCTCGTCCTCACCACCACCGGCGGCGCGGCGAAGATCCTCGACTGGATGGAGGAGTGGCTGCAGACCGAGTGGCCGGAGCTGCGCGTCCACTGCACCTCGGTCACCGAGCAGTGGGCCACCTTCCCCGTCGTCGGCCCCCGCTCCCGCGACGTCATCGGCGCCGTCTTCCCCGACGTCGACGTCTCCGCCGAGGCGTTCCCGTTCATGACCTGGCGGGACACCACCCTCGAGGGGGTGCCGGTCCGGCTGGCCCGGATCAGCTTCTCCGGAGAGCTGGCCTTCGAGGTCTACGTCAACCCCTGGTACGCGGTCGCCGTGTGGCAGCGGCTGCTCGAGGCCGGCCGCCCGTACGGCATCACCCCGTACGGCACCGAGACCATGCACGTCCTGCGCGCGGAGAAGGGCTACCCGATCATCGGGCAGGACACCGACGGCACCGTCACGCCGCAGGACCTCGGCATGGCGTGGGCGGTGTCGAAGAAGAAGCCCGACTTCGTCGGCAAGCGCTCGTTCGCCCGGGTGGCCAACGCCGACCCGCTGCGCAAGCAGCTGGTCGGGCTCCTGCCCGGGGACCGGCAGACCGTGCTGCCCGAGGGCTCGCAGATCGTGGAGTTCCGCGCCGACGGCGAGCTGCCGCCCCCGCCGGTGCCGATGCTCGGTCACGTCACCTCCAGCTACCGCAGCGCCGAGCTCGGGCGTCCCTTCGCCCTCGCCCTGGTCAAGGGAGGCCGGTCGCGCATCGGCGACACCGTCCACGTCCCCGTCAACGGCACCCTCGTCCCGGTCGAGGTCACCGGCTCGGTGCTGGTCGATCCCGAAGGAGCCCGTCGCGATGGCTGAGCTGCTGCGCACCCACCCGCTGGAGGCGTGGGCCACGGCCTTCGAGCGCCTGCCCGACACCGTCGGCACCACCGTCGAGCCGTTCGTCGCGATGGTCGACGTCCGGCTCGGCGCCCTCGGCCCGGAGGTGTCGGCGGCGCTCGGCGTCGACCTGCCGACGGCGGTCAACACCTGGGTGCCGACCGACTCCGGGTGGGCCGTCTGGCTCGGTCCCGACGAGTGGCTGCTCTCCAGCACGGCGGAGACGCCGGAGGAGTTCGAGGCCCGCGTCCGGAGCGCCGTCCTCCCGCTCGGCGGTGCCGCTGTGGACGTCTCCGCGCAGCGCATCGGCCTGCGGCTGACCGGGGCGCGGGTGCGCGACGTGCTGGCCAGGGGCTGCGCGATCGACCTGCACCCGCGGGTCTTCGGCCGGGGCAGCAGCGCTCAGACGACCCTCGGCCTGGCCGGCGTCGTGCTGCTCGGCCTCTCGGACACCGGCGACGACTACCTGCTCCTCGTCCGGTCCTCCTTCGCCGGGTACCTCGCCGACTGGCTGCTGGACGCCGCCCTGGAGTTCACCCCCACCCACAAGAGCTGACCAGTCCTGCGGCCGGAGTCGTCGCGGCCGCGGACGGTGCAGTCCGGGCTGACCCTCGCGCGCGGCGGGGTCGGCCCGGACTGCACCGCGCTCTTCCCGCGGCCCACGACCAGGTGGGCGTGCCGCTGTCGGTCGAGCCTGCGAGGGGTGGAGGGCGAGGAGGCCCCGTCCAGAGGCTCACCCTGAGCGTGCGAGGGGTGGAGGACGGGCGGCCCTCCTGCAGGGGCCTGCCGCGAGCGTGCGAGTGGTGGGGGGCAGGAGGGTCCTTTCTCAGATCACCGCGCGAATCGCCTGCTCGAAGCCGAGCACGTGTCGACGGGCGAGGTCGTCGGCCCGATCGGCGTCCCCGGCGGCGATCGCCCGGAGCAGATCTACGTGCTCCCGGACATGGACGTCCACCGTGGGCAGCCGGTCGAGGAACACGCAGTGGATCCGCGTCGCCAGGTTGTCGTAGCGGATGAGGACGTCCTCCAGGTGCGGGTTGCCCGCCGCCCGGTAGATGGCCCGGTGCACGGCCAGGTCCCAGCGCATCAGCTCGGTCGGGTCGACCAGGGCGACGTCCAGGTGGTCGATGCGCGCGGCGAGCTCCTCGAGCTCGGTGGATGCGGTTCGAGCGCTCCGCTCGGCGGCGCGACGGGCGGCCAGTGGCTCCAGCTGAGCGCGGATCTCCGAGATGTGCGCCAGATCGGAGATGTCCATGCCGGTCGCGAACGTCCCCCGCCGCGGGTAGGACACGACGAGCCGGTCGACCTCCAGCCGCTTCAGCGCCTCGCGGACGGGGGTCCGGCCCACGCCGAGGTCCTGGGCCAACGCGTCGTCGTCGATCGGATCACCCGGTCGGATGGCGAGCATGATCAGCCGGTCCCTGATCGCCACGTAGGCCTTGTCCGCCAGGGACGTGGGCGCGGACGAGTCCAGTTCCAGCGGGACGGCGGTCACGCTCGAATCGTACGGGTGGAGAGCCAGCAAGGCTTGCCTCCGTGTGGAGAACGACATACTCTTGCACTAGATCTGGTATATCAGAAGTGTACCTGATTTTCCTGGCTGTCGCGGACCGGTGAGAGGGCACGCATGACCATCAGCGCATTCGACTTGTTCAAGGTGGGGATCGGTCCGTCCAGCTCGCACACCGTCGGCCCCATGCGGGCCGCCAGCACCTTCGTCACGCGTCTGTCCGAGGAGGGGCTGCTCGGACAGGTGGCCGGCGTCCGGTGCGAGCTGTTCGGCTCGCTCGGCGCCACCGGGCACGGTCACGGCAGTGTCAAGGCCGTCGTCCTCGGTCTGGAGGGCGAGCAGCCCGACCTCGTCGACCCCCTCGCGGCCGAGCCGCGGGTCGAGACCATCCGCCGCGAGGGCGGACTCCGGCTGGCCGGCGAGCACCCCATCGCGTTCTCGGTGGACGACGACGTCGTGCTGCACCGACGCAAGCGGCTGGAGTTCCACACCAACGGCATGCTCTTCCGGGCGCTGGACGGGGACGGGGACGAACTGCGCCGGCGCGAGTACTACTCGGTGGGCGGCGGCTTCGTCCTGGACGAGGACGAGGCCGGCCCGGTGATCGTCGAGGACCGCACGCCGGTGCGGTACCTCTTCCGCACCGGCGAGGAGCTGTTGGCGCACACCCGGGAGACCGGGCTGCGCATCAGCGACGTGATGCTGGCCAACGAGCTCTCCTGGCGGAGCGAGGCCGAGGTGCGCGAGGGCCTGCTGCACGTCTGGTCGGTCATGCAGGAGTGTGTCGAGCGGGGCACCCGCACCACCGGCGTCCTGCCCGGGGGGCTCAAGGTCCGCCGGCGCGCGGCCGCGCTGCGCGCCCAGCTGGAGGAGTACCCGGACGAGGCCGACCCGCTCCGTGCGATGGAGTGGGTGACCCTCTACGCCCTGGCGGTCAACGAGGAGAACGCGGCCGGCGGGCGGGTGGTCACCGCGCCGACGAACGGCGCCGCCGGCATCGTGCCGGCCGTCCTGCACTACTACCGCGACTTCGTCGACTCCTACTCCGAGGACGGGGTGGTGCGGTTCCTGCTCACCGCCGCGGCGATCGGGCTGCTGTTCAAGGAGAACGCCTCCATCTCCGGTGCGGAGGTGGGCTGCCAGGGCGAGGTCGGCTCGGCCTGCTCCATGGCCGCCGCCGGCCTCGCCGAGGTCATCGGCGGAACCCCGGAGCAGGTGGAGAACGCCGCCGAGATCGGCATCGAGCACAACCTCGGCCTCACCTGTGACCCGGTCGGGGGACTGGTGCAGATCCCCTGCATCGAGCGCAACGCCGTCGGCTCGGTCAAGGCCATCACCGCGGCGCGCATGGCCGTCCGCGGCGACGGCCGGCACCACGTCTCGCTGGACAAGGCGATCAAGACCATGCGCGAGACCGGCGCGGACATGAAGGACAAGTACAAGGAGACCGCCCGCGGCGGGCTGGCGCTCAACATCGTGGAGTGCTGAGAGAGCACCCGTGGCCGAGGACGCCGACGCCGAACGCCTCTCGGCGGCCCGGCCCGAGCCCCGATGCCCGCGCCCCGGTGTCCTCGCGCCGCCGTCCTCAGGGGTGCGTGCCGGCCCGGCGGGAGGCCGGGGCGGAGGGTCTCGCCGCGGCCCCGGGAGCACCGTCCCGCCGCGCTGCGTCGGGCGCTCGCCCGATGAGGCCGGCCACCAGCGGGCGCAGCGCCGCAGCCGGGTCGAGACCCTCCTGCGGCCGGACCAGCTGGTCGAGCACGAGGCCGTCGACGCAGGCGAGCAGCGTCCGGGCGGCCGGGGCGGGGGAGACGGCGCCCAGCGCGGCCAGGCGCTCCTCGAGCAGCCGCCAGAAGCGGGCGGTGGCGGCGAGCACGGCCTCGCGCAGGTGCGGCCGCCAGGCAGCCTCCAGGAACAGGGCGTGCCGCGCCAGCGTCTGCGTGCGCCCCGGGCCGAGCAGGTACTCGACCACGGCCGCGAGCTCCTCGACGAACGAGGCGGGGCCGGGCGGCCCCGCAGCCGCGACGTCGAGCGCGGCGACCACCGCCAGCTCGCGTTCGGCCAGGTGGTCCAGGACGCCGGCGAGCAGGGCGTCGCGGCTGCGGAAGTGGTTGGAGGTCGTGCCCGCGGGCAGCCCGCCGCGCCGGTCGACCGCGCTGTGGGTGAGGCCGCGCGCGCCCCGCTCGGCCAGCACCTCCAGCGCGGCGTCGAGCGCCTCGGTGCGTCGCGCCACCACCGACCTCCGAGTCTGCCTGCTGTGGGGGACCGCCCCAGTGTCCCCGACTGCGGTCTGCCTCAGCCCGCCCGCGCGTCGACGTCGAGCCGCACGTAGCCGAGCTCCTCCGGCGCGCCGAGGGCTGCGAACAGGGCGGCGGTGTAGCGGTCGCGCAGCTCCTCGGGCAACCGGTCGAGCTCGGTCACGGCGACGGAGGTGGCCAGGAAGGCCGGCACGTCGGGCGGTCGCGCCGGTCGACGCTCGCTCCACACGCGGACGTCGGTGAAGCCCGCCGTCGCCACCTCCCGCCGCGCCGTCTCCACCGCGTCGAACGTCCACGGCGACCGGAACGGCGCCAGGTGCGCGGCGAAGGGCTCGCGGCCGGCCAGCTCGGCCATGGCCTCCTCGACGCCGGGGATGTTGCCGGCCCCGCCGTACTGCACGGCGAGGACGCCGCCGGGTCGGAGCAGGCCGCGCAGGTGCCGCCACAGCCGCGCGTGGTCGGGGACCCAGTGCAGCGTCGCGGTCGACACCAGCACGTCGGCGGGCTCCGGCCAGGTGAACTCGTGCAGGTCCGCCCGGACCACCTCCGCCCGGTCGCCGAGGCGGGCCCTCGTGGCGCGCACCATGGCGGCGGAGACGTCGACGGCGACGACCCGCCCGCGCGGCACCAGGGCGGCCAGCTGCTCGGTGACCAGCCCGGCCCCGCACCCCAGGTCCACGACGGTCTCGTCACCCCGGAGGTGCAGCCGGGCCAGCACGTCGCGCGCCCAGGACTGCTGCGGCGTGGACAGCCGCGCGTACCCGGCGGCGTCCCAGTCGACGACCCGGGGGGCCTCGTCCCCGTCGGCGTGCCAGCCGCCGGTCACAGGACCGTGAAGCCGGACGGCAGGCCGCGCCCGGTCGCCCCGCGCAGCAGCGCCCCGGCCCGGGCACCCTGCACGGCCAGGCTCCCGATCAGGGACAGGCTCTCCGCGGCGGCGGCCTCGGGGACGTCGAGCGGTCGGCCGAGCGCCGCGGCGAGGTCGCAGGTGTGCACGGTCAGCTCGAACGTGCGGGTGGGCAGGTAGTCGGCCAGCCGCATCCCCCCGGCCGGCGTGGCCGCCAGGGCGTCCGGGTCGGCACCGTCCACGAGCGTGGTCACCTCGCCGGCGAGGCGCGCCACCGCACCGGCCGGGTCGGCGCCGAGCGCCGTCCCGGCCTCCCGGCCACGCCGGGCGACCTCCGCGGGATCCCCCAGGACCCGGACCCGCCGGAAGTACTCGACGGGGGAGCGGACCTCGACCGTGTCGACCGGCTCGCCGAGGTAGCGCTGCACCGTCGACAGCGCCCGGCCGGTGTGGCCGACCAGGTCGCGCACCGTCCACTCGCCGAGCGCGGGCTCGTCCCAGCGTCCCGCTGCGCCGGCGGTCGTCTCGACGAACCAGCCCGCGGCCCGGGTGAAGGCCTCCCGCGTGCGCACCCACTCCCGTCGGTCGTCGTCCACGGCCGTCTCCTCCCCAGCGAGCCTGCTCCGGACCAGGCTACTCGCCGTGCTACTACAGGTGTAGTAGTCTGCGGGCGTGCGACGTACGGCGGTGGTCGTGGGGGCCGGTGTGGGTGGTCTGGCGACGGCGGCCGGCCTGAGCCGGAGCGGCTGGCGGGTCACCGTGCTCGAGCGCTGGCCGGAGGTCACCGTGCACGGGGCGGCGCTGGGGCTGTGGCCCGACGCGCAGCGGGCGCTGGCACACCTGGGGCTCGAGGAGGAGCTCCGCGAGCGGTCCGTGCCCTACCGCTCGGCGACGATCCGCAGTGCCACCGGTCGGCGGCTGGCCGACCTGCCGCTGGCCCGGATCGAGCGCCGCGGCGGACGTCCCGTCGTCCTCCTGGGCCGCCGCACGCTGATGGAACTGCTGCTGGCCGCGCTGGGGGACGTCGAGATCCGCACCGGTGCGGCCATCGCCGACCCCCGGCAGCTCGCCGACGACTGCGACCTGGTCGTCGGCGCCGACGGCCTGCGCAGCACGGTCCGCTCCGCCGTCTTCCCCGGACCGACCGGCCCCCGCGACGCCGGCTTCGTCGCCTGGCGCGGATGGGTGGCCGGGGAGGTCGCCGTCCACGGCGAGACCTGGGGACGGCGGCAGGTCTTCGGGCTCACCCCGATGGAGCCCGGCCGCACCAACTGGTACGCCGCGGTCGCCGCGCCCGACGCGGACGGCGACGACTGGGTGGCCCTGCAGGCCCGGTACGCGACCTGGCCGGACCCCGTGCCGCAGGTCCTCGCCCGCACCGACCCCGAGCGCCTCCTCGAGCACCGGGTGTACGACCTCGCCCCGCCGCTGCCGTCGTACGTGCGCGGCCGCGTCGTCCTCCTCGGCGACGCCGCCCACGGCATGACCCCCGCGCTCGGCCAGGGGGCCTGCTCCGCGCTCGTCGACGCCGTCACCCTCGCCCGGTTGCTCGGCGAGCACGACGTGCCGGCCGCGCTGGCCGCCTACGACCGGCAGCGCCGGCCGCCGACCCAGCGGCTCGTCCGCCGCTCGGCCCGGGTCGCCCGCGTCATGCTCGCCGGCCGGCCCGCTCCGGTCCGCGACGTCCTCCTGCGCGGCGTCGGATCGCTGGTGTGACCGCGCACCGGCGGGCCGGTGCCGGCCGGAAGCCGGTCGGCACCGGCGGCTGAGCGCCTCCCGGGGAACCGATCCGGATCCGCGGAGTCCGGATCCGCGGCGTCGCGCCGGGCGCCGACCGGCCTACAGTGGCGAACGCCGACAGCCGTCCCGGCGGGACCTGCACGCTGCCGCCGCCGGGGTCGGGGTGGGAGGAGCTGACGTGGTGGACGAGCCGTCGCACCCGGCGGAGGACGCCGCACCGTTCGCCGTCGTCGCGATCGTGACCTCCGCCGGGGGGCTGGACGCGGTCACCCGGGTCCTGCGGGAGCTGCCGGCCGACCTCCCCGTGCCGGTCGTGCTCGCCCAGCACCTCAGCGGCCAGGGCAGCCACCTGGTGGAGATCCTGCAGCGCCGCATCCCGCTGGAGGTGGCCTGGGCCGACGAGGGCGGCCAGCTGCGTCCGGGGCTGGTGACGGTGGCCCGGCCGCGCACGCTCCTGGAGGTGCTCCCCGACGGCTCGTGCAGCGCGCAGCCGCTGCACAGCGTGGTCGCCGACCGGCCGCTCGACCGCCTGCTCGCCTCGGTCGCCGACTCCTTCGGCGACGCGGTGCTGGCCGTGGTGCTGACCGGGATGGGGAACGACGGGGCCGCCGGCGCGCGGGCGGTGCACGCCGCCGGGGGCACCGTGCTCGTGCAGGACGAGGAGACCTCCGAGCACCCGTCGATGCCGCGGGCGGTGGCCACGGCCGGAGCGGCCGACCGGGTGCTCGCGGTGCACGTCCTCGGTCGCGCCGTCGTGGACCTGGTGGCCGGCCGCGGCCTGCCGCCGTCGAGCGCCGACGTCGCCGCCGTCCGCTCGCTGTTCGCCGGCCCCGCCGAGGTGGCGCGGCTGGCGCGGGAGCGGGACTGGTCGACGACGGAGCTGGGTCCGGTCGGCGGGTGGTCGGCGGCGCTGCGCACGACCGTCCGCCTGGTGCTCGAGGCGCCGCTGGCGATGTGCCTGCTGTGGGGACCGCGGCACATCCAGCTCTACAACGACGGCTACCGCGACCTCATGGGGGTCAAGCACCCCGCCGGGCTGGGCCAGGCCAACCGGGACTGCTGGCCCGAGGTGTGGCACCTCAACGAGGGGATCTACGCCCAGGTCCTCGCCGGATCCCCCGTGCAGGTGCGGGAGGCGCTCTACCCGATCACCCGCTCCGGAGTGCTGGAGAACGCCTGGTTCGACCTGTTCTTCACCCCGATCCGGGACGAGGCCGGCGCGGTCGGCGGCATCCTGGCCACCGTCGTCGAGCGGACCACGCAGGTCCTGGCCGACCGGCGGCTGCGCACCCTGCACGAGCTCGGGAGCCGGACGGCCGGCACCACGACCTGGCGGACCGCGCTCGAGAGCGCCCTGGCCGCGATCGCGGTCGACGGCGAGGACGTCCTGTTCGCCGTGGGCTACCGGATCGACGGCGTGGGCAGCGTGGCCCTCCTGGTCGACGCCGTCGGGGTCGAGGCCGGGGGACCCATGGCCCCGTCCCGGGTCGAGCTGGACACCGGCGACCCCGGCTGGCCGCTGGCCCGGGCCGCCCGGCTCGGGGAGCCGCTGCTGGTCGAGGACGTCGCCGCCCGCTTCGGGGGCCCCGCCGGGCCGGACGGGCTGGTCCCCGAGGCGGCGCTGCTCGTCCCGCTGCGGGAGCCGGGGGCCGACTCCCCGAACGGCCTGCTCGTGCTCGGGGTCCACCCGCGGCTGCCGCTGGACGCCGCCTACCGCGAGTTCCTCTGGCTGGCCGGTCGCGAGGTCGCCGCCCGGGTGGTCGAGGCGCGCGGCCGGGAGCGCGAGCGCGAGCGGCTGGCGCGGCTGGCCGAGCTCGACCGCGCCAAGACCGAGTTCTTCTCCAACGTCTCCCACGAGTTCCGCACCCCGCTGACGCTGATGCTCGGCCCGCTCGAGGCCCTGCACGAGCGCCGGGCCGACCTGCCCGAGGAGCTGCGCGCCGACGTGGAGCTGGCCGGGCGCAACGCCCGCCGGCTGCTGCGGATGGTCGGCAGCCTGCTCGACTTCTCCCGTGCCGAGGCCGGCCGGCTGCGCCCGGCGTTCGCGCCGACGGACCTGTCCCGGCTGACCGCCGACGTCGCCGGGCTGTTCCGCAGCGCGGCCGAGCGGGCCGGGATCGAGCTGCGGGTGGACGCCCCGCGGCTGCCGCAACCGGTGTGGGTCGACCCGCAGATGTGGGAGAAGGTGCTGTCCAACCTGCTGGCCAACGCGCTGAAGTTCACCTTCGAGGGGGTCGTCGAGGTCTCGGTGCGGCCGCTGCCCAAGCACGTCGAGGTGCAGGTGCGCGACACCGGGGTGGGCATCCCCGCCGACGACCTGCCGCACCTGTTCCAGCGCTTCCACCGCGTGCGCGGGACGCGGGCGCGCACGCACGAGGGCGCCGGGATCGGCCTGGCGTTGGTCGACGAGCTGGTGCGGCGTCACCACGGCCGGGTCCGGGTGCGCAGCGAGGTCGGCGTCGGCACCACCTTCACGGTGTGGCTGCCGCTGGGGCGGCGGCCCGCCGCCGACCACCCGGGGGAGCCGGTCTCCGTCGCGCGGTCCGACGTCGCCGCCGCGCTGGCCGAGGAGGTCGAGCGCTGGGTCACCGCGGCCCCGGTCGGGGAGGAGGCGGTCCTCGCCGAGCCCGCCGACGACCCGGGGGCGCAGCCGGACGGGATCGTGCGCCGGGCGCTCGGTGCGCGCGTGCTGGTCGTCGACGACAACGCCGACGCGCGGGACTACCTGCGCCGGCTGCTCGAACCCCACTGGCGGGTCGCCACGGCTCGGGACGGCGTCGAGGCGCTGGAGGCGGCCCGCGCGCTGCGGCCCGACCTCGTGCTCGCCGACGTGGTGATGCCCCGGCTCGACGGCTCCGGGCTGCTGCGCGCGCTGCGCGGGGACGACGGGCCGGCCGACGTCCCGGTGGTCCTGGTCACCGCCCGGGCGGGAGAGGAGTCCGCGGTCGAGGGGTTGCTCGCCGGTGCCGACGACTACATCGTCAAGCCCTTCTCGCCCCGCGAGCTGCTGGCCCGCATCGGCGCCCAGCTCGAGCTGGCCCGGCTGCGCCGACGCAGCGCGGGCCGCTGGCGGGCGCTGGTCGACGCCAGTTTCGACGTCGTCTACCGGATGAACGCCGACTGGACGGAGATGCATGCCCTCGACGGCCGTGGCTTCATCGCCGACACCGACCGGCCCACCGCCTCCTGGCTCGACCAGTACATCCACCCCGACGACCAGCCGCTGGTCACCCGGGCGATCGAGGAGGCGGTGCGGACCGGGAACGTCTTCGAGCTCGAGCACCGCGTCCGCCGTCCGGACGGATCGCTGGGCTGGGTGCTCTCGCGCGCGGTCCCGCTGCTCGACGAACACGGCCGCGTCGAGGAGTGGGTGGGCGCGGCCAGCGACGTCACCGCCCGCCGGCAGGCCGAGGAGGCGCGGCGCGCAGGGCAGGAGGGGCTGCGGTCGCTGCCCGGGGACGCGCGGGCGGCCGGGGAGACCCGCACCGACGGCTGCCAGGACGCCACCCGCTCGTCCTGGCGCGTCCTGCCCTGACCGGGGCTCCGGTAGCCGGAGCGCCTGCGGCGTCGGCCCTGATGCGCCCGGCACCTCCATCGGAGCACCATTCCCCTCGCGGGCTGCTGTGCCCACGAGGGGAGCGACCATGCCGGACCTGTCACTCGTCGTCATCGGCGCCGGCCCCTACGGGCTGGCCGTCGCCGCGCACGCCCGGCACACCGGGATCGAGACCCTGGTGCTCGGCGAACCGATGTCCTTCTGGCGCCGACACATGCCGCGGGGCATGCTGCTGCGCTCCGGGGTCGACTGGCACCTCGACGCCGCCGAGGTACACACCATGGAGCGCTACCTGGCCGAGCGCGGCATCCGGCCGGCCGACGTCCACCCGATCCCGGTCGAGCTCTTCGTCGACTACGCCACCTGGTTCCAGGACGTGGAGGGCATCCAGGTCCGCCCCGAGCTGGTCACCGCCGTGCGGCCCCGCCCGGACGGGGTCGAGGTCGAGCTCGGCGACGCGGGCAGCCTCTCGGCGCGCTCCGTGGTCGCCGCTCCCGGCATCAGCTCCTTCGCCGCGGCGCCCTGGCACCTCGTCGCCGGGCTGTCGGCCGACCGGTACGCCCACACCTGCTTCCTCACCGAGTTCGACCGCACCCGCGACGCCCGGACGCTGATCGTCGGTGGGCGGCAGAGCGCCTACGAGTGGGCCGCGCTGCTCGCCGACCAGGGGGTCGAGGCCGTGCACGTCGTCCACCGCCACGACACCCCCGCGTTCACGCCTTCCGACTGGTCCTTCGTGGACGCCCTGATCGAGCGCACCGAGTCGGTCCCCGGCTGGTACCGCTCCCTGCCCGACGACGAGCGCGCGGCCGTCGACCGCCGCTTCTGGGCCGAGGGCCGGCTCAAGCTCGAGCCGTGGCTGCCCCCGCGGCTGCCCGAGAGCGTCGTGCACCGCCACCCGCGGACCGAGGTCGTCCGGTGCGTGGAGCTGCCCTCGGGGGAGATCCGCGCCGAGCTGTCCACCGGCGAGACGCTCGTCGTCGACCACGTCGTCCTGGCCACCGGCTACCGGGCCGACGTCACCGCCGTGCCCTACCTCGCCGACGTGCCGGGGCTGGCGACCGCGAACGGGTTCCCCGTGCTCGACGAGCACATGCAGACCAGCGTCCCGGGTCTGTTCGTCACCGGGTTCGCGGCGACCCACGACTTCGGTCCCTTCTTCGGCTTCGTGCGCGGCTGCACCGCGGCCGCGCGGCTGATCGTCCCCGCCGTCGCCGCTCGCACGGCGACGGCGCCCACCGCCGATGCCGTGCGGGGCTGACCGCGCTCAGGAACCCCGACGCGGCCGCCGTCGCAGAACCGCTCAACGAGCGGTGGCCGGCACCGACCCCGCCAGCAGGTCCTCGTGCAGTGCGGCCAGCGGGGCGGGCCGGCCGAACAGGAAGCCCTGGGCGGAGCGGCAGCCCAGGTCGTGCAGGACCTCCGCGTGCGCCGGGCGCTCGACGCCCTCGGCGACGACGTGCGGCTGGCTGCTGGACCACTTCTGGTGGGGTTCGGTCTTCCTGCTCAACGTGCCGGTGGCGCTCGTGGCCCTGGCCGCGGTGGCCGCGCTCCTGCCCGAGTCGCGCAGCGCGCGACCCGGCCGCGTCGACCCGCTCGGGATCCTGTCCTCCAGCGCCGGCCTGACCGCCCTGGTCTCCGGCCTCATCCGGGCCGGTGACCGCGGCTGGGACGACGCCGCGGCCCTGGCGCTGCTCGCCGGAGGGGTGCTCGGCCTGGGCGCCGTCGTCCTCCGCGAGCGGCGCACCGACGCACCGCTGGTGGACCCCTCGCTGTTCCGGTCCCGCGCCTTCACCGGCGGCACCGCGGTCGCCGCGGTCGTCACCGCAGCGCTGGCCGGCGTGCTCTTCGCCGTGCCGCAGTACCTGCAGGGGGTACTCGACGCTGACGCCCTGGGCACCGGGCTGCGGTTGCTGCCGCTCATCGGTGGACTCCTCGTGGGCGCGCAGGGCAGCGATCGGCTGGCCCGGCGCGGCTCCGTGCGGGTGCGCGTGACGGCCGGCTGCCTGGTGCTGGCCGCGGGCCTGGCCGCAGCCGCGACCACCGGCGCCGACAGCGGGTACGGGTTCGCCGCCTGCTGGCTGGCCCTCACCGGGATCGGGCTCGGCGCCTCGCTCCCGGCGGCGATGGACGCCGCCATCGGGGTGCTGTCCGACGAGGGCAGCGGCGTGGGCTCGGCCGTCGTCCAGGCCCTGCGCCAGGTCGGGGCGGCGCTGGGCGTCGCCGTCCTCGGCAGCCTGCTGGCGTCCCTGTACCGGACCGGCGTGGACACCGACGCCCTCCCGCCGGCGGCTGCGGAGCAGGCGCGGGCCGGCCTTCCCGGCGGCGCGGCCGTCGCCCGGGAGCTCGGCGCACCCGCGCTCCTGCAGTCGGCCCGTGACGCCTTCGTGCACGGGATGGACGTCGCCTTCTGGGTGGCGGCCGGTGCCGCGGCGGCCTGCGCGCTGCTGGCCGCGGCCCTCCTGCCCCGGCCGGGGGACGGTGCCGCCGAGGAGCGCGCGGCAGAATCCCCGCATGACGTCCCCGCGACCCGTTGACCAGCGCCCCCGCGGGCCGGTGCCCGGCACCGGCCTGCGGGAGCGCAAGAAGGCGCGGACCCGGGCCGCGATCCAGGAGCAGGCGCTGCGGCTGTTCGTCGAGCAGGGGTACGCGGCCACCACGGTCGAGCAGATCGCCGCGGCCGCCGAGGTCTCGCCCAGCACCTTCTTCCGGTACTTCGGGACGAAGGAGGACGTCGTCACCCACGACGCCCTCGACCCCGCCTTCCTCGCCGCCGTCCGGGCCCAGCCCCCCGAGCTCCCCTTCATCCCGGCGATGCGGGCCGCGGTCCGCGACGTGGTCGAGCGGTTGACCGACGAGGACCTGGCCCGCGAGTTCGAGCGGCAGCGGCTGTTCCAGACCGTCCCCGAGCTGGCGGCGCGGCTGGTGACCGAGCTCGCGCGCAGCCTCGACGTGCTCGCCGAGGTCATCGCCGAACGCGCGGGACGGCAGCCCGACGATCCCGCCGTCCGGGTCATGGCGGGCGCGCTGGTCGGTGTGGTGCTCGCCGTCCTCCCCGTCGGCAGCGCCACCGCCACCACGGCCGACGACGGGCCCGCCGGACAGGCCTCGGTGTTCCACCGGTTCGACGAGGCCCTCGGCCACCTGGAGGCCGGTCTGCGGTTCTGATCGCCGGCCCCGCGCCCGCCCCGGGCGTCGGCCGGCCAGAACAGGCCCCGAGCACCGGTCACCCTCGGCGGAGACCACCGCGCGCCGGCCGTCGCCCCGCGGGAGGGAGGACGACCACCGGCGTGCGGTGGTCGCCGTCCGCGTCGGCGGGACCTCGCTGGTGACGGCCGGTCCCGTGCTGGGCCGAGCCGCGCTCGTCCGCCATCGTGGTGCCGTGGCCGACCTCGACCTGCGGGAGGAGCGCCGGACCGAGATCGTCGACGCCCTCCGCGCGGCGCTCGCCGGGACGGCGCCCTCGGCCCGCGTCGCCCTACGGGGGTCCCTCGCCGGCGGGACCGCCGACGCGTTCAGCGACATCGACCTCCGCGTGGACGTCGCCGGCGCCGATCGCGACACCTGCCTGCAGATGCTGCCAGCGGCCCTGGGATCGGTCCGGCCGGTGCGACTGCTGCGGCTCGACCCGGAGACTGCCGCCGCCCCCGACCGCCGGCTGGTCTACGCACTCCTCCGCGGACTGCCGGTGTTCTGGCGGGTGGACCTGGAGGTCGTCGCGCACCCGCCGCTGCCTCCGCCCGGACCGGTCCCGGCCGGACCCGCGTGGTCGTGGCCGGCCAGTGCGCTGATGAACGCCGTCGCCGCCGTCCGCGCCGCGGCGCGCGGGGACGAGGCCGCCGCCGCCGCGCTGCTGGCCCGCGGGGCCGACCGGGTCACCGCCCGGCTGCCCGACCGTCCGCTGCCTGCGCGGATCGTCGCCCTGGCCGCGTCCTGCGCGGTCCGCGACCCCGCCCTGGCCGACCTCGCCGCGGAGACGGCCGCCGTGACCGCCGTCCTCGGCGCACCGGCGCGGCCGTGGTCAGAGCCGGTTCCTCTGCTTCCCCCAGCCGAACGCCGCGGTGAGCAGGAAGAACAGCCCGCCGACGACGGCCAGCCAGAACAGGCCCTTGACGACGGCGCCGATGACGGTGATCGCCAACCAGATGACCAGCAGCAGGCCGAGGAAGCGGAGCACGGTCATCCTCCCGGAGGACGTGGGCACTGTCGCCTGCGAGCGTAGGCCCGTGGGCGGCCGGCACCAGGGTCCCCGGCCCCGACCTCGCCGGACGGCGGGGAGCCGGACGCGGCGGTCGCTGGTCGGATCGCAGGCATGTTGGATCGGGGCATGCTGGATCAGGGCAGGGCCCACCGTGCGTCCGACACCCGCTACGACTCCATGACCTACCGGCGCACCGGGCGCAGCGGGCTGGACCTGCCCGCGATCAGCCTCGGCCTGGGGCACAACTTCGGCGACGACGTCCCGTTCGAGCGGCAGCGCGCCGTCCTGCGCCGCGCCTTCGACCTGGGGATCACCCACTTCGACCTGGCCAACAACTACGGATTTTCCGTAGTGGTCAAGTTGAGCCGGCGGAGGTGCAGGTCAAGCCGGGTCTACGGACTTCACCGACGATGAGCTCGCCGCGATCGACGAGCACGCCGTGGACGCCGGCATCGACCTGTGGGAGGCGCCGCGGACCGGGGCCTGAGCGCGGCGGCTGACCGGGCCCTTGCCGGGCGCGCGGCCGGGGTCGAGACTGCCCGCACCGTGCCCGACGACGACGTGGAGGCCGCCGTGAGCTCGTCCGAGGAACCCGCCACCGAGGACACCTCGCCCGACGCCTCCCGCAGCGGCGCCGACGTCGCCGAGGCCGTCCGGGTCGCCGAGCAGGGCAGCTCGGTCCAGCAGGTGCACGACCGGCCGGGGGAGACCAGGACGCGCGAGGCGCCGGTCGAGCAGACCGCCGGTGACCCGGACATGACCGAGGGTCGGGTCGTCCGCGGGGAGGGGACGCCGAGCGGGGACGCCGGGACCGGACCGGCCGCCCCGGAGGGGGTCTCGGGTGGCCGGCAGTCGGTGCAGGGCGCCCGGACGCCGGACCGGACCGCCGCCGCACCGTCCGAGGGCTGACCCGCCTCCGGCACCCCCCGCCGCGCCGACCGGGTCCGGGTCCCGCTCGGGGCGCTGTTGACAACCGCGTGGTGCAGGTCACAAGCTCCTGCGCCATCGGGGTCCCGCGGCGACCCCGCGGGAAGGAGTCCCCGTGCAGGTGCCGGCCCCGTTCGACTACGTGCGCGCCACGAGCGTGGCCGACGCCCTGCAGCTGCTCGACCGGCACGGGCCCGAGGCGCGGGTCGTCGCCGGCGGGCACAGCCTGCTGCCGATGATGAAGCTGCGGCTGGCCCGCCCCGAGTGGCTGGTCGACATCAACGACCTCGCCGAGCTGCGCTCCATCACGCGGGACGGGGACCGGCTGCGGGTCGGGGCGCTCACCCGGCACGCCGAGCTGCTGGCCTCGGAGCTGGTCGGGGAGCTGTTCCCGATCGTGCACGACGCCGAGCGGGTCATCGCCGACCCCGTCGTCCGCAACCGGGGCACCATCGGCGGGTCGCTCGGCCAGGCCGATCCGGCCGAGGACCTCACCACCGTCTGCGACGTGCTGCGCGCCCAGGTGGTCATCGCCGGCCGCGACGGCGAGCGGGTCATCGGCATCGAGGAGCTGCACCGCGGCCCCTACGAGACCGCCTGCGAGCAGACCGAGCTGATCACCGAGCTGCGCCTGCCGATCCGGCCGCGGTCGGGCAGCGCCTACGAGAAGGTCGAGCGCCGGGTCGGCGACTGGGCGGTGGCCGCCGCGGGGGCCCAGGTCGTGCTGGGCGAGGACGGCACGATCGCCGACGCCAGCATCGGGCTGACCGCCCTCGGGCTCGAGGGCTGCGCGGTCGAGGCCGGCGCGGCGCTGCTCGGCGTCCACCCGAGCGAGGAGGCGTTCGCCGAGGCCGGCCGGCTCGCCGCGGCGGCCAGCTCGCCGGTCGAGGACCAGCGCGGCCCGGTCGACTACAAGCGCCACCTCGCCGACGAGCTCACCCGCCGGGTGCTGCGCTCGGCCGCCGGCCGCGCCGGGGCCGACGTGCTCGCCACCGCCGTCTCAGGAGGCTGAACCGTGCAGGTCACGATGACCGTCAACGGCACCGAGGTGACCCGCGACGTCGAGCCGCGGCTGCTGCTCGTGCACTTCCTGCGCGAGACGCTCGGGCTGACCGGCACCCACTGGGGCTGCGACACCAGCAACTGCGGCACCTGCGTCGTGCTCGTCGACGGCCAGCCGGTCAAGTCGTGCACCACCCTGGCCGTGATGACCGACGGGCACGAGGTGCGCACCGTCGAGGGGCTGGCCGACGGCGCCACGCTCGACCCGGTGCAGCAGGGCTTCATGGCCGAGCACGGCCTGCAGTGCGGGTTCTGCACGCCCGGGATGCTGCTGACCGCCCGCGCCCTGCTCGACCGCGACCCCGACCCCGACGAGGCCACCATCCGCGAGGCGATCTCCGGGCAGATCTGCCGGTGCACCGGGTACGCCACGATCGTCCGCTCCGTCCGCTGGGCGGCCGAGCACCCCGTCGGGGCGCCCGAGCAGCCCGCCGAGGAGGTGCCGGCATGACCACCGTGCAGGAGCGCTCCGCGCTGCCCCAGGAGCGCGAGCCCAACCCTGCGCTCACCGCGCCCGACCGGCCGATCGGCTTCGGCCGGGTGCAGCGCAAGGAGGACCCGCGCTTCGTCCGCGGCCGGGGCCGCTACCTCGACGACATCGTGCTGCCGGGCATGCTGCACGGCGCCGTCCTGCGCTCGCCGCTGGCCCACGCCCGGCTCGTCTCGATCGACACCACCGAGGCGGCGGCCCACCCCGGGGTGCACGCGGTGATCACCGGTGCGGACCTGGAGCGGCTGAACCTGGCCTGGGCGCCGACGCTGTCCAACGACGTCCAGGCCGTGCTGGCCACCGACAAGGTGCGCTTCCAGGGCCAGGAGGTGGCCTTCGTCGTCGCCGAGGACCGCTACACCGCCCGCGACGCGCTCGAGCTCATCGACGTCGAGTACGAGGAGCTGCCGCCGGTCGTCGACGTCCGCAGGGCGCTGGACCCCGGCGCGCCGGTCATCCGCGACGACCTGGAGGGCCGTACCGACAACCACGTCTTCGACTGGGAGGCCGGCGACGCGGCCGAGACCGACGCGGTCTTCGCCTCCGCCGACGTCGTCGTCAGCCAGGAGATGGTCTACCCGCGGGTGCACCCGGCGCCGATGGAGACCTGCGGCGCGATCGCCGACTACGACGCCGTCGACGGCCGGCTCACCCTGTACGAGACGACGCAGGCGCCGCACGCCCACCGCACCCTGTTCGCGATGGTCGCCGGCATCCCCGAGCACAAGATCCGGGTGGTCTCCCCCGACATCGGCGGCGGGTTCGGCAACAAGGTCGGCATCTACCCCGGCTATGTCTGCGCCGTGGTCGGCTCGATCGTGACCGGGCGGCCGGTGAAGTGGGTGGAGGACCGGTCGGAGAACCTCATGTCGACCGCGTTCGCCCGCGACTACGTCATGCGCGGGGAGATCGCGGCCACCCGGGAGGGGAGGATCCTCGCCGTCCGCACGACGGTGCTGGCCGACCACGGCGCGTTCAACGCCACCACCCAGCCGACCAAGTACCCGGCCGGGTTCTTCTCCATCTTCACCGGCAGCTACGACCTGCAGGCCGCGCACTGCTCGGTCACCGGCGTCTACACCAACAAGGCGCCCGGCGGGGTGTCCTACGCCTGCTCGTTCCGGGTCACCGAGGCGGTGTACCTGGTGGAGCGGATGGTCGACCTGCTGGCCGACGAGCTCGACGTCGACCCGGTCGAGCTGCGGCTGGCCAACTTCATCCGCCCCGAGCAGTTCCCCTACCGCAACAAGACCGGCTGGGAGTACGACTCCGGCGACTACGAGCCGGCGCTGCGCATGGCGATGGAGCTGGTCGACTACGCGGGGATGCGCCGGGAGCAGGCGGAGAAGCGGGCCTGCGGCGAGCTCATGGGCATCGGCGTCTCCTTCTTCACCGAGACCGTGGGCGCCGGCCCGCGCAAGCACATGGACATCGTCGGGCTCGGCATGGCCGACGGCGCCGAGGTGCGGGTGCACCCCACCGGCAAGGCCGTCGTCCGGCTCTCGGTGCAGACCCAGGGCCAGGGCCACGAGACCACCTTCGCCCAGATCCTCGCCGAGGAGCTGGGCATCCCGCCGGAGGACGTC
Organism: Geodermatophilus sp. TF02-6; assembly: GCF_003319115.1. Classification (GTDB taxonomy): domain Bacteria; phylum Actinomycetota; class Actinomycetes; order Mycobacteriales; family Geodermatophilaceae; genus Geodermatophilus. The sequence continues at coordinate 93,422 of NZ_QOHF01000007.1, read as the reverse complement.
GACGTGGTGCACGGCGACACCGACCAGACGCCGTTCGGCCTGGGCACCTACGGCAGCCGCTCCACCCCGGTCAGCGGTGGCGCGGTGGCGCTGGCCGCCCGCAAGGTGAAGGACAAGGCCCGCGCCATCGCCGCGGCGGTGCTGGAGACCCGCCCGGAGGACCTGGAGTGGGAGAAGGGCCGCTGGCACGTCGCCGGCGACCCGTCGATCGGCAAGACGATGACCGAGATCGCGCTCGCCGCGCACGGCACCGTCGAGCTGCCCGAGGGCATCGACGGCAACCTCGACGCCGAGGTCACCTACGACCCGCCCAACCTGACCTTCCCGTTCGGGGCCTACATCTGCGTCGTCGACGTCGACCGCGGCACCGGGAAGGTGCACGTGCGGCGGTTCGTCGCCGTCGACGACTGCGGCACCCGGATCAACCCGATGATCGTCGAGGGGCAGATCCACGGCGGACTGGCCGACGGCGTGGGCATGGCGCTGATGGAGTTCATCGGCTTCGACGAGCAGGGCAACTGCCTGGGCGGGTCGTTCATGGACTACCTCATCCCCACCGCGATGGAGGTGCCGGACTGGCAGACCGGCTACACGGTGACGCCGTCCCCGCACCACCCGATCGGGGCCAAGGGCATCGGGGAGTCCGCGACCGTCGGGTCCCCGCCGGCGGTGGTCAACGCCGTCGTCGACGCGCTCGCGCCGTTCGGCATCCGGCACGTGGACATGCCCTGCACGCCCGCACGGGTGTGGGAGGCGGTGCAGGGCCGCCCCACCCCGCCGATCTGAAGAAGGACCTTCTCGCCCCCCACGCCTCGCGGGCTCGGCGCGGGCCCCTGCGAGAAGGCCGTTCCAGCCGGTCACCGCGCCTGCGGCGGGCCCCTGCAGCGGGGCCGAACCCACGAATCCAGCCCGCGAGGGGGAGCGCATGTCGGTCGCCGACACGGCCGCCGAGCTGGTGCGCAGCCGGGTCCCGTTCGTGCAGGCCACCGTCGTGCGGGCGCAGCGGCCGGCCAGCGCGCACGCCGGGGACACTGCGCTCGTCCGGGCCGACGGCGCCGTCGACGGGTTCGTCGGGGGCGCCTGCGCCGAGGCGTCGGTGCGCGAGTACGGGCTGATGGCGCTGGCGACGGGCGAGCCGCTGCTGCTGCGGATCGTGTCCGGCGCCGGGGCGGGCGCCGCGGAGGAGGGCGCGGTCACGGTGGCCAACCCGTGCCTGTCCGGCGGCTCGGTGGAGGTCTTCCTCGAGCCGCGGGTGCCGGCTCCGCGCGCGCTCGTGGTCGGCGACAGCCCGGTCGCCGAGGCGCTGGTGGCGCTCGGCGGGCCGCTCGGGTTCGCCGTCGAGCCGGCGTCCGGGGAGGACGCCGCACCCGCGGCCGACGACGCGGCGCTCGTGGTCGCGTCGCACGGGCGGGGCGAGGAGCCGGCGCTGACCGCGGCGCTGCGGCTCGGCGTCCCCTACGTGGGGCTGGTCGCGAGCCGGATTCGCGGCGCGGCCGTGCTGGCTTCCCTCGACGTGACCGACGAGCAGCGGTCGCGGGTGCGCAGCCCGGCCGGGCTGGACATCGGCGCCCGGACGGCGGGGGAGATCGCCCTGTCGGTCTGGGCCCAGGTGGTCGCCGAGCGGCGCAGCGCCGGACGCCGGGTGCCGCCGACCGGACCGGCGCGGGTGGTCGACCCGGTGTGCGGGATGCGCGTCGCCGCCGTCGACGCCAACCCGCACGTGACGGTCGACGGCGTCCCCACCTGGTTCTGCTGCGACGGCTGCCGCACCGCCTTCCTCGCCGACCCCGTCCGGTATGCCCCCGCTCCCTGACGCCGACCCGAGCGGCCTTTGTGGCCACTTCGGCCCCCCGGCGGGCGGACGAAGTGGCCACAAAGGCCGCTCGGCCGCCCGGGCCGGGGCGGAGGAGGAGGTCCGCGACCGGGTTCCGGACGTCGCGACGCTGGCCGCGGCCCTCGACGGCGTCGACTACCTCGCCGACCCCGGGCTGACCACGGCGCTGTTCCTCGCCGTCCGCCTGCCCCAGCCGCTGCTGCTGGAGGGCGAGCCGGGGGTCGGCAAGACCGAGGCGGCCAAGGCGCTGGCCCGGGTGCTGGACACCCCGCTGTACCGGCTGCAGTGCTTCGAGGGGATCGACGCCGCCGAGGCGCTCTACGAGTGGAACCACCCGCGGCAGCTGCTGGGCATCCGGCTGGCCGAGGCGTCGGGGCAGCCGCTGGGCGCCGACGACCTGTTCGGTCCGGACTACCTGCTGCGGCGGCCGCTGCTGCAGGCGATCGAGCACCCCGGGCCGCGGCCGGCGGTGCTGCTGCTCGACGAGATCGACCGGGCCGACGCCGAGTTCGAGGCGTTCACCTTCGAGGTGCTGGCCGAGGCGGCGGTGACCGTGCCGGAGCTGGGCACGGTGCGGGCCACCCACCCGCCGGTCGTCGTCCTCACCTCCAACCGCACCCGCGACCTGCACGACGCGCTCACCCGCCGCTGCCTCTACCACTGGATCGACCACCCGCCGCCGGAGCGGGTCGCCGAGATCGTGCGCCGCCGGGTGCCCGGCAGCAGCGAGCCGCTGGCTCTGGACGCCGCCGGCGCGGTGAGCCGGTTGCGCGGCCTCGACCTGGTCAAGCCGCCGGGCATCGCCGAGGTCATCGACTGGGTGGCCGCCCTCGACGTGCTGGGCGTGACCCGGCTGGAACCCGCGGCGGTCGAGGCCACCTGGGGCTCGGTGCTCAAGAACCGCGACGACCAGGAGCTGGCCCGCAGCCGGGGTGCGACCTGGCTGGCCGGTGCCTGAGCCGGCGGTGGCACCCGGCCCGCTCGCGGTCGGGCTGACCACCGCGCTGCACCGGGCCGGGCTGCCGACCACCCCGGACCGGGCCGCCGGGCTGGCGCGGGCCCTGCAGCTCGTGCCGCCGGTCGACCGCGCCACCCTCTACTGGACCTGCCGGGTCGCCCTGGTCACCGACCGCGCCCAGCTGCCGGTGTTCGACGCGGTGTTCTCCGCCGTCTTCGACGCCGCCCTCGACGGCCGCCTCGACCCTGCCGACAGCCGCGGCGACCCGACCGCGCCCCCGCCGGTCGGCGCCGAGCCGCGGATGCGCCCGGCCCCGCCCGACTCCCGCCCGCCCGCGGACGCGCCGGCGCCGACGGGGCGGGGAGTGTCGCCCCCGGGGCCGGGGGACGGCGAGGACGGCGAGCGGGACGTCGTCCTGGCCGCGGCCTCGCCCGAGGAGCGGCTGCGGCACACCTCCTTCGCCGACCTCACCCCGGACGAGCTGACCCGGGTGCGGGAGCTGGTCGGCCGGCTGGTGCTCGGCACGCCGCAGCGGCGCAGCCGGCGCACCCGGCCGACCCGGCGGCGCGCCGACCGGCTGGACCTGCGGCGCACGGTGCGGGCCGCCCAGCGCGCCGGCGGGGACCCGGTGCGGCTGGTGCACGCCGCCCGGCGGGCGCAGCCGCGGCGGCTGGTGCTGCTGTGCGACGTCTCCGGCTCGATGCAGCCCTACACCCGCGTCTACCTGGCGCTGCTGCAGGGGGCGGTGGCCGGGGCCCGGGCCGAGGCGTTCGTGTTCTCCACCCGGCTGACCCGGCTCACCCGGCACCTGGCCGCCCGCGACCCCGACCGGGCGCTGGCCCGGGCCGGCGCCACCGACTCGGCCTGGGCCGGCGGCACCCGGCTGGCCGCGGGGATCGGCGGGTTCGTCACCGCGCACGGCCGCCGGGGGCTGGCCCGCGGCGCGGTCGTGGTCGTGCTGTCCGACGGGTGGGCCACCGACGACCCCGAGGACGTCGCCGAGGCGATGCGGCGGCTGCGCCGGCTGGCCCACCGCATCGTCTGGGTCAACCCGCGCCGGGCCGCGCCCGGCTACGCCCCGCTGGTCGGCGGGATGGCCGCGGCGCTGCCGCTGTGCGACGCGTTCGTCAGCGGCCACAGCCTGGCCGCGCTGGAGCAGGTGGTGGCCGCCGTCCGCGAGGGGTGAGCCCGTCTTCCGCGGGCATGGGAAGCGATCCCTGCATCAGGGGCCGCGAAACAGAGGGATCGCTTCCCATGCCTCGGGCCGAGGAGGCGCTCAGCCCATCGTCTTCTGGCCGTCCAGCGACTCCCGCAGGACGTCGGCGTGCCCGGCGTGCTGGGCGGTCTCGGCGATGATGTGCAGGAAGGTCCGGCGGGCCGACCAGCGGGCGCCGGGCTCGAACCAGGGCGCCTCGGGCAGCGGGTGGTCGGCGTCCAGGTCGGGCAGGGTCGCGACCAGCTCGTCGGTGTGCCGGGCGACCTCCTCGTAGCGGGCGAGCACGTCGGCGAGGGTCTCGCCGGGCTCCAGCCGCCACTCGCGGGCCCACGCCTCGGGGGTCCAACCAGCGCTCATCGCCTCGGGTCCGCCCTCGATGAAGCGGGTCCAGGTCGCCTCGGTGGAGGCGACGTGCTTGATGACGCCGGCCAGGGTGAGCTCGCTGACCGTCGTCCGCCGGGTGGCCTGCTCGTCGGTCAGGCCGCGCACGGTGAACCGCAGGAACTCCCGGTGCCGGTCGAGGGTCTCGACGAGGTCGGCGCGCTCGCGGGACAGCGTGGTGGTCGGCGTGGTCATGGCATCCGCCTCTCCTGGGGGGACCGATACCGACCACGCTAGGGACCACAGGTGTCAGATCTTGACCGCAATGGGAGGACGATCGGGGACGTGACCGATCCCGGTGCGCGCACCCTGCGGCTGCTCTCCCTGCTGCAGCAACGCCGGTACTGGGCCGGCGCCGACCTCGCCGACCGCCTCGGCGTCTCCGTGCGCACCCTGCGCCGCGACGTCGAGCGGCTGCGCGAGCTCGGCTACCCGGTGCAGGCCCAGCGCGGCGTCGACGGCGGCTACCAGCTCGCCCCGGGGGCGGCGCTGCCGCCGCTGGTGCTCGACGACGAGGAGGCGGTCGCGCTCGCCGTCGGCCTGCAGGCGGCGGCGCAGAGCGCGATCGCCGGGACGGCGGAGTCGTCGGTGCGGGCGTTGGCCAAGGTCGTGCAGGTCATGCCGCCCCGGCTGCGCCGCCGGGTGGAGGCGCTGCGGGCGGCGACCGAGCCGGCGCCCTGGAGCGGGGCGCGGGACGTCGTCGACCCGTCGGCGCTGACCGTCGCCGCGCAGGCCTGTCGCGACGCCGAGCGGCTGGCCTTCGGCTACACCGCGGCCGACGGGACGGCGACCGAACGGGAGGTCGACCCCCACCGGCTCGTGGCCCTGGGACGGCGCTGGTACCTCGTCGCCTACGACCTCGCCCGGGGGGACTGGCGCAGCTTCCGGCTCGACCGGCTCACCCGGCCCCGGCCCACCGGCGCCCGCTTCGCGCCCCGGCGGCTGCCCGCGGAGGACGCCGTCGCCTTCGTCCGGGCCGGCATCGGGGCGTCCTCGGCGCAGGTGGCGGTGGAGGTGCTGGTCGACGCGCCGGCCGCCCGGGTGCGGGAGCGCATCGGCCGGTGGGCGCAGGTCGAGGAGGACGGACCGGACCGCAGCCGGGTGCGCATGGAGACCGACTCGCTGGACTGGCCGGCGTTCGCGCTGGGGGTGCTCGGTGCGGAGGTCACCGTGGTATCCCCGCCGGAGCTGCTGGACCTGCTGCACGAGTGGGGACGTCGGTTCGGCCGGGCCGCAACCGTCGTACCCCCGGCCTAGCGTGCGGAGCACAGAGACCCCGCCCCCCGGGGAGGCCGACATGACCCGCACCGTCACCCGCATCGAGACCCTCGACCTCGAGATCGCGGTCGCCTACATCGCCCTCGGTGTCGCGCGCAGCGCCGAGACCCGCTGCCCGTCCGCGGAGAACACGCGACGGGTGGCCGAGGCCGAGGCGGACGTCGACGCCCTCCTCGACCAGCGCCTCGACGCCGCCTGAAACCCGTCGCGCGGCCCCTCTGCAGGGTCCCACCGCGAGCCTGCGAGCGGTGGGGCGCGGAGGGGTCCTTCATCTAGCGTCGCCGGCATGACCGACAGCGCACCTGCACCCCGCGTCGCCATCGTCACCGGCTCCGAGTCCGGCATCGGCAGGGCGACCGCCGTGGCCCTCGCCGAGGCCGGCTGCGACCTCGGGATCACCTGGTATCGCGAGCAGGCGGACGCCGAGGCGACCGCGGAGCAGGTTCGGGCGCTGGGCCGCCGCGCGGAGGTCCGGCACGTCGACCTCACCCGGCTGCCCGGCGCGGCCGACGTCGTCGACGAGCTGGCCGGGCCCTCGGCGGCGTCGACGTCCTGGTCAACGACGCCGGCACCGGCCACTCGACCCCGCTGCTCGACCTGGAGTTCGAGACCTGGCGGGAGGTGCTGGCCACCGACCTCGACGGCGCCTTCCTCTGCCTGCAGCGCGCCGCCCGCCGGATGGTGGCCGCCGGCCGAGGCGGGCGGATCGTCAACATCACCAGCGTGCACGAGCACCAGCCGCGGGTCGGCGCCGCGGCCTACTGCGCGGCCAAGGGCGGGCTCGGCCTGCTCACCCGGGTGGCCGCGATCGAGCTGGCCGAGCACGGCATCACGGTCAACGCCGTCGCGCCGGGGGAGATCGCCACCCCGATGACCGGCCAGGAGGACGAGGACCCGACCGCCCCCGGTCACGAGCGCCCCGGGGTGCCGCTGCGCCGCCCCGGCGACGCCCGCGAGGTCGCCGCCGTCGTCGCCTTCCTCGCCTCCTCGGCCGCCGGGTACGTCACCGGCGCCTCGTGGCCCGTGGACGGCGGGATGCTGCAGATGGGCCCGATGGCCGGTTCGCACCTGACCTCCGACGACTGGCGACGCGGCTGACGACCCGCTGGACGGGGCGCCGCGACGTCGGGTGAGCGGACGAGCTCCGGAGACCGGCTCGCACGGGGACTACTCCGGTCAGCCGCCGCGCTTGTGCCGGTAGAGCTCGGCGTCGGCGCGGCCCAGGAGGTCGGAGAGCGTCTCCCCGGGTCGGGCGGTCGCCGTACCGGCCGACCAGGCCGCCGGGTGGCTGGTCCGCAGCCGCGCCAGCAGCTCCTCGGCCCGCGCGGCGTCGGTGCCCGGCAGGCAGAGCACGAACTCGTCCCCGCCGTAGCGGCCGAGCAGGTCGGCCAGGCGCAGCCGGGCGCTCCACCGGGTCGCCAGCGCCCGCAGCAGGGCGTCGCCGGCGCCGTGCCCCTGTTCGTCGTTGATCCGCTTGAAGTCGTCGAGATCGAGCAGCGCCACGGTGAGCGGCTCGCCGGTGCGCTGGGCGTGCGCCAGGTTCCGGGCCGACTCGGCCTCCCAGGCCCGCCGGTTGGCCAGCCCGGTGAGCGGGTCGGTGCCGGCCGCCCGGCGCAGTTCGCCGGAGACCCGCGCCTGCACCTCGGTGAGCACCGCGACGGTCACCACCGTCGCCACCCAGACGGCCACGAACCCCGACGGCCGTGCGGCCACGGCACCGGCCGTGGTGACGGCGAGCAGGAACGCCACGTGCGCGCGGGCGGCGCCGCGGGAGAGGACGTGGGCGGCGAAGGTGCCGAGCGCCACCATGGCCGGGCCGAGACCGACGATCGTGACCGCGGTGGCCGAGCGCCAGGCCAGCAGACCGAGGAGCAGCGACAGGACGGCGACGGCTGCGTGCACCGTCCGGCCGCCGAGCCGGCTGCGGCGCAGCCACAGGGCCGCGGCCGCGGCGGCGGCGAGCCCGGTGAGCGCCCAGAGGAGCGGGACGGCGGTGCGCTGGGACGTCGGCTGCAGCGCAACGACGGCACACAGCACCGCGCTCAGCGCCCAGAGCAGCGACAGCACCGCCGTACCACCGGGCCGGTGCAGGGGGTCCCCGTTCATCCCGGCCAGGATCGATGCGGGGCCGGACGCGGTGCAGCGCTGTGTGACGGTCGCCGCCCCATCGGGTGAGGCGGCGACCGCCTGTCCGGGTGACCGAGGGTGCCGTTCGGTCACCCGGCGGTGGAGCGGTCAGGCGCCGCGGTAGGTGCCGAGCGTCCAGAGGTTGCCGTCGCCGTCGCGGACGCCGAACTGGTGCGACCCGTAGTCGGTGTCGTGCAGCTCCTCGAGGACCTCCACCTCGGCTCTGCCGCGGACGCGCGCCCAGACGGCGTCGACGGTGGCGGCGTCGGCGGCGACCACGTAGACCCCCTGCGGGCCGAGCGCGCCCCAGTCGCCGGGCTTACCGCGGGTGCCGAACATGACGCCGCCGCCGTCGGGCCAGCGCGCCTCGGCGTGCACGACGGTGCCGTCCTCGGCCCGGTGGCAGGCGGTGACGACGAAGCCGAGACCGCCGGTGAGGAAGTCGATGCCGGCGTCGACGTCGACGAAGCCGACGCTGGGCCAGACGGTGGGTTCTGGTGTGGTCATGCCGGAGAGGGTGCCGGGTCGAAGACCTCGTCGTCTTGGACGAACGGGAGCTCCTCGCGCAGCCACGTCCCGACGCTGCAGCCGGCCAGCGCCCGCCACTCCCGGGCCAGGTGCGGCTGGTCGGCGTAGCCGCAGCGCGCGGCGACGTCGGCCAGCGGCGGGCGCAGCGGATCCTGCAGGAGACGGCGCGCGGCCTCGAACCGCGCGATCCGCGCCGCCTGGGTGGGGGTGAGCCCGGTCGCCAGGCGGAACTGGGCGGCGAGGTGCCGGCGGCTCCACCCGACGTGCGCGGCCAGCTCGCCCGTCCGCCGCCGGCCGTCGCTGGTGAGCACCATCCGCCACGCCTCCCGCACCTCCGGCCGCACCGCGGGCGTCGTCCCGGACAGCCGGTCGAGCAGGGCGGCGTCGAGGCGGGCGAAGCGCTGCGCCCAGCTGGTCGCCGTCGCCAGGTCGTCCACCAGCCGGTCCGCAGTGCGGCCGAGGACGGCGGCCAGGTCGACGGCGCGCCCGCCGAGCTCGGCGGCGGGCACCCCGAGCAGGGCGGCGGCGGCCGAGGGCGTGAGCCCGTACTGCACGCCGTCCTGCGCCCGGGTGGCGTCGATCAGGGCCGGCCGGGTGTGCAGGCCCCCGACGACGGCGTGCGCCGCGACGTCGGCCCCGAGGCCGGAGACGCGCAGCGGCGCGGCCAGCTCGACGACCAGGGTCAGGTGCCGCGAGGGCAGGCCCCGGTGGACGCCGAACGGGTTGGCCGGCGCCCGGTAGCCGTGCGCCTCGGCGACGAACGGCCGCAGCGGGGCCGGCACGCGGTGTCGCAGGTGCAGCACCGGTCCTCCTCTCTCACCCGGGGTGATCCTGCCGCCGGACCTGCTCCGGCGTGTTGGTCCTCGAGGGCCGGAGGTGAACCCAGCGCACCGTCCCCCCACTCTGGCCGGGTTGGGGCGGGCGCTGGCCGATGAGGGGATCCGCCCGCCGGCGGTCTGGGGGGTCGGCGACGTCGTGCGGCTGACCCCGCAGGTCGGCGCGCCACACTGGCGGCGGGCACGTCCGGCATTCCCGCGGGAACGTGCCGGGCCGGCTCCACGGTCAGGCCGCCGCGGTCAGCCGGCCGGCGTTCCCGGCGTTCTCGGCGGCGAGGCGGCGTTCCAGGTCGCGGTTGCCCAGCAGCACCCCGACGACGTAGGCCAGGTCCATGGCCTCGCCGTCGACCGGCACCGCCTCGGGCAGGTCGGGTGTCCGGTCGGGGAACAGCAGCCGGGTGATCGAGGCGGTGGGTGTCGTTGCGGCCGGGTCGTCGGCGAGGGCGGGGGCTGCTGCGGCCGGGTCGCGTTCTGCGCGGAGCGTCTCGGTGGCGGCCGGGCGGCGTGCGACGGCGGTGTCGAGCGGGGGCACACCGGCGAAGGCGGCATCGGTGTCCCGTGCCGACAGTCCGGCCACCCCATCGCGGAAGGCGGCGTCGGCGGCACCCCACACCCGCCGCCCATCCGGGGTGGTGACCACCAGCTGCCCGTCCCGGCGGGCCATGGTCAGGTCCAGGTCGTGGGCCAGACCGTGATCGACATCGCACAGCAACACCGTGTTCGCCACGTCGGTGCCCCCGCCGGACAGCCAGGGCCGCAGGTGGTGGGCGTGCAGCCGCTCGATGCGGGTCTCCGCACAGCCCAGACGGGCGCAGCCACCGTCGCGGCGGTGCAGCGCCCGCCGCTGCGCGCGGGTGGCCAACCGCCGGGCCCGGCCCACGGCCAGCGGTTCGCGGCCGCGTTCGAGCATGGTGACCACGGTGGCCTCGCACAGCATGCGCCGCACGTCCGAGGGGTGTAGCGCCGGCCCGCCCGCCAGGTGGGCGCGGCCGGCGGCGGCGTCGTCGGCGAGCACCGCGGCGTCGACGTGGATGACCACCTCGCGGCGCGGTGGGTCGCCGGCCCGCCGGTCGGCGTCGGCCGCGGCCGCGGCCAGCTGGGCCACCGCGGCACAGCGCCGGGCGGTGGAGCGGTCCCGCGCCCGGGCCACCTCGTCCTGCTCGACCTGCTCGACGTCACCCGGGCTGGCACCATCCGGCTCGACACCGTCGCACCCAGCACCGTCGCACCCAGCACCGTCGCACCCAGCACCGTCGCACTCAGCACCGTCGCACCCAGCACCGTCGCACCCAGCACCGTCGCACCCGGCACCGTCGCTCGGGGCGGCGGACTTCTTCGCCGCGGCCCGCTCCCGGCGGGCGGTGCGCTCGGCCAGCGAGTCCACCCCGGCCAGGAACGCCGCGCCCTGCTCGGCGTCCAGGCACAGCCGCACGTGCAGCATGCCCGCCTCGTCCCAGTGGTGCTCGAAGCGCCGCGTGGCCGCCACGGTGGCGGCGTCGACGGCGTCGGCGCGGCGCCATTCGCGGACCACCCGCTCCAGCTGGGACGCGGTGAGTTCGTGTGCCAGCGCCAGCAACTCGGCCTCGGTGTGCGGCTCGGCGACCCGGGTCAGGGCGCGGACCTTGGCGTAGGACAGCCGTCCGGCGGCGAAGGCCGCCGCGGTCGCCGGCAGCGCGTTCAGCGCCCGGGTCACCCGCACGTGCTCCCGCGCCACGCCCGGGGACAGCCCGCACTGCCAGGCCAGCCAGTGCGCGCACGAGCGGATGCCCACCCCGCCCCAGCCCTTCCGGCGGTCGAACTCGGCGATCAGCGCCAGCCAGGCCGCGGTGGCCGCGGCCAGCCGCACCGCACCGCTGGTCATCTGTCGCGCCAACTCCGTCACCGGCAGCTCGCCGCCTTCAGGCTCCTCGGCCATCACACCCTCCTCGTCGAACACGTGTTCGGAGGGTAGAGCGCAGGGGTGACATCTCTGCAGCTCAACGGTCGACGACGTTCCCGGGGGGAACGCCTCGGGTCGGACGGGGACCGGGGCGAAGCCCCGCCGTCCCCGTGCTCAGCCGCCCGTGACCTCGGCAGGGGTGTTGGCCAGGACGTCTGGATCGAGGCCCATCCGGGGCTCCACCGCGGCGAGTGGGCTTGCCGTCCCTGTGGCGCACGACCGTGCAGGCCAGCCCCGGCGTGTCGCCCGGGGTGGGGTGCCTCGTCGCCGCTGTCGGCGACGGGTGCGGTGGTGAGGGTCAGCGGCACGGTTGGTGTCGTGAGCGGGTCGCGAGGGGCAGCACCGCAGGCTGCTCACACTGGGCGGATGTCCGAGGTGAAGACCCGTAGTGCCCGCGATGTCCGCGCTGAGCTGGACGAGGCGGCCCAGGAGCAGGCGCTGGTCCGGGTCTCGTGGAGCATCCGGCGCAGCGACGAGCTCGACGGCTTCGTCGTGGGCCTCGGGCAGGCGTGGGTGCTGCTGGCCGAGCTGGACCACGACATCCACCTCAACGGCTACGCAGCTCTGCGCCTCGGCGGCGTGTCGAGGGTCGAGCGGTGTGGCGGGTCGGACACATTCGTCGGGCGAGCCCTCGCCGCGCGAGGCGAGTGGCCGCCGGTTGGCGTCGACGTGGACCTCGACGGCGTCGCGGAGTTGGTCCGCACCGCCGCCGAGGTAGCGTCGTTGGTGACGCTGCACGCCGAGGAGGACGACCCCACGGTGTGCTTCGTCGGCCGTCCGGTGCGCTTCACCACTCGGTCGGTGCACCTGCTGGGGATCACCCCGCAGGCCGAGTGGGCGGACCGCCCGGACACGTGGGCGTTCGCCGACGTCGCCCGGGTGGAGTGCGGGGGCCGGTACGAGGAAGCCCTGGCGCTCATCGGCGGAGCGCCGCCCGCGTAGAGCGGCCGGGACTGCTACCCCGTGCGCGCGAAGCGCAGCGGTGGGTGCGCCGCGGCGTGACCGGGTGGTGCCGCGTGCCGCGGCCTCGGGACCGGGTTCCCATCGGCGTCGAGGACGTCGCGGCGAGACCGGTGAGCCGGGCCTGGCGGCCAGCGATGAGGTCGGCGCGGGTGCCGAGGACCTGCCAGCTGGGGGCGGTAGCGCCGGCACGGGTGGCCAGCGCCGTGGTGCAGACCGCCTCGGCTGCGGCCCGATCCGGTGCGCGGCCGGGAGCGCCGACGGCTGCGGCGTGTGCTCGGCGATGCACGGATGGCGGCAGCCGGCCTGCCACGCGCAGCCGGCCAGCTGGATGGCCCGGGCCGGTTGGCCGATGTCGCGCCGGAACTCGTGGGCCAGCCACACCGCCTCGTCGGCCAGGACCTGATGACCGTTGCGGGTCCACCGGTCGTAGACGCCGGTGCCGGCCCCGCTGCTGTTGGTGTGCAGGAAGCCCTTCGCGGTGTTGTCGGTCGGGTCGCTGAGCGCGCCGCGGGCCGGTTCCAGCGCCACAGGTCGAGTGGGCAGGGTTCGTCGCGACGGCAGGCCAGGCAGCGGTCACCGGATGAGCAGCGGCCCAGGGCGACGAACCGGACAGGACGTGGGCATCGATCACCAACCCCCTGGCGAGGTCACCCCCCGGTGAGCTCGGTCGGCACGGTGATGACGTCGACCATCGCGCCGCGGCGGTACACCGTCACCGGCAGTGGCCGGCCGATCGCCTCGTCGAACAGCAGCCGCTGCAGGCTCTGCGCCTCGGCCACCGGCTGCCGTCCGGCCTCGAGCACCAGGTCGCCGGCCTTGAGCCCCGCCCGGTCGGCCGGCGACCCGGCGACGACGTCGACCACGCGCAGACCCCGCCGGCGCCCGGTGCGCTCGGCCAGCGGCGCCGGCAGCGGCGCGGGGGTGCTGACCAGGCCCAGGTAGGCCCGGCGGACGCGGCCGTCGCGGGTCAGCGCGGCGACGATCCGCCGCGTGGTGTCGTTGACCGGCACCGCCAGCCCCAGGCCCCATCCCGCGACGGCGGTGTTGACGCCCACCACCCGGCCGGCGGAGTCGGCCAGCGCGCCGCCGGAGTTGCCCGGGTTGAGCGCGGCGTCGGTCTGGATGACGTCCTCGACCACCCGCGCGGTCCGGCCGTCGCGGGTGGGCAGCGACCGGCCCAGGCCGCTGACCACACCGGCGGTGACCGAGCCGGCCAGGCCCAGCGGGTTGCCGACGGCGACCACCAGCTGGCCCACCCGCAGCGCGGCGGCGTCCCCCAGCTCGGCCGGCGACGGCGTCTCCCCGCGGGCGCGGACGACGGCCAGGTCCGACAGCGGGTCGGCGCCCACGACGTCGACGTCGGCCTCGCCCCCGTCGCTGAACACCGCCCGGCCGCGGCGGGCCCGGCCGACGACGTGGGCGTTGGTCAGCATCAGCCGGTCGCCCGGGACGACGACCGCCGAGCCGGCACCACCGCGCCCGGACGCGTCGGTGACCTGCAGGGCGGCGACGTGCGGGGTGAGGTGGGCGGCGACCGCGGTGACGATGCGGGAGTAGGCGTCCAGCGCGATGTCGTCTCGGAAGCCCGTGGCGGACGGCTCCGGCAGCACGCTCACGGCGCACCTCCTGATCACTTGCTTACCTGCTTACACCAGTGAACGCCTCCGGCGCCGACTGTGGCGCCGGTCATGCCGTGGGCGAACAGCGCCGCGATACTGACCCGGTGACGGTCACGGCAGCCGCCCGGCGGACGGCGGCGGAGCGGGCCTGGGCAGCGCTGCGGCCGCGGCTGGCGGCAGACGCGGTCGCCGCCCTGGGTGCCGCGGAGGCCGACGCCTTCGTCGCCCGCGTCGACCTCGCGCTCTTCGACGTCCACGAGCCGCTCGCCGTCCTCTACGAGCACCGCGCCGACATCGACGCCCTCTTCGCCCGGGCGTTGGGTACCGCGCTGGCCGCCGCGGCGGAGCGGCCCGAGGAGCTGCGCCGGATCGACCGGCGCCGGGAGATCGACCCGGCGTGGTTCCAGCGGGCCCGGGTGCAGGGCTACGTCTGCTACGTCGACCGGTTCTGCGGCACCCTCGACCGGCTGCCCGACCACCTCGACCACCTCGCCGAGCTGGGCACCACGTACCTGCACCTCATGCCGCTGCTGCGGCCCCGCCCCGGCGAGAACGACGGCGGGTACGCGGTCATGGACTACCGGTCGGTCGACCCGCGCCTGGGCACGATGGCCGACCTGGAGCGGGTGGCGGCGGCGCTGCACGAGCGGGAGATGAGCCTGTGCATCGACCTGGTGCTCAACCACACCGCCCGCGAGCACCCCTGGGCGCGGGGTTGGCTCGCCGGCGACCCCGCCCACGCCGGCTTCTACACCGCCTTCCCCGACCGGACGATGCCCGACGCCTACGACGCGACCATCCCCGAGGTGTTCCCCGACCGGGCGCCGGGCTCGTTCAGCTGGGTGCCGGAGGCCTGCGGCGGCGCCGGCGGCTGGGTGTGGACGACGTTCTGGCCCTACCAGTGGGATCTCGACTACGCCAACCCCGAGGTGGCGCTGGCGGTGCTCGGGGAGATCACCTGGCTGGCCAACCGGGGCGTCGACGTCTTCCGCATGGACGCCGTCCCGTTCATGTGGAAGCGGCTGGGCACCAACTGCCAGAACCTGCCCGAGACGCACAGCGTGCTGCAGCTGCTGCACGCGCTCACCCGGCTGGCCGCCCCGGGCGTGGTGTTCAAGGCCGAGGCGATCGTCTCGCCCGACGACCTGGTGGCCTACCTCGGCGGCCACGACCGGTACCGGCCCGAGTGCGAGCTGGCCTACCACAACCAGCTGATGGTCGTGCTGTGGAGCAGCCTGGCCACGCAGGACGTCCGGCTGGCCCGGCAGGCGCTGGGCCGGATGCGGCCCATCCCGCCGACCGCCACCTGGGTCACCTACGTGCGCGGCCACGACGACATCGGCTGGGCGGTCACCGACGAGGATGCCGCCGCCGTGGGGTTGAACGGCTTCGCCCACCGCCGGTTCCTCAACGACTTCTACTCGGGGAGGTTCCCGGGCTCCTTCGCCCGCGGGGCGCTGTTCCAGGAGAACGAGGTCACCGGCGACGCCCGGATCTCCGGCTCGACCGCGTCGCTGTGCGGCATCGAGGACGGGCTCGACCGGGGCGACCCGGGAGCGCTCGAGGCCGGCATCCGGCGGCTGGTGCTGCTGTACTCGGTGGTCTACGCGTGGGGCGGCATCCCGCTGCTGTACATGGGTGACGAGCTCGCGCAGCGCAACGACACCGGCTACCTCGACGACCCCGCGCGGGCGCCGGACAACCGCTGGATGCACCGTCCGCCGATGGACTGGGCCGCCGCCGCCCGCCGCTGCGACCCCTCCACGCTCGAGGGCCGGGTCTTCCGCGCCGTCCAGCGGCTGGGGGAGGTCCGCAACTCGGTGCTGGCGCTGCGCGGCGGGGTGGAGTCCGCAGTGGTGGACGCCGACAGCGACGCGGTGCTGGTGTGGCGGCGCAAGCACCCGCGCAGCGGCGCGTTCGTCGGGCTGGCCAACTTCTCGCCGCACCCCCGGACCGTCGACGCCGACACCGTCACCGGCTTCGGCACCTTCGCGCAGGTGCACGGCAGCGACGGCCCGCTCCCGGTCCGGGACGGCCGGCTGGTCGTCCCCGGGCTGGGCTTCGCCTGGTTCGCCGAACCGTGACCGGGGCGGGCGGGACGGTGGCACGGCCCGGTGCGACCGTCGGGGTCGAGGAGGAGTTCCACCTCGTGGACCCGGTCACGTTCGCGCTGACCCCCGGTCCGACGGTCGCCGCGGCCGCGATCGAGGGCCGCGCGGGGGCGCACGTGCACCCCGAGATCGTCACCACGCAGGTGGAGACCTCCACCGGCGTGTGCACCACCCTGGCCGAGCTGCGCGCCGCGCTGCTCGCCACCCGGGCCGAGGCCGCCGCGGCCGCCGCCCGCGCCGGCCTGGCCGTCCTGGCCGCCTCCACCCACCCGTTCGGCAGCTGGCGCGAGCAGCGGGTCACGCCGGCGCCGCGGTACGAGGCGATGGTGGCGCGCTGGGCCCACCTGGCCCGCCAGCAGGACATCTGCGGCTGCCACGTGCACGTCGGCGTCCCCGACCTGGGGACGGCGGTCGCGGTCGTGGACCGGTCGCGGCCGTACCTGCCGGTGCTGCTGGCCATGACCGGCAGCTCGCCGTTCCACGAGGGCGTCGACACCGGCTACGAGAGCTTCCGGACGCCGTGGTGGTCGCGCTGGCCGAACGCCGGCCCGCCGGAGCTCCTCGGCGGGGCCGAGCGCTACCGGGCGGTCGTCGACGGGCTGGTCCGCTCCGGGGTGGTCGAGGACGCCTCGCACCTGTACTGGGACGTGCGGCCCTCGGCGCGCTGGCCGACGGTGGAGTTCCGGCTCGCCGACGTGTGCACCGACCTCGACGCCGCCGTCCTGCACGCCGCTCTGGTGCGCTCGCTGGTGCGGGTGCTGGCCGGCCGCGCCGAGGCGGGCGAGCCGGTGCCCGACCCGCGCCCGGAGCTGCTGCGCGCCGCCCGGTGGCGGGCGGCCCGGGACGGCCTCTCCGGCGAGCTGGTCGACCCGGTCCGCGGGGAGCCGGCGCCGGCGCGGGCCGCCGTCGACGGCCTGGTCGCCGAGCTCGCCGACGACCTGCGCGCACACGCAGAGGAGGCCGAGGTGGCCCGGCTGCTCGACCGGCTGTGGCAGCGGGGGACGTCGGCCGCGCGGCAGCGCCGCACCTGGACGGCGACCGGTGACCCGCGCGCCGTGGCCGCCCAGCTGGTGCGGGAGGGCGCCGTCGAGGCGTGAGCGGCGCGGACCCGGGTAGGGGGCGGGCATGACCGAACCCCGACCCCTCGCCCTCGTCACCGGCGCCTCCAGCGGCATCGGCTTCGAGCTGGCCCGGCAGTTCGCCGAGGCCGGTTTCGACCTGGTCGTCAACGCCGAGGACACCACCATCGACACCGCCGCGGCCAAGCTGCGCAGCTCCGGCACCGCCGTGTCGGGGTTCCAGGCCGACCTGCGCTCCGCCGCCGGCGTCGAGGGGCTGTGGGCCGCCGTCCAGGCCACCGGCCGTCCGCTCGCGGCCGCCGCGCTCAACGCCGGCGTCGGCCAGGGTGGGCCGTTCGTCGAGATCCCGATCGAGAAGGAACTCGAGATCATCGACCTGAACGTCACCTCGACCGTGCGGCTGGCCAAGCTGGTGTTGCAGGACATGGTGGCCCGCAACGAGGGGCGAGTGCTCATCACCTCGTCGATCGCCTCGACCATGCCGGGGTCGTTCCAGGCGGTCTACAACGCGTCGAAGTCGTTCCTGCAGAGCTTCGCCGAGGCGCTGGTGGAGGAGCTGAAAGACACCGACGTCACCGTCACCTCGCTGATGCCCGGACCCACCGACACCGAGTTCTTCGACCGCGCCGAGATGGGCGACACCAGGGTCGGCGCCGGCAAGAAGGACGACCCCGCGCAGGTGGCGGAGCAGGGCTTCGCGGCGCTGATGAAGGGGGAGGACAAGGTGGTCGCCGGGTCGGTCAAGACCAAGGTGCAGGCGGCGGCCAACGACGTCCTGCCCGACCGACTCAAGGCCAAGGCGCACCGGCAGATGGCCGAGCCGGGGAGCGCGGAGTAGCGCCGTGACCGGCCTGCGGGACCTCGCCCGGCCGCTCCGGGACGAGGCCGACCTCGACCCGCTGCTGGAGCGGGTCGGGGACGCCCGCACCGTCGCGGTCGGGGAGGCCAGCCACGGTGGAAGGACCGCCTCCTCCCCACCCCTCGCGAGTTCGGGGCGGGACCCGGAAGGCGGCCGGGAGGGCGACTGGCCCGACTGCTACCGGGTCAACCGCAGCGTCAAGCTCCGTCCGGGGGCCGACGCCGACCCGTACGACGTCCTGGACGCGTTCGCCCGCTGGCCGACCTGGATGTGGGCCAACGACGACGTCGTCCTGGTCGGCTTCGGCGGCTACCGCGGGATGGTCGTCGCCGGATCGGAGTGGGGCGCGCAGATGCAGCGGATGGCGGTGCCGGAGGCCCGGGCGGGCAGCCTGGAGGCGCTGCTGCACGAGCAGGTGGGGGAGGACGCGCTCCTGGTCCTCCCGCGAGGTGACCGGCCGGCCGCACTGGACCGGCAGTTGGACCACCGCGCCATCGGCGTCGTCTACCGGCCAGAGCGGGAGCGCTGGGGCAACTACGTGCCGACCGTGCTGGCCGAGCGCTACGACGCCTTCCTGTACTTCGACGACACCCGCCCCCTGCAGCCGCTGCACCTGGAGCGGGCCGACGAGCACGTGCCGCCCCTGGCGCACACGGTCTGATGGAGGACCCCCTGACCCCTCACCGTGGAAGGACCCCGTCCTCCCCACCCCTCGCGAGCTCAGGGGGGCGCCCGGGACGGGGCCGCGGCGAGCCTCTGGACGGGGCCGGCCCGGGACGGGGCCCCGGCGGAGCCCCGGAGGGGGCCGCCCGCCGGGCCGTCGACGGCCGGCTGGACAGCCGCCCGGTGGCCGCACCCGCCGCGGCCCCCTACCCGGAGGGCGTGCGCGCCCTGGACCTGGGCCCGAACGCCGAGGCGCAGCTCGCCGTGCCCGCCGGGGACCCCGGGCCGCGACCGCTGCTGGTGTTCTTCCACGGCGCCGGCGGGACGGCGGAGCAGAGCCTGGCCGCGGTGGGCGACCTCGCCGCCGTCCGCGGCGCCCTGGTGCTGGCCCCGTCGTCGGTCGCCGCCACGTGGGACCTCATCGCCGGCGGCCTCGGCCGGGACGTCGCGGTGCTCGACGCCGCCCTCGAGCAGGTCTTCGCCCGGCAGCCGGTCACCCGGGTGGCCTTCGGCGGCTTCTCCGACGGCGCGTCCTACGCGCTCAGCCTCGGGCTGACCAACGGTGACCTGGTCGAGTCGGTGCTCGCCTTCTCACCCGGCTTCGCCACCCCGCCGCGCCCCCAGGGCCGGCCGCGGATCTGGATCTCGCACGGCACCGCCGACCGCGTGCTGCCCGTGGAGCGGTGCGGACGACGGCTGGCCCGCCAGCTGGGCTCGGACGGCTACGACGTCACCTACGAGGAGTTCGCCGGCGGCCACGTCGTCCCGCCGGAGCTGGTCGCCGCCGCGCTCGACTGCTGGCTCGGCGACGCCGGCTGACCCGCCCGGCCCCCTGCAGGGTCCCGCCGCCGGCCCCTCCGCAGGCAGAAGGACCCCCTCCCCGAGCCCTTCGTCGAAGGACCTCCTCCTCCCCGCCCCTCACTCCGCTGGGGGTGGTGCCCGGGAGGAGGCCGATGCCCGGAGGGGGCCTGGTGCGAGCCTGCGAGCAGTGGGGGGCAGAGGGGTCCTCCTCCGAGGCGTGGAGGGAAGGGTGGTCCTCGTTCAGGCGGTGCGGCGCTCGACGACGTCCGTGGTGACGTCCGTGGCCGGTGCCTGGTCGTCCTTGGGGCCGCCGGTCTCGGAGGCGGCGAACCCGGGGCCGAGCTTCTCCAGGGCCAGCCGCCCGTAGACCTGCTGCTGGGTGGCCACCCGCTCCGACCGGCCGCGGCCGAGGAAACTCACCAGCCAGTGCAGCACCGTGGTGATCCGGCTCTTGAAGCCGATGATGTAGAGCAGGTGGACCGCGAGCCACAGCACCCAGGCGAAGAACCCCGAGAACTTGAAGTTCTTGATGTCGGCCACGGCGGAGAACCGGGAGATCGTCGCCATGTTGCCCTTGTCGCGGTAGTGGAACGGGCCCTGGGGGGCCTTGCCCGCGATCCGCCGCTGGATGGCCTCGGCGGCGTACCGACCACTCTGGATGGCCACCTGCGCCACCCCGGGCAGCTTGTCCAGCGCCATCATGTCGCCGACCACGTGCACCTCGGGGTGGCCGGGCAGGGTGAGGTCGGGCTGGACGGAGATCCGGCCGGCGCGGTCGACCTGGGCGCCGGACTGCTCGGCCAGCACCCGACCCAGCGGGGAGGCCTGCACGCCGGCGGCCCAGATCTTGGTGGCGGCCTGGAGCCGGCGGACCTGCCCGTCGGCGTCCTTGACGTCCAGGCCGTTGGCGTCGACGTTGGTGACCATCGCGCCCAGTTGCACCTCGACGCCGATCCGGTTCAGATGGCGCTGGGCCGCCTTGCCGAGCTTCTCGCCGAACGGCGGCAGCACCTGGGGAGCGGCGTCGAGGAGGATGACCCGGGCCTGCGTGGGGTCGATGCGGCGGAAGTCGCGGCGCAGGGTGCGGTGGGCCAGCTCGGCGATCTGCCCGGCCATCTCCACGCCGGTGGGCCCGGCGCCCACCACGACGAAGGTGAGCAACCGGTCGATCTCGGCGGGGTCGGTGGCCAGCTCGGCCAGCTCGAAGGCGCCGAAGATGCGTCCGCGCAGCTCCAGGGCGTCGTCGATGCTCTTCATGCCCGGGGCGAACTCGGAGAACTGGTCGTTGCCGAAGTAGGACTGCCCGGCGCCCGCGGCGACGATCAGCTCGTCGTAGGGGTGCACGGTGGTGCGGCCCAGGATGGTCGAGGTGACCGTGCGGTTGGCCAGGTCGATGTCGGTGACCTCGCCGAGCACCACCTGGGTGTTCTCCTGGCGCCGCAGGACCTCGCGGGTGGGCGGGGCGATCTCGCCCTCGCTGAGGATGCCGGTGGCCACCTGGTACAGCAGCGGCTGGAAGAGGTGGTGGCCGGTCTTGCCCACGAGCGTGATGTCGACCGGGGCCTTCTTCAGCGCCTGCGCGGTGAACAGGCCACCGAAGCCGGACCCGATGATGACGACCCTGGGCCGACCGGAAGGGGGGCTGCTGACCGAGGCGGTCACGGGTGGTGTCGTCATGATGCAGTCTCCCATTCCGGCGTCTCGTGACCGTGCACGGCCCTCGGCGATCCGGGCCACCGTCAGTCTGGCTCCCTACCCGCCGGGCGGCAGCTCACGCAACCCGTGGTGCTCTCGGGGGCCTGCCCCGCCGGCATGGACGAGGATCCCCGCATGACCGATCGCTTCACGCCCACCGAGGACGACCGCTTCAGCTTCGGCCTGTGGACCGTCGGCTGGCAGGGGGTCGACGTGTTCGGCGGCGCCGTCCGCCCGCGGCTGGACCCGGTCGAGGCCGTGCACCGGCTGGCCGAGCTCGGCGCCGCCGCCGTCACCTTCCACGACGACGACCTCCTGCCCCCCGACCTCGTGCCCGACGAGGCCGCCCGCCGGCGCGAGCTCGACCGCTTCACCAAGGCGCTGGCCGAGACCGGCCTGGTGGTCGAGATGGCGACCACCAACCTGTTCGGCCACCCGGTCTTCAAGGAGGGCGCGCTGACCGCCAACGACCGCGACGTGCGCCGGTACGCGATCGCCAAGGTGCTGCGCAACCTCGACCTCGCCGCCGAGCTCGGCGCGCGCACCTACGTGCTGTGGGGCGGCCGGGAGGGTGCGGAGTCCGGCGCCGGCAAGGACGTCGCCGCGGCGCTGGACCGCTACAAGGAGGGGCTGGACCTGCTGTGCGGCTACGTCCGCGAGCAGGGCCACGACATCCGCTTCGCGCTCGAGCCCAAGCCCAACGAGCCGCGTGGCGACATCCTGCTGCCGACCGTCGGCCACGCGATCGCGTTCATCGACGAGCTCGAGGAGCCCGACCGGGTCGGCCTCAACCCCGAGGTCGGGCACGAGGAGATGGCCGGGCTGAACTTCGCGCAGGGCATCGCTCAGGCGCTGTGGCACGGCAAGCTCTTCCACGTCGACCTCAACGGCCAGCACGGGCCGCGCTTCGACCAGGACCTGCGCTTCGGCGCGGGCAACCTGCGCGGGGCGTTCTGGACCGTCGACGTCCTGGAGGGGGCCGGCACCGGGCGCGCCTACGACGGCTACCTGCACTTCGACTACAAGCCGCCGCGCACCGAGGACACCGACGACGTGTGGGAGACCGCCCGCGCCTGCATGCGCAACTTCCTGGTCCTGCGGGAGAGGGTGCGCGCCTTCCGCGCCGACCCCGAGGTCACCGAGGCGCTCGCCGCCGCCCGCGTCGACCAGCTCGCCGTCCCCACCCTGGGCGAGGGGGAGTCGCTCGCCGACCTGCGCGCCGAGGCGCGCGACCCCGACGCGATGGGGCGGCGCGGCATGCACCTCGAGCGGCTCGACCAGCTGGCCCTGGAGCACCTGCTCGGCGTGCGCTGACCGGGCTCCGGCCGCGGGTGGACGCCGGTCGGCGGGGCGCGTCGTCCACCCGCCGGCTCAGGCGGCGACCGTCACGGTCGTCTCCATGCCCATCGCGCGGTGGTTGCCGATCGAGCAGTAGAAGACGTACTCGCCCTCCTCGAGGGTGACCGTCAGGGTCGCCGACCCGCCGGGCGCGATCCGGTCGGTGCCGGCGACGTCCTCGCCGTCCTGCTCCACCACCAGGTCGTGGGCGACGTTGCCCTCGTTGACCACCTCGATGGTGTAGCTGCCGGGGGAGAGGGTGTCCTCGGAGAGCTCGACGTACATCTCGCCCTCGGTGGCGGTGACCGTCCGGTCCTCGGTCTGCGTCGGCGACGCGGACCCCGGGGACTCCGACGGGGTGACGCTCGGCGACGCCGACGGGGTGGCGCCGGTCGGTGCGGTGGGGCTGGACGCTGTGGGGCTGGGCGCGGCGGCGCTGGTGGCGGCCGCGTCCGTGGTGCCGGCGCCGTCGCCGCCGTCCGAGCAGCTGCCGAGCAGGGCGGCCCCGAGCGCGAGCACGAGGGCCGCGGTCCGGGGCGAGGTCCGGCGGGCGGAGCGGGACGACGGGGACACGCGGACCTCCTCGGGCGGGCGGGAGCCCGCCCGGTCGGCGGCCCCCGTAGCCCGAGATCGTGCGGCCTGCCCGGGCTCCGCGGAAGCCCCCCGATCCTGGCGGCTCAGGACGGCGACGGGACGCCGCTGACCCGCCGGCACCAGCCCACCACGGTCGCCAGCACCTCCGGGTCGACCGGACCGCGCAGTTCACCCTGGTACCCCCGCAGCGAGGCCGCACCCGGCTGGCGGCGCAGCGTGTGCGCCAGGTCCGGCACGCGGTGCACCTCGACCGGCCGCGGCACCGTCGCGGCCACGACGTCGAGGTCGCCGACCGGCACCTGCAGGTCCTCCCCGGTGATCGCCAGGACCGGGACGGTGAGCCGGGCGAGGTCCGCGCGGGTCGTGGGCGAGGAACTCCCGTTGCCACCGGGCGTCGACCCGGGCGCCGCCGAGGCGGTGCGGCGCCTCGCGGTCGACCGTCCCGGTGCCGGGCCCGACGTCGGTCAGCGGCGGGCGCGGCCGGCCGACGTCCTCCCGGCGCCCGGTGCGCCGCCGGACCGGCGGCGCCGGCCGCCGGCCGGGCCCGCGGGCTGCGGCGGCGGCGCGGGAGCGGGCTCGACGTACGGCGCCGCCGGCCCGGTCAGCGCGGAGATCTCCGGCGCGCCGGGCCGGACGACGCTGACCGCCGGGGTGATCCCGGCCTGCCGGGCGAGGGTGCGCACCTCGGCGGCCTGCTCCGGGGTGGAGACGGTGACCACGGTGCCGCCGGCGCCGGCCCGCGCGGTGCGCCCGGAGCGGTGCAGGTAGGCCTTGTGCTCGGTGGGCGGGTCGACGTGGACGACGAGCGCGACGTCGTCGACGTGGATGCCGCGGGCGGCGATGTCGGTGGCGACCAGCACCCGGGTGGTGCCGTTGCTGAAGGCCTCGAGGTTGCGCTCGCGCGCGTTCTGGCTGAGGTTGCCGTGCAGGTCGACGGCGGGCACGCCGGCCGCGGTCAGCTGCCGGGCCAGCTTCTTGGCCTGGTGCTTGGTGCGGGTGAACAGCACGCTGCGGCCCAGGCCCGACGCCAGCTCGCGGACGACGGCCGGCTTGTCGGCGGCCTCCACCCGGAGCACGTGGTGGGTCATCGTGGCGACCGGGGCGACCGCCGGGTCGACCGAGTGGGTCACCGGGTCGGCCAGGTAGCGCCGCACCAGGACGTCGACGCCGTTGTCCAGGGTCGCCGAGAACAGCAGCCGCTGGCCGGTGGCCGGCGTCCGGTCCAGCAGCCGCTTGACGCCGGGGAGGAAGCCGAGGTCGGCCATGTGGTCGGCCTCGTCGAGCACGGTGACCTCCACCGCGGAGAGGTCGGCGTGCCCCTGGCCGATGAGGTCCTCGAGCCGGCCGGGGCAGGCGATGAGCACGTCGACCCCGGCGGCCAGCGCCTGCACCTGCGGGTTCTGGCCGACCCCGCCGAACACGGTGGTCGCCCGCAGGCCCAGCGCCCGGGCCAGCGGGTCGACGACGGCCGCCACCTGGTTGGCCAACTCGCGGGTCGGCACCAGCACCAGCGCGCGCGGCCGCCGAGGCTGCCGGCGCCCGTCGGAGGCGGCCAGCCGGGCGACCAGCGGCAGGCCGAAGGCCAGGGTCTTGCCCGAGCCGGTGCGGCCGCGGCCGAGGACGTCGCGCCCGGCGAGGGTGTCCGGCAGCGTCGCCACCTGGATGGGGAAGGGGGCGGTGATGCCGTCGGCGGCCAGCGCCTCGACCAGCGGCGCGGGCACGCCGAGGTCGGCGAAGGTGGCGCCGTCGGTGGGCGGGGTCGGCGAGGTCTCGGGACGGGGCTGCGGGGCGGCCGCGGGGCGGGTGCCCCGGCCGCGGCCGCCGCGGCGGCGACGGGCGCCCTCGCGGGCGGGGGCGGACGGGTGGTGCGGGGTCATGTCGGTTCCTCAGGGGCGCTCGGGGTCGGCCGCCGGGAGCGCACGCCGGCGCACGTGCGCGGGGCGCAGGAGCGCACGTCGTCGGCGGGACGTCGGACGGTCGGGCGCGCCGGGGTGGCGCTGCCGCGGGTGGTGCGGGTCCGACGCCAGTCGACTCCCGCTGCCTCGAGTGGGCCGCGGGGCGGCGCCGGTACGACCACTCAACCAGACCGGGTGTCCGGCAATGCCCTACGCCGGGGAGGGACCGGTCACACCGGCGCCGCGATAGCTGCGCCGGTAGGTGCCCGGCGCCACCCCGATGCTGGCCCGCAGGTGCTGGCGCAGCGACGCCGGGGTGCCGAAGCCGGCCTCGGCGGCGACCCGGTCGATCGGCGCGTCGCTGGACTCCAGGAGCTGGCGGGCCAGCGCCAGCCGCTGCCCGGACAGCCAGCGCAGCGGCGACATCCCGGTCTCCTCGCGGAACCGGCGGGTGAACGTGCGCACGCTCATCCGCGCGTGCGCGGCCAGGTCGGCCAGGGTGAGGGGCTCGCCCAGCCGCTCGGCGGCCCAGGCGCGGGTGGCCGCCGTCCCGGCGTCCCCGGACGCGGGCAGCGGCCGCTCGACGAACTGCGACTGGCCGCCCTCCCGCCACGGCGCGACGACGTTGCGCCGGGCCACCCGGTTGGCCACCTCGCTGCCGTGGTCGCGGCGCACCAGGTGCAGCAGCAGGTCGATCCCGGCGGCGACGCCGGCGCTGGTGAGCACGTCGCCGTCGTCGACGAACAGCACGTCGGCGTCGAGGCGGACCGTCGGGAACAGCCGGCGGAACTGCTCGGCGTCCCGCCAGTGCGTGGTGGCCGGGCGCCCGTCGAGCAGCCCGGCCGCCGCCAGCACCGACGCGCCGGTGCAGACCGACACCATCCGCGCGTGGGCAGCCGCCTGACGGATGGCGTCGCGGAGCTCGTCCGGGATGCGCCCGTCGAGGACGGCGGGGCCGCCCATGATGCCCGGGACGATCACGGTGTCCGCCTCGGCGAGGATCGACCCGTCGTGGTCGGGCAGCACCGAGAAGCCGTCGGCGGTGCGCACCGGCCGGCCGTCGAGCGTGGCGATCCGGATGCGGTAGAGCGGCCGGCCGTGGTCGTCCTCGGCCAGGCCGAGCAGTCGGAAGGGCAGGCCCAGCTCGAAGCCGACGACGCGGTCGACCGCGACGACGACCACCTCGTGGGGCGTGGGCGGACGCGACATGGCCGGACCCGGGCCTGATGGCATGGCCGGATCCTTGCACATGTTGGCTTTCGGGCCACTCGTCGCGGAGTCCGGCGTCCGTCATGCTCTCCGGTCGTGACCGTCCTCGACCGCGCCCGCCCGGACACCGCCCGGCGGATCCACCCCGCCTGGTGGGTGGCCGCGGTGACGTTCCTGGCGCTGGTCGGCGCCGCGGCGTTCCGGGCGGTCCCCGGGGTGCTCATCGACCCGCTGCGGGCGGAGTTCGGCTGGTCGGTCTCCACGATCTCCGCCGCCGTCGCGGTCAACATGGCGCTCTACGGGCTCACCGCCCCGTTCGCCGCCGCGCTGATGGAGCGCTTCGGCATCCGCCGGGTCGTCGTCGCGGCGCTGCTGCTGACCGCCACCGGCAGCGGCCTGACCGTGTTCATGACCGCCAGCTGGCAGCTGGTGCTGCTGTGGGGTGTCCTCGTCGGCCTGGGCACCGGGTCGATGGCGCTGTCGCTGGTGGCCACGGTGACCGGCCGCTGGTTCGTCGCCCGGCGCGGGCTGGTCTCGGGCGTCCTCACCGCCGGCGGGGCGACCGGGCAGCTGGTGTTCCTGCCGCTGGTCGCCTGGGCCGACGCGACCTGGGGCTGGCGGTCGGCGTCGCTGGGCACGACGGCGGCCGCGCTGGCCGTCGTCCCCCTGGTGCTGTGGCTGCTGCGCGACCGGCCGTGCGACCTCGGCGTGGCCCCCTACGGTGGGACGGCGGCCGACGACGTGGACCCGGTGCGCACCGGCGCGGCGCGGACGGCCGTGCGCGGGCTGCTCTCGGCCGCGCGCACCGTCCCCTTCTGGCTGCTCGCCGGCGGGTTCCTCATCTGCGGGCTGTCGACCAACGGGCTGATCCAGCCGCACTTCATCCCGGCCGCGCACGACCACGGCTTGCCGGTGACCACCGCCGCCGGGTTGCTCGCCGTCGTCGGGGTCTTCGACATCGCCGGCACGGTGCTCTCCGGGTGGCTCACCGACCGAGCCGATCCGCGGGTGCTGCTGCTGGCCTACTACGGGCTGCGCGGGTTGTCGCTGTTCGCGCTGCCGGCTCTGTTCGGGCCCCACCTGCACGTCAGCATGGTCGCCTTCATCGTGTTCTACGGCCTGGACTGGGTGGCCACCGTGCCGCCGACCCTGGCGCTGTGCCGGGAGTTCTTCGGCACCCGGGCGCCGGTCGTGTTCGGCTGGGTCTTCGCCTCCCACCAGGTGGGCGCGGCGCTCGCGGCCTTCGGCGGTGGGGTCGTCCGCGACGTCACCGGCTCCTACGACCTCGCCTGGTTCCTCGCCGGGGCGCTCTGCACCGCGGCGGCGGCCATGTCGTTCCTCGTCCCCCGGACTCCGGTGTCCCCCGGCGACCGGCCGCAGGGGCTGCCGCCGTCCCCCACCCAGGCCGCCGCCGGCCAGGCCCACGGGTGACGGGGGGCCGGTCACGGACGCGACACCCGGGCCCCGGCGGAGGAGCCGTCGGCGCGGCGCTCAGCGGTGGCGCCCGTGCACCAGCCCCACGACGCGGGCCAGCGCGTCGGCGGCGGACGCCGGCCGGCCGAAGCTCATCAGGTCGACGGGCAGCGCGAAGCGCCGGCGGGTGATCGCCTTGGCGCGGGTGAACTCGCGCAGCCCGTCCGCGCCGTGGATGCGGCCGAAGCCGCTCTCGCCCACGCCACCGAAGGGCAGCGCCGGCACCGAGGCGAAGGTGAGCACCGAGTTCACCGAGGTCATGCCGCTGCGCATCCGGCGGGCGAGGTCCATGGCGCGCGCCCTCGACCCGGAGAACACCGCGCCGGCCAGGCCGTGCGCGTTGGCGTTGGTCCGCTCCAGCGCCTCCTCGGCGTTGCGCACCCGCGTGACGGTCAGCGTCGGGCCGAAGGTCTCCTCGCGGACCGCGGCCGAGGTCTCCGGCACGTCGAGCAGCACGGTGGGCGCCACGTACCGGCCCTCGACGGTGCCGCCGGTCGCCACCCGGCCACCGGCGGCGACGGCGTCCGCCACGTGCCGGCGCACGACGTCGGTCTGGCCCGGCATGGTCATCGGGCCGTAGGCGGCAGCGTCGTCCGACCCCGGCCGCAGCCCGCGCACCTTCGCGGTGACCTCGGCGACGAACGCGTCGTAGACCCGCTCGGTGGCGTAGACCCGCTCGATGCCGATGCAGGTCTGCCCGGCGTTGCTCATCGCGCCCCAGACCGCCGCGTCGGCCGCGGCGGCCACGTCCGCGTCGTCGTCGACGATCATCGCGTCCTTGCCGCCGAGCTCCATCAGCACCGGGGTGAGGGTCTCGGCGCAGGCGGCCATCACCCTGCGGCCGGTGGCGGCCGAGCCGGTGAAGGCCAGCTTGCCCACCCCCGCTCGGCACAGCGCCGCGCCGGTCTCGCCGAGCCCGGTGACGACCTGCAGCGCGTCGGCGGCGTCCGGGACGGCGGCCCGCCAGGCCGCGGCCAGCCACTCGCCGACGGCCGGGGTGTGCTCCGAGGGCTTGACGACGACGGCGTTGCCGGCGGCCAGCGCGTAGGCGATCGAGCCCATCGGGGTGAACACCGGGTAGTTCCACGGGCCGATCACGCCGACCACGCCGAGCGGCTGGTACTCGAGGTACGCGGCGTGGTTGGCGGCCAGCAGCCCGGGGCTGACCCGGCGGGGACCGAGCACCGTGCGCGCGTGCGCGCCGGCCCAGGCCAGGTGGTCGACCGCGAGGGTGGTCTCGAGGACCGCGTCGGCGTGCGGCTTGCCGTTCTCCCGGTGCACCAGGTCGGCCAGCTCGTGCACCCGCCGGGCGAGGGAGCCGCGGTAGGCGGCCAGCCGCCGGCGGCGCCCGTCGAAGCCGAGCCCCGCCCACCGCTCGGCGGCGGTGCGGGCCCGCTCCACCGCCGCCCGGACGGCGGCCTCGTCGCGCACCGGGAAGACGCCGACGACCGCGCCGGACGCCGGGTCGGTGGACGCGAAGGTGGGCGTGGACCGGTCCCCGAGGGAGGCGTCCGCCTGCTGTGCCAGCGCCATGGCCAGGCACGCTACCCACCGCACGCTCCCCACCGGACGAACACCGCCTCGACGTCCTCCGGGCTGCTGCGCAACCCGACGCCGACCCGGTCCCCCGGCCGCACGCCGCGCCCAACGTGCCGGCCACGGTCTCCAGGATCGTCGCCAGCCCCAAGAGAGGCACGCTGCTGGCGATCGTCACGGCTCTGCGTATCTTGTTCTGCGTCATCGGGGAGTGGCAGGAGGCTTGGCCGTCCCCCGGCGTGCGGGGTCGCCGACGGACGGGGGCGACCCCGCCGCGCCGATCCTCCGGCACGACGGCAGGAGTGCACCATGACGACGGCGTCCGCGGCGTGACCGCCGTGCTGACCTCGGGGGACGACGGCGACCTCGCGGAGGAGCCCGACGGCGTCCCCGACCTGGTCGCGGCCGATCCGCTGGCGCCCGTGGCCGTGCGCCCGCAGACGCACGTGCTGGTGTTCTGCGGCGTGCACCTGCGAGACCCCGGGACCGCCGTCCCCACACCGGGGCTGATCGACGCGCTGGCCCGGGTCGGCGTCGGCGAGCACGCGGCCCGGTCCACGGTCAGCCGGATGCTGCGCCGCGGCACGCTGCACCGGCGCCGGCGCGGCAAGCGCATCTACCTCTCCCCGTCCCCCCGGGTGCGCGCGGAGCTGGTCGAGGGAGGCGAGCGGGCCTGGCAGTCGCCGGTCAACCGCACGTGGGACGGGCAGTGGACGCTGCTCGGGTTCTCCCTCCCCGAGAGCCGGCGGGCCGATCGGCACCTGTTGCGCTCCCGGCTGCAGTGGGCGGGCTTCGGCATGCTGCAAAACGGGCTGTGGGTGGCGCCGCGCGTGGTGGACGTCGAGGCGCTGGTGCAGGAGCTGGACGTGCTCGACCACCTCAAGGTCTTCCGTGCGCAGGTGGCCGCCCCCAGCCAGGTCGCCGAGCTGATCGACGACGCGTGGGACCTGGCGACGATCGCCCGCGGCTACGAGCGCTTCCTCGCCCGCTGGGACCGCCCCGACCCGCTGCCCGGCGCGCCCGACGACCTGGCGCGCCAGCTGTGGCTGCTCGCGGAGTGGACGCTGCTGGCCCGCTCCGACCCGGGGCTGCCGGTGGAGTACCTGCCGGCCGACTGGCCGGCCGTGCGCGCCGAGCACGTCGCGCTGCGGCTGCGGACCCGCTACGAGGCCGGTGCGGCGGCGATCGCCGCCGGCCTGGTCGAGCGGCTCGGACCCGACGGCGGCCCCGGGCCCTCCTGACCCGTCGGGACCGGACCACCCGTCGGCGCCGGACCGCTGCACTGCGACCAGGCGTTGACGCCCGCCACGGAGGTGAATAACTTGCCAGCGGCGGCAGGAGCGTCCGTGCGCTCGGCGCACGCCTCCTGCGTCCGGTTCCCGCAGTCGAGAGGACTCACATGCAGCTCAACGGCAAGGTCGCCGTCGTCACCGGGGCCGGGCGCGGCCTCGGTCAGGCCTACGCCGAGGCGCTCGCCGCGGCCGGCGCCGCCGTCGTGGTCAACGACCTCGACGTCGCGCTCGCGGAGGAGACCGCCGAGGCCATCCGGGAGGCCGGCGGCGCCGCGGTGGCCGAGGGCTCGGCGATCGGCTCCACCGAGGCGGCCGAGGCGATCGTCGCCAAGGCGGTCGAGGAGTTCGGCCGCCTCGACGTCATGGTCGCCAACGCCGGCGTCCTGCGGGACCGCTCGCTGCTGAAGATGGAGGACGCCGACTTCGACGTCGTCGTCCAGACCCACCTGCGCGGCACCTTCACCTGCGGCCGCGCCGCCGCCCGGCAGTTCAAGGAGCAGGGCGGCGGTGGCCGGCTCGTCCTCATCGGCTCCCCGGCCGGCCAGCGCGCCAGCTTCGGCCAGACCGGCTACACCGCCTCCAAGGCCGGCATCGTCGGCCTGGTGCGCACCTGGGCCGCCGAGCTCGAGCGCAGCGGCACCACGGTCAACGCCGTCATCCCGGTCGCGCTGACCCGCATGGTCGCCACCATCCCCGGCATGGCCGAGCTGGTCGAGAAGGCCGACCGCGGCGAGCCGATCCCCGGGGAGGTCCGCGCCAGCGGCCTGGGCACCCCCGCCGACGTCGCCGCGCTCGTGGTCTTCCTCGCCTCCGACGAGGCCGCCGGGATCACCGGCCAGGCCTTCGGCCTCGGCGGCGACCGCATCTCCATCTGGTCGCACCCGTCCGAGGTCGTCGCCGAGGTGCGCGAGGGCGGCTGGACCGCCGACGCGATCGCCGAGGCCTTCCCGACCACCTTCCAGCCGCACCTGCAGCCGTTCAAGCCGGACACCATCCCCGGCGTCCCCGAGGAGAGGTGAGGCGCCGGCATGGCCATCGACGTCGACCAGGTCGTCGCCATCGACGTGCACACCCACGTGCACAAGTCGGTCCAGGGCGGTCCCCCGCGCACCGCCGGCGCCGAGGACATGGGGGAGTACTTCGGCATCGGGACGATGCCCCAGTACTCGCTGCCGGAGCTGGCCGAGTACTACCGCGAGCGGAGGATGGCCGCGGTCGCCTTCGGCGTGGACAGCGTCTCCCAGACCGGCGAGGACCCGGTGCCCACCAACGAGGAGGTCGCCGAGCTCGCCGCCGAGCACAGCGACGTCGTCATCCCGTTCGCCAGCATCGACCCGGCCCGCGGCGCGGCCGGGGTCAAGGCCGCCCGCCGGCTGGTGACCGAGTACGGCGTCAAGGGGTTCAAGTTCCACCCGAACACCCAGGCGTTCTTCCCGAACGACCGGATGGCCTACCCGCTCTACGAGGTCATCGCCGAGCACGGCCTGGTCGCGCTGTTCCACACCGGCCAGACCGGCGTGGGCGCCGGTCAGCGGGCCGGCGGCGGCATCCGGCTGAAGTACTCCAACCCGGTGCACGTCGACGACGTGGCCGTCGACTTCCCGGACATGAAGGTCATCCTGGCCCACCCGTCCTTCCCGTGGCAGGACGAGGCGCTGTCGGTGGCCACCCACAAGCCGCAGGTCTACATCGACCTGTCCGGCTGGTCGCCGAAGTACTTCCCGCCGCAGCTGGTGCAGTACGCCAACTCGCTGCTCAAGGACAAGGTGCTCTTCGGTTCGGACTTCCCGGTCATCACCCCCGAGCGGTGGATGGCCGACTTCGAGCGGATCGGGGTGAAGGACGCCGTCCGGCCGAAGATCCTCAAGGGCAACGCCGCGAGGTTGTTCGGGCTGGACGGCCCCGGGGCGTGAACGAGAGCTTCGCGACCGTCCTGGAGACGGTCGGGGACCTGCGCCGCGACCGGCTGGCGGTCAGCCACGGCGAGCGCACCCGCACCTGGGCCGAGCTCGACGAGCGGGCCGCCCACCTCGCCGGGCACCTCGCCGCCCGGGGCGTCGGGCCGCAGTCCCGGGTCGCCGTCGCGCTCTACAACGGCATCGAGTACCTGGAGAGCGTCTACGCGGTCCTCAAGCTCCGGGCGGTGCCGCTGAACGTCAACTACCGGTACCGGCGCGACGAGATCGTCGCCCTGCTGGAGGACGCGCGGGCCGAGGCGGTGGTCTTCGACGCCGCCCTGGCCGAGCGGTTCGCCGAGGCCCGCTCCGCGCTGCCGGAGCTGCAGGCGCTGGTGCAGGTCGGCGGGCCGGACGACGTCCCGCCGTGGGCCGACGCCTACGAGCAGGCGATCTCCGCCGCCGCGCCGGCGCCGCGGATCGAGCGCGGCGACGACCTGTGGCTGATGTACACCGGGGGCACCACCGGACGGCCCAAGGGCGTGCTCTCCCGGCACTCCTGGCTCTTCGGCGTGGTCTGCGCCAACGGGTTGCTCCTGCTCGGGGAGCCGTTGCCGCGCACGCTCGAGGAGCTGCGGGCCACGCTGGCGCGGCTGGGCCTCGACCGGGACGCCATGGTCTGCCTGCCCGCCCCGCCGCTGATGCACGCCACCGGCATGTACACCACGTTCGGCGCGCTGCTGGCCGGCGGCCGCGTGGTCTACCTGCCCTCGAGGTCCTACGACCCCGACGAGCTGGCCGCCACCGTGCAGCGGGAGGGGGTGGACACGGTCTCGATCGTCGGCGACGTCTTCGCCCGCCCACTGGCCGACGCGCTCGACGCCGCCGAGGCGGCCGGCCGCCCCTACGACCTGTCCGGCCTGCGCCGGGTGATCAGCGTCGGGGTGACCTGGAGCGCGGACGTCAAGCAGCGCCTGCTGCGGCACGCCGACGCGGTCTGCCGGGACCTGGTCGCCTCCTCGGAGGGTGGGCCCTACGCCGTCGTGGAGACCCGGCGCGGTGAGGCGACCGAGACCGCCCGGTTCCGGCTCTTCCCGGGCGCGGCGGTCATCGACGACGCCGGACGGCCGGTCCCGCCGGGCTCCGGGGAGATCGGGCTGCTGGCCGCGCCGGTCGACGAGCACATCAGCTACCAGGGCGACGAGCAGGCCACGGCGGCGACCTTCCGCGAGATCGGCGGGAGGCGGTGGGTCGTCCCCGGCGACATGGCCAGCCTGGAGGCCGACGGCACCGTCGTCTTCCACGGCCGCGGCAGCCGGGTCGTCAACACCGGCGGCGAGAAGGTCTTCGCCGAGGAGGTCGAGCAGGTGCTGCTCACCCACCCGGCGGTGCGCGACGCCATGGTGGTCGGCGCCCCCGACCCCCGGTGGGGTCAGCGCATCGTGGCCGTCGTCGCGCTGCGGCCGGGCACCGCGCTCACCGACGAGGAGGCCCGGGACTTCGTCGGCGAGCGGCTGGCCGACCACAAGCGCCCGCGCGAGCTGGTCGTCGTCGACGAGCTGCGCCGCAGCCCCTCGGGCAAGGCCGACCTGGGCTGGGCCCGTAGCGTGGCCGCGTCCGCCCACCAGACCACCTGAGGACAGGAGAGAACCCATGGCCACCCCCACCACCGTCGACGGCGTCGAGGGCGTCAAGGGCCTCGTCGGCCAGGAGCTCGGCCCCACCGACTGGGTCGAGATCACCCAGGACATGGTGAACCTCTTCGCCGACGCCACCGGTGACCACCAGTGGATCCACGTCGACGTCGAGCGCGCCAAGCGGGAGAGCCCCTTCGGCGGCCCGATCGCCCACGGCTACCTGACCCTCTCGCTCGTCCCGCGGTTCCTGCCGCAGCTGACCGAGACCACCGGTTTCTCGATGGGCGTCAACTACGGCACAGAGAAGGTGCGCTTCCCCTCGCCGGTGCCGGTGGGCAGCAAGCTGCGCGCCAAGGCCGTCGTCGACGAGGTCACCGAGATCACCGGCGGGGTGCAGATCCAGCAGACGGTCACCTTCGAAACCGAGGGCGGCACCAAGCCCGCGTGCGTGGCGACCATCGTGGTCCGGCAGTACGTCTGATGACGGCAGGCCCGGCCGGGCCTGCCTCGCTGCTGGCCCGGCCGGCGGCGCTGGACACCTGCGGGGCGGTGGTCGTCGCGCAGGAGGGCGCCGAGCAGGTCGTCGAGCTCGCCGAACGGATCGCCGCCCGCGAGCGGGACATGGTCGCCGCGGTGCGCTCCGGGCGCTCCGTCGTCGACGTCATGCACGACTCGCAGTTCCCCAGCTCCCGGGAGACCTGACCCGTGAGGGCTGCGGCACGGGCTCCCTCCGGTGGCGGTGACCCGGTGACCGGGGCTCCCGCTGCTGCGGGTCCGGCGCTCGATCACCGGGCCGCCAGCAGGTCCTCGCGCTCCAGCGCCTCGCGGTCGGCCTCCAGCACGTCGGCCGCCGCCACGACGATGTTCGGGTCGGGCGAGCCGACCACCGACGCGTCCTCGTCCGTGTACGGCACGGTCCACAGCACGTACCGCAGCGCCTCCAGCCGGGCCCGCTTCTTGTCGTTGCTCCTGATCACCGTCCACGGCGCCCACTCGGTGTCGGTGGCGGCGAACATCGCCTCCTTGGCCGCGGTGTAGTCGTCCCACCGGTCCAGGGAGGCCAGGTCGGTGGGGGAGAGCTTCCACTGCCGCACCGGGTCGATCCGCCGGACGATGAACCGGGTGCGCTGCTCGCGGCGGGACACCGAGAACCAGAACTTGACCAGCCGGATGCCGCTGTCGACCAGCATCCGCTCGAACTCCGGCGCCTGGCGCATGAACCGCCTGTACTGCTCGTCGGTGCAGTAGCCCATCACCCGCTCGACGCCGGCGCGGTTGTACCAGGACCGGTCGAACAGCACGATCTCGCCGGCCGCCGGCAGGTGCTGCACGTAGCGCTGGAAGTACCACTGGGTCTGCTCGCGCTCCGACGGCTTGTCCAGCGCCACCACCCGGGCGCCGCGCGGGTTGAGGTGCTCGGTGAACCGTTTGATGGTGCCGCCCTTCCCGGCGGCGTCGCGCCCCTCGAACACGATCACCAGCTTCTGCCCGGTGTCCTTGACCCAGCTCTGCAGCCGCAGCAGCTGGATCTGCAGCCGGCGCTTCTCGTGCTCGTAGGCCGGGCGGGGCAGCCGCTCGGCGTACGGGTAGCCCTCGCGCCAGGTCTCGACCCGCTTGCCGTCGGGGCCGAACAGCTCGCCGTCGTCGTCCCAGTCCTCGTCGGAGTCCTCGTCCGGCAGGGCCTGCAGCCGGTATCTCGAGACATCAATCTCGCTCACGGTCTCCGGGGTACCCGGCAACGGGCCCCTCGCACGCCCGCTGGGATGCTGACCGCCGTGCCCGATCCCTTCGATGCCTCGGAGACGCCCAATCCCTTCGATGCCTCGGAGACGCCCGATCCCTTCGATGCCTCGGAGACGCCCGACCCCCGCGAGGCCTCGGAGACGCCCGACCCCCGCGAGGCCTCCGAGGCGCCCGACCCGTTCCACACCGCCGAGCTGCGGCGGCGGGTGCTCGCCGCCTGGGCCGACTCCCCGGCGCGCTTCCGCGAGGACGCCAACGCCGAGGAGGACCTGGTCCGGGGCGGTTACCGCGACCGGCTGCTCGTCGAGCTCGCCCAGAACGCCGCCGACGCCGCCGCCCGCGCCGGGCTGCCCGGCCGGTTGCGGCTGGAGCTGGCCGACGACGGCGCCGGGGGCGAGGTGCTGCGCGCGGCCAACACCGGCGCGCCGCTGGACGCCGCCGGGGTGCAGGGGCTGGCCTCGCTGCGCGCCTCGGCCAAGCGCGACGAGGTCGACACGGTCGGCCGCTCCGGAGTCGAGGGTGGGCCGACGGTCGACACCATCGGCCGGTTCGGGGTCGGTTTCGCCGCCGTCCTGGCGGTCAGCGACGAACCGCAGGTGCGCTCGACGAGCGGCGGGGTCGCCTTCAGCGCCGCGCGCACCCGCGCCGAGGTGGCGGCGGTACCCGCGCTGGCCGACGAGCTGGCCCGCCGCGGCGGCGCGGTGCCGGTGCTGCGGCTGCCGTGGCCGGCCGAGGGGGCGCCGCCGGCGGGCTCTACGACAGAGGGCTCTACGACAGAGGGCTCTACGACAGAGGGCTCTACGACAGGGGGCTGGGCCACCGAGGTGGTGCTGCCGCTGCGCGCCGGGTCGCGGACCGCCGTCCGGACCGCCCTGGAGCAGCTCGACGCCACGCTGCTGCTGGCGCTGCCCGGGCTGGCCGAGCTCGACGTCGTCGTCGACGGCGTCCCCCGGTCGCTGGCGGTGCGCCACCGGGACGGCGACGCCGACCTCACCGACGACGGCCGGACGACCACCTGGCGGCTGGCCCGCCGCAGCGGCGTGCTGGCCGCCGAGCTGCTCGCCGAGCGGCCGGTCGAGGAGCGCGACCGGCGCGGGTACACCGTCACCTGGGCCGTGCCGCTGGACGACGACGGCCGCCCGGTGCCGCTGCCCCTGCCGCAGCAGGTGCACGCCCCCACGCCCAGCGACGAGCCCCTCGCCCTCCCGGCCCGGCTGATCGCCCCCCTCCCGCTGGGCCCCGACCGGCGGCACGTGCTGCCCGGCCCGGTCACCGACGCGCTGGTCGTCGAGGCCGCCCGCGCCTACGCCGACCTGCTCGCCGGGCTGGCCGGCGGGGTGGGCGGGGACGGCTCGGTGCTCGCGCTGGTGCCCCGGGTCGGGCTGGCCGGCGCCGAGCTCGACGCGGCGCTGGGCACCGCGGCGCTGGAGCGGCTGCGCGAGACCGCGTGGCTGCCGGTCGCCGGGCACGAGGACGTGCGGCAGTCCCCCGGCCGGGCCGCCGTGCTCACCGAGCCGACCGAGGAGCGGGTCGCCGCGCTCACCGACGTGGTGCCCGGGCTGCTGCCGGCCGGCTGGTCCCGCCGCACCGACGCTCCGGCGCTGGCCGCCCTGGGCGTGCGCCGGGTCCGCACGGCCGAAGTCGTGGAGGCGGTGCGCGGCACCGCCCGCCCACCGGCGTGGTGGGCACGGCTCTACGCGGCCCTCGACGGCGCCGACCGGGAG
Source organism: Geodermatophilus sp. TF02-6 (assembly GCF_003319115.1). Taxonomy (GTDB): domain Bacteria; phylum Actinomycetota; class Actinomycetes; order Mycobacteriales; family Geodermatophilaceae; genus Geodermatophilus. Next base: position 56,199 of record NZ_QOHF01000007.1, on the reverse strand, counting down.
GAGCTGGCGGCGCTCCCCGTCCCGCTCGCCGACGGCCGCACCGCGCACGGCCCGGCCGGGGTGCTGCTGCCCGATGCCGGCCTGCCCGTGCGGCGGCTCGGCCCGCTGGGGCTGCGGCTGGCCGACCCCGGGGCGGTCGCGCCGCCCGCCGCCCGCCGGCTGCTCGAGCGCCTGGGCGCGCGGCCGGCGACCGCCGCGGGCGTGCTCGCCGACCTCGGGGTGCGGGCCGCGGTCGAGGCCGCGATGGACGCGGTGGAGGACCGCTGGGACGCCGACACCGACCCGGCCGAGCTCGCCGACGCCGTCCTCACGCTGGTCGCCGCCGCCGGTCCCGCGCCGGGGGAGCTGCCCTGGCTGGCCGAGCTGGCGCTGCCCGACGCCGAGGGCGGGTGGGCGCCGGCGGGGGAGCTGGTGCTGCCCGGGTCGCCGTTCGCCGCGGTGCTGGCGCCCGGCGCGCTGGGCACGCTCGGCCCCGCGGTGGACGCCGACCCCGCCGTCCTCCGCGCGGTCGGCGTGCTCGACGGGTTCGCGCCGGTGTCCGCCGAGGACCCCGACGACCTCGACGTCGACGGCACCGCGGACTGGGCCGACGCCGTCCTCGACCGGCTGCCCGCCGGCGTCCCGGCACCGGACTGGCCGCCGCTGACCGCCGTCCGCGACCTGGAGCTGGTCGCCGACTGGCCGCGGGCGCTGCCGCTGCTGGCCGCGCTGCCGGGCCAGGCCTGGGCCGACGTCGTCCTCGACGGGGTGGCGGTACCGGGCTACCTGCGCTGGTGGCTGTCCACCCACCCGGTGCTCGGCGGGCGCCGGCCCGACCGGCTGCGGCACCCGGAGAGCACGCAGCTGCAGGGCCTGTACGACCCGGCCGAGGCCGACCCGGCCCTGCTCGACCTGCTGCGCCCGCCGGCGACGGTGGCCGACGTGCTGGCCGACGTCGACGGCGCGCTGGACCTGCTCGACCGGCTCGGGGACCCGCGGCGCACGGTCGTCCCCGCCGTGCTGCGCACCGTCCACGCCCGGCTGGCCGCGGCGCTCGACGGCATGGACGTGCCACCGCCGGAGCGGGTGCGGGTCGCGCCCGACCGGGTGGTGCCGGCCGCCGACGCGGTCGTCCTCGACGCCCCCTGGCTGGTGCCGCTGCTCGACGACGCGCCGGTGCCGGCCGGGGGTGCAGCGGGCCCGGTGGCCGACCTGCTCGACCTCCCGCTGGCCGGTGAGGTGGTGCGGGCGACGGTGGAGAGCCGGCCGGTCCGCACGCTGCGCTGGGCCGAGCTGCCGGGGGCCGGGCTGGCCGCCGCCCGGCTCGGCGTCGCGCACCTGACCGGCGAGGTCGCCGTCCACGAGCCGCTGCGGGCCGGCGGCCGGACGGTGGCGTGGTGGCCGGCCGCCGGCCGCGGGTCCGCCGGGGTGGACCACGTCGACGGCACCCCCGCCGCGTTCGGCCGGGCGCTGGCCTGGCGGGCCGGGGCGTGGCCGCTGCGGCAGGCCCTGACCGAGGCGTTCGCGCACCCCGACCGCGCCGGCGCGCTCGCCGCCGAGGACGCCGTCGATCTGTAGGGCGCGCCCCGCCCCGCCCCACCGCCCCCTGCCCCGCCCTGACCCACCCCACCCCGCCCCACCCTGCCGAAGTCGATCATGGGGTTGTTGCCGGCGCGTGCGGCGTGTCCGCACGTGTCGGCGGCAACACCCCCATGATCACCGCCCGAGGGGGTGGCCCCGTCCCGGGTCCCGCCCTGAGCCTGCGAAGGGTGGGGAGGACGGGGTCCTTCTACTACTGCCAGCGCGGGATCGCCATCGCCCCGGGCGCGTGGCCGTGCGCCGACGGGTGGGCGGGCGAGCCATGGCCGCGACCCCCCGGGGCGCCCGGCGACGGGGCGTGCCCCGCCCCGGACCAGCAGCGGTACAGCGACAGCCACTGCTCGGTGGTCAGGTCCGCCGGCCGGGCGGTCGGCGGCAGGCCCGCCGTCCGCAGCCAGCGGACGCCGGCGGTGCCGGGCAGGGTGGCGCGGAGGACGGCGCCGAGCGCGGCACCGGGTCGGGCGAGGACGGCGCCGGCGAGGCGGTCGAAGGCGGCCGCCTCCGCCTCGGGCAGCGCGGCGCGGGCGGTGGTGGGGGCGCCGTCGAGGGTGCGGTGCGGACGGGACACGAGGGCCTCCGGGACACGAGGGCCTCCGGGAGGAGGGCGGGGCTGCGCGCAGCCGGGGAGAGCAAGGGGGGCGCGGACGGCGGGGAGCGTCGGCTCGACCCGCGGGGTACGTCGCTCGGGGGAGCTCAGGACCGCATGGCGGCGACCGTAGGGACGACGGCGCCGCGGTGTCGACCGGTTTTCCCGGGCGGACACCGCGGAGGTCGACCGGTGGTGGGGCTACTGGGCGGAGCGGTCGCCCTTGCGCTGCTGGTGGGCCTCCCAGCGGGCGCGGTCCCTGGCGCGCGCCTCCTTGGTCTTCTCCCGCTGCGCCGCGCGGCGGCGGGCGCGGGCGAGCTCGCGCTGCTCGAAGGTGGAGTGCCGGTCCCAGTCACTGGCCATCAGCGCCACCACCCACAGGCACAGCCCGACGATGGCGATGAACGAGGCGAGGATCGGGTCGAGCAGCAGGAAGGCCGCGACCGACACAGCCAGCCAGACCCCGCCCCACACCGTCAACCGCTTCGACACGACGACCAGTATCCCCGCCCGCGGGACGGCGGCGGCGGCCCGCGCGGGCCGCCGCCGCAGACCACGACCCTGCGCCCCCGCTGCGGCGGACCTCGATCCCGGTCCGCCCGCTCCGGCCGACCTTGATTTGATGCGCTCCACTCTCTACCGTCGCAGGCAGCGGTTCAACAGGTCAGCCGCGGCACAGCCCGGACTCCGCGCCGCACCCCGGCACTCCTGCCGTGGTCCTCGTACGGGTTCGCTCTCCCCGAGAGGCGTTCCGTGACCGCTGTCTCCCTCCCGTCCACCGACGAGCTCGTGCCCACCGACGAGCTCGTGTCCATCGATGAGCTCGTGCCCACCGACGAGCTCGTGTCCATCGACGTGACCACCTCCGCCGCGGGCGTCGTCGTCACCGTGACCGGCGAGGTCGACGCCTGCACCGCCCCCTCCCTGCAGGCCGCGGTCGACGCCGCGTTCGACGCCCCCGCCCTGACCGTCGACCTCGACGGGGTGACCTTCCTGGACTCGGCCGGCCTGTGCGTGCTGGCCCGCGCCCACCGCGAGGCGTCCGAGCGGGGCGTGCGGCTGCGCGTGCTCGCGTCCGGCCGAGCGGTCGTCCGGCCGCTGCAGATCACGGGGCTGTGGGAGCTGCTCGGCGTCGAGCTCGTCGCCCCCGGCGCCGGCAGCGCCGCCTGACGGCCGGGAGCGCCCGTCGCGGGCTGCGCCGCGCCCGGCGCTGACCGGCGGCGACACCTCCGACCGCGGCCGACGCCCGGTCCCCCACGCGGGGGACCCAGATCACCTGGAGGTCACGAAACACCGCGTCGGGGTTCCGGTGGGACGCCGTCCGCTTACAGTGTCCCGCCATGTGCTCCAGATCACCCGGGTCCGGTCCAGGTGCCCCGACCGCGGAGGCCTCCGCACGGCCGGAGCCCGCGTGCTGAGCATCGACGCGCTGCAGGTCACCTACGGCGGTGCCGTCCAGGCCGTCCGGGGGATCTCCATGGAGGTGCCCGACGACGCGGTCGTGGCGGTGCTGGGCAGCAACGGCGCCGGCAAGACCACCCTGCTGCGGACCATCTCGGGCACCCTGCGGCTGCACCGGGGGCGGGTCGACGCGGGCACGGTGTGCTTCGACGGGGAGGACGTCACCGGCCGCGACCCGGGGCAGATCGTGCGCCGGGGCGTGGTGCAGGTCCCGGAGGGACGGCGGATCTTCGGCCGGCTCACCGTCGAGGAGAACCTGCGGGCCGGCGGCATGGGCAACCGCGACCGTGCCGCCAAGGCCGCCGCGCACGCCCGCGTCCACGACCTCTTCCCCGTCCTCGCCGAGCGCAGCAGCCAGCGGGCGGGTCTGCTCTCCGGCGGCGAGCAGCAGATGCTCGCCATCGGGCGGGCGCTCATGGCCAGCCCGAGGCTGCTCCTGCTCGACGAGCCCTCGCTGGGGCTCGCGCCCCGGGTGATCGGCCAGATCGGGGAGGTGGTCGCCGAGATCAACCGGCAGGGCACCTCGGTGCTGCTGGTCGAGCAGAACGCCACGATGGCGCTCGGGGTCGCCGACCTCGCCTACGTGCTCGACGTCGGCCGGGTGTCCCTGTCCGGCGCGGCCCGGGAGCTGGCCGCCACCGACGAGGTGCAGCGGCTCTACCTCGGCTCCGACAGCGGCGCCGCCAGCCCCGCGCCGCGCGAGCGAGGCGGGCGCGCCCCCCGCCGGACGCTGTCCCGGTGGACGGCGTGAGCGCGGCCGGCGCCGAGCGGGCGGCCCCCCGCACCGACGTCGCCCCGCTCGAGGTCGAGCACGTCAGCGTCCGGTTCGGGGCGATCCGGGCGCTGAACGACGTGTCCTTCACGGTCGCTCCGGGGACCATCCACGCCGTCATCGGGCCCAACGGCGCCGGCAAGTCGACGATGTTCAACGTCCTGTCGGGGGTCTACCGGGCCAGCGAGGGCGAGGTCCGCTTCGGCGACGCCCGGCTCGACCGGATGCGGCCGTTCCAGATCGCCGACGTCGGCGTGGCCCGGGCGTTCCAGAACATCGCGCTCTCCGGCGCCCAGACGGTGGCCGAGAACCTCATGCTCGGCCGGCACCACCTGACGAGGGCGGGGTTCCTCTCCTCCGGGCTGCGGCTGCCCCGGGCCACCCGGGAGGGGCGGGTGCACGGCGAGCGGATCCGGGAGATCGCCGAGTTCCTCGACATCGGCGACGAGCTGCACACCCCGGTCGGCGTCCTCTCCTACGGCGACCAGAAGCGGGTCGAGGTGGCGCGGGCGCTGTGCACCGAACCCCGGCTGCTGCTGCTCGACGAGCCCGTGGCCGGGATGAACGCGGAGGAGACCGCCCGCATGGCCGAGGCGATCCGCGAGATCCGGGCCGCGCTGGAGATCTCGGTCATCCTGGTCGAGCACGACATGGGCATGGTCATGTCCCTGGCCGACCGGGTCACCGTCCTGGACTTCGGCCGCCGGATCGCCGACGGCACCCCCGCCGAGGTGCAGGCCGACCCCGAGGTCATCCGGGCCTACCTGGGTTCCGGCGAGGAGGACAGCCCCGCCCCGGCCGCCGTCCACCACCGCACCGACTCCCCGGGGAGCCCGTCGTGACCCAGTTCCTGTCCCTGCTGCTCAACGGCGTATCGCTGGGCGCGATCTACGCGCTCATCGCGCTCGGCTTCGTGATCATCTTCAAGGCCAGCGAGGTGGTCAGCTTCACCCAGGGCTCGCTGCTACTGCTCGGCGCCTACACGATGGCCCGGCTGTCCGGGCCCATCGGCTTCCTGCCGGCCGTGCTGGTCGGCATCCTCGTCACCGCGCTGGCCGCGTTCCTCATCGAGCGGCTGGTCATCAACCGGCTGCGCGGCGCCCCGGTGATCAGCCTGGCGATCGTCACCATCGGCGTCGACATCATCCTGCTCACCGAGCTCATCCGGCGGATCGGCCCGGACATCCTCAACGTGCCGCACCCCTGGGGCGGGGAGTCGGTCCGCATCGGCGGGGTCGGGATCAGCCAGAACCGGCTGATCGCCATGGTCGTCGCGGGCCTGCTCATCGTCGTGTTCTTCGTGCTGTTCAAGTACTCCAGCTGGGGCGTGGCCATGCGGGCCTCGGCGGAGGACGGCGAGACCGCGGCGCTGATGGGCATCCGGCAGGGCCGCGTCTCCGCGGTGGCCTGGATCGTCGCCGGCGCCCTGGCCGCGGTGGCGGCGCTGTTCCTCGTCGGCGCACCCACCCCCGGGGTCAGCGCCGCCGCCTACACCGTGGCGCTGCGGGCGTTCCCGGCGGCGATCCTGGGCGGCCTGGACTCCACCGGCGGCGCGCTGGTCGGCGGGCTGCTCATCGGGCTGGCCGAGTCCTTCGCCGCCGGCTACCAGGAGCACCTGCTCTTCCTCGGCCGCGGCTTCGGCGAGGTGGTGCCGTACGTCGTGATGATCGCCGTCCTGCTCGTCCGCCCGTCGGGGCTCTTCGGCACCAAGGAGCTCACCCGTGTCTGAGCAGACCCTCCCGGCGGCGCGGGGGGCGACCCGGGCACCGGCCCGCCCGGCGTCGAACGCCCGCCCCCGCCGGTCGCTGCTGCGGCCGCTGCTGACCGCCGCGCTGCTGGTGGTCCTGCTGGCCGTCCCGTTCTACGTCGACGAGTTCTGGCTGCGGACCGGCTTCGCCGTCTTCGGCGCGGCCGTCGGCGCCATCGGGCTGAACCTGCTGGTCGGCACCACCGGGCAGCTGTCCCTGGCGCACGCCTTCTTCCTCGCCGTCGGCGCCTACAGCTACGTCTACGTCTCCGGGGAGTCCGGCGGGCTGGGCACGCGGGCGGAGCTGCAGGGGCTCGGGGCGCCACCGGTCGTGGGCATGGTCGTGGGCGTGCTGCTCGCCGGCCTGGCCGGCCTGGTGTTCAGCCCGATCGCGGCGCGGCTGCGCGGCATCTACCTCGGGGTCGCCTCGCTGGGCCTGGTGTTCATCGGCGTCCACGTCATCAACACCTGGACGCCGGTGACCGGCGGCTTCAACGGCCGCTCGGCGCCGCAGTTCTCGCTGTTCGGGTTCTCCTTCGGCAACGACGACCCGCCGCTGGCGGTCCTCGGCGTCCCCTTCCGGGAGGCCGAGCGGCTGTGGTACCTCGGGCTGGTCCTGGCCCTGGCCGGCTACGTCTTCGCCCGCAACCTGCTGCGCAGCCGCCCCGGGCGGGCGCTGCAGACCCTGCGCGACAGCGAGGTCGCCGCCTCGGTCATGGGCGTCAACGTCCAGGCCTACAAGGCGCGGGTCTTCCTGGTCAGCTCGATGTACGCCGGGCTCTCCGGCGTCCTCTACGCGCTGTCCATCGGCAGCGTCGCGCCCGAGTCGTTCACGCTGGTGGTCTCCATCCAGTACCTGGCGATGGTCGTCCTCGGCGGCCTGGGCTCGGTGGGCGGCGCGGCGCTGGGGGCGCTGTTCGTCACCGCCCTGCCGCTGGTCTTCCAGCGCTACGCCGACGTGCTGCCGCTGGTCAGCGCCCCAGGGCAGGGCGGGATCTCCGCCAGCTTCGCGGCCCGCTACCTCTACGGCGCCGCGATCGTCCTCGTCATCCTGTTCGAACCCGCCGGCCTGGCCGGCATCGCCCAGCGACTGCGATCCGGCTTGCGCCGGGGCCGTGCACCCGCCCGCCGCGCAGACGCGGCCCCCACTTCCCCACCCACCCCCTCCGATCGACCAGCACAAGGGAGCGAGACCAGATGAGAGCGAGCAGAGCTCTGCGCGCGGGCACGGCGGTGGCCGCGGCCGTCGCCGTCGTGGCGGCCGCCGGCTGCAGCACCAAGGCGCAGGACAGCGGCGGGAGCGGCGGCGAGGCCAGCGGCGAGGTGGCCACCGACGTCGGCATCGAGGGGACGACGATCACCCTGGGCGTCCTCACCGACCTGACCGGGGTGTTCGCCGCGCTCGGCAACGACATCACCAACGCCAACCAGCTGTTCTGGCAGGACAACCAGGTCTGCGACACCTACGACGTCGAACTCGACGTCCAGGACACCGGCTACGTCCCGCAGACCGGCGTGCAGCTCTACAGCGGCATGGAGCCCAACATCCTGGCGATGCAGCAGACGATCGGCTCGCCGATCAACACCGCGCTGGCGCAGAACTACGAGTCCGACCAGATCGTCAACTTCCCGTCCGCCTGGGCCAGGACGCTCACCGAGATCCCCGGCACCGGCGTCCTCGGCGCCACCTACGACGTCGAGATCTCCAACGGGTACGACTACCTCTTCAAGCAGGGCCTGCTGAAGGAGGGCGACACCGTCGGGCACATCTACTTCGAGGGCGAGTACGGGGAGAACGGGCTGGCCGGCACCCAGGCCGTCGCCCAGGAGCGCAACCTGCAGGTGATCCCGGCGCAGATCAAGTCCAGCGACCAGGACATGACCGCGCAGATCACCCAGTTCGCCGCGGCCGGGGTGGACGCGATCGCGCTGACCGTCGCCCCCACCCAGACGGCGTCGGCCGCCGCGGTGGCGGCCGCCCAGGGGCTGAACGTGCCGATCATCGGCAGCAACCCGGTCTTCGCCCCGGGGCTGCTGCAGGGCCCCGCGGCGCAGGCGCTCAAGGACCACCTCTACGTCGCCTCGCCCATCTCCGCGTGGGACCAGCACCCCGACCTGCTGCAGCAGTACCAGGCCGCCCACCCGGACGTGCAGCCCAGCCTCGGCGCGGTGTTCGGCTACGGCATGGGAGAGACGATGAAGCAGGTGCTCGACGCCGCCTGTGACAACGGCGACCTCACCCGCGCCGGTGTGCTGCAGGCGTTCAACGACCTGCAGGACATCGACACCGGCGGGCTGATCGTGCCGATCAACGGCTTCGAGCAGGGCAGGTCCCCGAGCCTGGAGAGCTTCATCCTGCGGCCGGCCGACGTCCCCGGGGGCGCCACCGTCGTCCAGGACGCCTTCGAGGGCGAGTTCGCCGAGGGCCTGGCCGGCTGAACAAGGACCCCCTCCCTCCCCACCCCTCGTACCTCGGGGCGGGCCCCTGGGAGGGGGCCGTTCCAGCACGTCACCTGCGGCGCCCCCTCCCCCGGGAGGGGGCGCCGTTGCACGCAGGGACCGCGGGAGGAGACTCGGGCCCGGCAGGCTGAGCCGACGACGAGGAGGACCCGTGCGCGATGCGGTCATCTGCGAGCCCCTGCGGACCCCGGTGGGGGGCTTCGGCGGCTCGCTCCGGGACGTACCGGTGCAGGAGCTCGCCGCCACGGTGATCCGCGCCGTCGTGGAGCGGACGGGGCTGGCGCCCGAGGCGGTGGACGACGTCCTGCTCGGCCACTGCTACCCGACGATGGACGCCCCGGCGCTCGGCCGGGTCGCCGCCCTGGACGCCGGCCTGCCGGTGACCGCCTCCGGGCTGCAGATCGACCGGCGCTGCGGCTCGGGTCTGCAGGCGGTGCTCTACGCGGCGATGCAGGTCACCTCGGGCGCCTCGGAGGTCGTGCTGGCCGGCGGCGCGGAGTCGATGAGCAACGCGCCCTTCTACACGACCGCGATGCGCTGGGGGGTCAAGGCCGGGCCGGGTGTGCTGTTGCAGGACGGGCTGGCCCGCGGCCGGGTGACCGCCGGCGGGCGCAACCACCCGGTGCCCGGCGGCATGCTCGAGACCGCGGAGAACCTGCGCCGCGACTACCGGATCGGCCGCGAGGAGCAGGACGAGTACGCCGTGCGCAGCCACCAGCGGGCCGCCGCCGCCACCGAGGAGGGCCGGTTCGCCGACGAGATCGTGCCGGTGACGGTGAAGCAGCGGAAGGGCGAGGTCGTCGTCGACCGCGACGAGCACATCCGCCCGGACTCCACGGTGGAGACCCTCGCGAAGCTGCGCCCGATCATGGGCAAGGACGACCCGGAGGCCACCGTGACCGCGGGCAACGCCAGCGGGCAGAACGACGGCGCCGCGGTCTGCGTGGTGACGCACCCGGACAAGGCCGCGGAACTGGGTCTGCGGCCGCTGGTCCGGCTGGTCTCCTGGGCCGTGGGCGGTGTGCCGCCGGCGACCATGGGCATCGGCCCGGTGCCGGCCACGGCCAAGGCGCTCGCCCTGGCCGACCTGAAGCTCGCCGACGTCGACCTGATCGAGCTCAACGAGGCCTTCGCGTCGCAGGTCCTCGCGGTCACCCGCGAGTGGGGCTTCACCGGGTCGGACTTCGACCGGGTGAACGTCAACGGCTCCGGCATCTCCCTCGGCCACCCGGTCGGCGCCACCGGGGGCCGCATCCTGGCCACCCTCACCCGCGAGATGGTCCGCCGCGACGCCCGGTACGGGCTGGAGACGATGTGCATCGGCGGCGGGCAGGGCCTGGCCGCGCTGTTCGAGCGGGTCTGAACAAGGACCCCCCTGCCCCCGCCATGAAAGGACCCCGTCCTCCTCACCCTTTGCAAGCTCAGGGTGAGCCTCTGGACGGGGCCGGCGGCGGGACCCTACAGGGGGGCCGCCGTCCTCCCCACCCTCGCAGGCTCGGGGCGGGTCCCTGGACGGGCCGGCCCTCGACCACAGGAGCTGCCACATGTCCGCACCCACCGGATCCGCCCGCGTCGCGATCGTCACCGGCGCCGCCCGCGGCATCGGCGCCGCCACCGCCCGGCGGCTGGCCGCCGACGGGTTCGCGGTCGCGGTGGTCGACCTGCGCGAGGACGAGGCCCAGGTGACCGTGCAGGCCATCGAGGCCGCCGGGGGCCGGGCGCTGGCGGTGGGCGCCGACGTGGGGGACGCCGACCAGGTGCAGGCCGCCGTCGAGCGGGTCGCCGCCGAGCTCGGCCCGCCCGTGGTGCTGGTCAACAACGCCGGCGTCACCCGCGACAACCTGTTGTTCAGGATGACCGACACCGACTGGGACGTGGTCCTGCACGTGCACCTGCGCGGCTCGTTCCTCATGACCCGGGCGGTGCAGCGGCACATGATCGAGGCCGGCTGGGGGCGGATCGTCAACCTGTCGAGCACCTCGGCGCTGGGCAACCGCGGCCAGGCCAACTACGCGACCGCCAAGGCCGGGCTGCAGGGCTTCACCAAGACCCTCGCCATCGAGCTGGGCCGCTTCGGCGTCACCGCCAACGCGATCGCGCCGGGCTTCATCGTCACCGACATGACGCGGGCGACCGCCGCCCGCCTGGGCAGGGACTGGGACGAGTACGTCACCGAGCGGGCCGCGGCGATCCCGGTGCAGCGCGCCGGCGTCCCTGCAGACATCGCGCACACCGTGTCGTTCCTGGTCAGCGAGGGCGCCGGCTTCGTCTCCGGCCAGGTCGTCTACGTCGCCGGCGGCCCCCGCACCTGACCGTCGTCCCCACAGGACGATCAGGTGAGCTCATGGTCCGGCGTCCTGGCTCACCGTCGACACTGAGCCAGGACGCGGAACGACCAGCTCACCTGATCGTTCGCGGACGCACCTGGCCGGTGCTCAGGTGCGCTGGGGATAGCGGGCGCGGACGAAGCAGAAGGCGCCGAACGCGGCGATGCCCACGGCGACGAGGGTGAGCAGCACCTGCCCGAACGGCGCGCCCAGGATCGTGCGCATCGCTCCGTCGAGCCCGCTGGCCCTCGCCGCGTCGAAGGTGACGGCGGCGTAGGCCAGCAGCCCGCCCACCAGCCCCAGCGCCATCCCCTTGGCGGGGTAGCCGACCAGGCCGAGCTTCTCCACCAGCGACCGCGCACCGGGCGGGGTCTGCGCCAGGTCGATCTCCTGGAGGAACCGCTTCGAGACGCCCTTGTAGACGAGGTAGACGCCCACGCCGACCAGCACGAGCCCGGCGACGCCGACCAGCCAGCGCCCGCCGGGCCAGGCGAAGACGCCCGCCGTCTGCTGTTGCTGCTGCGCCGCGCTGGACTGCCCGCCGCCGGTGGCGAAGCGGATGGCCAGGACCGCCAGCACGACGTAGACCACCGCTTTGACGATCGACTTGGCCGTCTTGCCCAGGGCCTTCTTGCGCGCGTCGCCGGACGAGACCAGGCCGCTGCGCCAGCGCAGCACCTCGGCCGCCTGCCAGACCGCCAGCGCGATCAGCCCGACCGCCAGCAGCCACAGCAGCGGCCGGCCCAGCGGCTGCCCGGCCAGGGTGGCCAGCGCTCCGGACTGGTCGGCCGACTGGCCGCCGCCCTGGCCCCAGGCGAGCTGCAGGGCCAGCCAGGCGATCAGCAGGTGGACGACGCCGTAGGCGACCAGCCCGACCCGGGCCAGGTGCTCGAGGACGTCGCTGTTCCCCGCCCGGTCCGCGGCTCCGGCGGCCGATCCGATCGTCCCGTGCCCGCTCATGGCCGGCTCCCTCCCCGCTCTCCCCGTCCTGGGAGACGGACCAGGGTGGCACACCACGGGCTCCGGTGTCGGTCGGATCTCAGCCGGCCGGCCGACGGGCCGCCGCCCGTCGCGGCCCCGGGGCGGCCGGTCACGGACCGCGCCCGGCCGGAGGGACCGGCTCCGGCTGGCCGCGCCGGCGCGCCCCGGTGGGGGACACTGGCCCCCGTGGCGGACGGCGCAGCGGTGCGGACGGCGGAGCGGACGAGCCCGGAGCAGGCCCGGCGGGCGTGGCCCCGGTGGCTGGCCGGTGGGATCGCGCTGCTGCTCGTCGCCGTCGTCGCGGTGGTCTGGGACGCCGGCGGCGCCCGGCTGCTGCTCGGCGTCGCCGGCGCGCTGGCCGTGGGCCGCGGCGCGGTGCTGGCCTCCGGCGCCCGGAGCCGGGGGGCGGGCGCCGCGGCGCTCGGCGCCGGCCTGGCCGCGGTCGGGGTCGCGCTCGCGTCGGCGTCCGCCTCGGGCTGGGTGCTGCTCGCCGCCGTGCCGGCCGGGCTGCTCGCGGGGGCGCTGGCGCTGCTCGGTCGTGGCGGGGCCGTCCGCCGCGGCGGTCGGGCCGCGCTGGTGTGGTGGGCGCTGGTCACCGGCCTGCTCGTCGCGACCGGGCTGGTCGCCGGCTGGTCGCGGGCGGCCGGCGGCGCCGCCGTGGTGGCCGCGCTCGCGGTCGGCCTGCTCGGCGTCCTCCTCCTCGTCGGCGCCCTCAACCTGCGCGCGCTCGCCGCCCGGCCGCCGGCCCCGGCCCGTCCGGCCGGCTGCGCCGGGTGCGCGTGCGGCGCCGGCGGCTGCGGCGCCCTCGGCTGAGCTCCGACCGCGCCGGGTCGCGAGCGGCCGTTCCCGTACCGGTTCGCGGCAGGCCGCCCGGGGCAACCCCCGGGCGTGACCGGACACGTCTTCGTGGTCGGGGCCGACCTGCGCCGGCTGGTGTGCGACGACGTCCTGGTGCCGACCGACCGCTCGCTGCGGGTGACCGCCGAGTGGCGCGAGCTGCTCCCCGCCGGCCTGGCGACCAGCGAGGACGGCGACGACCTCCGCCTGGACCTCTCCTGGCGCGGCGACGAGCGGGTGCTCGAGGTGCCCCGCGGGTCCGACGGCGGCGGAGCGCGGCGGCTGTGGCTGGTCGACACCGTCGACGACGGCACGCTCGACCCCGCCGACGTCCTGCCGTGGCTCGTCGACGGCGCCTGCCGGGCGCTGGCCGCCGTCGCCCGGCGGGAGGTGCCCGAGCCGGTGCACGGCCGGGCCCGCCGGCTGGTCGCGCTGCCCCCGCTGGGTACCGGCTGGGGCGGGGCCGCCGGGCGGCGCGGCACGCTGCTGCAGCGGCTGCTGCCGGCGCTGCGCGACTCGGCGGAGCAGCACGGCTTCGACGTCGCGCTGGTGCTGCGCGGGCCCAGCGACCTGGCCGCGGCGCAGCGGGTGCGCCGGGCCGAGCCGGACAGCTGGGACCTGCCCCCGTACCTGCGGCGGCTGGCCGAGGACCTCGGCGAGCGGGCCCGGCGCGGGCAGCTGGCCGTCTTCGCCGGCGCGGGGATGAGCGCGGCGGCCGGGCTGCCGACCTGGGAGCAGCTGGTCGACGAACTGGCCGGGCGGTCGGGGCTGGACGGCGCGCTGCGGGAGGGGCTGTCCCGGCTCCCGGCGCAGGACGCCGCGGCCCTGCTGGCCCGGGAGCTGGGCCGCGAGCGGCTGGAGCGCTACGTGCAGGAGCGGTTCGGCCCCGGCCACTACGCGCTGGCGCACGCGCTGATCGCCGACCTGCCGGTGCAGGAGTTCGTCACCACCAACTACGACCCCCTGGTCGAGCTCGCCGCCACCGACATCGGCCGCGACCTGGCCGTGCTGCCGTTCGAGGACGCCGAGCCGGGCCGGCCCTGGCTGCTCAAGCTGCACGGCGACGCCGCGCACCCGGACAGCATCGTGCTGACCCGCGAGGAGTACCTGGGCGGCGACTCCCGGGCCGCGCTGGCCGGGGTGCTGCACTCGCTGCTGCTGACCCGGCACGTCCTGTTCGTCGGCACCTCGATGCAGGACGACGACCTGATCCGCATCGCCCACCAGGTGCGCACCGCCAGCCAGGTGCCCGGAGCGGCGCCGCGCCGGCGCAGCGGCACCGTGCTGGCGCTGCGCGACGACCCGGCGCGGGCCCGGCTGTGGGAGCAGGACGTGCAGACCGTGGCCATGTCGCCCGCCGACGCCTCGCCGGCCGAGGCGGCCCGCCTGCTGGAGGTGCTGCTCGACCTCATCGGCTGCCTGTCCACCCCACCCACCGGCTACCTGCTCGACCCCGCCTACAGCGGCCTGCTCAGCGAGGAGGAGCGGGCGCTGGCCGGGGCGCTGCAGCGGGTGGCGCGCACCGTGCCCGCCGGGTCGACCTCGTGGGCGACCGGCGAGGTGGCCGCCCTGCTGCGCCGGCTGGGAGCCCGGCCCCGCGACGGCGGGGCCGACGGCGCTCCGCCCGACGAGGCCAGCCGTCCGCGCGACGACCGCCTCCAGCAGCAGCGGCCCGGCTGAGAAGAGGACCCCGCGTCCCCCCGCCGTTCGCAAGCTCGCACCAGGCCCCCTCCCCGTGCACCGACCCTGAGTCGACGACAGCGCCCGCCTGCTGGCCAGGGGCTCCGCCTGGCTCCCGGACGAGCGACGGGTGGCCGGCGCGGCGGATCCCGGCGAAGCCGGCCAGCGGGGTGGTGCGCCGCGTGCGCGGCTGCGCCTGAGCCGGCCGACGGCCGGTCCGCGGTGAGGGAGGAGCGACACCGCGGTCGGCCGGTCGCGCTGCGCAGCGGGCGCGCCGCGGCCGGCCGGGGGTGTCGGTGGCCCGTGGTCTGATCACCTCCCGGGGGAGAGGGGGCTGCATGAGCAGGTGGCTCGCGCCGCTGCTGGGCGCCGTCGGTCTGCTGACGCTGGTCGTGGGCATCGTCTGGGCCGAGTGGGACGCCGCGTCGATGGGTGGGGTGTCCGTGGTCGGCTGCGGCGCCGTCCTGCTCGCCGCCGCCGGGGGGATCGCCGCCGTCCACGAGGGGGTCGTGCGGCGCCGCCGTCGGCCGGTGCCGCGGCGCTGACCCGCCGGCCCATGCGCTCGGGTGGCCTCCCTGCAGGGTCCCCGGCCCCGTCCCGGGCCCCGCCCCGAGCCTGCGAGGGGTGGGGAGGACGGGGTCCTTCCCCGAGGGGTGGGGGCAGGGAGGCCCTTTCTCAGCCGCCGACGTGGATGCCGGGGCGCCGGGCCGGGTCGGGCTCGACCTCCCGGATGATCTCGCGCACCACCGGCGGGGTGTCGCCCTGGCCGAGCAGCAGGTAGCGGAACAGGTGGGTCAGCGGGTTGCCCTCCGACCACTCGAAGTGCGCGTGCGGCCGCACGCCGGTGGCGTCGCGCAGGGCCAGCAGGACGGCCGCGATCGCGTTGGGCGCCGCCGGCGCGTCGGTGCGCAGGACGTGGTGCCCGTCGACCTGCACCCCGTGCACGTGCAGCACCCCGCTGAAGACGGAGGGGTCGACCACGTCGACCTCCAGGAACAGCACGTCGGCCGTCCACGGCACCGGGTTCATCGTCCGCTGCGCGGCCTCCTTCTCCGCGTACTCCTCCCGGTCGCCGGCCTGCCGCTTGTTGGCCACCAGGTGCAGCCGGCCGTCGTGGGCCAGCGAGTCGGTGACGAACCGGCGGGCGACGTCGTCGAACTCGATGCGCTCGGCGCGCAGCTCCGTGGTGCGGGTGATCCGGGAGACCAGCGAGATGGCCACGATGCCGAGGACGAAGAACGCGGAGATGGTCAGCCCGTCGGGCTTCTCCACCACGTTGTCGACCAGCGCGTAGAGCAGCACCGCGGTGAGGACGGCGAAGCCGATGGCCGGCCCGCGGCGCCGACGGCGCGCCGCCGAGATGGTCACCGCGAGGGCGGCGGACACCATCATCGCCAGGATCCCGGTGGCGTACGCCCCCGCCTGCGCGTTGACGTCGGCCCGGAAGACCAGCGTGATGAGGACGCTCACCGCGGTGTAGACCAGGACGACCGGCCGGACCGCCCGGCCCCACTCCGGTGCCATCCCGTAGCTCGGCAGGTAGCGCGGCACGATGTTGATCAGGCCGGCCATCGCCGAGGCGCCGGCGAACCACAGGATCAGGATGCTGCTGACGTCGTAGACGGTGCCGAACACCTGGCCCACCCGCTCGTGGGCCAGGTAGGCCAGCGCCCGGCCGTTGGCCGCGCCGCCCGGGGCGAACTCGCCCGGGGGGATGAGCACCGTCGTCACCAGGGTGGTGGCGATCAGGTACCCGCTCATGATCACCGCTGCGGTGGTGAGCAGCTTGCGGGTGTTGCGCACCCGGGTGGCCAGCCGCTGCGCCGGCGTCCGCCCGTCCGTGGCGATCAGCGGCATCATGCTGACCCCGGTCTCGAACCCCGACAACCCCAGCACCAGCAGCGGGAAGGCGGCCACCGTGGGGAGCACCACGTCGCCGAACCCGCCGCCGCCCTCGGTCAGCCGCCCGACCCAGTCGCCGATCACGGCGGGCTGGGCCAGCACGTCGCTCATCCCGACGACGACCACCACCAGGTTCAGCAGCAGGAACACCGCGACCAGGGGGATGGCGACGGCGACGGCCTCGGTGAAGCCGAGCAGGAACACCCCGCCGAGGACGAGCAGCAGCACGACGGTGAGCGCGACGGCGTGCCCGTGCAGGGCGTCGGGGAAGAACGGGTTCTCCAGCACGTGCACGCTGGCGTCGGCCGCGGACAGGGTGATCGTGATGATCCACGAGGTCGCGACGAAGCCGAGCAGGACGAGGACGAAGACCTTGCCCCGCCAGAAGGGCAGCAGGTCCTCCAGCATCGCCACCGAGCCCTGCCCGTTCGGGCTCTCCTCGGCCACCCGGCGGTACATGGGCAGGACGCCGAACAGGGTGAGCGCCACGATGAGCAGCGTGGCCAGCGGGGACAGCGCCCCGGCGGTCAGCGCCGCGATCCCGGGCAGGTAGGACAGCGTGGAGAAGTAGTCCACCCCGGTCAGGCACATGACCTGCCACCACGGGTGGCCCCGGTGCCCGGTGCCGGCGGAGGCCGGCCCCTCGGGCTGCACGCGGTCGTGCAGCAGCCACCGGGTCAGCGGCCGCTGCGGCGGCGCGGGCCGGCGTGCGGTGTCGACGCAGGCCGGCACGGCCAGCTGTTCGGGCGCCACCATGTCGTTCCCCGTCCTCTCGCACGGCCCACCCAGCTTCCTCCACACCGGTCCGGCGCGCCGCCGGACCGGCCACCCCGATCAGGCCAGGCGGGACAGCTCCGCCGGCAGCGCGCCGGGGGAGAGGACGCCGAGCCGCTGGGTGGCGCGGGTCAGCGCGACGTAGAGGTCGTTGTGCCCGCGCACGCCCTCGTCCAGGATGCGCCGCGGGTCGACGACGAGCACCGCGTCGAACTCCAGGCCCTTGGCCTCGGCCGGGGTGAGCACCACCGGGCCCAGCGCGGAGTCGGCCTCGGGGCCCGCGGAGACGCCGTCCACCCGCGCGGCCACCGCGGCGGCGACCTCGGCGACCCGGCTCGCCGGCGCGACCACCGCCGTGGTGCCCTCGCCGGTCGCGAGCCCGGCGGTGACCTCGGCGACGCGGCCGGCGAGCGCCGTCTCGCCGGTCACCTCGGCCCAGGGGGCGGCGGTGCCGGGGCGCACCGAGCGCGGCGCGGTCGCGCCCGTCCCGCCGGCGGCCAGGACGTCGGCAGCCACGGCCATGATCTCGGCGGGGGTGCGGTAGTTGACGGTCAGCTCCGCCAGCCGCCAGGCGTCGCCGACGTGCGGGCGCAGCGTCTCCTCCCAGTGCTCGGCGCCGCCGAGGGTGCCGGTCTGGGCGAGGTCGCCGACGGCGGTCATCGACCGGGTGGGGCAGCGGCGCACCAGCAGCCGCCAGGCCATGGGGGAGAGCTCCTGCGCCTCGTCGACGACGACGTGGCCGAAGGTCCACGTGCGGTCGGCGGCGGCCCGCTCCGCGGTGGTGCGGGTGTCGACCGCCCGCTGCCGCTCGGCCAGCGCCTCGGCGTCGATGAGGTCGCCGGCGCTGAGCACCTCTGCCTCGAGATGCTCGTCCTCGAGGTCGACCGACCGCGAGCCGTGCAGCACGTCGAGGGTCTCCTGGGCCTGCGCCAGCCGGCGGCGGCGGTCCCGCTCGGCCCGCGCCCGCTGGGCGCTGTCGTCGAAGCCGAGCAGCTCCTCGGCCTCCTCCAGCAGCGGCACGTCGGCCGGCGTCCATGCTGCTGGGGACACAGCGCTGCCGCGCGGGCGGTGCAGCAGCGCCCGGTCGGCGTCCGACCAGCCGGGGGTGGCGGCGGCGAGGCGGGCGGGGTCGGCGTAGAGCTCGGTGAGCAGCCGCTCCGGGGTGAGCACCGGCCACAGGTCGTCGACCAGCAGCCGGACGGCGGGCTCGGTCTCGAGCTCGCGGCGCAGCGCGGCGACGTCCTCCCGATCGAGCAGGCCGCTCCCGCCGTCGATGCCGGCGCCGAGCCGCTCGGCGTACCGCGCGGTCAGCACGTCGACGATGCGGCGGGCGAACACCGGCCGGGCCAGGTTGTGCAGCCGGTCGGCTCGGCGGGCGGCGGTCCGCGCGCGCTTGACGTCGTTCGGGCGCAGCCGCAGCGCGAACCCGTCGACGACCACCTCGCGCGGGCCCTCGGGCACCACCTGCCGGTCGTCGACCGCCCGCTGCAGCACCTCCACCATCTCCAGCCGCCCCTTGACCGCGGCGGTCTCCGGTGACTCGCACCCACGGGCGTCCAGGCCCGGGTGCAGCTGGCCGAGCCCGGCGAGCAGCACCCCGGTCTCGCCGAGGGAGGGCAGCACGTCGGCGATGTAGCGCAGGAACGTCGGCGTCGGCCCGACGACCAGCAGCCCGCGGCGGGCCAGCCGCTCGCGGTGGGTGTAGAGCAGGTAGGCGGCGCGGTGCAGGGCGACGGCGGTCTTGCCGGTACCCGGCCCGCCCTGGACGACGAGGACGCCGCGGTCGTCGGCGCGGATGACGCGGTCCTGCTCGGCCTGGATGGTGCGGACGATGTCGGTCATCCGGCCGGTGCGCGCGGTGTCGAGGGCGGCCATGAGCGCGGCCTCGCCGGTCAGCCCGGAGGTCGCCACCCCGTCGGTGAGCAGCTCGTCGTCGAGCCGGACGACGGTGCGCCCGCGGGTGCGGATGTGCCGGCGGCGCGACACGCCCAGCGGGCGCACCGGGGTGGCGGTGTAGAACGGCCGCGCCGCGGGGGCCCGCCAGTCGACCAGGGCCGGGTCGCCACCGGCGTCGTCGGCGGCCAGCCCGATCCGGCCGATGTAGAGCGGCCCCTCGTCGGTGCGGTCGATCCGGCCGACGCACAGGCCGGCCTCGGCGGCGTCGAGAGCGGTCACCCGCTCGGTCTGGAAGCGCACGGTGGCGTCGCGCTCCTGCAGGGCCTGCGGGTCGACCGCGGGCCAGGCGATGGCCTGCTCGAGCCGTCGCTCGGCGAGCTCCCGGGCGGCGTCGAGCCGGTCGTAGAGGTCATGGACGTACTGCTGTTCGGACTCGATCTCGGGGTGGGGAACGACATCGGGCTGCGTCGTCGGCACTGCGCGTCTCTTCCATCGGCACTCGACTGCGGCGGACGAACGCCCATGGTCCCCCGGCACTCCCGCACGTGCGGGTCAGGCGCTCCGCAGCGGCCGGGACCGTGCCGGACGTCGTGGCGGTCACCGGGCGGCTACCGGCCGGGAGCGGCGAGCACGAGGTCGACGAGCCGCTGGGCGAGCTCGGCCGGCCGGCTGAGCGCGATCAGGTGCCCGCCGGGCAGCTCCTCGACCGGCAGGCCCAGCCGCTCGGCGGCCACCCGCCGCTGGAACTGCAGGGGGAACAACCGGTCGTCCCGGCCGGCGAGCACGCGGGTGGGCACGTCGGGCCAGGCGGGCAGCGGCCACGGCTCGGTGAACGGGGTCCCCGACTGGGCGAACGGCGTCGGTGCGGTGGCCATGACCTCCGGCGGGACGTCGTGGACGAACGGGTCGTCCTCGTCGTCCAGCGGCCAGCCGGAGGAGCGTGCCGCCTCCGCCCGGGCCCGCTCGTGGCCGGTGGCCGTCCACCACTCGCCGCCGGTCTCGCCCGGTCGGGGCACCATCGCGTTCAGCAGGACCAGCAGGTCGACCGGCACCCGGTCGCACACCAGGGGCGCGGTGAGGCCGCCCATCGACTGACCGACCACGACCAGCGGCCGGGTCGAGGGGCCGAAGACCGCGTCGAGCACCGTCTGCGTGTACTGCTCGAGGCCCGCGGAGTCGTCCCCGGCGGGCAGGTCGACGGCGACCGCCGCCTGGCCGCGTCGCGCCAGCTCCGGCACCAGCCGGTGCCAGTACCAGGCCCGCCCACCGGCTCCCGGGACGAGGACGATCGTCGCGCGCACGTCGTCCTGACCGCTGGCCGGCGAGGAACTCATCGCCGGCACCGGCGCGCTCCCACTCCGGCGAGGAGGAAGGCGACCCCGGTGGCCCCCGGCTGGAGCGCACCGACCTGCGCGCGTTCCGGACGCAGACGCGGCCGTGACCGGCAGAGGCCTCTGCGCACACCGCACGGGTCGCGGGTCCGGTGGACCGGGTCGGTCACGCACGGCAATGTGGAGGTCACATTCCCGCCACATCGGCCGCGTACCGTCGGGTCGCACCCCGATGAGGTAGCCGCGCCCTGCCCGGGGTGCGACCAGGAGGTACTCATGAGCCCGACCACCACCGAACGCCCCACCCGGCACCCGTCCGGCTCGCGCACCCACCAGCGCCCTGACCGGAGCGCCTGGACCTGCCCCAACTGCGAGTGCGTGACCCACCCGCCGCGCAAGCGTTGCGCCGACTGCGGGACGTCCCGCTACTGACCGCGCCCGCGACCGTCCCCGGTGCCGCCCGTGGGGCACCGGGGGACGGCGGGTGGGGACAGGAGGGCGACCGGCCGGATACGTTCGCCCGGTGAGCGTGCTCGCCCGCAACCGGGTCCGCGTCAGCGGAGCCGCCGACGGGCGGCCGATGGTGTTCGCCCACGGGTTCGGCTGCGACCAGGAGGTGTGGCGCTTCGTCGCGCCCGGGTTCGGCGCCGACCACCGCGTCGTCCTCTTCGACCACGTCGGCTCCGGGCGGTCGGACCTCTCGGCCTACGACCCGGTCCGGTACGGCTCGCTGCGCGGGTACGCCGCCGACGTCGTGGAGGTCTGCCGGGAGCTGGCGCTGCGCGACGCCGTGTTCGTGGGGCACT
The DNA here is from genome assembly GCF_003319115.1 of Geodermatophilus sp. TF02-6. Taxonomy (GTDB): domain Bacteria; phylum Actinomycetota; class Actinomycetes; order Mycobacteriales; family Geodermatophilaceae; genus Geodermatophilus. Next base: position 35,061 of record NZ_QOHF01000007.1, on the reverse strand, counting down.
CGGTGAGCGCGATGATCGGCGTGCTGGCCGCCGCGCGGGCGCCCGGGGTGTTCGGCGCGCTGGTCATGGTGGGCCCGAACCCGCGCTACGTCGACGACGGCGACTACACCGGCGGCTTCTCGCGGGCCGACGTCGCCGCGCTGCTGGAGTCGCTGGACAGCAACCACCTGGGCTGGGCGGCGGCGATGGGCCCGGTGGTCATGGGCCCCGACCACCCCGAGCTGGCCGCCGAGCTGTCCAACAGCTTCTGCCGCACCGACCCGGCGATCGCCCGGCAGTTCGCCCGCGTCACGTTCCTCTCCGACAACCGCGCGGACCTGCCCGGCGTCCGGGTGCCCACGCTCGTGCTGCAGTGCAGCGCCGACGCCATCGCGCCGGAGGCGGTGGGCCGCTACGTGCACGAGCACGTCCCGGGCAGCGTGTTCACCCGGCTGGCCGCGACCGGGCACTGCCCGCACCTGTCGGCGCCGGAGGAGACGGCCGCCGCGATCCGGGCCTTCCTCGCCGGTTAGGCCGCCGTGCCGGACCAGTTGCGGCCCCCCGACCCGGGAGAGGACCCGGCGCACCTGCGCCGGCTGCTGGAGGACGACCCGGTCGACCTGTACGAGAACGCCCCGTGCGGGTACTTCTCCGCGCTGCCCGACGGGCGGGTGGTGAAGGTCAACCGCACCTTCTGCGCGTGGACCGGCCGGGCGGCCGGCGAGGTGCTCGGGTCGCGGTTGCAGGACCTGCTCGACGTCGGCAGCCGGGTGTTCTACGAGACGCACCTGGCGCCGCTGCTGCGGATGCAGGGCGCGGTGCGGGAGGTGGCGCTCGACGTCGTCCGGGTCGACGGGTCGCTGCTGCCGTGCCTGCTCAACGCGGTCGAGCTGCGCGACCCGGGCGGCGCGCCGGTGCTGGTGCGGGCCACCGTGTTCGAGGCCACCTCCCGGCGGCGCTACGAGCGGGCGCTGCTGGCCGCGCAGCGCGCGGCGGCGGAGTCCGAGGCTCGGTCGCGCGCGCTGCAGCAGGTCGTCTCGGAGGTGTCGGCGGCGACCTCGGCCCGCGACGTGGCCGAGGTGGTCGTCTCGCGCAGCCGGGAGGCCGTCGGCGCCAGCGGCGCGGGGCTGTGGCTGGCCGCCGACCGGCACCCGACGGCGCGGCCGGGGGCGTCGGTGCCGCCGTTCGAGCTGGTCGCCGCCGACGGCATCCCCGCCGACCTGCTGTCGGCGATGGAGGCGGCCGCGGTCGGCGGGGCGGAGCTGGTGCGCGGCGGCGGGGTGCACACGGTGCCGCTGGGCGTCGGGATCCGGGCGGTGTGGCCGGCGCTGGCCGCGGCCATGGAGGAGACCGGGCAGGAGGCGCTGGTCATCGTCCCCGTGGACGCCGACAGCCGCCACCTGGGGGCGCTGGTGCTGCTGCTCGGGGCGGCGGGGGACAGCGAGCTGATCGACATCACCGAGCCCGGGCAGCGCGGCTCGCTGGCCCCGGCCGACGCCGACCTGCTGGCGACCATCGGCCGGCAGGCGGGTCAGGCGCTGGAGCGGGTGCGGCTGCACGAGCAGGCCGCCCGGCAGGCGCAGCGCTCGGCGTTCCTGCTCGACGCCGCCCGGCTGATGGCCTCGGCCGGCGACGTCGCCGAGACCGCCGAGCGGCTGGCCGGGCTGACGGTGCCCCGGCTGGCCGACGTCTGCGTCATCGACCTGGTCACCGAGCAGGGCCTGACCCGGCCGGCCGTCCGGCACGGCGACCCGCTGCGCCGCGGGCTGGCCGCCGAGCTGCAGGAGCGGCACCTGCCGCACCGCGGGTCGCTGCACCCGAGCGTGCAGGCGATGGAGCTGGGCCGGACGGTGTGGATCCGCGAGCTGGGCGAGCGGTGGCTGGCCGAGGTCACCTCCGACGAGCGGCACCTGGAGATCGCCCGCGCCCTCGACCTGGTCGACCTGGTGTGCGTGCCGTTGCTGGCCGAGGGCCGCGTGCTCGGCGTCCTGACCCTGGGCAGCGATCGGCGGCGCGGGCCGTTCACCGCGGCCGACGTGGAGGTCGCCGAGCAGCTGGCGCTGCAGGTGTCGCAGGTGGTGGACAAGGCCCAGCGCCTGGAGCTGGAGACCCGGACGTCGCACACGCTGCAGGCCAACCTGCTGCCGCCGGCCCCGCCGCCGGTGCCCGGGTTGGCGGTCGCCGTCCGCTACCTCGCGGCCAGCCGGGGCGCCGACGTCGGCGGCGACTTCTACGACGTCGTCCCGCTGCCGGGGCAGCGGGTGGCGCTGGCCGTGGGCGACGTCGTCGGCCACGACATCACCGCCGCGGCGGTGATGGGGCAGCTGCGCAGCGTCTACCGGGCGCTGCTGGCCGACCGGCCGCCGCCGAGCGCGGTCGTCGACCGGTTGCAGGCCGGGTGGTCGCTGTTCGGCCTGCAGCGGATGGCGACCGCGCTGTTCGCCACGCTCGACCCCGGCAGTGGCCGGCTGCTGGTGGCCTCCGCCGGGCACCTGGCGCCCGTCGTCGTCGCGGGCGGCAGCGCGCGGCTGCTCGACGTGCGGCCGGCCCGGATGCTCGGCGCCCCGCCGGCGCCGGCCCCGGCGGCGGAGTGGGCCGGGGTGCTCGCGCCGGGGGCGACGCTGCTGCTCTACACCGACGGGCTGGTGGAGAGCCGCGACGCCGACCTCGACGAGGGGCTGGCGCGCCTGCTGGACGCCGCGGCGCGGGCCGGGACGGCCGACCCCGACCAGCTGTGCGACCGGCTGCTGGCCGAGCTGGCCGGCGGGCTGCGGCCCGACGACGTCGCGCTGCTGGCGATCACCCGGTCGCCGTAGCCCGCGCTGCCGCGTCGCTTCGGCACCGCGCCGGTCAGCTCTGGCGCCGGGCACCGCCGCGCGCGACCATCGGCGCACGGCACGTGCGGCGCGGGAGGCGGCCATGGAGCGTTCCCCCGACCCGGGGGCCCCCAACCCGGTCATCGAGTCCATCGACGGGGCCACCGGTGACATCACGATGTCCGGCGACGCGATGCGCTGGTCGCCGGAGCTGGCCGACGGGCACGGGCGCGGCGCGGCGGGGGCCTTCCCCGGGGTGGACGTCGCCGCCGGGTTCGGCTCGCTGCTCGGCCTGGACGGCGCGGGGGTGCGGCGGCTGGTGTCCGGGGCGGTCAACTCGCTGACGACGGTGGCCGGCGACGTCGTCTCCGAGCTGCGTCAGCTCACCCGCGGCCCCGAGCCGGACGACGACGAGCCGACGGCGGACCGCTGACGCCGCCTCCTGCTCCCGGCGCCCCACCCCTGCTCGGCCCCGCCGGGGTGGTCAGGGGGTGGTCGCCGGCGACCCGCGCGGGCACGCCGTCCGGGTCGACCGGGCGCCCGTGACCGCGGGGGAGGAGCTCGACCCGGTGGGCGCGGTGCCCGGCGCCCCTGTAGAACCGGGGAGGACAGGCCACACCGAGGTGGGGAGTCGCACGGTATGAACAGCTCGCTGACCCTGGCGCCCGCGCCACCGTCCGAGGCCGCGGAGGAGGTGCGGGCGCAGGTCCGCGAGTTCCTCGCCGCCGAGCTGGCCGCGGGCACGTTCACCACGCACGTCGACACCTGGCTCTCGGGCGTCGACCCGGCGTTCTCCCGGAAGCTGGGGGAGCGGGGCTGGCTGGGGATGACCTGGCCCAAGGAGTACGGCGGGCACGAGCGCTCGGCGATGGAGCGCTACGCGGTCACCGAGGAGCTGCTGGCCGCAGGTGCCCCGGTGGCCGCGCACTGGATCGCCGACCGCCAGTCGGGGCCGAACCTGCTGCGCTACGGCACCGAGGCGCAGCGGCGGGCGATCCTGCCGCGGATCGCGGCGGGCGAGTGCTTCTTCGTCATCGGCATGAGCGAGCCGGACTCCGGTTCCGACCTGGCCTCCATCCGCACCCGCGCCCGCCGCGACGACGGCGGCGACTGGGTGGTCAACGGCGCCAAGGTCTGGACGTCGAACGCCCACCACGCGCACTACGCGATCGTGCTGGTGCGCAGCGGGCCGCCCGGGGAGGGGCCGCGGGGCAAGCACCAGGGGCTGACCCAGCTGCTGGTCGACCTGTCGCTGCCGGGCGTCACGGTCAACCCGATCCGCATCCTCGACGGCGGGCACCACTTCAACGAGGTGGTCTTCGACGACGTCGTCGTCCCCGGCGACATGCTGCTCGGCGAGGAGGGCGCCGGCTGGCACCAGGTGACCGCGGAGCTGGCGTTCGAACGGTCCGGGCCGGAGCGGTTCCTGTCGACCTACCCGCTGCTGGCCGAGTTCGCCCGGCGCGCGGCCGACTCCGGCGACGCCGCCCAGCTGGCGACCCTGGGGCGGGTGAGCGCGCGGCTGCTGGCGCTGCGGCAGCTGTCGCTGCGGATCGCCGCGGCCCTCGACCGCGGCGAGCTGCCCGACATCCCCGCCGCCCTGGTGAAGGACGTCGGGACGACGTTCGAGGCCGACCTGGTCGACGAGGTCCGCCGGGTGGTCGAGGTGCCCGTGTCGCTGGACTCGCCGGACCCGCTCGGCCGGGCGCTGGCCGAGGCGCAGCTGCACGCGCCGGGCTACACGCTGCGGGGTGGGACCAACGAGATCCTGCGCGGGATCGTGGCACGCGGACTGGGGCTGCGATGACGACAGCGAGTGAGCATCGCAGCGAGGAACGAGCGAGGAGTGGAGCGAGCGCGGAGTCGAGCCAGGGAGTACTGCGATGAGCGACCAGGACCTGGTGGTCGAGACCGTCCGGGACATCCTCGCCGGCCACGAGCCGTTCGTCCTCACGCCCGAGCGGCCGTGGGACGCCGGCCTGTGGGCCACCCTGGCCGAGGCCGGGCTGACCGGGGTCGGGCTGCCCGAGGAGGCCGGCGGGTCCGGCGGCGAGCTGGCCGACGCGGTCGCCGTCGTCCGCACCCTGGCCGCGGGTGCGGCGGCGGTGCCGGTCGCCGAGCAGCTGCTGGTCGCCGGTCCGGCGCTGGTGGCGCACGGCCTGGAGCTGCCGCCGGTCGAGGAGCCGCTCACCGTCGCGGTGGCCGACATGGTCACCGCCGCCCCGTCCGACGACGGCGACGGGCCGGGGCGGTTCACGCTGGGCGGTGCGGCGACCGACCTCGCGTGGGCGGGGGTCGCGCGGCACGTCGCCGTCCTGGCGCGCGGACCCGAGGCGGTCGACGGGTCGGTGCTGGCGCTGGTCGACGCCTCGGCGCTGGAGGCGACGTCCGCGGCGAACCTGGCCGGGGAGCCGCGCGGGTCGCTGGTCCTCGACCAGGTGCCGGCCACCGGCGCGCTGCTCACCGACGCCCAGGCCGGCGAGGTCAAGGCCCGCTACGCGCTGGCCCGGGCGGTGCAGCTGGCCGCGGCGTGCGAGCAGGTGCTGGCCTGGACGGTGGCCTACGCCGGCGAGCGCGAGCAGTTCGGCCGGCCGCTGGGCCGGTTCCAGGCGATCCAGATGGAGCTGGCCGAGATGGCCGGCGAGGTCACCGCGGTCAGCGCGCTGGTCGACGCCGCCGTGCAGACCCTGGAGCGGGGGGAGGACGCCGTGTTGGCCGCCGCGGCGGCCAAGGTGCGCGCCGGAGCCGCGGTCGAGGTCGTCGCCCGGCTGGCCCACCAGGTGCACGGCGCCATCGGCTTCACCCAGGAGCACCGGCTGCACCACCTCACCCGCCGCCTGTGGTCGTGGCGCGACGAGGCCGGCTCGGAGCTGACCTGGTCGAGGGTGCTCGGCGCCGGCCTGCTCGCCGACGGCGCCGACGACCTGTGGCCCGCCCTGACCCGGGTGGTCTGAGCGCCACCGGCCGGGCATGGGAAGCGATACGTGCGTCTGCAGCCCGAGAACGCACGTATCGCTTCCCATGCCCGGCCCGCGGTCAGGCGGTCTCGGGCACCCGCAGGTGGGCCAGGACGAGGTCGAACTCGGCGATGTCGGTGACGGCGACGCCCAGCGCGGGTGCGAACTCGTCGCGCAGCGCCCGGGCCTGCTGGCGGGTGTCGGCCATGTCCTGGTGGCTGTCGTAGGTGACGGCCGTGACGGCCATGCCCTCGGCGGTGTGCGTCATGAGGCTGACGTTGCAGAACCCCTGGAGGTCCTCGAGCCGGGGGACGAGGCTCATCCGGTAGGCGTCGAGTGCACGGTCCATCGAGTCGGGGTCGCCGCGGATCCAGGTGACCCGGGTGCAGGCGCCGTGGTGTGCCTCGTGCACCCGGTGCATCACGGCGACCTCCCACTCGTGCACCTCGGGCTGGCCGCCGAAGACCTCGGCCGCCCGGTCGCGCAACGGGCGGACACCCTCCGCGCTGGCGTGCATCGCCTCCTGGTCGCGCCAGGACGTCGTGACGATGCAGTGGCCGCTCTCCCGGTCGGTGAGCATCGACAGGCCGACGCAGCCCTCCATCCGCTGGACGGCGGGCATCACCTCGTCGCGGACGTAGCCGATCCCCTCGTCGATCGCCTGTCGGTTGCCGCGGATGGTGGTCGATCGCGCGTACACGCCACCGCTCCTCTCCTGGACGTGCTCGTCCGAGACGGCGGTGCTCCTGCGGCATCGCCGCGCGGCCCAGGGTCCTCGTCCTCGCGGCCGGAGGCAACGGGGGATCGCGCCGCGGTCGGGCGCGGGTCGGCAGCGGGGTGGATCGCCGCGCGGACGGCGTCGGCCGGCCGCAGCGGGGCGGCGGCGAGGAAGTCCCGGCTGCCGGGTGTACACGGCCCGGCCGGCTGCGGACGATGCCCCTGTCGCCGTCGACGCGGGAGGGAGGAGCTGCGATGAGGGTCGCGGTGGCGGGACCACGCGGGCTCCCCGCTGGAGGAACAGGTCAGGGAACTGCTCGCCGAGCACGACGTGAGCGACTTCGGCACCTCCGACGAGGAGGCGTGCGACCTCCCGGACTCCGTCCACCCCGCGGCTCTGGCCGTCGGCGCGGGCCGGGAGATCGCCGAACGGCACGTGCGGCGGAGCGGGTGAGCCTGCGGCGGGGCCGCGTGCGCACCGCCGTCCGGCCGGCTGGAGCAACATGCGAGGGGTGAGCGACGGACACGGACACACCCACCGCCTCGACCTGGCCGATGCGACCGTGCGCGAGTGGGACGCCACGGTCGTCGCCGCCGACCCCGAGCGGGGGATCGTGCTCGACCGCAGCGCCTTCTACCCCGGCGGCGGCGGGCAGCCCCCGGACGAGGGCGTGCTGCTGTGGGGCGGCGTCCGCACCCGGATCGCCGGCACCCGCAAGGGTGACGAGCTCTACCTCGTCCCGGTCGAGGGCGACCCGGTGCCCCCGGCCGGCACCGCCGTCCGCGGCGCGCTCGACGACGAGCGGCGCACCCAGCTGATGCGCACGCACTCGGGCCTGCACGTGCTGACCGGCGTCGTGTTCCGCGACTTCGGGGCCCTGGTGACCGGAGGCAACATGGAGCCGCTGACCGCGCGCATGGACTTCGACCTCGCCGAGGTGCCGCCGGACTTCAAGGAGCGGGTCGCCGAGGCGGTCAACGCCGAGATCGCCGCCGACCGCCGCATCGAGGTGAAGACCCTGCCGCGGGAGGAGGCCTTCGCCATCCCGGACGTCATCCGGACGGCGACCGACCTGCTGCCGCCGGACATCGAGGTGGTGCGGATCGTCGACATCGTCGGCCTGGACACCCAGGCGGACGGCGGCACGCACGTCGCCTCGACAGCGATGGTGGGACGGGTCGAGGTGACCAAGATGGAGAACAAGGGCCGCGGCTTCCGCCGGCTGCGGGTGCGCATCGCCTGACCGCGCTCCCGTCCCCGGGGTGGGCAGGCATGGGAAGCCATCCTTGCGTTCTCAGCCCGGAGATACACGTATCGCTTCCCATGCCTGGGGTGTCAGCGGTGGCCGATGCCGCCGGGCCCGTGCTCGGGGGGCACCTCCTCGTCGGGCGGCACCGGCCCGGGCGGCGTCCCGTCGCCGAACGGCGCGCCGCCGAGCTCCTCGCGGTGGTGCGGGGTCAGCCACCCCGACGTGTCCGGCCCGACCGGGACGATCTGCGTCGGGTTGATGTCGGCGTGGACGACGTAGTAGTGCTCCTTGATCTGCGGGAAGTCGATGGTGTCGCCGAAGCCGGGGGTCTGGAACAGGTCGCGGGCGTAGGCCCACAGCACCGGCATCTCGGTGAGCTTCTGCCGGTTGCACTTGAAGTGGCCGTGGTAGACGGCGTCGAAGCGGGCCAGCGTGGTGAACAGCCGGACGTCGGCCTCGGTGATCGTCTCGCCCATCAGGTAGCGCTGCCCGGCCAACCGCTCGGAGAGCCAGTCCAGCGCGGTGAACAGCCGCTCGTAGGCCTCGTCGTAGGCCTGCTGCGAGCCGGCGAACCCGCACCGGTACACGCCGTTGTTGACCTCGGTGTAGACCCGGCGCATGACCTGGTCCATCTCGTCGCGCAGCTTCTCCGGGTAGAGGTCGGGTGCACCGTCGCGGTGGAACGCGGTCCACTCGGTGGAGAAGTCCAGCGTCATCTGCATGAAGTCGTTGGTGACGACCTGCCGGCTCGGGACGTCGACCATCGCGGGCACCGTGATGCCGCGGTCGTAGTCGGGGAAGCGGGCGAGGAAGGCCTCCTGCAGCCGCTCGTAGCCGAGCACCGGGTCGCGGCCGCCGGGGTCGAGGTCGAACGTCCACGACCGCTCGTCGTGGACCGGCCCGCAGATGCCCATGGAGACCACCGGCTCCAGGCCCAGCAGCCGGCGCACGATCGCCGCCCGGTTGGCCCACGGGCAGGCCCGCGCGATGACCAGCCGGTAGCGGCCGGCCTCGACCGGCCAGCCGCTCGAGCCGTCGGCGGTGATCCGGTCGGGGACGTAGTTCTGGTCGCGTCGGTACTCCTGGCCCGCGGTGACGTACCCGGAGCCGCCGTTGTCCTGACTCACGGATACAGCCTGCCCGTCGCCGGCCGGACCCGCGCGTTCACAGCAGCCGCACCGTCGCCTCGTCCCGCTCACCGCCGAAGTACCGGTCGAGCACCTGCCCGAACACCGCGGCCTCCGGCTCGGCCCGCTCGAACAGGGTCATCGACGAGCGCAGCTTCACGGCGTCGATCGGCCCGAGCACCCGCACCGGGTCGCTGCCCGGCAGGTCCAGCAGCGCCTGCGCGGACTCCACCAGCCGCGGACCGAGCACCGGGTGGTCGAGGTGGGCCTGGGCCTCGGGCAGCCCGGAGATCGCGTAGTGCTGCGCGGTCGGGCTGCGGCCCAGCCCGGCGACCTGCGGGAAGACGAACCACATCCAGTGGCCGCGCTTCGCGCCGGCCCGCAGCTCGGAGAGCGCCTGCTCGTACACCCCGCCGTCCTGGGCCCGCACGAACCGCTCGAGGTCGAAGGGGTCGTCCACGGGGGCAGGGTCGGCCGCGGCGGGCTCCCGGGCAAGTCGGGACGCCTCGGCGGGTGTCCCCGGTCCGTCCGGCGCTCCTGCCCCGTCGAGCGCGGTGGTGAGGAAGCGCAGCGTCGTCCGGTTCAGCAGCTTGCGGCAGTCCGCCCGCCGGAACGCGTGCCCCTCCCCGGCCAGGTCCAGGCACTCGACCGGCCGGTCGAGCTCCCGCAGCGCGGCGACGACCTGGTGCGCCTCGCCGATGCCGGCGAACGTCGACCGCGGCGCGGTGCCGACCGCGGCCACCCCCAGCCTCTGCGGCGGACTCGGCCAGCTCCCTGCGGACTCTGTGGGCGCCCTGGGCCCTGCCGTCCGGCCGGCAGAGCGCGGAGAACGCCGGCAGTACGGCGGCCCGGAGCCGGTACGGTCGGCCGGCAGCCGGACGGCGGTGCCCGCGCCCCGCCACGGCCGGAGGGGGAGGAGGCCGCCGTGGCCGTCTACCAGTACCGCTGCCCCGAGCACGGCCTGCTGGAGGTCGCCCGGCCGATCGGCACCGCCGCCGAGGCCGAGCCCTGCCCGGACTGCGCCGCACCCTCCCGGCGGGTCTTCACCGCGCCGCGGTTGTCGCTCGGGTCGCCCCGCGCCCGGGCGCTGATCGAGGCCACCGAGCGCAGCGCCACCGAGCCCGCGGTGGTCGCCGCGCCGCCGTCCCGACGTGTCCCGCCGCCGGAGCCGAACCCGGCGCTCGCCCGGCTGCCCCGTCCCTGACCCCGGAGGTGCCCCGTGCCCGACGTCGTGTTCCCCCTCGACTCCACCAAGCGGTTCACCGAGCAGGAGCTCGTCGGCCACAACCGGTGGCACCCCGACATCCCGGCGGCGGTCACGGTGCGGCCGGGGGACGTCTTCCGGGTGCACTGCCGCGAGTGGTTCGACGGGGCCATCCACGACGACGACTCCGCCGACGACGTCCGGGACGCGCCGCTGTCACGGGTGCACTGCCTGAGCGGGCCGATCGCGGTGGAGGGTGCCGAGCCCGGCGACCTGCTGATGGTCGACATCCTCGACGTCGGGCCGATCCCGCAGGAGGACTCCGGGCCGCTGGCCGGGCAGGGCTGGGGCTACACCGGTATCTTCGCCACGCGAAACGGCGGCGGGTTCCTCACCGAGCAGTTCCCCGACGCCTACAAGGTGGTCTGGGACTTCCGCGGCCAGACGGCGACCTCCCGGCACGTGCCCGGGGTGTCGTTCACCGGGCTGGTCCACCCCGGGCTGATGGGCACCGCGCCCTCGGCGGATCTGCTCGCCACGTGGAACCGGCGGGAGGCCGCGCTGATCGCCACCGACCCCGACCGGGTACCGCCGCTGGCCCTGCCGCCGCTGCCGCAGGACGCCGTCCTCGGCTCGCTGTCCGGTGCGGAGTTCGACCGGGTCGCCGGCGAGGCCGCCCGCACCGCGCCGCCTCGGGAGAACGGCGGCAACCAGGACATCAAGAACTTCTCCAAGGGCAGCCGGGTCTTCTACCCGGTGTTCGTGCCGGGCGCGAAGCTGTCCGTGGGCGACCTGCACTTCTCCCAGGGCGACGGCGAGATCACCTTCTGCGGCGCCATCGAGATGGGCGGCTTCATCGACCTGCACGTCGACGTCATCAAGGGCGGGATGCAGACCTACGGCGTCGCGGAGAACGCGATCTTCATCCCGGGCAACGTCGAGCCGCGGTACGAGCGCTACCTGGCCTTCTCCGGGACGTCGGTGACCCTCGACGGCGAGCAGCGCTACCTGGACTCCCAGCTGTCCTACCAGCGGGCCTGCCTGCACGCGATCGACTACCTGACCCGGTTCGGCTACACGCCGGAGCAGGCCTACATGATCCTCGGCGCGGCGCCCATCGAGGGCCGGCTGTCGGGGGTCGTCGACATCCCGAACTCCTGCGCGACGGTCTACCTGCCGACCGGGATCTTCGACTTCCCGGTCGAGCCGTCGGCGTCCGGGCCGGTGCGGATCGACCCGGGTCAGGGTGTGCCCCGCTCGGCGTTCTGAGCCTGCCGACCCTGTTCTGCCGGCGGCCGCCCTCTCGGCGGTGGTGGTCCCGCGGCCGCCCTCTCGGCGGTGATGGTCCCGCGCCCGTCCTCTCGGCGGTGATCATGGGGTTGTTGCTCCCTCGAGCGGCGTGTCGCCGCGTGTCGGCCGCAACAACCCCATGATCGACTCCGCGGTGGCGGGCGGAGTCGGCGGCCCGGGTCAGCGGGGGACGACGGTGACCGGGCAGCGCAGTCCCGGCGCCCGGCTGAGCCGGGCATCGGCGGTGAGGACGGCGCAACCGAGGGCCTCGGCGAGCGCGACGTAGGCCGCGTCGTAGGCGGACACGTTCTCCCTCAATGCCCACATCCGGTCCAGCAACCCGGTAAGCGGATGACGGGTGATCCCCAGCCGGCGCCAGGTGCGCAGCGCAGCGTCCGCCGCCTCCACGGTCACTCGGCCGCCGGTCACCGATCGCCGGAGAGCGCTGAGGACCTCGACGTCGGCCAGGTGCGGGACGTGGACGTCCTCCTCGGCCAGCGCCTGCCGTGCGGCGTCGGCGTTGAGCAGTGCCGACACCGCTGCTGAGGCATCGACCACGATCACCGGGCGGTGCGCTCGTCGTCCAGGGCCGTGATGACGTCGGCGGGGTCCACGTCGAGGTCCGGGAGGTCACCGAGCAGCGCGGGGTTGTCCGCGCGACGGGACAGCCTCGCCAGCTCGCGGACGACGAAGGCGCTCAGAGACATCGCATCCCGGGCGGCCAGCCGCTCCAGTCGTTCGACCATGTCGTCGGGGACGTTGCGCAGGTAGAGGGTCCTCACGGCAGAAGGCTAGCTGCATGCTAGCAAGGTGCAACAATCCTGGTCTGCCGACCGGCGGGGACGAGCCGGTCCCGAGCTGGCCGGGCTCGACCGTCCCACCGTCGTCGTGTACTCGGCGCTCACAGGGGCGGAACGCGAGTGCCCGGACGCTGACGCGTCAGGCCGACAGGCTGGCGAAGACGATGACGTTGTCGAGGTAGTCGCCGGTGTCCTCGTCGAATGCCCCGCCGCAGGTGATCAGCCGCAGCCCGGCGTGGTCGAGGTCGCCGTAGACCTCGTCGGACGGGAAGTCGTCCTTCGTGTGCTCCTCCACCCGGTCGACGCGGAAGGTGGCGGTGGTCCCGTCGGCGCGGTCGACGGCGACGGCGTCTCCGGGGCGCAGCTCGCGCAGGCCGTAGAAGGCGCCGCGTTCGCCGTCCCAGTCGACGTGCCCGGCGAGGACGGCGGGCCCGAGCTGGCCCGGCGTGGGGCTCCCGACGTACCAGCCGACCGGGTGGGCGCCCGGCGGGACCTGCATACTGCCGTCCCGCTCGAGCCCGAGCCGCATCACCGCGGAGCGCACGCCGAGCGCGGGGATGCGCACGGTGACCGGCTCGCTGGCCGGCAGCTGCCGAGCCGCGGCCACCGGGACGACCGGCGCGGCGGTCGGGCTCTGCGTGGGTGGTGTCCGCGCGGGCTGCTCGGCGACCGCGCCGGGGACGTCGAGCCGCGCCGGATCCGGGGAGCGACCCGGCAGGACGACGATCGCGGCGATCCCCGTGGCCGCCAGCAGCACCGACGCCGCGGCCCAGGCGCGGGCGGCCGGCGGTCGTGGGGGCCGCCGGTGCCGGCCGTAGCGGGTGACGCGGGGCGGGCGGGCGAGCAGCGCCGTCACGTCGTCCGCCGGCACCGCGGGGGTCAGGGGTGGGGGATAGGCCCCCGTGATGCGCACGGCCCCGTCCGCTCCGGCCGCGGGCCGGCCGGAGCGGGTCGGCGGTGCACGGTGCCGCACGTGCCGCCGGTCAGGCCGCGGCGCGGGAGGATCGGTGGGCGGCGAGGGCGGCGCCACCGGCCGCGGTCAGGGCCACGCTCCCGAGGACATAGGGCAGCGCGCCGCCGTCCTCGGCCGAGCTGCCGTCACCGGCCGCGACGGCGCCCACCGGTTGGGTGGCGACCTGGCTGTCGCCGCTCGTGCCCCTGCTCGACTGGTCGCTGCCGGCGAGGGTGGTGCCGTCCTCGGTCGTGGCTCCTCCGGACGCGCCCGCGGGCAGGGACTCGCACGCGATGCCATCGTCGTCCCGGTCCAGGTCGTTGGGGTCCCCGGGGGTGGAGTCGAAGCTGGCCTGGGCTTCCGCCTGTGTGGTGAAGTCGCTGCAGTTCAGATCGGCGGCGCTGGCCGTGCCGGTGGAGCCGAGGGACAGGGCGGCGGTGACGAGGACACCAGCTGCGATGGTGCTGCGGCGCATGAGAACTCCCGAGAGGGGCCGGCTGGGACGACGACAGGCTCACCGCCGTCGTCCGCGCGTCACCAGAGCGCCCAAGCCGCAACCGAGACGAATCCGGCCGGTTCGAGATGGCAAGGTCAACACTCACGTAAGGTTGCGACACGCCGTATGACTGTGGTCAGGAGGTGACTCGCTATCGGCAGTGGCTGCCCCGAACGCGCATGACCCGAGTGACCGCCGGTGGGTGTCCCTGCACAGAGTCGAGCCCTGTCCCAGGAGCGGACACAGCACGAGCGTCCCCGACTCGACATGCTCCGCACGCCCGGGGCGGTGCCCTTGGCGGCGACCAGGCCGGCGACCTCCCGGGGTCATCGCTGAGTTCCGGGCCGGCGGGCAGTCTGGACCGCATGGAGTCGACGCGTGTGGACCTCGCCCCGCAGGCTGCGGTGGTGGCGGGGGTGGTGGCCCAGATCGGGGACGACCAGCTCACCTGGCCGACGCCGTGCGCCGACACGTCGGTCGCGGGGCTGCTCGACCACCTGGTGGGGCTGACGGTGGCGTTCCACCGAGCCGCGGAGAAGACGCCGGTGCAGGGCGCTCCGTCGGCCGACGCCTCCCGGCTGCCCGAGGACTGGCGCGAGCTCGTCCCCGCCCAGCTCGATGCGCTGGTCGAGGCGTGGCAGGAGCCCTCCGCGTGGGAGGGGACTGCCGAGGCCGGCGGGGTGGTCATGCCGGCCCCGGTCGCGGCCGTCGTCGCGCTCGACGAGGTGCTGGTGCACGGCTGGGACCTCGCCGTGGCCACCGGTCAGGAGTACTGGGCCGATCCGGCGTCGGTGGCGGCGTGCACGGGGTTCGTGGCCCCGGTCGCGGCGGGGGAGCCGCGACCGGGGCTGTTCGGCCCGCCGGTGCCCGTGCCGGACGACGCCCCGGCGTTCGACCGGCTGCTCGGCCTCACCGGCCGCGACCCGGGATGGCGCCCGCCGACGAGAGCGCCGTTCCGGCACGGGTGAGTCCGCCGGCTCGGCCTCCGACCACCGGCCGGCCCGCGCTCACGCGAAGCCGCAGGCACGGAAGCCGCCGTCCTCCTCCACCACCAGCATCTCGGACCGCTCGGACTCGCCGCCTCGGGAGAGGACCATGTCGACGACGTAGGACTGCGGTGTGGAGTGCCCGTTGGGGCGTGCCGCGCCGACGGTGACCGTGAGGCCGTCATCGAGCGGGCCCACGGCGGCGATGGCGGCGTCCTGCGTTCGGATGTAGTGGTCGAGGGAGCCGTGCCCGGCCTGCTCGCTGTGGCACAGCAGCTCCCAGGACGCCCGCCAGTCGTAGCGCTGGTTCGCGGTGAGGAAGGCCTCGGCCGCCTCCTGCGGGGTGTCCGGCTCTCCGAGAGCCCGGACTCCGAGCACCGCGGCTCCCGACCCGAGCACGGCCAGGACGACGCCCGCGACCACCAGGATCGTGCGACGACGCCCGCTGCCGCCGTCGTGTCGGCCGGTGTCCGGCGGCGGGGCGTACCAGCCGGGCGTCATCGACACGTCGGGAGCCGGGGAAGGCGCCCCGCTGGAGCCGATCGCCTGGGGCGTCCAGTCGGGCGCGGTCGGTGCGCTCGGTCCCTGGGCAGCCACGGCGGCCCCCGGCCACGGGCGGCCGGTCGGGTGCGGGGGGAGCGGTGTGGTGCCGCCGTGCCCGGTGGGAGCCCAGCCCTGCGAGCTCACCGGGCGCTCCGCCCGGTCACGCCGGCGGTGGCCCAACCCAGGGCGGCGAAGAAGTTCGGCGCCTCGACGAGGGGCTCGACCCGACCGCCTGCGGCCAGGTGCAGGCTCCACGTGCCGTCGATCTGCTCGTCGAACAGGTCGTGCAGGGCGAACACCCAGTCCGTGTCCTCGGCGTCCTCCACCGGCGGGCCCGGGCGGCAGAGCGCCATGGCGAGGTGGCCGCCCTCGAGCTGTCCGCTCGTGACGCCGTCGTGCAGGTCGAGCAGGCCGCGCAGCAGCCGGTGGTCGGGGCGGGCCGGGACGTCGTCGACGGGCAGCAGGGCCGGGGCCTGCCGGCCGTCCGGGCCCAGCCAGGTCAGCCACAGGCTGCGGGAGTCGAAGAACAGGGGGCTGAACAGGGCGGCCCAACGGCGGGTGAGCGCGAGCGAGGAGCGGACCGGCACCTCGGCGAGGGGTGGGATCGTCATGCGACACACCGTGGCAGCCCGCACGGTCAGGACCGCGGGTTATCCACAGGTACCGGACCGCCGAGCTGGGCCGCCGTGAGTGCCCCCAGCACGGGTCTCGCGAGGCCGCCCGAGCTCGGACTACCTCAGGTGAGGGTCGGACTCATCAGCCGGATGGAAACGGGGCGGCCGGCGCCGGCTCCTGGGACGGCGCTCCGACGTGTGTCAGTCGTAGGGGTCGGTGAGGACCGGTCGGGCCTCGAGGACGTCGAAGGTGATCGGCGGGCCGTCGGTGGTCGTGGTGCCCGGGACGTCGGCCGGTGCGCTGCCGTCGACGGTGAAGGTCGCACCCCAGGTGACGGTGAGCGATGCGGTGTGGGTGCCGGACTCGTACTCGTGCTCGACGGTCTGGTCGGGGTACGGCCGGCCGGGATCGGTGGTGACGAGCGGTGGCCCGTCACCGGTGTGCCAGGTGTACTGCTCGGCGCGGGCGGCGATGACGACCGTGAAGCCGCGGATGTCGACGGTGAAGGTCTGCGTGGCGGGGGAGTCGGTGTAGAAGATCACCGGGAGTCCGGACAGTCCATTGCCGGGCGGCTGGTGGCGGGTCTCCAAGCGGGGGAGCGGGAGCCGCTGGAAGTAGGCGAACACCTCCCCCGGCGACGGCGGCGGGTTCAGGTCGGTGATGTCGAAGCAGCCCTCACGGAGGTTCTCCCAGTCACCGATGGGATCACCCACGCCGAATCCGTCGAGGACGTCGGCCTCGCCGGGTTGCACGACCGGACGGCGCTGCACGAAGAAGTAGTCGATGACCCGCCCTGGCTGCTGCGGACAGGTGCGGATGCTGGCCGGGGAGCAGTTCCCGGTCAACTCCGCGGCGACCACGCACTGCTGGCGCAGTCGATAGACGAACATCGGGATCTCGGCCGAGGCGACCCCGACGACCCGCGCGGCCTGTTCACCGGAGAGCTCGATAGTCGCTGCACCTGCGTCGAGGTTCACGGACGAGCATCCGCCGTCGAACGGGCAAGCCATGGCCTTGACGGGCGCGAACAGTGCTAACGCGCATACGGCGAGAGTGATCGCGAGCAGATGCTGAATGCGCGCTCTCACCCGAGTGTCATGCTCTTCACTAGCCAGGAGTGATCGTCTTCGGACCAGTTCAGCGTCATGCCCGAGCCCATGTTGGGCTGGGTCTCCAAGCCAGGCACAACCGGCTCACCGTTGTGGTCTACCAAGTCGACGGCTTCCTGTCGCACCCCGAAGACGAGAGAAGCCGTCTCATCGTTCAAATCCGGGTCGGCAACATCATTCATGGTGAGTTCTCCACCTTCATAGTGTTGTCCTGCCGCCTTCGCCTCCTCGTAGTTCTTGGCGATGCGCCAGCAGTCCTCGCACTCAGGGCCGAGGTCACGGAGGGGTTGACCTTCCAGGAGTGGCCGCTGCCTGTTGAGCAGAGCGGTGTAATAGCGGAGGAATGCCTCGGCTCCGGCGGCGTCCTTGGTGCGGGCCTCGGGCGGCACGGGGAAGTCGGGCGGACCAAGTAGAGGCAGCGCTTCCGTCGTCGGCGCGGCCGCCGACGTCGGGAGCGTGGTGCTGGCCTCCTGCCGGTCGGAGCACCCGGACAGCAGCGCCATCCCCACCAACGTAGCAGCCGTCGCCAACCGGAGCCGATCATGCACGGCAGGGAGGTTAGCCAGGTCAGCGGCCTGTCGAGCTCGCCCTGGGGAAAGCCGACCCGGTCGAGCGACGGTCAGGCGTCGTCCGACCCGAGCGAGGGTCCCCATCTCGACATGTTGATCATGGGCTTGTTGCCGCCGACACGGCCCGACACGCCGCGCGGACCGGCAACAACCCCATGATCAACCATGAGGAGCGGTCGACAACCCCATGATCGACAACCAGGAGCGGCCACGACCCCATGACCGACGACGGGAGCTGCCGGCGGCCCCAGTCCGCGCCCGGCCGACGACGGCGGCGGGCCTCCTCAGCGCTGCTGCGGGTCGCCCTCCTGCTTGCCCGCGGTGATCGCGGCGTTGACCAGGGCCAGGTGGCTCAGCGACTGCGGCAGGTTGCCCATCAGGTCACCACTGGCGGGGTCGAGCATCTCGGCGAGCAGGCCGACGTCGTTGGCGCTGCCCATCAGCTCGTCCATGAGCGCGCAGGCCTCCTCGTGCCGGCCGCAGAGCGTCAGCGCGGACACCATCCAGAACGAGCAGGCGAGGAACGCGCCCTCCTCCTCGGCCGCGCCGCTGTACCGGTACAGGTAGGGGCCGGCGCCGAGCTCGGCGCGCAGCGCGTCGAGGGTGCGGCTCATCCGCTCGCCGCGGTCGAACCCGCTGATGGCGTGCAGCACGATCGAGGCGTCCAGCCGGTCGGTGCCCGGGTACCAGACGTAGGCGCCGCGCTCCTCCGACCAGCCGTTCTGCTCGACCCAGGTGCGGATACACTGGGCCTCGCTGCGCCAGCGCGACGGGTCGCCGGGGATCTGCCCGGCCTCGGCCAGCTCGACGGCCTTGGTCAGCGCCACCCAGGCCCCGAGCTTGGACGTCGTGTAGTGCCGGCACTCGGGCAGCTCCCACATGCCCGAGTCGCGGCTGCGCCAGCGGTCGCAGGTGAGGTCGGCGATCTGGGCGAGCAGCCGGCCGGTCTGCGCGTCGAGCACGTTGCCGTGCTCGACGTAGAGCGACACGATGGAGAACAGGTCGCCGTAGGGGCCCAGCTGCAGCTGCTCGTCGGCGGTGTTGCCCACGACGACCGGGCCGATGCCGCGCCAGCCCGGCACGTCGCGGGTCCCCGGCGGTCCGGACCGCTCGCCGGTCAGCGTGTAGAAGACCCGCGGCTCGGGTCCGTGCCGGCGGATGGTGGCCAGCAGCCAGCTGATCGCCGCGTGCGTCTCCTCGCGCAGGCCGAACCGGAACAACGCGGTCAGCGCGTAGGCCGAGTCGCGCACCCAGGGGAAGCGGTAGTCCCAGCTCTTGCCGCCGGCGGGGGACTCGGGCAGCGACGTCGTCGCCGCGGCCACCATCGCCCCGCTCGGGGAGTGGGTGAGCAGCTTGAGCACCAGGGCGCTGCGGCGGACGGCGGCCTCCCACGGGCCGTCCCACGCGAAGCTGCCCGCCCAGGTGGCCCAGTTCTCCACGGTGCGGTCGATGCCGGCGTCGACCGCCTCGGCCGTCGGCAGGAACAGCGGCTCGTCGTACGTGCCGACCAGCGCCAGCAGGTGCCGCGAGCCCGGGGACGTGGTGTAGACGAGGTCGACGTGCCGGTCGCCGTGCTCGACGACGTCCGCGCCGAACTGGCGCACGGCGAGGGTGAGCGCGTTCACGCGCAGCACCGGGCCGTGCACCGTCTCGTGCACCCACGGCGCCGCGGTGTTCAGGCACGTGCCCGGGCGGACGGCGGCGCGCAGGGTGACCGAGCCCGCCAGCCCCTCGATCCGGCGGCCCAGCTCGGCCCAGGGCAGCCGGCCGGCGACCCCGGTGTTCATCGCGTCGGTGACCCGCACGCTGCCCGACGCGGTGGTGAACGTCGTGGCCAGGACGTTGGTGTGCCCCACGTAGGTGCGGGTGACCGTGTACTCCTCCACCGGGCACAGCTCGATGCACCCGCCGTGCTCGGCGTCGAGCAGCGCGCCGAACACCGGGGTGGCGTCCATGTCGGGCAGCGGCAGCCAGTCGATGCGGCCGTCGCGGGCGACCAGGGCGATGGTGCGCCCGTCGCCGATGGCGGCGTAGGTGCGCAGGTCGGCGTAGCCGTCCGCGTCGCGCTCGGTCACCGGCCCGGCGCCGTCGTCCCCCCAGTGCAGGGAGGGACGGCGCCGGCCGGGCACGTCGGTTCCGGTCACGGGGCTCCTTCGCGACGGCGGTCGGTGCCGGGGTCCGTGCCCGGGCGACGCCGTCCGGACACGTCCGCGGACAGGTCGGCTCCCCGGACCGGGTCGACGGCTCTCCCCCCTCGAGTCGATCATGGGGTTGTTGCGGGTGACACGGGCAGACACGCCGAGTTGGCCGGCCACAACCCCATGATCGACACGGGGAGGCCGTCGACGCTCAGCGGTCGGCCGAGGACGCTCAGCCGGGGGTGGCGGGCCCGCCCGACGCGCCGTCCCGGCGGCTCAACCGACGAGGAACGCCGTCGCTTGCGGTCCGTCGTCGTCGATGCACGAGCCGGTGACGACGACCCCGCCGTCCACGGGTGCGACCTGGCCGAGGACGCCGGCGCCGGGGCACAGCCGCACCTCGGCGACCCGCTCGCCGGTCGCCAGGTCGACGGTGATCAGCTCGGCCGGGAACATCAGGTCGGCCCGGGGCACGGCGGCGGTGCGGCCGTCCGCGGCGATGGCGAGGTCGAGGGCGGAGTCGCCGACGCCGTCCAGGACGACGACGGTCTGCACCGCGCCGTCCGCCACGGCGACCAGCTCTCCGCTGCTGCGCGCCTCGCCGAGGTGCAGGGTGGCGACCGCGGTGCCGTCCGCGGTGAGCGCCAGGTCGGCCGGGGAGCTGACCGGGGCCTCGGGGACGAGGTCGACCGGCTCGCCGACCGGCCGGAGGTCCGCGTCGTACTCGCCGAGCACGGTGCGTCCTGCGGTCTCGAGCAGCGCGGCGAGGCCGCCGTCCGGACGGGCGGCCAGGGCGGCGACGGTGCCGTCGGGGACGACCGGGGCGGTGGTGCGGACGGTGCCGGCGGCGAGGTCGACGGCGAGGAGCTGGGCGGGGCCGGCGTCGGGCAGGGCCACGGCGGCGTAGAACGTGCGCCCGTCGGGGGAGAGGGCGGTGGTCGCGCGGTCGGGGCGCAGCCCGAGGTCGGTGACGGTGGGCGTCGTCCCGCCGGGCGGGACGGTGAGCAGTCGGTAGCCGGCGGTCGGGTTCGTGCCCGCGACGAGGGCGCCGCCGTCGGGCAGGACGGCGAGCTCGGCGTCGTCCCCGACGGCGGGGATCTCGCGGACGCCGGTCGCGGTCGGCCCCCCGTCACCGGTCGTGACGTCGACCAGCCAGCTGCGCGTGCCGCCGTCGCCGAGGAGGGCGACCGGGTCGCCGTCGGGGGAGGGCGCGAGGTCGGAGAGGCGGGCGTCGCCGTCGACGGCGGCGTCCAGGTCGACGGTGCCGAGCAGGGCGAGGGAGTCGTCGGGGACGTCGACCTGCGCCGGCCCGACCTCGTCGCCGCTCCCGCCGGTGCAGGCGGCGGTGGCCAGGACGACGGCGAGGGCCGCGGCGGTGCGGCGGGCGCGGCGCGGCGTCACCGTCGCGGGTCTCCGGAGAAGCAGGTGAGGCGTGCGGCGGCCGCGGCCGCGGCGGTGTCGACCCCCTCGTGCCCGGCTCCGGACAGCGTCGCCACCCGGGCGTCCGGGAGCTGCGCGGCCAGGACGTCGACCGCCTGCGCCGCCCAGGGCGGGCTCGCCGTCCCGTCCGGGCTGGTCACGACCTCCGCCTCGCCGTCCACCGCCACCCTCCTCGCTGAGCGCCCCGGCGCGCCCGCCCACGGTAGGCACGGCGGACGACGCCCGGCGCCGGACCCGCGCCGAAGAGCTGTGGCGGACGGGGCCGGTGGGACGGACCACGGTCGTCGGTGCGCGCGATGCTGCCGATAGGCCAGCTGAGGCGGCGGCTGACCCACGACCCCCGTCGCCCGGGGAGCTCCGGATGGCAGATCGGCAGCGGCGGATCGGCGACGGCCTGGCCGTGCTCGGCGGGGCGCGTCCCGACGTGCTGGAGGCGGCGACCGGCGCGCGGCCGCGGTTCGTCGCGCTGGGCGGCGTCCTGCTGAGCACCGGCGGGCTCGCCGTCCTGTCGATGGCGTTCGCCGTGCACATGGCGCTGGGCGTGTGGTGGCCGTTCGCGCTGCTCGTCGGCCTGGGCTGGGGCGCGGTCGTGGTCAACCTCGACCGGATGCTGCTGGTCGGCATGGCGCACGACGCGTCGCTCAGGCGCAACCTGGTGCTGGCCGTGCCCCGGGTGGGGCTGGCGCTGGTGCTGGGCGCGGTCGTCGCGACGCCGCTGACCCTGCAGGTGTTCCACAAGGAGATCGACACCGAGATCGTGGCGATGCAGGCGCAAGCCGCCGACGCGTACCGGACGTCGCTGGAGTCCGACGCCCGGTTCGCCGGCCTGCCGGCGCTGCGGGAGCGGATCGCCACCGAGGAGGCGGTCGTGGCCAGCGGCGGGCAGAGCGACGCGGAGCTGGCGGCGGTGCACGGCGCGGTGACGGCGAAACAGGCCGCCTACGACCAGGCGCTGGCCACCGCGCAGGAGCTGCAGACCAGGGCGCAGTGCGAGCTCGACGGCACGTGCGGTACCGGCGAGGCCGGGACAGGCACCGCCTACGAGCAGGCCCGGGCGGCCGCGGACGCGCAGGCCGCCGTCGTCACGTCGGCCGAGGGCGAGCTGGACGCCGCCGTCGCGGCCGCCTCGGCCGCCGAGGCGCGCGCCGCCCAGCAGGCCGCGTCGTCGCTGGACACCGACAACGCGGAGCTGGCCCGGCTGACCGCGGAGCAGGACCGGCTACAGTCGGCGTTCGACGCGACCAACGAGGCCAACGGCGGCATCCTCATCCGGCTGGAGGCGCTGCACCGGCTCGGCGACCGCAACGCCACGCTGGCGGCCGCGCAGGCGATGCTGTCGCTGCTGTTCATGTGCATCGAGGTCCTGCCGGTGCTGGTGAAGCTGCTGCTCACCTTCGGCCCGCCCAGCGCCTACGACCGGCTCGCGGCGATGCGGGACTCCGGCGACGTCGAGGTCGAGCAGATGCAGCAGGCGTCGCGGCTCACCGTCGCGCAGGCGCGCGAGGAGCTGCTGGTGATGGCCGAGCGGGAGCGGATCGACCGGCAGAAGGAGGCCGTGCTGGCCCGGCGCCGGGCGGCCGAGGCGGCGCTGGCGGCCGAGCGGGCCGCGGCCGAGCGGGCTGCGGCGGCGGCTGCTGCGGCGGTCGAGGCGCCGGTCGCCGACGCCGCCCCGGAGGTCCTGCGACCGTGGGACACCGGTCCCATGCGGCTGGCGCGCACCGTCGTCCGGTCCGCCCGTCGTCGTCCGGGCGATCGGGTGCCGGCCGCGGTCTGAGCGCCGTCCGTGGTCTGATGCCATCTCGTGAACGGCCGGCAGCAGGCCGGCCGCCCGACGAGAGGTGGGCTCGTGGCTGCTGGCTCCGGTGAGGTGCTGCTCGAGGTCGACGGCGCGGTGGCGGTGGTGACGCTGAACGCACCGGAGCGGCGCAACGCGCTGACCCCTCCGATGGCCGCCGAGCTGAGCGCGCTGTTCGACGAGGTGGACGCCCGCCCGGAGGTCGGGGCACTCGTCGTGCGGGCGGTGGGGAGGTCGTTCTGCGCGGGCGGGGACATCCAGACGCTGACCGACGCCGGCCGCGACCCCGCGGAGCCCGCCGCCTACGCGGGCATGTCGACCATCTACGACTCCTTCTACCGGCTGGGGCAGGTCCGCGTGCCGACCGTCGCGGCGGTGCGCGGCTCGGCGGTAGGCGCGGGGATGAACATGCTGCTGGCCACCGACCTGCGCATCGTCGCTCGCGACGCCCGGCTGCTGTGCGGGTTCCTCAGGCGGGGGATGCACCCGGGCGGTGGGCACTTCGTGATCCTGTCCCGGCTGATCGGCCGCGAGGCGGCGGCGGCGATGGCGCTGTTCGGTGAGGAGATCGACGGCGACCGGGCCGTGCAGCTGGGCCTGGCCTGGGAGTCGGTGGACGACGACGCGGTGGAGTCCCGTGCGCTGGAGCTGGCCTCCCGGGTGGCCGCCGACCCGGAGCTGGCGCGGGTGGCGGTCGCCAACTTCCGCAAGGAGACCGCCACGCCGGTGAGCTGGGAGATCGCCACCCAGTTCGAGCGCCCGGCCCAGATGTGGTCGATGCGGCGATCAGCCGGTTGATCGCCGTCGGCAAGTCAGGCCGCGAACCGTTTCGCATGCTCGTCCACCGAGTGACCACCAGAGCAACGGTGAGGTGGTGCAGCACCAACCCGACGGCGCTGGTTCTCCTGGGCCGACGGGAGCGTCACGCTGCTGACGGACTCGGGTCGACACCGCGCGCGTCTTCGTCTTGGTCTCCCGGACTCGTAGAGTGATCTCGCGAGACAGGAGGCCGTGTGCGCATCACAAGTTTGTCCCTGCGTAATTGGCGGACGTTCAAGAACCTACGGATTCCAGTCGGTCAGCGACTCATCGTGATCGGCCCCAACGCGTCCGGAAAGTCCAACCTCCTGGACTCGATTCGCTTTCTGCGCGACCTCGCCGGTCCAGGAGGAGGGCTGCAGGATGCAGTTGGCGCGCGCGGTGGGCTCAGTCGTGTGCGTTGTCTCTTCGCCCGAAATAACAACCACGGTCATGTCTCAGTCGAGGTGAGTCTGGGTGACGACGACGAACCGCAGCGCTGGACTTACGAGCTTTCTTTCCGAGGCGAGGGCGCGGGACGGAACCGGGTCGTGGTTGCCACTGAGGTCGTCCGGGACCGGGGTGCGGTGGTGCTCAACCGCCCAGACTCGAACGACGAAGACGACCCGGAGCGGCTGACGCAGACCGCGTTGGAGCAGATATCGGCGAACAAGGACTTCCGGGAAGTGGCCGAATTCCTCGCGGCCACGCGTTATCTGCACCTGGTGCCGCAGGTGATCCGTGACTCGTCCCGCGCAGGGACGCGCCCTGATGACCCCTTCGGCGGCGACTTCATCGCGCGGATGAACGCCGTTCCGGTCAAGACTCGGGACGCATGGTTACGTCGTGTCACCGACGCCCTGCAAGTGGCGGTACCCCAGTTCGAGTCGCTGTCGATCACCCAGGACACGGCGGGTCGTCCGCACCTCGAGAGTCGGTACACGAACTGGCGAAGCAGTGGGGCGAGGCAGGACGAGAGTGACTTCTCCGACGGGACGCTGCGGCTCATCGGCCTGCTGTGGTCCCTGGTCGAAGTGCAGCGCCGGGGCGCCCCGGTCCTGCTCGAGGAACCGGAGCTGTCTCTGCACCCGGAGGTCGTCCGGATGCTGCCCTCGGTTCTCGCACGCGCCCAACGGGGCGGCGCCCAGGTCATCCTCACGACCCACAGTCCCGACCTGCTCAGTGACGAGAGCGTGGGACCCGATGAGGTGCTCGTGCTCGAGGTCGGCAACGACGGGACGACGGGTTACATCCTCGCCGAGGATGAGGACGCGCTGGAGGACATCCACAGTGGCTTGACCGTTGCCGAGGTGGGACTTCCGCGGTCGAGGCCCCAAGGCGTAGAACGGCTGGCACGCATCGACCTCGCCTCACGTTGAGCCCGCGCTTGGTGGGCCTCGTCGTCGAGGGTGAGACGGACCGGGTCGCGATGACCGCCGTGTTACGGACCCGCGGGCTCGAGGTCGATCCGCGCCGGGTGAAGGTGACACGCGGCAAGCAGGAGTTCGACCGCCGTGTCGCCAAGTACAACCAGGCGGCGCGCCATGCCCCATGGCTGGCGGTCCGTGATCTCGACCGTGATGGCAACGACTGCGCAATGACGCTTCGCCGCAGGCTGCTGGCGCCCGAGGAGCAGGCGCCCGCGCTGGCTCTGCGTATCGCAGTCCACACCCTTGACGCCTGGCTGCTGGCCGACGGGCAGACGTTTGCCTCGTTCTTCGGTGTCACTCGTGATCGGCTGCCGCAGTCGCCGGAAGAGCTGGCCGATCCGAAGGGGGCGCTCGTCGACCTGTGCCGCCGCTCGAGCAGCGCGTTGATCCGGCGCGGCATCGTTCCACCAGGAAGAAGTCCACGGCGGGTAGGCCCGGAGTACACCTCGCTGATCTCCGAGTATGCGGAGACGGCGTGGCAACCGGACGCCGCTGCTGTGGCGGCGCCGAGCCTCGCACGGTTGCTGCGTCAGGTCGACGTACTGGTCAGCCAAGGAATGTGGCCGTGACGGATGGCGCCACTTGCGTTCGTCGGCAGGCACGAGGACGTACCGCTGGTCTGGTCATGCCGCTGCCGCTCACTGCATGTGATCGCTTGACGCGCGTGTAGTGTCTCGCGCCGGCGAGGGGCCGACACCTCGTGGCTGAGCCGCGCGGTCACGGCGCGAGCAGGCGCCGGACGGTGTCGACGAGCACGTCCTGATCCGCGGTGACGGTGAAGCCCTGCTCATCGGCGAGGCGGCTGAGGAAGCCGTCGAGCACGACCGTGATCCAGGAGCACAGCCGGGCGGCCGGGATGTCATTGCGGATCTCGCCGGCGGCCCGGGCGACCTCGACCCAGGGCAGCAGCCCGTCGTGGACGGCGGCCTCGTCGCGGGCGAGCGCGGCCGCGACGTCCAGGTCGCCCATCAGGGCGCCGACCCGGAGCCCGGCTCGCGGGCCGCGGTGCGGGAGGCGGCCATCCGCGCCCACCCCCACCGGTACGCCGTCCGCCGCACCGCGCCCGCCGTGCTGGGCGTGCTGCTGCCGGTGCTCGGGCTGTGGCTGCTGTCCCGGATCGACATTCCGCTGCCGCATTTCTCGATCTCCTTGCCGGACTGGAACCTGCCGGCCATCCCGTGGCCTGACTGGGACCTGCCCAACATCCCGCTGCCCGACTGGGACCTGCCCGAGCTGCCCGCGTGGGTGCGGGAGCTCCTGGACAAGGCGAAGTACGTCTGGCCGGTGCTACTGGCCTTCGTGCTCGCGCGGGCCGAGGTCAGGCGGTGGCGCACGCAGGACGAGCGCAAGCGGCGGGCGGACGACGTCTGGCCCGATCCGGACCGCGCCGGCGACGATGACTCCCCGACCGGCGGGCCGTCGGCGTCGCCGTAGCCTCCGCCCGTCCCGCTGCCGCAGCGGTGAGGACGGGAGCGCGGGACGGCGCGGTCAGACCCGGTTCCGCAGATGGTGCCGGGCACGCCGCCGATCACGCGGTTGGATCTTGATTGGGTCGTTCCGGCCGAGGTTTGGGCAGCCCAGTGGCCGGGATGTCGCTCCGGGAGGCGGAGGTCCACAGGCTCGTGATCTTGGAGTCGGGGCCGGGGAGGCCGAGAGTCAGGCCGCTGCCGGTAGCGTGCGTAGCCGAGCCAGGACGGCGGCGAGGATGCCGTGCTGACCGGGGGCGGGCCGCAGGATGAGTTCGCGGCTGTGGCGGATCAGCCGGGCGGGGACGCAGATCAGCTCGCGGCGCAGGCCGCCCAGGTGCGCCCGGCCGCGGCCGTCGCCGTCATCGAGACCGCCGAGTTCTTATAGCCACGCCGAGAGTGCCAGCGCCAGCAACGCGGCCCACAGCCAGGCGGTGTTCACCGCCGGGTCGCCGCAGGGCAGGTGGAGCAGGGCGGCGCCGTGCTTGGCGTCGCGGAAGCGGTCCTGGACATCGGTGCGACCACGATGCCAAGCCTCGATCGCCACCGCCTGTGCTGGGCTGTCGGCGGGCAGGTTGGTGGCGATGAAGGAGTAGCCGTAGACGGCGTCGACCTCGCCGTCGAGGGCCAGGGCGAGCTGTTCTTTGGGGATGGTGCGCCGCCACCGGGCGCGCGGGTCGGCGGAGATGTCCGCGGCGTTGTGCCGGACCCGGCGCACGATGCAGACGGTGCCCTGTGGCCAGCCGGCCGGGGCATAGTCGGCGACGGCGACCTCGGTGCCGGGCATGCCCTTGGCCGGGGCCCAGCCGCCGGCCGGCACTCGGGACACCGCCGCCCAGACCGCCTCACCGCGGCGGACACCGATGCTGAAGTCGCCTTCGGCCTCGACCGCCGCGCGGGCCAGCTCGCCGCTCTGTAACCGGTGTCCATCCCGAAACCGCGGTCGCGGCGCGGTCGGGTCGCCGGGTCGGTACACCCCGATCCGGGCCAGCCCGGCCAGCGCCCGCTGCATCAGCTCTGTGGAGTAGGTGCGCGGGTCGCTGCGCCCGTCGCGCAGATCGGCGGCCAGCGGCAGCGAGGCCTGCGCCCAGCTGGCCAGGTGGGTGCGACCGACCCTCTGCCCGCAGTGGTTGAACGACACGCCCTGCTTGCGCCGGCCGTAGACCTCGGTGTCGGTGGTGTCCAGATCGATCGTCGGCGGCTGCCCTTCCAGCGCGGCCCGTCGCCGGGCCGGTAGCAGCCGATGCACGCGGGCGGCGACAGCGGCCAGGGCGTCTTCCACCGACAGCCACTGCTCCTCGGACAACCGGCGGGCCAGCGTCGCCGCGGTGGTCGATGCCGGCGTCGGCACCGCCGAAAACTCCTCGGCGACCGCGTCGGCGCGCCGCCGGTCACAGCCGACCAGCGCGGTCTCCCCGCACATCTGCGCCTGCGCCAGTGCGAGCAGGAACTGCCCCGCCGACAGGCCACGGTCACGCTGCTTGATCGGCCCAACTGCGGTGTCCAAGGCCGCCGCCACGCCCAGGCGGTGCTCCAGCTCGGCGAGCACCGCCACGCCGCCGCAGCCGGTCAGCGACGCGTCCGGCGCGCCGATCCGGACCTGCCTGCCACGACCGCTGCCACGTCGTAGTTTGCTCCCCCAACAGGTGCCTTCCGCGAGAAGAGATCAGGGGCTCGACACCACTGATCCTCCCTGGTCGGAAGGCACCTGTTGCTGTTCACACGCCGACCGACCAGTCGCTACCTGCGGAACCGGGTCAGACGAGCCAGGCGCCGGCGTGCATCAGCGTCCGGCCGGGGATCTCGTCCGCCTCGCGCCAGGCCTGGATGCGCTCCGGGCGCAGCACCAGGAAGCGGTAGCCGGGGCCGGTGGTGCGCGGGTCCCAGTCGGCCTGGGCGGCGTAGCGCTCGGCCAGTTCGTGCGCCGCGGGGTCGGGAACGGGCAGAGAGCGCTCGAGCCGGACGTCGAGCAGCACGACGTCGTGGGTGGGTCCCGCGCCGAGCCGGGCCGTGCCGCCGCCGGCGATGTTGCGGGCGGTGCGCGAGCTCTCCTCCACCGCGATGACGGCGCGCTCGTCGATCCACGCGAGGGACACCGGAACCAGGTGGGGCTGTGAGGCGTCCGCGTCGCCAGTGCCGGCGGTGGCGACCCAGACGTCGACCGCCGGCCGGGTCAGGAGCGCCAGCGTGTCCTGCTTGCGCCGGTCGGCGTCGCGTGGTCCCTCGCCGGTCATCAGTCCTCCTCGCGATGGACGGTGCGGGTGCCGTCGTAGCCGGGCACCCACCGCCGGACCTCGCCGTCCACGGCCACCGTGGCGCCCAGCGAGCACAGGACGCCGACCAGCCCGGCGGCCACCCGCTGCAGCAGCAGGTGCCGCGGCGGGACGGTCAGCCGGCGCTGGGTGCGGGCGGCGGCGCTGCGGGGGTCGGAGGCGCGCCGGGTCTGCTCCTGCAACCACGCGCGGGTGAACCGGTGGGTCGGGCTGCGCAGCGGCGCCAGGTAGGGGTCGAGCAGGTCGAGCAGGGCGTCGGGGGTCACCTGGTCCGGCCGGAGCAGGCCGGCGGAGGCGGCGATCCGGTGCAGCGCCGCGGCGTCGCCGTCCCGCCCGGCGGCGAGCAGTGGGCCGAGCCGGGCCGGCCAGCCGTGCGGCAGGGCCTCGGTGGCCCCGAAGTCGAGGACGGCGAGCCGGCCGTCGTCCAGCAGCCGGAAGTTGCCCGGGTGCGGGTCGCCGTGCAGCCGTCGGGCGCGCACCGGACCGGAGGCCAGCAGGCGCACGAGCAGCAGGCCGGCGCGGTCGCGGTCGTCCGGGGCGCCGTCGGCGACGACCCGCGACAGGGGGGTGCCGTCGACCCACCGGGTGACGAGGACTCGCTCCTGCACCGCCAGGACGTCGGGGACGACGATGTCGGGGTCGCCGCGGTAGGCGTCGGCGAACGCGGTCTGGGCCTCGGCCTCCCGGGCGTAGTCGACCTCCTCGATGAGCCGGTCGCGCAGCTCGGCGAGCAGCTGCCGGGCGTCGAGGCCGGGCGCGGCCGCCTGCACGACCGGCGCCAGCCCCTGCAGCACGCCCAGGTCGGCGACGAGCGCCTCGCCGGCGCCGGGGTACTGGACCTTGACGGCCACCGGCGTGCCGTCGGACCACGTGGCGCGGTGCACCTGCCCCACGCTGGCCGCCGCGGCGGGCCGGTCGGCGAAGTCCCGGAACAGCCGCCGCCAGTCGGGCCCGAACGACGTGTCGAGCTGCTGGTGCACCAGCGCGGTCGGCATGGGCGGCGCCGCCTCCTGCAGCCGGACGAGCGTCTCGCGGTAGGGGCCGACCAGCTGCTCGGGGAGCGCGGCCTCCATCGCCGACATCGCCTGGGCGACTTTCATGGCGCCGCCCTTGAGCCGGCCGAGGGTGGCGAACAGCTGCTCGGCGGTGCGCTGCTGCACCTGCGCGGCGACGGCCTCGGCGGGCCGGCCGCCGATCCGCTTGCCGATCCCGACGGCGGTGCGCCCGGCGTAGGCGGCCGGCAGCGCGGCGAGCCGAGCCGTGCGGGCCAGGCGCCCCCGTGGCGGTGTGCCCTTCCCCGGGGACGTCATGCCGGACCGTAGCGCCGCCGCCCTGCCGGTGGCACGGCCGTCGGGTACCGCTCGCGGTCAGGACGGCGAGTCGCCGAGCTCGGCGCAGGAGCCCCGACCACCGGGAAGTCCCGCTGCCGGCTGGCGTCGAGGGAGTCGGCGAGCCCGACCGGCCCGAAGTCGACGCCGTGGTTGTTGGCCATGCTCACCACGTCGACGCCGGCGACCCGCAGGTCGTCGAACACCGACGGCGGCGCGCGGAAGGTGAACGTCTTGTCCTGGGCGGTGCCGCGGTCGGTGACGGCGGTCTCGAGGTTGACCATGGTGAGGTCGGCGCCGTCCAGCATCGGGGCCACCGGGGCGAGCGCGGTCTCGGGGTACCTGAAGCGCTCCTCGAGCCGCCCGGCGGTGTGTACGTCCCCGGCGAAGGCGAGGGTGACCGGGCCCTCCGGCGGTGGTGTGGTCGTGGTGCCGGTCGTGGTGGGAGCCGGAGGAGTGGGAGCAGGCGCGTCGCCGGTGTCGCTGACGCCTGCGCCCATCGAGCAGCCGACGAGCGCCAGGGCCAGCAACGGGACCAGGCGCCGCGCCATGGCCGGGCACCCTAGCGGTGCTGTCAGGACTGCTACGGGGAACTCGCCGCCCGCGCCCGGGCCGTGGTCGCGCGGGACCGAGGTCTGGACGTGCGAGCCCGGCTGTCGTCGTGACCCCACACGGGAGGATCCGGGCTGTGACCCTCTGCAGCGCACGAGCGCTGGGGATCACCCTGCTCGGGCGCGCGTGTTGATCACCCGGAGACCCTCGTTGCGGCAGGCGGCGAGCAGGGCTCGATCACCGGCCAGCGCGATGGTCCGTTCGCTGGTCAATCGCAGGGCTGCAGCGCAGTGGACCGCGTCGTAGCCGCGGAGAGCATGCGTGCGGGCCAAGGCTCCCGCTGTGCGGACGAGGACGTCGTCGACTTCGACGACGTCCATCTGGGCCCAGACCGATTCGAACTCGACCAGCGCTCGGTCGTGTGCCTCGGCGGTGAGGCGGCCGAGCCGGGATGCGCCGGCCAGCGCGGCGCAAGTCTCGGCGAACGTCATCCGGACGGTCGCCACGGCCGCCGCCTCGAGGAAGACCCGGAGGCACACCTCGGAGCCGGGCTCGTCCTGGACGAGCAGCGGTACCACGGCAGACGTGTCGAAGTAGGCGATCACCTGCGCTGCTCGGCGACCAGGTCGCTGACCGTCCCGGAGGCCTCGACCGGCTGGGGTGCCGACCGCGTGCGCTGGCGGGCCGGCTGCACGAGCCCTTCGGCGACCAGCCGCTCGAGTGGGCTGGGCTCGTCGACCGGGACGATGCGGGCGACCGGTCGGCCGTGATCGGTCACCGTGATGGTGCGCCCGGCGCGGACCTCGGCCAGGAAACGGCTCAACCCGTCCCGCAGCTCACGGACGCCGATCGAGCTCATCACGACCCCCTTGTGGCCACATCTCAAGGCATGAGTGTAGCCACATCGGGGCTCACGCCACCTCGCGGGCGAGCTCCTCGATCGGCGCGGACCAGGCCGACGGCGCCGTCCACACGAAGCTGTGCGCGCCGGGCACCAGGCGGAACCGGCCGTCGGGGGCCAGCTCGCCGAGCTCGCGCGCCCACGCCTCGGTGCAGATCCGGTCCTGATCGCCGTACAGGACGAGCACGGGGACCGGCACGGAGGGGACGACGTCCTCCAGGGCGTCGGCCAGGTGGACGCGCAGCGCGTGCCGGACCCGGCGCAGCCCCGCCCGCTGCCGCTCGGGCGTGTGCCGCTCGTCGAGGCTCGGCGGCTCCAGCGCGTGGTTGCGGCGCCAGGCCAGCAGGATCCGCCGGGTGCTGCGGAAGCGCGGGTCCATCGTCGGGCTGGCGAGGACGAGCGCTCTGGTGACGTGCGGCCGGCGGACGGCGACGTGGGCGGCCACCTGGGTGCCGCTGGAGTGCCCGACGAGGACGACGCGGTCGAGGCCGCTGGCGTCCAGCCACTGGACGACGGCGTCGGCGAACTGGCCGACGTCCATCGGGTGCGGCGGCTCCCCGCTGCCGGAGAAGCCGGGCAGCTCGACCAGGTGCGCGCGGGTCCAGGTGCCGAGCTCGCACAGGGCCGGCTGGAGGTAGTCGGCGACGGCCAGGCCGTGGACGACGACCACCTCGGGGACGCCGTCCCGCGGCCGACCCACGACGCGGCTGCGCACCACGCCCCAGCTGGTGGCGCGGTGCTGCACGTCGACGTCGGCGCCGCGGGGGTCGACCGCCACGCCGTCCGACGCTACTGCCGGGCGGGCTCGTGCTGGTGCGGGCCGGGAGCCGGACTGGTTGACTCCGGCGGACGGCGGGTCGACGCCGTCCGGGCCTCGTACAGGGAGATCGCCATGGCGCAGACGGTCGGAGGGGTGTCCAAGCGGGCGCTGGCGAGGGCGCTCGGCGCCGCCGGGGCGGCGTTCGGGCTGGTCAGCCTGGTCGCGCCGCGAGCGGTCGCCACCGGGTACGGCGTCCCGGTGACGCCAGGAGGCCTGCAGCTGCAGCGGCTGTTCGGCAGCCGAGCGCTGGTCGTCTCCGCGCTGGCGCTGACCGCGCGCACCGACGAGGAGGTCGACCGGGGGCTGGTCGCGGTGGCGGCGATGAACCTGCTCGACTCGGTGACCGCGCTGGCGACCTCCCGCGGGGCGGGCCGGAGGACCACGGTGCGGGCGGTCGCCAGCTCGCTGGCCTACGGCGCGGCCGCGCTGGCGGTCCGGTTCATGAAGGACTGAGCCCGCTCAGACGGTCTCGGGCGCCCGCAGGTGGGCGAGGGCGAGGTCCATCTCGGCGACGTCCACGATGCGGGCGCCCATGGCCCGTGCGAACTGCTCGCGCAGGGACCGGGCGTGCTTGCGCACGAGCGCGAGGGCCTCGCGGGTCTCGAAGCTGGTGACGCTGACCGTGCGGCCGTTGCGCCGGTCGACCAGCATGCTCAGGCTGCAGAAGCCGGGCAGCTCCGCGAGCTTGGGCATCAGGTTGCTGCGGTAGGCGTGTAGCAGGTCGTCGAGGTGGTTGGGCGCGATGCGGGCCCAGGAGACCTGCGCGCCGGCGCCGTCGCCGGCCGGGCGCTCCCGGTGCAGGATGGCGATCTCCCACGTCTGGACGTCGGCCTGCTCGCCGGCGAGGGTCTGCGTGAGGCGGTCCCGGACGGCGCGGTCCTCCTCGGCGGTCGCCCGCATGGCCTGCTCGTCCTTCCACGCGGTGGCGACGATGCAGCGGCCGCTGTCCCGGTCGGTGAGCATCGACAGGCCGATGCAGCTCTCGGCCTGCTGGGTCGCCGGCAGCACCTCGTCGCGGACGTAGGCGATGCCGGCGTCGACGTTGTCGGGGTTGCCCTTGATGCTGGTCGACCGTGCGTGCATGCCACCGCTCCTCGCGTCTGGTGGGGACGCCCCTGCGGCGTCGCCTCGGCTCACGCTCTCGCCTGCCGCGCAGGTAGGCAACTGCTCGCCTGCCTCGCCGTCGGGTCCGGGGAGACCGGGCGGCCTGCCGACCTGCGGCGGCGAGTACAGCGATCTGGTCGAGCACCCGGGTCAGCTAGATCAGATCTGAGCTCACAGTGCTTCGGTGTCGACCTGTGCTGCTGGAGCATCGTCGGTGATCACGTTGACCCACACGCCGATCGACTCGGTGGCGCTGGTCGCGAAGCGTCGCAGCGATGCGTACCCGGGCTCGGCGTGGCAGTCAAGGGCTGAACGCGACGTGCCGCCGGCCTACGGCAGCTCGGGAGCCACGAGGGCCGCTCCGCACGCCGCGCAGAACCGGTCGCCGGGCTGCGCCCGGCCGTGCCTGCACGCCCGCTGGCGCAGGAACGACCGCACCGCGCCGACCGCCACGTCGAGCGCGCACACCACGCCGAAGTCGTCGAGGTCGAACAGCCGGTCGGCGTCGCCACGCGGGTTCCGCACCGGCCCCGGGGTCACTCCCGGTGCTGCAACCACCTCGCGACCTGCCGGACGACGTCCGCCAGGTCCCGCTGCGCCACGGGCACGGCCGCAGCGACGATCGAGAGGTCCGCGCGGGCGTACTCGTGCACCAGGATGTTGCGCAGGCCGACGGCGGCCACCAGCGACTCGGCCAGAGCAGCAGTGATCACGCCGTGCTCGGCCGCAGCGCGGACGGCGTCGCGGTACGTCGTCGGAGCCGTCGTCGTCTCGGCGGCCAGTACGTGACTGCAGACCGCCACGGTCAGGTCGACGGCCTGGGTCAGGGCTCGTTCCACCGCCAGGCGGAGCAGCAGGTCCCGCTCGAGCCGGACGCCGTCGACCTCTCCGACCAGACGCAGCGCGCCCAGCAGCTCGTCGATCGACCGGAGCTTGGCCTGCACCGAGGCGACGTCGACGGGACGAGGTGTCACGAGGTCGCCATCCGCTGTAGTTCCAGGTCGCGCAACCACGCCGTCTCGTAGAACTCCAGAGCCGCAGCCATCTGGGTGCGGGCGAACAGGCCGGGCGACGCCTCGTACAGCAGGTGCACGCCGACCAGCCCGGAGAACCGCGCCGTCGGGGAGGCGCCGTCGAGAACCAACAGGTCGACGTCGTCACTGGCGGTCAGGTCGGCGAGATCCCCGACCAGCGCCACCAGCCCGTGCGAGCCCGCGGGAAGGGACACCGCGACGTCGAGGTCGCGGGCCCGCTCCGGGGTGCGGACGGCGCTGCCGAAGACGGTGATCAGCGCGACGCCGTGCCGACGCGCCAGCTCGTCGAGGCGCCCGTCGTCGGCGGCAGCGCGCAGGCGTTCGAGCGAGTCGGCGGCGGACACCACCCGAGAGTAGGGGACCCCTGTGACACCGGCCCTCACGTGGAATGGCGGCTTGCCGGGCCGGGGGACGTCGACCACGCCCCCAGCGGAGGGGGACGGACCTAGTACTACAGGGCTACAACCTGGAGCCTGAGTCGTCGTCGGAAGTGATGGCGGCGTGCGTCGGCTTGGTGCTCGCGACGATAGGTCGACCATCGTAGAGCCGTGTGGATCCGCCGTTTTCGCTGG
>NZ_QOHF01000044.1 GCF_003319115.1 Geodermatophilus sp. TF02-6 | reverse complement strand
ACACCACCGACCAGCCCACCACCGAGGAGGTGAACGCCCCGACCATCCCGGCGCTCAGCGCCTGACCAACCCAGCAAAGATCACGCGGTGCAATCGCCTTCGATACACCACGTCAGCGGACTTGACCAGACGTACTCGACGTACCGGCATACAGTTCGGCACGGGTGATCACAGAGTAGGCGAGACGGCTACGCCGCCCCGACAGCCGCGCCCGCCCCGACAGGTGATCGATGCACACATCGGTGTCGACCAACAGATCCCCCACCTGTCAGCCGATCTCGCGGTCCCACTCATCCCGCGACGGCACCCGCTCCCCCAACCCCGGGCAGGAACCGAACGTGTCCGCCAGTAGCCGCTCCCGCTCAGCACCGTCGACATCGGCAGCCAGGTAGGTGTCGACCGCGTCCCTGATCACGTGCGCCATGGTCTTACGCTCCACGCGAGCTCGTTCATCCAGTCCCGCACGTTGCTCAGCAGTCAGATACACCTGCGTCCGCGTCACCGACATACAGCACATCATACAGCGTCCGCTTGTCAGCGCAGAGGTTGACCGCCATGGGCTGCCGGGCGGCACACCGGCCCCCAGCGCAGTAGCACATCAACCTGCATGCGCCGGAGGCTCGTGATACTTCGCGTGATACTGCCGCCCGTGTGGTTGGCGGTATCAGGACGCCTCTCGAGGTTGTTGGCTCGTCGCAGCGTTGACCGAAGATGCAGTTCGGCGCGCCGAAAGGCATCTGGCTGCAACTCGCACGGCCGGAGTTCAAGTCCCCCTCGGACACCACGTGATGCACACGGCGTCTCCCCCAGTGGCCATCGGGTTCTCGTCAGGACGCGCGGCGTTCCTTGTCGAGTCGGTCCAGGAGCCATGCCCGGGCCATCGTGGACATCGGCAGGTGCTGGCTCTCGGCGATCTCTTGGATTGCGGCGAACTGTTCCTCCGAGAGCCGGACGTTGAACATCCGACTCGCTTGGTTCGGACGGCTGATGACTGTGCCCTCCGGGTACGGCTCGTCGGTATCGGCCTCCGCTTCCAGGCGCCGGGCGTCCTCACGTGCGGCGCCGGCCTCGTGAGGATCAAGATTCTTCGCCATCGTCACCCTCCTTCAGGTACGTCGCGAGATCGCGGCCGCTGGCCGGCCGGGCGTTCATGCCGTGGAGATCGCCGTCGAGATCGCGGTAGGCGATGACGACGAGGACCTTTCCGGCCGACGGCGAATATCCGATGAAGCCGGTCGCGCCAACCCGGGACGTCGGGTACGGCGAGACTTTGACGAGCCGTTCATCGGCCATCACCTCCGCCGTCCAGGCCGGCTCGATGTCGAGCGCACCCGCATACCGAGTCGAGCGGGACTGGATGTAGGCAGCATCTTCGTCTGCCCAGTACAGCCCCACCGCGACAGTGTAAGACACTGACTTACGGGCTAGGTCTTCAGCGACAACGAGAAGCCGGTCACCACCGGGCACTGACCCGTCTGCGGCATGCCGCAGCTGCGGGATCTGCCGGGGGGTCCCGTTCTGGCGACAGTATGGAGTCGTGCCGATTCCCTCCGGGTCCGCGGATCAGGGCACCCTGCCGTTGATCGGTCTGGACGACGAGCTGTCGGCGCTGCGCGAGGAGGTCACTCGGCCCCGGGCAGAGAACGCCCGGCTGCTGCACCTGCTGGAGCTGACCCCGCAGCAGGCGCGGCCGCCCGGCCCCGTTCAGACCGGCGTCTTCGACGGCGAGCCCGGGCCGGTGCACGCCGGCTCACCGGCCGCGGCCAAGGTGAAGTTCTTCGCAGCCTTGTTCGCCGCCCGGCCTGACGTATGTGCGCTGCGCTGGGAGAACGCGCGCACCGGCCGTGCCGGTTGGATCCCCGCGGTGCGAGGCGGCTGGCGCAAGGGCGTCCCCGCTGCGGAGCGGGAGTGCCTGCCGCTAACCGAAGAGGTCCTCACTGCGCACCTGTCCGGCGACCTGGAGCTGGCCCTCTATCCGCTGCTGGACGCGGACCGCTGCCACTGGCTGGCCGCCGACTTCGACGGCCCCGCCGCCGTTCTGGATGCGCTCGCCTACCTCAAGGCCGCCCGCACGGTCGAGGCATCCGCGGCGCTGGAGGTCTCCCGCTCCGGCCTCGGCGGACATGTCTGGCTGTTCTTCAGCGCACCCGTCCCCGCGGCCACCGCCCGCCAGGTCGGCACCGGCCTGCTGCGCGAGGCGATCGCCGTGCGCGGGCGGATGGACCTGGCCAGCTACGACCGGCTGTTCCCCTCCCAGGACGTCGTCCAGGTCGGCGGCCTCGGCAACCTCATCGCTGCGCCCCTGCAGGGCCGCGCCCGCCGCCACGGAGATCGCCGTCCAGGCGCCTGCCGTGGTGAATGCCCGACTCGGGGCCAGGATCACGGTCGGAGCAGCAAGCGCGTGGGTGGTGTCGGGTCATACCACGCCGAGGCGGTCGAGCCGCTGGATGAAGGAGATCTTGCGGCGCTGATCCCGGCGTAGCTGCTGGACCCGGTCGGCGAACGTTCCGCTGGTGCCCTCGCGGCGGCAGATCTCCGCCAGATCGGAGAGCAGTGCTGCCGCCGTGTCGTAGTCGGCGGCTGTGCGTCGCTCGATGAGCTCGGCGACCTCGCGCCATGCCTGGTCCTGCCGCTCCGCAAGCTCGCTCAGGTGGTGCTCGCGAGCCCGTTCGGCGGCGCGACGGCGCTCCGCGGCCCGGCGCTCGGCCTCCCCCCGGGCTGAACGCTGTCGATCCTCGCGGCGCCTCCGGGACCGCGCGAGCAGCTCTCCCGCCGTTCGGCCGCCTTCTTCGCCGACCCCGATGGGCGCCGCGGCCCGACGGCAGCCGGCCAACAACTCCGCGCGCACCTTGGGCCCCTCGCCACGAGCGACCTGCAGCAGAAACGCGTCCTTGCGCTCCGCCGACAGCTGCGCCAACCAGTCGGACAGCTCGGTCAGCGGGTCGTCGATGCCCAACGGAGCGCTGCCCTCGGCCGCCACGGCGACCAGATCGGGGTCGATCCGCAGGAAGTCCACCACCATGCGCAGCGCCGCGCTCAACCGGCCGAGTCCCGGGGGGACGGGCGGCTCGACCTCGTCCTCGTCGACCTCACCGTTCACGACGGCGAGCAGCCACGCCACGTAGAGCAGCCGCAGGTCCCCGGCCATCACCTCGGCGCGGACCGGCACGATCGAGGCCAGCAGGCCCGAGCCGTCGAGCCAGTCGTCGTCGTATTCGCCGTAGTCGTCCCCGGTGGACAGGTCGACGACCGCGTGCCCGCCGGTCGTCCACGCGGTCGAGTAGTCACCAACGAGGTACCGGTCCAGCACGGCCGTCGCCGGGGAGCCGAACACCTCGGCGGGCAGCCGGAACACCAGCCGGCGCGTTCCCCAGTTGGCCAGGTAGAGGAACGCGTCGAAGTAGCCCTCGACCAGCCGCCGCGGGTCGGCCTTCAGATCACCCCACTCGTAGTGGTTGACGAAGCTGGTGGGCGTGATCAGGGCCCGTGTGGAGATCGCCCGCAGTTCGGCTTGTTGGTCCTCGCACAGCGGCTGGTCGATCGCCACGAACTCGTAGTACTGGTACTCGCTCACTGCGGGCAGTCCTCCGGTCTCGTCGAACTCGACCCTGCGCAAGAGCCCGCAACGCAACGGTCACGAACCGTGATCACCCTCCGCCAGCGTACGAAGCAGGCCGCAAGCCCACTATTGGCGCTGCAACCGCCGTCGACAAGGGCACAGTCGGTTGCGGATCGCGCCGGTCTGCCCCTCCCCCGGCTCGGCCACTGCAGGCCTCGAGACCCTCTCGATCACGGCCGCAGCCGTGTGCGCATGTAGCGAGTCGCCCTCGGACACCGCTTCACACACACCGGGGCTCGGCCGATGTCGGTCGTCGCGATGCTGGCGCTCGCCGATCGATCGCTCGCAGCTGGGAGGACCGCAGCTGGGAGGACCGCAGCCATCCCTGCCGCTTGACGCGGGCGACGAGCACGGCGTCGAGCAGCACCTGGCACTCACGGGAGGTCCGGGCGCGGGTCCCTCGTGCTCGGCGGCGTACCACGCGACCAGATCGAGGTGGTCGTGCTCGTTCCAGCGGGGATCGGCCTCCGGCAGGATGTCGAAGCCCGCGGAGGCGGGCGCCAGCCGGGCCGTGTCGCGCTGGCAGCGGAGCGAGCCGTGCACCGCGCTCGGCCGCCGCAGGCCGCGCGCCCGCAGAGCCTGCCCGGCGGTCCCGGCCTGCCTGCGGCCGAGGTCCGGCAACCGGTCGCAGTCCCCGGTCCCGAACGAGGCCTGCCGTGTCGGATCAGCAGCACGACGGGCATGCGCAGCCTCCGTGGTGAACGGGGACGGTTACCGCTCTGGCGACCTCGCCGGAGGGTGCACCGAGCGGCTCCGGCCGGCCGGGGGTCGCGGGTGCGGGCGCGGGCGAACGCCCGACCCGTCCGGGACGTCAGCCGGTGCGGGGCGGGTCGTGCCCCCGGACCGGCCCGGCAGCCGGGACCGTGTGGACACGGGCCGGGTACGCCGCGGAACCGGTGGGGCTCGCACGGCCGACCGCCCCGCCGCCCTGTCCCGATCGGCGATCACGACCCGCACTCCCTCGGCGGCCAGGGCCTCGGCGACGGCCAGGCCGATCCCGGACGCGCCCCCGTGATCAGCGCGACCCGAACCGGCCCCTCCGCCGGGGTCATCTCAGCTCGACGGCGATGGCGCCTGCACCGTCGCCTGGTCGCGCAGCTCTCGGCGGAGGACCTTGCCGGTGATCGTCTTCGGGATCTCGTCGACGATCTCGATCTGCCGGGGGTACTTGTAGGCGGCCATCCGCGCCTTGCAGAAGGCGATGAGCTCCTCGGGCTCGGCGCTCTTCCCCGCCTTGAAGCTGACGAAGGCCTTGACCGTCTCCCCGCGGTAGGCATCCGGGACCCCCACCACACCGCACTCCCGGATCGCCGGGTGCTGGTAGAGGACGTCCTCCACCTCGCGGGGCCACACCTTGAAGCCCGAGGCGACGATCAGGTCCTTCTGCCGGTCGACCAGGTAGAACCAGCCCTCGGGGTCCATGAACCCGACGTCACCGGTGTGCAGCCGGCCACCCGGCATCGCCTTCGCCGTCTCCTCGGGCTTGTCCCAGTAGCCCGGCACCACGCCGGGGCCCTCGGTGACCAGCTCACCGATCTCCCCCGGAGGCAGCTCTCTGCCGTCCTCGTCGACGATGCCGACGGTGTAGCCGCACACCGGCACCCCGACAGACAGCGCGCCGCTGTTCGGATCCACCGGAGCTCGCCGCCCCCACGGCACGCCGTGCGACGGCGAGGTGGTCTCCGTGAGCCCGTAGATGTTGTGGATGTAGGCGCCGAAGTGCTCCTCGAACTGCTCCACGGTCGACGGCGCGATCGGCGCCCCGCCGCTGCCCACCTTCGTCAGTGCGGAGAGGTCGCGCTCGACCGCGTCAGGGTTGTTCATCAGCGCGATGAACGCGGTGATCGACCCCATCGCCCACGTGGCGCGGTGCCGCTCGGCGAGCTCGGCCATCACCGCGGCGTCGAACCGGTAGCCCAGCACGAGTGGCATCGGCAGCAACAGCGCCACGCCCAGGTGGGCCACCAGCCCCGTGACGTGGAACAGCGGGGCCACCGCGAGGCAGACGTCGTCCGCCGTCAGGTGGACCCACTGCCGGTACACCTCTGAGTTGTAGACGACGTTGCGGTGGGTGTTCATCGCGCCCTTGGGCGGCCCGGTCGTGCCCGAGGTGTACACGAGGAAGGCGACGTCGTCGGGGCCGAGTTCCACCGGCGGCGGCCGCTGCCCGTCGTAGCCCCGGATCAGGTCGAGCAGGTCGAGCGTGCCCTCCGCCCGCTGCCGCCGGACACCGGCGAACAGCGACTCCGATCCCGAGTCGGCGAGGAAGTCCAGCTCGCTGGTCGTGATGACGGAGGTGACGCCGGTGGCCTCGACGGCAGGTCGTCCGGCCTCCGGGTACAGCGACTCCTGCTCGATGAGGATCCGGGCGCCGGAGTCGGTGAGCAGCCCCTCCAGCTCCCGCTGCTTGTACATCGGGTTGACCGGCACCATGATCGCGCCGAGTCGCCAGATGGCGAGCATCGCGATCAGGAAGGTCGGGACGTTCTGCAGCTGGACGACCACCCGGTCGCCCCGCTGCAGCCCACATTCCTCGGCCATCGCGGCGGCCAGCGCCGCGGACTGCCGGTCGACGTCGGCGACGGTCAGCGTGGTGCCGAAGTAGTGCACCAGTGGCCTGTCCGGATGGTCGCGGACCGCCGCATCGAACATGCTCACACAGTCGGGGAACGGCGCCTCCAGGTCCGCCGGAACCCCCTCGTCGTACAAGGCCAACCACGGCCGGTCGTCGTACCGTGACATCGGCTGCTCCCTCACTGTGGGACTCATCACAGTGTGACTCCGCCCTCACCCGGCCGGAATCCGGATGTGCGTCGGCCGGAACGGTTCTTCGGGGGTCTTCCGGCATCCCGGAGCCGTGTGCATGTGTACCGTGTCGCCCCTCGGACCCAGCCTCGCCCCGGGATTCCTGACGGTCAGGGACCCGGGGTGTCTCCATGTCCGGGCGACGTCCGCAGCGCATCCGTCAGCAGGGCGACCAGCGCCTCGAGCTGCACGTCGGCCGACGAGGAGACCTCCTCGTCAGACCCGTCCAGCGCCCGGGCGGCGAGCCCCGCCTTGCTCTCGATCAGCTCGGCGATCCGCGCGTCGATGGTCTGCGCGGCGATGATGCGCCACGCGGTGACCGGCTCGGTCTGCCCGATGCGGTGGCTGCGGTCGATGGCCTGGGTCTGCTCCGCGTCGGTCCAGGAGAGCTCGGCCAGCACGATGTTCGAGGCGACCTGCAGGTTCAGGCCCACGCCGGCCGCGGTCAGGGAGCAGACCGCGACGGCGACGCCGGGGTCGTTCACGAAGGCGTCGACGTTCTCCTGCCGCACCGAGGGGGTCTGGTCGCCGCGGATCGACGAGAAGCGCACACCCTGCCGGACGAAGGTCTCCTCGGCGGCGTCCATCACGTCGACGTGCTTGGCGAAGAAGACGACCTTGCCGGCGCTGCGGGCCAACTGCGCCGCGTAGTCCGCGGCCAGTTCCGCCTTCGCCAGGCCGATGCGCCGCATCACGGTGAACACGTTCTCGCCGGTCGTCGCGGCCGTCTCTCTCAGCTCCGAGCGGGCCACCCGGCGGACGAGGTCCATGTCGATGCCGCCGTCGATCCCGCCGTCGATGCCCTCGACGACGGCGTCGGAGGATCGGCTGGCGAGCGCGGTCTCGTATCGCGCCGTCATCCGGCGGGCGAGATCCCGCTCGGCCGCCCGGATCGACCGGCCGACC
Source organism: Geodermatophilus sp. TF02-6 (assembly GCF_003319115.1). Classification (GTDB taxonomy): domain Bacteria; phylum Actinomycetota; class Actinomycetes; order Mycobacteriales; family Geodermatophilaceae; genus Geodermatophilus. The sequence continues at coordinate 1,954 of NZ_QOHF01000044.1, read as the reverse complement.
GGTCCGTCCAGCTCGACGGGCAGGTCGGCGATGCGGCGGGCGGGGATGTCGGCGGCCACGTCGACCTTGCGGCGGCGCACGATGCCGAGGTCGATCACGCACTGGCGCGCCGCGGCGTAGAAGCCCCGGTCGGCAGGCGTCAGGCCGGTGTCCTCGAGCGCGTCCATCAACTCGTCGAGGGGCACGCTGTCGTCGATCCAGCCGAGGAACTGCCAGATCGCCTGGAAGTCCTCGATGTCGTTGATCAGCGGGGTGCCGGTCAGCGCCATCAGCAGGGGCCGCGCGGTGCGGGACCGGATGCGGTCGGAGAGCGCGAGGACGTGCTGCGAGCGCTGCGAGGTCTTGTTCTTGATGAAGTGCGCCTCGTCCACGGCCATGCCGCGGAAGCCGAAGTCGCCCAGCCAGCCCACGTGGCGGTCGAGCACCTCGTAGTTGACCACGACGATGTCGGCGAATCCGTCAACCGTCTCGCCGTCGCCCTGCACCACGGTGGTCGGGCGGTGGGGCGTCCAGCGGGCCGCCTCGCGGGCCCAGTTGGTCTTGACGACGTTCGGCACGACGACGAGCAGCGGGTAGGCGTTGGCCGCCTCTGCGGCGAGCAGCGCCTGGGCCGTCTTGCCCAGGCCGGGCTCGTCGGCGAGCAGGAAGGTCCGGTGGCCGGCAGCGGCCGCGGCGACCAGCTGCCCCTGGTGTGGCATCAGCTCCAGGCCCGCCGGGGTGAACCGTGCCGTCGGCCCCGGGAGCGCCATGCACGCCGGGGCTCCCCCACCGGCGCGCTCGAACGAGCTCAGCAGCGGGCCGAGCAGTTCCCAGCCGGTCAGGCGGCGCGGACGAGAGGTGCGCTGCGCAACGGCGGAGAAGTCGGGGGCGAGGAAGGGGTTCGCCAGCTGCCGGGAGATCACCGACTGCGGCACGACCCGCCGCTCCGTGCCGGCGGGAGCGGTCGCGGTCTCCGCGAGCGCGATCTCGTCGGGCGCCGGCTCGATGCCGAGGTCCCGCAGCATCTCCCGCTTGAGCGACCGGGCCGCGTCGGAGACGACGGCGTCCTCGGCGAGCAGCGCCAGCAGCCCAGCGTCCCGGACGGCGGTCGTCGCGAGGATGGTCGCGATGCCGTCCAGGCGCTTGAGCTGCTCGGCCCGATGACCGTCGCTGCTGGCCACCGCCCGGAGGCGAGCGCGCTCGTCCCGCAGCAGCAGGGCGACGGCCTGGAACTTCGTGCGCACGGCAGGCGTCACGCGGCCGTGCTGGGCGGCCGCCTCGACCTCACGGACGGTTCGGGCGAGCACCGAGACGACGTCGCCGCGGTGGCGGACGGGTCGCTGCTTGCGCGGGGCGGTACGGCGAGCGCCCGTCTGGCGCTGGCCTGGTCGAGCCACAGACTCCTCCTCTGGAATGCCGGACACGGTGGCCGCGGCAGCATGCCGCACCGTCCCGCGGTCAGGACGAGGGACATCCCGAGCGGAGGGCCTGGTGCTTCGGACGCCGAGCCGGTGCGGATCTCCGCAGATCGACGCCGCGGACCTCGGCCGGCCTCTCGCGGGGACCCGGAACCGCCGCCGGTGGGTGGGCTGGTGACCACGGTAGGGGAAGTCGTCGTCGGACGACCGCTCGTGGCCGATGCTCCGCTCGTGTCAACGCGTGCGAGGGCGCATGATTCCCGGCCCGTTGCCCGCCCGATCGGGGACGGCCAGGGTCGGTGAGGGCGCCCGGGAACCGGAGCGCTTCAGCCGGAGTCGAGCGCATCGGCCCACCAGCGACCCCACAGGCGTGTGCGCATGTAGCGCGTCCCCCCTCGGACACCAGCTGGTGCACGCCGGGTCCCCACAGCCTGAGTTCCGCAGCTGAGCTCGGTTCCTGGTGACGGGACGGCGCGTTTACCCAGGTCGTGGCGGAGGCAGTTCGGCGGGACTCCGGAGTGCCTGGTAACGGAGCTTGGCGCGTAACCGCTTGTCTA
>NZ_QOHF01000006.1 GCF_003319115.1 Geodermatophilus sp. TF02-6 | reverse complement strand
CTGGCTCTACGTGATCTGGCACTGCTGGCAAGCCGGCGAAGCCTACGACCCCGCCCGACACAACGCCCTGCAACGCATCCTCAACCAAGATCAACGGCAGGCGGCTTGACACAGGGCTTCTCACGCGTCCTCCCCGCTGGGCCGCCGGTCGTCTCGGCCATGGTCCCACCCGGCCCGACCGGAGAGGATTCGCGCGGGTAACCCGTGCCGATCCACTCCGTAAGCTCGGACGACGTGCGCCTGGCCACCTGGAACGTCAACTCGATCCGCACCCGCGCCGACCGGGTGGTCGCCTGGCTGCAGCGCTCCGACGTCGACGTCCTGGCGCTGCAGGAGACCAAGTGCCGCGACGACCAGTTCCCCGAGTCCCGCTTCGCCGACCTCGGCTACGCCGTCGCGCACGTCGGCCACTCGCAGTGGAACGGAGTGGCCATCCTGTCGCGGATCGGCCTGGACGACGTCGAGGTCGGCTTCCCCGGCCAGCCCGGCTGGGGCTCGGCCGACCGGCCCGACCCGGACACCGAGGCCCGCGCGCTGGGCGCCACCTGCGGCGGCGTGCGGGTGTGGAGCCTCTACGTGCCCAACGGCCGTGCGCTCACCGACCCGCACTACGAGTACAAGCTGCGCTGGCTGGCGGCCCTGCGGACGACGGCGGCCGGCTGGCTGACCGCCGACCCCGCGGCGCAGGTCGCCCTGGTCGGCGACTGGAACATCGCCCCGCAGGACGAGGACGTGTGGGACGTGCGGGTCTTCGCCGCCTCCACGCACGTCTCCGAACCCGAACGCGCCGCGTTCCGCGCGATCGTGGACGCCGGGTACGCCGACGTCGTCCGGCCGCACGCCCCCGGCCCCGGCGTCTACACCTACTGGGACTACACGCAGCTGCGCTTCCCCCGCCGCGAGGGCATGCGCATCGACTTCGTGCTCGGCTCGCCGGCGCTGACCGCCCGGGTCGGCGGTGCGCGCATCGACCGCGAGGAGCGCAAGGGCAAGGGCGCCAGCGACCACGCCCCCGTGGTCGTCGAGCTCACGGACTGATGCCGCCGCGGCCGGTGTTGCACGAGGTGATGAGCGCACCGGCCCCCGCCCCCGCCCCCACCCGGCCCAGCCCTCCCCCGCCCACCCAGCCCAGCACTCCCCCGCCCACCCGCCTCTGGACGCCGAAGCGCGTCCTCGTCACCCGCTCGGCCGCCGAGCGCCCGCACGGGCAGCGCATCCTGGCCCGCCTCGAGGCCGCCGGCGTCGACGACGTCGAGCTGCTGCCCGGCGACCGGCTGCCCCCGCTGCGGGGGGACGGCGACCGCGCGGCGTTCATGGCCGCCAAGGACACCCTCGCCGTCGTCGTCCCCCCGCCGTCCAAGCGCGCACTCCAGCCGATCCCGCCGTCGGCGGACTGGCGGGTCGACCTGGCCGAGGGCTGCCCGGCGCACTGCCAGTACTGCTACCTCGCCGGCTCGCTGTCCGGGCCGCCGGTCACCCGGGTCTTCGCCGACCTCGACGAGGTGCTCGCCGGCCTGGACGGCTACGTGGGCCGCGGCTCGGTCACCTCCGCCACCGTCGAGCGCGGCGGCGAGGGGACGACGTTCGAGGCCTCCTGCTACACCGACCCGCTGGCCATCGAGCACCTCACTGGCGGCCTGGCCCGGATGATCGAGCACTTCGGCACCCACGACTGGCCCGGGCCGGTGCAGCTGCGCGCCACCACCAAGTTCGACGACGTGGCCGGCCTGCTCGACCTGCCGCACGGCGGGCGCACCCGGCTGCGGTTCTCGCTCAACGCAGCCTCGGTGGCCCGCCGCTTCGAGGGCGCCACCTCACCGGTGCCCGCACGGATCGCCGCGCTGGGCGCGGTCGCCGCGGCCGGCTACCCGGTGGGCCTGACGATCGCGCCGATCATGCCGGTCGAGGGCTGGCGCGAGGAGTACGGCGCCCTGCTCGACGCGGTGGCGGCGGCGCTGCCGGCCGGCGCGGACCTCACCGTCGAGTGCATCACCCACCGCTTCACGCCGGGCAGCAAGACGACGCTGCTCGACTGGTACCCGCGCACGAAGCTGGAGATGGACGAGACGCGGCGCGCGACCAAGCGGGGGAAGTTCGGCTCGGTCAAGCACGTCTACCCGAAGGAGACGATGGCCGAGCTGCGCGGCTGGTTCGAGGCGGCCGTCGCCGAGCGGCTGCCGCAGGCCCGCTTCCTCTACTGGACCTAGCACCCCCTGGACCCAGCACCCCCTGGACCCAGCACCCCCTGGACCCAGCACCCCCTGGACCCAGCACCGGGACCGGGTTGGGTGCGCCACCCGGTTGGGTACGACCGACCCATGGGTGACTTCACCGCCTCCACCACGGTCGGGCGCGACCCGCAGTCGCTGTTCGACTACCTCTCCGACGTGGGCAACCTGCCCCGGTACTTCTCCCGCATGACCTCGGCCGAGCCGGGTCAGGGCGAGGAGGTGCACACCACCGCCCGGATGCCCGACGGGCAGGAGGTCCAGGCCGACGCGTGGTTCCGCGTCGACACCGGGGCGCAGCGCATCGAGTGGGGCTCGGAAGGCCCCAACGACTACCACGGCCACCTCGACGTCCGCCCGGACGGCGGGGGCAGCGAGGTGGAGGTGTACCTGCACACCACCCGGGTCGACGACGGCAACCAGCAGGTCGAGGACGGGCTCCGGGAGACCCTGGCGAACATCAAGCAGCAGGTGGAGGGCGGCTCGGCCTGACCGCGGCCCCCTCCCGGGCCCGCTGGCCCCTGCAGGGAGAAGGACCCCGGCCCCCACCCGCCGCGAGCTCGCGAGTGGCGGGGAAAGGGGTCCTTCTCCGAGGGGTGGGGAGGACCGGCGGCCCCTCTGCAGGGTCCCGCCGCGGCCCCGTCCCGGGTCCCGTCCTGAGCCTGCGAAGAGTGGGGAGGACGGGGTCCTTTCCGGTGGGGGGCAGAGGGGTCCTCCCTCAGGCGGCCGGGATCAGCCCGTTCGGGTCGAGCACGTACTTCTTCGCCGCGCCCTGGTCGAACTCCCGGTACCCGCGTGGAGCGTCCTCGAGCGGGATGACGGTCGCGTTGACCGCCTTCGCGATCTGCACCCGGTCGTGGAGGATCGCCATCATCAGCTGGCGGTTGTAGCGCATCACCGGGCACTAGCCGGTGGTGAACGCGTGCGACTTGGCCCAGCCCAACCCCAGCCGGATCGACAGCGACCCGGTCTTCGCCGCCTCGTCGGCCGCACCCGGGTCACCGGTCACGTACAGCCCGGGGATGCCCAGGGCGCCACCGGCGCGGGTGATGTCCATCAGCGAGTTGAGCACGGTCGCCGGCGCCTCGGTCTGCGCGTCCTTGCCGTGTCCCCGTGCCTCGAACCCGACCGCGTCGACGCCGCAGTCCACCTCGGGCACGCCGAGGATCTGCTCGATCTGGTCCTTGGGGTCGCCCTGGCTGACGTCGACGGTCTCGCAGCCGAAGCTCTCGGCCTGGGCCAGCCGGTCGGCGTTGAGGTCGCCGACGATGACCACGGCGGCGCCGAGCAGGTGCGCGGAGGCGGCCGCGGCGAGCCCCACCGGTCCGGCGCCGGCGACGTAGACGGTCGAGCCGGTGCCCACCCCGGCGGTGACGCAGCCGTGGTAGCCGGTCGGGAAGATGTCCGACAGCATCGTCAGGTCGCGGATCTTGGTCAGCGCCTGGTCGCGGTCGGGGAACCGCAGGCAGTTGAAGTCGGCGTACGGGATCATGACGTACTCCGCCTGGCCCCCGGTCCAGCCGCCCATGTCGACGTAGCCGTAGGCCGAGCCGGGACGGTCCGGGTTGACCGTGAGGCAGATCCCGGTCTTGCCCTCCTTGCAGTTGCGGCACCGGCCGCAGGCGGTGTTGAAGGGCACGCTGACGATGTCGCCCACCTCGAGGAACTCGACGTCCGGGCCCTTCTCGACGACCTCGCCGGTGATCTCGTGACTGAGCACCAGGCCCTCCGGCGCCGTCGTCCGCCCGCGGACCATGTGCTGGTCGCTGCCGCAGATGTTGGTGCTGACGGTCCGCAGGACCACCCCGTGCGGGGTCTTGCGCCCGACGTTGGACGGGTGCACCCCCGGGCCGTCCTGCAGCTCCAGCCTGGGGTAGTCCAGGTCGGCGACCTCGACCTTGCCCGGTCCCGTGTACACGACGGCCTTGTTGCCTGCCACAGCGCTCCTCCTCGTGGTCCATGGCCGGCTGTCGGCTGGGCCGGTCGCGTTCCCCTCTCCCCACGCCGGTCGGCGCGGACCGCAAGTGTGTCGTGCACGACACAACTGCTCCCGGATGGGGATCGAACCACCCTCCCGCAACGGCCTGTGACCACGTAGCGTGTTTACTCGTGTTCGTACTGCTGCCGCCGTCGGAGACCAAGGCCGTCGGTGGGGACGGCGTTCCGCTCGACCTGGCCGCCCTCTCCTCCCCCGCGCTCACCGCAGTCCGGGCCGAGCTGGTGCGGACGCTGGTCGACCTGGCCGCCGACGCGCCGGCGTCCCGCGCCGCCCTGGGCCTGTCCGAGCGGCAGGACGACGAGGTCGCGCGCAACGCCGCCCTGCGGCACCGGCCCGACCCTGCCCGTCCTCGAGCGCCACGCCGGCGTCCTCCACGACGCGCTCGACGTGCGCTCGCTGACCCGCGCCCAGCGCGCGCGGGCCGACCGGCGGCGGGCGGGGTTGCACGTGGAACACGACGGCGGGACGGCGCTGACCCTCGTCGTCCCCGCGCCGCGGGCGGCCCGGTGAGCGGTGCCGTCGCCACGGTGGTCCGGATCGGCTCGGTCGCCCGCGACCGACCAACCGTGGCATAACCTGCGGTGACACGCGAGGCTCGAACAGCGGGGCTGACCGGCGGGCACACGCCGCGGCCGTGTGTCGACGACGGAGAGGAACCGGTGGAGGGATCCCCGCGACGGCTCGGTGCCGTCCGCACGGCCGACGTCACCCTGGCGGCGGAGGAGCTGCGCAACGACCCCGCCCGCGTCCGCGCGGCCCGTCGGCTGCGGGCCGCCCAGCGCGGCACCCCGGCCCTCGACCGCCTGGTGGAGCTGGCCGCCCGGCTGCTGGGCACGCGGGCGGGGCAGATCTCGGTGCTCGACGACGTCGCGACGATCGGTGGCGCGGTCGGCCTGCTCCCGGGCCACGCCGACGGCGAGACGAGGCTGACCGACACGCCGTGCACGCTGTCGGCCGCCTCGGACGACGTCGTCGTCATCCCCGACGCCCGCGCCGACGAGCGGGTCGGCTCCCTGCCGCCGGTGGTCACCGGCGCGGTCGGCTCCTACCTCGGCGTCCCGCTCGCCGACAGCGAGGGGCACGTCGTCGGCTCCCTGTGCGTGTTCGACCCGGCGCCGCGCGAGTGGTCGGAGACCGACGTCGCGACGCTGCGCCAGCTGGCCGCCTCGGTGGTCACCGAACTCGAGTACGCGGCGCTGACCGGTGAGTACGAGCGCCAGCACCTGCGCTGGCGGCTGGCGATGGAGGCCGGCCGGGTGGGCACCTTCGACTGGGACCTGCGCACCGGCGAGCTGGTCTGGGACGAGCCGCTGATGGCCGTGTTCGGCTACACCGCCGAGGAGTTCGACGGCACGATCGAGGCGTTCAACCGGCGCCTGCACCCCGACGACCTGCCCCGGGTCGGCGAGGCGCTGCGCGCCTGCATCGAGACCTGCGGCGAGTACGAGGCCGAGTACCGCGTCGTCCACCCGGACGGCGGAACGCGCTGGGTGACCGCACGCGGCCGGGCGCTGGCCGGGATGGACGGCGCCGCCGCCCGCATCCTGGGCGCGGCCTACGACACCACCGAGGACCGCAGCGGCGACGTCCGCGTCACCCGGGTCCTCGAGGCCATGCCCGCCGGCTTCTACTCCCTCGACCACGACTGGCGGTTCACCCACGTCAACGCCGAGGCCGAACGGTTGCTGGGGCGCAGCCGCGAGGAGCTGCTCGGCGAGGTGATCTGGACGGCGTTCCCGGCGACGGTCGGCGGCGTCTTCGAGGAGGGTTACCGCAGCGCCGTCCGGACCGGGCAGCCGGTCAACTTCGACGCCCACTACCCCGCCCCGCTCGACGGCTGGTACGAGCTGCGTGCCTGGCCCAGCCCCGAGGGCCTGTCGGTCTACTTCATCGAGGTCACCGAGCGCAAGCACGCTCGGGACCGCGCCGAGCGCTCGGCGCAGCGGCTGGCCCTGCTGGCCCAGGTGAGCGCCGAGCTCGCCGGCACGCTGGACGCGCAGACCGCGACCAGCCACCTCCCGCGGCTGGTCGTCCCGGCGCTGGCGCAGTGGGGCATCGTCACCGTGGTCGACGCCGAGGGACGCGCCCGCGACGTCGGCTGGTGGCACCCCGACCCCGCCGCCCGGGCGCTGGTCGAGCGCTACGCCGCCGTCCGCCTGGACGCCATGCCGGCCACCTCGCCGGTGGCCCGGGCGCTGCTGTCCGGGGAGACGGTGCGGGCCCCGGCGGACGAGGTCACCGCGCTGCTGCCGCCGGGCGAGGCGCGCGACCTGCTGGGCGTGCTGGCGCCCGGGTCGGCGGTCTGCCTGCCGCTGCGCGGCCGGGGGCGCACGCTCGGCGTGCTGACCCTCTACTCCGGTCGCGGGGAGGCGGTGTCGCGGGAGGACCTCGCCACCGCGCAGGACGTCGCCGACCGCGCGGGGCTGGCGCTGGACAACGCCCGGCTCTACGCCCAGCAGCAGCAGCTGGCCGAGGGCCTGCAGCGCAGCCTGCTCACCGAGCCCCCCGAGCCCGACCACGCCGAGATCGTCGTCCGCTACCTGCCCGCCGCCGAGGCCGCCCGGGTCGGGGGCGACTGGTACGACGCGTTCATGCAGCCCAACGGGGCCACGATGCTGGTGATCGGCGACGTCGTCGGCCACGACACCGAGGCCGCGGCGGCCATGGGCCAGCTGCGCGGGCTGCTGCGCGGTATCGCCACCTACAGCGACGCAGCGCCGGTGGAGGTGCTGCGCGGCCTGGACGCCTCCATGGCGGTGCTGCAGACCCGGGTGATGGCGACCGCCGCGGTGGCCCGCTTCGAGCAGACCGAGGAGGAGCGGGCGCGCGGGATCACCCGGATGCGCTGGGCGAACGCCGGGCACCTGCCGCCGCTGGTCATCAACGGCGACGGCAGCGTCGCGGAGCTGGCCGCCTGGAAGGCCGACCTGCTGCTCGGCGTCGACCCCGAGGTCCGGCGGCAGGAGTCGGTGGTGACCCTCGACCGCGACGCGACGGTGCTGCTGTTCACCGACGGCCTCGTCGAGCGGCGCGACGCCGACCTCGACGCCGGGCTGCTGCGGCTGCGCGAGGCCCTCGCCGAGCTGGCCGACCGGCCGCTGCAGGAGCTGCTCGACGAGGTGCTCGAGCGGCTGGTCGACGGCCGACCGGAGGACGACGTCGCGCTGGTCGCCGTCCGGCTGCACCGGCAGGACCGGCCGCGCCCGGCCGAGGCCGGCCCCAACGACGTCCCGGACGTCTTGGCGGGCGACCCCGCCACCTGACCCGTCGGTGCCCGCGGTGGTGCGCCGACGGTGTCATCGCGATGTCGTCCTGACGAGCGGGGGCCCGGTGGTCTCCCCGAGGAAGGGCGAGATGGGCTCCGCGCAGCCGAGGGAGGGCACGTGGCCGCGGGAACGGTCCCTGGGAGTGGGGGGCCGGAGGCTCCCCCGAGCAGGGACGAGAGTGTGGGGCTCAGCGCAGGTCGGGGACGGCACGTGGCCGCGGGGGCGGTCCCTGGGAGTGGGGGGCCGGAGGCTCCCCCGAGCAGGGACGAGAGTGTGGGGCTCAGCGCAGGTCGGGGACGGCACGTGGCCGCGATGTCGTCCGGTAGGACGACGGTGTCATCGCATGGCTAACCTCCTCGGGTGACCGACACTCCCGACGAGCTCTGCCTCAGGCCGGCCACCGAGCTGGCCGCGCTGATCCGCTCCCGGCAGCTGTCCGCGCGTGAGCTGACCGACGCCTGCCTGAACCGCATCGAGCGGCTCGACCCGCAGGTGAACGCGGTCGTCACGCTGGACGCCGAGGGCGCCCGCGCCGCGGCCGACGCCGCCGACGCCGCGCTGGCCGCGGGCGACGAGGTGGGCCCGCTGCACGGGCTGCCGGTGGCGCACAAGGACACCCACGTCACCGGCGGCATGCGCACCACCTGGGGCTCACCCCTGCACGCGCGGACGGTACCGGCGGACGACGAGCTGGTCGTGGCCCGGCTGCGGGCGGCCGGGACGGTGCGGCTCGGGAAGACCAACGTGCCCGAGTTCGCCGCCGGCTCGCACACCTTCAACAGCCTGTTCGGGGCGACCTCCAACCCATACCGTCACGGGCTGTCGGCCGGGGGGTCCAGCGGCGGCGCGGCCGCGGCGCTGGCCGCGGGCTTCGTGCCGGTGGCCGAGGGCAGCGACATGGGCGGCTCGCTGCGCAACCCAGCCGCCTTCTGCAACGTCGTCGGGCTGCGGCCGACCCCGGGCCGGGTGCCGACGTGGCCGGCGGAGATGGCTTGGTCGCAGCTGTCCGTGCAGGGCCCGATGGGGCGCACGGTGGCCGACGTCGCGCTGTCCCTGTCGGTGCTGGCCGGGCCGGACCCGCGGGTCCCGATCTCGCTGGGCGACCCGGGTGGCCCGTTCGCCGCGCCGCTGCCGGACCGGCTCGACGGCCTGCGGGTGGCCTGGGCGCCGGACCTCGGCGGGCGGGTGCGGGTGGACCCGGCGATCACCGCGGTGCTCGCGGAGTCCGTGGGGGTGTTCGAAGAGCTCGGCGCCGCCGTGGAGCCCGACTGCCCGGACCTCTCCGGCGCCGACGACGTCTTCGGCACGCTGCGGGCCTGGCTGTTCGACGCGGCCTACACCGAGCTGGCCCGGCGGCACCCGGACCAGGTGAAGGAGTCGATCCGCTGGAACGCCGAGATGGGCGCCAAGCTCACCGGCGCCGACATCGCCCGCGCCGAGTCCGCGCACACGGCCCTGTACGAGCGGGTGGTGGGCTTCTTCGACGGCTACGACGTCCTGCTGGCGCCCACCACCCAGGTGCTGCCGTTCCCGGTCGAGCAGGAGTACCCGACCGAGATCGGCGGGGAGTCGATGGAGAACTACCTGGAGTGGATGCGCGCCTGCACGCTCCTCACGCCCACCGGGTGCCCGGCGCTGTCGGTGCCGGGCGGGTTCACCGACGACGGCCTGCCGGTCGGCCTGCAGGTGGTCGCCGCGCCGCGGGCCGACCGGCGGGTGCTCGAGGTCGGGCACGCGTTCGAGCAGGCCACCCGCTTCGGCGAGCGCCGTCCGCCCCTGTGACGCCGCCTGCGGCTCTCTAGGGCCAGGGCTAGAAAGCCATAGACGAGGCTCGACCGCCGTCCTGGCTCACCGTGGCGCGTCCGAGCTCACCGTCAACGATGAGCTCGGAGGCAGCATGATCAGCTCACCTGATCATCCGGCACGGCAGCGGCGGCGGCGGGTCAGGTGCGGCGGCGCAGGCCGCGCAGGGTCCGGACGGCGACCAGCAGCTCTGCCAGGTCCTGACGGTCCCCCGCGGCGAGGTCGACCAGCTGCGCCGCCGCCCGCTGCTGCGTGCCGTCCCAGCAGTCCACCCACCGGGCCACGAGCTCGCCGGCGTCCTCGGTGTCGCTGCGCCGGCCGGCGAGCACCTCCGCGGTGAGCGCCGCCTGCTCCCTCGCCAGGTCGTCGCGCAGGGCGGCCCGGGCCATCGACGGCCAGCGCCGGTCCCGGGGCAGCGCGGTGACCTGCTCGCGCAGCGGCACCAGCGCCAGCCGCTCGGCCAGGGCCTGGTGCACCCGGCCGGCCAGCTCGATCGGAGCGCCGGTGCGCTCGACGACGACGGCCAGGTCGAGGGCGGCCGGCAGCAGCGGCGCGGCGGCGACCTCGGCGGCCAGCTCCCCCGGGACCCCGAGCTGCCGCAGCCGGGTTCCCCGCTCGGTGTACGCCGCGGCCTCCGCGCCGAGCAGCCACGTCGGCAGGTCGGCCCGCACCGCGGCCACCGGGGCGGCGAACCGGGCGACGACGGTGCCGATCGGCGGAGCCTCGTCCGCGGCCAGCTCGGGCAGGGCCAGCAGCCACCGCGCCGCCCGCTCGGCCAGCCGGGTGACCTCGGTGCGCAGCTCGTCCTGGGTGGCCGCGGGCACGCGGTTGTCCAGCGGGCGGACGGCGTCCCACAGCCGGTCCACCGCGAACACGGCCCGGGCCACCGCGTGCGCCCGCACCACCCCGGCCAGGGTCACCCCGGTCTCCTCGACCAGCCGGAACAGCCCGGTCACCCCGGCGACGTTGACCGCCCGGTTGGTCAGCGCGGTGGCGACGATCTCCCGCCGCAGCGGGTGGCCGGTGACCGCCGGGGGGAAGCGCCGGCGCAGCTCGGTCGGGAAGTAACCGACCAGCAGCTCCTCGAGCGCCGGGTCGTCGGGCAGGGGCGAGGACAGGACGGCGTCCCCGGTCTCGAGCTTGGCGTAGGCCAGCAGCACCGACAGCTCCGGGCTGGTCAGCGCGTGCCCGTCCCGCCGCCGCTCGACCAGCGCCCGGTCGTCGGGCAGGGCCTCCACGCTGCGCACCAGCCGGCCGGTGCGCTCCAGGTGCCGCAGGAAGCGGGCGTGCGCGTCGAGCAGGCTGCGCGCCGAGGCCACCTCCACGGCCAGCGTCGCGTTCTGGGCGTGGTTGTCGGTGAGGACGGCGGCCGCCACCTCGCCGGTCATGTCGTACAGCAGCGCGGCCCGGCCCGCGGCGTCCAGCTCGCCGGACTCCTCCACCCGGTTCAGCGCGATCTTGATGTTCACCTCGTGGTCGGAGGTGTCCACACCCGCGGAGTTGTCGATGGCGTCGGTGTTGACCCGCCCGCCGGCCAGCGCGTACTCCACCCGGCCGCGCTGGGTGAGCCCGAGGTTGCCGCCCTCGCCCACCACCCGCACCCGCAGGTCGCGCCCGTCGACCCGGACGGCGTCGTTGGCCTTGTCCCCCACGTCCAGGGAGCTCTCCGACGCGGCCTTCACGTAGGTGCCGATCCCGCCGTTGAACAGCAGGTCCACCGGGGCCAGCAGGACGGCGCGGACCAGCTCCACCCCCGACAGCGCCACCACGTCCCCGGGCAGCCCGAGCGCGGTGCGCATCGGCTCGCTGACTCCGACCGCCTTCGCCGTCCGCGGCCACACCCCGCCGCCGGGGCTGATCAGCGCGGGGTCGTAGTCGGCCCAGGAGGAGCGGGGCAGGTCGAACAGCCGGCGGCGCTCGGCGTAGGAGGTGCGCGCGTCGGGTGCGGGGTCGACGAAGACGTGCCGGTGGTCGAAGGCGGCGACCAGCCGGATGTGCTCGGACAGCAGCATCCCGTTGCCGAACACGTCGCCGGACATGTCGCCGATGCCGACGACCGTGAAGTCCTCGCTCTGCACGTCGACGCCGAGCTCGCGGAAGTGGCGGGTCACCGACTCCCAGGCGCCGCGGGCGGTGATGCCCATGGCCTTGTGGTCGTAGCCGACCGACCCCCCGGAGGCGAAGGCGTCGCCCAACCAGTAGCCGCGCTCGAGGGCGACGGCGTTGGCCAGGTCGGAGAAGGTCGCCGTCCCCTTGTCCGCGGCGACCACCAGGTAGGTGTCGTCGCCGTCGTGGCGGACCACCCGCTCGGGCGGGACCACCGCGCCGTCCACCAGGTCGTCCGTCAGCGACAGCAGCGCGCCGACGAACAGCCGGTAGCAGGCCCGGCCCTCGGCCAGGACGGCGTCCCGCGACCCGTCGGAGGGCGGCCGGCGGACGACGAACCCGCCCTTGGCGCCGGTCGGCACGATGACGGTGTTCTTCACCATCTGCGCCTTGACCAGCCCGAGCACCTCGGTGCGCAGGTCCTCGTGCCGGTCGGACCAGCGCAGCCCGCCGCGGGCGACCGCGCCGAAGCGCAGGTGCACGCCCATCACCCGCGGCGAGCTCACCCACACCTCGCGGGCCGGGCGCGGCTGGGGCAGGTCGGGCACCGACGCCGGGTGCAGCTTGACCGCCAGCGGGCCGCCTGCGTAGTACGTCGTCCGCACGGTGGCGGTGACCGCGGCCAGCAGCGCGGTGAGCACCCGGTCGGCGTCCAGCGACGCCACCTGGCCGATCGCCTCGCGCAGCGACGCGACCAGCTCCTCGGTCCGGGCTGCCCGCCCGACCGCGCGGTCCGGCGAGAAGCGGGTCTCGAACAACGCCACCAGCCGGGCCACGACCTCCGGGTGCGCGGCCAGCGTCGTCTCCACGTACCGCTGGCCGAAGGGCAGCCCGGCCTGCCGCAGCCACTGCACGTAGGCCCGGACGACGGTGACCTGCCGCCAGGTGAGCCCGGCCAGCAGCACCAGCGCGCCCAGCCCGTCGTCCTCGGCGTCGCCGCGCCACACCGCGCCGAGCCCCTCGGTGAACCGCTCGGGCAGCGAGCCGGCGAACGGCAGCTCGGCGGCCGGCGCGGCCAGCCCGAAGTCGTAGATCCAGGCCAGCGGGGCGCCGATCCGGTCGATCTCGTAGGGCCGCTCGTCGACCACCTCGACGCCCATGTGCTGCAGCATGGGCAGCACGTCGGAGAGCAGCAGCCGCTCCCCCACCCGGTAGACGCTCAGCCGTGGTTCGCCACCCGCGGGCCAGCGCAGCACCAGGTCCAGCTCCCCCGCCGCGAGGGCGTCGAGCCGCTCGAGGTCCTCGACGGCGGCGGGAGCCGGGAAGTCCTCCTGGTAGGCCGCGGGGAAGGCGTCGGCGACCCGCGCCAGCCGGCGTTCGACGTCGTCGGCGCCGTAGCGGGCGGCGAGCGCGGCGGCGAGCTCGTCGGTCCAGCTGCGGACGACGGCGGCCAGCTCGCTCTGCAGCGCCGCGACGTCGACGTCGACGTCGGGCAGCGTCGCCGGGGCGCCGCGGGTCGCCGGCGGGCGGACGACGAAGTGCAGCCGGGCCAGCACCGACTCGGTGACCCGGGCGGTGTACTCGATGCTGGTGCCGCCCAGGCGCTCGAGCAGCAGCTGCTGGACGGCCAGCCGCACCTCGGTGGTGTACCGGTCGCGGGGCAGGTACACGATCGCCGACCAGAACCGGCCGGCGGGGTCGCGGCGCAGGAACAGCCGGGTCTGCCGCCGCTCCTGCAGGTACAGCACCGCCAGCGCCACCGGCAGCAGCTCGTCGGTGCCCACCTGGAACAGCTCGTCGCGGGGGTAGGTCTCCAGGACGTCGAGCAGCGCCTTGCCGGTGTGGCTGTCGGCCGGCGCCCCGGAGCGCTCGACCACCTGGGCCACCCGCCGGCGCACCAGCGGCGCCTCGCGGACGCCGTGCGCGTAGGCCGCGGTGGCGAACAGCCCGACCAGGCGGTGCTGGCGGGCCGGCCCGCCGTCGCCCGCGGACAGGGTGACCGTGACCAGGTCCAGCCAGGCGCGGCGGTGCACCGTCGAGCGGACGTCGGCCTTGGTCACCGCCAGCAGCCCGGCGGCCGGCGTCCCCTCGGGGGTGACCGCCATGTCCACGTCGCTGCGCAGCACGCCCAACCCGCTGCCGGGCACCGCGCGGACCGTCGTCCGACCCCGCGCCCGCACCACGTCGACGTCGCGGGCGCCGAGGAAGACGAAGTTGCCGTCGGTCAGCCAGCGCAGCAGCGCCGCCGCCTCGGCGGGGTCGTCGGCCGGGTCGGTGACCGCGGCGGCTCCGTCCCCACCCCGCCCGGCCCCGTGCTCGAGCCGGTCGGCCAGCTCGAGGGCGCGGGCCCGCATCCGGCCGGCGTCCTCGTCCACGGCCCGGACGTCGGCCAGCACGGTGCGCAGCCCGGTGACCAGGTCGCCGGCGGCCTCGTCGTCCAGCGGGCCGTCGAGGACGACGGCCATCCACGACTCGGCGAGCGCGTCGGGCCCGCAGCCGCCGGCCTCGGCGCTGTCGCAGAAGGCCCGGATGCGGCCGGTGACGTCCCGGCGGACCACCAGCACCGGGTGGACGACGTGCTCGATCCGGAAGCCCTGCCGCAGCACCTCGGCGGTGACGGAGTCGACCAGGAACGGCATGTCGTCGGTGACGACCAGGACCATCGAGCGGGCCCGCGCACCGGGGCGGGACGGCAGCTCCTGCACGTCCACCGTCGCCGACCCCTGCGGGCGCACCTCGGCCAGCCGCAGGTGCCCGAGGGCCAGCGCGGCGAGGTCGGCCGGGTCCTGCTGGAGGACCTCGTCGGCCGGCTCGCTCCAGTAGTAGCGCCGCAGCAGGGCGGGGACGTCGTCGGCGGTGCAGCCGACCGGGAGCGACGCCCCGGGGTCCAGGGCGGCCTGCGCGGCCCGTTCCAGCAGCCGGCGCTTCTCGTTGCGTGCCGCCTCGAGGGCGGCGAGCTCGGTGGCGGCCGGCGGGGTGCCGTCGTCCGCGGAGGCCGGACCCGGGGTCGCCGGGGCCGAGCCGGTGGCGCTGATCATGCTCCTGACGCTAGTAGAAGGACCCCCCTGCCCCCCACCGCTCGCACGCTCGCGGCGGGACCCTGCAGGAGGGCCGCCCCTGCCCCCCACCGCTCGCACGCTCGCGGCGAGCCTCCGGACGGGGCCGGGCCCGGGAGGGGGCCGGAGCCTCGGGACGGGGCCGGCGGCAGGTCCCTGCAGGGGCCGAAGGTCAGCCGCGCTCGACCAGCTGGTCGGCGATCCAGTTGCCGATGGCGAGCAGCAGCCCGCCGAGGACCGCCGTGCCGAAGCCGGCGACCTGCAACCGGTCGGTGATCGCGGCGGTGATGCCGAGCAGCGCGGCGTTCACCACGAGGAGGAACAACCCCAGGGTGAGCAGCACGAACGGCAGCGAGAGCAGCCGCAGGACCGGCCCGACGACGGCGTTGACCACCGCGAAGATCAACGCGATCCACAGGTAGGTACCGGGCCTCCCGAGCGGCCCGTCCGGGTTGGGGAGCACCTCGATACCGGGCAACAGGTACGCCACGCCGTAGAAGACGCCGGCCATGAGGACGACCTTGATCAGGAACCTCAGCACGCCGCCACGCTAGCGACGGTTCCTCCCGGTTCCCTGTGCATGGGCACCTCTACGGATCTCTAGACCGAGCCGTAGAGACCAGCAGACGACGCTCGAAGCGCCCTTCCGCCCCCGTGATCATGGGGTTGTTTCCGCCCGGCACGGCGAGTCCCACCGTGTCGCCGGCAAGAAGCCCGTGATCACGGCGCGGAAGGGGCCGGTTGATGCGCTCGCACGCATCGACCGGCGGCCCGCGGGGAACACCTCGGCAACGGAGGACGACCCGAGGAGGACGGCTGTGGTCGACCGGGTGGTCGTGGTGGGGGCGTCCGCGGGCGGCATCGGGCCGCTGCAGACGCTCGTCGCCGGGCTGCCCGAGGACCTGCCAGCGGCGGTCCTGGTCACCGTCCACCTGCCGGCGACGGCCGACAGCCACCTGCCCAGGCTGCTGTCCCGGTGCGGGCCGCTGCCGGCCGCCCACCCGGTCGACGGCCAGCTGCTGTCCCCGGCCTCGATCCTGGTGGCCCCGCCCGACCTGCACCTGACCGTCCGGGGCGAGCGGGTCCGGCTCTACCGCGGGCCGCGGGAGAACCGGCAGCGTCCCGCCGTCGACCCGATGTTCCGCAGCGCCGCCGCCGCGTTCGGCCCCGGCGTCGTCGCCGTCGTCCTCTCCGGCGCCCTGGACGACGGGTCCGTGGGCGCCGCGGCGGTGGCCGCGCAGGACGGCGTGGTCGTCGTGCAGGACCCGGTCGAGGCGCGGGTGTCGGCCATGCCCCGGGCCGCGCTGGCCGCCGTCCGCCGGGCGCGCAGGACGCCCACCGCCGAGCTCGCCGCCGTCGTCACCGACCTCGTCCGGCCCCCTGAGGCCGTCCCCGGCGCGACACCCCACCCCGCCTCCCCGGAGAGGAGCCCCACGATGACGGGCGGACCGACCGCGCTGACCGACCTGGGTACCCCCGCCGCACTGGGGTGTCCCGAGTGCCAGGGCGGGATGTACGAGTCGACCCCGGACGGCGCTGTGAGCTACACCTGCCACGTGGGACACGCGTGGTCCGCCCAGTCCCTCCTCGACGCCCAGCACCAGGCGGTGGAGGGGGCCGTCTACAACGCCGCCTCGAAGCTGATGGAGATCGCCGCGGTGCACCGGCGCCTCGCCGAGGTGCCGGACGCGCTCGAGGGCCGCGAGGAGCACCTGCGCGCGGCGGAGCGCGCCGAGCAGCGGGCGCTGCGGGTGCAGCAGCTGGCCACCGAGGACCCGACACCCTGACCCGGCCCTGGCCCCGGACTCACGGCCCCTGACCACACGCCCCGACCCGGAGCCGTGGCGCGACGACACGCTGCACTCCTCTACGGTTGTCTACGCCCGGGGCTAGACGAGCACATAGCGTGCTCGACGTGGACCCCGTGCGGAACCCGTACGCACCCGGCGCCGGGCAGCGCCCGCCCGAGCTGGCCGGCCGGGACGCCGAGCTGTCCGCCTTCGACGTCGTCCTCGAGCGGATCGCGCACGGCCGGCCGGAGCGCTCGCTGGTGCTGACCGGGCTGCGCGGGGTCGGCAAGACCGTGCTGCTCAACCAGCTGCGCTCGGCGGCGATCACCCGCGGCTGGGGCACCGGCAAGGTCGAGGCACGGCCGGAGCAGTCGCTGCGCCGGCCGGTCTCCTCCGCCCTGCACATGGCGCTGCGCGAGCTGCGCCACCCCGACCAGGAGTCGATGGACGCCGTCCTGGGCGTGCTCAAGGCGTTCGCGCTGCGCCAGGTGCCAGACGCCAGGGTGCGCGACCGCTGGCAGCCGGGCATCGACGTCCCGGCCGCGACCGGGCGGGCCGACTCCGGGGACATGGAGATCGACCTGGTCGAGCTGCTCAGCGACGCCGCCGGGCTGGCCGCCGACGTGGGCCGCGGCATCGCGCTGTTCGTCGACGAGATGCAGGACGTCCAGGCCGCCGACGTCTCGGCGATCTGCGCCGCCTGCCACGAGCTCTCCCAGCAGGGGGCCCCGCTGATCGTCGTCGGGGCCGGGCTGCCGCACCTGCCGGCGGTGCTGTCGGCGTCCAAGAGCTACTCGGAGCGGCTGTTCCGCTACCTGCGCATCGACCGGCTGGACCGCGCCGCCGCCGACCGGGCGCTGCTGGCGCCCGCCGAGCGGGAGGACGTCGCCTTCGAGCCCGAGGCGCTCGACGCCCTCTACGCGGCCGCCGACGGCTACCCGTACTTCGTGCAGGCCTACGGCAAGGTCACCTGGGACGTCGCCGCCGCCTCCCCGATCACCGCCGCCGACGTCGCGGTCGCCGCCCCGGTCGCCGAGGCCGAGCTCGCCGTCGGCTTCTTCGGTTCCCGCTACGACCGGGCGACCCCCGCCGAGCGGGAGTACATGCGCGCCATGGCCGAGCTGGGCGGGCCGACCGGCGGAGCGGTGTCCACCTCGGAGGTCGCGTCGTCGCTGGGCCGCAAGCCGGCGTCCCTCTCCCCCGCGCGGGACTCGCTGATCAAGAAGGGCCTGGTCTACTCGGCCGAGCGCGGCCAGATCGCCTTCACCGTCCCACACTTCGGCCGCTACCTGCTCGACCACCCGGACTGAAGAAGGACCCCTCTGCCCCCCACCTCTCGCAGGCTCGGGGCGGGGCCCGGGACGGGGCCAGCGGGACCCGGGAGAGGGCCGTTCTCCCCCACGAGTCGTGCAATTCGCGGCGATCAGCTCCTGATCGCCACGAGTTGGCATGACTCGACGCGTAGGAGGGCAGAGGGGACGCCGTGCCGACGTGGCTGGAAGCGGGGCTGTGGGGGCTGCTGGGCGGTGGCGCGCTGGTGCTGGGCGCGCTGGTCGCCTGGTTCGCCCGCGTGCCGCAGGTGGTCATCGCGTCGGTGATGGCCTTCGGATCCGGGGTGCTGATCTCCGCGGTCGCGTTCGACCTGATGGAGGAGGCCGCCGACACCGGCGGGCTGCTGCCCGCGGCCATCGGCTTCGTCGGCGGCGCGCTGGCCTACTTCGCGGCGAACGCCGCGCTGGCCCGCCACGGCGCCCGGCACCGCAAGCGGTCGGGGGACCAGCAGCCCTCGGAGCAGGAGCAGTCCGGCAGCGGGGCGGCCATCGCGATCGGGGCGCTGCTGGACGGCGTCCCCGAGTCGGTGGTGCTCGGCCTGGGGCTGCTGGGCGGGGGGACCGTGAGCGCCCCGGTGCTGGCCGCGGTCTTCATCTCCAACGTGCCGGAGGGGTTGTCCTCCGCGGCCGGGATGAAGAACAACGGCCGCTCGGCCCGGTACGTGTTCGGCGTGTGGATCGGCATCGCCGTGGCCAGCGGCCTGGCCGCGCTGGTCGGCTACGTCGCGCTCGGCGACGCACCCCCGGAGGTGGTCGCCGTCATCACCGCGATCGCCGCGGGGGCGATCCTCACCATGATCGCCGACACGATGATCCCCGAGGCGTTCGAGCGCACCCGCACCTGGACCGGCGTCATCACCACCCTCGGCTTCCTCGTCGCCTTCGCCATCGATCTCGCCGGGCGCTGAGCCCCGCACCGGTAGCCGAGCCCTGCCCGAGCCCGGCACGGGTATGGGAAGCAATCCCTGCGTCAGCGGCTCGTGGACGCAGGGATTGCTTCCCATACCTGGGCTGCGGGGGACGGCTTTCCATACCCGGGCTGCGGGGGACGGCGTTCCATACCCGGGCTGCGGGGGACGGCGTCCCCGGGCAGGGTGAGGCCGTGAGGGAACCACTGCCCGAACCCCGCCTGGTCGACGTCCCGGTGCAGGGCGGTGAGCTGGCCGTCCTGCACTGGGCGGCCGACGCCCCCGGCGCCCCGATCGCCGTCCTCGTGCACGGCATCACCGGCAACGCGATGGCCTGGGCGCGGGTGGCCGGCGCGCTGGCCGGGGAGTTCGAGGTGGTCGCGCCGGACCTGCGCGGGCGGGCCGCGTCGGCCGGTCTGCCGGGGCCGTACGGGATCGAGGCGCACGCGGCCGACGTCGCCGCGCTGCTCGACCGGTTCGGGGCCGACCGCGACGCCGGGGCCGACGCCGCCGTGCTGGTCGGGCACTCGATGGGCGCCTTCGTCGCCGCCCTGGCCGCCGCCGGGACGGCGCGGGACCGGGTGCACGGGCTGGTGCTGGTCGACGGCGGGCTGGCCTTCCCGCAGCCGCCGGGCGCCGACCTCGACGCGATGCTCTCCGCCGTCCTCGGCCCCGCGCTGGACCGGCTGTCGATGACCTTCCCCGACCTGGCCGCCGTCCGGGCCTTCTGGGCGCAGCACCCCGCGGTGGGCCCCTGGGTCGACGTCCCGTCGGTGGCCGCCTACCTGGCGCGCGACGTGCAGGGCGAGCCGCCGGCGTTGCGCAGCGCGTGCGTGCCCGAGGCGGTCCGGGTGGACGGCGGGGACGTGCTGCTCAACGAGCGGGTGCTGGAGGCGACCGCCGACCTGCCGGTGCCGGCCACGCTGCTGTGGGCGGCCCGCGGGCTGCTGGACCAGACGCCGGGGCTCTACGACGAGGGCCGGCTGGCGCAGCTGGGCCTGGAGCCGAGCGGGATCACCGCCCGCGAGGTGCCCGACACCAACCACTACTCGATCATCTGGGCGCCGCGGGGCGTCGAGGCCGTGGCCGCCGCCGTCCGGGAGGCCACCGCCCGCACCTGAGGCGCCCGGCGAGCGCCTGCTCGGGGCCGGCGCCACCAGCGTGGCGGTCGGCGGGCGGCCGGCTGCTCCTCCTCCGGGGTGGAGCGCGTCGCCCCGCGGTTGGGCCCGCGGCCGGCTGGGAACCCCCGGTGCGTCGAGGACACCGACGGAGGACACCGACGGACGGGGAGAGGGCAGTGGCTCGACTCGCGTGGCCGTTGCGCCCGCTACCGGACGGCCGGGGAGAGCTGTGGCGGTGGGGCCTGGGCGCCGTGGCCGAGCTGCCGGCCGCCCGTGCGGCCCTGCGTTCCCGGCTCGACGCCGTCGGCTCCCCGGACGGCGACGAGGACCAGGCGGCCGAGCGGCTGGTCCTGGCCTTCGACGAGCTGGCGTCGAACGCGCTGCGGCACGGGACGTCGCCGGTGGTCGCCACGGTGGTCGCCGGCAGCGGCGGGTGGCTGCTCGACGTGAGCGACCGCGACCCCGACTCGATGCCGGCCCCCGCCGTCGACCGCGACCCCGCCCGGGGCGGCCTGGGCCTGCACCTGGTGGCCCGGCTGTCGGTCGCGCACGGCTGGTACGTCGACGGCGGGTGCAAGCACGTGTGGGCCTGCCTGCCCACCACCCTCGGGAGCCGCCGGCCCACCTACAGCTGACCAGCGGTCGCCGCGGAACCCGATCACCGGACGCCGTCCGCCCGCGGGTCGTCGGGGGGCCTCGCCGGCCGGGTCACCGGGGAGCCGGGTCAGCGGGGAGGAGGAGGCGGTGACTCGTGGCCGGACCCCGCAGACGGCTGGCGGCCTCGGCGCCCGCGAGGGCGGGTCGACGACACACCCGGTGACCCTGGCGGGGCCTGGTCCCCGCGTCCGGTGTCGGCCTCGACCGCGGCGGTGAGCCGTTCGACCAGCGCGCGCACGAGCGGGCGCAGAGCCTGCGGGCCCTCCACCCGGAAGGGGCGGTCGATCCCGGCCAGGACGGCGGGTACCCAGTCCAGCCGTTCGGCCCGGATGAGCACGCGCACCCAGCCCGGGTCGTCGGCCTCCTCCTCGACGGTGGCGGTGCCCGGTGGGAACAGGGGGCGCACCTGCTCGGCGGTGCCCTCGACGCGGAGCGAGACCACGTGCCGGTGGGGTGCCGCGGCGATGGCGGACAGCAGAGCGTCGGTGGGATCGAAGCCCGCTGGCACGTCGAAGGTGCCGGTCGACGGCTGCGGCGCGGCGATGCGGTCGATCCGGAACGTGCGCACCTGGCCGCTGGCGGAGTCCGCACCGGTGAGGTACCAGCGCCCGGAGTGGGCGACGATCCCGTACGGGTGCACGGTCCGCCGGCTGCGCCGCCCGGTGGAGTCGGTGTAGTCGATGTCCACCGGTCGGCGGTCGCGTGCGGCCTCGGCGACCAGGAGCAGGACCGCCGTCTCGGGAGCGGCCGAGGGACGGGGGCCGACCGTGAAGTCGGCGGTCTGCAGCAGCGCGTCCAGCCGGCGCCCCAGCGCCTGCGGCAGGACGCGGCGCAGCTTGGCAGCAGCGCTCTCGGCCGCGGCGACCGACGTGCTCACCAGCCCGGCCCGGCGGCCGGAGACCAGGCCGAGCAGCACCGCCAGCGCCTCGTCGTCGGTGAGCATGAGCGGGGGCATGCGGTAGCCGGGGACCAGGCGGATGCCCCCGTAGCGGCCGCGCACCGACTCGACGGGGACGTCGAGGTCGACCAGGTGTGCGACGTAGCGGCGGACGGTCCGCTCGTCCACGCCCAACCGACCGGCCAGGTCCGCCACCGTCCGCGTGCCACCGGCCTGCAGGATCTCCAGCAGCGCGAGCACTCGAGCCGTGGGACGCGTCACACCGACATCGTCGTCCATACCGGGCGGGATCTGACCGGCTTCGTCCCTAGCGTGCCGGTCATGACGCAGACCCCGCCCACCGCGGACCACTCCCCCACCCTCGTGTCGATCCGGTTGATCACCGACGACGTGTCCCGCCTGGTCACCTTCTACGAGCAGGTCACCGCAACGCCGGCGCGGTGGTCGACGCCGGACTTCGCCGAGCTGCGGACGCCGGCCGCCACCTTGGCCATCGGCAGCACGCGCACGGTGGCGCTGTTCGGCGCGGGCTCGGCCCGCCCCGCGGACAACCACACCGCGATCGTCGAGTTCCTCGTCGACGACGTCGACGCCGAGTACACCCGGCTCCGGGACGTCCTGGGCGACGTCTGCGGGTCTCTGGTCAACGAGCCGACGACCATGCCCTGGGGCAACCGCTCGCTGCTGTTCCGGGATCCGGACGGCACCCTCGTCAACTACTTCACCCCGGTGACACCCGAGGCCATCACCAGGTCCGGGCGCTGACCGCGGCCCCGTCGACGTCGGTCAGCGGCGAGGAGTCCGGCTGCGCCGCGGCGGTGCGGGGGGCTCCGCCTGCGGCCCGCTCGCCGTCGGTGAAGATGGCCAGCAGGTCGTCGACCTCGTGCGAGGCCGTGGTCGGGTGCCGGAAGGGCCGGTGCGCCTCGATCGTGTAGTGCGTCCGCCGGCCCACCCGCTCGCGCCGCAGGTAGCCGGCGTCCTCGAGGTCGCGCAGGATCAGCAGCGCGGCGCGGGGCGTGATGCCCACGCGGTCGGCCACGTCGTTCACCCGGACGTCGGGGTCCCGGGCCACCGTCAGCAGCACGTGACCGTGGTTGGTCAGGAACGTCCACGACGGCCGGACGGGGCCGGGTGCGGCAGGTGGGGGGTGTGCTCGGCCGCCGGTCGTGGCGCCGGCACGCCCGGTGCCCGGGACCGCGACCTCCTCCCGCGGGAGCGCGGCCGGGTCGGGGTCGTCGCGTCCGCGGGCCGGGCGGTCGCCGGAACGGTCGTCCGTCACGGGGTCAGTGTCCCGCCCGCAGGGTCAGGGCCACACCCTCGTGCTCGGCGAGGGCGCCGTCGTCCACCAGTGCGACCCACCCACCCCGGTCGAGGACGAGCTCGATGAGCTCGTCCACGGCGTCGTCGATGACGTCGGGGTGCTCGACGTCCCAGGCCGGCAGGAGCAGGTCGCCGTCGCCGCTGAGGCGGGCCGGGTAGAAGAGCCCGTGCTCCACGGCGAGCATCTCGGGGCGCTCGTGGCGGGCCGCCAGCCAGGCCGAGCTCATGCCCGAGACCACCCGCTGCCCTCCGGCGCGGCGGTCGAGCAGGTCGAGCGCTTCCCGCTGGCGGGAGCGCAGGTAGCGGGTGAGCACCGGCCGGATCCGTTCGACGAGCTCGGGCAGCGGTGTGGTGGCGAGCGCCGGGACGGTCCCGGCGAGGCGCGAGAGGTTCTGCGACAGCCGGGTGAAGGCGGCCACCGCCTGCTCGGCCCCCGCGAGGACGAGGGGGGCGGGGTGCAGCCGCAGGTGGGTGCCGAGCGCGCGGTCGACCGACGTGAGGAACGCGGCCGTGTCGGTCTCCTCGAGCCTGGGCCGCGACGGATCCGGCCCCCGTTCCCGCTCGTTGCGCAGGGGGAACGGCGAGCGCGGGGCGGGCCGCAACGTGTCGGCGACGCCCTCGAAGAGCCGCGCCTCGCGGCTGCTCAGCAGCAGCACGACGTGGCGCGGGGTCTGGTGCAGCGCGGAGACGAGGTCGCGGGTGGCGAACGTCGGGTCGACGACCACCCGGTCGTGCACGGGCGTGGGCAGCCGCACGGTCATGGCGAAGCCGGAGCGGGCGTAGATGGCGATGGCCTGGCTGGTCGCGGCGGCCGTCGCCGCGGCGACGTGGGTCTGCAACGCGGCGAGGAGCTCGTCGACGTCCTCGAGCTCCTCGCCGCGCAGCCGGTGCCCGGCCTGGGCGAGGAGCCGGCGCAGGGCGAGCGCGTCGGCGGTCGTCATGACCGGCCGCGCAGTGGTGCTCAGCAGCAGCGACACCGCCGGGTACCCGCGGATCGACTGCAGCAGCACCACCGTCTCGGCGCTCAGCGAGGTCGGCGCGACACCGCCACCGGTACCGGTCACGGCGTCCTCCGTCGGGACGGGAGCGGCCGCCGGCGCCAGAGGGGCTCGACCGCGGCCATCTCCTCGGCCGAGGCGATCCGGAACGGCGGCGCCTCCGGGCGCGCTGGCGGCCGTCGGCCCTGACCCCGGGTGGCGCGCAGGCTGGCGCCGATGGAGACGGCGATGATGGTGGTGACCACGGCCAGCGACAGCGGAGTCGGCACGTGGAGCACGTCGACCTTGAGCAGCATCTTGACCCCGACCCACACCAGGACCAGTGCCAAGCCGGCCTTGAGGTACACGAAGCGGTGGATCAGGTCGGCGAGCAGGAAGTACATCGCCCGCAGGCCGAGGATGGCGAAGGCGTTGGCGGTGAAGACGAGGAACGGCTCGTCGGTGACCGCGAAGACGGCTGGGATCGAGTCGACGGCGAAGACGACGTCGGTGACCTCGACCAGCACCAGCACCGCCAGCAGGGGTGTCGCCAGCAGCGTCCCGCCCCGGCGGACCAGCAGGCGCTGCCCGTGGTAGGCGTCGGTCATGGGCACCCAGCGCCGGAAGAGCCGCAGCACCCGGGAGCGCTCCGGGTCCAGGTGCTCGTCGCGCTGGCGCAGCATGCGGTAGCCGGTCCACAGCAGGAACGCCGCGAACAGGTACAGCACCCAGGAGAAGCTGGCGATGAGCACCGATCCGGCGGCGATGAACGCCCCCCGGAAGACCAGCGCCCCCAGCACGCCGAGGAAGAGCACGCGGTGCTGGTACTCCCGGGGGACGGCGAAGTAGCCGAAGACGATCGCCCAGACGAAGACGTTGTCCACGGCCAGGGACTTCTCGATCAGGTAGCCGGCGAAGTACTGCTGGCCGAACTCGGCGCCCCACCGCCACCACACCAGCGCCCCGAACCCCACCCCGAGCGCGACCCACACCGCCGACCACGCGGCGGCCTCGCGGACCCCGATGACGTGCGCACGCCGGTGCGCGACGAGGTCGACGGCCAGCATGGCCAGGACGGCGGCCAGGACGGCCACCCACACCCACAGCGGCACACCCATCGAAGGACCTCCCGGTCAGCGCTCACCAACCGGAGGTCTCTCCCGGCCCGGGACGGGCCCGCCCCGCCGGGCCCGAGGGCCGTACTGACGGCGGAGCGCCGAGGGATACTCCCCTCCTGCGAGGACCAGTGAAGCAGAGTTCACCCATCCGCGCCAGCCCCGCACGGGGGACCCCGGCGGACAGGACCTGGCGGAGTGCGACGACGGCCCCGGGGTGGGTGCCCCGGGGCCGTCGTCGTGGAGTGCGCCCGGGACGGCGGGGCGGTGCCGCGCCGTCCCGGGGCAGCTGCGGTCAGGCCCCCGAGGGGACCACCAGCGAGAGGGCGCCCTTGCCGTAACCGGGGATCTCGACGGTCAGGTCGAGCCGGTTGAAGGCGGCCAGCATGCCGGCGACGTCGCCGGGCAGGTCCTCGCCCGGGGCGTAGAGCGCGTGCAGCTTGGAGTGCGGCGCACCCGGCACGTTGAACAGCGCGGAGAGCACGTTGACGACCTCGTGCAGGGCCTCGGTGAGCATGGCGGTCAGCTCGCCGTCCTCCTCGACGGCGTCCTGCACCCCACCGAGGGGCAGCAGCGCCAGCGCGCCGCCGGTGTAGGCCGACAGGCCCAGGTCCATGACGCACAGCGCGTTGACGTCCATGGACGGCGACACGTACACGGCCACCGAGACCGGCGACCGGTCGGTCGGGGTGACCGGCGCGCCGGGCGCCACGCCGACCGGCTTGCCCACCAGGCCGGTGAGCATGTCCCGGACGTCCTTGGGCGCCGGCAGGGCGACCGACAGCGGCGCGGTCACGAGAGCACCCCGTCGAGGGCGTCCCGGAAGGTCTCCTCGGTGAACGGCTTGGCGATGAGGAACAGGGCGCCGGCGTCCGCCGCCTTCTCCCGCATCTCCGCCGAGCCCTCGGAGGTGACGAAGCCGAACGGGACGCCGGAGCCGGCCGAGCGCAGCGCCTGCAGGCACTCCAGCCCGCTCATGTTCGGCATGTTCCAGTCCGACAGCACCAGGTCCGGTTTCTCGGCGTGGACCTTGTCGTAGGCGTCGCGGCCGTCCTCGGCCTCGACGACGTCGTGGTCGTCGTAACCGGCCTGCCGCAGGGTGCGGATGACGATCTGCCGCATGACGCGGCTGTCGTCGGCGACCAGGATCTTCACAGGGACACTCCGTTCTCTTCCGTGAGGTCCAGGGCGCACCCCTGGACGGAGATGGTCAGCGGCTGGCCGCGCCACAGGAGGTCGACGCGGCAGGTGTCGGCCGGCGAGCCGGGGCTCGGCGCGGCCCCGACCTCGGGCAGGCCGAGGACGGACGGTGCGGGGAGGAGGGCCTTGACGTTGCCGCCGACCACGTTGGCCAGCTCGCCCAGCGCGTCGACGACGTCCTCGCCGTCGACCACCTCCGGGGCGTGCTCGCCCAGCAGGGCGCGGGCCAGCTGCTCGGCGGTGTCCCGGCCGCAGGTCAGGACGACGGCGCCGGTCCAGGGGCCGACGACCTCGACCCAGGAGCTGACCGGGTCGGTGGGCGGCTCCCCCGGCAGGGGGACGAGGACCTCCTCCTCGCCGACGAGCGCGGCCCACGCCTGCTCGGCGATCTCCGCGACGGTGCCCTCGTCGAGCAGCTCGGTGACGACCGGCGCGCTCACCGCGCCACCTCCTGCGGCAGCAGGCCGAGCAGCGCGAGCTTGTCGTGGAGTGCGTCGGCGGTGAACGGCTTGAGGACGTACTCGTGCGCGCCGGCGGCGAGGGCGCGCACGATCTGCCCGTGCTCGCTCTCGGAGGTGACCATCACCAGGGTCACCGCCCGCCAGGCGGGGTTGGCGCGGACGGCGGAGACGAACTCCAGCCCGTCCATCACCGGCATGTTCCAGTCGATCGTGCACAGCTCGGGCACCCAGCCCTCGTGCAGCACGTCGAGCGCCTCCTGGCCGTGGCCGGCCTGGCGCGTCTCGTAGCCGAAGCCCTCCAGGGTCCCGCTCACGATGCGCCGCATGGCGCGTGAGTCGTCGATCACCAGTGCACGCACGTCAGGCCCCCTTCAGCGGGCGGTAGGCGGAGCTGCGGCCGATGACGACCCGCTCCCAGGAGTCGTCGACGCCGAGGGTCGTCTCCGCGGCGCCGAGGAACAGCCATCCGTCGGGGCGCATCAGCGCGCGGACCCGGTGGAGGATCGCCTGCTTGGTCGGCAGGTCGAAGTAGATGAGGACGTTGCGCAGGTAGACCACGTCGAACGGGCCCATCCGCGGGAACGGCGCGGCCAGGTTGCACTCGCCGGCGGTCACCATCCGCCGCAGGGCGGGCGCGATCTCCCACTCGCTGCCGGCCCGGGTGAAGTGCCGGACCAGCATCGGCGCGGGCAGCCCGCGGTTGACCTCCAGCTGGCTGAACCGGCCGGCGCGGGTGCGCTCGACCATCTCGCGGGAGATGTCGGTCGCGGTGATCGAGACGCGCGCCGCCGCGTTGGGCAGGGCGTCCTCCAGCAGCATCGCGATCGTGTACGGCTCCTGCCCGCTGGAGCAGGCCGCCGACCAGATCTGCAGCCGTTCGGCGGGGCCGCGGGCGGCCAGCAGCACGGGCAGCACCGTCGAGGTCAGGGCGGTGAACGGGTCGCCGTCCCGGAACCACGAGGTCTCGTTGGTGGTGAGCGCCTCGACGATCCTGCGGGTGGACTCGGGGCTGGGGCGGCTGCGCACCGAGTCGACCAGCCGGCCGACGTCGGGCAGGCCCATCTGGCGGGCGATGGGCAAGAGCCGGGCCTCCACCAGGTACTCCTTGCCCGGGGTGAGCACGATCGCGCTCTCCCGGTGCACCAGCTGGCGGACCCAGTCGAAGCCGGTCGCGGTGAGGGTCATCGCCTGCCTCCCGCGGTCGCCGGGACGGAGGCGGTGGCGCGGGCGGCGCCCAGCCGCCGGGAGATCGCCTCGGGGATCCGCTCCAGCGGGAGGACCTCGTCGGCCAGGCCGGCCGAGGCCACCACGCCGGGCATGCCCCAGACCACCGACGTCGCCTGGTCCTGCACGACGACGGCGCCGCCGGCCTCGCGGACGGCGCCGGCGCCGATGCGGCCGTCGGAGCCCATGCCGGTGAGGACCACACCGAGGACGGCGCCGTCGTAGGCGTCGACAGCCGAGCGGAACAGCGGGTCGACGGCGGGGCGGCAGAAGTTCTCCGGCGGCCGCTGGTCCAGGGCGGTCTGCAGCCCGCGGCCGGTGCTGCGGACGGTCAAGTGGTGGTCCCCCGGCGCCAGGTGCACCGTGCCCGGCGCCAGCGGGGTGCCGTCGACGGCCTCGACCACGCGCAACGGGCACAGCCGGTCGAGCCGCTGGGCGAACTGCCGGGTGAACACCGGCGGCATGTGCTGCACCAGCAGGACCGGCACGGGCAGGCTCGCCGGCAGCACCGGCAACACCTTGGCCAGGGCCTCCGGGCCGCCGGTCGAGGAGCCGATGACCAGGACGGCGGGCTGCTTGACCGCGCCGGAGCGGGGCGCCGGCGGGCGGACGGGGGCGGGCGGGGGTGCGGCGACCCGGGCGGAGCCGGCCGGGCGGCCGGTGAGGGCCTTGATCTTGGGGATGAGTTGCGCGCGCACGCTCTCCATCGACTGGGCGACGCTGCCCACGTTGGCCGGCTTGGTCACGTAGTCGTTCGCGCCCGAGGAGAGCGCGTCGAGGGTCGCCGCCGCACCCCGCTCGGTGAGCGTGCTGAACATGATGACCGGCACGCGGCTGCGCCTCGACCCGCCCACTCCCGCCCGGATGGCCCGCACCGCCTCGATGCCGTTCATCTCCGGCATCTCGATGTCCATCGTGAGCAGGTCCGGCTCGAGCTGGGCCAGCTTGCCCAGCGCGATCCGGCCGTTGATCGCGGTGCCCACCACCTCGATCGCCGGGTCCTCCGAGAGGACGTCGGTCACGATCTTGCGGACGACCACCGAGTCGTCGACGACCATCACCCGGATCGGGTCCATGCGTCCTCCTGGCGCCTGCCCACCGGCAGGCGAGCTGTTGTCCTCTGGTATCGGCAGCCGAGCGCTCCGCTTGAGCGGGACCGGCCGTCCCGCGTGGGTGGGGTCGCACACCGGCGCCCCGTCACGGGAGTTCTCGGCACGGCGGGCGCGGGGCTTGACGGGAGCCCAGCAGATGGCGCACGACCGAGCCGCCTGCCGGTGCCGTCGGCGGGACGGCGATCCGTCGTGAGCGCGCCACCGGACAGCGCACCCCCGGACACGGCCCCGGGCATCCCTCGTCGGGGTCGGGTCCCGGTTCCGGCCTCAAGGCGGCGGCGGGCCGGGCCGATGCGACCGGGACCGCGCCGACGGCCGTCGTCCACACCGGGGAGGCGTCGGCGGGCCGGGCCGACGACCGTCGTCCGCACCAGGGGGAGGACCGTGACGAACCGACCAGTCGACGTGCTCGTCGACCTGCGGGCCCGGGTGTCCCGTGAGGCGGCGCTGGTCGCCGTCCTCACCGTGCTGGTGGCCGCCGCCAGCGTGGCATGGGACCTCCCGGCCCGGCTGGCGGGCTGGTCCGCGCAGCACCGCGCGGTGCCGCTCGACCACGTCGTGCTGCTCCTGGCCGTCTCCCACGTGTTCATGGCCGTCTTCGGAGCCCGGCGGGCCGCCGAGCTCAAGGCGCAGTTCCGCCAGCGCGCGCAGGCCGAGGAGGAGCTGCGGGTCCGCGCGCGCACCGACGACCTCACCGCGCTGCTCAACCGCCCCGGGCTGGCCGGGGAGCTGGCGTCCGCGCTGGCCGACACGGCCGCCGGGGGCCCGGACACCACGGTGGTGCTCCTCGACCTCGACCGGTTCAAGGAGGTCAACGACGTCCTGGGCCACGCCGTCGGCGACGCGCTGCTGCGCGCCGTGGCCACCCGGCTCACCGGGGAGCTACCGCCCGACACGGTGCTGGCCCGGCTCGGCGGCGACGAGTTCGCCGTCCTGCTGCGCGGCCGCGACGACGCCGCGACCGGGCAGCTCACCACCGCGCTGCTGGCCGCGCTGCGCCGTCCCTTCGACGTCGACGGTGCGGTCCTCGAGGTCGACGGCAGCGTCGGTGTCGTCTCCAGCCGCGACGGCGCCGACGACCTGCTGCGCGCGGCCGACGTGGCCATGTACGCCGCCAAGGCCGAGCGGTCCGGGGTGGTCGGCTGGTCCCCGGGCCTCGAGCGGTCCGACGCCGCCCAGCTGGCCCTCTTCGGCGAGCTGCGCCGCGCCATCGGCGCCGGCGACCTGCGGGTGCACTACCAGCCGCGGGTCGGCCTCGCCGGCGGCCGGGTGCGGGCCGTGGAGGCGCTCGTCCGGTGGCAGCACCCCCGCCGCGGGACCGTGCTGCCCGGGGAGTTCATCGGCCTGGCCGAGGCGACCGGCCTGATCCGGCCGCTCACCGACGCCGTGCTCGAGCAGGCCCTCGCCGACTGCCGGCGGTGGGCCGACCAGGGGCTGTCGCTGGCCGTCTCGGTCAACCTCTCCGCCCGCAGCCTGCTCGACGAGGAGCTCCCCGACCGGGTCGCCGGCCTCCTGGGCGCCCACGGGCTGCCCCCGTCGTCCCTGGAGCTGGAGATCACCGAGAGCGCCGCGATGAAGGACCCCGACCGGGCGGTGCGGGTGCTCGCCCGGCTGCGCGGACTGGGGTTGCGCCTGTCGGTCGACGACTACGGCACCGGGCACGCGTCGCTGTCCTACCTCAGCCGCCTCCCGGTGGACACGCTCAAGATCGACCGCTCGTTCGTCTCCACCATGGAGCTCGACGGCAACGACCGGGCGATCGTCCGGAGCACCATCGCCCTGGCCCACCACCTGGGGCTGCGGGTGGTCGCGGAGGGCGTGGAGACCCGGCGGACCTGGGGGCAGCTGGCCGCCTTCGGCTGCGACGAGGCGCAGGGCTACTGGCTGGGCCGGCCGGAGCCGGCGGACGACGTCCCGGCCCGGGTGGCCGCGGTCGCCGACCTCCTGGCCGCGCCGCCCCGGGCTCCTGCGCCGGGCCGGGACGGCGGTCGAGCGCCGGCGGCCCCCGTCCAGGCCGGTGCCGCGGACGGACGCAGAGCCTGACCGGGCCCAGGGGGTGACCCGCCCGCGGCCCGGGTAGCCCGGTGCCATGGCGCTCCCCCGTGTCCTCGCCCTCGTCCTCGCCGGCGGCGCCGGCGGCCGCCTGGAGCTGCTCACCGAGCAGCGCGCCAAGCCCGCCGTCCCGTTCGCCGGGGTGTACCGGCTGATCGACTTCCCGCTGAGCAACTGCCAGCACTCGTACATCGGCGACGTGTGGGTGTCGGTGCAGTACAACCCCACGTCGCTGTCGCAGCACCTGGCCAACGGCCAGCCCTGGGACCTCGACCACATGGACGGCGGCCTGCTGACCCTGCCGCCCTACCAGGGCAGCGAGCGCGGCGGGTGGGTCTCGGGCACCGCCGACTCGCTGTGGCGGTACGCGCCGCTGGTCCGCCAGTTCGACCCCGACGCGCTGGTCGTGGTCAGCTCCGACGCGGTCTACAAGCTCGACTACCGGGAGGTGGCCGACGAGCACCTGGAGTCCGGCGCGGAGGTCACGATGGTGACCACCGAGGTCGCCGAGGACGACGCCCCGCGCTACGGGATCGTCGAGGTCGGCGACGGCGGCCGGGTCACCGACTACGCCTACAAGCCCGAGCAGCCGCGCACCACGACGGCGACCAACGAGGTGTTCGTCTTCTCCCCCGGCCCGACCCTCGACCGGCTCGACGCCCTGAGCGCGGAGGTCGGCGACGAGGGCCTGGCCGACCTCGGCAGCCACCTGCTGCCCGCGCAGACCCGCGACGGGCTGGCCCGGGCGCACCCGCTGCGCGGCTACTGGCGCGACGTGGGCACGGTGCCCGCCTACTGGCAGGCCCACCAGGAGTTCCGCTCCGCCGAGCCGCCGCTGGACCTCGACGACCCGCGTTGGCCGGTGCACACCCGCGGCGGCCTGCACAGCGCGGCCCGCGTGCTGCGCGGCGCGGAGGTGGAGGACAGCCTGGTCTCCGGCGGCACCCGGGTGGCCGGCCAGGTGAGCGGCTCGGTGCTCTCCCCCGGCGTCGTCGTGGAAGCCGGGGCCACCGTGGTCGACTCGGTGCTGTTGCCCGGGGTGCGCGTGCGCGCCGGGGCCACGGTGACCCGGGCCGTCCTCGACGACGGCGTGGAGGTCGGCGAGCGGGCCGCGGTCGGCGGGGACGGCGAGATCACCCTGGTCGGCCGGCGGGCCACCGTCGAGGCCGGCGCCCAGGTGAAGGCGGGCGCCCGGCTGCCCGACCCCGACGAGGACTGACCCTGCCCCCCCCCGGGTATGGGAAGCGATACCTGCGTTTCGAGCCCCAGGACGCACGTATCGCTTCCCATGCCCGGGAAGGTCGGCGGCGGTCAGCCCCTCGGCGCCAGCAGCACGGCGAGCGCGTCGGCGCCGAGCAGGTCGGCCACGGCGATTCCCTGCACGCAGCCGGCCACCGCGTTCCACGCACCCGCGGCGCCGTCGGCGGCGGTGAAGCCGCCGTCCAGGAAGGCCCGGACGGCGAGCAGCTGCGCGGTGGCCAGGGTGCGGGTGCGCCCCGAGACGTGCGCGGCCCAGCAGGCCTCGTGCATCGCCGCCGCCCACGGCCGGCGCTCGGCCCGACCCCGGTCGACGGCGGCCAGCCACCGGGCCCGGCCCGCGGCGTCCAGCGCCCGCAGCCCGGCCAGCAGCTCGGTGAGCTCACCGGTCGCGGGGCCGAGGTCGAGCTCGGGCGTGGTCGGCAGACCCGCGCCGGCAGCGGCGGTGAAGGGGCCGGTCAGCTGGCGGTGGACCAGCGGCGGGAGCACCTCGGCGGCCCAGGCGCCCACCGCGGCGTCGGCCAGGACGTCGGCGGCCGCGGCGCGCGTCGCGTCGTCCACCAGGGCCACGGCGGGGTGCTCGGGGCCGAGCACGTCCTCGCGCAGCACCCGCTCCACGGCGGCGGCGTCCCCGATGGTGCTGCGCTCGAGCTGCGCGACGAGGACGGCGGCGCGGTCGGCGCCGACGCAGGTGCGCAGCTGCGGGGCGGCGGCGGCCAGTTCGCGGGCCCGGCGCGACCGGACCGCGAGCGCCGCCCGCTCCGCCCGGTCCCCGCCCGTGGCCGGGTGGACCGCGGCGAGCTGTTCGAGCGCCGCCGCGTCGGCGGCCAGGCCAGCGAGCAGGACATCGGCGACCGCGCGGCCGGCCGGCAGCCGGACCAGGTCGAAGCCGAGAGTGGCGGCACTGACCAGCGAGTAGGGCACGGCGTCTCCCCCAAGACGTAGGTGCCGCCATGCTGACCGCGCCGTCGGGAGGGCGCTACGCGGCCCTCACTCGTTCGCCGGAGGGGAGCCGGCGGCGGCCTGCGCGCCCATCACCTCTCGACCATGGGACGGCCACGGAGAGTTGCTGGGCGCGGTCACGGCTCCCCCACCGCCGGGTGACCCCGGATCGCCGAGGTCGGGGGGTCCGGGCGCCGTGGGTCGGGCGGCGGAAGGGTCGCGCCGTGGCCCCGGGAGGACGCCGGGAGCGTCGCGCCGTGGCCCGGACAGACGACGTGACCCCCGGCTGCGGCGCAGCCGGGGGTCACGTCGGGTCGGGCCGTCGGCCGCCGGGGAAGTCCGGCCGCGCCCGGCCTCCTGCCGGACCCGCGCCGAGCGTGCAAGGCGTGGGGGCAGGGGCAGGGGCCTCTCAGGCGCTCACGGCCTTGTGGACGTCGAGGGCCAGCAGCAGCTGCCCGTCGAGCTTGAACGCGCCGCGGATGAGCTCGCGCGCCGAGCCGTCGAGGGTGTCCGGCGGGGCCTCGAAGTCGGCCGGGTCGACGTCGACGACGTCGGCGATGGCGTCGACGAGCAGGCTGACCGCCTCCCCGTGCAGCCGGACGACGATCACGACGGCGTCGGTGCCCTCGGGCCGCGGCGGCCGGCCCAGCCGCTGGCGCAGCTCGATCGCGGTCACCACCTGCCCGCGCAGGTTGATCAGGCCGGCGACGGCGACGGGGGCGAGGGGCACCCGGGTCAGCCCCTGGCTGCGCAGCACCTCCTGCACGTGCGCCACCTCGACGCCGTACAGGTCGCCGTCGAGCCAGAAGGTGGCCAGCTGGCCGCCGATGGCGGGGGCCCCGCTGTCGGCGGGCCTGGTGGTGGTGGCCATGTCAGACCTCCAGGAGGGAGCCGGGGACGCCGTCCGGCGTCGTGGTCGCGAGGGCGGAGGGGTGGGCGAGGGCGGAGGGGTGGGCGAGGGCGGAGGGGTGGGCGAGGGCGGAGGGGTGGGCCGAATAGAACGCCGGGTCGGCGGCGAGGATCGCGGCGCGGACGTCGAGCAGCTCGGTCACCTTGTCGCCGAGCACCGCCGAGCCGAGCAGGCCCAGGTCGTCGATGTCGCTGCGGATCGCCGCCTCGCCGTCGACGATGTCGAGGATCTCCTCGACCGCGATCGCCACGCTGCGTCCGCGGTCGGTGTAGACGATGACCTCGAGGACCTCGCGGTCGGTCTCGCCGTAGGCGCCCAGGTGTCGGTCGAGCCGGACGATCGGCAGGATCGCGCCGCGGTACTGCACGACCTCCCGGTTGCCGACCCGCTCCACCGACTCGGCGCGCACCTGCTCCAGGCGGGTGACGGTGTCCAGCGGGATCGCGACGCGGCGGCCGCCGCCGATGGCGGCCAGCAGCATCCGCTGGCGCTCGGCCTCGCTCGCCGCGGCCCGCAGCGCGGCCTCGCGGGACTCCTGGCGCTCGGTGGTCTCGGTGCGCAGGGCACGCCGGGCCAGGGCCTGCACGTCGAGGATGAGCGCCACGGTGCCGTCGCCCAGGACGGTCGCGCCCGAGTACAACCCGATCGCCTTGAGCTGGCCGCCGACGGCCTTGACCACGATCTCCTCGGTGTTGATGACGCGGTCGACGACGAGGCCGAAGCGGCGGCCCTCCGAGCGGAGGACGGCGATGACGACGTGCCCGTCGTGCCGCTCGGAGGTCAACCCGAGGACGTCGGTGAGCCGGACCAGCGGGAGCAGCTCGCCGCGCAGCCGGTACACCGGCGCGCCGCCGACCTCCTCGACGGCGGTGGCCGCCTTCTCGGCGTCCAGGGCGACCAGCTCCTGCAGGCTGATCTGCGGGATGGCGTAGCGGTCGCCGGCGCACTCGACGGTCAGCGCCGGGACGATGGCCAGCGTCAGCGGGATGCGCAACCGGGTGCAGGTGCCGTGCCCGGGGACCGACTCGACCTCGATGGTGCCGCCGATGGACTCGATGTTGGTCTTGACGACGTCCATGCCGACGCCGCGGCCGGAGACGTTGGTGACCGCCGCGGCCGTGGAGAAGCCGGGCAGGAAGATCAGCTGCAGGACGTCCTGCGGGTTCATCCGGGCGAGCGCGTCGGCGGTGATCAGTCCCCGCTCGACGGCCTTGGCGCCGACCTTGGCCGGGTCGATGCCGGCGCCGTCGTCGGCGACCTCGACCACGACCTGGCCGCTCTCGTGCTTGGCGCGGAGGGTGAGCACGCCCTCGGTCGGCTTGCCGGCGGCCCGGCGGGCCTCGGGGGCCTCGACGCCGTGGTCGACGGAGTTGCGGACCAGGTGGGTCAGCGGGTCCTTGACCGCCTCGAGCAGCGTCTTGTCCAGCTCGGTGTCGCGGCCCTCCATCTCGAGGCGGATGGACTTCTGCAGCTGCAGGCCCAGGTCGCGGACGACGCGCGGCAGCTTGGACCAGATGTGGTCGATCGGCTGCATGCGCGTCTTCATGACGCCCTCCTGCAGCTCGCTGGCGATGAGGTTGAGCCGCTGCGAGGCGCGTACCAGGTCGGTGTCGTTGGAGCGGCCGACGTACTGGACGATCTGGTTGCGGGTCAGCACCAGCTCGCCGACCAGCAGCATCAGCTCGTCGAGCAGGTCGACGTCGACCCGGATGGTGCTGTCGGCGACCGCCCGCCGGGACTGCCGGCCGCCGCTGTCGGCGGCGGGGGCGGCGTCGCCGTCGTGCAGGTCGGCGGGCTCGACCGCGGGCTCGGGTCGTGGGGCCGGCGCCGTGGGTGGCGCCGGAGCCTCGGCGGTCGGGACGGCGGGGGTCGGGACGGCGGCCTCGGGGTCGGCGTCCTCGGAGGCGGCGGCCTCCGCGTCGACGGCGGCCTCGGGAACGGCCTCGGGGACGGCGTCCTCCGCGTCACCGGCGGCGGGGGCGGGCGGGACGGCGTCCTCCGCGTCACCGGCGGCGGGGGCGGGCTCGACGGCGGGGGCGGGCGCCGCGGCCGGGGCGTCGTCCATCGCGGCGCTGATGGCCGCGACCACGGCGGAGACGTCCACCGAGCCCTCACCGCCGGTCGCCTCGATGGAGGCGAGCAGCGCGCGGACGGTGTCGACCATCTGCAGCAGCACGCTGGTCCGGTGCGGGGTCAGCGCCAGCTCGCCGTCCCGCAGCCGGGACAGCATGTTCTCCCCGACGTGGGTGACCTCCTCCAGCCGGGAGAAGGCCAGGAAGCCACTGGTGCCCTTGATCGTGTGGATCGTGCGGAAGATGCTCGACAGCCGCTCGCGCGAGTCGGGCTCCTGCTCGAGGGCGACCAGGTCGGTGTCCAGCTGGTCGAGGTTCTCGTGGCTCTCGACCAGGAACTCCTCGACGATGTCGTCCAGACCGTCCACGGATGCTCTCTCCCTCGTCCTGCCCGGCGTCCGGGCCTCTCGGTCTGTCATCGGCAGGCCCGGCCCGGTGTGAAGGCGAGGGCGCCGGGTCCACCTCCTCGGGCCGCGCGACCAGGTCGCGCGGCTGCTGCGCGGTGGCGGCCTCCGCGGCAGCCGTCGCCACGGCCTCGACCGCGCTCCTCGCCGCGCCCGCCGTGCGGCACGCCCTGGACCGGGGCTCGATCGGCTGGTCCTGCTCGGTCCCGGAGCCGGGTGGGGACCCGGCTCCGGGAGTGCGGTCAGTAGGTGAAGCGGGCGACGCTGCCGCGCAGGTCGGCGGCCATCCGGGAGAGCTCCTCGACGGAGGTGCGTGCCTGGGTGAGCGCCTGGGTGGTCGACGACGCCCCGGAGGACACGGCCGCGATGTTGTCGGTGATCTGCCCGGTGGAGGCCGCGGCCTCGGCGGCCGAGCGGGCCATCTCGCTGGTCGTGGCGGTCTGCTCCTCCACGGCGCTGGCGATGGTGGCCTGCCGGTCGGAGATCTGGGTGACGATGCCGGAGATCTCCCCGATCGCGGTCACCGCCGCACTGGTGTCCCCCTGGATGGACTGCACCCGGCGGGCGATGTCCTCGGTCGCCTTGGCCGTCTCCTGGGCCAGCTCCTTGACCTCGTTGGCCACCACGGCGAAGCCCTTGCCCGCCTCCCCTGCCCGCGCCGCCTCGATGGTGGCGTTGAGCGCCAGCAGGTTGGTCTGCTCGGCGATCGAGGTGATCACCTTGACCACGTCCCCGATCTCCGTCGAGGAGACCCCCAACTTGGTCACGGCCGCGGAGGTCTCCTCGACCGCCGTGACCGCCCGCGTGGCCACCTGCGCGGCGGCTGTGGCGTTGGAGGCGATCTCCCGGATCGACGCCCCCATCTGCTCGGCTCCGGCCGCCACGGTCTGCACGCTGCCGGCCACCTCGCCCGCGGCACCGGACACCACCGACGACTGCGCAGCGGTCTCGTCCGCAGACGCAGCGATCTGACCCGACGACGCCGACAACTCCTGGGACGACGCCGCCACCGCGTCCGCCGACGACACCACCGACGCCATCACCTCCCGCAGGTTGCCGACGGCGAGGTCGAGGGCCGCTGCCGTGCGACCGACCTCGTCGTCCTGCTGGACGCCGCTGACCCGGGTCAGGTCGCCGACCGACAGAGCGGTGGCCACCGACATCACCGCGGAGAGCGGGCGGATGATGCGCCGAGCCACGGCCAGAGCGATCCCCAGCACCAGCAGCGCGCTGAGGACGATGACGGCGATCATGATGCGGGTGGTCCGCTCCTGGGCGTCCGCGGCGGCCGCCTTAGCGGCCTCGACCCGCTTGCCGAGGGAGTCCTTCAGCTGCGTGGTGGCGTCGATGATGTCGAAGTAGATGGGCCAGCTGCCCTCCATCAGCAGCTTGTCGGCCGCGGCCGTGGTGGCCGGTGTGTCCTGGGCGTAGAGGGCGACGATCTGGTCGTCGGTCTCGAGGAAGTCCCCGTAGAGGCTCTCGATCTCGTCGCGCGCGGCGGCCTCGTCGGCGGTCAGCGGATCTGCGGCCATCACGTCCAGGTCGCCGAGCAACTGCTCGCTCAGGTCACGGAAGCCGGTCCGGTGGTGGCTGTTCTCGTCGACCGCCGCGGGCGCCCCGTAGAGGCGCACGTCCCAGGCGTAGGACACCTGCCAGCCGCTCAGGTCGGCGTTGTAGTACTCCATCCGCTGGGCATGGCCCAGCGCGGTCTCCAGCGAGTTGATCTCGTCCAGGGTCGCTCCCGCGTCGCCCAGCCCGGCGATGCCGAACCCGCCCAGCGCGAGGGTGGCGGCCATGCCGGCGGCGCCGACCGCGAGGATCTTGCCGCGGACGCCGATGTGGCGACTCCGTCGAGGTGCTCTCGGGCTCTCAGTCATGCCGTGTGCTCCTTGCCCTTCTTCGGCTCTCGGTTCGACCGGTCGGTGGAAATGGGCGGCGTCACGCGCCGGGAACTGGTTCACCCGGCTCGGAGACCACAGGCGCCGCATGCGGAAAAATAAAGGTGCACCGGGCCGCCGTCGACGCGTCGGGAGGCGTGTCGGAATGGCCGCGCAAAAATGGTGGGCCATCGCATCGAAGATGTCGACATGGCGCCGTGAACGGCACTCGGGAGCCCTCCTTGGAAATGCGACGGCCGGGGTGGGATCGCGGTGCGATCCCACCCCGGCCGAGTGCCGAGTGCCGAGTTCAGTAGGTGAAGCGGGCCACCGTGGTGCGCAGCTCGGCGGCCATCCGGGACAGCTCGTCGACGGCGGTGCGGGTCTGGGTCAGCGCCTGGGTCGTCGACTCTGCAGCCGTGGAGACCCCGGTGATGTTGTGGGCGATCTCGCTGCTGCCCCCGGCGGCCTCGGCCACCGACCGCGACATCTCCTGGGTGGTGGCGGTCTGCTCCTCCACCGCCGAGGCGATCGTGGTCTGGAAGTCGTTGATCTGCCCGATGATCTCGTTGATCCGCCCGATCGCGCCCACCGCGCCGGAGGTGTCGCCCTGGATGGACTGCACCCGGCGGGCGATGTCCTCGGTGGCCTTGGCCGTCTCCTGGGCCAGCTCCTTGACCTCGTTGGCCACCACCGCGAAGCCCTTGCCCGCCTCGCCGGCGCGGGCCGCCTCGATGGTGGCGTTGAGCGCCAGCAGGTTGGTCTGCTCGGCGATCGAGGTGATCACCTTGATCACGTCGCCGATCTCCTTGGAGGACTCGCCCAGCCGGGTCACCTGCGCGGTGGTGGTCTCGGCCTCGGTCACCGCCGTCGCGGCCACCCGGGCGGCTTCGGCGGCGTTCTGGCTGATCTCCCGGATGCTGGCGCCCATCTGCTCGGCACCCGCCGCCACGGTCGCCACGCTGCGGGACACCTCCTCGGCCGCCGAGGACACCACACCCGACTGCGCCGCGGTCTCCTCCGCCGACGCCGAGATCTGCGCCGAGGACGCCGACAGCTCCTCGCTGGAGGTGGCCACCGCCTCCGCCGAGGCCACCACCGACGCCATCACCGACCGCAGGACGGCCAGCGCCTCGTCCAAGGAGGTGCCCATGCGCCCCAGCTCGTCCTTCGAGGACAGGCTCACCGTCTGCGTCAGGTCGCCGGCCGCGATGGCCGCCGCGACGTCCTGCACCCGGCGGGTCGCCCGAGCGATGCCCGCGGCCACGACCATCCCGACCGCCACGGCGAGCAGGATGCCCACCACCAGGATGGCGATCGAGGTGACCCGCTGGGTCGCCGCGTCGTCGCGCGCGGCGTCGGCCGCGGCCTGGGCGGCCTGCTGCTCCCCCTGCACCAGCGTGTTGAGCGGGTCCTCGATCTTCGCGGTCAGCGGCTTGACCTGCGCCTCGTTGAGGGCCGTCCAGCTGTCGTAGTCGTTGCTCAGGGCGAAGGGGGCGAGGACGCTGCGCTGCAGCTCGAGGTAGTCGGCGTAGGACTGCTCGGCCTGGGTCAGCAGGGCGTCCTCGTCCTGCGTCAGGCCCCGCTCGCGGTAGCGCTGCGCCGCCTGCTCGAAGCGCGTCTCGATGTCGTCGAGCCCGTCCAGCACCTGCTGGGACTGGGCCGGGTCGCGGGTGAGCAGAGCGTCACGGGCGGCGATCCGCGAGTCCTTCATGGCCCCCCGCATGGACGTGACGTCGGTGACGCCCTGCACGTTGAGCGCGTACAGGTCGGCGGTCCGGGCAGCGGTGGTGTTCAGCGCCTGCAGCCCCAGGACACCGACGACTGCGGCGATCAGTGCGGCGACCCCGACGGCGGTGAGGACCTTGGTCTTCACTCCCCGGTCGGCGAACCAGGGGAACCGTCGCCGTCCGGCGTCGGCAGGTGCGGTGGCGCTCATGGCGGGTCTCCAAAGGAGGCAGGAAGTGGCGGCGGAGGAGCCGTTCTCGACTCCTGGGTTCTCGACCCGCCGGCACAGATGTTGAGGCGCCCACGGCGCGCAGGCGAACATTTCCGCGAGCGCGGTCCGAATTGTTGTCGAAAGGGTGGTCGACCTCTGATCCGGGCGCCATTTGTCGACATTTCGACCCGGCGGGAGCGGGAGCGGGGGTGATGGCCGCCGGCGCGATCGGCACCGTCATGCAGGCGGCGGACCACCGAACGTGACCAGCGACGAGGCGCACGGGATCGGGGCCCGACCGGTGACGGCGCTCAACCCGACGGTGGCCACGCTCCACCGTCGACGCGGCGACCGTCGTGGAGGACCACTCCGGAGACTGCTCCAGCCGCGGGCCGCCCCGTCTCCCGGTCCCCGTGACCCGTGCGGGCTCGGTCAGGCCTGGGCGCGCAGGGCGTCGAAGAAGGACGTCGCCCAGTGCTCGAGGTCGTTCCTGAACACCTGCCGGCGCATCGCCCGGATCCGCTTGGCACCCTCGGCCGGTTCGATCCGCAGGGCGCGCAGCAGCTGGGTCTTCACGCCGGTGATGTCGTGCGGGTTGACCAGGAACGCCTGGCGCAGCTCCGCGGCGGCGCCGGCGAACTCGGAGAGCACCAGGGCGCCACCGAGGTCGCCGCGGGCCGCGACGTACTCCTTGGCGACCAGGTTCATGCCGTCCCGGTACGGCGTGACGAGCATGACGTCGGCGGCCCGGTAGAGGGCGGCCAGCTGCTCGCGCGGCACCGACTGGTTGAAGTAGTGGACCGCCGGCCCGCCGATCGAGCCGAAGACACCGTTGATGTGGCCGACCTGCTGCTCGATCGTCTCGCGCATGTGCACGTAGTGCTCGACCCGCTCGCGGCTGGGCGTGGCGACCTGCACCAGCACCGTCTGCGGCGCCTCGATCGCGCCGTCCTGCAGCAGCTCCTCGAAGACCTGCAGCCGCAGGTTGATCCCCTTGGTGTAGTCCAGCCGGTCCACCCCCAGGACGATCTTGTCCGGGTTGCCGAGCTCGGCGCGGATCTCCTCGGCCCGTTTGACGACCTCGGGGGAACCGGCCAGCTCGTCGAAGGCCTGCGCGTCGATGGAGATGGGGAACGCCCGCGCGGTGACCGTCCGGCCCTCGTACTCGATCGTGGAGCCGCGGGTGGGCAGGTCGTGCAGCCGGCGGGCGAGCTGGACGAAGTTGGCCGCCGCGGTGGGCCGCTGGAAACCGACCAGGTCGGCGCCGAGCAACCCCTCCACGATCGCCGAGCGCCAGGGCAGCTGGGTGAACAGCTCGAAGGGCGGGAAGGGGATGTGCAGGAAGAACCCGATGGTCAGGTCGGGGCGGTGCTGGCGCAGCAGCGCCGGCACCAGCTGCAGCTGGTAGTCGTGCACCCACACGATCGCGCCCTCGGCGGCGACCTCGGCGGCCCGGTCGGCGAAGCGCCTGTTGACCTGGACGTAGGTGTCCCACCACGTCCGGTGGTACTCGGGCTTCTCGACGACGTCGTGGTACAGCGGCCACAGCGACGCGTTGGACATGCCCTCGTAGTAGCGGTCGACCTCCTCCTCGGAGAGCGCCACCGGGACGAGCGACACCCCGCCGGACTCGAACGGCTCGGGGGCCGCTCCCGCCGAGCCCGCCCAGCCCACCCAGGCGCCGCCGCGCCCGGCGACGAAGGGCTCCAGCGCGGTGACCAGGCCGCCGGGGCTGCGCTGCCACTGCGTCGTACCGTCCGGGTCGGTCACCTGGTCGACCGGCAGCCGGTTGGCCACCACGACGACGGGGCTGTCCGCCCGCTCGCGTCCAGACGTTGTCGGAGTCATACCGCCTCGACCCTACTGAGCCCGTCGGGTCCACGCTCCCGGGGAGCCGCGCCGGCCCACGGACGAGCGGCCCGGCCGGGGGATCTCCCCCCGGCTCGACGGTGCGCAGCCACTCGGCGAGCAGCGGCTCGGCCTGGGTGGTGAGCCGGGCCGGCGCCTGCTGGGTGTCCCCGGCCGGGCGCGGGGCGCCGGCCTCCTCCCGCCGGGTCACGAGTCGACCGTGCAGCTCAGGAGCCCACCCGGGCGGCGAGGGCGTACCCGGCCGCCGCCGCGCCCAGCCCCAGCAGCAGCGTCGCGGCCACGTAACCCAGACCGCGGGCGAGTGCCCGCTGCTCGGCCAGCCGCACCACGTCGGCGCCGAACGTGGAGAACGTGGTCAGCGTGCCGCAGAAGCCCGTCCCGACCAGGGCGACCACCGCCGGGGGAGTGGCGGCGGCCCCCAGCACCAGCCCGAGCAGCGCGCTGCCGGCCACGTTGGCCGCCAGCGTGCCGCGCGCGGGGTCCCGGCCGCCCCGGGCCGCCAGCCGGGTGACC
This sequence comes from Geodermatophilus sp. TF02-6, assembly GCF_003319115.1. Lineage (GTDB taxonomy): Bacteria > Actinomycetota > Actinomycetes > Mycobacteriales > Geodermatophilaceae > Geodermatophilus. The sequence goes on along the minus strand of NZ_QOHF01000006.1, from coordinate 171,673 downwards.
AGCAGCCGCAGCGGGGCGCCGACCAGCGCACCGGCCGCCACCAGCAGCGGCGTCACCGGGCCCGGCGGCCCCGCACCGCCACGGCGCCGGCGGTCACCGCGAGCACCCCGCCGAGGACCGAGACGAGCACGTAACCGGCGGCCAGCGCGCCGGCCCCGGCGTCGGTGAGCTCCACGACCTCCACGGCGAACGTGGAGTACGTCGTGTACCCGCCGAGCACCCCGACGCCGAGCAGCGGCCGCACCCACACGGGTTCGGGGGAGCGGGCGGCGAGGCCGGCGTAGAGGGCGCCGAGCAGCAGGCAGCCGGTCAGGTTCACCAGCAAGGTGGCCCAGGGCCACCCGGCGGGGGAGTGCGGCAGCGCCGTCCCCACCCCCCAGCGGGCCAGGGCCCCGATCGCACCGCCCAGCGCGGCCAGCAGGTAGGCCATCGATGCCCCCGTCCATCCGCGACGATCATGGACCTGCGGTGCCGACACACCGGCGTCTCTCGGCGAGTCGCATCCGCGAGCCCGTGATCGCCGCGGGTCAGCGTTCCCGGACGCCCGTACCCGGGTGGTCGTGGCCGCTACGCTCGCCGCCGTGAGGGATGTGCTCGTCGAGGTGCCCGAGGCGTTGCTCGCCGAGCGCCGCCGGCTGGGCCTGGACGGGCGGGACGAGATGTGGGAGGGCGTCGTCCACGTGGTGCCGCCGGCCGGCGGGCCGCACCAGCGGCTGGCGTTCCGTCTGGGGCTCGCCCTGGGCCCCTTGGCCGAGCGGCTGGGGCTGATCGCCTCGCACGAGACCGGGCTGTTCCGCGCCGCCGACGACTACCGGGTTCCCGACCTGCTCTTCTGCCGCCCGGAGCACGCCTCCGAGCGGGGGGCGGAGGGCGCCGAGCTGGTCGTCGAGGTCCGGTCTCCCGGGGACGAGACCTACGCCGAGCTCGAGTTCTACGCCGCGGTGGGCGTCCGCGAGGTGCTCGTCGCCCACCCGGACGACCGCACCGTCGAGCTGTTCCGCCTGGCCGGTGACCGGATGCTGCCGGTCACCGGGGACGCGGAGGGGGCGGTGCGCAGCGACGTCCTCGGCGTGCGCCTGCTCACCGGCGACTCCGGGCTGCACCTGAGCTGGGCCGACGGCGCGACCACCGTCTGAACCCGGCCCGCAGCCCCCTCCCGGGCGCGCGAGCCCGGCTGACCGGGTCACCGGCACGGAGGAGGTCCGACCCCGTCCGCCGTCTCCACGGCTGCGCGCAGCGCCCGTCCGCCCCGCGGGACCCGCCCCGTCAGCCGACGGCGGCCTCGACGTCGTCCATCACGAGGTCGGCCGCGATCGGGCCGGAGGCGCTGCTCCAGACCGAGCCGTCGACCTCGGTCGCCGTCCCGCCCTGGACGGCCGTGAGGCGGCTGAACGCCGGCTGCGAGCGCGCGGCCTCCAGCGCGGCGCCGCCCTGGGCGCCGAAGGCGGCCAGGAACAGCCGGTCGGCGTCGACCTGGTCGAGGTTCTCCAGGGACAGCGGGTCGCTGTGCGGCCGGGTACCGAGGTCGACCGCCGCCTGCAGCGGCTCGGCCCCGGCGGCCTGCAGCAGCGAGCCGGGCATGGTGGTCGCGTTCATGAGCACCGGCCCGTTGGCCGCCCACCGGACGACGGCGGCGCTCCCCCGGAGCACGCCCGTGCCGGCCAGCGCGGCCGCCCGGTCGGCGACGGCGTCCAGCTTCCCGGTGAGCTCGTCGTCGGCCCCCAGCGCCTCGGCATAGGCGTGCAGCGGCGCCTGCCAGTCCCCGCGCTCGGGCGTCTCGGGCACCACGGTCGGCGCGATCGCCGCCAGCGCGTCGTACTGGGCCTGCTCCAGGCCGGCGGCGGCCAGGATCAGGTCCGGCTCGGCTTGCAGGACCGCCTCCAGGTTCGGCTCGGCCACCGTGGCGACCACCGGGATGTCCGCGGCCGCGCCGCCGAGGTAGCCCGGCGGGGCGTCGCCGCCGCGGCTGGCCGTGGTGCCGACGGGGGTGACGCCGACCGACAGCGCCACGTCGAGCGCGGACTCGGCGAGGGCGATCACGCGCTGGGGCTCGGCGGGGACGGTCACGTCGCCGTACAGGGTGTCCACCGTGGTGTCCTCGGCGACGTCCGTCGGCGACGCGGACGACGACGAGGGGGACGACGAACCGCCGCACGCGGTCAGTGCCAGGGCCAGCCCGGCGGCCGTTCCGGTCAGCAGGGCCCGGCGCCGGCGCGCCGCGGGCAGGTGGGTCACGAGGTCCTCCGCAGGGTCGGGGCAGCACCGACAGCCGGTGCCCGGCGGTAGGTTAGCCTTACCTAAGTGAGGAGCCGCAACCGGGGAGGGTGACGGGTGGACCGGGTACTGCTGCGCGGGCTGCTGCCCGCCCTGGCCGCGCTGGTCCTCGCCGTCCTGGCCAGCCTCGCCCTCGGCGCCGGCGAGGTGGGCCCCGGGCGGGCGCTGGCCGTCCTGGCCGGCGGCGGGGACGACGACGCCCGGTTCGCCGTCCTGCAGCTGCGGGTGCCGCGCACGATGGTCGCCGTCGCGGTCGGTGTCGCGCTGGGCGTCGCGGGCGCCGTCCTGCAAGCTGCCGCCCGCAACCCGCTGGCCGAGCCCGGCCTGCTCGGGGTGAGCGCCGGCGCGTCGTTCGCCGTCGTCCTGGTCATCGCCGCCGGCGCGAACGCGGCCACCCTCGGGCCGTGGGTCGCCGTGGCCGGGGCGGGCGCCGGCTGCCTGCTCGCGGTGGGCGCCGCCCGGCTGCGCGGCACGGGCGAGGACCCGGTCCGCCTGGTGCTGGCCGGGGCGGCGCTGTCCGGCCTGCTGGGCGCGGCCACCTCCGTCGTCCTCCTGCTCGACCAGCGGACCGCCGACGAGGTGCGGTTCTGGACGGTCGGCTCGGTCGCCGGCCGCGACCTCGCCACCCTCGCGCAGGTCGCGTCGGTGCTGGCCGGTGGCCTGCTGCTCGCCGGCCTGGCCGCCCGGCCCCTGTCCGCGCTGACCCTCGGCGACACCGTCGCCCAGGGGCTGGGCCACCGTCCCGCCCGCACCCGGGTCGTCGCCATGGCGGCGGTCGCGCTGCTGGTGGGAGGCGCGGTCGCGGCCTCGGGCCCGATCGCGTTCGTCGGGCTGGTCGTGCCCTTCCTGGCCCGCGCGCTCGGGGGCCCCGACCTGCGCCGGGTGCTCGCCGTCTCGGTCGTCCTCGGCCCGGTCGTGGTGCTCGCCGCCGACGTGGCCTCGCGGCTGGTGGTGCGCCCCTACGAGATGCCCCTCGGCGTGGTGACGGCGCTGATCGGCGCGCCGGTCCTGGTGGCCGTGGTCCGCTCCGGCCGGATGCCGGCGCTGTGACCGCGACCGCGCCGCCCGCCGGCGCCACCGCGCCGACCGCCGGCACCGCGCCCGCCCCGCCGGGCACGTGGTGGCTCGGGCTGCTCGGGCGCTCGCTCCTGGTCGACCGCCGGGCGCTGACCGCCGCCACCGCGCTGGCGGTGCTCGTCGTCGCCACCGTGGCCGTCAGCCTCGCCGTCGGCACCGCCGCGGTGCCCCTGACGCGCACCCTGCCCGCCGTGGTCGGCGCAGGAGAACCCCGCGACGTCCTGCTGGTGCAGCAGCTGCGGCTGCCGCGGGTCGCCGCCGGCCTGGCCGTGGGCGCGGCCCTGGGCGTCGCCGGCGTGCTGCTGCAGACCCTGGCCCGCAACCGGCTGGCCACGCCCGACACGGTCGGCCTCAACGACGGCGCGGCCGCGTTCGCGGTGGCCAGCGTGGTCGCCGTCCCCATGTCGCTGGCCCCGTCGGCGTCCGCGCTGGTCGGGTCGGCGACGGCCGCGGCGCTGGCCGTCGGGCTGGCCGGCGGTGCCGGCCGCCGCGGCTACCGCTTCCTCGTCGTCGGGCTCGGGGTGGGCGCCGCGCTGGGCGCGGTCACCCAGCTGGTACTGGCCCGGGCACCGATCGACGAGGCCAACCGGGCGTTCCCCTGGACCATCGGCAGCCTCAACAGCCGCGCGCCCACCGCCGTCGCCGTCCTGGCCGTCGGGCTGGCCGTCGCCCTGCCGGTGGCAGTCGTCCTGGGCCGGCAGCTGCGGCTGCTGCGGCTGGCCGACGCCGTCGTCCTCGGGCTCGGGCAGCGGGTGGGCCGGATCCGGCTGGGGGTGATCGCCACCGCGGTCGTCGCGGCCGGCCTGTCGGTGGCGACCGCCGGCCCGCTCGGCCTGGTCGCCCTGCTGGCCCCGGAGATCGCCCGCAAGGCCGCCGGGCCGCGGGTCGTCCCGGTGGTCGGCGCGGCGCTGGCCAGCGCCCTCGTCGTGCTGCTGGCCGACCTGGTGGGGCGCACGGTCGCCGCGCCGGTCGAGCTGCCCGCGGGCATCGTCACCGCCGTCCTCGGGGGCCCCTACCTGCTGTGGCTGCTGCTGACCACCCGGACGAGGAGGATGCCGTGAGCACCCTGGAGGCCACCCGACCCGCCCGTGCGGTCGACCCCGCCGACCTGGCCACCGAGCGACTGGACCTCGGCTACGACGGCACCCTCGTCGTCCGGGCCCTGGACCTGCAGCTGCCGCCCGGGGAGGTGACCGCGATCGTCGGGCCCAACGGCTGCGGCAAGTCCACCCTGCTGGGCGCGCTCGCCCGCGTGCACGGCCCCCAGGGCGGCGCGGTGCTCCTCGACGGCCGCGACCTGGCCGGCCTGCGCCCGCGGGACGCTGCGCGGCGGATCGGGCTGCTCCCGCAGCAGGCCGAGGCGCCCGACGGGCTCACCGTCCGCGACCTGGTCCGCTACGGCCGGCACCCGCACCAGGGGCTGCTGCGGCAGTGGTCGCCGGAGGACGCCGCGGCGGTGCACCGGGCCCTGGCCGCCGCCGACCTGCTCGACCTCGCCGACCGGCCGCTCGACACGCTCTCCGGCGGTCAGCAGCAGCGCGCCTGGATCGCGATGGTCGTCGCCCAGGAGACCGCGGTGGTGCTGCTCGACGAGCCGACGTCCGCGCTCGACCTCGGCCACCAGCTGGAGGTGCTCGACCTGGTGCACGACCTGGCGGCGCAGGGGCGCACCGTCGTCCTGGTGCTGCACGACCTGTCCACCGCCTGCCGGCACGCCGACCACCTCGTCGCTCTGCGCGACGGACGGGTCGTCGCCGAGGGGACGCCGGCCGGCGTGGTGACCGCCGAGCTGGTGCGCGACCTCTACGGCGTGGAGGCGACCGTGCTGCGCGACCCGGTCGCCGGCACCCCGGTCGTCTGCCCGGCCCGCCGGGCGGGACGGCGGCAGGAGCCACGGCCGCACGCCGACCCCGGACGTCGGTGAAACGCCGTCCCGCCACGTGCCGGGTACCCCGTGGTGTCCCCCCCCCGGCCGAGGACGGTGACCGGGGCGTTCCCCTCCGCGGGAGGATGGCACCCGTGCCCGCTCCCTCCGCCACGGGGCCTCCCCGGTGAGCCTCGCACTGGTGGTGGCGGTGACCGTGGTCTGCGCCCTGCTGGTCCTCGCCGGGCTGGCCTCCACCCTCGCCCGGCGCCGGATCGGCCTGCTGCACCTGTGGGGGGCGGCGCTGCTGGAGGTGCTGCTCGTGGTGCAGACGGTGCTCGCCGTCGTCGCGCTGGTCCGCGGGGAACGCCCGGAGGAGACCGCGACGTTCCTCGGGTACCTGGCCGGCATCGTGCTGGTGCCGGTCGCCGGGGCGCTGTGGGCCCGCTCGGAGCCGACCCGCTGGGCCGGCACGGTGCTGGCGGTGGCCGGCGCCACGGTCGCCGTGATGGTCTGGCGACTGCTGCAGCTGTGGGAGGCGACCGGTGGCTGAGCCGGCAGGGAAGCGGTCCACGGCCGCCGGCACGACCGCCGGCGGCCCCGGCCGCGTGTTGGTGGCGGTCTACGGGGTGTTCACGCTGGCCGCCGGCTCGCGCGCCGTCGTCCAGCTGGCCACCCGCTTCTCCGAGGCGCCCGTGGCCTACCTGCTCTCCGCGTTCTCCGCGGTGGTCTACGGCGTGGCGACGGTGGCGCTGGCCCGCGGCGGGCGCCGCACCGCGCTCGCCGCGATCTCGGTGGAGCTGGCCGGCGTCCTCGTCGTGGGGACGCTGTCCCTGGCGGACCGGGCGGCGTTCCCGGACGAGACGGTGTGGTCCGGGTACGGCCAGGGCTACCTGTTCGTCCCGCTGGTGCTGCCGGTGGTGGGCCTGTGGTGGCTGCGCCGGTCGCGGCGAGCGCAGGGCGCGCCCACCGACGAGCCGCCATCGAGCAGCTGAGGTTCCGCGTATCCCCAGTCGATCATGGGGTTGTGGCCGACCGCGACGGCGTGTCCCGCCGTGTCGCCGACAACAACCCCATGATCGACGAGGCGCCGCGCCCACCGCCCCCGCAGGGGGTCAGAAGTCCCCGCCGCCGAAGTCACCGCCGAAGTCACCGCCGAAGTCACCGCCGGGGTCACCGCCGGGGTCCGACCAGCCGGCGTCGGCGCCACCGGCGAAGTCCCCACCGGGGTCCCCTCCGTAGTCGCCGGCCTCGGCGCCGTCCGTGTAGCCGGCGGCGTAGGCCTCCTCGTCCCCGCCGCCGAAGAGCCCGCCGTCCCCCAGGCCGGTGTCGAACAGGGCGTCGGCGACCGCCGTCCCGACCACCAGACCACCCACGGTGCCCAGCAGGCTGGCGCCGACCATGCTGCCGAAGCTCGGGCCGTAGCCGCCCCCGTAGCCGGACCCGTAGCCGCCGCGGCCGCCGCCGTAGCCGCCGCCGCCGCCGCCGAAGGCGCGCTCGAGGGTGCCCGGCTGGCGCAGCTCGGCGCGGGTGGCGGCGCGGGCGAGGGTGCGCGGGTCGTCCGAACGGGGCCGCTCCGAGGACGGCACCGCCGCGGCCAGCTGCACCAGCACCTGCTGCCGCTGATCGGGGGTGAGCTGGGAGAAGGCCTCCGCGTGCGCCTCCTCGACCTTGTCCGGGGGCGCGGTGCGCAGCAGGTAGCGGTAGCGCTCGATCGCCTGCTCGTCGGCGGAGCGGCCGGCCGACGGCTGCGGTGGCGGCGGCGCGCCGTAGCCGCCGGAGGCGGGTGCGTACCCCTGGTCGGCGTACCCCTGGTCGTAGCCGGATCGACGGCGGCCGAAGAGCCGGTCGAGCAGTCCCATGGCGATCGTCTCCCTCCGGGTGGTGCACGTCCCGCCCCGTCGCTGGGTTCCCGCCCGGTCGCCGCCCACACCTCCCGGCAGCGGGTGTCAGCCCTGCGGGCTCTCCAGCAGCCGGTAGGCACCCCGGTGGAAGAGCAGGGGACGCCGACCCTCGTCGGCACCCAGGTCGAGCACCCGGGCGGTGACGACGGTGTGGTCGCCGCCGTCGTACTCGGCCCACAGCTCGCAGTCGACCCAGGCCACGACGTCGGCCAGCACCGGCTGCCCCAGCCGGCTGGGCCGCCACGACACGCCGGCGAACTTGTCGACGCCGGAGCTGGCGAACCCGTCCGACAACTCGGTCTGTTCCTCGGCGAGGACGTTGACGCAGAACCGGCCCAGCTCCCGCAGCCGCGGCCAGGAGCGCGAGCTGCGGGCCGGCGCGAAGACCACCAGCGGCGGGTCCAGCGACAGCGAGCTGAACGACTGACAGGTGAAGCCGACCGGCCCCTCGGAAGCCAGCGCCGTGACGATGGTGACCCCGGAGGCGAAGTGGCCCATCACCCGGCGCATCGTCGTCGAGTCGACGACCTCACCCTCGGGCACCGGCTGCGTCTCGCTCACACCGCCCAGCCAACCACGGGCGTCACCCGACGGGGGCCGAGCGGGGGACCGAGCGGCCGCCGGCGCGGTACAGCGAACTGGGCAGGTCGCGGCCCACGGCGTCCTCGGCGACCCGGGCGGCGGCGAGAACGGCGTCGAGGTCGAGCCCGGTGTGCACCCCGGAGTCCTCGAGCCAGTAGACGAGCTCCTCGGTGGCGATGTTGCCGCTGGCGCCGGGGGCGAACGGGCAGCCGCCGAGCCCGCCGACCGAGGAGTCCAGCTGCCTCACCCCGGCCTGGACGGCGGCCAGCGCGTTCGCCTGGCCGGTGCCGCGGGTGTCGTGGAAGTGCACCCCCACCTCGACGCCGGGGCAGGCGCGGCGGACGGCGTCGAGCAGCTGCACCACCCGCAGCGGGGTGGTCGTCCCGATCGTGTCGCCCAGGCACAGCCGGTCGGCACCGGCGGTGACCGCGGCCCGGGCGACGTCCACGGTGCGGGGGATCGGCGTGCGGCCGTCGAACGGGCAGTCCCACGCGGTGGCGATGACCACCTCGAGCGAGCCGTCGGCTGCGTGGGCCAGGCCCGCGATCTCCCCGACCGCCCCGACCGCCTCGGCGGTGGAGCGCCCGGCGTTGGCCCGGCTGTGCCCGTCGGAGGCGGAGACGACGTACTCCAGGTCCGCCATCCCGGCGTCCACGGCGCGGGTCGCTCCCCGCGGGTTGGCCACGAGGGCGGAGAAGTGCACGCCGGCGAAGCGGTGCAGCTCGGCCGCCAGCCGGTCGGCGTCGGCCAGGGCCGGCACGGCCCGCGGCGAGACGAAGGAGGTCACCTCGATCCGGCGGACGCCGGTGGCCACGAGCGCCTCGAGCATCGCCAGCTTGCCCTCCAGCGGCACGGGCGCCTCGAGCTGCAGGCCGTCGCGCATGCCGACCTCGCGGATGTCCACGGTGGCCGGCAGCACCAGGTCGAACTCGTGCACGGCAGCTCCCCTCGTCGGAACCCGGGTGCGGCTGCCCATCCTGCCCTCCCGGAGGTTCCACGTGGAACCGCCCGGGGCAACCAGGTGGAGGACCTGCAGGAAGGGGCGGCTGGTCGTGCAGGATGTCCGGCACGGAGGTGGGATGTGACGAACGCGGTGGGCAGGCTGCCCCCGGCCGACCGTCGGAGCGCGTTCGCGAACGCACCGATGGGCATCGTGCTCGCCACGCCCTCCGGTCTGGTCGTGGACGCCAACCCGGCGTTCGCGGAGATGGCCGGCAGCGCGGCGGAGGACCTCTACGGCGCCTCGGTGCTCGACCTCATCCACCCCGAGGACCGCCCGGCCGCGGTCGAGGCCTACACCGAGCTGGCCGAGCGGCGCCGGATGATGCGGCACGAGACCCGGCTGGTGCGGGGCGACGAGGACGTGGTCCCGGTGCAGGTCACGTCGTCCTGGGTGGAGGGGACGCCGGAGGGCGACCCGCCGCACCTGGTGATGATCGTGGAGGACATCACCGAGCGGAAGGCCCTCGAGGCCGCGCTGGTGCACCGCTCGCTGCACGACCCGCTGACCAGCCTGCCCAACCGCATCCTGTTCAACGACCGGTTGCGGCACGCCCTGGAGCGCGGCCACCGCGAGCGCACCTCGACCTGCCTGCTCGGCATCGACCTGGACGGCTTCAAGGAGATCAACGACGAGTACGGCCACCCGGTCGGCGACTCGGTGCTGGTGGCCTTCGCCGAGCGGCTGACCTCGGTGCTGCGGGCCAGCGACACCGCGGCCCGCGTCGGGGGTGACGAGTTCAACATCGTGTGCGAGAACAGCGAGCGGGCCGACGCCGAGGCGCTGGCCGAGCGGCTGCGGCACACCGTCACCGAGCCCCTGCAGGTGCGCGGGGGGCTGACCATCCCGCTCGGCATGAGCATCGGGATCGGCACCGTGGCCGGCGGCACCGACCCCGTGCAGGCCTTCGAGCTGCTCATCCGCGAGGCCGACGAGGCGATGTACGCCGACAAGGCCGCCCGCCGGCACTGAGTTCGCCCCCCCCCCCCCGGGGCACCGCCCCGAGCTCGCGAGGGGTGGGGAGGAGGGGGTCCTCGTTCAGCGGGTCGCCGGCTCCGGCTCCCGCCGGGCGGGCACGGTGGACGCCGGGGCGAGCCGCGCGCCCTCGACGTCGAGGTCGGGCAGCAGCCGGTCCAGCCAGCGCGGCAACCACCAGGCCGAGCGGCCGAGCAGCGCCAGGACGGCGGGCACCAGCGTCATCCGGACGACGAAGGCGTCGCACAGGATGCCGACGGTCAGGCCGAAGGCGATGGCCTTGACCACGACGTCGTCGATGGTGACGAAGCTGGCGAAGACCGAGAACATGATCAGCGCGGCCGCCACGACCACCCGGGAGGCGTGCCGGGCCCCGGCCAGGACCGCCGCCCGCGGCGCGGCCCCGTGCACGTACTCCTCGCGCATCCGGGAGACGAGGAAGACCTCGTAGTCCATGGCCAGGCCGAACAGCACCGCCATGAGGATGACCGGCATGAAGCTGATGACCGGCCCCGTCGTCGGGACGCCGAACAGGTCGGCCAGCCAGCCCCACTGGAACACCGCGACCACGGCACCGAAGGACGCGCCCACCGACAGCAGGAACCCGACCGCGGCCTTGACCGGCACCAGGACCGACCGGAAGACCAGCAGCAGCAGGACGACCGCCAGGCCGACGACGACCACGGCGAAGGGCAGCAGCGCCCGGTCGAGCCGGTCGGAGACGTCGATGGCGACGGCGGTCTGACCGGTGACCGAGACGTCGGCGCCGGTCCGGGCCTCCAGCTGCGGGGCGAGGTCGCGCAGCGCGGCGACCAGGTCGCCGGTCGCCTCGTCCTGCGGCCCGCTCTCGGGGACGACGGTGACCAGCGCGGCCGTGCCCCCGGGCAGCACGGTCGGTGCGGCGTAGGCGACGTCGGCCAGGCCGCCGGCGAACCGCCCCGGGGTCTGGGTGGGGGTGCCGCCGATGGCGACCGCGACCTGGCCGGCGGCCTGCGCGGCGGTGGCCGGGTCCAGGCCGTCGACCAGGACGACCAGCGGGCCGTTGAGGCCGGGGCCGAACGTCTCGCCGATCAGGTCGTGGGCCTGCCGCTGCGGGGTGTCCTCGGCGGCGGAGCCGTTGTCCGGCAGCGCCAGCCGCAGCTGCGCGGCGGGGAGGGCGAGCACGCCGAGCCCGATGACCGTGACCAGCACGGTCAGCAGCGGGCGGCGGGTGACCAGGGCGGCCCAGCGCTCGCCCATCGGGCGGGCCCCGCCGTCCTCGGCGGCGCTGGCGACCTCCCGGCGGGCCGTGCGCGAGCCGGGCCGGGGGGCGAGCCGCCGTCCGGCGAAGCCCATGAGGGCGGGCAGGAGGGTGAGCGCGACGAGGACGGCGACCAGCACGGTCGCGGCGGCCGCCAGCCCCATGACCGTGAGGAAGGGCAGGCCGACGACGGCGAGCCCGGACAGCGCGACGACCACGGTGAGGCCGGCGAAGACCACCGCCGTCCCGGCCGTGCCGGTGGCCCGCGCCGCGGACTCCTCCGGGTCCGTGCCCGAGGCCAGCTGGGTGCGGTGCCGGGACAGGATGAACAGCGCGTAGTCGATGCCGACCGCCAGGCCGATCATCAGCGCCAGCGTCGGCGCGGTCGAGGACAGCGAGATCAGGCCGGAGACGCCGAGCAGCCCGCCCAGGCCGACGCCGATGCCGATCAGCGCCGTCAGCAGGTTCATGCCGGCGGCCAGCAGCGAGCCGAAGGTGACGACCAGCACCAGGACGGCGACGGCGACGCCGACGAACTCGGTGGGGCCGACGTGCACGCCGGTGGTGCCGAACGCGCCGCCGCCGACGGCGACCTGCAGGCCGGCGTCCTCCGCCGCCTGCGTGGTCCCCTCCAGCGCGTCGAGGCTGCCGTCGTCGAGACCCTCGCGCTGCACCGGGTACTCGACGGTGACCAGGGCGGCGCGGCCGTCGGGGGTGATCGCCCGGCTGGTGAACGGGTCGGCCACGGCGGCGACCTGCGGCGCCTGCGCGGCCCGAGCCACCACCTCGGAGATGGCGGCCGCGTACCGCGGATCGGCCACGGTGGCGCCGTCCGGGGCGACGAAGACGATCTGCGCGCTCACCCCGGCGGCCTGCGGCTGCAGCTCGGCCAGCCGGTCGAGCGCGGCCTGCGACTCCGAGCCGGGGATGGCGAACTCGTCGTCGAAGGAGCCGCCCGCGGTGACCAGGACCGCGACGACGGCGGCGAGCACGACCGCCCAGCCGGCGGTGACCAGCCGGCGGGAGCGGTAGGCGGCCCGGCCGAGCCGGGCGAGCAGGGTGGCCATGGGTCCTCTTCGGGTCGGTCGGGGACGGCTTCAGCCGGAGACGGCGCTGCGCAGCAGGAGCAGCAGCGCGGTGCGCTCGAGGTCGGTGCCGGCGGCGGCCGTGTCCGTGGCGCTGTCGGTGACCTGCGAGACGACGACGCCGTCGTGCAGGGCGAGCAGCATGCGGGCCAGGTGCTCGGCGGGGACGGTCAGCCGCAGGCCGACGCGGGCGGTGGCGTCCTCGACGAGCCGGGCGACCCGCGCGCGCACGGCCCCGGTGTGCTCGCGCAGGGCGGCGGCGGCCTCGGGGTGCCGGGCGGCGTGCAGCGCGTACTCGGTGTGCACGAGCACCCAGGTGCGGTCGGCCCGGAACGTGTCGAGGCAGCGGGCCACGGCGGCGGCGATCGGGTCGTCCTCGGCCTCGATGCCGGCCAGCTGCTGCTCGACCCGCGCCAGCTCGCGGCTGGTCTCCCGGGCGTAGAGGGCGGCGAAGAGCTCGTCCTTGGTGCGGAAGCTGGAGTAGAAGGCGCCGCGGGTGAAGCCGCCGCGGCGGCAGACGTCCTCGACGGTGGCGGCGGCGAAACCCACCTCGGCGAAGGTCTCCAGCGCGGCGTCGAGCAGCCGCTCGACGGTGGCCGCACGCCGACGCCCGGGCCGGTCGAGGTCCGCGGCGCTCACGATGCATGAATGTATCCGATACGCCGGTGCATCGACTGGAGCCCTCGTCGGGCACGTCCGTGGAGGTGCCCGACGCGAGGGTCGGGCCGGACGACCCGGGCGTCCGGCCCGGCCTGGCATCGTGGCGGCCGTGGCCGACGGGGCGCCAGCCGAGCGACGGGGCTATCCGCGCGCGACCGGGTCCGAACGCGGGCTGGCGCGGCGCCGGGAGCTGCTCGACCGGATCGCCGACGACGTGGCGGCGCACGGGCTCGGCGACTTCTCGCTGCGCCGGGCCGCCCGTGTCGCCGGGACGACGCACAAGGTGTTGCTCTACCACTTCGACAGCGTCGAGAGCCTGCTCGCCGAGGTGGTCCGCCAGCTGCGCGAGCGGCGCATCGACCGCGGCCTGGCCGCCGCCGCGGCGCGGGAACGGCAGGGTGGGCGGACGCTCGCCGAGCGGATCCGGGCGATCTGGCCCGCCCTGCTCGTCGCGGAGAGCCAGGTCCTGGACCAGGCGATCGGCCTGTCGATGGTCGACCCGGCGCGGTACGCCGACCTCGGCCGGGGCGCCTCGCAGCAGTACCTGCCGTCCCTGGTCGCGCTGTGCCCGCCGCACTGGTCCGAGCGGCGCAAGGTCGAGGTCGCCGAGATGGTGCTCGCGACGCTGCGGGGCTTCCTCATCGACCGGCGGGTCAGCGAGTCCACCGACGGGGTGGCGGCCGGGTTCGCCGCGCTCGCCCGGGCGCTGGACCGGGAGGAGGCCGACGACCCGGGGATGGACACGAAGTGAACCAGGTGGTTCACTTCGTGGTGACGTGGATCACCGCGTTCCACCCGGAGGAGGTGTCCCGTGGACACGATCGAGTCGTCGGCCGGGACGATCGAGTACGCCGACTCCGGCGGGAGCGGTCCGGTACTGGTCCTCGTGCACGGGCTGCTCATGGACTCCACGCTCTGGGACGACACCGTCGCCCGCCTGCCCGCCGGCTACCGCTGCCTGCGGCCCGTCCTGCCGCTCGGCGCACACCGCGTCCCGGTGACGGAGGACGCCGACCTGTCGCTGCCCGGCCAGGCACGCCTGGTGGGCGAGTTCCTGCAGCGGCTGGGCCTGCACGACGTCACCCTCGTCGGCGCCGACACCGGCGGCGCGGTCGTGCAGCTGGTCCTCACCGACGGCGCCCCGCAGGTCGGGCGGGCCGTGCTGGTCGGGTGCGAGGCGTTCGACAACGTCCCCGCGGGCCTGACCGGGAAGACGGTCGTGCTGGCCGGGCGGCTCTCACCCCGCCTGTTCGGGATCGCGGTGCAGCAGATGCGGTTGCGGCCCCTCCGGCGGCTGCCGCTGTCGTTCGGCTGGCTGACCCGGCGCGGTGACGCCGTGACCCGGCGGTGGCTGTCCTCCGTCCTGACCCGCAACGACATCCGGCGCGACGCGGTGCGGGCGCTGCGGGCGATCGGGGCCGACACCGGCGTCCTGGAGCGCGCCGTCGAGCCGTTGCGCGCCTTCTCCCGCCCGGTGCTGGTCGTCTGGTCGCGCGAGGACCGGGTGATGCCCCCGGCGCACGGTCGCCGGCTCGCCGAGCTGTTCCCGGACGGCCGGCTGGTCGAGGTCGACGACAGCGCGACGCTGGTGCCGCTGGACCGGCCGGACGTCCTCGCCGACCTGATCAGCGGGTTCGTCCCGGCCGGGACGGCGGCCGGGTAGCCGTCGTCCCGCCCCGTCCCGGGCCCCGCCGGCCCCCTGCCCCCGGGTCCTGCTCCGAAGGGCGGGGAGGGCGGGGTCCTCAGACGAGGGCGCGGCCGACCGCGACCGCGCGCGTGTCCGGGGCGGCGACCCGGGCCGCGTCGGCCTCCTGGTCGCTGGTCGCGGTCTGCGAGCGGCGTTCGGCCTCCACGCGGGCGGCGTAGCTGTCCACCTCGCTGGCGATCCGCTGCTCGTCCCAGCCGAGGACGCCGGCGACCGCCCGGGCCACCGGCTCGGCGCTCTCCACCCCCCGGTGCGGCGTCTCGATGGAGATGCGGGTGCGCCGGGCCAGCAGGTCGTCCAGGTGCAGCGCCCCCTCGTGCGAGGCGCCCCACACCATCTCGACCATGAGGTACTCCTCGGCGCCGGGCACCGGCTCGAGCAGGAAGCGGTCGTCGGCGGCGAGCTCGAGCACGTCGGGGGTGAGCGAGCCGTAGCGGTTGAGCAGGTGCTCGGCGCGGAAGTGCGGGATGCCCCAGCGTTCGGCCAGCCCGTCGAGCTGGTTGACCATCGCCTGGTAGCCCTCGGCGCCGAGCAGCGGGATGTTCTCGGTGACGCTCGGGGGCACCCGGCGGGTGACGTCCTCGGCGACGGCGTCCACCGCGTCGGCGGCCATCGGCCGGTAGGTCGTGTACTTGCCGCCGGCGACGGCGATCACGCCGGGCGTCGGCCGGGCGACCGCGTGCTCGCGGGAGAGCTGGCTGGTCAGCTCCGACTCGCCGGACAGCAGCGGGCGCAACCCGGCGTAGACGCCGGTGATGTCGTCGTGGGTCAGCGGCACCGCGAGTACCTGGTTGACGTGCTCGAGGATGTAGTCGATGTCGGCCCGCGACGCGGCCGGGTGGGCCTTGTCGAGGTCCCAGTCGGTGTCCGTCGTCCCGATGATCCAGTGGCTGCCCCAGGGGATGACGAACAGCACCGACTTCTCGGTGCGCAGGATCAGCCCGGTCTCGCCGTTGATCCGGTCGCGCGGGACGACGATGTGCACCCCCTTGCTGGCCCGCACGTGGAACCGGCCGCGCCCGCCGACGAGGGTCTGGACGTCGTCGGTCCACACCCCGGTGGCGTTGACGACCACCTCGGCCCGGACGTCGACCTCCCGGCCGGTCTCCACGTCGCGCACCCGCGCCCCGACGACCCGGTCCCCCGCGTGCTCGAAGGCGACCACCTCGGCGGAGTTGAGCACGGTGGCCCCGTAGGCGGCGGCGGTGCGGACGACGGTGAGGGTGTGCCGGGCGTCGTCGGCCTGCGCGTCGTAGTAGCGGACGGCGCCGACCAGCGCATCGGGTCGCAGCGCGGGGAACAGCGTGCGGGCGCCGGTGCGGGTGAGGTGCTTCTGCGGGGGCAGCGGCGTCGACAGCGCGCCGATGCGGGCCAGCCCGTCGTAGAGGGCGAGGCCGGCGGTGACGTAGGGCCGCTCCCACACGCGGTGCTCGAGCGGGTAGAGGAAGGGCACCGGCTTGACCAGGTGCGGCGCGAGCCGGGTGACGGAGAGGTCGCGCTCGTGCAGCGCCTCGCGGACCAGGCCGAACTCGAAGGACTGCAGGTAGCGCAGCCCGCCGTGGAACAGCTTCGAGGAGCGCGACGACGTGCCGCTGGCGAAGTCGCGGGCCTCGACCAGCGCCGTCCGCAGTCCCCGGGTGGCCGCGTCCAGCGCGACGCCGGCCCCGGTCACCCCGCCCCCGACGACGAGGACCTCGAACTGCTCCTCGGCCAGCTCGGCCCAGGCTCGTGCACGCTGCTCGGGGCCGAGCGCGGTCTGTGCGGTCATGCCGACTCCTCAGGCGGGGACTGCTCGTCCTCCACGGTAGGCGGGCCGGGAGGGCCCCGTCGACGGCGCCCGTTCGACGACGGCGCCCGTTCGACGACACCCGTTCGACGACGACACCCGTTCGACGACGCCCGTGCGACGACGCCCGTTCGACATCGTCGGACGGGCAGGGCTCACCCTGTCGCGTGGCCGGCCCGCGGGTGATCGTCGTCCACCACGTCCTCCGACCCGACGGCTCGCCCCGGCAACTCGCCGCAGCCGCGTTGCCCCAGGTCCACGGGTGTGAATACCGTCACCCGGCCAGTCGTCGTCCGGTGGCCAGCCGCATCGGATCCGACCGCGGGCAGCTGAGGCACCGGCGATGAGGAGCACCGCATGGACCAGGTCGGCCTGTGGACCGTCTTCGGCAGCGAGTTCGTCGGGACCGCGGTCCTGGTACTCCTCGGCGTCGGCGTGGTGGCCAACGTCGCGCTGCCCCTGACCTACGGCAACGGACCGAGCTGGCTGCTGGTCAACTTCGGCTGGGGCCTGGCCGTCTTCGCCGGCGTCTACGCCGGCGCGACGTCCGGGGCGCACATCAACCCGGCGGTCACCCTCGGTATCTGGGTCAGCGGCGCCGACGAGTACGCCCCCGGCGTGCCCATCACCCTGGCCGCGACGGCGGTCTACGTGGTCGGGCAGTTGCTCGGCGCCTTCACCGGCGCGGTCCTGGCCTGGTTGGCCTACCGCAGGCACTACGAGCAGGCGCCGGAGGCCGCGCTCGGCACCTTCTCCACCGGGCCGGCCATCAAGAGCCCCGTGGACAACGTGGTCACCGAGGTCATCGGGACCTTCGTGCTCGTCTACATCATCCTGCGCTTCGGGGACACCCCCACCCAGATCGGCCCCCTCGCGGTGGCCCTGCTGGTGGTCGGCATCGGCGCCTCGCTCGGCGGGCCGACCGGCTACGCCATCAACCCCGCCCGCGACCTGGGCCCGCGCATCGCCCATGCCGTGCTGCCGATCCGCGGCAAGGGGAACAGCAACTGGGGCTACGCGTGGGTGCCGGTCGTGGGCCCGCTGATCGGCGCCGCGCTGGCCGGCGCGCTCTCGCACGTCCCCATCTGACCCCGAGGGCCGCTCGCCGGCCCACCGATCCGAGAGGAACCCCCGTGAGCCAGTACGTCCTCGCCATCGACCAGGGCACCACGAGCACCCGCTGCATGATCTTCGACCACGCCGGCGCGGTGGTCTCGGTCGGCCAGAAGGAACACCGGCAGATCTTCCCGCGCGCCGGATGGGTCGAGCACGACCCGAACGAGATCTGGGGCAACACCCGCGAGGTGGTGGGCCAGGCCCTGGCGCGCGCCTCCTTCGGGATGTCCGACGTGGTCGCCGTCGGCATCACCAACCAGCGGGAGACCACCGTCGTCTGGGACCGCCGCACCGGGGAACCGGTGTACAACGCGATCGTCTGGCAGGACACGCGGACCTCGCAGATCGTCGAGGAGCTGGGCGCCCTCGGCGGCGGCGCGGACCGCTACAAGGACAAGGTCGGCCTGCCGCTGGCCACCTACTTCGCCGGCCCCAAGGTGCGCTGGATCCTCGACAACGTCGACGGCGCCCGGGAGCGGGCCGAGCGCGGCGAGCTGCTGATGGGCACCATCGACTCCTGGCTGCTGTGGCACATGACCGGCGGCGCCGACGGCGGCGCGCACCTCACCGACGTCTCCAACGCCTCGCGCACGATGCTGATGGACTACCGGACGCTCTCCTGGGACGCCGGCATCGCCGAGGAGATGGGCATCCCGGTGTCCATGCTGCCGGAGATCCGGTCCAACTCCGAGGTGTACGGCGAGGGTCGCCCGGCCGGGTTCCTCACCGGCATCCCGATCGCCGGGTCGCTGGGCGACCAGCAGGCCGCGACGTTCGGGCAGGTCTGCTTCGAGCGCGGGATGGCCAAGAACACCTACGGCACCGGCAACTTCATGCTGCTCAACACCGGCGAGGAGGCCGTCCCCTCCGAGCACGGCCTGCTGACGACGCTGTGCTACCAGCTCGGCGACGCCAAGCCGGTGTACGCCCTGGAGGGGTCGATCGCGGTCACCGGCTCGCTGGTGCAGTGGGTGCGCGACAACCTGGGCATGATCACGAGCGCCCCGGAGATCGAGGACCTCGCCCGGTCGGTCGAGGACAACGGCGGCGCCTACTTCGTCCCGGCGTTCTCCGGCCTGTTCGCCCCGTACTGGCGCTCCGACGCCCGCGGCGCCGTCGTCGGGCTGACCCGGTACGTCAACAGGGGGCACCTGGCCCGCGCGGTGCTCGAGGCGACCGCCTACCAGACCCGAGAGGTGCTCGAGGCCATGAACGCCGACTCGGGGGTGGCCCTCACCGAACTGCGGGTGGACGGCGGCATGGTCGGCAACGAGCTGCTCATGCAGTTCCAGGCCGACGTCCTCGACGTCCCGGTGATCCGGCCGAAGGTGGCCGAGACCACCGCCCTGGGTGCGGCCTACGCCGCGGGGCTGGCCGTCGGGTTCTGGTCCGGCCTCGACGACCTCACCGCCAACTGGGCCGAGGACAAGCGGTGGACCCCGCAGATGCCGGCCGAGGAGCGGGAGCGGACCTACCGCAACTGGCGCAAGGCGGTCACCAAGAGCCTCGACTGGGTCGACGAGGACGTGCGGTAGTCCCTCCTCCGTGGTCATCGGCGGGCGGTCGTGCTCGACGGCGTGTCGGGCGACCACCCGCCGATGACCACCGGGGTTCACGCCCCCAGAGCGGCCGAGACGACGGCCTTGGCCTCCTCCTGCACCTGCTCGAGGTGGTCGGGGCCCTTGAAGGACTCCGCGTACACCTTGTAGACGTCCTCGGTGCCCGAGGGCCGGGCGGCGAACCAGGCGTTCTCGGTGACCACCTTCAGGCCCCCGATCGGGGCGTCGTTGCCCGGCGCCCGGGTCAGCTTGGCCACGATCGGTTCCCCGGCGAGCTCGGTGGCGGTCACGTCCTCGGGGGAGAGCTTCCCGAGGGCCGCCTTCTCCTCCCGCGTGGCCGGGGCGTCGACGCGGGCGTAGGCGGACGCGCCGTACCGCTGGGTGAGGTCGGCGTGCAGCTTGGACGGCGAGCGCCCGGTCACCGCCAGGATCTCGCTGGCCAGCAGGGCGAGCAGGATGCCGTCCTTGTCCGTCGTCCACACGCTGCCGTCGCGGCGGAGGAACGAGGCGCCGGCGGACTCCTCGCCGCCGAAGCCGACCGACCCGTCGAGCAGGCCCGGCACGAACCACTTGAAGCCGACCGGCACCTCGACCAGCCGCCGACCCAGGCCCGCGACGACCCGGTCGATCAGCGACGAGGAGACCAGGGTCTTGCCGACGGCGGTGTCGGGGGACCAGCCGTCGCGGTGGCTGTAGAGGTAGGAGATCGCCACGGCGAGGAAGTGGTTGGGGTTCATCAGGCCGGCGTCGGGGGTGACGATGCCGTGCCGGTCGGCGTCGGCGTCGTTGCCGGTGGCGACCTGGAACCGGTCCTTGGCGCCGATCAGCGAGGCCATGGCCGACGGTGAGGAGCAGTCCATGCGGATCCTGCCGTCCCAGTCCAGCGTCATGAACCGCCAGGTGGGGTCGACCAGCGGGTTGACCACGGTCAGGTCGAGGCGGTGCCGCTCGGCGATCGCCGCCCAGTAGTCGACGCTGGCGCCGCCGAGCGGGTCGGCGCCGATGCGCACCCCGGCGTCCCGGATCGCGTCGAGGTCGAGCACCGACGGCAGGTCGTCGACGTAGTCGCCGAGGAAGTCGTGGGCCTGCGCCGCCGTCCGGGCGCGGGCGAAGGGCACCCGGCGGACCCCCTTCAACCCGTCCCGCAGCAGCCCGTTGGCGCGGTCGGCGATCGCCGTGGTCGCGTCGGTGTCGGCCGGGCCGCCGGAGGGCGGGTTGTACTTGAAGCCGCCGTCGCGGGGCGGGTTGTGCGACGGGGTGACCACGATGCCGTCGGCCAGGCCGTTCGTCCTCCCCCGGTTGGCCCGCAGGATCGCGTGGCTGACGGCGGGGGTGGGTGTGTACCGGTCGGCGGCGTCCACGCGCACGGGGACGTCGTTGGCGGCGAGCACCTCCAGCGCGCTGGCCCAGGCCGGCTCGGACAGCGCGTGCGTGTCCCGGCCGATGAACAGCGGGCCGTCGTACCCCTGCACGGCGCGGTACTCGCAGATCGCCTGGGTGGTGGCCAGGATGTGCGCCTCGTTGAACGCCCGGTCGAACGCCGAGCCGCGGTGGCCGCTGGTCCCGAACACGACCTGCTGCGCGGGGTCGGCCGGGTCGGGTTCGAGCGTGTAGTAGGCGGTGACCAGCGAGGCGACGTCGATCAGGTCGCTGGGGGCGGCGGGCTGTCCGGCGCGGGGGTCGCTCATGGGCTCGATCCTGGCCCGCACCGCGCCGCTGCCGCGAGCCGGTGCCCGTCGTCGTCGGGTCCCCAGGTCAGTCCCACCAGAAGTGCCACACCTGCGCCGTGTGCAGCCGTGCGGCGTACTCCTCCGGGTCGAGCGGCGCCGCGTCGAAGGAGTCCTGCGGGGAGAAGTTGTCCGGGCAGAAGGCGATGTGCTCGTGCGCGAGGACACGGCTCTGCTCCGCGTCCTGCGGCGGCCTGGTGACCACGAGGTCCAGCTCCGCGAAGCCGACGGCCACCACGTAGGCGCCGAAACGGTCCTCCCACGACCGCAGCACTCCCGCGACGTCCGCGCCGGTGAGGAACCAGTTGCAGGCGCCGTGCCAGCCGAGCTGGGCCAGGGTGTCCGCCGGTCGTCGTGCCGGGACCAGGATCAGCCTGCGAGGGTGGTCGCCGCCCGGGAGACGGGGCAGCACCACGCCTGCGGCGGGCGGCTCACCGACGCCCACCGCGAGCCCGGACCACGGAGGGTGGGGCAGGAGCGTGCCGTCGGCCCGCACCGGTCGCATCCCCTCCCACCTCCTCCTGAGGACGGCCGCGGCGTCAGCGGGGGGAGCCGGGAGGAGGAGCTCTCCGGAGAGGAACGGCCGGTCCGGGACCGTGCTCGTCATCAGCGGCCAGAAGCCCGACCGGTCGAAGCGGCGGGCCCAGCGGCGCCACGCGCCGTGTGGGTCGGCGACCGGCTCTGCGGTCAGCCAGCCGCGGACCACGCCGTCCGGGATCCCCTTCGGTGACGTCCCGACGACGGGTACGAGCTCGGGGAGCCCCCACTGTTGGTCGGCAGCGCTCACCGATCCCGTCTGCTCCGCCCGCACCGGGACGGAGCGTGCCTGCTCGTCCAACACCCAGGTCATGCCGATTCCTCTCGTCGGCCGGATTCCATCAGCGGCGCGCTGTGGACCCGTGTCGCCGTCCACAGGGAGCCGTCTGCCGTCGGCAGGAGCGCCTAGCCTCGGTGCGTGCTCGACGAGTGGGAGGGGCTGCTCCGCGACGACGTGATCCGCAGCGCCGTGGGAGCGGCGGCCTTCCGCCGGGGTCAGCAGTACGCCCAGGCCGGGCGGGTGTCCGACATCCGGGCGCAGCGCACCCGGGGCCGGCTCTCGGCCACCGTGCAGGGCAGCGAGCCGCGGCCCTACACCACCGTCGTCGAGCTCGACGCCGGCGGCCGCGGCTGGTGGGGCTCCTGCAGCTGCCCGGTCGGCGCCGACTGCAAGCACGTCGCCGCCGTGCTGCTCGCCGCCCGTCAGGCGGTCACCGACGAGCCCGCCCCTGTCGCGCCGGACTGGGAGCGGACGCTCACCGAACTCCTCCGGCCGACCGACCGCGCCTCCCGGACGGCGGGGACGCCCCTCGGACTGCAGTTCGAGGTGGAGGAACCGGCAGCCGGCCGGTCGGGCGCGCTGACCACGTCCGCACGACCGGCGATCCGCCTGCGCCCGGTCGTGCCAGGAGCCAAGGGCCGGTGGATCCGCACCGGGGTCTCCTGGCGCAAGCTGGAGTACGCCTACGGGTACGCCGGCTACACGCCCGCCCACGCCTCCGCGCTGCGCGCGCTCTACGTCGCCCACCAGACCGCGCAGGAGGTGCCGGCCTACTACTACGGCGAGACGCCGGTCCAGCTCGAGGACTTCGGCCCGGCGCTGTGGCCGGCCCTCTCGCAGGCGGTGGACGACGGCGTGACGATGCTGACCGCTTCCGGAGCGCCGGTGGTCCTCGCCGAGGAGCCGGCGCGGGTCTGCGTGGACCTGCACCGCGCGGGCGAGGACGCCGTGGTCGAACCGGTGGTCACCGTGGCCGGGACACCGCTGCCGGCGAGCGCGGCACTGACCCTCGGCAGCCCCGCCCACGGTGTCGTCGTCCCGGCGGGTGCGGACACGGACGACCTCGTGCCCGACCGGGGGCTGCTGCTGGCCCCGCTGCACCGGCGGGCTCCGGCGCCGCTCACCCGGCTGCTCGCCGGCGGCGCCCTGCGGGTGCCCGAGGCCGACGTCGACCGGTTCCTGCGCGACTTCTACCCGGCGCTGCGCCGGACGGTCGAGGTGACCTCCTCCGACGGCTCGGTGACGCTGCCGGAGGTCGCGCCGCCCCGTCTGGCGTTGCACGTCACCTACGCCGAGGGCTCCCGGGTCACCCTGGAGTGGTCGGTGCAGTACGAGGCCGGCGGCGCGGTGCGCCGGCTGCCCCTCGACGCCGACAGGGCGGACGGCGACCCCCTCCGCGACCGGCCTGCCGAGGAGCGGCTGGTGCGCGGCCTGCCCCGTCCCGGGCGGCTGCCGCAGCTGTGGCAGCCCGACGGCGCGCCGACCCTGGTGCCGGGAGTGCGGCTGCAGGGCATGGACGCCGTCGTCCTCACCGAGCAGGTGCTGCCCGAGCTGCGCGACCGACACGGCGTCGTCGTCACCGTCAGCGGCACACCACCGGCCTACCGGCACAGCGACGCCGCGCCGCTGGTGCGGGTGTCGGCGACCGAAGGCGGGGACGTCGACTGGTTCGACCTGGGCGTCACCGTCAGCGTGGACGGCGAGGACATCCCGTTCGTCCTGCTGTTCACCGCCCTGGCCGCCGGCGACACGCACCTGGTGCTGCCCAGCGGCACCTGGTTCCGCATCGACCGGCCGGAGTTCGAGCAGCTGCGCCGGCTGATCGAGGAGGCGCGGGCCCTGCAGGACGCCGACCGGCCGGGCCTGCGGATCAGCCGCTACCAGGCCGGCCTGTGGGAGGAGCTGGCCGCGCTCGGGGTGGTCGAGGAGCAGAGCCGGCGGTGGACCCGCGAGGTGCAGCGCCTGCTCGACGTCGACACCGCCGCCCCGCCGCCGCTGCCCGCCGGCCTGGCCGCCGAGCTGCGGCCCTACCAGCTGCAGGGCTACCAGTGGCTGGCGGTGCTGTGGGACGCCGGTCTCGGCGGCGTGCTCGCCGACGACATGGGCCTGGGCAAGACGCTGCAGACACTGGCGCTGCTGTGCCGGGCCGCCGAGGCCGGTGAGCTGACCGATCCGGTGCTCGTCGTCGCGCCGACCAGCGTGGTGCCGAACTGGGTGCGGGAGGCGGCCCGGTTCGCCCCGGGCCTGCGGGTGGTGGCGGTCGAGGAGACCGATCGGCGGCGCGGCGTCCCGCTGGCCGAGGCGGTCGCCGGCGCCGACGTGGTGGTCACGTCCTACACGCTGCTGCGCATCGACGAGGAGGCCTACCGGTCGCTGCCGTGGCGCGGCCTGGTGCTCGACGAGGCGCAGTTCGTGAAGAACCACCAGGCCAAGACCTACTCCTGCGCCCGCCGGCTGCCCGCGCCGGTCAAGCTGGCGATCACCGGCACGCCGCTGGAGAACAACCTGATGGACCTGTGGGCGCAGCTGTCCATCGTCGCGCCCGGACTGTTCCCCAGTCCGCAGCGGTTCACCGAGTTCTACCGGACGCCGATCGAACGGGGCACCGACCCGGAGCGGCTGACCGCCCTGCGCCGGCGGATCCGGCCGCTGATCCGGCGGCGCACCAAGGAGCAGGTGGCCGCCGAGCTGCCGCCCAAGCAGGAGCAGGTGCTGGAGGTGGTGCTCAACCCGAAGCACCGCAAGATCTACGACACCCACCTGGCCCGTGAGCGGCGCAAGGTGCTCGGCCTCGTCGACGACCTCGACCGCAACCGCTTCACGATCTTCAAGTCGCTCACCGTGCTGCGCCAGCTCAGCCTGGACCCGGCCCTGGTCGACGACGCCTACGCCGGCGTCCGCTCCAGCAAGGCCGACGCCTTCCTCGAGCACCTGCAGGAGGTGGTCGCCGAGGGCCACCGGGCGCTGGTGTTCAGCCAGTTCACCGGCTTCCTGCGCACGGTGCGCGACCGGCTGGACGCCGAGGGACTGCCCTACGTCTACCTCGACGGCCGCACCCGCGACCGGGCGCGCCGGATCGCGGAGTTCACCGAGGGCCGGGCGCCGGTGTTCCTCATCAGCCTCAAGGCCGGCGGGTTCGGGCTCAACCTCACCCAGGCCGACTACGTCTTCGTCCTGGACCCGTGGTGGAACCCCGCCGTCGAGGCGCAGGCGGTCGACCGCGCCCACCGGATCGGCCAGGACAGGACGGTCATGGTCTACCGGCTGGTGGCGGCGGGCACCATCGAGGAGAAGGTGATGGCGCTCAAGGCCCGCAAGCAGGACCTCTTCGACCGGGTGGTGGACGACGAGGGAGCGCTGTCCGGTCCGCTGACCGCCGAGGACATCCGCGGCCTGTTCGCGCCCTGACCCTCAGGACTCCACCCGCTCCAGGCCGTCCCGCCGCTCGACCGCGTCGAGGCCGTCCCGCCGCTCGAGTCTGTCGAGGCCATCCCGTCGCTCGACTGCGTCGAGGCCATCCCGTCGCTCGACTGCGTCGAGGCCATCCCGTCGCTCGACTGCGTCGAGGAAGTGCCGTCGCTCGACTGCGTCGAGGAAGTGCCGTCGCTCGACTGCGTCGAGGAAGTGCCGTCGCTCGACTGCGTCGAGGAAGTGCCGCAGCGTCGCGAGGAACACCTCCGGTTGCTCCGAGTGCACCCAGTGGCCGGCGTTCTTGACCCGCACCAGGCGGGTGTTGGGACACAGCTCCTCCATCCGTGAGCGGTCCTGCGGCAGCACGTAGTGCGAGTTCGCGCCGGCGATCCACAGCACCGGCCCGTCGTAGCGGGCGCCCGGCGGCGGCTCGGGGAAGCCGCGCAGCTCACCCAGGTCGCGTGCGAGCAGCTCCAGGTTCAGCCGCCAGCGCCAGCCGCCGTCGCCGCCGACGTCGTCCCGGACCAGGCTCTGCAGCAGGAAGGAGCGCACCATCCGGCTGGGGACGGCGGCGCGCAGCGCGGCATCGGCGTCCGCGCGGGTCTCGAGCGACCCGAGGTCGAGGGCGCGCATCGCGGCGATGAAGTCCGCGAACGGAGAGGCCTCCTCGTCCGGATCGTCGGTGCGTCCACCGGACACCGGGTACTCGGTCGGGGCGATGTCGACGACGACCAGCGCGCGCAACAGCTCCGGGTGCCGCAGGGCGACCTGCAGCGCCACCTTGCCGCCCATCGAGTGCCCGACCAGGGTGACCGGCTCCCCGAGCGAGCGCAGCTCGGCGGCGACCGTGCGCGCCATGTCCACGTAGTCGACCCGGTCGGTCCACGGCGAGTGACCGTGGTTGGGCAGGTCGAGCAGGGTGACCCGGTGGTCGCCGGCCAGCCCCCGAGCGATCGTCGTCCAGTTCTTCCCCTGGCCGAAGAGGCCGTGCACGAAGACCACCCGCGGGCCGGTCTCGCCCAGCGTCCGGGCGTGCAACCGCTCCTCGGGGTGCGCCGTCATGCGTCGATCCCACCACGAGCATCGTGATGCGTGCAGCCGTGCACCACGACGTAGGCTCGGGGCGTACGGACCACGGTCAACCTCGACGACGACGTCGTGGCGGCGGTGGAACGGCTCCATCGGGAGGAGGGCCTCGGGGTCAGCGAGGCGGTCAACCGGCTGGCCCGCGCCGGGCTGGCCCCGCGCCGGGAGACCCGTCGTCTCCGGCAGCGCACGACCCCCTCGAGTTCACGGTGGACGTGCGGAACGTCGGCGAGGTCCTCGACCTGCTCGACGAGGCGCGCTGATGCTCGTCGACGCGAACCTGCTCCTCTACGCGGTCAGCGAGGCCGCACCGCAGCACGACAGGGCGCGCGTGTGGTGGGAGGAGACGCTCAACGGGTCGAGCCGGGTGGGCCTGCCGTGGCAGACGATCGGGGCCTTCGTCCGCATCGCCACCCACCCGCGGGTGGCCCGCCCCGCCCTGACCGCAGAGCAGGCGTGGAGCTTCGTCGCCGACTGGCTCGACGTCGACCTCGTCTGGGTGCCGCCGGCCACCGAACGCACCGCGGCCGTCCTCGGCAGCCTGCTGCGTACCACCGGCGTCACCGGCAACCTCGTGCCGGACGCCCAGCTCGCCGCCCTCGCCATCGAACACGGGCTGGGGGTCGCGTCGGCGGACAGCGACTTCGTGCTGTTCCCCGGGGTCCGCTGGAGCAATCCGCTCGGCTGACACCGCACCCGGCCGGCCCCGGACAGCGGGAGCCGGCCCGGGCGCGTCGTCCCCGCCCGTCCGGCGGAGCTGGCCGAGCACGGGTTCCACGTGGAACGTGAGCGCCAGGGCTGGGCGTGGACCGAGGACGCCGGGACTCCACCACCTCCTCCGAGTCGATCACGGGGTTGTTGCCGCTCGCCCCGCCCGATCCCGGCGTGTCGTCGACGACCCCATGATCACGGCAGGCCCGGCCGCTCCGGTCGGTCGGTGTTACGTTCGCAGTCGCACGTGGCACGGGGTGTCCCCCTCCCGTCGGGGACTGAGAGCACACCCGTCGAACCTGCTCCAGTTCGCACTGGCGAAGGGATGCCGACCGTGGAAGCCGTCGACCTGCGCGCCGCCCGCGCGGCGCTGACCGCACGCACCCCCCTGGTGCACTGCCTGACCAACACCGTGGTGCAGACGATCACCGCCAACGCCCTGCTCGCGGCCGGCGCCGCCCCGGCGATGGTCGACGCCCCCGAGGAGGCCGGCGACTTCGCCGCGGTCGCCTCCGCGGTGCTGGTCAACGTCGGCACCGTGCACGCCCGCACCGCCGAGGCGATGCGGATCGCCGCCCGCTCGGCCGGCGCCGCCGGGACGCCGTGGGTGCTCGACCCCGTCGCCGTCGGCGGGCTGGCCTACCGCACCGAGCTGGCCACCGAGCTGGTCGGGCTGCGGCCCACCGTGGTGCGCGGCAACGCCTCCGAGGTGATGGCGCTGGCCGGGGCGGGCCGCGGCGGCCGGGGCGTGGACAGCACGGACAGCGCCGAGGACGCGGCGAAGGCCGCCGCCGAGCTGGCCGCCCGCACCGGCGGGGTCGTGGCGGTCAGCGGCGAGGTGGACCTGGTCACCGACGGACGCCGGACGCTCCGGGTGGGCGGGGGATCGCCGCTGCTGACCCGCACCACCGGCGCCGGCTGCGCGCTCGGTGCCCTGGTCGCGGCCTACGTGGCCGTCACCGGGGACGCGCTGACCGGAGCAGTGGCCGCGCACGCGCACGTCGCGCTGGCCGCCGAGGTCGCCGCCGACGTCGCCGACGGGCCGGGCACGTTCGCGCCGGCCTGGCTCGACGCGCTCGACGCCCTCGACGGCGACTCGCTGGCCGCGGCGGACGTCCGATGAGCCGCCCGGACGACTGGACCCTCTACCTGGTCACCGACACCGAGCTGTCCCGGCCGCGCCCGGTCGCCGACGTCGTCCGCGCCGCCGTGGCCGGCGGCGTCACCGCCGTCCAGGTGCGGGACAAGACCGCCTCCCGGCGGGAGCTGCTGGCCCTGACCCGGTCGGTGCGGGCGGCGCTGGCCGAACGGCCGGACGTCGCGGTGGTCGTCAACGACGCGGTGGACGTCGCGCTGATCGCCGGTGCCGACGGCGTGCACGTCGGCCAGGACGACCTGCCCCCGGCCGAGGTGCGTGCGCTGCTCGGCCCCGACCGGCTGCTGGGGTTCAGCGTCTCCTCGGTGGCCGAGATGGACGTCGCGCTGTCCCTGCCCGCGGGCACCGTCGACCTGGTCGGCATCGGCCCGGTGTGGACGACCCCGACCAAACCCGACGCCGGGACCGCCCTCGGCCCCGCCGGCGTCCGCGTGCTGGCCGAGGTGGCCCGCGCCCGCGGGCTGACCACGGTGGCGATCGGCGGAATCGACGCCTCCCGTGCGGCGGAGGTGGCCGCGACCGGGGTGGACGGCGTCTGCGTCGTCTCCGCGATCTGCGCGGCGTCCGACCCCGAGCAGGCCGCCCGGGACCTGCGCGCCGCGATCGCTCCGGCGGCGGTGGCCCGGTGAGCGGCGTGCCGGTCGCGCTGACCGTCGCCGGCAGCGACCCCAGCGGCGGCGCCGGCATCCAGGCCGACCTGAAGACCTTCAGCGCGCTCGGCGTCTACGGGACGGCGGTGCTCACCGCGCTCACCGCGCAGAACACCCGCGGGGTCACCGGCGTCCACCCGGTGCCGGCGCAGTTCGTCGTCCAGCAGTTGCACACCCTGCTCGACGACGTCGAGGTGCACGCCACCAAGCTCGGCATGCTGGGCACCACGGAGGTGGTCCGCGCGGTGGCCGCCGTGCTGGCCGACCGCCCGGCCGGTCCGGTCGTCTGCGACCCGGTGATGGTGGCGACCAGCGGCGACCGGCTCATCGACGAGGCCGCGGTCGACGCCGTCCGCACCGACCTGCTGCCGCTGGCCGACCTGGTCACGCCGAACGTGCCCGAGGCCGCGGTGCTGCTCGACGCGCCGGCCGCCACCGACCTCGACGAGCTCCCCGAGCAGGCCACCGCGCTGCTGGGGCTGGGCCCGCGGGCGGTGCTGCTCAAGGGCGGTCACCTGGGCGGCGAGGAGAGCGTCGACGTGCTGGCCACCGCGGCCGGCGTGACGGTCACCCGAAGGCCGCGGGTGGTGACGACGTCCACGCACGGCACCGGCTGCACGCTGTCCTCGTCCCTCGCCGCCCTGGCCGCGCGCGGGCGCACCGACGACTGGGCGCGGCTCGTGGACCCGGCCCGGGACTACCTGCAGAAGGCGCTCGCCGCCGGGGCCGGGCTGGGGATCGGCTCCGGGCACGGCCCGGTGCACCACTTCGCCGGCATCTGGCCGGCCTGACGCCGGCCCTCCCGGGCAGACGCCGGCCCTCCCGGGCAGACGCCGGCCCTCCCGGGCATGGGAAGCGATACCTGCGTTCTCGGCGTCGACACGCACGTATCGCTTCCCATGCCCGGGAGGATCGGTCCAGGTCAACTGGGCCGCGTGGTGCCTTCGCCGTCTGCCGACCGGACCGCGCCCCAGGCCAGCGGGACGGCGACGGCCAGGCCGACGCCCAGCGCCAGGAGCCCGGCGGCGGCGTCCGGCAGGTCGTCGGGGAGCAGCGTGGCCGCGGCGGCGCCAGCGAAGCCCACCCCGCCCAGGCGCGCGGCGAGGGCCGGGACGGAGAACGGGCCGTCGGCGTCGTGGCCGAACTCGCCGACCTCGCCGACCACCAGGGCGAGCAGGAGGACGCCGAGGCCGACCGCGCCCACGACGAGGAACGCGACCGCCACGCAGTTCCTCCCCGTCGGTGTGCGCGCCGACGCTCGCAGGAGGGGCGGTGGTGATCAAGCGACGAGGCGCCCGCTCTCACCCGTACGGAGGACGGCCGGTCGGCCGGGTGGGCAGGAACCGGTCCGGGGACCGTCGCCGGTCGGCGCAGCGCACTCCGCGCCGATCACCGGCGGGTGGCGGCGCCTGCCGGCGGGCTGACGCGGCCGGGCAGCGGTCAGCGGGCGGGCGGGAGCACGCGGCGGTCCTGCAGCACCCGGATCCAGTGCACGAAGCTCTCCTCGGTGTCCATCACCCCGCAGAAGCCGGCCTGCTTGATCTCCACCGTGCTGACGAAGGCGGGCGGCGGGGGCTGCGTCGCGCCGTACGCGAAGCAGAAGTCCGCGTAGTGGTGCGACTCGCCCAGCAGGTCGGCCATGGCGATCGGGCGCAGGCCGTGCTCGGCGACGACCCCGTCCCAGACGTCGGCCTTCGCGGGGAGGAACTCGGCCAGGGAGAGCGGCTCGTCCGGCCCGGCGGGCACGCCGAGCGCGTCGGCCAGGGCCGGCCACAGGTCGCGCCACTCGAAGACCTCGCCGTTGGTCAGGTTGAAGTGCCGCCCGGCGGCCGCCGGCGCCTCGGCCGCCCAGCGGATGGCGTCGGCCACCAGCCGGGTGTCGACGGCCTCCCAGACGTAGGGCACCCCGCCGGGGAAGCCGAACGGCCGGCCCTCGGCCCGGCAGATCGCGGCGAAGGCGCCGATCACCGGCGGCAGGTTCATCACCACGCCGGTGTTCGGCCCGACGACCAGCTGCGGGCGCATGATCGTCCAGTCGAAGCGGCCGGCCGCTTCGTCGGTGAGGTGGTCCTCCTGCAGCCAGTAGAAGTTGGCGTGCTCGTCGCGCGGCTGGCGCTCGCGCGCCGGCACCCGCATCGGGTGCAGGTGGATGCCGTAGGCCTTGGTGCCCTGCAGCAGGGTCACGTGCCGCAGGGCGGCCACCCCGGTCAGCGGCTCGAGCAGGTTGCGCAGCATCGCCAGGTTGGTGTCCATCTGGTCCTGCTCGGTCCAGCCCGGGATGAGCCCGGGCTTCTCGTACACGGCGGCGTAGACCAGGTGCGTGACGCCGGCCAGCCCCGCGACCGCCGTCCGGGTCGCCGCCTCGTCCCGCAGGTCGACCGCGAGGTGCTCGAACGGCCGGTCGCTGTCCACCTCGGGCCGGCGGCGGGACACCGCGACGACGTCCCAGCCGTCGGCGAGGAAGCGGTCGACGCACGCGGCGCCCACCAGCCCGCTGGCCCCGGCGACGAGAACGGTGCCGGCCATGGTCTCCTCCTCAGGCTGGGGAGCAGGGGCTCCCGATGGTCCGGGCCCGATCGGGGAGGCGTCAATCGCCTCGTCGACGGCCGGCCGCCGTCCCGGCGCGTCGTCCCGCACCCGTGTCCGCGGTCTCCGAGCGTCGCCCCGGCCCCGTCGGACCCCGGCCGCAGAATGGGGACGGCGGCGGGTCGAGCGGAGGGGTGGGCGTGCGGCGGGAGGCGAGCATCCTGCACCTGGACCTCGACGCCTTCTTCGCCGCGGTCGAACAGCGGGACAAGCCGTCGCTGCGCGGGCGGCCGGTGGTCGTCGGCGGCGTGGGCGGGCGCGGCGTGGTGGCCACGGCGTCCTACGAGGCGCGGGCCCACGGAGCGCGGTCGGCGATGTCCACCGCGGAGGCGCGGCGGCGCTGCCCGCCGGGGACGGCGTTCCTCGGCGGCCGGTTCGCCGCCTACCGGCGCACCTCCGACGTGGTCATGGGGCTGCTGCGCGAGCTGTCCCCGCTGGTCGAGCCGGTGTCGATCGACGAGGCCTACGTCGACCTGGCGGCCGTCGACCTCCCCTCCGGTCCCGGCTCCGATCTGTCGGTGGACGGCGTCACGGCGCTGGCCCGCGCGCTGAAGGTGCGGATCGCCGGAGCGACCGGCGGGGTGACCGGATCGGTCGGCGTCGGCAGCTCGAAGCTCATGGCGAAGATCGCCTCCGACCTGGACAAGCCCGACGGGCTGGTCGTCGTCCCCCCGGGCAGCGAGCTGGACGTGCTGCACCCGCTGCCGGTGACCCGGCTGGGCGGCGTGGGGCCGGCGACCGCCGAGCGGCTGCGCCAGGTCGGGGTGACGACGGTCGCCGACCTGGCCGCCAAGTCGCTGCCCGACCTGGTGGCGCTGGTCGGGCGGGCGCACGGGGCCGGCCTGTACGCGCTGGCCCGCGCCGAGGACGACCGGCCGGTGGTCGCCGAGCGGGAGGCGAAGTCCATCTCGCAGGAGGAGACCTTCGCGCGCGACCTCACCGACCTCGCCGTCCTCGGCCGGGAGATCGACTCCATGGCCGGGCGGGTGGCCGGCCGGCTGCGCGCCGCGGCGCTGTCCGGGCGGACGGTGACGGTCAAGATGCGCCGCTACGACTTCACCACGATCACCCGCTCGCAGACCCTGCCGCAGCCCACCGACGACCCCCGGGTCGTCGCCGCGGTCTCCCGGCGGCTGCTCGCCGAGGCGGGCACCGGGGGCGGGCTGCGGCTGCTCGGCGTCGGCGTCTCCGGGCTGTCGCCCTACACCCAGGGCGACCTGTTCGCCGCCGACGACGAGCCGGTGGTCGACGTCCCGGTGTCCCCGGAGCTGCCGGAGGAGCTGGCGGAGCCGCAGGCGGAGGCGCGGTGGTGGCCGGGGCAGGACGTCCGGCACGACGAGCTCGGCCCCGGCTGGGTGTGGGGCCGCGGCCTGGGGCGGGTCACGGTGCGCTTCGAGGGCCCGCTGACCCCACCCGGGCCGGTCCGCACCCTGGCCTCCGGCGACCCGGCCCTGCACCCGGCCGGGCCGCCGGAGTGGCGGGTCAGCGGGCCAGCGCCAGCCACCCCAGGACGGTGAGGTCGCCGTCGACCTGGACGACCACCCGGTCGCCGTAGCAGGTCACCAGGTGAACGGCGAACAGGTCGGCGGAGTCGGCCTCGACGCGGTCGACGACGGCGCCGGGGTGCTCGGCGAGGGCGGCCGTGGCCACCCGGACGGCGAGGTCGGCGTCCAGGTCGGGAGGAAGCGGGCGTGCCCGCAGCTGACGGCGGGTCCGACGTCCGGTCGGGGTGGTCTGCACGGTGGCCTCCTGGCGTCGCGGCGACCTCCGGGGGGCCGCTCGGTCCCCGACCCTGGGCCGCGAGCCTGTGGCCGGGCTGGGCGCCGGATGCCGGTTCCCTCGCAGATCCGCGCCGGTCAGCGATCATGGGCGCATGGTCGAGCAGAGCGCGTGGGTGCGGATGACCCAGCGGGACCCGGGCCACTCGACGGCCTACGTCCAGCGGTTCCGGGACCTCGCCGCCCGGGGGTTCGACCTGGCCGGCGAGGCGCGCCTGGTCGACGCGATGCTGCCCCGCGGCGCGCGGGTGCTCGACGCCGGCTGCGGCCCGGGCCGGGTGGGCGGCTGGCTGGCCCGGGCGGGGCACGACGTCGTCGGGGTGGACGTCGACCCGGTGCTCGTCGCCGCGGCCGAGCAGGACCACCCCGGCCCCCGGTGGCTCGTCGGCGACCTGGCCGAGCTCGACCTGCCCGCGCTGGGGATCCCGGACCCGTTCGACGCCATCGTCTGCGCGGGCAACGTGATGACCTTCTTGGCGCCGTCGACCCGTGCCCTGGTCCTGCGGCGGCTGCACCCGCACGTGGCCGCCGACGGGCGGGCGGCCATCGGCTTCGGCGCCGGCCGCGGGTACGCCTTCGACGAGTTCCTGGACGACGCCCGCGCTGCCGGCTGGGAGCCGGACCTGCTGCTGTCCACCTGGGACCTGCGGCCGTTCACCCCGGAGTCGGACTTCCTCGTCGCGGTCCTGCGCCCCGCCTGAGTGAGGACCCCCTCCCCCGACGTTGATCATGGGGTTGTCGTCGGCCTGCTCGGCGTGTCGACGCGTGTCATCGACAACAACTCCATGATCGTCTCGATCGTCTCGATCGTCTCGGTCGGATCGGTCGGCCCCCCCGGCGATGGCGCTCAGGGCTCCCGGGCGCCCAGCGCGAGGGTGAGCTCCAGCACGTACTGCGGGTCCTCCAGCCGCTTGCCGTAGAGGTCGCGCAGCTGGCCCATCCGGTAGCGCACCGTCTGCGGGTGCACGAACAGCTCCGCGGCGACCCTCTCCCGCCGGCCGTGGTGCAGCAGCCACGCACGCAGCGTCTCCACCAGCTTCTCCCGCGGCCCGGGACCCAGCCCGTCGAGGGGGGCGAGCACCTGCGCGCGCAGATCGGTCAGCGCGTCGCCGTCGGCCCGCAGCACCAGGTCGGCCAGCCGCTGCTCGGTGTCGACGGCGGCCTCGCACTCCGGCCGCAGGCCCAGCTGCAGCGCCCGCAGCGCCCGCGAGTACGACGAGCGTGCCTCCTGCCACGGCCGCGGCGGCCCGACGACGGCCTCCCGCCCGGACAGCGCCTTGAGCAGCGCCGCGCGGGCGAACCCCTCCGCGTCGGGGACCAGCAGCACCGCCCGCTCGGTGGTCGGCTCGGCGCCCGGCAGGTCCTCGCCAGCCGTCAGGGTGCGGGCGTCGAGCACGGCGAGCGCACCGCGGGCGCGGGCCTCGGGTAGGAGCACCGCGGTGAGGGTCCGCGGCGGTGCCCAGTCGGCCCGCTCGGCGGCGGCGACCAGGTCGTAGGGCGACCCTCCGGTGAGCAGCAGGTGGGCCAGCCGCTCCAGGTGCTCCCGCCGCACCCGCCCGCTGGTGGCCAGGTGGTCGGCGTGACCGGCCACGCTGGAGGCCGACAGCTGGTCGATGTAGGCGAAGACCAGCTCGGCGAAGCGGGCCAGCGAGTCGGCGGGCATGCCGGCCCGCACCGCGGTCTCGCTCAGGTGCCGCCACGCCACCCGCGCCCCCACCCGGTAGGCGGCCAGCAGCGCGTCCATCGACCGCCCGCTGCGCGCCTCCCCGCGGCCGAGGGAGTAGGCGCCCTCGATGGCCGGTCCGACCGGCCGGCTGGCGTCGGCCCCGCCGCTGGCGGTCGCCAGCTCGAGGAAGCCGCCGAGGGCCAGCTGGACGGCGTTCTCGATCTTGCGGCCCATCGGACCGCGGAACGCCTCGGTGTAGCTGGGCACCGCGACCACGATCGCCGCCACGGTCTGCTCGGCGACCGCCGGCAGCTCGGCCCGCATGGCCGCCGCGACCTCGGCCGGAAACATCTCCTGCTCCGGTGCCATCACCCCTCCTTGTTCGCAGGGGACAGTATCCGGACTCACGTTCACGTCCTGAGCACAGGTGGTTGCGCGTGACGCCGGGAAACATCGAGGACATGACCGCGACCGTCCCGCGCCCTTCCCCGGTTCGGCCGGCCCTCTCCGCGCTCCGCGACCGGGCGTGGCGCCTCGCCGAGCTCGTCACCACCCCGCTGCTGCCCGCCGACTACCTCGACATGGTCAGCCCGCTGCGGGCCGGGGCCGACCTGCGCGGGCGCATCGTCGCGGTGCAGCCGGAGACGCGGGACGCCGCCACGCTGGTCATCCGGCCCGGCGCCGACTGGCAGCGCCACGTGCCCGGCCAGTGGGTGCGCATCGGCGTCGACGTCGACGGCGTGCGCATGTGGCGGGCCTACTCGCTCACCTCGCAGCTGGACCGTCCCGACGGCTGCATCAGCATCACGGTCAAGGCCATCCCCGGCGGGAAAGTCAGCAACCACCTGGTGCACCGGACGACGCCGGGCACGCTGGTCCACCTCGACCAGGCCGCCGGCGAGTTCGTCCTCCCCAGCCCGCTGCCGGCCAAGGCGCTGTTCGTCACCGCCGGGTCCGGCATCACCCCCGTCATGGGCATCCTGCGCAACTACCCGGAGCTGTCCGACAGCCGGGCCGACACGGTCGTCGTCCACTCGGCCCCGACGGCGGACGACGTCGTCTTCGGCTCCGAGCTGCGGGTACTGGCCGCTGACGGCCGGATCCGGCTGGTGGAGCAGCACACCGACACCGCCGGGCTGCTCGACCCGGCCGGCCTGGCCGCGCTCGTCCCCGACCTCGCCGAGCGCGCCACCTGGGCCTGCGGCCCGGTCGGTCTGCTCGAGGCGCTGGAGGAGCACTGGGCCGCGGCCGGCATCGCCGACCGGCTGTTCACCGAGCGGTTCCGCCCCACCGTGGTGGTGGCCGGCGAGGGCGGCACGGTCACCTTCACCGGGACCGGCACCACGCTCGAGGCCGACGGCGCGACCCCGATCCTCGACGCCGCCGAGTCCGCCGGCGTCCTCGTGCCCAGCGGCTGCCGGATGGGCATCTGCTACGGCTGCGTGCTCCCCCTGCGCGAGGGCGCGGTGCGCGACCTGCGCACCGGCGAGGTCACCACCGCCGTCCCGGGGGACGGCGTCCTCGTGCAGACCTGCATCAGCGCCGCCGCCGGCGCCTGCTCCATCGACCACTGACCCGACGACCGAGCCCGATCCCGAGACCCGAGGAGCCTGCCCGCGTGACCGTGCTGCAGAAGAAGGACGTCAACCCGATCGAACACCTCGCCCCCGAGGACGTCGAGCTCATCGGCAAGGAGCTCGACGAGATCCGCCAGGGCGTCATCGACACCCGGGGCGAGGCCGACGCGCGCTACATCCGCCGCGTCATCGACGTCCACCGCAAGATCGAGCTCGGTAGCCGCGCCGTCCTGCTCGCCTCCGGCTTCCCGCCCGCCTGGGTCCTCGGGACGATCGGCCTCTCGGTCGCCAAGATCCTCGAGAACATGGAGATCGGGCACAACATCCTGCACGGCCAGTGGGACTGGATGCGCGACCCGAAGATCCACTCCACGACGTGGGAGTGGGACATGGCCAGCCCGGCCGAGCAGTGGAAGCACTCGCACAACGAGCTGCACCACACGTACACGAACGTCGTCGGCAAGGACAACGACCTCGGCTACGGCATCATGCGCGTCGACGAGGACCAGCCGTGGCAGCCGTGGCACCTCGGGCAGCCGCTGTGGAGCTTCGTCAACGCCTGCTTCTTCGAGTACGGCATCGCCGCCTACGACCTCGAGCTCGCCGGCAACCTGGCCACCAAGGAGCGGCGGTCCAACCCGCAGTTCCGGGCCGACGCCAGGGCCGTGCTGCGCAAGATCGGTCGCCAGGTGCGCAAGGACTACCTGGTCCACCCGCTGCTGTCGGGGCCGAACTTCCTCTCCACCCTGGCGGCCAACTTCGTCGCCAACCTGGTGCGCAACCTGTGGTCGAACTCGGTGATCCTCTGCGGGCACTTCCCCGAGGGCGTCGAGACCTTCGAGAAGAAGTCGATCGACGGCGAGACCCGCGGCGAGTGGTACCTGCGCCAGATGCTGGGCTCGGCGAACATCTCCGGCTCTGCGGCCATGCACGTCATGACCGGGAACCTGTCGCACCAGATCGAGCACCACCTGTTCCCCGACCTGCCGAGCAATCGGTACGCGCAGATCGCGCCGAAGATCCGCGACCTGTTCGACCGGTACGGGCTGAATTACCACACCGCGCCGCTGCCGAAGCAGGTCGCCTCCGCCTGGCACAAGATCATCCGGCTGTCGCTGCCGAACGGCTGGCTGGAGAAGACCAACCGCCGCAACCTGCCATCCCAGCTGGTCACGCTCTACCGGGTCACGACCGGCAAGCCGAAGGTGCGCCGCCGGCTGCTCAAGGAGATGGCCGCCGCCTGAGAGGCGGGCGCCGCACACGGCCGAGGCCGGGACGGACCCCGTCCCGGCCTCTGCCGTTCACAGGAGGCCGTTGTCCCGCAGGATCCCCAGTGCCTCGACGGTGCGCCTCCCCCGCCACTCCAGCGCCGCGGCGGGGGAGTAGCTGACGAAGTCGACCGGCCACCCGCCGTCGTCCTGCTGCTGGGCGGCCAGCCGCTCCAGCTCCCGGTCGACGACGTCCGGCGCGAACAGCTCCCGAGCGGGGGAGCCCGGGCTGGGCGCGAAGTCCAGCGGGCGCACGTACTCCTCGTCGGCCCCGCCGGCGACGTGCACCAGGCCGTCGGCGGGGACGTGGACCCGGAGCCGGTCGAGCAGTTCCGGTACCTCGGGGCGGGTGGCGCAGGCCGCGTCGAGGAGCCGCACCGCGAAGGCGAGCTCGAGGGCGTGCGGATCTTCGCCGAGGTCGCGGACGGCGGCCAGGCAGAAGGCGGTGGCGCGGGCCAGCCACGGGTGGTCGGCGACGGCGGGGTCGTGCTCGGCCACCCGGTGGGCGACGGCGGCCACGGCCGCGGTGATCTGCAGGCTCGACGCGGTGGGGTCGGCCGAGGCCCAGAAGGGGGCGCAACCGGCGGGGTCGGGAACCGGGAGGGCGAACGGCAGGCCGCCGTCCGGCAGGGTCGCCGCGTCGAGCCAGTCGCACAGCTCGCCGGCCCGGGAGGTGGTCACCGCGGCGGTGTCGGCGAAGACCTCGAGGGCGTGCAGCGCCCCGCCGGGCTGGCTGGTGCGCGAGCGCAGGTCGGGTTCCAACCCCCAGCCGTAGCCGCCGTCGGGGTTGCGGTACGCCTCGACGGCGGCCAGGACGGCGGCCGCAGTGCCTGCACCGAACAGCAGGTCGAAGCGGCGGCGGTCGAGCAGGCGGGCGTGGGTGGCCGTGAAGTCGGCGGCTGCGGACAGGTCGGCTGGCATGCGGCCACCTTGGCCCAGCCCACCGACATCTCGGCGGCGTCGGCGAGCCGGGGAGCGGTCGCACGCGGCGCCGTCGTCGCGGTCAGGAGTTCTCGGAGATGTACTGCTGGGGGTCCTTGTCCCGGATCGGGATGCCCGCGTAGTGCTTGGACTCGAAGGTGAGGAACTGGACCGCGATGTCGTGCCGGGTCTGCAGGTCGGCGTGGTGCCGGAAGTCCAGCAGGTCCTCCCGCTCCTCCTCCGCCATGTGGTCGTCGTTGGCCTTGCGGGCCTCCCAGACCGCCGTCCACCAGCCGTCGCTGCCGACCTCGTGGTCGCGGGTCTTCCGCACCCCGTCGCGGATGTCGTTGTGGTCCTTGATGGCGTCCTCGACCTCGTCGTCGACGTCGCCCTCCGGGTTGCCCTTGCCGAGCTGGAGCACCCGCGGGTAGAAGAACCGCTCCTCGGCCTCGGCGTGCACCTCGAGCAGCACCGCGAGCCGGTCCCAGACCGCGCCCAGCGCCTCGGTGTCGTTCCGGGGCATCTCGTCGAGCAGCGCGAACATGCGCCGCTGCTCGTGGTGCTGCTCGAGGATGACTTCGGTGATGTCCATGCCCTGGACCCTCCTCGGGACCCCTGGGCGGTGCAACAGCGCGGTGATCCACGTGGAACAACGCCCGGCCACCGGCGCCTCCCGAGCGTCGTCGTCCCCGCTGGTTAACCTCAGCCGATGCTGACGGGCTCACTGCGCAACCAGATCGACCGCGTGTGGGACGCCTTCTGGTCGGGCGGGATCGCCAATCCGCTCGAGGTGATCGAGCAGATCACGTACCTGCTGTTCGTCCGGCGTCTCGACGACGTCCAGTCGCGCGAGGAGAGCCGCGCCCGGCTGCTGACGCGCCCGCTGCAGCGACGGATCTTCCCCGAGGGCGACGGGCGACCTGCTGCGCTGGTCGCGGTTCAAGGACCTCGAGCCGGGCGAGATGTACGAGGTCGTCAGCAACGGCGTCTTCCCGTTCCTGCGCACGCTCGGCGAGGGCTCCACCTACTCGCAGCACATGAGGGACGCCCGTTTCACCGTGCCGACGCCGGCGCTGCTCTCCCGGATCGTCGACATGCTCGACAAGGTCCCGATGGACAACCGAGACACCAACGGCGACCTGTACGAGTACATGCTGTCGAAGATCGCGACGGCGGGGCACAACGGCCAGTTCCGGACGCCGCGGCACGTCATCCAGCTGATGGTCGAGATGACCGCCCCGACGCCCACGGACGAGATCTGCGACCCGGCGTGCGGCACGGCCGGCTTCCTCGTCGCGGCGGGGGAGTACGTGCGGGAGCGGCATCCCGAGGCCCTCGTCGACCGGGAGCAGAACCGGCACTTCAACGAGAGCATGTTCCACGGGCACGACTTCGACTCGACCATGCTGCGCATCGGCAGCATGAACATGCTGCTGCACGGGGTCGAGCAGGCCGACATCCGCTACCGCGACTCGCTCTCGGACGGCGCGAGCGGCGAGGCCGAGCTGTACTCGCTGATCCTGGCCAACCCGCCGTTCGCCGGGTCGCTGGACCACGAGTCGGTGGCTCGCGACCTCCAGCAGCTCGTAAAGACGAGGAAGACCGAGCTGCTGTTCCTGGCGCTGTTCATCCGGCTGCTGCGCACCGGCGGCCGGGCGGCGGTGATCGTGCCGGACGGCGTGCTGTTCGGGTCGACGAAGGCGCACAAGGAGCTGCGCCGCACGCTGGTCGAGGAGCACAAGCTCGACGGCGTCGTGAAGCTGCCCAGCGGGGTGTTCAAGCCCTACGCCGGGGTGTCGACGGCGATCCTGCTGTTCACCAAGACCGGGGTCGGCGGCACCGAGGACGTCTGGTTCTACGAGGCGACCGCGGACGGCTGGTCGCTCGACGACAAGCGGTCGCCACTGCTGGACGCCGACAAGCTCGGGCCGCGGCCGGCGATGCCGCTGTCGGAGGACGAGCACGCGAAGAACAACCTGCCTGACGCGCTGGCCCGATGGTTCGAGCGGGACGGCGACGAGCGGAAGCGGGAGCGCACCGAGCAGAGCTTCTGCGTGCCCAAGGCCGACATCGTCGCCGCCGGCTACGACCTCTCCCTGAACCGGTACAAGGAGGTCGTCCACGAGGAGGTCGAGCACCGCCCGCCACTGGAGATCATCGCCGAGTTGGAGCAGCTCGAGGGCGAGATTGTTCGGGGTCTCGCCGACCTCAAGGCGATGCTCTCGTGACCTGCTGGCCGCTCGTCCGACTCGACGAGATCGCCGAGGTCCGCCTCGGGCGGCAGCGATCCCCGAAGAATCACGTCGGTCATGACATGCGGCCCTACCTACGGGCAGCCAACGTCGGCTGGGACGGGCTTCTGCTCGACGACGTGAAGGCGATGAACTTCACGGCCGCCGAGATGAAGACCTACCGCCTGGAACCGGGCGACCTGCTGCTCAACGAGGCCTCCGGAAGTCGCCACGAGGTCGGCAAGCCTGCACTCTGGCAGGGCGAGATCCCGGACTGCGCCTTTCAGAACACGCTCCTACGCGTTCGTCCCCGCAAGGCTTCCTCACGATTCCTGCTGCACTACTTTCGTCACACGGCAAGCAAGGGAGGGTTCGCGGAGCGGTCCCGAGGCGTCGGCATCCACCACCTCGGTCGTGACACGCTTTCCAGCCTTCCCACACCGCTGCCCCCTGTCGACGAGCAGAAGCGGATCGCAGACATCCTGGACCATGCCGAGTCTCTCCACGTCAAGCGGCTGCGGACCCTCGTCCTCCTCGAGAACCTCGTGCAGTCAATCTTCCTCGATATGTTCGGCCATCCCCTGACGAGCCCCCGCTACGCAAAGGTCCGGCTCGGTGATGTGACGGCTTACGTCCGCGGCGTCGCGTTCAAGCCGGAGCAGGTGAGCGACTCGGCTGACCCACAGAGCGCCGCCTGCCTGACTACGAAGAACGTGCAGCGGACGCTGAACCTGTCCGCCATCACGTTCATCCCAGCCTCCGTCGTCCGCCGTGACGACCAGTGGCTACGAGAAGGCGACACCCTCATCTCCAGCGCCAACAGTTGGAATCTGGTCGGTCGCTGTTGCTTCATGCCGCCCTTGGAAGCACCGGCTACGTTCGGTGCCTTCGTCTCCGTCCTCCGTCCTACTGTCGACGAGCTGTCCGCGAAGTACTTGCACCACTGGTTCGCGAGTCCAGCGGTGCAGACCACGGTCCGGAGCTTCGGGCGTCAGACGACCAACATCGCCAACCTTGACGTGCAGCGGACCCTCGATCTCTCGCTCCCGATGCCGTCTCTGGAAGAGCAAGAGCGCTTCATCACAGCCCTCGCGGCACGGCGCGCAACGACTGCACGATTGGAGACATCGCAACAGGAGCTCGACCGTCTTCGAGCAGCGCTGCGAGCTCGCGCGTTCCGGGGAGAGCTGTGAGCGCGCCGGTGGAGATGCCGGTGTGGGAGGGGTTTCTCGTCCCCG
Source organism: Geodermatophilus sp. TF02-6 (assembly GCF_003319115.1). Lineage (GTDB taxonomy): Bacteria > Actinomycetota > Actinomycetes > Mycobacteriales > Geodermatophilaceae > Geodermatophilus. Next base: position 130,023 of record NZ_QOHF01000006.1, on the reverse strand, counting down.
TCCTCCAGGTCCTGTCCGACGGACACCAGCGTGCTCGGCGGGAGACGTCCAAGCTCGCCGCCGACCTGGTGATCAGGCGGGGATTGGCGGCCGCGACTTCGCGTACAGGCCCTCCGGGGATAGGTCGGCCCCGTTCGGCCACACGATGGTGGCCGCCTCTGGGTCGACCCGCACGGCAGTGAACGCGGCATGGTCCGAGCGCAACGGTTCGAACGCCGGTCCCCACAGAGAATCCTCGACGTCCAGGACCCGGACCTCTCCGGTGCTGAAGGTCAACTCCAAGACGTAGCGGGCCAGCACCCGCACGGCCACGACGTCCACAGACGGCTCGTCGTTCACCGGCCCTTCCCTTCGTCGGCGCCCAGGCTACCTGGGAAGTCGTGCTCCAGCGTGCGCTCGAAGGCCACGATCGCCTCCTCCTGATGGGCGGCCACGGCCGGTATCGCTCACTCGGCGACGATCTCGACGTCCACGCTCAGCGCTGCGTACGTGCCCAGAGCGCGAGCGTCCCGGGTGACCAGCGGAACGCCGGCGGCGCGCGCGGCGAGACCGACCAGCGCGTCGTAGACGGCGCCCCCGGCGATGCCGAGGGGCGCGAGGACCCGCGGCAGCGCGGTCGCCTCGGTGGCCGGCACGGCCAGCGAGGCGCCGAAGTTGGCCTCCACCAGCCGGACGGCGTCCGGCGCAGCCACCCGCGGGTCACCCGGCAGCCGGGTGAGGACGGAGTAGGTCTCGGCCAGCGAGTGGGTCGTCAGCACGGCCGTCCGGTCGGCGACATGGCGTCGCACGGCCGCGCGCGCGGCGTGGGACCGGACGAGGAACGGGACGGCGGCGCTCGTGTCGAGGGCCAGCCGGCTCACCGTCGGCCCGAGTCCAGCAAGCCGAACACGATGTCGTCGGTGACCGGGGTCGCGGAGTCGGCGACGAGCGCGCCGTCGACATCGACGAGCCGAGCGGTGCGGCCGGTCGGGATCAGCTGGAGCCCTGCGCCGTAGCGGCTCACGTCCAGGGTCGTACCCGGGGTCAGCCCGAGGGCATCGCGCAACGCCTTGGGGACGACGATCCTGCCCAGCCGATCGATGGACGTCTCCATTGGCACGACGCTACCAGCCACCTACCATCTCCCGATCTCGTGATCGAGTGCTCCCGGTCAATGGCACTGCATCTCCTCGAGCGCTTCATACGACCGCTGGAGGAAGGGCGGCTACGAGCCGGGATCGTGCCCCTCACCCCGCGGCGCCACCCACTCATGGGTGATCCCGGTGACCTCGGCCAGGCGCTCGTAGTCGCTGTCGTAGTGCAGCACCGTCAACCGATGCTCTGCTGCGGTCGCCGCCACGATGACGTCCGGCAGTGAGGTGCGGTGCTGGCCGCGCAGCGCCAGGCGGCGCTGGACGTCGATGGCAGCCCGCTGGTCGCTGAGGTCGTACCAGGGCAGTCGGCGCAGGTGTTCCAGTGTCGCGTCGTACTCCTGCGCGTTGCGCGCCGAATACAGCAGCTCCAGCGCGGTGACGGTGCACAGTCCGAGGTTCCTCGCCCGGATCTCACCGGCCAGGCGATCGGCCACCACGCGGTTGCGACCACCCAGGACCCACGCCGACTTGTCGAACAGGTACGTCACTGCCGCCAAGCACCACGGAGGTCTGCGTCCGCCAGGCGCTTGCCCACCTCCTGGATCCAGTCGGCGAGGTCATCGGTCTCCTCGTACTTGCCGGCGACCTCCCGCAGCGCGCGATTCACCGCCTCCTTCTTCACCGTCGTCCCGTACCGCGCCATGGCCAGCGCCAGCGCCTCTTCGTCCAAGTCGATCACCGTCTTGGCCACCGGGTCCTCCAGAACAGGTGGATATCTCGTCGCGAAGCGTATATCCGCCGGAGACGGGCAAGCCACCCCTCCGCGTGAGGAGCAGTGGGCCAACGCAGCGTTACCGTGTGGTCTCTGAGCATCACGCGGGAAGCGGGGGAGGACCGGGTGGCGAGCAACTTCGCGTTCCTGCGCGCCGAGTGGCCGCAGCTGGCCGAGGAAGCCGCCCGCGCCGAGCACAACACCTTCGGTGACCCCCGCGCGGCCTGCTTCTACGCCCGCCGCGCCCTCGAGCTCGCCGTCCACTGGCTCTACGACGCCGACGCCGCACTCCGCCGTCCGTACAAGGACGACCTCTCCGCCCTGCTCTTCGAGCCGACCCTGCGCACCCTCGTCGGGCCGGCGCTGCACACGAAGATGGACGTCCTCCGCCGGCAGGGCAACGCCGCCGTCCACCGCAGCAAGCCAGTCACCCCGGGCGAGTCGCTGCCCGCCGTCCGCGAGCTCTTACACGTCCTCTACTGGCTCGCCGACCGGTACAGCCGCCGGCCGGGGGACCGGCCCGGCGCCCTGACCTTCGACGCCGACCTCCTCCCGCGACCCGTGCCGGCGAGCGTGCGGATGAAGCGCCAGGAGGAGCTGCGCGCCCAGGCCGAGCGGTACGCGGTCCAGGACGCCGAGCTGGCGCGCCAGCGTGAGCGCAATGCGGACCTCGAGCGGGAGATCGCCGAGCTGCGGGCCGCGGTCGCCGCCGCCACCGCCATCAACTCGGCCGCGCCGGTCCCGCACGACTACGACGAGGCGACCACCCGCGACCTGTTCATCGACCTGCTGCTGCGCGAGGCCGGCTGGCCGCTCGACGGAGATCGCGACCGGGAGTTCCGCGTCACCGGCATGCCCACGGCGGCAGGGACCGGCTACGTCGACTACGTGCTGTGGGGCGAGGACGGCCGGCCGCTGGGGCTCGTGGAGGCCAAGCGGACACGGACCGACCCGGCCGGCGGGCAGCAGCAGGCGAAGCTCTACGCCGACCGCCTCGAAGCCGAGTTCGGCACCCGCCCGGTCATCTACTACACCAACGGCTACGAGCACTGGATGTGGGACGACGTCACGGCGCCGCCCCGGCCGGTGCAGGGCTTCTACACCCGCGACGAGCTGGCCCTGCTGGTCGCGCGGCGCAACGCCCGCCGCTCGCTGGCCGACACCGCCATCGACGAGCGCATCGTGGGCAGGCACTACCAGCTGCGCACCGTTCGGCGGATCGCGGAGACCTTCGAGGTCGACCGGCAGCGCCAGGCCCTCGTCGTCATGGCCACCGGCGCCGGGAAGACCCGCACCGTCATCGCGCTGACCGACCTGCTGATGCGGGCCAACTGGGCGAAGCGGGTGCTCTTCCTCGCCGACCGCGTCGCCCTGGTCAACCAGGCGGCGGGCGCCTTCAAGGCGCACCTGCCGGCGGCCACCACCGTCAACCGGGTCACCGACCGCGCCACGGACGGACGCGTCTACGTCTCGACCTACCCGACGGTGATGGGCCTCGTCAACGAGGTGGACGACGAGGGGCGCCGCCGCTTTGGCCCCGGCTTCTTCGACCTGATCGTGGTCGACGAGGCGCACCGGTCGATCTACCGGAAGTACAAGACGCTCTTCGAGCACTTCGACGGGCTGCTCGTCGGTCTCACCGCCACGCCCAAGGACGAGGTCGACCGCAACACCTACCGGCTGTTCTCCCTCGAGGACGGTGTCCCCACCGACCACTACGACCTCGACGACGCCGTCCAGGAGGGGTTCCTGGTGCCGCCGCGAGCGGTGTCGGTTCCCCTGCGCTTCCTCCGCCAGGGCATCCGCTACGACGACCTGCCCGAGGAGGAGAAGGACGCCTGGGAGGACGTCGACTGGGACGACGTCGGCCCGGCGCCGGACGCGGTCGAGGCCGCGGCCCTGAACAGCTGGCTGTTCAACGCCGACACGGTGGACAAGGTCCTCGCCACGCTGATGACGCACGGCCACCGGGTGGCCGGCGGCGACCGGCTCGGCAAGACGATCGTCTTCGCCAAGAACGCCGACCACGCGCACTTCATCGAGCGGCGGTTCAACGCGCAGTACCCACAGTACAACGGGGAGTTCGCGAAGGTCGTCACCTACCAGACGGCGTACGCGCAGACCCTGATCGACGCCTTCGCCACCCCGGGCAGAGCCCCGCACATCGCCATCTCCGTCGACATGCTCGACACCGGGATCGACGTCCCCGACGTCGTGAACCTGGTGTTCTTCAAGCCCGTCCGATCCAAGGCGAAGTACTGGCAGATGATCGGCCGCGGCACGCGGCTGCGGCCGGACCTCTACGGCCCCGGCCAGGACAAGGCCGACTTCTACCTGTTCGACTTCTGCCAGAACATCGAGTACTTCAACCAGCCGGTGGTCCCCGCGGCCGGCGCGGTGAGCCCCTCGCTGATGGAACGCCTGTTCGCGGCGCGGGTCGAGCTGCTGACCCGCCTGGACGGCGGGGCTCCCGATCCCGCCGACGACGGCACGATCAGCGAGGCCGGCCTGCGCCGGGACCTCTCGCTGCTGCTGACCGAGCGGGTCGGCGGGATGAACGTCGAGAACGTGATCGTCCGCCCGCACCGCCGTCTGGTGGAGCGGTTCTCCCGGGTCGAGGCGTGGTGCGGCCTGGACGCGACGGCGGCTTCCGAGGTGACCGCGGAGCTCGCCGGGCTCCCGAGCACGGTGACCGAGGACGACGAGCAGGCGAAGCGGTTCGACCTGCTGATGCTGCGGCTGCAGCTGGCCGCCGTCGACGGGGATCCGGCGTTCGACCGGCTGCGGCGGCAGGTGCAGCAGCTCGCGGCGGCGCTGCTCGAGCAGACGCAGATCCCGGCCGTGCGGGAGCAGCTGGTGCTCCTGGACGACGTCTGCGGTGACGAGTGGTGGGTCGACGTGACGCTGCCGCTGCTGGAGCTGGCCCGCCGCCGGGTCCGGGGGCTGGTCCAGCTGATCGACAAGGTCCGGCGGGGGATCGTCTACACCGACTTCGCCGACCAGCTCGGCGAGGCCACCGAGGTGCCACTCGTCGGCATCCCGGTGCGCGATGAGTTCGAGCGCTTCCGCGCCAAGGCGCGGGCGTACCTGCAGGCGCAGGAAGGTCACGTGGCGCTGCTGAAGCTGCGCCGGAACCTGCCGCTCACGCCGACCGACCTCGTCGAGCTGGAGCGCATGCTCACCGACGCCGGCGTGGCGACCGAGGAGGACCTCGCACGCGCCCGGGAGCAGGCGGAGGGACTGGGCCTGTTCATCCGCGGCCTGGTGGGCCTGGAACGGGACGCCGCCACCGCCGCCTTGAACACCTTCGTCGCCGGGCGGACGCTCACCGCCAGCCAGCTGGACTTCGTGCAGCTGGTCGTCGCCGAGCTGACCGCACACGGCGCCATGGACCCCGGGCTGCTGTGGGAGTCGCCCTTCACCGGCCTGGCGCCGCAGGGGCCGGACTCGCTGTTCAGCGACGCCGACGTCACGTCCCTGGTCGCCGTCCTGGAGAGCGTGCGGTCAACTGCTCAGCCCACATCGGACATCGTCGCCTGACCCGGCACCGGGCAACGCGAGAGACCCCGTCGTCGACACGGGGTGCTCCGCTGGTGCGGCCCCGCCATGGCCTACGCACGGTGTGATGGGACATGCGGCGCCGCAGAAGTGCGGTCACGCTTTGTGCGGTGTCCCCCGACCTCGTCACAGGACGCCGTTGGCCCGCAGGACGGTGAGGGCCTCGATGGTGCGGTGGCCGCGCCACTCCAGCGCGGCCGCGGGGGAGTAGCTGGCGAAGTCGACCGGCTAGCCGCGCCAGCTCTGCTCGACGACCTGCAGGGTTCCACGTGGAATGCGGGCCGGTAACCGCTCGAGCCGACTGGGGTGGCGCTCAACATGGCGCTGGCCGCAGAGACTGGCCGCAGGGAGCGGTTGCCGCGGATCTGTTGGGCCGCACCTCACTGCGCCACACTCCGTAGCTGTCTCCGTGTCGACGGGGGGTCGCATGACGGTCGCTGTCGCCATCGCCATCACCATCACCAGCCTCGCCGCGGGTGCGGCCGTGGCCTTCCTGCTCAGCCGGTCGGGACCACCCCGCGGTGGACACGTCAGGACACGTAGACGTGCGGACACCCCGGTGCGAAGCGGCCGGAACGGTCATTCGTCGACGAAGTTGGCGCACCGCTACGTGGAGGGCCTTCGGCGTTCGGAACCCGGTCCTGCGCCGCCGGAGGACGACACCGCAAGGCAGCGCCCCTGGGTCATGCGGCTGACCGTGCATGACACGGACACCGGCTTCGTCCAGGACGTCGAGGTCCGGGCACAGGCGGCGACCAGTGTGGCCTCCCTGCTGTCCGCGCTGCCTGTCCGCGTCGGGACGCGGCGGTGCTACGTGGGCTCCCAGGCCGTGGATCCAACAGGCACCCTGGGAACGAGCCCCTTGTTGCAGGGCGCGACGATCAGCGTCGGTGCGCCGGCGTCGAATCCGCGAACTCTTCCGGACGGCGTCGTCGGTGCTCTCCGCGTCGTTGCGGGCTGTGACGCCCGAACCGCGGTCTGGCTACCGCCCGGTGGCCACCTGATCGGGCGGGAGACCGCAGCGGCGGTCCTGCTGCACGACGGGGACGTCTCCCGGCGGCATGCGCAGCTCGATGTCCGACGCGACGGCGAGGCCACCCTCACCGACGTGGGCTCGACCAACGGCACGAGGGTCGACGGAGACGCCGACACCGGACCCGTGACATTGAACCGCGACAGCGTGGTGGAGATCGGCGGGAACCGGCTGCAGTGGGTGTCCGGATCCGCCCCGCTGCGCACCGCCCGCAGCTCGGACGGGCGGTTGGAGTTCAACCGCGCGTTCGCCCCGGCCCCGGCTGTGCTCCGCACCGCGGTGGACCTGCCGGTGTCGGTCCACAGCCCGGCGCGAACCGCCAGCACGCTGGTCATCGGCGTCCTCGTTCCCCTGGCTCTCGGCGTTACCCTGGCCCTCGCCCTGGGGCACCCCGCCATGCTGCTGTTCGCGCTGCTGGGACCGGTGACCGTCCTGCTCACCGCGTGGTCCGACCGGCGCCAGCGCCGGGCCAACGACCGCGAGCGAGCCGCTGCGCAACAGGCGGTCACACAGCGGCTGACCGCGCACGTCGCCGAGGAGGAGGCGCTGCGCCGGGCGCTGGCCCCGGACCCGGTCGACCTCACTCTCGCGGCGACCGGCGCCGCCCGGGGGCTGTGGCCGCGCAACGCCGACTCGCCGGACGGACTGGTGCTGCGCGTGGGCCTGGCCGACGAGCCGGCGTCGGTGGACCTCCGGGGTCAGCCATGGACGGGGTTCGAACCGCCGGTGCTGCACGACGTCCCCGTCACCGTCGACCTGCGGACGATCGGGGTGCTGGGCGTCGTCGGCTCGGCCGGGCCGGCGGCCGCGCTGCTGCGCTGGCTGCTCGTGCAGTTGGGCACCCTGCGCAGCCCGGACGACCTGCGGCTGGTCGTCATCAGCTCTGGAGACGGCGAGGAACTGGCCTGGACCCGCTGGCTGCCGCATCTCGACGCCGGGGAGGCCGGCTCGTCACCGTGCTGGGTGGGCAACACTGCGGCGACCCGCACGGCGCGGATCGCCGAGCTCAAGACACTCGTGGCCACACGGACGGCGGCCCGCGGCACCGCATTCGACGTCCGCTTCACCGACGAGGTGGTCGTGGTGCTCGACGGTGCGCTCGAGCTGCGCCGGCTGTCCGGGATGAAGGAGGTGCTGCGCGACGGTCCGTCGGTGGGGGTCTACACGATCTGCGTCGATCGACACGACATGAACGAGTGCCGCGGTCTGTGCGAGCTCGAGGGCACGGTCCTGCGGCTCACACGCAGCCGGGACGACCGGACGACAACGATCCGGCCCGAGGGGGTCGATCACGCAACGGCGGAACGACTGGCCCGTGCGGTGGCGCCGATGCGCGACCGACTCACTCTTGCCGGCGCGGAGGCCGCCGTCCCCTACCCCGTGCGCTTCCTCGACCTGCTGGGCATGGGCGCACCCACGGCCGAGGACGTGCTCGAGCTGTGGCGGGAGCTGCCCGGACCGACCACCGAGGTGCCACTGGGCGCCGACGCCTCGGGGCTGGTGACGGTCGACCTCGCAGGTCAGGGACCGCACACGATGCTCGGCGGCGCTACCGGTGCAGGCAAGAGCATCCTCCTGCAGACCCTGGTGACCTCGCTGCTGCTGTCGAACCGATCCGACGAACTGGACCTGGTCCTCGTTGACTTCAAGGGCGGCAGCGCGTTCCTGCCCTTCGAGGACTGCCCCCAGGTGGTGGGGCTGATCCGCTCGACGGGGGAGACACCCGCCGACGTCTTCGACGAGGCCGCCGCAATCCGCGTGCTGGCCTCCGTGCGGGCGGAGGTCCGCCGCCGCGAGTCTCTGCTCGCCCGCTACGGCGGGGAGATCGACGAGTACTGCCGCGCCCGCTGCGGAGATGCGGCGCTGCCCGCGTTGCCGCGGCTGGTCATGGTGTTCGACGAGTTCGCGCGGGTGCTGGAGGTCTCGCCGGACTTCCTGCGGGAGCTCGTCAACGTCGCCGCCAAGGGCCGGTCGCTCGGCATGCACCTGGTGCTCGCCACCCAGTCGCTGCAGGGCAAGCTGTCGGCGGAGCTGAAGAACAACATCGACCTGCGCGTCACGCTGCGGCAGAACGAGCCCGCCGACAGCGTCGAGGTCCTCGGCGTGCCGGACGCCGCGGTGATCCCCGGCCGGCTGCGAGGGCGCGGCATGATCCTGTGCACCAAGGACGAGACCCGCACACCGCGGCTGTTCCAGTCCGGCTACCTGGGTGACCCCCCGCCGGTGGCCGGGGCCCAGCCGGCACGGGTGCGCATCGTGGAGTGGGCCGCGCTCGGCGCGCCCCGGCCGCAGGAGCCCTCCGCCGCCGGTGGTGCGGTGACCGACCAGCAGCTGGCCATCGCCGCCATCGAGGAGGCCGCCCGCCGCCTCGGCCTGCCCGCGCCGCACCGCCCGCTGCAGCCGCCACTGCCCGCCCACCTCGGGCTGGAGGAGCTGTCCTGCCGGGCCACCGCTGCGGCAGCAGCGACGGCAGTGCCGTTCGGACTCGCCGACGATCCCGACGACCAGGCACAGCCGCCGGCGGCGCTGGACCTGGCCGGCACCGACCGGCTGCTGGTGGCCGGTGGCCCCCAGTCGGGTCGGACGACGTTCGTCCGTGCCCTGGTGGAGAGCCTGGCGCGGCGGTTCCGTCCCGACCAGGCACACCTCTACCTCTTCGAGCACCAGCCGGCGGGCTTGGCCGCCTACGCCGAGCTGCCGCACTGCGGTGGTGTCTTCTCCCCGGCCGAGCCGGACCGGGTCCGCCGCCTGGTCACCTGGCTGGACGGCGAGGTACAACGGCGGAAGGTAGCCGGTTCCGGCGCGGACCCGTGGATCGTCTGTGTGATCGACGGGTGGGAGCACTTCGAGAACCGCACCGACCCGGCCTTCGTCGAGACGTCGCTGCTGAAGATGCTGCGCGGAGTCATCACCGCTGGCCCGCCGGTCGGCGTGCACGTCGTCGCCGTCGGGGGCCAGGCCATGCTGTCCAGCCGGGTACCCGACCTCTACTCCCGGCGGCTGCTGCTGCCCTTTCCCAAGGAGGAGACCCGCCGCGCATACCTGCCCTCGGGAACGGTGAGCCCGCCGGTGCTGCCCGGTCGGGCCGTCGACGCCGCGAGCGGGGACCACGTGCAGGTGTGCCGACCCTCGCGGTCGCCTAGCGAACTGGTCGGCCTGGCGCCTGCCGAGCTGTTGCCCAAGCAGTTTCCGTCCCTACCCGTGCGGGTGTCGCTGGACGAGCTGTGCCTGCCCTCGCCGCTGCCCTCGCCCACCTGGATTCCGCTCGGTGTCGGCGGGCCGGAGGTCGAGACGATCGGGGTCGACTTCTTCGGCGCCGGGCCGCACACCATGCTCGTCTCCGGTCCGGCCGGCTCGGGCCGGAGCACCGCCGCGCTGACCGTGATCACCGGCCTCCGCTGCGTCGGGGTCGACGTGCTTGTCGTCGCGCCGCCCCGATCCCCCCTGGCCACGTTGGTAGACACCGATCTTGGGGTGCGTGCGGTCGTCGGCACGACCGTCACGGACGCCGAGCTGCGGGAGGCCGTGGCCGACTTCGGTGAGGACCGCTACGCGGTCGTAGTCGACGACTTCGAACAGATCACGGTGACCCCGTCGCAGGAGAACTGGGCGGACGTGTCGACCCTGCTCGAGGAGGCCACCAGCCCGGCCTCGCTCGGCCGTCAGGCGCTGGTGCTAGTCGGTGACGCGACACCCGTCCTCAACGGCCAGCGACGCTCACTGATGCGGGTGGCCAATGAGGTCCTGACCTCCGGCACGCGGCTCCTGCTCACCCCAACCGTCCCGCTGGTCGCCCGCGAGCACGGTTTCTCCCTGGAGCCTGACCAGTTCTTCGCCAGCCCTCCCGGCGCCGGCTACATAACCTTTGCCCGCCAGCAGCTCGTGCGGGTCGCTCTCTTGTGAAGTGGCACGCGGCCGAGGACCCACGATGCAGCAGCCGTTGCAGTTGACGGTGTGTCGACGACGCTGCCAATGGCGGGGCTTGGTCATCCGACAACGTACGGCGTCCCCGTGCTCTCGGCATTTCCACGCCGCGGCCGATCGCCTCACTTGCCACGGCAGCAGCTTTCATTAGCTCACAGGGGAAAGCCGACTATGCCGCCCGTTCACGTGGCTCCAAGCTCAGACAGGACATCCTGAGCGCTCGCGGAGGCCACGGTGGACTTTCCCGTCATAATGGTCTTGCACATCGCCGGCACGTCGACCCCCTCAAACCAGAGTTCATTGAGGGTGTCCAGCAAATGGGCGGACACCTGGTCGTCGGCGTTCGCCAAAGCTTCCAGGACGATGCCCAGTCCCTTCACCCCCCACTTCACCACTAGTGTCCCCGCTGCTGCCTTGATTACAGCGAGATCCTTGTCGTTCAACAGATCACGGAGCTGCATGACCGCATCGTCGTTGCTGGACTCAGCTAGCAAGGCTGTGGCACGCATGCGGTCCTGCCAATTTCTGGACCGCGCCAAGGAGTGAATCCGCTCTGATGTCATTCCACCCCTCCTGACATCGCGCTATACGACAACCTGGGAACGGTATAAACGTCGCCCGGCTACAATGATCATCATGGTATTTCATCGGGTGTGGCGGCCCGCACGTCGCCTTGGCGAGGGAAGACTTTCCCCAGCGGGTTGACGTCATGGTGGTATTCGACGGTATGCGGGGTGGGAATTCCTGCATGCGGTCGCCCGGTCAGATCAACTCTCTTGATAATGAGGCCGCTGCTGTCATACACGGCATAGTTGGTGATGGACCCATCGGGGGCCCTTTTGACGAGGATGGCCCCCGCAGGGCCTTGCTGAAGTGGAAGGCGACGCCCAGGGTACATGGCGGCTGCTGACAGGTCGATCCTGTCGGTCCGCGCGCCAGGATTTCCGGCGCCTGCCCTATTATTCCGGCACGGCGTCAAACCGAGAGGATCCGACTCGGCAAAAGGATTCTTGGGATAGCTGTATACATTGCTCCCGCCCCTCAAGCCGATAGGGTCGTCGCTCTGGTAACGAGCACTGTCCATGCTGTAATAGCGATGATGGTTGTACGCGAGCTGCGTTTCGCCGTCGAAGTACTGTCCCGGAAACATGAGGGGACAGTCCCGATCCCTGTCCCTTGGGCCGACAGCATCTCCCCAGAGGCTCGACTTGCCTTGCCAAATCGGCTCTCCGTCGCCGTTCAGCAGCTCGGCCGGTGCGCCGCTGAGTTCCGTGACGATCAGGTGGAATTCCTGCACCGGTGGAGAACCCGATTCATCACCAACAGAGCGCATCAGCAGGGACTGCGAGAGTGGTTGGAAGGTCCCAGGAAACCAGTCCCATGACCTGGCTCGGCTGATTGAAGGCACGCGTAATTGGTACGGGCGAGCGCTGGTGAACTCTTCGGCGAGCAGAAGGCCGTCCCACGCAAAGTGAAGTCCCTCCACCTGGTTTGAGGCCCGGTCCACACGCTCCTTGGCCGTACGCCGACCGAAGGAGTCGTAGCGGTACTGCCAGCGCTCTCCCTGGGGGGTCTCGGCAGCGACGAGGCGATCATCACCGTCCCATGTGTACCGCCAGGTGCGCGGCTTGGCGGACAGGCGCTTCTGTTGGCGGATCACGACACGTCCTTGGCTGTCGTGTTCGTATCGCACCGCACCCGCGCGGCGGATCTGCGTGCCGGCGTACTCCCGGTCGCCTTGAGCATCACTACTCAACGTCTCGGGAGAAGCAGGCCAGGACCCAGTTGTGATATTCCCAGCCGAGTCGTAGGCGTACCGTTCGGTCCAGCCGGCCCCGGTGACCGCGGTGATCCGGCCGACCGGGTCGAGGTCGAAGCGCCGACTTCCCGACAGGAGGTCGTCGATCTGGGTGATGTAGCCGTCGGCCCGGTAGTGGTACTTCCGCTGCTGCACGACCCGCGCTTGGCGCGCGGATTCAGGCCGTGCATCGTCGAGCGAGGGCGCCGTGACGGTTTGCGCCAGCAGCTGTGAGTTGGCGTCCCAGTCCTGCGCGATGACGACGCCGGTATCGAGGCGCCGCTCGATCTCTCGCCCCGCCGCGTCATAGCTAAAGTCCAGCCGGTGTCCCGCCGTGTGCAGGGCGACAGGACGGTCGTTGGCGTCATATTCCCACAGGCTCTCCGCGCCCGACGGCGTCCGGCGGCGCACCCGCCGGCCGAGCACGTCGTACGTGGACTCGACGCTGCGGCCGTTGCACGTCTCCGACAGCACCCGGCCGAGCGGGTCACGCTCGAAGCGGACGTCTGCGTCGGCGTTCGTGGCGCGGACGACGCGGCCCGCGGGATCGTAGGAGAAGACCGCGAGGGCGTCCTCGGCTCGCTGCTCCACCACGTTGCCGAGCGGGTCGCGGACGAAGCGGGTGACCTCTCCGGCGCCGTTGACCCGCTCGACGAGCTGGCCGCCGGCGTCATACGCGTAGCGCAGGACGCGGCCGTTGAAGTCGATCTCGCGCACGAGGTTGCCGGCGGCGTCGTACTCGTACCGCCACATGAGGCCCTGCGGGTTGGTGACGGCAACCAGGCGCAACTCGGTGTCGTAGGAGAACACCAGTCGGGCGCCGTCGGGCGCGGTGCGGGCGGCGGGCAGGTCGAAGTGCGTGACCTCGATGCGGGTGGCAGAGCCCATCGCGTCGAGGTGCTCGACCAGGTTGCCCTCCCCGTCGTACGACCACCGCTCGGTCGCGCCGTCCGGCAGGGCGCGCCAGGCCAGCTTTCCCTCGACGGTGTAGCGGAAGCGGGTCGTCGCCCCCAGCGGGTCAATCACGGTGGCGGCGCGACCGGCGACATCCCGCTCGTAGCGGGTCGTCGCCCCCAGTGGGTCGGTGACGGCGACCGGCAAGCCGGCAGCATCGGTCTCGATCCGGCGGACGTGACCCAGGGCGTCCATGACCTCGACCAGCCGGCCCAGCTCGTCGTACAGGTACGACGTCCGTGCCCCCATCGGGTCAGTGACGGCGGTCAGGTTGCCGCGTTCGTCGTACTCCCGCCGCCAAACGGCGCCGTCGGGCCCGATGACGGTGACCGGCAGGCGCATCGCGTCGTACGCGGCGGAGATCGTGCTGCCGTCCGGCCGCTCGACCGAGGTCAGATCGCCGGCTTCGTCGTAGGCGTAGCGAATGGTCCGGCCGAGTGGGTCGGTGCGGGCGAGCAAGCGGTCGTAGCGGTCCCACTCGGACTCGGTCGCGTGCCCGAGTGGGTCGACCTCGCGAATGACCTGTAGGGCCTCGTTGAGGTGGTAGGTGGTGCTGTGACCGAGGGAGTCGGTCACCACGCTGACGCGGTTGTCGACGTCATAGGTGATCGTGCCGTCGAGGCAGCCGTCCGAACCGGAGGTGCGGACGCAGCGGCCGTAGGCGTCGTAGGCGTAGCGGTACTGGGTGCCGTTGCGGTCCTGCCACTGGGTCATGCGCCCGGCGCTGTCGTACCCGAAGCGCAGCGGGACGCCAGAGGAATTGACCACGTCGGTCAGCCGCCGAGCCCCGTCGTAGCCGAAGCGGACGAGGACTTGCTCCACGTCTCCTGAACGGCCGAGCAGGCGCAGCCCGGTCACCAGGCCGCTGCGGGTGTCGACGGCGACGCGGTAGCCGCCGGAGTGGCGGACCTCGGTGAGCGTGCCGTCCCCGTCGTATTCGAGGTCGATGCGGTGCCCGTTGCGGTCGACCACCGCGGTCAGCGGCAGAACGCCGGCGTCCGGTCCGCTCGTCGACCCGAAGTGCAGGACGAGCCCGCGCTCATCGTCGGTGACCGTGTACGTGTCGTCATCGGTGCGGGCGAGGGGAAGGCGCGGACCCTCCTCGGGTAGCACGTGGCCTGCGGCGGGCACCGGGGGGTAGACGAGCAGCGTGCCGTCCTCGGCGGCGTAGCAGACCCCGGCACCGTCGACCTCGAGCCGCTGGTCGAGCGTCGACGCCCACGACGGGCCGAACCAGCGGCCCACCCGGTAGGACGACAGGTGCGTGCGCGTGAGCACCAGCGGGAGCATCCCCGGCAGCTCGGCGTCGGTCTGCTGGAGCAGCATCTCGCCACTTGCGACGTCGATTGGGTCGACCCTGACATTCCGCATGGACGTGGGAATCGCGTTCCGCCGAACCCAGGTGATGCCGCTGCGGATGGCGGGCACCGCCTTGCGACCGACGGCGTGCAGCGCACCGCCGACCGTCCGGCCCGCCGTCCCGAGGCCACGGGCCAGACCCTGCGCCGCACCTGCCAGCCGCGCGGCATTGCCGGCCAGCTTGCCGGCGGCCCCGACGACTCGGCCGGCGGGGATGAGCCCGACAGCCTCGAGGGCGACGTCACCCAGCGAGGCCTCCCCGCGTCTGTACTTGGCCACCGTGTCGGCGGCCACGGCGGCACCAGTAACGAGAGCGGCGGCGAGTATGGCTGCCCCGATGGGGCCGGAGATGAAGAGCGCCGCGACGCCGGCGACGAGGGCGACGACCTTGCACAGCTCGACGAAGGCGTCCCAGGACCGGAACGGCGCGGAGGCGAAGTCCCACGCCTTGCGGAACCACGACTTGTTCTTGATCCCGCTGCCTTCGAGGGCCTCGTTGATGCCGTCCACGCACCGCTGCTCGGCGTCCCCCCGCAGCTCGGCCGCCTGATCGGCCAGCCGGCGGGCACGGTCGCGGTCGGTGTCGGCGTCGCGGGCGCGCGCCGCCGCGGCGCGCACCTGAATCTTCACGCCGTCGTCGAGGCCGATCATCCTGGCCTCGAGCGTGGCCAGACTGAGGCCCGAGGCGAAGGCGAGTTCCCGGTCATCCGGCAGCGCCGCCCGGATCTCCCGCATCGCGCCCTGGTAGCGGTCATCTGCGTCCCGGCCCTGGCGCAGCGCCGAGCCCGCCTGCGATTTGGCCCGCTCGAGGTCACCGGCGAACGTCAGCACAGCATTCCCGCAGCCCTGGTAGGCACGGGCCAGTTTGCCGATTTGGTCGGGGAGCTCGGTCAGCACGTCGCGGAATTTCGGAGCGTAGTCGCCCTCCATCCGCAGGGCGCCCTCGTTGGCGGCCACCGAGCGGAGCCGGTCGGTGTTGCGCTCGGCCAGTTCCGCCTGGTGGTGCAGCCGCGCGGCCAGCTCCCGGGTCCGGGACGGGTCCCCGGGCGCCGGGTCGCCGTCGCGACCGACGACGTGCCAGTCGCTCATGGCGGGAGTCGGTCAGCTCCCGGTGGACCTGCTCAGCCGGTCGTCCAGGTCCCGGTGCTCCTTCACCGTGGTCTTGAGGAAGCTGCTCATGCCCTCCAGACCCTGGATGACGTTCTTCGCGCCGGTGTCCCACTGCGCGTAGGACTGCTGGAACTTGCCGGAGGCGAGGTCGGTACGGAATCCGCCCTGCACCAGGTTGTCGATCATCGACTTGAGTCGGGCCAACTCACTGATCATGTCCTGCTGGGCGGTGCTCAGCTGCGTTGCGCAGCTCTCCAGCTCCTGGTAGCCGACGTTGATGTTGGACGTCATGGCCGGGTCCCTCTCCGGGAGGAGGGCCGTACGGACGGTCGCCGCACGGTCAGCCGTACGGCACCGTGCCGTACGGACGCATCAGGAGGTCAGTCGCTGGACCAGGCGAGTGTCGCGCTGATCGCGTCGAACAGTTCGAGCATCGGTTCAGCCAGCTGTACCTGTGGGCTGGTGAGCACGACGTCCAGGACGCCCTGCTCGTGGGGGACGGGGATCAGGGTCTGCATGACGACGGCGTCGAGGGAGCCGCGGGCGCCGAGGTCGACGCGCTCGACACCCGAGATGCGCACGGCACGGCCGACGGGCAGCTCCACGACCTCCACCCGCCGCCACGTGGGCGACCCGTCGGCGGGCGCCCCGGCGCTCACCTGTGCGGCGATCGCCTCGACGGTGTTGTCAGCCGGGTCGGGAGCACCCTCGGTCTGGAAGACCATCGCGGTGGCGGCGAGGACCCCTGCGTCGTCTACGGCCTCGGTCATCGCCGCGCAGAAGACCGCACCCCGCCGCTCGGCGTCGGCGGCGGTCTGACGGAGCAGCTTGAGCAGGGTGCTGCGCTGCGGGGCGAGCTCCGGTTCCTGGGTGATCCGGGCATCGACGAGGCGGGCGAGGTCGCCGGTGCGGGTGGCTCGCCAGACGTCGAACTCCACCCAGGACGTCGGCACCCGCAGGGTGAAGCCGGTCGGTGCCGCGGTGCTCGGAGCGGTCACTGCGGGCTACCCGTCGTCGCCGTCTCGGGAGCTCTGGGGACGACGGTGGCGGGCGGCATCACCGGCAGCGCGTCGGCGAGTGAGCGGTCGACGGCCTGTGTTCCCTCGGCGAGACCCCGCAGGAGCCCGGACCCGCGGTCCAGGAGCTCGCCGAGCTTCTTGCGACTGTCGGAGGAGTCGGCGTAGAAGCCCTCGAGGGCCTGCTCGACCCTGTCGGAGCCGGTCGCTCCGGCGAACCCACCGAACACCTGGTCAGTGGCGTCCATGTCCCGGCGGATCCCGGCCAGCTCATCGGAGACCTGTCGGGCTACGCGGGGGTCACAACTGAAGGAGCTGGCCACGAGATCCCCCGAACTCCGCTCGGTGAGCAACCTCTCGCGATGAGGGAAAGACGCTACGGCCCGCACCTGCTCTGTCGCAAGGGGTGCCCTTCGTCACCCGAGTGAGCTAACTTCCGGGTCCACCTACGCGCCTGCTGCTGAGAACGCGCCCCCAGGGCGGACAGGAGCGAACATGGTCGAGGAGCCACTCGGCAGCGAGTACCGACTGCTAGAGGAACTCGGCCGGGGAGCCGTGGGTGTCGTGTGGCGGGCCGTCAGTCACAGGGGAGGTCCGCCGCTCGCCGCCAAGCTACTGCACCAGCATCTCGCCGGCGAGCCCGAGATCCGCGACCACCTCCTGCGCGAGGAGGCGGTGTTGCGGCAGCTGCGACACGACTCCGTCGTGGCCGTTCGTGACGTCGTTGCCGAACGAGGCCGACTGGCGCTGATTATGGACCTCGTCGACGGCCCCGACCTACGCCGCTACCTCCAGGATCACGGCGGGACGCTCCGGCCAGCGCAGGCATGCTCGATCGCTGCCCAGGTCGCGGCCGGCCTCGCCGCCGTGCACGCGCACGGAGTCCTCCACCTGGACCTCAAACCGGAGAACATCCTCGTCGAGCCGTCGGCTGAGGGAGCGCACGCGAGGATCACCGATTTCGGCATCGCCGTCGTCCTCTTGGACGCAGGTCAGCGAGGAACAGCCCTGGGAGGAACCCCCGGCTACACGGCGCCGGAACTGACACGAGGCGGGCGGGCGACAACCGCCTCTGATGTGTTCTCCCTTGGCGTGGTGCTGGTCGAGATGCTCACCGGCCACCGACCCGAAGTCTCATCAAGAACCGACCTGCCATCACAGCTGCCCACGACCCTGCGCGGTGTCGTACGCGACTGCTTGGCGCGCGAGCCTAGACGCAGGCCGAGCCTCGATTTGCTGCGTGATGCGCTGCGGACCAGCGAGGCGGCCGTGGCTGGCATGTCCGGCTTGCACCTGAGCACCGGACCCGCGTCAGCGGAGGTCACGTCCATCCGCCCGAAGAACGAGGATTCCGAACCGACGAAGCGGCGGCGACGACTGCTGGTCCTCGGCGCGTCAATCGCCACCGTGCTCGCAACCGCAGGTACGGGCGCGGGCATCGCCGTCCTGAGCGGTGCCTGGGCCGACGACCGGCCGGGGCGGGGCTCGCCTGCAGCGACCTCGACAGCACCGGAGCTGGAGCCCAGCAGCCCAGCTTCCCCAGGACCCTCGCCCTCGACCGAGGAGACCCAGGCACCGCCTCCGATCACCGACGCGGCGCCGTCCCGACCAGACCGAACGAGCGAATCGGTCCCGCCGCGCCCGACCACGGACACATCACCGTCTCAGCCGAGCCGAACGAGCGAGCCGACCCAGCCGCGCTCCACCAATTCGTCAGCGCCGAGCACGACCACCCAGTCGACCGCGCCAAGCGAAGCGCCTCAGTCAACCACTTCGGCTCCAACCGCGAACTCGACGTCGACGACGCCGGGCGAGTCAGCCAGTTCTACCTCCGTACCACCTTCCGAGGTGAGCACGCCTGCGACTGGTCAGTGGGTCGTCGCCGTCACCCCGTACAGCAAGTCATCGACGGACGCACTCCCGCACGCGAGCGAACGCGCGAGCCAGCTCACCGCGGCCGGCCAGCCGGCGGAAGTGCTCGACACCTCGAAGTATCCATCGCTGCCCTCGGGATCCTGGCTCGTCTACGTGGGACCGTACTCGAGTCAGCGAGCCGCAGCCGACCGCTGTCTGGCCTTGACCGCCGTTCCGAACTGCTATCCGGCCTATCTCGGGACGAGTCGTCGCCCGCCTGAGCCGGTCACTCCAACGGTGATTGCCGTACTCGCCACCTTTGGCACTGACGGGTGGGCACGAGCGGAACAACAGGCCCGTCGGCTCACCCAGGAGGGCATCACAGCGAGGGTCCTCCTCACCGACTACTACGTCCCGGCACTGAGCGCCGGCCACTGGATCGTCTACGCGCCCGGGCCGTTCGCCGACGCGGACGCGGCGACCGAGTACTGCCGCACGCCTGCCGTCGCAGCCGCTTCCTCGGGGTGCAATGCCCGAGTTCTGCGGTGAGCTAAGGGCCCCCGCCAGTAGGCGTGATCGTCGCGTTCGGCGTGGCTGATCGTTGAGGGCAGGCACGAGGGCCACGCTCGCGAAGGTGCTAACGCTCCGTGAGATGTGGACCGCTCGTGCCTGCCGTCCCATCGTGCATCCTTGACCCGCTGCGCGAGCAGTTCCTCGCCCTGCTGCCGGCGCGTGTCGATGACCACCCGCTGGGCTGTCACCGGCCGCGCATCGCCGACGCCGTGGTGTTCGATCACCTCGTCGAAGCGCTGGTGTTCGGCGCCGGCTACGAGCGGATCGCCGACGCCGCCTGCTCGGCCACCACCATGCGCCGCCGCCGGGATGAGTGGATCGCCCTGGGCGTCTTCGACCGGCTGCGGCTGGCCTGCGCCGACGCCTACGACCAGATGATCGGCCTGGACCTGGCCGACCTGGCGGTCGACGGCTGCACCACCAAGGCGCCCTGCGGCGGGCAATGCGCCGGTCGCAGCCCGGTGGACCGGGGCAAAGGCGGCCTGAAGCGATCCCAATTGTGCGAGGGCGCCGGCGTGCCGATGGCCACGGTGTCCGCGCCGGCCAACACCCGCGACGACGCCCTGCTGGGCCAGACCCTGGCCACGACCTCATGCTGTCTCGCGGCTGCCGCGGACAGGCTCGTCCCGGAGGTCCGTGCTCCATGCGATCCGGGTGCAGCAGGGCCCGGACCGAGCCGGCCGCCGGCCCGGTCGCCACGGTCAGTTGGCCATGTCCACGAACCGGCTGTAATGGCCCTGGAAAGCGACCGTGACATTTGCCGTGGGACCGTTCCGGTGCTTCACGAGCATGATGTCAGCCTCACCGGCACGTGGCGACTCCTTCTCGTACATGTCCTCGCGGTGGATCATCATGACCATGTCCGCATCCTGCTCGATGCTATTGTGCAGAGCCATTCCGTTGGCTACGAAATTGTGCCCGCCAAGCACTGTTGCGTCGTAGACCTCCTCGGCCGCGCCTTGCTCGATGGAAGTGATCGTGTCCCAGTACAGGTCGTTCACCGCCTGCATCTCCAGCTCAGCGTCGCCGAGCACAGCGGCGATCCGGCCGAGCCGTTCGCGACTCGGTGCGTGCTTCCACATCGTGCTGCCGCAGAAAGCCGAGCCCACGGAAGTGGCGAAAGCCCGGTGGCTCATGCCCTTGTCCTCCAGGACCGCCCGTACATGCTCCCAGACCTGCACGGGCACGGTGTCCACGTTCGTGTTCGCCGACAGCCCCCGGACGATCTCCAGCAGCCTCTCAGCGGCCGTACCACGGGCACCGTGGACGCCGATCTCGTTGAGGAACCGCCGCTGGTCATCGCACCCGCCGATGTCGAGCGTCCACCCGTCGCGGTAGCCGCTCTTCTGCGTCCGGCGAATGCGGCAAGAGATGCCGAAGCGCAGCAACAGTCGGGAGATGTCGTCAACGAGCTCGCGGCTGGTCGAGGCGTAGTACACCCGCCCTCCGCGGCCGTTCTTGGTCACCGTGACGGATCCGTCGGTGGCCCACAGGTGGCGCAGGAAGAGCGCGATCTGCTTCTTCGGCAGGGAGAACACCGGCTCCGGCGCGAACTTCTCGTGGCTACGCAGGCCGAACAGTCCCAGCTCGTCGAGCCAGGCCGCGATCGGGTTGCGGCGACCGTGCGTGAGCGGGAAGGGAGCCCGCAGCCGCAGCGACGTGCAGCGAGCGGCCGCGTGGTCGTCGCGCACCGCCACGACACCGAAGTGCAGCGCCGCGGTGGTGACCGCCCGCAGGTTCTCCTCGTCGACGGAGGCGTAGCGCAACGGCTGCCGAGCGACGAAGCTGCCGTCACCGATCAGGTGCGCGAGCAGGACGACCATCTCGTCCTCCCACACGGTCATCCGGTCCGGCGCCGGCACGTGCCGGGGTACGGCGATGCGGTTCCCGGGGACCAGCTCACCCAGGGGCCGCCATCCGTCGTAGGTGAGGAACGGGTGGTTGGCCGTCGCCCGCACCGTCTTGCCCGACGCCGTGGTCAGCTGCAGCACCGGCTTGCGGCCGGTGGAGAAGACGTGCGTCAGGTGCCGGCGGACGTAGCGCAGGCTGTCGTCCAAGGCCCACACCGGGACGTCGGTCGCCCCATGTTCGAAGAGCTCACCCATCGTCGTCTCGGCGCCCGTGTCGGCCCTCAGGACGCGTGTGTCCGCGGTCAGGCAACCCGACTCGCGGAGGTCCGACAGCATCGGCTTCTTGTCCTGCCGCTGCTCGGAGCCGCGGTTGAGCTGGCTCATCGCGATGACCGGGACCTCGAGCTCCTTGGCCAGCAGCTTCAGCGCCCGGGAGAACTCCGAGACCTCCTGCTGGCGGCTCTCCACCCGCTTGCCCGAGGTCATGAGCTGCAGGTAGTCGATGACCACGAGCTTGAGGTCGTTGCGCTGCTTGAGCCGCCGCGCCTTGGCCCGGATCTCCATCATCGTCATGTTCGGCGAGTCGTCGATGTAGAGCGGCGCGTCGGCGATCTCACCCATCCGGCGGGCCAGCTTCGACCAGTCCTCGTCCGACAGCGTGCCGGCGCGCATGTGGTGCAGCGGCACCTTCGCCTCGGCCGAGAGCAGACGCATGGTGATCTCGTGCTTGCTCATCTCGAGCGAGAAGATGACGGCCGGCAGGTGGTGCTTCACCGTGGCCGAGCGCGCGATGTCCAGTCCCAGGGTCGAGTTGTGGGTCGGGATGAGACCCCGCCCGGCGAGGAACAGGTGGTCCTCGGCGTCCACCTGGATGCACCGCACCGGCACGCTCGGGATGGGCCGCACGTCGGTGATGAACCGGACACCGCGGCCCGCAGATGTGCGAGCGCCGCGCTCCTTGTGCGCCAGCCTCTTGCGCTGCAGCCAGAAGACCTCGTCGTCGGTGGCGAAGCTCAGCGCGTGTCCATCATCGCTCCGCGCGGTGTGCCCCAGGCTCACGATCAGCTCCCGGACGTCCTCGGCGAGGTCGGCGCCGAGGACGGCGAGCTGCACGGCGCCGTCGGCGGCCACGGTGCCGCCGGCGTCGAGGAGACCGGCCAGCAGCGCCCGGCGCTGGGCGACCGACGCCCGCAGGAACGGCACCGGGATCCGCCCCGCCGCCGCGACGACGGCGAGAGCGCGGGCGTCCAGCTCTCCCCCCGCGGCGCCATGGGCGTACACGGCGATCTCCGGGTCCAGCTCGACGAGCTCGGTCGCGGAGCGCGTGCTGAGCTCCACCCCCAGCGCGTACGGCGGCAGGGGGAGGTCGGCCGCGGCCAGGTCCAGTGGGGCGGCGTTGGTCACCGAGTGGTCGGGTCGCTGCGGCTCCGTCGCGCTCCTGAGGGTGCGGGCGATCTCCTCCGTCGTCCGGATCCTCGCCGGACCCGAGGACCTCCGACTGGCCCGGTCCTCGGTGAGCCACTGGTGCTGGGCGTCGGCGACGATCACCGAGCCGTCGGAGAAGTGCACCTCGTAGCAGGGGCGGCCGGCCATCACCTCGGTGGCGGCCACCACCGTCGTCGGCCGGCCGTCGGAGCCGATCACCTGGTCGCCGACGCGGACCCCGCCCATCGTCGTCCAGCCGGACGGGGTGGCGAGCAGGGTGTCGAGGGCCAGAGCCTTGCCCACACCGGGACGTGCCGCGATGACGACCATCTGGCCGCCCTGCAGGCCGTTGGTGAGCTCGTCGAGGTCGCGGATGCCGGTGGGCACGCCGCGGGCGGTGCCGCCGCGGGAGGCGATGGCGTCCAGCTCGTCCATCGTCGGCTGCAGGATGTCCTCGAGGCGCGCGTAGTCCTCGCTCATGCGCTTCTCGGTGACGTCGTAGATCTCCTGCTGGGCGCGGTCGACGATGTCGTCGACGTCGCCCCGGCCGCCGGCCGCGCCGTAGCCCAGCTGCACCACGCGGGTGCCGGCCTCGACCAGCCGGCGCAGCACCGCCTGCTCGGCGACGATCGCCGCGTAGTAGCCGGCGTTGGCCGCCGTGGGCGTGGACTGGATGAGGGTGTGCAGGTAGACCGCGCCGCCCATCTTCGACAGCTGGTCGGTGCGGTTGAGCTCGGCGGCGACGGTGATCGCGTCGGCCGGCTCGCCGCGCCCGTACAGGTCGAGGACGCAGTCGAAGATCACCTGGTGCGCCGGGCGGTAGAAGTCGACGCCGTGCAGCACCTCGACGACGTCGGCGATCGCGTCCTTGCTCAGCAGCATGCCGCCGAGCACCGACTGTTCCGCTGCGACGTCCTGCGGCGGCTGCCGGTCGTACTCCGGCGCCGTCGGGGACGGCCGGCTGAACTCGTCGGCCACCGCCACGGTGGTTCCTCCGTCCACTCACCGGCGCACCGCGTACAGGCCCCGACCGATCGGCCGGGGCCTGGTGGGGGAAGCACCAGAACGCTGCACACCTGACTCGTACGCGTGTTCGAGCCGTTGCTACCCCGGGGGGCTGACAGTTCCCGCACCGGTGGCAGCCGAGGAGGACGTTAGGAAGAGCGGAGGGACCCGTCCAACACCACCTGTGCACGCGGTTCTGCACAACTTGTGGACAAGTCGGTGGACACAGACGTGTCGACATGTGGAGACAGCGGGGGACGCCGGGACGCCGTCCCCCGTATCCCCGGGCTGACCTGCGCGGCGGCCACGCACGGGGTGTGGACGGGAGAAAGTCGGGAGAATTCCTGGTGTCGGTCTCCGGCGTGTCACGGACCGGGCCCACGAGTCCCACCTGTCACACGTCCACAGGTCGGCACGCCCGCGGCCGGCCCGGCTTCCTGACCGCTGGACGGGCGCACACCACCCGAGAACGCCGCGAGGGGCGCCGGACCGTGGTCCGGCGCCCCTCGCGGGCAGTGTAGGAGCGGCCCCTCTGCAGAGCCCCGCCCACGGCCCCGTCCCGGGTCCCGCCCCGAGCATGCGAGGGGTGGGGAGGACGGGGTCCTCGTTCAGCCGGGGACGACCTCGATGGTCAGCTCGGTGCTCACCTCGGGGTGCACGCGCACGGTGACGGTGTGCTGGCCCGTGGTCTTGATGCTGCTGGGCAGCTCCACCCGGCGGCGGTCGAGCTCGGGGCCGCCGGCGGCGGTCACGGCGTTGATGACGTCGGCGGTGGTGATGCGGCCGAACAGGCGGCCGCCCTGGCCGGTGCGGGCCGGCACCCGGACGGTCAGACCGGTCAGGCGCCCGGCCACGGCCTGGGCCTCCTCGAGCGAGCGCACCTCGCGGGCAGCGCGCGCCCGGCGCAGCGACTCGACCTGCTTCTCGGCGCCGCGGGTGGCCTTGATCGCCAGGCCGCGGGGCAGGAGGTAGTTGCGGGCGTAGCCGCCCTTGACCTCCACGGTGTCACCGGAGGACCCGAGACCGGTGACCTCCTGCAGCAGGATCAGCTTCTGGGTGCTCATGGTCAGCGCGCCGTCGAGGTGTAGGGCAGCAGGGCCATCTCGCGGCTGTTCTTCACGGCCGTGGCGACGTCCCGCTGGTGCTGGCTGCAGTTGCCGCTGACGCGGCGGGCCCGGATCTTGCCGCGGTCGGAGATGAACTTCCGCAGCAGGGCCGTGTCCTTGTAGTCGACGTAGGTCGCCTTGTCCTTGCAGAACTGGCAGACCTTCTTCTTGGGCTTGCGAACGGGGGGCTTGGGCACTGGGTTCTCCAGGTACGACGAGGTTCAGGGAAAGACGGGCGGCCCTCCTGCAGGGTCCCGCCACGAGCCTGCGAGCGGTGGGGGCAGGGGGCGGCCCCGTCCCGGGTCCCACCCTGAGCGTGCGAAGGGTGGGGAGGACGGGCGGCCCTCCTGCAGGGTCCCGCCACGAGCGTGCGAGTGGTGGGGGGCAGGAGGGTCCTTCTAGAAGGGCGGTTCGTCCGACGGCGGGGCCGGGGTCGACCACGGGTCGCTGGACCCGCCGCCGCCGCCGAAGCCGCCACCGCCGCCGCCGAAGCCCCCGCCGCCCTCACCGCGCGAGGCCTTGGTGACCTTCGCGGTGGCGTAGCGCAGGGACGGGCCGATCTCGTCGACCTCGAGCTCGACGACGGTGCGCTTCTCGCCCTCCTTGGTCTCGAACGACCGCTGCTTGAGCCGGCCCGAGACGATCACCCGCGAACCGCGGGTCAGCGACTCGGCGACGTTCTCGGCCGCCTGCCGCCACACGTTGCAGCGCAGGAAGAGGGCCTCGCCGTCCTTCCACTCCTGCGACTGGCGGTCGAAGGTCCGCGGAGTCGAGGCGACGGTGAAGTTGGCGACCGCGGCCCCGGACGGCGTGAACCGCAGCTCCGGGTCCGACGTCAGGTTGCCGATGACGGTGATGACGGTCTCACCGGCCATGGTCAGTGGACCTCGGGCCGGATCAGCTTGGTGCGCAGGACCGACTCGTTGAGGTTCAGCTGCCGGTCGAGCTCGGCCACCGCGGCCGGCGTGGCCTGGATGTCGACGACCGCGTAGATGCCCTCGATCTGCTTGTCGATCTCGTAGGCCAGCCGGCGGCGGCCCCAGATCTCGGTCTTGACGGTACCGCCGGCGTTGGTGACGACGGTCAGGAACCGGTCGAGGGAGGGAGCGATGGTGCGCTCCTCCAGGTCGGGGTCGAGGATGACCATCAGTTCGTAGTGACGCACGGAGAACCCCACCTCCTCTGGTCTGAAGCGGCTGCAGTCGGTCTGCAGCAGGAGGGTCGTACACGCGTCGCGCGCCCCGGCACCTCGAACAGCACAGCCGGAACGCGCCACCGGTCAGGTTACCAGCGGCGGGCGGGACGCCGGTCCGCGTCGTCCACAGGCCCGGATCCACGGGACCGGAGCGCCGGCCCGCCCGACTCCTGCCGGCGCCGCCGCACCCGCAGAGCGCGGGGAGCCTGCGGAGCACCGGCGGAGCACGGGACGAGCCGGCGCGGCTAGGGTCGGCGGCGTGACCTCCCCACCCGCCCGGGCGCTGATCGGCGTGCACGTCGGGCCGGGCCTGACCCAGGACGGCGGGATGGACGGCGGCGGCCCGCTGGCCCGTGCCGCGGAGATGGACGCCGACGGGGTGCAGTTCTTCCTCGGCGACCCGCAGGGCTGGAAGGCACCCGGCCTGACCCCCGACCAGCAGGCGCTCCTCACCGGGGACGCCGCCGGGGACGCCGGTGGGGACGCCGCTGGGGACATCGCCCTGTTCGTGCACGCGCCCTACGTGCTCAACGTGGCCTCGACCAACAACCGCATCCGCATCCCCAGCCGCAAGCTGCTCGGCCAGCACGCGAAGACCTCGGCCGAGATCGGCGCCCGCGGCATGGTGGTGCACGGCGGGCACGTCCTGGGGGACGACGACCCGGCCGCGGGCGCCGACAACTGGCGCAAGACCTTCTCCCGGCAGGCGGAGACCGGCGGCTTCGCCGTCCCGCTGCTGATCGAGAACACCGCCGGCGGGGGCAACGCCATGGCCCGCGACCTCGATGCGATCGCCCGGCTGTGGGAGGCCGTCGGCGAGTTCGGCGCCGGGTTCGTGCTCGACACCTGCCACGCCTGGGCCGCCGGCTGGGACCTCGCCACCGCGGTGGACGACGTCCGGGCGATCACCGGCCGCGTCGACCTGGTGCACCTCAACAACAGCCGTGACCCGCACGGGTCCAGCCGGGACCGGCACGCCCCGCTGTCCGAGGGGCAGATCCCGACCGGGCTGCTGGTCGAGGTCGCCCGCGCGGCCGGCTGCCCCGTCGTCCTGGAGACCCCCGGCGACGCGCCGGCGCACGCCGAGGAGATCGCCCTGCTGCGGACCGCCCTGGCGTAGCGGTCCTGTCGTGCCGAGTGGGCCCCGGAGGGGTCCGCGCAGGCACGACGCGGCGGCTCGGCGTAGGTAGGGGACGGTACCTGATCGCGGGTGGGCCGGTCGCGAGGGCCCCGGCCCCCTCCAGGGCCTCCCCGAGCGGAGCGAGGGGAGCCAGGAGGGGGTCCTTCCACCGACCGGGACACGGCAGCGGCTCAGCTCAGCGGGGGGACGGCACGTGGCCGCGGTGCGACCCGGAGGGTCGCAGTGTCACCGCGTCCTCGGCGTGGTCCAGGACGCCTCCGGCGGGGTCGTCGACGCCGGGCCAGCCGGCGCGGACGACGTCCCCGTCGGGACGCCAGACGTCCCGTACGACCAGGGCCACGAGGACGACGACGGCGGCGTCCCGCAGGACGACGGCGCCGAGGAACCACTCGACCTCGACGCCGCGGTTCTCGGTGCCGAGGTACCACAGCATCCGGGGTACCCACAGCAGCGCCTCGGTGGCCTGCCAGAGCAGCAGCGCCCGCCAGCTCGGGCGGGCCAGCACGGCCAGCGGGAGCAGCCACAGCGAGTACTGCGGGCTCCACACCTTGTTGACCAGCAGGAAGCCGGCCACCAGCAGGAACGCGACCTGGGCGACGCGGGGCCGCACCGGGGCGGCCAGCACCAGCCAGGCCACCGCGGCCACCCCGAGCAGCAGGGTGACGGCGACGACCGCGTTGAGCACCTCCGGCGTCTGGCCCTCGGCCAGCGGGCCGTCGAACAGCCGCCCGCCGGAGAGGGTGATCGCGATGTTCCACAGCGTGTCCGGGTCGGCCGGCCGCTCGCTGTTGAGCCGGAAGAACCGCGCCCAGTTCTCCGGCGCCAGCACGGCGACGGGCACGTTCACGACCAGCCAGGCGGCACCCGCGGCGACCGCCGTCCGCAGCCAGGTGCGCACGCGCCCGGCGCGCAGGCAGAGCAGGAACAGCGCGGCCAGCAGCAGGACCGGGTAGAGCTTCGCGGCGACGCCCAGGCCGAGCAGGAGGCCGGCCAGCACCGGACGCCGCCGCGCCCACGCCCACAGCCCCAGGCTGCCCAGCGCGACGGCCCACAGGTCCCAGTTGGTGAAGGCGTGCACGAACAGCAGCGGGGACAGGCCCACCATCGCCGCGTCCCACGGCCGCCGTCCCGACAGCGCCAGGACCGCGCGGGTCGTCAGCAGCGCGCACACCGACAGCAGCAGGCAGGTGGCGACGTAGTAGGCCTGCACCCCGGGGACCTGCGGCAGCAACCCCACGGCGTCGGCCAGCCCGGTGTAGGCGCGGCCGAGGGCGGCGGCTCCCACCATGAAGGCCCCGGTGAGCACGGGGTACTCGACCGGGGAGTCCAGGTACGGCACCAGCCCGCGGTCCAGGCCGTGCAGGCCGTACAGCGGGACGGTGTCGGAGTAGCACAGGTGCGTGTACTGCACGTACCCCGCCCAGTTGCCGTCGGCGCAGGGCGCCTGTTTGACCCAGGCCAGCGCGAGCACCGCCGTGGTGAACAGCAGGCAGACCCGCAGCGGCGTCCAGAACAGGGCCCCGCCGGTCACCGCGTGCCGACCCCACGGACCGCCCACCGCCTCGCTGGCCTGCGCCGCGACCGGGTCGGTCCAGGTGGGGACGACGCGGTCCGGCCGGCCCTCGGCCCGGCGCCCGGACGCCGCCGTCCTGGCCGAGGACGCCGTCCCGCCCGTGGGCGCCGGGCCGCGCGGGGAGGCGACCGTCCCCGCGGACACCGCGGGCCCGCCCGCCGGCCGGGGTGCCGGGTCGGACGGGCCCGTCGGGGTCGTGCTCATGGCGCTCAGTCTGCCGGGGGCGGTCAGCCGGTCTGCCAGTCCTGGGTGCTCGGCGAGGCGGGCTGCCCCTCCGCGGTGCTGTCGGGGGCCGGCGCCCCGCCGGCGGTGTCCCCGGCGCCGGGGGTCCGGCCCGTGCCGGTGTCCGGGACCGTGCCGGTGCCCGGGCCGGTGCCGGTGTCGCCGGTCGTGGTGCCGTCCGGGGCGGGTGCCGGCGTCGGCGCCGGGGTGGGGGTCGGGCTGGGGGTGCTGCTCGCGGGCCCGGTGCCCGAGGTGCCGGTGTCCGCGGTGCCGTTCCCGGCAGCCGGTTGCGGCGCCCGGGTCCGGGTGGGTTCCGGCGTCGGCTCGGGCACCCCACGGCTGCCGGCGTCCCCCCGGATGACCGGCCGGTTGGGCAGGTCCTCCTTCGGCGTCCCGGCGAGGACGGTGTTCATGAACTCCTGCCAGATGGCGCCGGGCAGCCCGGAGCCGTAGACGATCGCCCCGTTCGCGTTGACGATCGGGTCGCTGGGGGAGTCGTTGCCCATCCACACCGCGGTCGACAGGGACGGCGTGTAGCCCACCATCCAGGCGTCGGAGTTGTCCTCGCCCTGGCCCTGGGTACCGGTCTTGCTGGCCACCTCGCGGCCACCGGACAGCGACCGCTTGGAGTAGGAGGCCACGCCCTCGAGCGCGTAGGTGACGTCGTTGGCGACGTCTTCGGGGACGGCCTGGTCGCCGGCGTCGCCCTGGTGGTCCAGCAGCACGGTGCCCGCGCTGTCGGTCACCCGGGAGACGAAGAACGGCTCGTGCTCGACGCCGCCGTTGGCGAAGGTGGCGAAGCCGTGCGCCTGGTCGATCGGGCGCAGCTCGTACTCGCCGATGCCGATGGCCGACCCGGTGAAGCCGTCGGAGTTGGCCAGGGTGGTCTCGTCCTCGAGCGTGCCGCCCTGCCACACCTCGGGGAGCCCGGTCGCGGCCAGCGCCGTCTCCCGGACCTCCTCCGGGCCCACCTCGTAGGCCAACCCGTAGAAGGTGGTGTTCAGCGACCGGGTGATCGCCTCGACCAGAGTGCAGGCGGCGCAGGACGCCCCGCCGGAGTTGCGCACCGGCGCGTCGCGGTCGGGGAACTCCTGCGGCGAGCTGCCGTCTCGGCGGGCGTTGACGCTGATGCCCTGCTCCAGGGCGGTGGCCAAGGTGTAGGGCTTCATCGACGAACCCGGCTGCCGCTGGGCCTGGGCGTAGTCGGTGCCGGTGCCGCTCGACCCGCCGTAGTAGGCCCTGACCGCACCGGTGCGGGGGTCGACCGCCACCAGCGCCTGCCGCAGGCCCTGCGGCTGCCCCTCCATCACGTCGCCGACCGCGGCGGTGGCGGCGTCCTGGTAGCCCTTGTCCACGGTCGTGGTGATCCGCAGGCCGCCGGCGCGGATCTGCTGCTCGGTGTAGCCCTTGGCCTCGAGCTCGGCGACGGCCCGCTGCACGACCAGGCCCTCCGGCCCGCTGGGGATGCCCAGGCCGGACCCGGTCTTGGGCAGCACCTGGGGGTAGGTGGAGGCGTTCCGCTCGGCCTGGGTCAGCCACCCCTCCTCGACCATCGCGTCGAGCACCAGCCCCCACCGGTCCTGGGCGGCCTCGGGGTTGGCCTCGGGGTCGTAGGTCGAGGGGCTGCGCACGAGGACGGCGAGCACCGCGCCCTGCTGGGCGGTGAGCTGGCTGGCCGGCACTCCGAAGTAGGTGGTGGCCGCCGCCTCGATGCCGTAGGCGCCCCGCCCGAAGTAGATGGTGTTCAGGTAGTTCTCGAGGATCTCGTCCTTGTCGTACTGGTTGTCCAGCTTGACGGCGAGGAAGAGCTCCTGGAACTTGCGGCTGAACGTCTGCTCCGAGGTGAGGAAGGCGTTCTTCACGTACTGCTGGGTGATGGTCGAGCCGCCCTGCGTGGAGCCGCCGGTCAGGTTGTTCCACGCGGCGCGCACGATGCCGGAGAAGGAGATGCCGGGGTCGGAGTAGAAGTTGCGGTTCTCCGCGGCCAGGATCGCGTCCCGCGCCGGCTCCGACACCTGGTCCAGGTCGACGTTCGTGCGGTTCTCGGCGCCCAGCCGGGCCATCTCGGTGGTGCCGTCGGCGTAGTGGACGACCGTCGTCTGGGCGCTCTGCACCGAGCTCGGGTCGGGGACCTCGGTCGTGGCGTAGACGACGACGACGAAGACGGCGAGCAGCCCGAGCAGAGCGGCGAACGCGGCGAGGACGGCCTTGAGCCGGCGGCCGCGGCGCCGCCGGGGGGAGCGGGTGGTCCTGCCGCCGGACGGCCGGGCGCCCTTGGCGGTGCCGCCGCGGGACGCCGTCGTCCGCGCTCCGCGTCCGGCCGGGAGCCGACGGCTCCCGCCGCTGCCCCCACCACGGCCGCCGGCGCTGCGACCGGGAGGCGGCCGGCGGGCCGAGCCGCTGCGCGGCCCGGCCGGTGAGGTCTCGTCGTGGGGAGGCACGCAGGGGCCCCTTCCTGGCTCAGGGTCTCGGGTGGCACGCGAACGACCCGCGTCCGGCGTCCCAGGGTGACGTCTTCAGCTGTGCAGGCGGGTGAGGACCCGCGGGCGCGGCGGCGTGGCCGGGGCCCTTCTCGGCTCAACGACGGCGCGGGGCGCCGGGTGTTCCCGGTGTGACGCGCACTACTCCGTGGCGGCCCGCCGGCGGGTCCGGCGCGGCTGGCGCCCCGGGTCCGGTTCGGCGCCGAGGACGTAGGAGCAGTCCAGGTGGTTCCACCCGCAGCCGCGGCACACCTGGACGGCGTAGACGGAGAACTCCTCCTGCGCGGCGTCCATCCGGGCGAGCTCGGCCTGCGTCTTCGCCTGGCCGGCCGTGGGGCCCAGGTGCTCCCCGTACACGTAGCTGACCAGCGTCAACCGCTCCTTGCGGCAGACCGGGCAGACGACGTCGGTCGCCTCGCCGTGGTACCTGGCCGCCCGGGAGAGGTAGGGGCTGGCGTCGCAGACCTCGAAGCGCCCGGTGCGCCCGGCGTACAGGTCGGCGAGGACGGCTCGCCGCTGCAGCGAGTAGTCCACGACGGATCGACGTCCGGGCACGGGGCTCAATGTACGCACCGAGGACGACGTCCGAGACCTCCCGACGTGCCCGGAGCCGGCCCTCCCCCGCCGTCGCACGGGTCCGGGGCGTCGCCGCACCGTTCAGGTCGATGTATCGTGCCGATACATCGATCCGGAGCACAGGGGAGGCGACGTGCTCGAGCTCGCCATCCTGGGCCTGCTCAACGGGTCCCCCATGCACGGCTACGAGCTGCGCAAACAGCTCGCGCAGGTGCTCGGCGGGCTGCGCAGCATCTCCTACGGGTCGCTGTACCCCGCGCTCAAGCGGCTGCACGCCGCCGGGTACGTCACCACCGACGAACCGGACCGGCGGACCCCGCTGCCGGCGGACGCGCCGCCGCTCACCGGCCGGCGCGGCAAGGTGGTCTACACGATCACCGCGGAGGGCAAGGAGCGCTTCGCCGAGCTGGTGAGCCAGGCCGGTCCGGAGGCGTACGACGACGGCGGGCTCTTCGGCGTCCGCCTGGCGTTCTTCCGGCACACCGCCGCCGACGTGCGGCTGCGGATCCTCGAGGGCCGCCGCCGCACCGTCGAGCGGCAGCGGGAGGGGTTGCGGGCCTCGCTCTCCCGGACCCGGGAACGCCTCGACCGCTACACCCTCGAGCTGCAGCGGCACGGCCTGGAGTCGGTCGACCGCGAGGTCCGCTGGCTGTCGGAGCTGATCGACAGCGAGCGGCAGGGCGCCGACCCGCCGGCGTCCGACCCCTCCGCGGGGACGTCCCGTCCCGCAGCTGCCCCCCGGACCACCCCTGGTCCGTCCACCGACCGTTCGCGGTCCTAGGAAGAAGGAGACCCCATGGGTTCTGTCAAGGTCGCCATCGTCGGCGTCGGCAACTGCGCCGCCTCGCTGGTGCAGGGCGTGCACTACTACCGGGACGCCGACGAGACGTCGTCGGTGCCGGGGCTGATGCACGTGCGCTTCGGCGACTACCACGTCTCCGACGTGCAGTTCGTCGCCGCGTTCGACGTCGACGCCAAGAAGGTCGGCCGCGACCTGTCCGAGGCGATCGTCGCCAGCGAGAACAACACCATCACGATCTGCGACGTGCCGCCGCTGGGCGTGCCCGTGCAGCGCGGCACCACGCTCGACGGCCTGGGCCGGTACTACCGGGAGACGATCGAGGAGTCCGACGAGGAGCCGGTGGACGTCGTCGCCGCGCTGCGCGAGTCGGGCGCCGACGTCCTCGTCTGCTACCTGCCGGTGGGCTCGCAGCAGGCCGTGGAGTTCTACGCGCAGTGCGCGATCGACGCCGGGGTGGCCTTCGTCAACGCCCTACCGGTCTTCATCGCCGGGACCCCGGAGTGGGCGGAGAGGTTCACCGCCGCCGGGGTGCCGATCGTCGGCGACGACATCAAGAGCCAGGTGGGCGCCACCATCACCCACCGCGTGCTGGCCAAGCTGTTCGAGGACCGCGGCGTGCAGCTCGACCGCACCATGCAGCTCAACGTCGGCGGCAACATGGACTTCAAGAACATGCTCGAGCGCGAGCGCCTGGAGTCGAAGAAGATCTCCAAGACCCAGTCGGTCACCAGCCAGGTCGACCGCGACATGGGTCAGGGCAACGTGCACATCGGCCCGTCGGACCACGTGCCGTGGCTGACCGACCGCAAGTGGGCCTACGTCCGCCTCGAGGGCCGCGCGTTCGGCGACGTCCCGCTGAACCTGGAGTACAAGCTCGAAGTCTGGGACTCCCCGAACTCGGCCGGCATCATCATCGACGCCATCCGCGCGGCGAAGATCGCCAAGGACCGCGGCATCGGCGGCCCGCTGCTGTCGGCGTCGTCCTACTTCATGAAGAGCCCGCCGGTGCAGTACGACGACAGCACCGCCCGGGACGCCGTGGAGCGGTTCATCCGGGGCGACGTGGAGCGCTGAAAGAGGACCTCCCTGCCCCACGCCTCGCGAGCTCGGCGCGGGACCCTGCAGGGAGGCCGTTCCAGCACGTTGCGACAGGGCCCGTCCTCCGGCAGGGGCGGGCCCTGTCGCGTCCCGGCCGGCCGCGCGGAGGCTCCCCCTGTCACCTGCGCCGCTGCCTACGCTGGGCCGCATGCCCGCGCGCCGCCGTCAGCTGCTCCCGGCCCTCGCGCTGGTGTGTGCGCTGCTCCCCGGGTGCTCGGGCACCGCCGAGGAGCGGCGCGACGGCGACCCGGTCACCCCGCAGGAGGCCGACGTCCTGGCGCAGCTGCTGGTGCGCAACCGCGAGCAGGGCGGCGCGGACTTCGTCGTCACCGCCCCTTACGGGCAGGACACCGTGCTCACCCTCACCGGCGAGGTCGACTTCACCGACCGGGTCGGGCGGGCGCAGGCGGTCACCGCGTACGGCGACGGGCGGCCTGACGAGACCCGCACGCTGTTCTTCACCGCCGACCAGCTGTGGTTCGGCGACGTCCCGGGTCTGCCCGACGCGCTGCGCGCCGCGGGCCTGCCGGAGGCCTCCTACGTGCGGCGTCCGGTGGCGCTGGGCGAGCAGGCCCCCCTCACCGACGTGCTGACCCAGGTGGTGCTCAACCTCTCCGCCGAGCAGCCCGACGACCCCGCCGCCTTCCGCACCGACGCCTACACGTGGGCGGGGAACCGCATGATCGACAGCGAGCTCACCGCGGTGTACCGGGCGCGGACCGGCTGGTCGGTGGCGGTGGACAGCTCCGACGACCTGCTGGCCCAGTACCGCACTCCGCTGCCGGGGCAGGACCACGACGTGACGGTGACGCTGTCGGACCACGGGACGCGGGACATCGCCCTGCCGGCGGACGGGGAGACCGTGGACGGCGCGGCGCACCCCGAGGTGGCGGCGACCGTCGGCCTGTAGAAGGACCCCCTGCCCCCCGTGGAAGGACCCCGTCCCGGCCCCGTCCCGAGGCTCAGGCCCCGTCCCGGGTCCCGCCCCGAGCTCGCGAGGGGTGGGGAGGACGGGGTCCTTTCCGGGGTCACCGGCGGGGCCCGGGACGGGGGCGGGACACAGAGGGAGGGGGCGGCCTCTTCCCCAGACCGCCCCCTCCGACCAGGAACCTAGC
Source organism: Geodermatophilus sp. TF02-6 (assembly GCF_003319115.1). GTDB lineage: Bacteria > Actinomycetota > Actinomycetes > Mycobacteriales > Geodermatophilaceae > Geodermatophilus. Next base: position 95,411 of record NZ_QOHF01000006.1, on the reverse strand, counting down.
AGACGCCCGGCCCCCGCGCCTCCCCGACGCGCGCGGTGGCGGATCAGTGGCCGACGGATCGGCTCAGTTGGCCGACGGGTCGGCCGACGCGGTGGACAGCACCGCCAGCCGGCCGATCTGCCGCCCCATCACGCGGCGCCACAGCGCGGGGCCGGCCAGGTCGCTGAGCACGTCGTCCGGGCGGCCGGGCACGCACGCCCACGCGCCCTCGGCGACCTCGGCGGCCAGCTGACCCGCCGACCAGCCCGCGTAGCCGGCGAACACCCGCAGCCCGAGCAGCTGCCCGGCGAGGGTGTCGGGGTCGGCGTCGAGGTCGACGAGGTGGACGTCGCCGGTGACGCGCCGCAGACCGCAGTCCTCCCCCGGCGTCCGGGAGACGGCCAGGCACAGGGCGGTGTCGGTCTCGCAGGGACCGCCCACGTGGAACACCCCGGGTTCGACGGCGAGCTCGGACCAGCCGGGCAGCACGTCGCGGATCTCCACCTGGCTCGGCCGGCCGAGGACCACGCCCAGCGTGCCGCCGGCGTTGTGGTCGAGCACGAAGACGACCGTGCCGGAGAACGTGGGGTCGGCCAGGTTCGGCATGGCGACCAGCAGCGCCCCCGGGCGGACGTCGTCGAGCCCACCGGTGGAGAGCGCCGGCACCGCGCCCGCACGGCGCCGACCGGTCGCGGGCCGGATGGGCCCACCGGGCTCGGGGTCGGACGCGGGCGGGGGGTTCATCCCGTCCAGTGTGCCCCACCGCCGGGTCGCAGGGACGTCGAGATCGTCCCCGCGGCAGCCCCCGGCCGGTCGTCCACCCTGCGGCAGGGGTCGGCCACCGTAGGGTGACCGGGTGCAGCTCGCGGGCACGGCCGTGCGCTCCCTGCTGGTCCGCCGCGACCTCCGCCGGCTGCTGGCCGTCCGGCTCTGCGCGCAGTTCGGGGACGGCGTGCTGCAGGCCGCGCTCGCGGGCACGGTGGTGTTCGACCCGCAGCGAGCGGCCGACCCGGTGGACGTCGCCGTGGGGTTCGCCGTCCTCCTGCTGCCGTACTCCCTCGTCGGGCCGTTCGCCGGGGTGGGGCTGGACCGGTGGAGCCGCCGCCAGGTACTGGTGCACGCCGACGTCCTGCGTGCCGGGCTGGTCGCCGTCCTCGCCGCGCTCGTGGCCGCCGGCGCAGGCGGGGCCTCGTTCCTCCTCACCGGGCTCGCGGTGTTCTCGGTCAGCCGGTTCGTCCTGGCGGCGCTCTCGGCGGCGCTGCCGCACACCACCGACGCGCTGGTGCCGGCCAACGCGCTGGCGACGACGTCCGGCGCGGTGGCCACCGTGGTCGGCGGCGCGGTCGCGGTCGGGCTGCAGCAGCTGGCCGGTGTCGCCGGCGCCGGCGGGTACGCGGTGACGACGCTGGCCGCGGCGGTGCCCTACCTGGCCGCGGCCGGGCTGGCCGCCGGGTTCGACCGCCGCTCCCTCGGCCCGGACGGCAGCGGCGCGGCGGTCTCGTCGGTGCGCGAGGTGGCCGCCGGGATGGTCGCCGGGGCCCGGCACGCGTGGGCCCGTCCGCCGGCGGCGGCCGCGCTGGCCGTGGTCACCGTGCACCGGCTGTGCGTCGGCGTGGTCACGCTCATGACGCTGCTGCTGTTCCGCGACCCCTCCGCCGGCCGGGGACCGGTGCCCGGCGGGTTGGCGGGGGTCGGTGTGACGCTCGCCGCGGGAGCAGCCGGCACCCTGCTGGCTGCGGTCGTGACGCCTGCGGCGGTGCGGCGTCTCGGGCCCCGCTGGGTGACGCTGCTGCTGGCGCTGGCCGGTCCGCTGCTCGTGGCCCTCGGGCTGCCGTTCCGGCTCCCCCTCGTCGTCCTGGCCGGCTTCGTGCTCGGGTTCGTCGGGCAGGCGGTGAAGATCTGCGTCGACGCCACCCTGCAGGAGGTGGTGGACGACGACGTCCGCGGCCGGGTGTTCGCCGTCTACGACACGCTGGTCAACGTCGGCTACGTGGTCGCCCTGCTGGTGGCGGCGTTCGTGCTGCCGAGGTCGGGCATCTCGGTGCCCGTGGTGGTGGCGGTGGGTGCGGTCTACCCCCTCACCGCCCTGATGTGGAGTCGCTGCACCTAGCGGAGTGCCACGAGCGAGGTTTCCTGCGCTCCCGGCCTCCGGTCAGACGACGTGGGGCAGCAGCTCCCGACCGCAGGTCAGGGGCTCGGCCCGCAACCGGCGGACGGGGAAGCGGAACAGCGTCACCCGTGCGGCCTGGATGGCGTTCTGACGACGCAGGTCTGCGCTCCAGTCGGCCGCCGAGAGGTGGCCCAGGCGACGAGGGCGCTGCGGTGCGACAGGACGGCCCCGTCACCGGCGAAGTGCAGTGCGGCGTGCCAGCGTTCCCGCCGGGTGAGGGGGCCCGGGTGGCTCACGTACCCGCCCGGGAGGGGCTCCTGCCATCGTCCGGAGGTCACGGCGGTGCGCAGACGGTAGGGGCTGAGGCCCTCTGCGAGGAGGAGACGACGGGGAGCCACCTGCACCCCGTCGTGGTCGATCGGTGGGAGACGCACCCGGGCAGGGTGGCCGAGCCGGTTCCCGTGCCGCTCCCGCCGTCCACAGCGGAGGCTGAGGAGCGAGGTTTCCTGCGCCGGAGCACTCCGCTACTCCCGCGCGGCCCACCAGGTGCGCAGCTCGGCCTCGGCCTCGGCGGGGTCGAGCGGGCCGCGTTCGAGGCGGAGGTCCTTGAGGTACCGCCACGCCTCGCCGACCTCACGTCCGGGCGGGATGCCGAGGATCTCCATGATCGCGTTGCCGTCGAGGTCGGGTCGCACCCGCGCGAGGTCCTCGGCCGCCGAGAGCTCGGCGACCCGCCGCTCCAGCGCGTCGTAGGTGGCCGACAGCGCCGCCGCCCGCCGCCTGTTGCGGGTCGTGCAGTCCGACCGCACCAGCTTGTGCAGGCGGGACAGCAGGTCGCCGGCGTCGGTGACGTACCGGCGGACGGCGGAGTCGGTCCACTGGCCGCCGCCGTACCCGTGGAAGCGCAGGTGCAGGAAGGTCAGCCGGGCGACGTCCTCGACGACGTCCTTGGGATAGCGCAGCGCGGTCAGCCGCCTGCGCACCAGCTTGGCGCCGACCACCTCGTGGTGGTGGAAGGACACCCGCCCACCCGGCTCGTGCCGGCGGGTGGCCGGCTTGCCGACGTCGTGCAGCAGCGCCGCCAGCCGCAGCACCAGGTCCGGTGAGTGCGCGGCAGAATCCGCCTCCTCCAGCGCGATCGCCTGCTCCAGCACCGTGAGCGAGTGGCTGTAGACGTCCTTGTGCTGGTGGTGCTCGTCGATCTCCATGCGCAGCGCGGAGAGCTCGGGCAGGACGACGTCGGCCAGGCCGGTCGAGACGAACAGCTCCAGCGCCGCCCGGGGGGAGTCCTGCAGCAGCGTCCTGGACAGCTCGACCTGCACCCGCTCCGGGGTGATCCGCGCCAGCTCCCCGGACATCGCCGTCATCGCCTCGACGACCTCCGGCACCGGCGTCGTCCCGAGCTGGGCGGTGAACCGGACCGCGCGCATCATCCGCAGCGGGTCGTCGGCGAAGGACTCGGTCGCCGACCCGGGGGTGCGCAGCCGGCGGGTCAGCAGGTCGCCGAGGCCGCCGAACGGGTCGGTGACGGTGCGGTCCGGGCCGAGCGAGACCGCCATCGCGTTGATGGTGAAGTCGCGGCGGGCCAGGTCCTCGACCAGCGAGGTGCCCCAGGCGACCTCGGGGTTGCGCGACTGGCGGTCGTAGCGGTCGGCCCGGAAGGTGGTGATCTCCAGCCGGACGCCGGAGACCTCCGCACCCACGGTGCCGAAGGCGATCCCGGTGTTCCACGTGGAACCGGCGAACCCGCGCAGCAGCTCGAGCACCTGCTCGGGACGCGCGTCGGTGGTGACGTCGAGGTCCCCGGGGATCCGCGGCTCACCCGAGCCGGCGGCCAGCAGCGCGTCGCGCACCGAACCGCCGACGAGGTGCGCCTGGAAGCCGGCGGCGGTGAAGCGCTCGCCGAGCCGGGTCAGCACCGGGGAGACGTCGACGATCTCCCGCACGACCTCCTGGACGGCGGGCGGCACCGGGTCCCCGGCCGGGGGCCGACCGTGGGGCGCAGCCGGGGGACGACTCTGGAGCTGACCGGACACGACGATCCAGGGTAGTGCCGCACGGCGCGCTACCCTCCTGGCATGGCTGGGACGGGCGGGCGAGGGCGCCCCGGCCGCCGGTTGCGCCGGGTCGACGAGACCTCAGCCGGGGGCCTGGTGGTGGCCGACGACCCGATCACGGGGCCGCGCGCCGCCCTCATCGGCCGCACCGACCGCCGCGGCCGGCTGCTCTGGTCCCTGCCGAAGGGCCACATCGAGGAGGGCGAGACCCCGGAGGACACCGCCGTCCGGGAGGTCGCCGAGGAGACCGGCATCATCGGTGAGGTCGTCGCCCCGCTGGGCGTCATCGACTTCTGGTTCGTCGCCGACGGCCGCCGGATCCACAAGACCGTGCACCACTTCCTGCTCCGCGCCGTCGGAGGGGCCCTGTCCGACGCCGACATCGAGGTGACCGAGGTCGCCTGGGTGCCCCTCGACGAGCTGGCCGAGCGGCTGGCCTACGCCGACGAGCGGGCGCTGGTCGAGCGGGCGCCGGCGCTCCTGGCCGACAGCGCGTGAGCGGACGGACGCGCTCCCCGGCACCACCCGCAGGCCGCGCCCCGACGGCGACGAGCGCCGGCGGGGAGCTGCCGTGACGCGGTCGGCGGTCGGGAGCGCCGGCGGCCGGTCCGTCGGGCAGGGTCCCGGCCGTGCCGCCGCGCGCCGTCGCCGGCACCGGTGGACGCCGGTCTGCGGCGTGCTGGCCGGGTTGCTCGCCGCCTCGCTCGCCGGGCCGGCCCCGCCCGCCGCCGCCGCGCCCGGCGTCCAGGCGTCGGCCGCCGACGAGGAGAGCACCGACGGCGACCGCCCGGTTCGGGTCGACCTCACCCGCGTCGAGCCGCGGACGCTGACGCCGGGGGCTCCGGTCACCATCGGCGGCACGCTGACCAACACCGGCACCGAGACCCTCACCGGCCTCGACGTGCGGCTGCAGCGGGGCACGCCCCTGGCCACCCGCGCCGAGCTGCTGGCCAGCGACGGCGACCCGGACCCGGTGTCCGCCGTCGCCACACCCTTCCAGCAGGTCCCCGGCGAGCTGGCGCCCGGCGCGTCCGTCGCCTTCACCCTGACCACGGACACCGCCGAGCTGCAGATCGACCGGGACGGCGTCTACCCGCTGCTGCTCAACCTCAACGGCGCCGCGCCCGACGGGGAGCGGCGCCGGGTCGGCGAGCTGTCCACGTACCTGGTGCAGCCGCCGGCGCAGCCGGTCGCGCCGACCGCCGTCGCCTGGCTGTGGCCGCTGGTGGAGCGCACCCACCGCGACGCCGGCGGCCGGTTCGTCGACGACGGGCTCGCCGGCGAGGTGGCGGCCGGTGGCCGGCTCGACCGGGCGGTGGCCGCCGTCGAGCAGCTGCCCGAGGCTCCCCCGCCCGGGAGCGGCGACCCCGCGCCGGTGGTGCGGGTGACCCTGGCCGTCGACCCGGCACTGGTCGAGGAGCTCGAGCTCATGGCCGACGGGCCCTACGACGTCGCCGGTCGGCAGGACGCGGGGGAGGGCAGCGAGGACGCCGCCGCCTTCCTCGGCCGGCTGCGTGCCCTCGCCGCCGACCACCCCGTCGTCGCGCTGCCCTACGGCGACGTCGACGCCGACGCCCTGACCGCGGCGGGCCTGTCCGAGGTGGTCACCCGCAGCCTGCCGGGCACGCCGGGCGGGACGGCGCGGGACGACCCCGACGCCCTCGCCGCGGCGCCGGCGACGGCTGCGGGGGGTGCGGCCCAGCCGACCTCCGGGGCCGGGGCCGAGATCCTCCGGGACGCGCTCGGGGTCGCCCCCCGCACCGACCTGGCCTGGGCGCCGGGCGGTTCCCTGCGCGCGGACACCCTGCGCACGCTGCTCGCCGGCGGCGTCGACGAGGTGGTGCTCGGCCCCGGCGGGCTCACCGACGGCTCGGCGGCGCTCGGGCTGGAGGACGGCGGCGCGGCGGCCCGGACCACCGTGCCCACCTCCGGCGGGGACGTCGCCGCGCTGGTGGCCGACGGCGGGCTGGGCGAGCTGGCCGACACGGCCGGGCGGCCCTCCGGCGGCGCTCCGGTCGCCGAGCAGCGCTACCTCGCCGAGCTGGCGCTGCTCACCCTCCGGCCGGGGATCACCGCGGGACAGACCGTGCTGGTGGCCCCGCCCCGGGAGGTCGACGCCGACCCCGCGAGCGGAAGCCGGATGATGGCCGACGCCGCGCAGCTGCCGTGGCTGCGCCCGGCGACCGTGGCGCAGCTGGACGGCGGCCCTCACGCCACCACTGGCAGGCTGGCCGCCCCGGCCGAGCCCGGCGGGCTGGGCGCCGCGGGGATGGCCGACGTCGCCGCGGCGGTCCGGGCCCGCGACGACCTCGCCGGCGCCGTCGACGGCAGCGCGGACCAGGCGCTGGCCCCCTATGACGCCGCCGTCGCCCGGGCGACCTCCGCGGCCTGGCGCGACGACCCGCCGGGGTTCTCCGCGGCCGCCGCGGACCTGCGGACGACGCTGGACCGGCTGCGCGACCGGGTGAGCCTGCTGGCCCCGGCCGACGGCACCTACAGCCTCGCCTCCAGGGACGCCCCGCTCGTCCTCACCATCGGCAACGACCTGCCCTTCGCCGTCCGCGTGCGGCTGCGGGTGCAGACCCGCGGCGGCGCCCTGACCGTGGCCGACGTCGGCGAGCAGGTCCTCGCGCCCGACCAGCGGACGACGCTGCAGGTGCCCACCGAGGTGCGCCAGTCCGGCCGCTTCGGCGTGGTGGCCGGCCTGACCACCCCCGACGGCGGCCCCCTCGGCGAGCAGGTGCAACTGCAGGTCAAGAGCACCGTCTACGGGTCGATCTCGCTGCTCACCACCCTCGGCGCCGCGGCGCTGCTCGGGCTGCTGTTCCTGCGCCGCCTCGTGCTGTTCGTGCTGCGCCGCGGCCGCGGCACCCCGCAGGACGGCGGGGCGCTGGGCGGGCCGGTCCCGCTGCCGCCGACCCGGAGCCCGGTGTGAGCGGCGGAAGCCCACCACCGGGCACGGCGACCCCGCGCCGGCGCCCGGCAGGCGCCGGCGAGGAGGTCCGGTGAGCGGGGACCGCCCGGTCGAGGAGCAGCGCCGGGTCCCGCTGCCCCCGGTCCCCCCGCCTCCTGCCCCGTCGCGGCGGGCCGCGGCGAACGGGTCGTCGGCGGCCCGCCGTCCCCCCGTCGACGGGACGGCGCGGGACGGCGCCCCGCCGCGGGTCCCCGGACCCGGCACACCGCCGGCCCTCCCGCTGCCCCCTCCGCCGTATCCGACCCCGCCGTACCCGACCCCGCCGTACCCGCCGGAGGCCGGCCGGCCGCTGCCCCCGGTCCCGCCGCCGTCCCCCCGCGCGCGCCACCTGCCCCCCGTACCGCCGCCGTATCCGCGGGGCGCCTCACGGTGGGTGCCCGGGCCCGACGACACCCAGCTCATCCCGGTGCTGCCGGCGGTGCCGCGGCCGGTCGACGAGTCCGACGAGGAGGTCGAGGCTCGGGAGGGCCGGCCCGGCGCCAGCCGCGGCATCCTCCGCGCCGCCGGCACCATGGCGGTGGCCACGCTGGTCTCCCGGCTGACCGGCTTCCTGCGGACGGCGGTGCTCACCGCGGTGCTGGGCGTGGCCGCCGTCGGCAACGCCTACACCGTCGCCAACCTGCTGCCCAACATCGTCTACGAGCTGCTGCTCGGCGGGGTGCTCACCTCGGTCGTCGTCCCGCTGCTGGTCGGCGCGCAGGAGGAGGACGCCGACGGCGGCGTGCGGTACGCCCAGCGGCTGATGACCCTGACCGTCGTGGGGCTGAGCGCGCTGACCGCGCTGGCCGTGCTGGCCGCTCCGGCGCTGACCTGGCTGATGAACATCCGCGACGACCCCGACCAGGTGCGGCTGGCCACCTGGCTGGCCCGGATTCTGCTGGTGGAGATCGTCTTCTACGGCGTGGGCGCCCTGGCCACGGCCGTCCTCAACGCCCGGGGGGTCTTCGGGCCGCCGGCCTGGGCACCGGTGCTCAACAACGTCGTGGTCATCGTCACCGGCGGGCTGTTCGTGCTCGCCGGCGGGCCGGGGCCGCTGACGCCGGTGACCATCACCGACACCCAGGTGTGGGTGCTCGGTGTCGGCACCACGCTGGGCATCGCCGTCCAGGCGCTGGTGCTCCTGCCGCTGCTCGGCCGGCACGGGGTGCCGCTGCGGCCGCAGTGGGGGCTGCGCGGCACCGGGCTGGGCGAGGCCGGGTCGCTGGGGCTGTGGGTCGTCGGCTACGTGCTGGTCAGCCAGGTGGGCGTGGTGGTGGCCAACCAGGTGGCGGCGGCCGCCGCGGCCGCGGGTGGGCTGGGCAACGCGGCCTTGGCCAACGCCAACCTGCTGTTCCAGATGCCCTACGGGATCATCGGCGTCGCCCTGCTCACCGCCCTGCTGCCGCGGATGAGCCGCGCGGCCGCCCGCGGCGACGTGCCCGGCGTGGTGCAGGACCTCTCCCTGGGCACCCGGCTGTCGGCGCTCGGCCTGCTGCCGATCACCGCCGCGCTCGTCGTCCTCGGGCCGGCCGTGGCGACGATCGCCTTCGGCCACGGGGAGACGACGGTCGCCCAGGCCCGGGGGATCGGCGTCGCGCTGGCCGTCGGGGCGTTCGGGCTGCTGCCGATGGCGATCACCCTGCTGCAGCTGCGGGTCTTCTACGCGATGAAGGACGCCCGCACCCCGACCCTCGTCCAGCTCGGGATGGTCGCCGTCCGGGTGCCGCTGCTGCTGCTGGTGCCGGTGGTCGTCGAGCCGGGGCAGGTGGTCGCCGGGCTGATGCTGGTCACCAGCCTCACCTACGTCGCCGGCTGGGGGATCGGGCAGGCGGCCCTGCGCCGCCGGCTGGGCGACGTGGACGGCGGCAGGACCCGCGGTCCGGTGCTGCGGATCGCCGCCGCCTCCCTGGTCGCCGGCCTCCTCGGCTGGGCGGCGGTGGCCGTGACCGACGCCGCGTTCGGGACGTCGGTGAGGGGGTCGCTCGGCACCCTGCTCGTCGGTACCGTGGTGGTCGGCGGCGCGGCTCTCGCCGGGATCGTGGTCGCCCGAGTCCCCGAGATCCGGGAGCCCCTGGCCGCCGTCAGGTCCCGCCTGGGACGCGGGTGAGCACTGCGTCGCCGCCGCCGGGGCGACCCAGCCGCCGGCCGGGAGCGGACAGGGGGCCGGAGCCGTCGATGACGTCCACGACCACCGGCCTGCCCGACCGCTACCGGCCCCTCGACGAGGTCGGCCCCGCCGAGACCACGGCCACCGGCGCGATCCGCTGCTGGCGTGCCCGGGACCGCATCCTCGACCGGGACGTCGCCGTCCGCGTGCACACCCCGGGCGGCCCGCCCGCCCGCGAGTGGATCGGCCGGGCGCTGACCGCCGGCGGCCTGGCCACCCCCGCCCTCGCCATGGTCTACGACGCCGCGGAGGGCGACGGGCGCGCGCCGGGCGGCGCGGCCTACGTCGTCAACGAGTGGATCGAGGGCCAGGCCCTCGCCGAGCGCCTGGCCGAGGGCCCGATGCCCGAGCGGGAGGTGCGCACCGTGATGCGCCGGCTGGCCGAGGGCGTCGCCGACGCCCACCGGGCCGGGCTGGCCGTCGGCGGGATCAGCCCGGAGACCGTCGTCCTGCGGCCGGGCGGCCTGGTCGGGCTGCGGTCGGTCCCCGCCGCCCACGGCAGCGTGCAGGGCGACATCGCCGCCCTCGGCGAGCTGCTCGAGCACTGCCTGACCGGCCACCGCGCCGGCGCGACCCCGCTTCCGGACACCGGCCGTCGGACGGGCATCGCCCCCGACCTGGCCGCCCTGGTGCGCCGCGCCCGCTCCACCGAGCCGGGCACGCGGCTGTCCAGCGCGTCCGCGATGGCCGCCCTGCTCGCCGAGCGCCCCCGTACGGCGCCGGTGCGCGAACCCGACGAGTCCGACAGCGGCTGGCTGCGCCGGCTGCGCGAGCGCCGCGAGGAGGACGTCGCGGCCGAGCCCGCCCCCTCGGGTTCGACCGTGTTCCACGGCAACCGGCCGGCTCCCGTCACGGCCGACGACGGCGACGAGGACGACCTGCTGCCGTTCGCCGCCGCGGACGACGACCCCGACCCCGAGGAGGACGCGGGCGGCGCGCCCCCGCCCGGGCGCCGCCGGCTGCTGGTGGTGGGTCTACCGCTGCTGGCCCTGCTCGTGGTGGTCGCCCTGGCCTGGTACGTGGGCAACAACGTGCTCTCGGTGGCCGGCACCGGCAGCGCCGCAGACGACCCGCCCACCACGGCGCCGTCCACCGACGCACCCGCCGCGCCGACCACGACGGCCGCCCCCTCCGCCGGCCCGCTGGCGGTCACCGGGGCGTCGGTGTTCAACCCCTACGGCGACGGCGACCCGGAGAACGAGGACGACGTCGACCTCTCCCACGACGGCGACCCGGCCAGCGCCTGGTCCACCGTCACATACCGGGGCTCGGCCGCGTTCGGCAACCTCAAGCCCGGTGTCGGCGTCCGGTACGACCTCGGCGGCGACCAGCGGCTGGCCGGCGTCACCGTGACCACGACGACCCCGGGGATCGCCGTCGAGGTGCGCACCGGGAACGACCCGGGCGTCTCGCTGGACGGCTACGCCGTCGACGCCTCCGGCACGGTCGACGGCACCGCCGAGCTGACCTTCGACCAGCCGGTGACCGCCCGCTACGTGCTGGTGTGGATCACCTCGCTGGCGCCGGCCGACGGCGGGTTCGCCGGGGACCTCGCCGAGGTGACCCCGATCCGCGCCGGCTGAGCGAGGACCCGCGGCCCGGTGAGCGGGGAATGCCGCCCCTACCATCCTCGTTGTGCCGCCCGTGACGACTGAGCACCCGACCCCCGGCCCGGCGGTGACGGCCGAGCACGCCGAGCCGGCCATCCCCCCGGCCGAGCACGACGGCGTCCGCGACCTGGTCATCATCGGCTCCGGCCCGGCCGGGTACACCGCCGCCATCTACGCCGCCCGGGCCAACCTGCACCCGCTGGTCTTCGAAGGCTCCCAGTTCGGCGGGGCGCTGATGACCACCACCGAGGTGGAGAACTTCCCCGGCTTCGCCGAGGGCATCCAAGGCCCCCAGCTGATGGACGACATGCGCACCCAAGCCGAACGCTTCGGCGCCGAGCTGGTACCCGCCGACGTCACCGCAGTCGACCTCACCGCCGAGCCCAAGGTGGTCACCGTCGGCGACGAGGTGCACCGGGCGCACGCGGTGATCGTGGCCACCGGCTCGAAGTACCGCTACCTGGGGCTGGACAACGAGGCCCGGCTGCTCGGTCACGGCGTATCGGCGTGCGCCACCTGCGACGGGTTCTTCTTCCGCGATCAGGACATCGCCGTGGTCGGTGGCGGGGACTCGGCGATGGAGGAGGCCACCTTCCTGACCCGGTTCGCCAAGACCGTCACCGTGGTGCACCGCCGCGACGAGCTGCGCGCCTCGAAGATCATGCAGAAGCGCGCCCGGGACAACGAGAAGATCCGCTGGGCGTTGGGCAAGCAGGTCACCGACGTGCTCGGCGATCAGACGGTGGCCGGTGTGGAGTTGACCGATGTGGCCTCCGGGGCCATCGAGGAGCTGCCGGTGAGCGGGGTGTTCGTGGCGATCGGGCACGATCCGCGCAGCGAGCTGTTCGTCGGGCAGCTCAAGTTGGACGACGAGGGTTACGTCCAGGTGGAGCAGCCGAGCACCCGGACCAACATCGAGGGGGTGTTCGCCTGCGGGGACGTGGTCGATCACGTCTACCGCCAGGCGATCACCTCGGCCGGCACCGGCGCGGCGGCGGCCATCGACGCCGAGCGCTACCTGGCCGAGGCCTTCGGCGAGCGCTGACGATCGCCCGGTAGGGGCCCGCCGCGGCCCCGTCGCCTCCGGGGTCCCGCCCCGAGCCTGCGAGAGGTGCTCTTCCGAAGGCTGGGGAGGACGGGGTCCTCCTACGGTGGGGGCAGGATGGTCCTCACACCGGGCATACACCCACTTCCCGTCCGGTTGCAGCCGGCGGGTACCAGCAGACCGAGAGGGAGTACGACCATGGCAGGCAACACCGTGACGGTCACCGACGCCACCTTCGCCGACCACGTGCTGGGCAGCGACAAGCCCGTGCTCGTCGACTTCTGGGCGGAGTGGTGCGGGCCGTGCAAGATGGTCGCCCCGGTCCTCGAGGAGATCGCCGCCGAGCACGGCGACAAGCTGACGATCGCCAAGCTGAACATCGACGAGAACCCGCAGATCGCCCGCGACTACCAGGTCATGTCGATCCCGACGATGACCGTGTTCCAGGGCGGCAAGCCGGTGAAGAGCATCATCGGCGCCAAGCCCAAGGGCGCCATCCTCTCCGACCTCGCCGACTACATCTGATCAAGGACTCCGGCTCCCTTGCAGGTAGAAGGACCCCCTCCTGCCCACCCCTCGCAAGCTCGGGGCGGTGCCCGGGAGGGGGCCTAGCGCGAGCGTGCGAGTGGTCGGGGGCAAGGGGGCCCTTGTTCCACCCCTCGCAGGCTCGGGGCGGGACCCGGGACGGGGCCACTCGGAGGGCCTCCTCCGCCAGCCGGTGGGGGAGGCCCTGGCGTGTCCGGGGGTCGGCTGGGCCGGGGCCAGGGCCGGGGTGAGAATCGACCCACGATGGGAACCGACAGCCGCATGCAACCCCTGCGTCCCGGGGACCGCGGCCCCGCCGTGGCCGACGTCCACGCCGCCCTGCGCACCCTCGGGCTGCTGTTGGCCGACGGGGACGACGCACTCGGCCAGGCCGTCTACGACGCCGCGACCGAGCTCGCCGTCCGCCACTTCCAGCAGGTCCGCGGGCTCTCCGTCGACGGCCGCGTGGGCGAGGAGACCTACCGCGCCCTGTCCGAGGCGCGCTGGAAGCTGGGCGACCGGCTGCTGCACCACGATCCCGAGCGGCCGACGCGCGGGGACGACGTGACCAGCCTGCAGGAGCGGCTGCACGAACTCGGCTACGACGCGGGCCCCGTCGACGGCGTCTTCGGCCCGGAGACCGAGGTCGGACTGCGGGCCTTCCAGCGCGACTACGGGCTGACCGCCGACGGCACCTGCGGCCCCGCCACGCTGCGCGCGCTGCGCCAGCTGGGCCGCAAGGTCACCGGCGGGCGGCCGCAGCTGCTGCGGCAGAGCGCCCACTTCGTCGAGAGCGGCCCCCACCTGATCGGCCGGCGCATCGTCGTCGACCCCGGGCACGGCGGACCCGATCCCGGCTTCACCGCGGGCGAGACGACCGAGGCCGACCTGGTCCTCGACCTGGCCTACCGCATCGAGGGCCGGCTCGCCGCGGCCGGGGCCACCGTCTACCTGACCCGCGGCCGGTACCAGGCCCCCACGCCGACCGAGCGGACGGCGTTCGCCAACGACGCCCACGCCGACCTGTTCCTCTCCCTGCACCTGGACGCGCACGGCTCCGAGCACGCCCGCGGGGTGGCCAGCTACTACTACGGCACCGGCTCGGGCGCGTCCTCCACCGTCGGCGAGCAGTTCGCCGGCCTGGTGCGCCGCGAGATGGTCGCCCGCACCGGCATGCTCGACCTGGGCTCGCACGCCAAGACCTGGGACCTGCTGCGCGCGACCCGCATGCCCGCCGTGCGCCTCGACTGCGGCTACCTCTCCCACCCGGTCGACCGGCTGCTGCTGCTCGACGCCCGGCTGCGCAGCACCGTCGCCAGCGCCGTCCTGGCCGCCGTCCAGCGGCTGTTCCTGCCCGCCGAGGCCGACCCGCCCACCGGCACGTTCGTCCTCCCCCGCGCCCGCTGACCCCCCTGGGCATGGGAAGCGATACGTGCGTCTGCACGGCCACGACGCAGGTATCGCTTCCCATGCCCACGACGGGTGCACCGGTGTCTCCCGGGACCGGTGTGACCGACCGGTCCGTCCGGCTGCCGTGTCCCAGGGGCGCCGTGGCCCTGCTCCGTACACTCGACGGGTGGTCTCCCTCCCGCCCGGCACCCCCCCGGGCCCCGGTGTGCACCCCCACGCGGCGCAACCACTCCACGCGCCCCGCCACCCGCGGCTGGACCCGCTGGCCGACCGGTACGCAGCACGCACCCACGGGATGAAGACCTCCGAGATCCGGGCGCTGTTCTCCGTGGTGAGCCGCCCCGAGGTGGTCTCGCTGGCCGGCGGCATGCCCGCGGTCACCGCGCTGCCGCTGGACGCGGTTGGCTCGATGATCGGCGAGCTGGTCTCGGGCATGGGCGCGCAGACGCTGCAGTACGGCTCCGGCCAGGGCGACCCGCGGCTGCGGGAGCGGATCTGCGACGTCATGGCCCTGGAGGGCATCACCGACGCCTCGCCCAGCGAGGTCGTCGTCACCGTCGGCTCCCAGCAGGGGCTGGACCTGGTCACCCGCGTCTTCTGCGACCCCGGCGACGTCGTCCTCGCCGAGGGCCCCTCCTACGTCGGCGCGCTGGGCGTCTTCCAGGCCGCCGAGGCGCGGGTCCGGCACGTTCCGATGGACGACGACGGGCTGGTCCCCGAGGCGCTGGAGCAGGCGCTGCTGGAGTGCCGGGCGGGCGGCGACCGGGTGAAGTTCCTCTACACCGTGCCCAACTACCACAACCCGGCCGGGGTGACGCTCTCCGAGCCGCGCCGCCGGGCGGTCATCGACATCGCCGACCGCTACGACCTGCTGGTCGTCGAGGACAACCCGTACGGGCTGCTCGGCTTCGACCACGAGCCGATGCGCGCGCTGCGTGCCCGCGACGCCGACCGGGTCGTCTACCTGGGGTCGTTCTCCAAGACCTTCTCCCCGGGCCTGCGGGTCGGCTGGGTGCTCGCCCCGCTCGCCGTCCGGGAGAAGCTGGTGCTGGCCACCGAGGCGCAGGTGCTCTGCCCGCCCTCGCTCACCCAGTACGCCGTCGCCCGCTACCTGGACACCCAGCCCTGGCGCGAGCAGATCAAGCTGTTCACCGAGCTCTACCGGGAGCGGCGGGACGCCACCCTGGAGTCGCTCGAGGCGCTCATGCCGCCGGGCACCACCTGGACGAGGCCCGACGGCGGGTTCTACGTGTGGCTGCAGCTGCCGCACGGGCTGGACGCCAAGCTCATGCAGCCCCGCGCGGTCAACGCGCACGTGGCCTACGTCCCCGGCATCGGCTTCTACGCCGACGGGTCGGGCCAGGAGTTCATGCGGCTGTCCTACTGCTACCCCGAGCCGGACCAGATCCGCGAGGGTGTCCGTCGGTTGGCCCGCGTCATCGAGGCCGAGCTGGACCTGCACTCCACCTTCGACGGCGTCGACACCGGCACCTTCCGGGCCGTCACGGGACGGGCGGGGGACCGAGGAGCGCGCCAGGGGATCGACCCGATCGTCGGCCCGGCCGCCAGCGACCGATACGAGGACCACCCGTGACCGAGCCCGCCGCCGCCCCGACCGCGCAGTCCGGCGCCGCCGAGCACCCCCTGCGCGCCGTCGTCCTCGCGGGCGGGTTGAACGTGGAGCGGGAGGTCAGCCTCTCCTCGGGCACCCAGGTGGTCGAGGAGCTCGCCCGGGCCGGGGTGGACGCCGAGCTGCGCGACGCCGACGCCGAGCTGCTGCCCGGGCTGGCCGTGTCCCCGGCCGACGCGGTGTTCATCGCGCTGCACGGCGCCACGGGGGAGGACGGCGCGCTGCGGGCGGTGCTCGACCTCGCCGGCGTCTCCTACGTCGGCTCCCCGGCCGCGGCCTGCCGGCTGGCGTGGGACAAGCCGGCCGCCAAGTCGGTCGTCCGCTCGGCCGGCCTGACGACGCCGGACTGGGTGGCCCTGCCGCACAGCACCTTCCGGGAGCTGGGGGCGGGGGCGGTGCTCGACCTGATCGTCGCCCGGCTCGGCCTGCCGCTGATGGTCAAGCCCGCCTCGGGCGGCTCGGCGCTGGGCGTGCAGAAGGTCGGCCGGGTCGAGGACCTCCCGGCGGCCATGGTCAGCTGCTTCGCCTACGGCGACACCGTCATGGTCGAGCGGTTCGTCGCCGGGGTGGAGCTGGCGCTGTCGGTGGTCGACCTGGGGGAGGGGCCCGAGGCGCTGCCGGCGGTGGAGATCGCCCCCGAGTCGGGCGTGTTCGACTACACCTCCCGTTACACCCCCGGGCTCACCGAGTACCACGCCCCGGCCCGGGTCTCCGCCGAGGTGGCGGTCGAGGCCGCCGGGCTCGCCGTCCAGGTGCACCGGGTGCTCGGCCTGGCCGACCTGTCGCGCACCGACGCGATCGTCAGCTCCGACGGCGCGGTGCACTTCCTGGAGGTGAACGTCTCCCCGGGGTTGACCGAGACGTCGATGTTCCCGATGGCTGTCGAGGCGGCCGGGTACGGGCTCGGCGACGTCCTCTGCCGGCTGCTCACCCGCCGGGCGACCACACCCCGCTGAACGCCGGCTTCCGTCGGTGACGGAAGCCGCACCTCGGGGTCGCGTCCGCGTTTCCACGGCACCGCGCGACCGTGCGGGCGGACGAGGGTCAACCCGGCGTGCTCCCCGGACGGCGGGCGGCGACGTCCGGCGCCATCTGGCCGATGATGCGTTGCAGGTCGTCGACCGAGCCGAACTCCACGACGATGCGACCCTTGGCCCGGCCGATCTGGATCTTGACGTTGGTCTCGAAGGCGTCCGACAGCCGGCCGGCGAGGTCCTCCACGCCGGGGGCGGTGAACCGGCGGGGACGCCGCTTGGCCGCCGGCTGCTCGGCGACGGCGAGCGCGACCGCCTCCTCGGTGGCCCGCACGGACAGCCCCTCGGCGACGATGCGGGCGGCGAGGGCGTCCTGCGCCTCGGGGTCGGGCAGGCCGAGCAGCGCTCGGGCGTGCCCGGCCGAGATGACGCCGGCGGCGACCCGGGTCTGCACCTTCACCGGCAGCTTGAGCAGCCGGATGGTGTTGGTGACCTGCGAGCGGCTGCGGCCGATGCGGCCCGCCAGCTCCTCGTGGGTGGCGCCGAACTCCTCGAGCAGCTGCTGGTAGGCCGCCGCCTCCTCCAGCGGGTTGAGCTGCACCCGGTGGATGTTCTCCAGCAGGGCGTCGCGCAGCAGGGCGTCGTCCGTGGTGTCCCGGACGATCGCCGGCACCGTCTCCAGCTCGGCCGCCCGGGCGGCACGCAACCGGCGCTCACCCATGATGAGCTCGTAGCCGCCCTCGACGTGCTCGCGGACGACGATCGGCTGCAGCAGGCCGAACTCCCGGACGGAGTGGGTGAGCTCGTCGGCCGCCTCGTCGTCGAAGACCTGCCGGGGCTGGCGGGGGTTGGGGACGACGTCGGCGACGGCGACCTCGCGCAGCTGCGCCCCGGGGACGCCGACCGCGGCCTCCTCCGCCTGCCGGGCCACCGTCGCCGCGGCCTGGGCGGCCGGGGGCAGCAGGTGGACCGGGGCGGCGACCGGCGTCTCCGCGGGGACGCTCGCCCCGGCGGGGCGCCCAGCGCCGTCGTCGGTCTCGGGCGGCGTCGGCTGCTCGACCGGCGGGGCGCTGGTCGGGATCAGCGCCGCCAACCCTCGGCCGAGGCCGCCACGCTTGCTCATCGTTTCCTCTCCTCAGCGGACGGGGGGACGGGGACGGCGGCCGTACCGTGCGCGGCCGTGGCGTCGGTGCCGGCGCCCACCGACACCCCGACGGGCATCCCGGGCGCCGGCCGCGAGGCCAGCGGCGGCAGGGCCACACCGCGCCGAGCGAGCTCGCGGGCGGCCTCCACGTAGCTGGTCGAGCCGCGGGAGCCCGGATCGTAGGTCAACACCGACTGGCCGTAGCCCGGCGCTTCGGACACCCGCACGTTGCGGGGGATGACGGTGTCGAGCACCAGGGGACCGAAGTGGTTGCGCACCTCCTCGGCCACCTGGTCGGCGAGCCGGGTGCGGGCGTCGTACATGGTCAGCAGGATGGTGCGGACGGCGATGCCCGGGTTGAGGTGTTGGCGGACCAGGTCGATGTTGTTGAGCAGCTGGCCCAGGCCCTCCAGCGCGTAGTACTCGCACTGGATGGGGATGAGCACCTCGTCCCCGGCGACGAGCGCGTTGAGGGTGAGCAGCCCCAGGGACGGCGGGCAGTCGACGAGCACGTAGTGCGGCCGCTGCTCGGGCGGCAGGGTCTGCAGGTGGGCCTCGATCGCCCGCCGCAGCCGGTACTCGCGGGCGACGACCGACACCAGCTCGATCTCGGCACCGGCGAGGTCGATGGTCGCCGGCACGCAGCGCAGCAGCGGGCTGGCCGTCGTCGGGTGCACGACCTCCGACAGCGAGCTGTCACCGACCAGGGCGTCGTAGACCGACGGCGTCCCCACGCTGTGCTCCACGCCGAGCGCGGTGCTGGCGTTGCCCTGCGGGTCGAGGTCGACGACCAGCGTCCGCAGCCCGTACAGCGCCAGCGCGACGCCGAGGTTGACCGCCGAGGTGGTCTTGCCGACGCCGCCCTTCTGGTTGGCGATGGTGATGACCCGGATCCGGCCGGGGGCGGGGAAGGGTTCCTGGTCGGCCGCGTGCAGCACGCGGGTGGCCCGCAGCGCCTCCATGGCGATGGGACTGTCGAAGTCGGCCATGCCGTTGACCGTCGGGGAGCCGGCCGACTGGTCGGCCAGGCTGCGGCGCAGCCGCTGTCCCGGGTCGGTCATCTCGGGTCCTCCCTCCCGGTCCGTTCCACGTGGAACAGGCTCGGGACGTGCATCGGGTTCCACGTGGAACGCCGGGCCGGACGGCTCACCGCGCTCCACGGGTCATGACGACCACGGTAGTGGCAGCCTCCCCCAGCTCAGCACCGACGGCCCGCGGCCGGATGTCGCGCATCCCCGCGGCCTCGAGCTCGGGGACCAGCGCCGGCAGCTCCGCCACCGCGCGGGCGCCGACCAGCGCCACCAGCTGCGCCCCCGGGCGCAGCAGCCCGCGGCACCAGGCCACCAGGCGGGGCAGCGCGGCCACCGCACGGGCCGTGACGACGTCCACCGGACCCACCGCGGAGCGCACGGAGCGCTCCTCGGCCCGGCCGCGCACCACCCGCCACGGAGCGCCGAACTCGCCGACGACCTGCTCGAGGAACTCCACCCGGCGGGCCATCGGCTCGACCAGGGTGAGCCGGATGTCGGGGCGGGCCAGGGCCAGCGGGATGCCGGGCAGGCCGGCGCCGCTGCCGACGTCCACCACCCGGGCCCGGTGCGGCACGACGTCGGCGACCGCGGCGCTGTTGAGGACGTGCCGCTCCCACAGCCGCGGCACCTCGCGTGGCCCGATCAGTCCGCGGGTGACTCCGTCGGTGGCCAGCCGGGCCACGTAGCGCTCGGCGTCGGTGAGGGCGTCTCCGAAGACCGACCGGGCGACGGCCGGAGCCGGCGGGACCGGGAGGGCGCCGGCGTCGGCGGAGGGAGGCCCCGTCACCGATCCGGGAGGACGACGACGCGGCGGTTGGGCTCCTCGCCCTCGGACTCGCTGTGCACGCCGGCGATCCCGGCGATGACGTCGTGCACGACCTTGCGCTCGAACGGGTTCATCGCCGCAAGCCGCTCGGGCTGGCGACTGCCGGCGACGCGGCGGGCGGCCTCGGCGGCCAGCGAGGTGAGGTCGGCCCGGCGGCGGGCGCGGAACCCGCTGATGTCGAGCATCAGCCGGCTGCGCACGCCGGTCGACTGCGCGACGGCCAGCCGGGTCAGCTCCTGCAGCGCCTCGAGGACCGCACCGTCGGAGCCGACGAGGTCCTGCAGGTCGGCCCCGACGATGGCCACCGAGGCCCGGTCGCCCTCGACGTCGAGGTCGATGTCGCCGTCCACGTCGAGGATGTCGAGCAGCCGCTCGAGGTAGTCGCCGGCGACGTCGCCCTCCCGGACGAGCAGGTCGTCGGCCTCGGCAGGAGCCTCGTCGGCGGCGTCGGTGTCCTCGTCGGTGTCCTCGTCGGTGTCCTCGTCGGTGTCGGCGGGCTCGAGGACCGCGTCTGCGCCGTCCTCGTCGGGGTCCGGCAGGTCCGGCTGCGCGGAGACGGGAGCGTCGGCCGGGACGGGGGCGTCGTCGGGGACGGGGCTCAGGACCGCCCCCGAGGTGGCCTCGCTGGTCGGGCCGGCCGGGCCGGTGGGGTGCTGTGGGGCGCTCATGGCGTCTCCTCCCGTGGATGGGCGTCCGGGCGTGCCCGGTGGTCTCTGGCCGGCCGCCGCCGGCATCCGGGGGGACGCCGGCGGACCGGGTCAGCGGCGCTTGCGCTTGCCGCGGTTGGCCGGTCCCTGGCTGCCCCGACCGGCACCACCGGCCCGGCCGGCACCGCTGCGCGGACGGGCGCCCGGGGGCCGGCTCGCGCTGCTGGGCGACTGGCCGTTGGCACCGGCGGTGGCACCCGGCGGCTGCGTCCCGCCACCGGACGCGGTGGCGCCCGACGGCCGCGACCGGCCACCGGAGGAGGTGTCCGCGTCCCCCGTGGACCCGGTCGTGCCGGCGGGCTCCGCGGCGTCGGCGGCCTCCGGTGCGCCGGCCGGCTCCGCGGTACCCGCGGCCTTCGGCGTGCCCGCGGCCTTCGGCCCGCCGGCGGCCTTCGGCGTGCCCGCGGCCTTCTGCGTGCCGGCGGGCTCGGCCCCGTCGGCCTCGGCGCCGGCGGCCGGCGCGGCAGCGGCGGGGCGGCCCGGCTTCGGGCGGACCGGCTTGGCGCCGGGCCTCGGGGCGAGCGTGCGCGGGTCGACCGCCGGCCGCTCGGCGGCGGCCCCGCCCTTCGCTGCCCCGGCCTTGGCGGCGGGCGAGCCGGGCGGCGGCATCTTGCGCAGGATGAAGAACTGCTGGCCGAGCGTCCACAGGTTGTTGGTCATCCAGTACAGCAGGACGCCGATGGGGAAGAAGAAGCCGCTGACGAACAGGCTCGCCGGCATGCCGTAGAGCAGCAGCTTCTGCACCATGGCGGCCTGGCCCTCGACCGGCCCGGTCCGCTTGATCGTCTGCTTCTGCGTCGTGTACGTCGTCACGCACATGATCACGATGAGCGCGAACGCGACGACGCGGATGTTGGTGTAGCTGACGCCCGGCAGGTCGAGGATCGCCTGCTCCTTGGCCCCGACCATGTTGAAGGAGGCGGAGATCGGCGCGCCGAACAGCTTGGCCGAGGCGGCCTGCTGGGTCAGCTCGTAGGACCAGCTGTAGAGCCCCTGGGCGCCGGGCCGCAGCCGGCGCAGCACGTGGAACAGGGAGAGGAAGACCGGGATCTGCGGCACGATCGGCAGGCACCCGGCCAGCGGGTTGACCCCGCGCTCCTTCTGCAGCGCCATCATCGCCTGGCTCAGGCCCTGCCGGTCGCTGCCGAACTGCTTGCGCAGCTTGGCGATCTCCGGCTGCAGCTCCTGCATCGCCCGCTGCGACTTGATCTGCTTGACGAACAGCGGGAAAAGGATCAGCCGGACCGTGACGACCAGGAAGATGATCGACAGCGCCCAGGCGATGCCACCGGACGGGTCGAGGAACGTGGAGAACAGCGCATGCCATCGGGCCAGCACCCAGGCGATGGCGGTGTACAGCCAGTCAAGCACGGGAGGACTCCTCCTGCGGGGCCCGGCGGCGTACCGACGGGACGGCGGGGGTGGTCTCGGGGGAGCGGTCGGTTCCGGTGGGTGCGGTGCGCGCGGGCGGCACCGGGTCGAACCCGCCGGGGTGCCAGGGAGCGCACCTGCCCAGACGGCGCAGCGCCAGCCAGCCGCCCCGCCCCGCGCCGTGGACGGCGATCGCCTCGGCGGCGTAGGCGCTGCAGGTGGGGGCGAAGCGACAGCGGGGCGGCAGCGCCGGGCTGACCGCCCGCTGGTAGAAGTCCACCGCGGCCAGCAGGGCCCGGGCCACCACGCCCCGCCCGCGCTCGGTGGCCGGTCGCCCGGTGCCCGCGGCACCCGCGTCGGCGCTCACCGGGTGCGCGCCCGGGAGGCGAGGACCCGGTCGAGCCCCGCGGCCAGGTCGCGGCGCAGGTCGGCCGACGTGGCGGTCGCGGCCTCGGGGCGGGCGCGCACCACCAGGTCCGCGGACGCGGGCAGGCGGTGCAGCTCATCGCGCACCACCGCGCGCAGCCGGCGGGTCACCCGGTGCCGGACCACGGAGTTGCCCACGGCCCTGCTCACCACGAAGCCAGCCCGTGGCCCACCGACCGCGCCGGCATCGCCGGGGGTCGAGGGCACGGACCGTTCGGGGAGGTAGTGGAGCACCATGGTCGGCCGCCCGGCACGCCGACCGGACCGGACGACCGCGGTGAACTCCGGACGCCGGCGCAGGCGTGCCTGCGCGGGCAGCACCTCAGGCGGAGAGCTTCTCGCGACCCTTGCGCCGACGACCGGCGATGATCGCCCGGCCCGCGCGGGTGCGCATCCGCAGCCGAAAGCCGTGGGTCTTGGACCGGCGGCGGTTGTTCGGCTGGAACGTGCGCTTGCTCACGAGGTACTCCCACTACGCGACGTCGACGGTGCGCACCCGCTGGTGGGCAGGCACGCGCGAGGGACGATCAGGACACGACGGCTGTCGGCCGCCGGTGCCCGGCATCCACAGACTCCGGCCAGCATAGCCGAGGGAACGGGCGAGCCGGTGGGCCGGGCGGACGTCGACCGCTCGGGCGCCGTCGGCCGCGGGCACGGTGCGCGGTGACGCGCCGCCCCCGCGGGGTGACGCGCCCGACGCTCCGCCCCCACCGGTCACCGGCGTCGTTGCCGGGCTGTGGACAGGGCTGTTAGCGTCGCCGTCGCTCCGCACCGGATCCCACGTCCGGGCGCAGGGGCCGCCCCGCTGGGTCGACCGACCACCGCGCCCTCCGAAGAACCGCTCGTTCCCCGCTCCTGACCAGCGACGACGCCTCTGCCCGGTCCGGACCGGGGCACCTCGGTGCGAGGAGTTGCCGGCCGCGCACAGCCTGTGGACACCGGTGTGGACGCCGTGTACCCGGATGTCCACAGCGGGGGACTGGCCGGGGACGACGGACCCGGCTGCGGACGGTCGCGGCAGGGGCCGACGACACACGGTTTGGGGAGGACACGGCCATGACCGATGCCACGGTGGACCTGGCGACGGTCTGGGACCAGATCCGCGAGCGACTGGCGGCGAGCCTGTCCCCGCAGCAGAACGCCATGCTCAGCCTGACCCGGCCGGTCGGGGTGTTCGAGGACACCGCGGTGCTGGCCGCGCCCAACGGGTTCACCCAGACGGTGCTGGAGTCCCGGATGCGCCGTGTGCTGGCCGAGGCCCTGTCGGAGCACCTGGGCCGCGCCATCCGCGTCGCCGTCCAGGTCGACGACACCGCCGCCGAGCAGGGCGGCGCCGAGCCCGAGGTCCCCACCCGGCGGCCGTGGTCGGCGGTCGAGGCGCAGCGGGCCGAGGAGGACCGGGAGACCCGTGACCGTGCCGACGACGGCCGCAGCGCCTTCGGGATCCGCGCCGACGTCTCCCGGCCGCTGACCTGGGAGCGCGAGGCCGCCGGGTCACCCGAGCCGGCCGACGATCCCGGCGCCGACCGGGACGTCGAGGAGTGGGCGCCCACGGACTGGAGCCCGCCGACCCGCCGACCCGCCGAGCGCAGCACCCGTGCCACCGACCGCGACTGGGGGGGCACCGACCCGGACGAGGACGGAGCCGCCGTCCTGCCCTTCGACCTGGACACCGGTGCACTGGCCGAGCAGCAGCGGCCCTCGGCCGGCAGCGGCCGGGGCCGCCGCGGCGAGGGCCGGGCGGCGGGCGGGCGCGGCGGGGACGCCGTCCCCCTCTTCGGCGACCGGCGGGCACCGGCCGGCACGCAGGACCCGGGGCTGAACCCCAAGTACGTCTTCGACAGCTTCGTCATCGGCAACAGCAACCGGTTCGCCCACGCCGCGGCGGTCGCCGTCGCCGAGGCGCCCGCCCGGGCCTACAACCCGCTGTTCGTCTACGGCGACTCGGGGCTGGGCAAGACCCACCTGCTGCACGCGATCGGGCACTACGCGGCGCGCATGTACTCGAGCGTGCGGGTGCGCTACGTGAGCACCGAGGAGTTCACCAACGAGTTCATCAACCTGGTGCACTCCGGCCGCGCCGAGGACTTCCGCCGCCGCTACCGCGACATCGACTTCCTGCTCATCGACGACATCCAGTTCCTGGAGCGCGCCGAGCGGACGCAGGAGGAGTTCTTCCACACGTTCAACACGCTGCACAACGCCAGCAAGCAGATCGTCATCACCTCCGACCGGGCGCCGAAGAAGCTGACCACGCTGGAGGACCGGCTGCGCACCCGCTTCGAGTGGGGGCTGATCACCGACGTCCAGGCGCCGGACCTGGAGACCCGCATCGCGATCCTGCGCAAGAAGGCCTACGGCGAGCGGCTGCAGGTGCCCGACGCGGTGCTGGAGTTCATCGCCAGCAAGGTGCAGACCAACATCCGCGAGCTCGAGGGGGCGCTGATCCGGGTCACCGCCTTCGCCAGCCTCAACAAGCAGCAGGTGGACCTGCCGCTGGCCGAGCTGGTGCTCAAGGACCTGATCAGCGACGAGCAGGGTCCGCAGATCACCGCCGCGATCATCATGGCGGCCACCGCGGAGTACTTCTCCGTGACGATGGAGGAGCTGCAGGGCACCAACCGCAGCCGCACGCTGGTCAACGCCCGGCAGATCGCGATGTACCTGTGCCGGGAGCTGACCGAGCTGTCCCTGCCGCGGATCGGGGCGTCCTTCGGCGGCAAGGACCACACCACGGTCATGCACGCGGTCAAGAAGATCACCAACCAGATGAGCGAGCGGCGGGCCACCTACACCCAGGTCACCGAGCTCACCGCCCGGATCAAGAGCCGCGCCCGGCAGTGAGGCGATGACATCGTCGTCCTACCGGACGACACCGCGGCCAACGGCCGTCCCCCAGCAGCATGGAGCCCACCCGGCCGCTCGTCGGGGACCCTGCGGGCCCCACTCCTCCCGACCACCGCGGCCACGTGCCGTCCCCGGCCGCCGTGGAGCCCCTCCGTCATGCCTGCGAGGACGACGGTGTCATCGCTGTCCACAGCCGGTGTGGACCGGTGTGCCGGCATCGTCCCGGCGTCCCGCGCGGCTCGCCGCTGACCTGGACCGGTGACCCCGGTCGACTCGTCGACGAGTTGTCCCCAGGGATGTGCACAGCCTGGGGAGATCTCACCTCGTCCCCTCACGAGGGGTCACGACCGGCCCGGAAGCACCGCCGATCCGCACGACCGTGTGATTTCCCGGCTCCTCCTCGACCAGCACGGATCCGAGTCCGCCCTCGTCGGTGCGGTGGACGACCGCCGGACCGGTCGTGGCCCTGGGTACGAGCTGGGGACGACGCTGGGAGAACCGGGGGACAGGGCGTGGAAAGACGGCGACCGGTGTGCACGACCGTCGAGATGTCCACGTGTCGACAACAGCCGACGGTCGTCCACCCACAACTCGTCAACACGTCGACTCGGGCGCTGACCTGCGGGGACAGGCTCTGTCCCCAGGTTCCACACCAGTGATGACGAAGACGAAGGAGAGAGATCGGGGCTTTCTCGAACCACAGTCAGGGTGGGGACGCAGCGCTGGAGAACGACCTGGTGGGAGCAGCGGCCGTCCGCATGTCGGTCGCACAGGGCACGATGAGCAGCGCAGCAGGAGCGCAGACGACAGAGCTGGGGTGGGGAAGGTCATGGAGTTCCGGGTGGCACGTGAGGTGCTCGCCGACGCCGTCGCCTGGACGGCGCGCAGCCTGCCGCCGCGGCCGTCGGTCCCGGTCCTGGCCGGGATCCTGCTCGAGGTCGACGGCAGCCAGCTGTCGGTGTCCGGGTTCGACTACGAGGTCTCCGCCCGCGCCGAGGTCGACGTCCAGGGCACCGAGAGCGGCCGCGCGCTGGTACCGGGCCGGCTGCTCGCCGAGATCACCCGGGCACTGCCGCCGCACTCGGTGGACGTCCGCGCGGAGGGGGCACGGCTGGCCATCTCCTGCGGCAACGCGCGGTTCAGCCTGCCGACCCTGCCGGTCGAGGACTACCCGTCCCTCCCGGTGATGCCGTCGGCGGCCGGCGTGGTGGACAGCGACGTGTTCGCCGAGGCGGTGGGCCAGGTGGCCGTCGCCGCCGGGCGTGACGACACGCTGCCCATGCTCACCGGTGTCCGGCTGGAGATCGACGGCGACCGGGTGACCCTGGCCGCGACCGACCGGTACCGGTTGGCCGTGCGCGAGTTCGCCTGGCGGCCGGAGACCCCGGGGGTCACCGCCGCCGTGCTGGTGCCGGCGCGCACCCTGGCCGACGCGGCCAGGACCCTGACCAGCGGCCCGGAGATCGTCGTCTCGCTGTCCTCCGGCGGCTCCGGGGAGGGCATCCTCGGGCTGTCCGGCAAGGACCGGCAGACCACGACCCGGCTGCTGGACGCGGAGTTCGTGAAGTACCGGGCGATCATGCCGACCGAGTCGCAGGCCAATGCCACGCTGCCGGTCGGGCTGTTCACCGACGCGGCCAAGCGCGTGGCGCTGGTCGCCGAGCGGGGTACGCCGCTGCGCTGCGAGTTCACCCCCGGCCAGGTGACGCTGCGGGCCGGCGGCACCGACGACGAGGGCCAGGCCGAGGAGCGGTGCGACGTCGAGTTCGACGGCGACCCGCTGACCATCGGCTTCAACCCGACGTTCCTGCTCGACGGCCTGGCCGCGGTGCACACGCCGCGGGCGCGGATGGACTTCACCAGCCCGCTCAAGCCCGCCGTCCTCTCCGGTGTGCAGGAGCCGGCGGCCGACGAGGACGCCGGCGACGGCCGGGCGCCCGCCCGCCCCGCCGAGCGCCCGGGCAGCTACCGCTACCTGATCATGCCGGTGCGCCTGCCCGGCTGAAGAAGGACCCTCCTGCCCCCCGCTCCTCGGAGAAGGACCCCGTCCTCCCCACCCCTCGCACGCTCGGGGCGGGACCCGAGACGGGGCCAGGGACCATGCAGGAGGGCCGCGGCGGGCCCCGTCGCGCGGACCGCGCCCACCGAGCACGATGGGCAACCGAGGCCGGACACCTGCGAGGAGAGGACTGCATCGTGCAGCTGGGGCTGATCGGGCTGGGCAAGATGGGCGGCAACATGGCCGAGCGGGTGCGCCACGCCGGCCACGAGGTCGTCGGGTACGACCGCGCACCGGGCAGGCGGGACGTCGAGAGCCTGGAGGAACTGGTCCAGGCCCTGTCGACGCCGCGGGTGATCTGGGTGATGGTGCCCGCCGGGGATCCGACCCGCGCCACCATCCACGAGCTCGGGGACCTGCTCGACCCCGGCGACGTCGTGGTCGACGGCGGCAACTCGAAGTTCACCGACGACAAGCTGCACGCCGAGATGCTGGCGGAGAAGGGCATCGGCTACATCGACGCCGGTGTCTCCGGCGGGGTGTGGGGCCTGGAGAACGGCTACGCGCTGATGGTCGGCGGCACCAAGGAGGACGTTGCCAAGGTGCAGCCGATCTTCGACGCGCTCAGGCCGCAGGCGCCCAAGGACGCGTCCGGCCAGGAGCTGCCCGGTGCCGGGTTCGTGCACGCCGGCCCGGTCGGGGCCGGGCACTTCGCGAAGATGGTCCACAACGGCATCGAGTACGCGATGATGCAGGCCTACGGCGAGGGCTACGAGCTGCTGACCGCCGTCGACCTGGTCGAGGACGTGCCCGGCGTCATCGCCTCCTGGACGCAGGGCACGGTCATCCGCTCCTGGCTGCTCGACCTGCTGGTGCGCGCGCTGCAGGAGGACCCGGACCTGGAGAAGATCAGCGGGTACGCCGAGGACTCCGGCGAGGGCCGCTGGACCGTGGAGCAGGCGATCGACCACGCCGTCCCCATGCCGGCGATCTCCGCGGCGCTGTTCGCCCGGTTCGCCTCCCGGCAGGACGACTCGCCGACGATGAAGGCCGTCGCCGCGCTGCGCAACCAGTTCGGTGGGCACGCGGTGCACGCCATCCGCGAGGGAGAGGTCGAGCGCCCGGCATGAGTCCGTCCGTGCCGGCCGTCCCCGGGTCGCCGAGCTGAGGTGTACCTGCGGCACCTGCAGCTGGCGTCCTTCCGCAACTGGGAGCGGGTGGACCTCGCCCTGCGTCCCGGGGCGACGGTCTTCGTCGGCCGCAACGGCGCGGGCAAGACCAACCTGGTCGAGGCGGTCGGCTACCTGGCCACGATGGACAGCCACCGGGTCGCCGGCGACGCCCCGCTGGTCCGGCAGGGCGCGAGCCAGGCGGTGGTCCGCGCGGCGTTGCGCCGTGCGGACCGCGAGCTGCTCGTCGAGGTCGAGATCAACCCGGGGCGGGCCAACCGGGTACGGGTCAACCGGGCCGCGCTGCCGCGGCCTCGGGAGCTGCTCGGCCTGGTCAAGTCCGTGCTCTTCGCCCCGGAGGACCTCGTCCTGGTCCGCGGCGACCCCGCCGAGCGGCGGCGGTTCCTCGACGACCTGCTCTCCAGCCGCACGCCGCGGCTGGCCGGGGTGCGCAGCGACTACGACCGGGTGCTCAGGCAGCGCAACGCGCTGCTCAAGACCGCCCGGCTGGCCCGCGGCAGCTCCCTGGCCACCCTCGAGGTCTGGGACGGGCACCTGGCCGACCTCGGCGGGCAGCTCCTGGCCGCCCGGCTGCAGCTGGTCGCCGACCTGGCGCCGCACGTGGCGCGGGCCTACGCCCAGGTCGCCGGACCGGACGCCGCGGGAGCCGCGCTGGGCTACGCCAGCACCGTTCCGCTGGCCGGTGACGGCACGCCGATCCGGCCCGGGACGGCGCTGCCGACCCACCGTCAGCTGTCCGCCGCGCTGAGCGAGCAGGTGGCCCGGCGCCGCGCCGAGGAGGTCGACCGCGGGATGACGCTGGTCGGTCCGCACCGCGACGATCTGGTCGTGTCCCTGGGGTCGTTGCCGGCGAAGGGGTTCGCCAGCCACGGCGAGTCCTGGTCGCTGGCGCTGGCGCTCAAGCTGGGCTGCTTCGCGCTGCTGCGCGCCGACGGCGAGGAGCCGATCCTGGTGCTGGACGACGTGTTCGCGACCCTGGACGCCGGCCGGCGGGCGGCGCTGGCCGCGGTGGCCGGCTCCGCCGAGCAGGCGCTGGTCACGGCCGCGGTGCTCGACGACGTCCCGGCCGAGCTGCGCGGCACCGTGGTGGAGGTCGCCGGCGGGCGGGTGGTGCCGCTGGCCGCCGGGGCGGCCGAGGACGCGACCGGGGACGCCGCCGTGGGCGGCGCGCTGCTCGACGGAGGTGCCCGATGAGTGCGGACGGCGAGCGGCCCGCGCGGCCCGGTGACACCCCGCCGGCCCGGCCCAGCGACATCGCACGCGCGGCGCTGGAGGCCGCCCGCGTGGCGTCGGCGGCCCGGCCCCGGCCCACCCGGCGACGGATCGCCGGCCCGCGGCGCACCTGGACCGGCGCCCGACCCGGCGACGACGACCCGCAGCCGCTGGGCCGGCTGGTCGACTCGCTGGTCCAGAACCAGGACTGGACCGAGCACACCAAGGTGGGAGCGGTGTTCGGCCGCTGGTCGGCCCTGGTCGGCCCGGACATCGCCGCCCACTGCACCCCGCAGACCCTCACCCACGGCGAGCTGCTGGTGGTCGCCGAGTCCACCGCGTGGGCCACCCAGCTGCGGCTGCTGGCGCCGACGATCCTGGGCAAGCTGCGCGCCTCGGTCGGCGGGGACGTCGTGACCCGGCTGCGCGTTGTCGGACCGACGGCCCCGAGTTGGAAGAAGGGCCCCCGGGCGGTGCGCGGAGCGCGCGGACCGCGGGACACGTACGGATAGGAGCGCAGCCCGCCTCCGGGCCGCTCCGGGAGGACGGTGCACATGAGGACCGTGCACATGGGGACGGTGCACATGAGGACGGTGCACGTGAGGACCGTGCACGTGAGGACGACGCACACGGGAACGAGGCAGCGATGAGCAGCCCGCGCGACCGCGACGGCTTCGACGACCGCGCCGACGAGGGCAGCGGCTGGCGGGAGCCGGCCCACCTCGGCGGGGACTCCCCCGCCGAGCGGCCGACGGGGGACCGCCCGGGCGGTCCGGACCGGCCGGGGGAGGGCAGCACCGCCTGGCAGCCCCCCGGCTGGGACCTCCCGCCGGCCTCCCCGGACCGCCCGGTCGACCAGCCGCAGACCGCGGAGGAGCGGCCGGCCCGCGGCGGCCTCCTCGGGGGGCGGCGCCCGCGCACCCCCGGCGAGGTGGAGCGGGTCTTCGCCTACCAGGGCGACCCCGTCGGCGTGCAGGGCTGGGCGGTGCAGCACGGCTGGACGGCCTCCGACGGCACCGCCCCGGAGGACGCCGTCCTGGCCGAGCTGGTGCGCACCGCGCCGGTCCGCGCGACGAAGGACCACCGCCCGGCCGGGGTGGTGCGCGGCCGCTACGGGGCGCTGGAGCTGGTCGCCTTCGACGTCCTCTACGCGTCGGGGCGCTACGCCGTCCCCGAGTACGCGATCACCGCCGCTCCGGTGCTCGGCTCCGTACCGACGCTGCGGCTGTCGCCGGCCCGGTTCTGGAAGCACCGGACCGGCGGGCTGGTGCAGGTGCCCAGCGGCGACCCGGCCTTCGACGCCCGCTGGGTGCTGCTGGCCGCGGAGGACTCGCCGGCCACCCGGCGGCTGGTGGAGGACGCCACGGTGCGCGCGCTGCTGCTGGGCACCGACGACGGCGACGAGTTCTGGACGACGACCGGGCACGGCGGCTGGGCGGGCGGCTTCGTCGCGGCGATCCGTCCCGACGGCCACCGCCCGGAGCTCCTCGAGCACCACGCCCGGCTGCTGACCGCCGTCGTCGGCGCCCTCGCCGTCGTCTCCTGATCCCGGTGAGCGCTCCCGCGGGGGGACGACCCGAGGCCGTCGCGCCGGCAGCGGGGCTGCGCGAGCTGCTCCCGCTGCTGCGTCCGCACCGCCGGCCGCTGCTGGCCGCGGCCGCGCTCTCGCTCGTCGCGGCCGCCGGCTCCCTGGCCCAGCCGGCGCTGGTCGCCCGGGTGATCGAGGCGGTCGGCGCCGGGCGGGCGCTGCTGCCGGCGGTGCTCACCCTCCTCGTCGTCCTGGTCGCGGCGTCGGCGCTGGGCGC
Source organism: Geodermatophilus sp. TF02-6 (assembly GCF_003319115.1). Classification (GTDB taxonomy): domain Bacteria; phylum Actinomycetota; class Actinomycetes; order Mycobacteriales; family Geodermatophilaceae; genus Geodermatophilus. Next base: position 64,393 of record NZ_QOHF01000006.1, on the reverse strand, counting down.
GGTGCAGCAGTACCTGCTGCAGCGCACCGCGGAGGGCGTCGTGCTCTCCACCCGCCGGAGGGTCGCCGACCGGCTGCTGCGGCTGCCGGTCGCCGAGTACGACCGGCGCCGCACCGGGGACCTGATGTCCCGGGTGGGCGCGGACACCACCATGCTGCGGGCGACGGTGACCTCCGGCGTCGTCGAGATCGCCGGCTCCGCCGTCGTCGGCGTCGGTGCGCTGGTGGCGATGGCGCTGGTGGACGGCTGGCTGCTGCTGGTCACGGTGCTGTCGGTCACCGTCGGGCTGACCGTGGTGGTGTCGGTGTCCCGCGGGGTGCGCAGGCTGTCCCGGCAGGCCCAGGAGGAGGTCGGCACGATGAGCGCCGCGGTGGAGCGGGCGCTGTCGGCGGTGCGCACCATCCGGGCCAGCGGCGCGACCGCGCGGGAGGTCGACGTCGTGGGGGCGAGCGCCCGGCGCGCGTACGCGGCCGGGGTGCGGGTGGCTCGGCTGGAGGCCATGGTCTCCCCCGCCGGTTCGATCGCCGTCCAGGGCGCGTTCCTCGCCGTCCTCGGCCTCGGCGGGTACCGGGTGGCGACCGGGTCGATCGCCGTCGCCGACCTGGTCGCCTTCATCCTGTACCTGTTCCTGCTGGTCATGCCGCTGGGCCAGGCGATCGGTGCGTGGACCCAGCTGCAGACCGGGCTGGGCGCGCTGGCCCGCATCCAGGAGGTGCTGGCGCTGCCGCCGGAGGACGACGCCCGGCCCGAACGGGGCGGCCCGGTCCTCCCCGTGCCGGCCACCCCTCCCGCCGGGACCCCGCTGCTGGAGCTCGACGACGTCACGTTCGCCTACCCGGACGGCGCTCGGGTCCTCGACGGGGTGTCGCTGAGCGTGCCGGCCGGCAGCCGGGTGGCGCTGGTCGGGCCGTCCGGGGCGGGCAAGTCGACGGTGCTCGCGCTGGTCGAGGGCTTCTACCCGCTCACCGGCGGGGCGATCCGGTGGGCCGGCACCGACGTCCGCGATCTGCCGCGGGCCGGCCTGCGCGCCCGACTGGGCTACGTCGAGCAGGAGGCGCCGGTGCTCGCCGGCTCGGTCCGCGACAACCTGCTGCTGGCTGCGCCGTCCGCGACCGACCCCGAGCTGTGGGCGGTGCTGGCCGCCGTCGGCCTCACCGAGGTGGTGCAGCGCTCACCGCGCGGGCTCGACGTCCCGGTCGGTGACGACGGCGTGCTGCTCTCCGGCGGGGAGCGGCAGCGGCTGGCGATCGCCCGGTCGCTGCTGGCCCGCCCGGCGCTGCTGCTGCTCGACGAGCCGACCGCCAGCCTCGACGCCCGCAACGAGGCGTTGCTGCGCGACACCCTCGCCGCCGCGACCGCCGACCGGGCGCTGCTGGTGGTCGCGCACCGGCTGTCCACCGTGCTCGACAGCGACCAGATCGTCGTCCTGGACGCCGGCCGGGTGGTCGGCCGCGGCACCCACGCGGAGCTGGTGGCGACCAGCCCGCTCTACCGCGAACTCGCCGCGGCGCAGCTGCTGGTCTGACGCCGCGCAGGATCAGCTCAGCTGGTCGTGCCGCGTCCGAGCTCACCGTCGACGGTGAGCCCGGTGGCGCCACGGTGAGCCAGGACGCGGTGCGGTGAGCTCAGCTGATCGTCGACGGACGGTGCCGCCGACCCCGTCCCGGGTCCGGCCCGCGCCTGCGAGGGGTGGGCAGGACGGGGTCCTTCTCCGGTGGGGGGCAGGGGGGCCCTTCCTCAGGCGGCGGTGGCCCCGGACCGCGGCTCGCCGGTGACCGTCGTCCCCTCCTCCGCCGCGCGGCAGATGTTGCGCACCATGCCCCCGAACACGACCCCGTGGAACGGCACGAGCACCCACCAGTACAGGTGCCCGAACAACCCGTGCGGGCGGAAGGTGGCCTTCTGCCGCAGCCGGGTCCGGCCGTCGTCCGGTTCCACGTGGAACTCCAGCCACGCCAGGCCGGGCACCCGCATCTCGGCGCGCAGCCGCAGCAGCCGGCCCTCGTCGAGCTCCTCCACCCGCCAGAAGTCGAGCGCCTCGCCGACGTAGAGGTCGTGCGGGGAGCGCCGTCCCCGCCGCAGCCCCACCCCGCCGACCGCCCGGTCCAGCCAGCCGCGCACCTCCCAGGCCAGCGGGAAGGAGTACCAGCCGGACTCCCCGCCGATCCCCTCGACCACCCGCCACAGCGCCGCGGGCGACGCGTCGCTCACCCCGGCGCGCTCGTCGACGTAGAGGCTGCCGCCGGCCCAGTCGGGGTCGGTGGGCAGCGGGTCGGACGGCGCACCGGGGACCGACGCCGACGACCAGCGGGTCGCCACTGCGGCGTCCTTGACCCGCTGGATGGCCAGCCGGACGGCGTCGTCGAAGCCGAGCAGCCCCTCCGGCGGGTCCGGGACGTGGCGCGCGATGTCGTGCTCGGCGCAGACGACGGTGTTGCGCAGCGACTCGACCAGCGGGCGGGCGATACCGGCCGGCACCGGCGTGACCAGCCCGACCCAGTGGCTCGACAGCGCGGGGCTGAGCACCGGCACCGGCAGGATCCGCCGCCTCGACAGCCCGGCCACCGCCGCGAAGCGCTGCATCATGTCCAGGTAGGTCATGACGTCGGGGCCGCCGATGTCGAAGGAGCGGTGCACCTCCGCCGGGAGCGTCGCGCAGCCGACCAGGTAGCGCAGCACGTCGCGGATGGCGATCGGCTGGATGCGGCTGTGCACCCAGCGTGGGGTGACCATCACCGGCAGCCGCTCGGTCAGGTGGCGCAGCATCTCGAACGACGCCGACCCCGAGCCCAGCACCACCGCCGCCCGCAGGACGACGGTCGGGACACCGGAGCCCAGCAGGATCCGCGCCACCTCGGCGCGCGAGCGCAGGTGCGGGGAGAGCTCCTCGCCCTCCGGCTCCAGGCCGCCCAGGTACACCAGCCGCCCGACGCCGGCCTCGCGCGCGACGCGGGCCACCACCCGCGCGGTGCGCCGGTCGGTCTCCTCGAACTCGGGGCCCGTGCCGAGGGCGTGGACCAGGTAGTAGACGACGTCGGCCCCGGCGCAGGCCGCCGCGACCGCCTCCGCGTCGCCGGCGTCGGCCCGGGTGATCTCGACCTGCCCGGCCCACGGGTGGTCGCGCAGCCGCTCGGGGGAGCGGGTCATCACCCGCACCCGGTGCCCGGCGGCGAGCAGCTCGGGGACCAGCCGGCCGCCGACGTACCCGGTGGCTCCGGTCACGAGGCAGGTCCTGGGGGTCGTGCCGTCGGTCTCGGCCATGTCCCGAGTGTCCGCCGCCGACGCCCGCCCAGCGCCCCGGCCGGGGTGCTCCGCCGACCGGCCGCCAGCGGCCGCAGGGACGGCGTGTCGACCTGGGGGGCAGCACCCGGGGTGGCAGACGCGCTCCCAGTGGCGCAGACACGACGTGAGGGCCGGGACGACGGCGTTCTTGTCGTACCACCCGGTATCCTGGGAGACAGAAACCGCCAGCATCCGGCTCAGCGTCGTTCTGCGCCCCTGTGGCACGGCGTCGTCCTGCGCCCCTCGTGAGAGGGTGTGCGTTCCGCGCCCCTGCCCGTCGTCGGGGCGCCGTGCGCCGGGTGCGCGACAGAAGGGCCCCACGTGGTCGCGCGACCGAAGACCGACACCCTGCCGGACGCCTACTCCGGCAGCTCCATCACCGTCCTCGAGGGTCTCGAGGCGGTCCGCAAGCGCCCCGGCATGTACATCGGCTCGACCGGTGAGCGGGGTCTGCACCACATGGTGTGGGAGGTGGTCGACAACTCCGTCGACGAGGCCCTCGCCGGCCACTGCGACGCCGTCCGGGTCACCCTGCTGGCCGACGGCGGCGTGCGGGTGGAGGACAACGGCCGCGGTATCCCGGTCGACACCCACCCGGTGGAGAAGCGGCCCACCGTCGAGGTGGTCATGACCATCCTGCACGCCGGCGGCAAGTTCGACGGCAAGAGCTACGCCGTCTCCGGCGGTCTGCACGGCGTCGGCGTCACCGTCGTCAACGCGCTGTCCACCGCCCTCGACGTGCGCATCTGGCGTGACGGCGTCGAGTGGCACCAGCGCTACACCGAGGCCGAGCCCGGCCCGCTGGAGAAGGTCGGCCCGACGAAGAAGCGCGGCACCCAGATCACCTTCTGGGCCGACCCGGGGATCTTCGAGACGACGACCTACTCGTTCGACACGATCAGCCGCCGGCTGCAGGAGATGGCCTTCCTGAACAGGGGCCTCAAGATCGTCCTGCGCGACGAGCGGCCCGGCCACGGCAAGGCCGAGACCGGCATGGCCGAGGAGGTCTCGCTGGCCGAGGAGGCACCCGCCCCGGACGAGGAGCAGCCCGCCCTCGAGCCGACCGAGATCACCTACTTCTACGAGGGCGGCCTCAAGGACTACGTGGCCTACCTCAACCGGACCAAGAGCCCGATCCACCGCTCGGTCATCGGGTTCTCCGCCGACGGCACCGGCCGCAACGACATGGCCATGTCGGTCGACATCGCCATGCAGTGGTCGGAGGCTTACTCCGAGTCGGTGCACACCTTCGCCAACACCATCAACACCCACGAGGGCGGCACCCACGAGGAGGGCTTCCGCGCGGCGCTGACGTCGATCGTCAACCGCTACGCGGAGGACAAGAAGCTGCTCAAGGGCAAGGACGACAAGCTCACCGGCGAGGACATCCGCGAGGGCCTGGCCGCGATCGTCTCGGTGAAGATCGGCGACCCGCAGTTCGAGGGGCAGACCAAGACCAAGCTGGGCAACACCGAGGTCAAGGGCTTCGTGCAGCGGGTCTGCAACGACCAGCTGGCGCACTGGTTCGAGGCCAACCCGACCGAGGCCAAGCAGATCATCACCAAGGCCTCCTCGGCCGCGCGTGCCCGCCGCGCCGCCCAGCAGGCCCGCCAGCTGGCCCGCAAGAACCCGCTGAACTCGACCGGCCTGCCCGGCAAGCTGGCCGACTGCCGCTCCACCGACCCGCGCGCCTCGGAGATCTACATCGTCGAGGGCGACTCGGCCGGCGGCTCGGCGAAGTCCGGCCGCGACTCGATGTTCCAGGCGATCCTGCCGATCCGCGGCAAGATCATCAACGTGGAGAAGGCGCGCATCGACCGGGTGCTGAAGAACACCGAGGTCCAGTCGATGATCACCGCGTTCGGCACCGGCATCCACGACGAGTTCGACCTGTCGAAGCTGCGCTACCACAAGATCGTGCTGATGGCCGACGCCGACGTCGACGGCCAGCACATCCGCACCCTGCTGCTGACCCTGCTGTTCCGCTTCATGCGGCCGCTGGTCGAGGCCGGGCACGTGTACCTGGCCCAGCCCCCGCTGTACAAGATCAAGTGGGGCGGCAAGCACGGCGACGAGTACGTGTACTCCGACAAGGAGCGCGACGCCGTCATCAAGGCCGGCGTCGAGGCCGGCCGCAGGCTGCCCAAGGACGACGCCATCCAGCGGTTCAAGGGCCTCGGCGAGATGAACGCGACCGAGCTGTGGGAGACCACGATGAACCCGGAGACGCGCATCCTGCTGCAGGTCACCCTCGAGGACGCCGCCACCGCCGACGAGCTGTTCAGCGTGCTCATGGGCGAGGACGTCGAGGCCCGGCGCAGCTTCATCACCCGCAACGCCAAGGACGTCCGCTTCCTCGACGTCTGAACAAGGACCCCCTTGCCCCCCACTGCTCGCAGGCTCGCAGCGGGCCCCTGCAAGGGGGCCGCCGTCGGCCCGAATCGACATCCACTCCGTATGCACTGAACCGTGGAGACCTGAACCGTGACCGAGACCCCTGCCCGCGACCGGATCGAGCCGGTCGACCTCCAGCAGGAGATGCAGCGCAGCTACATCGACTACGCGATGAGCGTGATCGTCGGCCGCGCCCTGCCAGAGGTGCGCGACGGCCTCAAGCCGGTGCACCGCCGGGTGCTCTATGCCATGTACGACCAGGGCTTCCGCCCCGACCGCGGGTACGTCAAGTGCGCCCGCGTCGTCGGCGAGGTCATGGGCAACTACCACCCGCACGGTGACGGCGCGATCTACGACGCCCTCGTGCGGCTGGCCCAGCCCTGGTCGATGCGTTACCCGCTCATCGACGGCCAGGGCAACTTCGGCTCCCCGGGCAATGACCCCGCGGCCGCGATGAGGTACTGCTTGACCGGTGACGCCCTCGTGCGCACCGTCGACAGCACCGTCACGTTGGCCGAGCTGGCCGACGGCATGGCGCCCAACAGCGAGCGCGAGCTCGGGCTCAAGGTGCTCGACCGCAACGGCGACCCGGTGCTGGCCAGCACGGTGTTCCACTCCGGCACCCACCCGGTGAAGCGGCTGACCACCACCGGCGGCTACTCCGTCACCGGCACCGGCAACCACCCGCTGCTCTGTCTGGTCAGCGTGCTGGGCGTGCCCACTCTGCTGTGGAAGACCCTCGACGAGATCCGCCCCGGCGACCGCGTCGTCCTCCAGCGGGTGGCCCGCGAGGACGAGGGCATCCCGGCGGCGAGCGACGAGGACCTCGCGTTGCTCGCGGGCGCCTTCGTCAGCGAGGGCTTCGTCTCGGCGAACCGGGCCGGCTTCAACAACCTCGATCGCGACTTCTTCGACGCCGTCGTCGCCGCCTACGACCGGTACGTCGGCGGACGGCGGTACGTGTCGTCGCGGGTCATCGCCTCCGGCAGCACGCTGCACGAGCTGGATGTCCAGGACCTGAGCGCCCTCAGGGAGACCGACCTCGGCCTCATGGTCGGTCAGCGCAGCGCCGCCAAGCACGTGCCGCACGTCGTCTGGCACTCCACCACGGGCACGCGCCGGCTGTTCCTGCAGGCGCTGTTCGAGGGTGACGGCTCGTCGTCCCTGCTGCCGCGCAGCACCATCCAGGTCAGCTACTCGACCCGCAGCGACCGGCTGGCCCGCGAGGTGCAGCAGCTGCTGCTGGAGTTCGGCGTCGTCAGCAAGCTCTGTCGGTACGGCAACGGCGAGATCAAGGTGGTCGTCGGCAACCGCCGGGACGCCAGGCTGTTCGCCACCCGCGTCGGCTTCTGGGGCCGCAAGCAGGCCAAGCTCGAGGCCGAGCTCGCGCAGGTGCCGGCCACCAGCACCGCCATGTCGACCGACCACGTCCCGTTCGTCGCCGACTTCCTGCGGCTGACCGGTGCCGAGCGGTGGACCGAGCGCGACTGGCTGCGCCGGCACAACGTCGACCGCATCGAGCGCTGGGAGCGCGACCGCGACCTCATCGAGGCCCGGATCACCAACGCGGAGGCGCTCGAGGTCGTCGCGCCGCTGGTTGACGGCCGGTTCCACTACGCCGAGGTCGCCTCGATCGAGGACGCCGGTGAGGCACCGGTCTACTCGCTCAAGGTCGAGACCGACGACCACGCCTTCATCACCAACGGATTCGTCAGCCACAACACGGAGTCACGGTTGACCCCGCTGGCCATGGAGATGCTGGCGAACATCGACGAGGAGACCGTCGACTTCCAGCCCAACTACGACGGCAAGAACTCCGAGCCGCTGGTCCTGCCGGGGCGCATCCCCAACCTGCTGATCAACGGCTCGGCCGGCATCGCCGTCGGCATGGCCACCAACATGCCGCCGCACAACCTCCGCGAGGTCGCCGAGGCGGTGTTCTGGATGCTCGAGCACCCGGACGCCGAGCCGGAGGAGGCGCTCACCGCCTGCATGCAGCGCATCCCGGGCCCGGACTTCCCGACCGCCGGCCTGATCGTCGGCCGCGAGGGCATCGAGGAGGCCTACCGCACCGGCCGCGGCGCGGTGCGCATGCGCGCCGTGGTCACCGTCGAGGAGGACACCCGGGGCCGGGTGCAGCTGGTCGTCACCGAGCTGCCCTACCAGGTCAACCCGGACAACCTGGCCGAGGCGATCGCCGACGCGGTCCGCGACGGCCGGCTGCAGGGGATCAGCGAGATCGCCGACGAGTCGTCCGACCGGGTCGGCCGCCGGCTGGTCATCACCCTGCGCCGGGACGCCGTCGCCAAGGTCGTGCTGAACAACCTCTACAAGCACACCCAGATGCAGACGACGTTCGGCTGCAACATGCTCTCCATCGTCGACGGCGTCCCGCGCACGCTGCGCCTCGACGAGCTGGTCCGCCACTACGTCGCCCACCAGGTCGAGGTCATCCAGCGGCGGACCCGCTACCGGCTGCGCAAGGCCGAGGAGCGCGCGCACATCCTGCGCGGGCTGGCCAAGGCCCTCGACCAGCTCGACGCGGTCATCGCCCTCATCCGCTCCAGCGAGTCCGCCGACGCGGCGCGCAGCGGCCTGATGGAGCTGCTGGAGATCGACGAGATCCAGGCGACGGCGATCCTGGACATGCAGCTGCGCCGGCTGGCCGCCCTCGAGCGCCAGCGCATCCTCGACGAGCTGGCCGAGCTCGAGGCCCGCATCGCCGACCTGCAGGCGATCCTCGACTCGCCCGAGCGGCAGCGGCAGATCATCCGCGACGAGCTCGCCGAGATCGTGGAGCGGTACGGCGACGAGCGGCGCACCAAGTTCGTGGTCAACGATGGCGACGTCTCCATGGAGGACCTCATCGCCGAGGAGGAGGTCGTCGTCACCATCACCCGCACCGGCTACGCCAAGCGCACCAAGAGCGACCTCTACCGGTCGCAGCGGCGCGGCGGCAAGGGCGTCATGGGCGCGACGCTCAAGCAGGACGACATCGTCGACCACTTCTTCGTCGGCTCCACCCACGACTGGATCCTGTTCTTCACCAACAAGGGCCGGGTCTACCGGGCCAAGGCCTACGAGCTGCCCGAGGCCAACCGCACCGCCCGCGGCGCGCACGTGGCCAACATCCTGGCGTTCCAGCCCGACGAGCGGATCGCCCAGGTCATGCAGATCAAGGACTACTCGGTCGCCCCGTACCTGGTGCTCGCCACCGCCAACGGGCAGGTGAAGAAGACCCGGCTGGTCGACTTCGACTCCCCGCGCAGCGGCGGGCTCATCGCGATCAACCTGCGCGACGGCGACGAGCTGGTCGGGGCGGCGCTGATCGACCCCGAGCAGGACCTGCTGCTGGTCACCCGCAAGGCGATGTCGATCCGGTTCCAGGCCGACGACGCCACGCTGCGGCCGATGGGCCGGGCCACCGAGGGGGTCCGCGGCATCTCGCTGTCCTCCGACGACCAGCTGCTGTCGATGATCGTCGTGGAGGAGGGCGTCGACGTCCTGGTCGCCACCGAGCGCGGCTACGCCAAGCGCACCGGCATCGAGAACTACCCACCGCAGGGCCGGGGCGGCAAGGGCGTGCTCACCGCCGACCCCAAAGCGCGCAAGGGCAACCTGGTCGGTGCGCTGGCCGTCCGGCTCGGCGACGAGCTGTACGCCATCACCTCCGGTGGCGGGGTCATCCGCACCCCGGTCAACGGCGTCCGGCACAACAAGGACCGCGCCACCATGGGTGTCAAGCTCATGAACTTGCCCGACGACGTGGCGATCGTGGCGATCGCGCGGACGACGGACAACGACGAGCCCTCCGCCTAGGCTGGGGAGGATGACGGAGGAGGCGGGGCGGCCGTGCCCCCGAGGACCGGCGCAGCGCCTCCTCCGTCCGAGCCAGCACGGATCTGACCGGCGCCCGGGCGCCCCCGGCCGCGTGTCGGGTGTCCCGGGTGCGAGGCAGCGGCGAGGGCCGCTGGGGAACGGGAGACTCGCATGAGCGACCGGACGCAGGGTTCGGTGCGCACCGGGGCCCGACCCGGGGACACCTCGGCGCAGGGGACGGCGACCGCCCAGCAGCCCGGGGGCACGGTGCCGGTGGGGGCGACCCAGTCCATCCCCGGCGCGAGCACCCCGCGGGCCCAGGCGGCCAGGGCAGCCGAGGAGACCGCCCCCGCCTCCGGCGCTCCGGCCGCACGGGTGGCCGTGGCCGAGGACGCGCCGGCACAGGCCACCGCGACGCAGACCGTGCCGGTCCAGCCGGCTCCCGCCCAGACCGACGCGGCGCAGGTGGTCCCGGCGCAGCCGGACACCCCGGCCCCCGGGGCGGCCGGCGGCAAGCAGAAGACCGCCCGGGGGCCGCGCCGCGCCCGGCTGCAGCTGCGGCACATCGACACCTTCTCGGCGCTGAAGATCTCCCTGGTGCTGTCCATCGCGCTGTTCTTCATCTGGATGGTCGCCGTCGGCGTCCTCTACGGCGTGCTGTCCGGCCTCGGCGTCTTCGAGACCCTCAACGACCTGTTCGGCCAACTGGGCACCGCCTCGGGCGGCGACGGCGGCAGCGAGGTCATCACCCCGGGCATCGTCTTCGGCGGAGCCGCGGTCATCGGCGCCATCAACATCGTGCTGCTGACCGCGCTGTGCACCGCCGCGGCGTTCATCTACAACATGTGCTCCGACCTGGTCGGCGGCCTGGAGGTCACCCTCTCCGAGCGGGACTGAGAGAGGACCCCGTCCTCCTCGCCCCTCGGTGAAGGACCCCGGCCCCCTTGCAGGTAGAAGGACCCCCTCCTGCCCACCCCTCGCAAGCTCGGGGCGGTGCCCGGGAGGGGGCCTGGCGCGAGCTTGCGAGCGGTGGGGGGCAGGGGGTCCTTTTTCGGTGGGGGGCAAGGGGGTCCTTGTTCCACCCCTCGCAGGCTCGGGGCGGGACCCGGGAGGGAGCCGCCCCGGGACGGGGCCACCCCGTCGGGGCCGCCGGTGCCGTCGGGTACGCTGGTCGAGGTCCACGGGCCTGTAGCTCAGACGGTTAGAGCGCATCCCTGATAAGGATGAGGCCGGAGGTTCAAGTCCTCCCAGGCCCACTCGTGTCCCGGCGTCACCGGCGCCGTCCGACCGCCCTCCTCGGGCGGTTCCGGCCCCTCCTCCGGGAGGGGACACCCCCGCGAGGAGGTACACCACGTGCTCAGGAGACTGGCGCTCGCGGCGGCTGCCGCCGGCGCTCTCGCCCTCGTCCGCAAGCGCTCGGCGGGCAAGGCCGAGGCCGACCTGTGGCACGAGGCGACCAGCGGCTCGGTGAGCACGCCCGGCGCCCGCTGACCGCTCGGGGCGCTCGCCCCGCCCGGGGACGTAGCTCAATTGGCAGAGCACCGCCTTTGCAAGGCGGGGGTTAGGGGTTCGATTCCCCTCGTCTCCACTCGGTCAGCATTGCGCTGAACAGCGGTTTTCCCGTTTGCGCGGGGGTCCCCCGAGGGTTGGGCGTTGAGGGCTGCACATCGCCGTACGTGTCATCTCATGGGTTGTCTGTGGCAAGTCGTCCATGACGCTGGGCCCTGCCCGACCGATGACTTCTGTGCAGCTACGACGTCGTAGTGCTGGCAGCCGCGCCCAGCGGCGCACGAACACCAGGGGAACGAGGAACCATGGCCACGTTCGTGACCATCGGACACGGCGACCGCGCCGGATGCGAGGCAACTGCACGAGCTGTCCGCGATGCATGATCCACGACCCCCGGAGGGGGAGGGAGCGGGAAGCGGGATCTCGCCGCCGACCATCACGCCGGTCCTCGTGGCCGAGTTGCTCGCCGAGGGCGAGCGGATGCCGGTCTGTGTGCACGTCATCGACCATCCCGACGCGCGCGTGCTCGTCGACACCGGCTTGACGGAGCTGCACCCGGCGGTAGCCGACCTCGATCCCCGCCTGGTTCCACTGAGCACGCAGGCCGACTTCGACGTGGCCGGCATCGACGTCGTCATCAACACGCACCTGCACTTCGACCACTGCGGCGGCAACCACCTCTTCACCGGCAGGCCGACCTACGTCCAGCGCCGGGAGCTCGACGACGCGCGCAGCGAGGACGACTACACGATCCGCGAGTGGGTCGAGGCGCCCGGCGTGCAGTACGTACCCGTCGACGGCGAGCTCGAGTTGCTGCCGGGGCTCCGGCTCGTCCCGGCACCAGGACACACGCGAGGCTCGCAGGTCGTCGTCGTCGAGACGGGCGGGCGTCCGGTCGTCGTCGGCGGCGACATGGCGGTCTTCTCCGGCGAGCTCGACGAGCCGCGCACCGAAGGCCAGCGGCTGGTGCGCGCGCTCGACCCCGAGCTGGTCTGGCTCTCGCACGAGCACGAGCCGTGGCGGCCTCGGAGTGACCAGCAAGTCTGATCCGAGGGAGCGAGACAGACCGCCCGGTAGACGATCCGTCTGCAGGACACTCGTGGAGCGGTCAGGCCTCTTCTGGATCGGGTCCTCGGGCGGCTCGGCCGCCATCGATGGGGAGGATTGCGCCGGTGATGAAGCTGGCTGCATCCGAGAGCAGGTAGACGACGGCGTCAGCGACCTCCTCGGCGCGTCCGACGCGGCCAAGGGGGTGCATCTGTACCATCAGCTCCTCGACGCGGGCGGCATCGCGCGGGCTCTGCTCGGCGAGGTAGGCGTCGTACCGCTCCGTACGGATCGAGCCGAGCGCCACCGCATTCACCCGGATACCCGCAGCACCGTGGTCGACCGCGGCTGCGCGGGTGAGGCCCTCTGTCGCAGCCTTGGCGACGGCGTAGGGCAGGGCGCCGCGACCGCTCGCTGCGCCTGGTGGCTTGAGACGTTGACGATCGCTCCACCGATTCCCGCGGCTAGGAACCGGCGGACCGCCGTAGCGCAGCCGATCACCGCAGGCGCCAGGTTGAGCGTGATGAGGTCGAGCACGTCCGACGCCGACGCAGTATCAAGCGCCGCGTCGCGGAACACTGCGGCGTTGTTGACCCAACCTGCGAGCCGGCCCAGCTCCTCAGCCCGGTCGGCGGCCTTCTCGGCCACGTCCGAGTCGGCCGCGCTGCCGACGACCCCGACCACCCGCCGGCCAGCATCGTGTCGCTCGATCACCCGAGCGCAGCCGGGTCCAGTTCGATGACGACGACGCTGCCGCCGTCGGCGAGCAACCGCTCGACGACGGCGCGGCCAACGCCGCGGCCCCCGCCCGTCACCACGTAGGACCGGCCCACCCGCACCTCCTCGACAAGATCACCGTAGCCGAGCCCGCGCGCCGATGGCCGGTCGTCGTACGGGACACCGTGCCGATCGTTGTTCGGCATCCGGGACACGCCCGCCGAGCGGGTGTCCAGCCGCCGGACGTGGTCGGGCTCGCCGACCGCGGCGTCAACCGATCCGCTCGGCCAGGGACACGATGATCCCCTCCGGTCCGCGCACGTACGCCATGCGCCAGACGTGCTCGTACTGACCCACGCCGCCGACCAGGCCGTACCCGTCCGAGGCCAGCCGGTCGACGGCCGCCTGGAGGTCGTTCACCTCGAACGCCACGTTGCGCAGCCCCAGTTCGTTGGCCATCGCGGCGGGAGACCCAGGCTCGTGGTCGGGCCGGACGAAGCTCGCCAGCTCCACACCGGTGCCTCCATCGGGCGGCCGCAGCATGACGATCTCGCTGCGGGAGTCGGGAATGCCGATGACCGTGTCCACGAACTCGCCCTCCATGAGCATCCGGCCCTCGACCTCGAGACCCAGCCCGACGAAGAACGCCGTCACCCTGTCGAGGTCCGCGACGGTGATGCCGACGTGGTCGAAGCGTCGCACGTGTGACATGGGTGCAGTCTCCAGTTCTCGTCGTGTCCGTCCGGCTCGGGGGACCGCACGGCGGATGGCTCGACTGCTACTGGGCTGCGGGCCGGCGGACGGTGGTGCGCCGCTGGTTGATCCCCGTGCCAGTCGCGCCACGGGACGTCGTGCCGGTCGCCGTTCGCTTCATCGGAACCCGCGGCTGTGTCAGCGTCGCCAGAACAGGTGGTGGACCACGCCGCTGGGGCTGGGCACGACGTCACGGTGGTACCGGTCGAGAAGCTCTTCGGGTGAGTTCCACAGCCGAGACCCGGCGTCGAGTTCCACGGGGGCGACGGCGACGTGCAGGGTGTCGACGAGGTCGGCGTCGAGGAACTGTCGGATGGTGTTGGCTCCACCGCCCAGTCGGACGTCCTTGCCCTCGGCGGCTTCGAATGCGCGTTGTAGCACCGTGGCGGGGTCGCCGCCGACGAAGTGGAAGGTCGTGTCGGACAGGGTGAAGGAGGACCTCTCGTGGTGGGTCATGACGAAGACCGGGGTGTGGAACGGCGGCTGCTGACCCCACCAGCCTTGCCACTCGTGGTCGGTCCAGGGCCCGCGTTGCGGGCCGAACTTGTTGCGGCCCATGATCTCGGCGCCGATGTTGCGGTGGAAGTCTCGGACCAGGTAGTCGTCCAGACCGCGGCTGCCCCCTGAATCGGTGCGAGTGGGCCAGCTGGCGGTTGCGCCGGCCCAGGAGGAGAGCTGTGTGGGGTCGGCGTGGCCGAACGGGCGTTCGAGGCTCTGTCCCTCACCGGCTGCGTAGCCGTCGCTGGACACCATGAAGTTGTGCACTCGGACCATCTGCGTCACTGCTTGCTCCTCCCTCGTCAGGTGCGGTCGTTCGATGTGTTGGACCTCGCCGCACGACCGGAGTCATCGCGATCCACGGAAGTCCCCCGTGACGAGGCGCCCGGTGACCGATCCCCTGTCGGACACGCAGTGGTAGGTCGGCCTGGGTGTCGACGCTGCCCGTAGCAGGTTCGGCCTGCAGCGCGAGCGGCCCGTCTTCGGGGGTGGTCATCGGCCTCCCGCTACGCGCAGCGCCCTTCCGGCGGCCGGCGCATTCGGAGAGGCTCCCGCGGGGATGGGGGCGGGTGCCGCCTCCCCGTGCACCGGCTGAGGCGTGCTCAGTCCGCAGATGGTCCGCAAGACGGCCAGGAACGGCCGACACCGCCCGACAGCGACCAACGGTGAAAGTGCCGCTCAGGACGGGTTCTCAGTCACAGCCCACCGTGCCGAACCACCCGGAGATCGATGTTGCAAGGCGGGGGTTGGGGGGTCGATTCCCCTCGTCTCCGCCCCCTCGACAGGCTGTTCGACCTGCGTTCCTCCTCGACGGCCTGGTCACCGAGATCGGGGAGAAGGTGCCCGCCGCCGTCAACCTCCGACGGTCTGGCGCCGTCGACGACCAGGGCATGACCGACGGTGAACCCGCCGAGGTCCGAGCACAATCACGGCACCGCCGAGGTGATCTCACCATGCCTCCCCACCATCCGCTCGGCGCCGGGGTGGGAGAGTGGACGTCGTGACCGAACAGACCCCGCCCGCACGGCGCGCCGTCCTGCACACCAACCACGGGGACATCGTCGTCGACCTGTTCCCCGACCACGCGCCCAAGACGGTCGCGAACTTCGCCGACCTGGCCGAGGGCCGCCGGGAGTGGACCCATCCGCAGACCCGCGAGAAGACCACCGACCGCCTCTACGACGGCACCGTCTTCCACCGCATCATCGACGGCTTCATGATCCAGGGCGGAGACCCGCTGGGGCAGGGCACCGGCGGGCCGGGCTACCAGTTCGGCGACGAGATCCACCCCGAGCTGGCGTTCACCAAGCCCTACCTGCTGGCCATGGCCAACGCCGGGCCTGGCACGAACGGCTCGCAGTTCTTCATCACCGTCGCGCCGACCACCTGGCTGACCGGCAAGCACACCATCTTCGGCGAGGTCGCCGACCAGGCCAGCCGGGACGTCGTCGACCGCATCGCCAAGGTGCGCACCGCCCGCGGCGACCGTCCGGTGGAGGACGTCGTCCTGGAGTCGGTCGAGGTGCAGCGCAGCTGACCACCAGCCCGGACGACGGCCCCGTCCAGGGGCCCGCCCCGAGCGAGCGAGGGGTGGGGAGGACGGGGTCCTTCTACTGCTACCGGCACCCCGACCGGCCCACCCGCATCGCCTGCACCCGCTGCGGGCGGCCGATCTGCCCTGAGTGCATGACCCCGGCCTCGGTGGGCTTCCAGTGCCCCGAGTGCGTCCGGGAGGGCCAGGCGAGCGTCCGCCATCCCCGCCAGGCGCCCCTGCTGCGGCGCGCGGGCCGGCGCTTCGGCGCGGTCACCGTCACCCTCATCGGCCTCAACGTCGCGGTGTTCGTCGCGACCGCGGTCTCCGCCGGGCTGGCCGGGGCCAACCCGCTGGACAACCAGTTCTCGCCGCTGTTCGCCCGGCTCGCCCAGATCCCGGTCCTCGTCGAGCTCGGCGAGGACTGGCGGCTGGTCACCGCGGCGTTCCTGCACATCGGGTTGGTGCACCTGGCGCTCAACATGCTCGCCCTGCTGGTCTTCGGCTCCGAGCTGGAACGCCAGCTGGGCCGGTGGCGCTATCTCGCCGTCTACCTGGTCTCGCTGCTCGGCGGCGCGGTGGCGCTGCAGCTGTTCGGGGAGCCGGCCCGGCCCATCGCCGGCGCGTCGGCGGCCATCTACGGCCTGCTCGGCGGCCTGGCGGTGCTGATGATGGCCCGCCGGGAGGACCTGCGCGGCCTGCTCACCCTGCTGGCCATCAACGTGGTCATCAGCTTCCTGCCCGGCGTCTCCCTGCTGGGCCACCTCGGCGGCCTGCTCGCCGGGTTCGTCGCCACCGGCCTCGTCGTGCTGGCCCGGCGCCGCACCGAGCTGCAGGTGCTGGCCCTCATGCTGCTGGGCGCGGGTCTGGTGGTGGTCGCGCTGACCGTCCCCACGATCGTCGTCCTCTAGCCGCCCTCAGGGCCGGCAGGAGTGGCCACTCCTGCCGCGGGGAGCGAGGTCCTGCAGCGCCCGCGCGACGTCGCCGGGGTCGGCGCCGAGGTCCCGGCGGCCGAGCAGTACAAAGACCCCGTCCTCCTCGTGAAGGACCCCCTTGCCCCCCACCACTCGCAAGCTCGCGGCGGGACCCTGCAAGGGGGCCGTGGGCTCGCGGCGAGCCTCTGGACGGGGCCGGCCGTCGTCGTCCGGGCCGGTCGCGGTGTCCAGCTCCAGCAGCCGGGACCGCACGCCCCAGTGCCGGGTCTCCCGCACCGCCACCCGCAGCAGCGGCCACGCCAGCCGGGTCGTGCCGCTCAGCGTGCGGACGGCGACCCCGGCCGGGCCGGCCGACAACCGCGGCCGCAGCACCCGGTCGCGCACGGCGAGCGCCAGCAGCAGAACGGCGGCCGCGCCGACGAGGACCCGTCCGACCGGGTCGAGCAGCACCGCGACCAGACCCAGCGCCACCCCCGCGGCCGCCAGGGCCGCCGTCTCCCACGGGCGCGCCGACCACTGCACACCGCCCAGCCTCCCAGGAGGATCCCGTCCCCCTCACGCCTCGCACGCTCGGCGCGAGCCTCCGGACGGGGCCAGGGGGGCGGGAACGTGGACGTCCTACCATCGCCGGGGCGGGGAATGCCGCCCACGTCGACGAGGAGTGGTCATGCGAGATGCCGTCATCTGCGCCGCGGTGCGCACCCCGGTGGGCAAGCGAGGCGGGGGGTTGTCCGGCGTGCACGCCGTGGACCTCTCCGCGCACGTGCTCGAGGCCCTGGTCGAGCGGGCGGGCATCGACCCGGCCGTGGTCGACGACGTCTTCTGGGGGTGCGTGAGCCAGGTCGGCGAGCAGACCTTCTGCATCGGGCGCAACGCCGTGCTGGCCGCGGGCTGGCCGGAGTCGGTGCCGGGCACCACGATCGACCGGCAGTGCGGCTCCTCCCAGCAGGCGGTCGCCTTCGCCGCCGCCACGGTGGTCAGCGGCCAGGCCGACGTCGTGGTGGCCGGCGGGGTCGAGTCGATGAGCCGGGTGCCCATGGGCTCGGCCAGCAGCGAGGCCGCCGGCGCCGGCCGGCCGCTGGGCCCGCGCTTCCTCGAGCGCTACGGCGGCGTGTTCCCCAACCAGGGCGTCGGCGCGGAGATGATCGCCGAGCGCTGGGGCTTCTCCCGCACCCGGCTCGACGAGTACTCCCTCGCCTCCCACGAGAAGGCGGCCAAGGCCCAGGCCGACGGCGCCTTCGACGACGAGATCACCCCGGTCACCACCCCCGACGGCACCGTGGTGCGCGCCGACGAGGGCATCCGCCCCGGCGGCACGCTGGAGACGCTGGCCGCCCTGAAGACCCCGTTCAAGGCCGACGGCGTCATCAGCGCCGGCAACGCCAGCCAGATCTCCGACGGGTCCGCCGCGCTGCTGGTCACCACCTCGGAGCGGGCCCGCGAGCTCGGCCTGCGGCCGCTGGTGCGCATCCACACCACCGTGATGGCCGGCGACGACCCGATCGTCATGCTGACCGCTCCCATCCCAGCCACCCACAAGGTGCTGCAGCGCTCGGGCCTGTCGATCGGCGACATCGGCGTGGCCGAGGTCAACGAGGCGTTCGCCCCCGTGCCGCTGGCCTGGCAGGTCGAGACCGGCGCCGACCCCGACCGGCTCAACCCCCGCGGTGGCGCGATCGCGCTGGGCCACCCGCTGGGCGGCTCGGGTGCGCGGATCATGACGACGCTGGTCCACACCATGGTGAGCACCGGGACCCGCTACGGCCTGCAGACGATGTGCGAGGGCGGCGGCATGGCCAACGCGACGGTCCTCGAGCTGGTCGACGCCTGAGGCCGGTCCACAGGCCCACCGGGGCCGGCACCGTCCTGGGGACGACGACCGGGCTGCCGCATCCGCCGTGGTCGGCGCGCGTGTCGCGGACCGCGGCGCGGGTACCGGAGCGGGCCGGGAACCGTGCGCTGTCCACCGCCGTGTCGACTCGTCCACAGCTGTGTGCACAGCTGGGGATGGACTGACAGGTCTGTAGTTACCCGGGTGCCCTTCCCGTCACATCCGCAGCAGCGGGGTGAACCCGCAGGTCAGCAGTTCGTGGTCGAACACCCGTTCTCCACACGCGGTGGACAACTCTGGGGGAACAGCGCCGTGTCGACCTGTGGACGAGGCGATCGGCTGTGCACAGCGCCGTCCGCGCACAGCGCTCCGTGTCCACATCCGGTCACGGCAAGAGGCCCCCGTCCCCGGGTGGGGACGGGGGCCCGGCGAGGGGCGGGAGGTCCTTCCTCAGCGCCAGCGCATCGACATGACCAGGCCGGCCACCATGAGGCCGAAGCCGATCGCGAAGTTCCACGCCGACAGCGAGACCATCACGGGGATCCGGTCGCCGGCCACGTAGTAGACGACGATCCACAGCAGGCCCACCAGCATGAGGGTGACCATGACGGCCGGGTACCAGCGGGGGCTGGGCCGGGCGGCGCGGGCGCTGCCCCGCGACTGCAGGGTGCCCTGCGGCGGCGTGTACACCGGCTTCTTGCGCACCTTGGACTTGGGCACCGTGCGATCTCCCTCCGGGGCCGGTCCGTCGGCCGGCCGTGACCAGCCCCCAGCCTAAGCTGCCCTCGTGGCCGGAGCCCGCAGCCTGACCCGTCGGGGGGCCCGCGGTCGCTCCGGCTGGGCCGCGCTGGTGCCCGTGGTGGCGCTCGCGGCCGGGCTGCTGTTCGCCACCTCGAGCCAGACGGCGCAGGGGACCGACCTGCGCGGCGGCGAGGTCACCGAGCTGTCCGCGCTGATCGCCGCCCGGCAGGACGTCCTCGTCGCGCAGGAGGAGCAGCTGGCCGCGCTGCAGGCCCGGGCGCAGGCCCTCACCGACCAGGCGGCCTCGCGGGACGGCGCCGTGGCCGCCGCGCAGGCGCGAACGGAGGCCGGGGTGCTCTCGGCCGGCCTGGTGGCGCTGTCCGGGCGGGGGGTGGAGATCACCCTGGACGACGCCCCCCGCCGGCCCGACGGCTCGCTGCCGATCGGCGCCCGGCCGGACGACGTCGTCATCCACCAGTCCGACGTGCAGGCGGTGGTGAACGCGGTGTGGGCCGCCGGCGCCGACGCGGTCGCGGTCATGGACCAGCGGCTGATCGCGACCAGCGCCGTCCGGTGCGTGGGCAACGTGCTGCTGCTGCAGGGCCGCACCTACTCCCCGCCGTTCGTGGTGACCGCTATCGGGGACGCCGCCGCCATCCGCGCCCAGCTGGCCGCCTCGCCGCAGGTGGCGCTGTTCCAACAGGCGGTGGACGACTACGGGCTCGGTTTCGCCGTCCGGGACCGGTCGCAGGTGACCGTGCCCGCCTACGACGGCCCGCTGGACATGGAGTACGCCACAGCTGCTGACGGCTGAGGCCCCAGCAAGGACCCCCTTGCCCCCCGCCGCTCGCAAGCTCGTGGCGGGACCCTGCAAGGGGGCCGGGGTCCTTCCACGAGCAGTGGGGGGCACGGGGTCCTCCTGGTACACAGGGAGCGTGAGCCGCCCGGTCCTCGTCGTCGACAACTTCGACAGCTTCGTCTACAACCTGGTCCAGTACCTGGGCCAGCTGGGCGTGCGCTGCACCGTCCGGCGCAACGACGCGGTGACCGTCGACGAGCTGCCCGACCTGGACGTCGCCGGGGTGCTGCTGTCCCCCGGCCCGGGGGCGCCGGGCGAGGCGGGGGTGACGGTCCCGATGGTGCGGGCCGCGGCCGAGGCCGGGACGCCGGTCCTCGGCGTGTGCCTGGGCCACCAGGCGATCGCCGAGGCCTTCGGCGCCACGGTGGTGCGCGCCCCCGAGCTGCTGCACGGCAAGACCAGCCACGTGGTGCACGACGGCGTCGGTGTCCTGGCCGGGCTGCCCTCGCCGTTCACCGCCACCCGCTACCACTCGCTCGCCGTCGACCGGGCGACCGTGCCCGACGAGCTGGAGGTCACTGGCTCGACGCCGTCGGGCGTCGTCATGGCGCTGCGGCACCGCGAGCTGCCCGTCGAGGGCGTGCAGTTCCACCCGGAGTCGGTGCTGACCGAGGGCGGCCACCGGATGCTGGCCACCTGGCTGGCGAGCTGCGGCCTGGCGCCCGACCCCGCCGTCGTCGAGGCGGCGGCCGCGGCCGCGCACCGGCTCACCACGGTCACCACCCCGGCCTGAGACGGCCCCGACGCCACGACGGGCTCCTCCCCGCACCGGGGAGGAGCCCGTCGTCGTGTCCGGCGCCGATCAGGGGGTCGGGCTGGCCGAGGTCGGGGTCGTGGTGGTGGTGGGTGCGACCCCCACGGTCAGCGTGACCGGCTGGGTGACCGCGGCCTGGCTGCCCGCCGGCGGGTTGCTGCTGAGCACCACGCCGACGTCCCCGGGGTCGGCGGCCGGGGTCCCGGTCACGGTGACGGCGGTGAACCCGGCGGCCTGCAGCTGCGCCCGCGCCGCCGTCTCGGTCCGGCCCACCACGTCCGGGACGGCGACCGTGGTCGGCTCGGCCGGACCGCCGGACACCTGCAGGGTGATCTGGTCGTCGGCGGCGGCCTGTGCACCAGCGGCGGGGTCCTGGGCGAGCACCGTGCCCTCGGGCTGGTCGGAGTCGACCTGCTCGACGGTGGTGTTGGTGAAGCCCGCACCGCGCAGCGCCTGCGTCGCGGCCGCCTGCTGCTGACCGACCACGTTCGGCACCTGGGCGTCACCGTCGGACACCGACAGCGTCACGGCCGTGCCGGGGGCCACGTCGGAGCCCTGCCGCGGGTCGACCGCCACGACGGTCCCCTCGGGCTCGGTCGAGTCGACGCGGTCGGTGGTGACCCGGCCGGTGAGGCCGGCGTTCTGCAGCGCGGTCCGGGCGTCGTCCTCGGCCAGGTTGACCACCGGCGGCACGGTGACCGTGTCCGGCCCGACGCCGACGACCAGGTCGACGGGGGTGCCCTCGTCGACCTGCGCGCCGCCGGCCGGGTCGCTCTCCAGGACGGCGCCCACCTGGGCGTCGTCGTCCGTGGTCTGGGTGGTGACCTCACCGAGCTGGAGGCCGGCGTCGGCCAGCGCCGCCTCGGCGGCGGCCCGCTGCTGCCCGACCAGGGTGGGCACGGCGACCCGGGCGACCGGCGCGGGGCCCTGCTCGTCGCCGCCGGACACCAGCAGGGCCGTCACCACGGCGCCGACCAGCAGCAGGGCGGCGACCACCGCGGCGACGACCCGGTTGCGCCGGCGCCGTCGGGCGGCGTCGTCGTCGTCCTCGCCCATGTCGTAGCCGCCGGGCGGGACGCCGATGACCGCCGTCTTCTCGGCGTCGTCCATGACCGGGGTCGCCTCGACCCGCTGGCCGGCCAGGGCGCGCAGCAGGTCGTTGCGCATCTCGGCGGCCGACTGGTACCGGTTCGCCGGGTTCTTGGCGAGGGCCTTGAGCAGGATGGCGTCGAGCTCCGGCGGGATCGCCGGGTCGACCGACGACGGGCGCTTCGGGTCCTCGCGCACGTGCTGGTAGGCGACCGAGACCGCGGAGTCGCCGGTGAACGGCGGCGCGCCGGTGACCAGCTCGTAGAGCAGGCAGCCGACCGAGTAGACGTCGGAGCGGGCGTCGACGCTCTCCCCGCGGGCCTGCTCGGGGGAGAGGTACTGCGCGGTGCCGATGACCGCGGCCGTGGAGGTCATCGTGGCGGCCGAGTCCGAGACCGCCCGGGCGATGCCGAAGTCCATGACCTTGACCGCGCCGTCCGGCGTGATCATCACGTTCCCCGGTTTCACGTCGCGGTGCACGATGCCGTTGCGGTGGCTGAAGTCCAGCGCGGCGCAGATGTCGGCGGCCAGGCTCATCGCCCGGGCCGGCGGGAGCGGGCCCTCGCGGCGGAGCACGTCGCGCAGCGTCTCGCCCTCGACGTACTCCATGACGATGTAGGGGGTGGCGCCGGTGGCCGTGCGGTCCTCGCCGGTGTCGTAGACCGCGACGATCGCCGGGTGGTTGAGCGAGGCCGCGGCCTGCGCCTCGCGGCGGAAGCGCACCTGGAAGGACGGGTCGCGGGCCAGGTCGCTGCGCAGCACCTTGACCGCCACCTCGCGGCCCAGCCGCAGGTCGCGGCCCCGGTGCACCTCGGCCATGCCGCCGCGGCCGAGCACCCCGCCGATCTCGTAGCGCTGACCGAGCACCTGCGGCGTGGTCATCGGGGGTCCTCTCGGGCGGTGCGGTCCTGCGTCCACGGGGGGTGCGGGTACGGCGGAGCGCTGCGGACGGGTGGGCCGGCGGGGAGCCTAACCGCTGCTCCCCCGCGATCCCCGACGGCGCGAGGGGGTGCGGTCACTCCGCCGAGCCCTGGTCCTGCGGTGCCGCCTGCCCCTCGGCGTTCGGGGCCCCGTCGGCCGCGCCACCGGGCGCCGACGTGCCGGCCGGCGTCACCGGCGCCGGCGTCCCGGGCGCGGTCGTCGCCTGCTGCTGCGGCGTGACCGTGCTGGTCGCGCCGCCGCGGCCCCCGTCGCCCCCGCGCTGGCCGCTGCCCTGCCCACTCCCCTGTCCACTCCCCTGCCCGCTGCTCTGGCCGCCGCCCGTGGTGCCCGAGGTGGCGGTCGGCGTGCTGGTCTGGCTGCTCTGACTCGGCGTCGTGGTCGGCGCCGTGGTGCGGGACGGCGTCGTGGTCGCCGGCTGCTGGGACGCGGTGGTGCGCTGCCCGGAGCCGGTGTCCTCCGCGCCGCCGCCGGGGGCGTAGCCCTCGGGCGCGTAGTAGAGGACGACCGTCGTGCCCGGCGGCACGGACTCGTTCGCCGGGTCGGAGCCGACGACGTCGCCCGCGGACACCGCGGTGCCCAGGCTGCTCACCTGCGCGCTGGTGGCCGCCTGCTGGTCCACCCGGAGGCCGGCGTCGGTCAGCTCCCGTGCGACGTCGTCCCCGTTGCGGCCGAGGTAGGAGTCGGTGTCGACGAGGACCGGGCCGGCGGTCGCACTCGTGCTGGCCGGCGCGGTGGCGGTGGGGTCGGCCGCGGTGCCCGGGGAGTCCCCGCCGCCGCCGAGCAGGGCCCAGGCGCCCCCGCCCAGCAGCGCGAGCAGCACGAGCCCGGCGACGAGCCATCCCCAGCGGGTGCGCCCGCGGTCGTCCCGCGCGGGGACCGGCCCGCCGAGGGCCGGGGTCGCGTCGTCCTCCGGCGGGCGGCGCAGCGGCGGCACGGTGCCCGCCGCGGTCCGCGCGCCCGTGCCGGCCCCGCCGGCCCCGCCAGCTGTGGCGGCACCCAGCACCCGGGTGCGGCCGTCGGCGGTGGTGGGGCCGACCAGCTCGGTCTGCGCGGTGGCCGCCCCGGCCAGGGGCGGCGCCGTGGCGGGCCCGGCGGCCGGGGGAGCGGCGAGTCCGCTGCCGGAGGCCACCGACCGGATCGCGGCGGCGAAGGCGGCCCCGTCGGGAAAGCGGTCGGCGGGGGCCTTGGCCAGGGCCCGCTCGATGAGCAGCCGCACCGCGGGCGGGACGTCCGCCGGCAGCGGCGGCGGGGGCCGGTTGATGTGGGCCAGGGCGACGGCGACCTGCGACGTCCCGTCGAACGGCCGCCCGCCGGTCAGGCACTCGTAGCCGACGACCCCCAGGGAGTAGACGTCGGAGGCGGCGGTGACCTCGAAGCCCTGGGCCTGCTCGGGGGAGAGGTACTGCGCGGTGCCGACGACCATGCCGGTGCGGGTCAGCGGTGTGGCGTCGCGGGCGCGGGCGATGCCGAAGTCGGTCAGCTTCACCACGCCGTCCGGGCGCACGATCAGGTTGCCCGGCTTGATGTCGCGGTGGACGACGCCGGCGGCGTGCGCGGCGGAGAGCCCGTCGGCGGCCTGCTCGAGCACGTGCAGGGTCCAGTCGACCGGCAGCCGGCCCTCCTCGTGCAGGATCGTCACCAGCGGCTTGCCCTCGACCAGCTCCATGACGAGGAACGCCAGCTGCGCCCCGCGCTCGTCGGTGGTCTCCCCGTAGTCGTAGACCGAGGCGATGTTGGGGTGGGACAGCGCCGCGGTGTGCCGTGCCTCGTTGCGGAAGCGGGCCACGAAGCTCGGGTCGCCGGTGAACTCGCTGCGCAGCACCTTGGCGGCGACGACGCGGTCGAGCACGCGGTCGCGGGCGCGCCAGACCTCGCCCATGCCGCCGGTGGCGATCGGCGCGGTGATCTCGTAGCGGCCGGCGAGGACCGTGCCGGTCGACAGTGCCATCAGCCGCCCTGCCCCTCGAGGTAGGCCTGCATCACCTGACGGGCGATGGGCGCGGACACGTCCCCGCCCGTACCCCCGCCGTTGGCGACGAAGACCGCGACGGCGATCTCCGGGTCGTCGGCGGGGGCGAACCCGATGAACCAGTTGTGGTCGGGCCCGGCGTTCTGCGCCGTCCCGGTCTTGCCCGCGACCTGGACGCCGGGGATGCGCGCGCGCCGGCCGCTGCCCTCGTCGACGACGCTGCGCATCATCCGGGTGAGGTCCTGCGCGACCTCGGGGGTGACCGGCCGGGAGAGCTCCTCGGGGTCGGTCTCGTCGATGACGGACAGGTCGGGCGCGCGCAGCTGCGCGACCAGGTGCGGCTTCATCAGCCGGCCGTCGTCGGCCACCGCGGAGGCGATCATCGCCGCCTGCAGGGGGGTGAGCGCGACGTCCTGCTGGCCGATCGAGCTGGTCGCCAGCTGGGCGTCGTTCTGGATGTCCCCGATGGTGCTGCCCTGCACCGGCAGCGGGGTGTCGAAGCCGTCGCCGTCGATGCCGAACGCCTCGGCCATCGACCGGACGCGGTCCTCGCCGAGGGCGATGCCCAGCTCGGCGAAGGCGGTGTTGCAGGAGATGGTGAGCGCGTCGATCAGGCTCTGCTCGCCGCTCGGACTGCAGGCCGACCCGCCGAAGTTCTCCAGGGTCTGCGTCGACTGGGGCAGCGGGAACTCCTGCGGCGCCGGGATCACCGTGTCGGGGGTGTACTGGCCGCTGGCCAGGGCGGCGGCGGACACGACCACCTTGAAGATCGACCCGGGCGGGTAGCGGTCGCCGATGGCGCGGTTCAGCCGCGGGTCGGGTCTCTCGGCGCCCAGCTGGGCCCAGTAGTCCCGGATGGCCTGCGGGTCGTGGCTGGAGAGCTGGTTGGGGTCGTAGGTGGGGGTGCTGGCCATGCCGAGCACCGCCCCGGTGGAGGGGTCCAGGGCCACGACCGCGCCGGTGACGCCCTCGAGGCCGGCCATCGCGGTCTCCTGCACGGTCGGGTCGAGGGTGAGGACGACGTCGCCTCCGGAGGGGTTGCGCCCGGTGAACAGGTCGGCGATGCGCCGGGTGAACAGCCGGGCGTCGGTGCCGGAGAGCAGGTCGTTCTCGGTCTGCTCGACCTGCGAGTTGCCGTAGACCAGCGAGTAGTAGCCGGTGACCGGGGCGTACACCGGGCCCTGCGGGTACTGCCGCAGGTAGGTCAGCCGGTCGTCGGTGGCCGTGGACATGGCGACCTCGGTGCCGCCGACGACGATCGAGCCGCGCTCGCGGTCGTACTCCTCGGCGAGCACCCGGGTGTTGCCCGGATCCGCGCGCAGCTCGTCGGAGCGCACCACCTGGATGTAGTTGACGTTGACGATGAGCAGCGTGAACAGCACGAGCACGCTGATCGCGACACGGCGCAGGGGGGCGTTCACGTCTGCACGACCTCGGTGGGGGCGTCGCCGAGCGCCGGCTTCGGCGGCGCGGGCGGGGCGGCCGGACGGCGGGCGGCATCGCTGATCCGCACCAGCAGGGCGACGAGCACGAAGTTGGCCACCAGCGACGACCCGCCGTAGGCGAGGAACGGCGTGGTCAGGCCGGTCAGCGGCAGCAGGCCGGTGACCCCGCCCAGGACGACGAACACCTGCCACGCGATGGCGAAGG
The DNA here is from genome assembly GCF_003319115.1 of Geodermatophilus sp. TF02-6. GTDB lineage: Bacteria > Actinomycetota > Actinomycetes > Mycobacteriales > Geodermatophilaceae > Geodermatophilus. The sequence continues at coordinate 38,073 of NZ_QOHF01000006.1, read as the reverse complement.
CCAGGCCCGCGGCGAGCAGCTTGCCGAACGCGTCGCGCACGATCAGCGAGGTCCGCAAGCCCCGCTCGACCAGGATCAGGTAGACGATGATCACCGCGACCAGGCCGAACAGGCCGAGCTCCTCGCCGATGGCCGCGGCGATGAAGTCGCTCTTGGCGACCGGCACCTGGTCCGGGCGCCCGCCGCCGAGGCCGGCCCCGAACAGCCCGCCGGTGCCCAGCCCGAACAGCGACTGCACCAGCTGGTAGCCCGCGCCGTCCCGGTAGGCGAAGGGGTCCAGCCAGACGTCGACGCGGGCCCGCACGTGGCCGAAGACCTGGTAGGCGATCAGCGCGGCGCCGGCGAACAGGACCAGCCCGATGAGCAGCCAGCTGGCCCGCTCGGTGGCGGTGTAGAGCATCACCACGAAGATGCCGAACAGCAGCAGCGAGCTGCCCAGGTCCCGCTCGAAGACCAGCACGAGGATCGACAGCACCCAGGCGGCCAGCACCGGGCCGAGGTCGCGGGCGCGGGGCAGCTCCAGGCCCACCACCCGGCGGCTGGCCAGGGCCAGGACGTCGCGCTTGTCGACCAGGTAGGCGGCGAAGAAGACGATCAGGCAGATCTTGGCGAACTCGCCCGGCTGGATGCTGAACCCGGCCAGCCGGATCCAGATCTTGGCGCCGTTGACCTCCGACAGCGACGAGGGCAGCACCGCCGGGACGGCCAGCAGCACCAGGCCGACCAGCGCCAGCGTGTAGGCGTAGCGGGACAGCAGTCGGTGGTCGCGCACGACGACCAGCACGGCGACGAACAGCAGCACGCCGAGGGTGGCCCACACCAGCTGGACGGGTGCGTCCTCCCGGCTGGTGCGGTCGGCCTGCTCGGCGGCGAGGTCGAGCCGGTGGATGACCGAGAGCCCGAGCCCGACCAGCAGGGCGACCGACGGCAGCAGCAGCGGGTCGGCGTAGGGCGCGAAGCGGCGGACGACGAGGTGCGCGACCGCCCACAGCCCGGCGAACCAGCCGCCGAAGGTGGCCAGCTCCGGGCGCAGCCCCCCGGTGACGGTCAGGTCGACGACCGCCTGCGCGGCCAGGGTGATCAGGACGGCGAACCCGAGCATGGCCAGCTCGGTGCCGCGGCGCCTGGGCGGGGTCGTCGTCCCCGGTGCGGCGGCACGCGGGTCGGTGGACGGGCCGACGCTCACGGCACCTCCCGGCAGTCCACCCCGGGCTCGTACGTCCTCGTCGGGAGCTGCGGTGTCGGGGCCGCGTCGGTGGGCTGCGGTGTCGGGGTGGCGTCGGTGGGCACGGCCGGCTCGAGCGGGACGGGGGACGGGGGAGGCTCGACGGCCGGCAGCGACGGGGTCGGCGCCGACAGGGTCGCCGTGCTCTCCTCGACCGACGGGCACAGCGGCAGACGCTGCCCGCGCAGCATGGCGACGATGCGGTCGGCGTGGTCGGCGTCGGTGGCCTCGATGCCCCGCCGGACCTTGCTGGCGTCGGCCTGGGTGAGGTCGGCGACGTCGAGGTCGGTGACGTCGGCGACCCGGTTGAGCCCCACCCCCAGCAGCGAGGTGTCCAGCCCGCGGAAGACCGCGACCCGGTCGCCGGCGTCGGTCTCCTGCACCCCGACGAACCAGTTGGACAGCACCCAGACGTAGGCGCTGGTGCCGGCCGCGACCAGCAGCACCGCCGCCACCAGCGCCCAGAGCACCCGGCGCCGGCGGCGCCGCGGCGGGGGCGCGGCCGCCGTGCCGGCCCCCGCCGGCGCCAGCGCCGGCGGCACCGGGGGCGGGTCGTGCAGCGCCGCCCGGCCGGCCGCCGAGCGCGGGTCGACCTCGCGCTGCCCCACGTTGTCGCCGGCGGCCCCGTCCACCACCGGGTCCACCGGGGAGGTGCCGCCGTCCTCGACGACGTCGGCCACGATGACGGTGACGTTGTCCGGTCCGCCGCTGCGCAGGGCCAGCTCGACGAGCCGGTCGGCGCTCGACTGCGGGTCGGGGTCCTCGAGCGCCTCGGCGAGGGTCTCCTCGCTGACCACGCCGGAGAGGCCGTCGGAGCAGAGCAGGTAGCGGTCGCCGGCGCGGGCCTCGCGCATCGACAGGTCGGGGTCGACGTCCTGCCCGTTGAGCGCGCGCAGCAGCAGCGAGCGCTGGGGGTGGTGGTTGGCCTCCTCGGGCGTGATCCGCCCGTCGTCGATCAGCGTCTGCACGAACGTGTCGTCGTGGGTGATCTGCTGCAGGACGCCGTTGCGCAGCAGGTAGGCGCGGGAGTCGCCGACGTGGCACAGCGCCAGCCGGCCGCCGGCGAACAGGACGGCGGTGAGCGTGGTGCCCATGCCCTCCAGCTGCGGGGACTCCCGGATGACCTCGCGCAGGTGCTCGCTGCCGTCGAAGACGGCCTCGCGCAGCGACTGCAGCATGTCGCCGGAGGGGGCGTCGTCGTCCAGGTGCTCGAGCGCGGCGATGACCACCTTGCTGGCCACGTCGCCGGCGGCGTGGCCGCCCATGCCGTCGGCGACGGCGAGCAGGCGGGGACCGGCGTACACGGAGTCCTGGTTGCTGCCGCGGACCAGGCCGCGGTCGGACCGGGCCGCGTAGCGCAGCGCGAGGCTCATCGGGGAGGTCTTCCGAGGATGCGAGCGCTCCCCACCGTGCGGGCCGGTGCCGTGGACGGGGGAGCCGTGGGTGCCGGTGCCGTGGGTGCCGGGGCCGTGGTGGTCACCGCAGCTCCAGGGCCGTCTGGCCGATGCGGATCGGCTGGCCCGGGGACACCAGCAGCGGACCCTGCACGCGCTGCTGGTCCAGGTAGGTGCCGTTCGTGGAGCCGAGGTCCTCGACGTACCACTGCCCGCCGCGGTTGGTCAGCCGCGCGTGCCGCGAGCTGGCGAAGTCGTCGGTCAGGACCAGGGTGGAGTCGTCCGCGCGGCCGATGAGGATCGGCTGCTCACCGAGGGTGATCTTGGTGCCGTTCAGCGGGCCGGCGGTGACGACCAGCGTCCGGGGGCCGCGGCCCTTCTTGCGGCCGGCCGCGGCCGCTCGGGGTGGCACCGACGCGACCCGGCCGGCCCGGCCGCCGAACAGGTCGGCCCGGACCACCCGGAACGCCGCGAAGACGAACAGCCACAGCAGCAGGAGGAAGCCGAAGCGGAAGATCTGCAGCACGATCTCGGCGGTCATCGCTCGATCCGCTTCACGCGCCGTCCTGTCGGTAGACCAGCACGGAGTGGCCGATGCGGATGACGTCGCCGTCGGAGAGCGCCTGACGGGTGATCCGCCGGCCGTTGACCAGCGTCCCGTTGGTCGAGCCGAGGTCCTCGGCGACCGCCGTCCCGTCGTCGAGGACGACGTCGACGTGCTTGCGGCTGACCCCGGTGTCGGGCAGCCGGATGTCGGCGTCGGTGCCACGGCCGATGACGTTGCGGCCGGTGGTCAGCTCGTGCCGGGTGCCCGGGCCGTCGACCACCAGGACGTGGGTGACGCCCGGCCGGGTGCCGGCTCGGCCCACGAGCGACGGCGTCTGCCGACCGGTGTCGGTGGGGACCCGCCCGCGCAGCGGGGGCAGCGGCGGCACCACCCCGCCGCCGGTACCCGGCGGGGCGGGCTCGTCCAGCCGGGTGTCCGGGCGGGCCGGGTCGGCGACGTGCGAGCTGACCTCGAACACGCCGGTGGTCAGGTCGTCGTCCCGCTGCAGGCGGACCTGCACCCGGTCGAAGACCTGGTAGCCCTCGGTCTCGATGTGCTCGGCGACCATGTCGGCCAGCTGGGCGGCCAGCTGCTCGGACCACTCGGCCAGGTGGTCGTAGTCGGTGGGGCCGAGCCGGACGTCGTAGACGTTGGGGGCCAGCACCCGACCCTCGCCCACCACCGCGCGCTGCTCGTCGGCCTCGCGGGTCAGCGCCTTGGCGATCTCGGCCGGGTGCACCTTGCCCTTGAACAGCCGGGCGAAGGCCAGCCCGACCATGCCCTCCAGCCGCCGCTCGAAGCGCTGCAGCACACCCACAGTCGCTCCCTCGGTTCGCGTGGACGTCCGATCCGCCTGACGTTGATCGTAGCCGGGCGCGCAGCCGGGGACCGGGGAGCAACGCACTTCGCCCCGCCCCGCGCCGCCCGCCGACGCGGCCCGACCGACCCCTCCGCAGCGGTCCGCCGGGTGCTGCTACTGTCGTTGCTCGCCAGGGCAAGTGGCGGAATGGCAGACGCGCACGGTTCAGGTCCGTGTGTCCGGAAGGACGTGGGGGTTCAACTCCCCCCTTGCCCACCCGAGTCGTCCACGAAGGTCGTCCACGAAGGCGAGCCGCCCACGGAGCGACGTGGACGTCGATGCGTCGACGGCCTGGGACGCCGCCTCCACCTCGCCGGGTGCCGCTCGCGCGCTGGCCGGCCCCTGTGGCCGTCGGCGAGGTCGACAGGCCACGGCGGAGGGTTGCGCGCGGCCGATCGCCTCCGCCCGCGCACGTTCACTCGCCCCCGTCCGCGTCCTCGGTGTCGTTGCTGCGCGAGAGGTCGACCAGGCGTCGCAGGCAGTGGTCGCGCAGCGGCTCGGGGAAGTCGGCCGCCAACCGGTAGTAAACGACCCGGCCCTCCTTGCGGGTGGTGACCAGCCCGGCGGTGCGCAGCAGCCGCAGGCCGTAGCCGACCGCGTCGATCGTGGCGCCCAGCGCCAGCGCGATGTCCCCGACGCACAACTCCTCCACCAGGTCCAGGGCGTAGAGGATGCGCGCCCGGATCGGGTCGGCGAGCAGGCTCAGCGTGCCCGCCAGCCGGCTCGCGTCCTCCGCGCCCAGACCCCGCGCCCGGGCGTGCTCGACCCGCTCCGGATCGACCGGGTGGTCGTGCCCGGCCATCGCCGTGGGCTGCTCCCGCGACCCGGTCACGACCGCACCTCCCACCCCAGACACCCGTGTGATCGCACGGATATCCAGACGGTACCCGGGGTAGGGGGCGACCACTGGCGCACCGTGCCGCCGGCACCGGGCCGTCGGCCGCCGACCCAGGAGGAGGACCCATGACCGTCGTCGCCCAGATGCTCGACACGTACCCGAAGGACCTCGGCGGGGTCGACCGGGAGAGGTTGCGGGCCTGCATCGAGGCGTGCATCGAGTGCGCCCAGGCGTGCACGGCCTGCGCCGACGCCTGCCTGAGCGAGGACACGGTCGCCGAGTTGACCACGTGCATCCGCACCAACCTCGACTGCGCCGACGTCTGCGACGCCACCGGCCGGGTGCTGTCGCGGCACACCGGCTACGACGCCAACCTCACCCGGGCGGTGCTGGACGCCTGCGCCGCGGCCTGCACGGCGTGCGGAGACGAGTGCGAGCAGCACGCCTCGATGCACGAGCACTGCCGTGTCTGCGCCGAGGCGTGCCGTCGCTGCGGGCAGGCGTGCCGCGACCTGCTCACCAGCCTGGGCTGACCGGGCGGGCACGGTGGTGGCGGAGGCCACCACCGTGCCCGCCCGTGCGGGCGAGCGGTGGGGGCAAGGAGGTCCTGCTGCGAAGGGTGGGGAGGACGGGGTCCTCTCTCACGCCGTTCCGGCGGTCTCCTGCAGGAACGCCGCGGAGTCGTAGTACGTGCGGACGCCGGTGAGCCCGTCGTCGTCCCCCTCGATCACCGTGACCCCGTTGTAGGTGATCGGCCGGCCAGCGGAGAGGGTGCCGGTGGAGGTCCACTCCAGCGCGGCGCTGCCCTCTCCGACGGTGGTGTGCGTGAACGTCGTCTCGATGTCGTCGAAGACGTTGCGGTAGTCCTCCCAGAAGCGCTGCGCGCCGTCCCGGCCGCGGGCCTCCTTGCGCTCGTCCAGCTTGACCAGCACGGTGTCGTCGCCGGCCAGCTCCACCAGCGGACCGGTGTCCCGGTCGGCGTCCAGGCGGTGCAGGGCCTCGGTGAAGCGTTCGGTCATGGAGTGCATCGCGGGTCCTCCGCTCGTGCGGTCACGGACCCCGGCACGTACCCGCCCGCCGGCGGCGACACCCACCTGGTGCGCAGCGATCAGGGCAGCTGGCGGCGCCCGTCGTCGCGCCGGCCGCCGGTGAGCGTCTGGGCGAGCAGCACCGCCCCCCACGGTCCGATCACCCAGATCGGCCAGAAGTAGGTCAGGTCGCCGGAGGCGATCGAGGTGGTGAGCCAGACGGCGAGCACGATGGCGGCCACGCCCGCCCAGTTGCGCCAGGCCGCCAGCTGGGACGGCCCGCCGGCCCAGCCGCCCCACCCCCCGGCCGAGCAGACGCCGCCGTGGGCGGAGGGCGCGGGGGTCGGCTGGGGCCGGCGGGCGACCGGACGCGGCAGGTCGGCGGTCAGCTGCTCCAGCTCGCCGTAGGTGCGGGCGGCGTAGACGCGGGCCAGCCGCTCGTCGTACTCGGCGACGGTGAGCCGCCCGGCGCTCATGTGCTCACCGAGGACGGTGGCGACGGCGGCGCGGTCGGTGTCGGCGGCGCGCAGGTGCGGCTCGGGCATCGGGACCTCTCCTGGGATCGGGTGGACCCAGTCTCGTCCGCGGCCTGCGCAGGGTCCACTGACGAACGTCACGCTCTGCACGTGCGGATGTGCACGGCCCTCGGCCTCAGCCCGTGGCCGGGACCGCCTCCCGGGCCAGGTGCCGGCCGATCACCATGCGCTGGATCTGGTTGGTGCCCTCGAAGATCTGCATGACCTTGGCCTCGCGCATGTAGCGCTCGGCGGGGTGGTCGCGGGTGTAGCCGGCGCCGCCGAGCACCTGGACGGCGTCGGTGGTCACCTTCATCGCCGCGTCGGTGGCCACCAGCTTGGCGATGCTGGCCTGGCGCGAGTACGGCTTGCCGGCGTCCCTGCGGCGGGCGGCGACCAGGTAGGTGGCCCGGGCGGACTCGACCGCGGCGGCCATGTCGGCGAGCAGGAAGGCCACGCCCTGGTGGTCGGCGATCCGCCTGCCGAAGGTCTCCCGCTCGAGCGCGTAGCGCACCGCGACGTCGAGCGCGGACTGGGCCAGGCCGACCGCCACCGCGCTGACGCCGAGGCGCCCGGAGTCCAGCGCGGCCAGCGCGATGGTCAGCCCGCGGCCGCGATCGCCGACCAGCCGGTCGGCCGGGACGTGGACGTCGTCGAGCCGGATGGCCGCGGTGGTGGACGCGGTCAGCCCCATCTTCTCCTCGGGCCTGGCGGCGGTGAGGCCGGGCAGGTCGGGGGTGAGGTGGAAGCAGGAGATGGCTCCTCGTCCCCCGTCCGCGTCGTCGTCCGCTGTCCGGAGGAAGGTCGAGTAGAAGTCGGCGTGCCCGCCGTGGGTGACCCAGGCCTTCTCGCCGTTGGCGACCCAGCCGTCGTCGGTGGCCCCCTCTCCCGTGGCCTTGGCGGTCGCGCGCATGGCCGCGGGGTCGGACCCCGCGTGCGCCTCGGACAGGCAGTAGGCGCCCAGCAGCTGCCCGCCGACCATCTCCGGCAGCAGGTCGCGCCGCTGTGCCTCGGTGCCGAACCGGTCGATGGGGAAGCAGGTCAGGGTGTGCACGCTGACGCCGAGGGCGACGCTGGCCCAGCGGGCGGCGAGTTCCTCGACGACCTGCAGGTACACCTCGTACGGCTGCCCGCCGCCGCCGACGTCCTCCCCGAAGGGCAGGCCGAGCAGGCCGGCCTCGCCGAGGGTGCGGAACACCTCGCGGGGGAAGCGCTCCTCGCGCTCGTACTGCGCGGCCCGGGGTGCGAGCTCGGCGTCGGCGATCTCGCGGGTCAGGGCGAGGAGGTCGGCGGCCTCCTGGGTGGACAGTTCGCGGTCGACCGGCACGGCCATCCCTCCCGTGGGAACAGTACCGAGAACGGTACCGCAGTACTGTCGCCCGTCCAGGCGGCTGCTGGGACCCCGGAGGTGTCATGACGACGACCGTTCCGCCGTCCGACGTCGGGGGTGCGCGGCTGACCCGCCGGCAGGCCGAGCTGCTCGACCAGCTGGAGGAGTTGTTCCTGGCCGAGGGGTTCGCGGGCTTCACCCTCGAGGACCTCGCCGTCCGGCTGCGCTGCTCCAAGAGCACTCTCTACGCGCTGGCCGGGAGCAAGGAGCAGCTGGCCGTCCGGGTGATCCGGCACTTCTTCCGCAAGGCCACCGCCGCCGTGGAGGCCGGGACGGCGACCGAGGAGGACCCGGCGCTGCGTGTGACGGCCTACCTGACCGCCGTCGCCCGGGCGCTCGCGCCGGCGAGCCCGGCCTTCCACCGGGACCTGGACGCCTTCCCGCCGGGCCGGGCGGTCTACGAGCACAACACCGCGCGGGCCGCCGAGCGGGTGCGCGAGCTGATCGGCGAGGGCGTGGCGCAGGGACGGTTCCGGGAGGTGCACCCGGCGCTGGTCGCCGACACGGTGACCACGCTGGTGTTCCGCATCGGCCGCGGGGACACCGCCCGCGCCACCGGGCTGGACGACGCGACCGCCTACCGCGAGCTCGCCGCCCTGCTGCTGCACGGGATCTCGCTGGTCGGACGCGAGGGTCAGGCGCCGCGCGACTCGGCCACCCGGCGCATCCAGTAGCGGAACCAGTCGGGGCCGTACGGGACGTACACGCGGGTCGGGATCCCACGTCGGGCCAGCTCGTCGAGGACGGCGGGGCGGACGCCGAGCAACTGCTCGACCGGTACGGGACCGTGCTGGAGCAGCAGGGCCTCCTGCAGCCGGCGGTCGTGGGTGGCCGCCGACCAGGGGACGCCCGACCGTGCCAGCCGCGCTGCCAGGTGCAGGTAGGCGACGTCGGTGGGCTCCCCGTGGGGATGCGTGCCCGTCGGGTCCAGGTAGGCGCCCTTGACCAGCCGGACGTGCACGCCGGTGCCGGCCAGGGCGTCGACGTCACCGGGGGACCGTTCCAGGTTGGCCTGGACCGTCGCGCCCAGACGGCCGGCGAGCCCCCGATCCGCGACGGCCAGGACGCACCCCAGGACGGCGTCGGTGCGGCCGGCGTCCTCCGCGCCCACCTGCACCCTCCGCTCTGCGGGGAGGGCTGCGGCGATCGCCGCGAGCCGGTCCGCGGTGCCGACCGGGTCGACGTCCAGGGCGAGATGGGTGAGGTCCACCGACAGCCACGTGTCCGACGGCGGGGGTGGCAGCGCTGCGGCGAGCCGGCGGTAGTCGTCGACGACCCGGTCGCCCACCTCGGGGGTGCGGACCAGCTCACCGAACAGGTCCACGCTCGCCCCGTGACCGCGGTGCAGCACCTCGGCGGTGGTGGCCAGCGCCTCGTCACGGGTGCGGCCGGCGACGTAGCGGCGGGCGGCCCGCCACGTCCCGGCCTCGCCACCGGGGAGCGTGCGGACGGCTCGTTCGAAGCGCTCACTGGTGGCGAGCCGGAAGAGCACCGCACGGTCGATCCCCATGCGCGCAGCCTGTCAGGCCGTCCCGTCGCTCGGACGGCACGCGGTGACCCGTCCCGGGAAGCGGTCGTCTCCGGTCCGGCGGGTGTCCACCTCGCGACACACCCTCGTCGAGCCGCCACCCACCGGAGTGCGCCGGCCCGCCGGCGCCGTCGGTGTCTGCACGGTGTGGTGGGGTGGGCGCATGAGGAGCGGTGCGTGGCCGGCGACGGAGCCGACGGAGGTCGAGATCACCGCAGGCGCGGCCCGGCTGGCCGTCGACCTGCGCGGCGGCGGGCTGCGGTCGCTGACCGCCGGCGACCGCGAGCTCCTCGACGGCTACCCCGCCGGCACGGTGCCCGGCGGCCGCCGCGGCGGGGTGCTGCTGCCCTGGCCCAACCGGCTGCGGCAGGGCCGGTGGACCTGGCGGGGCCGGCAGCTGCAGCTGGAGCTGGCCGGGCCGGACAAGCCCAACGCGATGCACGGCCTGGTCAGCTGGCAGCCGTGGGCGGTGCTCGAGCAGGCCGACGACGCCGTCACCGTCGGCACCGTCGTCGAGGCCCGCTCCGGCTACCCGTTCCGCCTGGCCGCCGCCCTCGACTACGCGGTGCAGCCCACGCGGCTCGCCGTCACGCTGCGGGTGCGCAACGCGGGCGCCGAACCGGCTCCGTTCGGCGCCGGCCTGCACCCCTACCTCGCGGTGGGCGCCGACACCGACGGCGCGATCGCCGACGCCGAGCTGGACCTGCCCGCCCGCACCGAGCTGGTCGTCGACAGCGGCGGCCTGCCCACCGGCGAGCGGCGTCCCTTCGACGGCGCCGTCGGCCGCATCGGCGACCGCTCCCTCGACACCCCGCTCACCGACCTCGACCGCGACGCCGACGGCTGGGCCCGGGTCCGGCTGCACGCCCCCGCGCTCGGCACCCTCGAGCTCGCCGTCGACCGCGCCTGGCCGTGGCTGCAGGTCTACACCGGCGACACCCTCCCCGAGGGGCAGCGCCGGCGCAGCGTCGCCGTCGAGCCGATGACCTGTCCGCCCAACGCCCTCGCCGACGACGTCGACCTCGTCGTCCTCGACCCGGGCGCCGACTGGGCCGGCACCTGGACCCTGGCCTGGGAGGTCTGACGTGCAGGTCGCGGAGCTGTGGCGGTACCCGGTCAAGTCGCTGCAGGGCGAGCGCCTGGCCAGCGCCGAAGTCGGCCCAGAGGGGCTGGCCGGGGACCGGCAGTGGGCGCTGTTCGACGTCGACACCGGGCTCGGGCTCACCGCCCGACGGGTGCCGGACCTGCTGTTCGCCTCCGGTCGGCTGCGGCCCGACGGCGACGTGCAGATCACCCTGCCGGACGGGTCCGTCACGTCGGACGACGCCGTCCTGTCCGCCTGGCTGGGCCGGCGAGTGACCCTGCGGGCCGCGGCGGACGCGCCCGGTGACCGGCGCTACGAGAACCCGGCCGAGGTGGCCGAGGACGGCGAGTACGACTGGGACGCCTTCACCGGCGCCCGCGGCGCCTTCCACGACAGCTCCCGCATCCGCGTCTCGCTGGTCTCCGCCGGCACGCTGGGCACCTGGGACCGGCGGCGGTTCCGCTCGAACGTCGTCCTCACCGGGGAGGGTGAGGACGGGCTGGTCGGGCAGCGGCTGCGGCTGGGCGGGGCCGAGCTGGACGTGGTCAAGCAGGTGGCGCGCTGCGTCATGGTCACCCGCCCGCAGCCCGGCGGCATCGGCCGGGACACCTCGGTGCTGCGGACGGTGCACCGGGAGCGCGGCGGCACGGTGGCGATCGGGGCGCTGGTGGTGCGCCCGGGCGCCGTGGCGGTGGGCGACGAGCTGACCGCCGTCGGGGGGCGGTGAGCTGCCGTGCGCACCGTCGAGCTGCGTCCCGGGGAGGACGCCATCCGCCTGGGCCAGCTGCTCAAGCTGGTCGACGCCGTCCCGACCGGCGCCCAGGTGAAGGACGTGCTGCTCACCGGCGCGGTGCGGGTCAACGGCGAGCCCGAGGAGCGGCGCGGCCGGCAGGTCCGCCGCGGGGACGTCGTGCAGATCGAGGGCATGGAGGACCTGCGCGTCGGCTGACGGGCGTTCCACGTGGAACGCGTCTGCCAGGCTGACCCCATGACTCCGCCACGGCCCGCTCCCGGGCCCCGCCGCGAGCGTGCGAGGGGTGGGGAGGAGGGGGTCCTTCCTCTGTCGGCCCGGCTGCAGGGCTTCGGGACGACGGTCTTCGCCGAGATGAGCGCGCTCGCCGTCGCCACCGGGTCGATCAACCTGGGGCAGGGCTTCCCGGACTACCCCGGCCCACCGGAGGTGCTCGACGCCGCCCGCACCGCGATCGGCACCGCGCACGACCAGTACCCGCCGGGGCCGGGGATCCCCGAGCTGCGGGAGGCGGTCGCCGACCACGTGCAGCGCTTCGGCGGGCACGGCTACGACCCGGCCGGCGAGGTGCTGGTCACCGCGGGCGCCACCGAGGCGCTCAGTGCCGCGCTGCTGGCGCTGCTCGAGCCCGGCGACGAGGTCGTCCTCTTCGAGCCGATGTACGACAGCTACGCCGCGGGCATCGCGATGGCCGGCGGCGTCGCCCGGCCGGTGCCCCTGCGGCCTCCGGCGTCCGGCGCCGGGCCGTGGACCTTCGACGTCGCCGAGCTGCGCGCCGCGGTCACCCCGCGGGCCCGGCTGCTGCTGCTCAACACCCCGCACAACCCGACCGGCAAGGTCTTTCGCCGCACCGAGCTGGGCACCCTGGCCGCCCTGGCCATGGAGCACGAGCTGCTGGTGCTCACCGACGAGGTCTACGAGCACCTGGTCTTCACCGGTGCCCGGCACACCTCCATCGCGACGTTCCCGGGCATGCGCGAGCGCACCCTCGTCGTCAGCAGCGCGGGGAAGACGTTCAACGTGACCGGCTGGAAGGTCGGCTGGGTCTGCGGCCCGGCGCCGCTGGTCGCCGCCGTCCGCACCGCCAAGCAGTTCCTCACCTACGTCAACGGCGGGCCGTTCCAGCCGGCCGTCGCCGTCGGGCTGCGGCTGCCCGACGAGTACTTCGCCGGCATCGCCCGCGACCTCGAGTACCGCCGCGACGTGCTGGTGCAGGGGCTGACCGCGGCCGGGCTGCCGGTGGTGTGCCCGGAGGCGACGTACTTCGCCACGGTCGACGTCCGCCCGGTGCAGCCCGACGGCGACGGCCTGGCGTTCTGCCGGTCGCTGCCCGAGCGCGCCGGGGTGGTCGCCATCCCGACCGTGGTGTTCCACTCCCCGCAGAACGCGCACCTCGGCCGGCACCTGGTGCGGTTCGCGTTCTGCAAGGGCGACGCCGTGCTGGGTGAGGCCGTGGAGCGACTGGGGAGGATGGGCCGATGAGGATCGCGGCGGTCCAGCACGACATCGTCTGGGAGGACCGGGCGGCCAACTTCGCCCGGCTCGCCCCGCAGGTGGCCCGCGCCGCCGGGGCCGGGGCCGAGCTGGTGCTGCTCAGCGAGACCTTCTCGACCGGGTTCACCATGACGCCGGGCATCGGCGAGCCCGAGGGCGGGCCGTCGTCGCGGTTCCTGCAGGAGCAGGCCGCCGAGCACGGCGTCTGGGTGGCCGGCAGCTGCCCAGAGGTCGCACCGGACGGCGAGCTGCCGCACAACTCGATGGTCCTGGCCGGCCCCGACGGCACGGTGCACCGCTACCGCAAGCTGCACCCGTTCACCCACGGCGGCGAGCACGAGCGCTTCCGGGCCGGCGAGAAGCCGCTGACCGTGGAGATCGGGGACTTGAGGGTCACCCCGTTCATCTGCTACGACCTGCGCTTCGCCGACGTCTTCTGGGCCGCCGCCCTCGACACCGACGTCTACCTGGTCCCCGCCAACTGGCCGGCCGCCCGCCGGCACCACTGGCAGACGCTGCTGCAGGCGCGGGCGATCGAGAACCAGGCCTACGTCGTGGGCTGCAACCGGGTGGGCGTCGCCGGCGACGGCACCGAGCACGCCGGGGACAGCCGCATCGTCGACCCGATGGGGGAGCTGCTGGCCACCGCGGCCGGGGTGGAGACGGTCGTGGTCGCCGACGTCGAGGCCGCGGAGGTCACCGCCGTCCGCGACCGGTACCGGTTCCTGCCCGACCGGCGGAGCTGAGCGGTAGGAGGACCCCCTCCCCACCCGGGAAGGACCCCCTCCCCGCCCTGGAAGGACCCCCTCCCCGCCCACCGCTCGCACGCTCGTGGCGGGGCCCTGGGAGGGGGCCACGGCGGGGCCCTGGGAGAGGGCCACGCTCGGGGAGGCCGAGGAGGGGGTGGCGCACAGATCCCGTCTGGTCAGCGGGTGCGGTCCTCGTCGACGTCGACCGCGATCTCCTCGCGGCGCACCTGCTCGGTGACCTGCTGCTGCTCCCGGACCACCTCGGTGTACAGCCGCACCCGCTCCACCGGGACCGCCTCGACCGAGACCACCGGCCGCTCGGCGTGCAGGACGATCTCCTCCGGCAGGCCGCCCGAGGTCGCCGCACCGCCCAGCGACCCACCCGCCCCCGCGTCGAGGGGCACCTCCTCGACCCGGATCTCCTCCCGGCGGATCGGGACGGTGACCTGGACCTCCTCGGTGACGACGTACTTCACCACGCGCACCCGCTTGACCGGGACCCGCTCGGTGCCCACCCGCAGCTGCTCCTCGCTGCGCGTCATGGCGTCGTCCGACGGGGCCGCCGCCGGTGCGGCGGCAGCGGTGCCCTGGACGGCGGTGGTGTCCTGGACGGCGGTGGTGTCCTGGACGGCCGGGTCCGTGCCGGTGGCCGTCTCCAGGCCGTAGTGCCGGCGCAGCAGCGCCTCGTCGTCGGGGTCGAGGTGCTGGTCGGAGACGTCCGGCGCGGTGCGGACGACCTCCTTGGTCACCGGCAGGTGCACGTTGCCGTCGCTGAACGTGGCCTGGGAGGCGGGGACGACGGAGTGGCGGGTCCCGAACAGGCCGGTGGACACCGCCACCCAGGTCGCTGCCCCGGTGCGGTCGTCGGTGAAGAAGTGCTCGACCGTGCCGATCTTCTCGCCGTCCGGACCGTAGGCGGTGCTCCCGATCGCCGCGGCCAGCTCTCGTTCGCTCAACATCGGGTCGGCTCCCCTCATCCGGGGGTCCGCACGACAGACCCCTCTCGGCACGAGCGTGCCCAGCCGTGAGCTCCGACGAACATGGCGCCGGACGGCGTGCGACGGCGTGCTGACCAGCCGCTGCCTGCCCTACCGTGATCGAGTGTGAGCACCGAGCACGTGGAGATCGAGCGGAAGTTCGAGGCCGAGGAGTCCTTCGCCCTGCCCGACCTCGGCGACCTCGCCGCCGTCGCCGCTCCGGAGGAGCAGACGCTCGAGGCCACCTACTACGACACCCCCGACCTGCGGCTGCTGCGCTCGCGGGTGACGCTGCGCCGGCGTACCGGCGGCGCCGACGCCGGCTGGCACGTCAAGCTGCCCGCCTCGGCCGGCGCCCGCCGGGAGCTGCACCAGCCACCCGGGCGTGCGGCCCGCACGGCGCCGAAGGCCGTCGTCGCCCCCGTCCTCGGCCTGCTCGGCACCGCCACCACGGCGCCGGTGGCCACCATCCGCACCCGTCGCCTGGTGCACCGGCTCCTGGACGACGCCGGTCGCGTGCTGGCCGAGGTGGCCGACGACGCCGTCCTCGGCACCGCGCTGCCTCCCGACCCCGGCGAGCCGGCCACGGTGACCAGCTGGCGGGAGGTCGAGGTCGAGCTGGTCGACGGCGACGAGGCGCTGCTGGACGCCGTCACCGAGCGTCTGGTCGCGGCCGGGGCGCGGGTGTCCACCGTCCCGTCGAAGGTCGGCCGGGTGCTCGACGGGCGGCTGCCGGCGCCGGCGGCTCCCGCTGACACCCCGTCCGACGAACCCGCTCCGGGGAAGAAGGGCAGGAAGGCCCCGGTCCGCTCGGCCGGCGACGTCGTCCTCGGTGCGGTGGCGACCCAGCTCACCGCGCTGCGCAGAGCCGACCTGGCGGTGCGCACCGGACAGCCCGAGGGCGTCCACGACCTGCGCGTGGCCTGCCGCCGGCTGCGCAGCATCCTCGCCGCGTTCCGCCCCGTCCTCGCGCGCGAGCACACCGACCCGCTGCGCGACGAGCTGCGGTGGGTGGGCGCGCAGCTGTCCGGCGCGCGGGACACCGAGGTGGCGCTGGAGCACCTGCGCGAGCTCGTGGCCGCCCAGCCGCCCGAGCTCGTCCTCGGCCCGGTCGCCACCCGGCTGCAGCAGACCGAGGCCAGGGACCACCAGGCCGGCGGCCGCCGGGTCACCCGCACCCTCACCGACCGGCGCTACCTGCAGCTGCTCGACGCCCTCGACGCCCTGCTCGCCGACCCGCCGGTGACCGAGCTCGCCGCCGCCCCGGCGCACCCACAGCTGGCCGACGCCGTCCGCCGCACCGGCAAGCGGCTGCGCCGGACGGTCCGGACCGCTCGGGAGGCCGAGGGCGCCGACCGGCACGCCGCCCTGCACGAGGTCCGCAAGGCCGCCAAGCGGGTGCGTTACACCGCCGAGGTCGCCGAGTCGGAGTTCGGGGAGCCCGCCGCCGCGCTCGTCGCGTGCACGAAGCGGGTGCAGGACGTGCTGGGCGCCGCCCAGGACACCGTTGTCACCCGGGACACCACCGTCCGCGTGGGCCGGGCCGCCTTCGCCGCGGGGGAGAACGCCTGGACCTACGGTCGGCTGCACGGCCTGGAGGAGGCCCGCGCCGACGCGGCCGAGGCGGAGTTCTGGACCCTGGAACCCGACCTGCGCCGCGCGGTCAAGGCGGTCGCCTCGCTAGCCTGAGGGAGCCCCCGCTCCTGCCGGGTCCCGCCGCCGGCCCCGTCCCGGGCACCGCCCTGAGCTTGTGGAGGATGGGTAGGACGGGGTCCTTCCATGGTGGGGCAAGGAGGTCCTCCCGCTGTCCCTGATCGGCCTCCTGGGGTTCGCCACCGTCGTCCTGCTCGCGCTGGTGCTGCTGCACGGCTACCTGTGGTGGCGGCTGGTCCGCAGCACCACCCGGCGCGGGCGGGCACGCCGGCTGCTGAGCGCGCTGACCGTCGTCCTCGCCGTCCTCCCGGCCGCCGCGGTGGTGCTGCGCGGGGACGTCTCCCCGGCGACCCGAGCGCTGGACTGGATCGGCTTCACCTGGCTGGGGACGGCCTTCTACGCGTTCCTCGCGCTGCTGGTCCTCGAGCCGGTTCGTCTGCTCCTGTGGCGGTGGACCCGCCGCAGCCCGGACCCGGAGCCGACCGCGGTCCCGACGGTCGCAGCCGACGCCGTCGTCCCGAGTGGGTCCCGGAGGGCTCCGCGCGACGGGGGGACGGCAGACCGCGGTGCTGTCCGGCGGGACGGCGATGTCCCGGCCACGGCCTCCCGCCGGCTGTTCCTCGCCCGCGGGCTCGCCGTCACCGCGGGGGCGGTCGCGCTGGGGACGGCCGGCACCGGCGTGTACCTGGCCAACGCCGCCCCCGTCGTCCGCCGGGTGCCGATCGTCCTGCCGGGGCTGGACCCGGCCCTGGACGGCCTGCGGATCGTCACCTTCTCCGACGGCCACCTGTCCGCCACCTACGGCGGACGGCGGTTCGAGCGGCTGGTCGACATGGTCAACGCCCAGCGGCCGGACGTCGTGGCGATCGTCGGCGACCTGGTCGACGGCGACGTCGCCGACCTGCGGGAGGAGGTCGCCCCGCTCGCCGACCTGGTGAGCAGGCAGGGCGTCTACTTCGTCACCGGCAACCACGAGTACTTCGTCGACACGGCCGCGTGGCTCGCGCACCTGCCCACGCTCGGCGTCCGGGTGCTGCGCAACGAGCGGGTGCCGATCTCGCGCGGTGGCGCCTCGTTCGACCTCGCCGGCATCGACGACCGGACGGCGGCCGGCTCGGGCGTGCCCGGCCACGGCGCCGACCTCGACGCCGCGCTCGACGGCCGCGACGACGCCGTCCCGGTGGTGCTGCTGGCCCACCAACCGGTGATGGTGGAGCAGG
The DNA here is from genome assembly GCF_003319115.1 of Geodermatophilus sp. TF02-6. Lineage (GTDB taxonomy): Bacteria > Actinomycetota > Actinomycetes > Mycobacteriales > Geodermatophilaceae > Geodermatophilus. The sequence continues at coordinate 20,821 of NZ_QOHF01000006.1, read as the reverse complement.
CGCACGCCGCGGGGGTGGGCCTGCAGCTGTCCGGCCACACGCACGGCGGGCAGCTGTGGCCCTTCGACTACGCGGTGCGCCTGGACCAGCCGGCCGTGCAGGGGCTGTCCCGGGTGGGGAGGACCCAGCTCTACGTCACCACCGGCGCCGGCTTCTGGGGCCCGCCGATGCGGATCGGGGCCCGCCCCGAGATCGCCGTCGTCGAGCTGCGCGCGCCCTGACGCGGCCCCCTCGAGGGCACCGCCCCGAGCGGAGCGAGGGGTGGGGAGGAGGGGGTCCTCTCTCAGAGCCCGCGCAGGGCGTCCATGACCTCCCGGGCGACCTCCTCCAGCGGCCGTTCTCCGTCGGACTCCGCCCACCGCAGCAGGGCCTGCGTGTAGGCGGCGAGGTGGGCGGTGACCACCACCTGCGCCGCAGGGGAGCCCCCGCTCCCGCCCAGGCCCAGGGAGTCGAGGAACATCTGCGCGGTCGTCCGCTCGAACTCGGCTGCCCGGTAGCGCAGCCCGGGTGTGGTCACGACGATCCGCCACCGGGCCAGGACGTCGGAGCGCCGCTCGCCCTCGAGCCCGCCGACGACGGTGAGCAGCGCCCGGCGCACCCGCTCGCCGAGCGGGAGGTCGGCCGGCTGCCGTGCGAGCAGGGCGTCCACGTCGCCGGGTTCCGGCAGCGCCATGACCAGGTGCTCCTTGCCGGGGAAGTGGTCGTAGAACGTCGGGACCGACACCCCCGCCGCGGCCGCGATCTCGCCGGTGGTCACCTTCTCGTAGCCCCGCTCCTCGAACAGCTGCAGCGCCGCGCGGTAGATGCGCCGGCGGGTCTGCGCACGACGGCGGGCACGGTGGTCCGGCGACACGCTCTGCTGCCTCCCCTCCCCGGGCGCGCCGGCCGGGGACGGCGGCGCGACGGTGGGCTGCGGCGTCCCTTCGGTCACACCTGCCATGTCCTCGGAGCGGACGTCGGGACGCCGCCACATGATGTGTGGTCGTCGGCGGATCCGCGCGTCGAGCCCGCGCCGGTCGGCCGCCCGGCCGGGTGGGACAGACGTCTGAGATGACCAGACGTCTACCGTGTCCAGTACCTTTGCCGTCGTGACCAGCGCCGTGTCGGGACCGAAGTACCTCTCGGTCCGCGAGCACCTGCGCCGCCGGGTGTCCGCGTTGCCCGAGCACACCCTGCTGCCCCCCGAGCCGGTGCTGTGCACGGAGTACGGGGTCAGCCGGATCACCCTGCGCCGGGCCGTCGACGGGCTGGTGGCCGACGGCCACCTGGTGCGCGAGCAGGGACGGGGCACCTACGTGACCCGCCCGGCGATCCGCCACGAGTACCGCGAGAGCTTCGTGCACCGCATCGCCGGCTGGAGCTCGGTGATGACCGAGCAAGGCGCGCAGGTCGGCACCACCGTGCTCACCCAGCGGATCGTCCCGGTCCAGCCGCCGGTCGCCGCCGAGCTGGGCCTCGAAGCGGCGACCGACGTCGTCGAGCTGGTCCGGCTGCGCAGCGTCGACGGCGCGCCCAACCACGTCGCGCACAGCTTCCTGCCCGTGGACCGCTACCCGAAGGCGGCGGTGGCCGACCTCAGCGAGGGCTCCCTGTACGAGTTCCTGCGCCGGGAGTACTCCGCCGACCTCGCGCACGCCCGGATCGTCGTCGACGTCGGCACCGCGGCCCCGGACGAGGCCGAGCTGCTGCGCGTGGTCGCCGGCTCCCCGCTGCTGGTCGTCCGGACGACGGTCCGCGACAGCGGCGGCCACCCCCTGGTGCACAGCTTCTCCCGCCTGCGGCCCGACGTCAGCCAGGTCGAGTTCGAGGTCTCCGTCGGCGGTCGGTGACGAAGGACCCCCTGCCCCCCGCCGCTCGCGAGCTCGCGCCAGGCCCCGTTCAGAGGCTCGCCGCGAGCTTGCGAGCGGTGAGGGGGACGGGGTCCTTCCACCTGCAGGGGGGCCGCCCGCGGCGGTCTACCGTCGGGAGCGCCGCCGTCCCCAGCTCCCGGAGGTCCGATGCCCCAGCCGGTCAGCGCCAGCGGCACCCGCGAGGTGCCCTCCGACCGGGCCCGGGTGTGGGAGGCGCTCGCGGTCATCGCCCCGTACTGCGCGGTGTGCGACGTCTCCTACCTGGTGGACGGCGCCGGCGCGCCCGGCCGGGGCACCCGGTTCGTCTGCGTGCCCGGCCACCTGGACGACGGTGCCGAGCCGCCGACCGGCGCGGCGCAGGGCGAGATCGTCGAGTGGGAGCCGCGCCGGCGGGTCACCACCCGGTTGGAGCTGGTCCCCGAGACCTGGACGACGACGATCGAGCTGGCCGACGCCGGACCGGGCGCCACCCGGGTGACCATCACCGTGACCCACGAGCCGCGTACCGGTGGCCGGCTGGCCCGGCGGCTGGTGCGCAGCGGCGTGCGGCAGCTGGTGCGCCGCACGGTGGACGGCGAGCTCGACAGGCTCCCCCAGCACGTCGACCAGCTGCCGGCGGGCTGACCTCACCTGATCCGGGGACCGGTAGGTGTGCCGGGGTGATCTTGGGGTATCGGCCATCCCGGCCGGGGTACCGTCGGGGGCGCCCCGCGAGTGCAAGGGAGAAAACCGTGCAGATCCTCGGTCTCATCGTGGTCGGCCTGATCATCGGGGCGCTGGCGCGCCTGATCAAGCCGGGCAAGCAGCGGCTGAGCATCCTCGCCACGCTGCTGCTGGGCATCGTCGGCGCACTGATCGGTGGCGTGATCGCCAGCTGGCTCGGAACCGGGAACATCTTCGAGCTCAACGTGCTCGGCTTCATCGTCGCCGTCATCGCCGCCGTGCTGCTGATCGGCGTCGCCGAGGGCCTGTCGGGCGGCCGCAACCGCGCCGTCCGCTGATCCGCGGCACCCGGGGGGCTCAGAGCTCGACCGAGTCCCCCGGGGCCAGCCGGGAGAACGGCGTCGGCGTGCCCGGGCCCCGCTCACCCAGCAGGCCGGTGACGGTCTTCAGGCCGGCGTCGTTGAGCATCCCGTCGTGGACGGCGTACGCCTGGTCGGCGTCCACGGCCCGGACGTAGTCGATGAGTTCGGCGGTCTTCGACCACGGGGCGTGCATGGGCAGGAGCAGCGTGCTCACCGGCTCGCTGGGCACGGTCAGGGCATCGCCCGGGTGGAACACCGTGCCGTCGACCAGGAAACCGATGTTGGGGATCCGTGGGATCTCCGGGTGGATAACCGCGTGCAGCTCGCCGTGCACGTGGACGTCGAAGCCGGCGACGGTCACCGCGTCGCCGTCCCCCAGCACGTGCACCCGCCCGGCCGGGCCGTCGAGCTGCTTCGCCACCGAGCCGTTGGTCCACACCTCGAGGCCGGGGTCGGCGTCCAGCGCCGCGCGCAGCACGTCCGGCGCGAGGTGGTCGGGGTGCTCGTGGGTCACCAGGACCGCGCTGGCGCCGGTCAGCGCCGCCGGGTCGGTGTAGACGCCGGGGTCGATGACCAGCCGCCGCTCACCCTCGCTGAGGACGACGCAGGCGTGGCCGTGCTTGGTCAGCTCCATGACCGCATCCTGCCCCCGCCGGCGCCGGCTCACCCATGAGGGGGAGGGCGCCGCTGCCGGCTCTGTGCCGCGGGCGCCGGCGTGCCGACGACTCGGTCCATGCGCACCTCCGCCCTCGCTTCGGCCCCCGCCCTCGCTTCCGCCCCCGCCCTCGTCGCCGCCCGCAGCCGCGCCCACGGTCCGACCACCGCGCTCTGGCACGCCGTCGAGGTGCACCGCCCGACCGCCGAGGTCGACGGCGCCTGCGAGCTCACCGTCTGTGGTTCCCTGGCCCGGATCGACGTCGACCAGCCCTGGCCGACGCCGACCCGCGACGTCTGCCCGGCCTGCGCCGTCCTGACCCGGTGAGGACCCCCGGCCCCCTTGCAGGGTCCCGCCACGAGCGTGCGAGCGGTGGGGGGCAAGGGGTTCCTTGCTCCACCCTTCGGAGGCTCAAGGTGGGGCCGGGGACAGGGCCCGGCGGGGGCCTTCTTCAGTGCCCGGTGAACCGCGGCGTGCGCTTCTCCAGGAACGCCTCGACCGCCTCGCGGTGGTCGGCGGTGCGGCCCAGCTCGGTCTGCAGCCGGGCCTCCAGGGCCAGGGTGTCCTCGAGCGAGTCGGTGGCCGCGGTGGCCAGCACGGTCTTGATCGCCCGATAGGCGGCGGTGGGGCCGGCGGCCAGCCGGGCGCCCAGCACCTGCGCCTCGGGCAGCACCCGCTCGGGCTCGACGACCCGGTGCACCAGCCCCCACGAGGCGGCGGACTCGGCCAGGAACGGCTCGGGCAGCAGCAGCAGCTCGGCGGCCCGGGAGCCGCCGACGCAGTGCACCAACCGGGAGGCCAGCCCCGAGTCACTGGACAGCCCGATGCCGGCGAACGCGGTCGTGAACTTGGCGCCGGCCGCGGCCACCCGCAGGTCTCCGGCGAGCGCGAGGCCCAGACCGGCCCCGGCGCAGGCCCCGTTGACCCCCACGACCACCGGCACCCGCAGCGCGGCCAACGCCAGCACCAGCGGGTTGTACTCCTCCTCGACCACCGCCAGCGACGTCGCGGCGTCCCCCCGCAGGGCCTCGACGTGCTGGCCGAGGTCCTGGCCCACGCAGAAGGCCCGTCCGGTGCCGGTGAGCACGACCGCCCGCACCGACTCGTCGGCGCCCACCTGCCGGACGACGTCGGTCAGCTCGCGGCGCGACTCGTGGGTGAGCCCCGCGCGCAGCATGGTGATCGTGGCGACCCCGCCGACGTCCTCGCGGGTCACGGTCTCGGGCACGATCGCCACCTCACTCTCTCTCGTCGTCCTGGCTCGCCGCAGCGCGTCCTGGCTCACCGCAGAGGGTCCTGGCTCACGGTCGACGGTGAGCCAGGACCCTGCACGACCAGCTCAGCTGATCATCCCGGAGCGCGGCCGGGGTCAGCCGGCGGGCTGGTCCCGCAACTCCCGGCGGAGGATCTTGCCGGTGACCGTCTTGGGCAGCTCGTCGATGAGCTCGATCTGTCTCGGGTACTTGTAGGCGGCCATGCGCTCCTTGCAGTGCGCGATGAGCTCCTCCGGCGTGACCTCGGCGCCTGCCTTGGTGCTGACGTAGGCCTTCACCGTCTCGCCGCGCTTCTCGTCCGGTACGCCGACGACCGCGGACTCGCGCACGGCCGGGTGCTCGGCGAGGACGTCCTCGACCTCCCGCGGCCAGACCTTGTACCCCGAGGCGTTGATCATGTCCTTCTTGCGGTCGACGATGAAGACCCAGCCCTCGGGGCTCATGAAGCCGACGTCGCCGCTCTTGAGCGCCCCACCGGGCAGGTTGGCGGCCGTCTCCTCCGGTTTGCCCCAGTAGCCGGCGACGACCTGCGGCCCGTCGGCGACGATCTCGCCGACCTCGCCCAGCGGCAGGTCCTTCCCGTCGTCGTCCTGGATGCGGACGACGGTGTTGGGCGCCGGCACCCCGACCGACAGTGCTCCCGAGGTCGGGTCGACCGGCGACGGCGAGCCGAACGGCGTCACGGTCATCGGCGAGGTGGTCTCGGTCAGGCCGTAGGCGTTGTGCACCTGCATGCCCGTGGCCTCGAGGAACGCCTTCTCGGCCGTCGGCGAGATCGCCGCACCCCCGGAGTACACGGAGGTGAACGAGGAGAAGTGGTCCCTGGTGAAGCCCGGCGCGCCGAGCAGGGCGTTGAACGCCGTGATGGCGCCGATGGTGAACGCCGGCCGGTGCTCGAGGAGGGCGTCGAGGACCACCTGCGGCTCGAACCGGTAGGCGAGGATCAGGGGAGCCGGGACGAGCAGGCTCACCGCGATGTGCCCGATGAGCCCGGTGATGTGGAACAGCGGGGCGATGCCGAAGATCGCGCCGTCCCGCCCCGCGCGCACCCAGTCCCGGTAGACCTGCGCGGTGAACACCACGTTCCGGTGGGTGTTCATCGCGCCCTTGGGGACGCCGGTCGTCCCCGAGGTGTAGGTCAGGAACGCGACGTCGTCGGGCGCCAGCTCGACCGGCGGTGGCACCTGCCCGCGGTGCTCCTCGATGAACTCCAGGAAGTCCACCGTGCCCTCGTACCGCTGACGGCGCACCCCGGCGAAGAGCCGCTCGTCGTCGCGGGTCTGGAACTCCAGCTCGCTGGTGGTGAGGACCAGGCGCACGTCGGTGTCGGGCAGGACCTCCCGCGCGACCTGGTCGTGGAGCGCCTCCAACGAGACCAGGACGGTCGCACCCGAGTCCTTCAGCAGGTAGGACAGCTCCCGCTGCCGGCTCATCGGGTTGATCGAGACCATGATGCCGCCGGCCTTCCAGGTCGCCACCATCGCGATGACGAACTGGGGGACGTTCTGCAGGTACACGGCGAGGCGGTCGCCGGCCGAGAAGCCGTTGGCGAGCAGCCCCGCGGCCAGCGCGTCGCTGAGCTCGTCGAGCTCCTGGCGGCGGATGATCCCGTCGAAGTACTCCAGGGCATCGCCGTCGGGGTCCCGCGCGACCCCGGCACGGAACACGTCGAGCGCGTTGGCGAACTCGATGTCGTAGTCGGCCGGCTGGCTCTCCTCGTAGAGGGCCAGCCACGGCCGGTCGGTGTAGGTCGTCACGGTCGGCTCACTTGATCGCCAGCGGGTTGACGGGGGCGCCGCTGGCCTCGCGGACCTTCAGCGGCGCGGCGGCGTAGAGGAAGGTGTACTGCCGGTCGGAGGCGCAGTCCTCGGCGAGCTCCTCCAGGTCGGCGATCTCGCTGAGGGTGACCCCCAGGTTGCGCATGAGCGCGCAGTGCAGCGGCAGCGCGGTGCCGTTGTTGGGGTCGTAGGTGACCTCGTTGGCGATGGTGTCGGTGGTCAGGTTGGGGATCTCCATCTCCTGGAACCAGCGCACCAGCTCGGGGCTGTAGACCAGGCCGGGCTCGTTGAAGCCCTCGAAGAACGCCTCGCCCTGGTCGAAGAACAGCTGCAGGAAGTTGGTGCGGATCAGCAGGACGTCGCGCTTCTCGATCTGCGTGCCCTGGGCCTCGGCGCAGGCCATGAGGTCCTCGTGGGTGAAGGTCTCGCCCTTGTCCAGGTACGGCTTGCCGCGGAAGCGGGCCACGTCGAGCAGGATGCCGCGGCCGACGATGCCCTTGCGGGCGATCGGCTCGACGCTGGCCTTGGCGAGGCCGCCGACCGTGGTGCGGGCGTCGTAGCCGTTCCAGATCTTGCCGTCGTACCAGACGTGGCCGAGCGCGTCGTACTGCGTGGACCCCTGCAGGAAGGCGTTGATCTTGTCGTCGGCGTAGTGCAGGCCGCCGGGGAACTGCGGGGCGTCCGGGGAGTCCCAGGAGGACTCGTCGAGGATCATCGTGCGCTCGGCCGGCGAGCGGCCGGGCCACACCGGGTCGCCCTTGGGGTCGCCGATCAGCCGCTGCAGGGTGAACACCTTGCCCTGCTTGACGTGCTGGATGCCGCGCATGACCTCCTCGGCGGTCAGGTAGTTCAGCGATCCCAGCTCGTCGTCCGGTCCCCACTTGCCCCAGTTGGTGGGGGCGTCGGCGAGGACCTCGGTCATGTCGGGGACCGCGGTGGGCGGGGTGGGGGCCTTCTCCTCGGCCTGCTCGGCGGCGTTGGTCATGGGGGAGGACCGTCCTCTCGGCGTCGAGGGGTGTCCGGCGGACCAGGACGGGCGCCGGGGTGTCCACCGTCACAGTCCACCGTCGGACCTGGCAAGCGGTCGCCGCGCAGCGCGCGACACCGTCGTCGCCACCGGGTCCGGGGAACCTGCCTGGTGCTCCCGAGACTCGTGAGTAAGGTGAGGCTGCCCTACGGCGCCGTCGCAGGGTCCTCCCGTGTCGCAGAGGGGGTCCCGCCATGGACCGTGCGTTCCTCGCCAGCTACCTGATCGGACTCCGCGAGGGGCTCGAGGCCACGCTCGTGGTCAGCATCCTAGTGGCCTACCTGGTGAAGTCCGGCCGCCGCCGCCAGCTGGTGCCGCTGTGGGCCGGTGTCGCCCTCGCCGTCGCGCTGTCGGTGCTGTTCGGGGCGCTGCTCACCTACACGGAGACGTCGCTGCTGGCCGACTCCCGGTCGCGCGAGCTGTTCGAGGCGATCACCTCGCTGCTGGCCGTCGTCCTGGTCACCTGGATGATCTTCTGGATGCGGCGCACCGCCCGCCGGCTCAAGGGTGAGCTCACCGGCCAGCTGGAGCACGCCCTCGGCCTGGGCGCCCTGGCCGTCGCCGGGGTCGCCCTTCTCTCCGTCGTCCGCGAGGGCCTGGAGACGGCGCTGCTGTTCTACGCCGCCGCGCAGGGCGCCACGACCACCGCGGCGCCGCTGATCGGGATCAGCGCGGGCGTGGTGAGCGCCGTCCTGCTCGGCGTCGGCCTCTACGCCGGCGCGATCCGGGTGAACCTGTCGACGTTCTTCACCGTCAGCGGCGTGCTGCTGATCTTCGTCGCCGCCGGCATCTTCAAGTACGGCGTCCACGACCTCCAGGAGGCCGGCGTCCTGCCCGGCCTGCACGATCTGGCGTTCGACGTCTCCGGCGTGCTCGACCCGAACAGCTGGTACGGCGCGGCGCTCGCCGGGATGTTCAACATCACCCCGGCCCCCACCGTCCTGGAGACGGTCGCCTGGGTCGCCTACGTCGTCCCCGTCCTCACCGCCTTCCTCTGGCCGGCCCGCCGGCCCGCCGCCACCCCGTCGTCCCCCGGCGCCGCCGTGCCGGGGACCCCCTCGAAGCCGGAGACCTCCTCGCATGTCCGTGCGTAGCCGTCACCTGCCCCACAGCCGTCGCCTGCCCTTTCTCGCCACCGGCCTGCTCGCGGCGGTGACCGTCACCGCCTGCGGCGGCGACTCCGGGCCCGGTGCCGCCTCCTCCGACGGCGCGGCCGCCGACAGCGTCACGGTGGCCGCCACCGACGACACCTGCGACGTCGCCGAGACCGAGCTGCCCGCGGGCACCCACTCGTTCCAGGTGACCAACACCGGCAGCGAGGTCACCGAGTTCTACGTCTACGCCGCGGGCGACCGGGTCATGGGCGAGGTGGAGAACATCGCCCCCGGGCTGACCCGCGAGCTGCTGGTGCAGCTGCCGGCCGGCGACTACCAGGCCACCTGCAAGCCGGGCATGGTCGGCGACGGCATCCGCTCGGCCCTGACCGTCACCGGCGAGGCGGTGCAGCTGTCGGAGGACCAGACCCTCGCCCAGGCCGGCACGGACTACCAGCGCTACGTGCAGAGCCAGACCGGTGCGCTGCTGGAGCAGACCACCGCCTTCGTGGACGCCGTCACGGCCGGGGACGTCGAGGGCGCCAAGGCCCTCTACCCGGTGGCCCGCACCTACTGGGAGCGGATCGAGCCGGTGGCCGAGAGCTTCGGCGACCTCGACCCGCTGATCGACGGGCGGGAGGGCGACCAGGAGCCGGGCCAGGACTTCACCGGCTACCACCGCATCGAGCAGGCGCTGTGGGTCGGCGGCACCACCGAGGGCATGGGCCCGTACGCCGACCAGCTGCTGACCAACGTGCAGCAGGTCGTCGACCGGGCCGACCAGGTCACCCTCGACCCGCTGCAGCTGGCGAACGGAGCCAAGGCGCTGCTCGACGAGATCGCCACCGGCAAGATCACCGGCGAGGAGGAGCGCTACTCGCACACCGACCTGTGGGACTTCGCCGCCAACCTCGAGGGCTCCGAGGCCGCCGTCCAGGCACTGCGCCCCTACCTCGAGGAGGCCGACCCGGAGCTGGTCGTCCAGATCGACGAGCGCTTCGCGGCCACGCAGGCCGAGCTGGAGCAGTACCGCTCCGGCGACGGCTGGGTGCTCTACGACCAGCTCACCCAGGAGCAGCTGCGCGGCCTGTCCGACCGCGTCACCGCGCTCACCGAGTCGGTCAGCCAGGTCGCCGCGGTCGTCGCCGACCGTTGACCAGCAGGGGAGTGGTCATGAGCGAACCGACGTCCCCCGGCCGGGGCCTGTCCCGGCGGCGGCTGTTCGGCCTGGCCGGCGCGGGCGCGGCGGGGGTGCTCGCCGCCGGCGCCGCCGGGGGCGCGATCGGCCGCGCCACGGCCGACGACGCGCCGGCGACCCCCGGACCGGCGCCCACCGACGCGGTGGCGTTCACCGGCGAGCACCAGGCCGGCATCGTCACCCCCGCGCAGGACCGGCTGCACTTCGTCGCCTTCGACGTCACCACCGACAGCCGCGACGACCTGGTCGAGCTGCTGCAGGCCTGGACGGCGGCGGCACGGCGGATGACCGCCGGGCAGGACGCCGGACCGGTCGGCGCGGTGGACGGCGGCCCGTACGCCCCGCCGGACGACACCGGCGAGGCGATCGGCCTGCCGCCGTCCGGGCTGACCCTGACCGTCGGCTTCGGCCCGACGCTGTTCACCACCGCCGACGGCACCGACCGCTTCGGCCTGGCCGCCCGCCGTCCGGCGCCGCTGGGAGAGCTGCCCTCCTTCCCCGGCGACCAGCTCGACTCGGCGATCAGCGGCGGCGACCTGTGCGTCCAGGCCTGCGCCAACGACCCGCAGGTCGCGGTGCACGCCGTCCGCAACCTGGTCCGGCTGGGCGCCGGCGTGGTGAGCGTCCGCTGGTCGCAGCTGGGCTTCGGCCGGACGTCGTCCACCACGACCGGGCAGGCCACCCCGCGCAACCTCTTCGGCTTCAAGGACGGCACCGACAACCTCAAGGCCGAGGCGGCCAACGCGCTGGACCAGTTCGTCTGGGTGGGCGACGACGACGCCGCCTCGCAGGGAGCCCCCTGGCTGGCCGGCGGCAGCTACCTGGTCACCCGGCGGATCCGGATGCTCATCGAGCCGTGGGACACCTCCTCGCTGCGCGAGCAGGAGCAGGTCGTCGGCCGCACCAAGGGCACCGGCGCCCCGCTGGGCCAGCGCGCCGAGTTCGACCCGGTCGACTTCACCGAGCAGGTGGACGGCGAGTTCGCCATCCCCGAGACGTCGCACGTGTTCCTCGCCCACCCCACCAACTCCGGGACGGCGATCCTGCGGCGCGGCTACAGCTTCGTCGACGGCTCCGACGGTCTCGGCCGGCTCGACGCCGGGCTGTTCTTCATCGCCTTCCAGAAGAACCCGGAGACCGGCTTCGTCCAGGTGCAGCGCAACCTGCGCCACGACGCGATGAACGAGTACATCCGGCACACCTCCTCGGCGGTCTTCGCCTGCCCGCCGGGGATCCGCGGCGACGACGACTGGTGGGGCCGGACCCTCTTCGCGTAGACCCGCACACCCCGCCCGGGGCCTGGGACCATGGACGGCGACCGGGGTCCCGGCCGTGCCGTGAGCGGACGGGCAAGGCCGGCGGGCGAGCGCCCGGGGCATGTGTAGCCACACCCGCCGCGGGACATCCACACCCCTCAGGGCACCGGCGCCCGGGGCCGAGGACCGACGGCCGGGTCGCAGCAGGCGAGGAGTGAGCCACCGTGGTGGAGCCGGGCAGGCGCAACCTGGGCGGGCGCTACGAGCTGTCCGAGTTGATCGCCGCCGGCGGCATGGGGCAGGTGTGGCGCGGCACCGACGTGCTGCTCGGCCGGCCGGTCGCGGTCAAGGTGCTGCGCAGCGAGTACACCGGCGACCCGACCTTCCGCGCCCGCTTCCGCGCCGAGGCCCAGCACGCCGCCGCGCTCTCCCACCCGAACATCGCGGCGGTCTTCGACTACGGCGAGACCGAGGCCACCGACGGTAGCGGGGAGACCCTCGCCTACCTGGTGATGGAGCTGGTCGAGGGCGAGCCGCTGTCGGCGCTGCTGCGGCGGGAGGGCCGGCTGGACCCGGCGACCACCCTGTCGCTGCTCGAGCAGGCCGCCGCGGCGCTGGCCGAGGCCCACCGCCTCGGGCTGGTGCACCGCGACGTCAAGCCCGGCAACATCCTGGTCCGCCCCGACGGCAGCGTGGAGATCACCGACTTCGGCATCGCCTGGTCGGCCGGCAGCGTGCCGCTCACCCGCACCGGCCACGTCATCGGTACCCCGCAGTACCTCGCCCCGGAGGTCGCCGAGGGCTCCCACGCGGGGCCGGCCAGCGACGTGTACGCCCTGGGCCTGGTCGGCTACGAGTGCCTGACCGGCTCCCCGGCCTTCGCCGGCGACAACCCCGTCACGGTCGCGCTCAAGCAGGTGCGCGAGGACCCGCCCCCGCTGCCCGACGAGCTGCCCCGGGGTGTGCGCACGCTGATCCGCCGGGCGCTGGTCAAGGACCCCGCGGCGCGGATCCCCGACGGCGCGGCGTTCGCGGCCGTGATCGACGACGTCCGCGCCGGCCGCCCGCTGGCCGAGCCGGCCCCCACGCTCACCGTCCCCGTCCGGCCGGGGCCGCCGGCCGGCGAACCCCCGGCTCCGCGGGTCAGCAGCCCACCGGCGCCGCGACGGCGCGGCCTGGCCGCCGTCCTCGTGCCGCTGGCGACGCTGCTGCTCGGGGCCGGTGCCGCCGCAGGCGTGTTCGCGGCCGTCTCCGGCGACCCCGAGAGCCCGACCGTGGTCGCCGCCCGGACCGACGACGCGGGAATCGTGCTGACGGCCGAGGACTACGTCGGCCGGCCGGTCGACGAGGTGGCGCTCTCGCTGTCCGCGCTCGGGCTGGTCGTGCAGCGCCAGGAGCAGGTCATCCCCGACGCGGTACCGGGCCTGGTCACCGGCGTCGACCCGGTCGGGGCCCGGCTGGCCGCCGGCGACCCGGTGCAGGTGGCGTTCGCCGTGGCTCCTCCGGCCTCCTCGACGCCGGGCCGTGCTGCGGCGACGGCCACCGGCGACTCCGGGCGGGCTGCCTCCACCACCCGGCCGCAGCCGCAGCAGGAGGCGCGGACGACGACGCCGGCGCCGACCGCGGCGCCCTCGACGTCCGCGGTGGCACCGGCTCCTCCCCCGCCGTCCGTTCCGCCGACGCCGACCGCGCCGGCGACCACGCAGGCGTCCCCGACGACGTCCGAGCCGAGCCCGACGTCCGAGCCGGAGGCGACCACCGGGTCCCCGACCGGTACGCCGCCGATCCCCGTGCCGTCGGTCCCGGTGCCGTCGGGGCCGGCGGGGGAGGAGCCCCATCCGCCGGCGGACGGCGACCGGGGCTGGGACCGGGGCTGAGCCGCTCCCCGGACGGCGCGGGCGTGCGGGAGCGGGGTGCCTGGCGCTCCCCGTGGTGGCACCCTGGGAGCTGCTGGGACGACCGCCGACAGGGGGAGCGGGTGGCGCAGGTGGTCGATCGGGGGAGCCGTACGCTCGCCGGCCGTTACGCACTGCACTGCCTCATCGCCACCGGCGGCATGGGGCAGGTCTGGCGCGGCACCGACGTGCTGCTCGGCCGCCCGGTCGCGGTCAAGGTGCTGCGCAGCGAGTTCACCGGTGACCCGACCTTCCGCGCCCGCTTCCGCGCCGAGGCCCAGCACACCGCGCGGCTGGTGCACCCGAACATCGCCGACCTGCACGACTACGGCGAGGTCGTCGCCGACGACGGCAGCGGGGAGACCCTCGCCTACCTGGTGATGGAGCTGGTCGAGGGCGAGCCGCTGTCGGCGCTGCTGGCGCGCGAGGGCCGGCTGGACCCGGACCGGACGCTCGCCGTCGTCGGCCAGACCGCCGCCGCGCTGGCCGTGGCGCACGCCGCCGGGGTGGTGCACCGCGACGTCAAGCCCGGCAACATCCTGGTCCGCCCCGACGGGGTCGTGAAGATCACCGACTTCGGCATCGCCTGGTCGGCCTCCAGCGTGCCGCTCACCCGCACCGGCCAGGTGGTGGGCACCGCGCACTACCTGTCGCCGGAGCAGGCCGCGGGGCAGAAGGCCGGTCCGGCCAGCGACGTGTACGCGTTGGGCGTGATCGGCTACGAGTGCCTGACCGGCCGGCGGGCGTTCGACGGCGAGGGCCCGGTGCAGATCGCCCTCGCCCAGATCCGCGACGAGCCCGACCCGCTGCCCGACGACGTCCCCGGCCCGGTGCGGACCCTCGTGGCCCGGACCATGGTCAAGGACCCCGCGCAGCGCTTCGCCGACGGCGCGGCCGTGCGGGCCGCCGTGGACGACGTCCGTGCCGGGCGCCCCCTGCCGCCGCTCCCGCCACCCACGGCGCTCCTGCCCGCCGGCGCGCTCCGGCCCGGGGCCCGCCGCCGGCTGCTGGTGCCGCTGGCCGCCCTGCTGGCCGGGGCCGGCATCGCGGTCGCCGCCCTGCAGCTCACCGGCAACACGGGCGGGCAGACGCCGGTGGCCGTGGCCGAGACCGGCACGCCGACGCAGCCGACGGCCGCTCCCGTGCTGGTCACCGCCGCGGACCACATCGGCCGCCCGGTCGACGAAGTCGAGTCCGCGCTGGCCGCGCTCGGCCTGCGGGTGCAGCGGGTGACCGAGGAGCGGTCCGACGTCCTCGCCGGGCAGGTCACCGGCCTGGGGCCGGTCGGCGCGCTCGCTCCCGGCGACCTCGTGACGCTCACCGTCGCGGTGGCCCCGGCCACTCCGGTCACTCCGGAGCCGGCCGCCCCCGAGACCCCCGCGGCGCCGTCGTGGGTCCCGCCGCAGGTGACCGTCGAGGTCCCGTGGGGCCGGGTCGAGGTCGGCGCCGGGGTGAGCGGGGCCGTCCCCCCGTGGGTCGGGCGCAGCACCGGCATCGGTTCGGGGACCGCGGGCGACGACGTCGAGAACGGGAACGGCCGGGAGAACGGCCGCGGCTGACTCCGCGGCCGGCCGCGGCGCCGGTCGGCCGCGGCGGGTGCCGGCCGGGCTCCGCCGTCGGCGGGCGCCGGTCAGGCGCGACGGGCCGGGGCGACCCACAGCGCGGCGCCCAGGGCGGCCAGCGCGGCGGTGAGGACGAACCCGCGGTCGCTGTCGACCCGCGGCAGCACGACGAGCACCCAGAAGACCGCCAGGCCGGTCAGCCCGCCGGCGGCGACCCGCCAGGTGGCGTCCGGGCGCAGCCGGGCGGCGGGGAGGAACCGGCCGGCGGACGGCAGCAGCCCGAGCAGGGCGGTGAGGGTGGCGAACGCCGACCACAGCGGCACCGTCACCCACAGGGCGTCGTCCCCGGAGGACAGCGCCAGGCCCAGCTGGAGCAGGACCAGGCAGAGGACGGCCAGGCCGGTGCCGAGCAGCGCCGCCCGCTCCTGCGGGGTGCGCCGGGTCCGTGTCCGGCGCGGCGTGGCCGCGGCCGATGGGGTCACCGTGCGCTTGGGGCCCTCGGTGCGCTTGGGGGTCCCGGTGCGTTTGGGGGTCCCGGTGCGCTGGGGAGCCTCCGCGGACGCCGGGGCCGTCGTGGGGCTCGGGGCCGTCGTGGGGCTCGGAGCCTCCGGAGGCCTCGGGCTCTCCGGAGACCTCGGGGTCTCCGTGGGGTACGCGGCCTGCGCGGGTCTCGGGGCGGCTGCCGGGGGCGGTGGCGGGGTGCCCGGGCCGGACAGGCCGGGGACGAAGTCCACCGGGCCGGTCGGCGCGACCCCGTCCGCGGCGGGCCCGGTCCCGGGCAGCTGCCGGGTGCCGGCCGCAGTGGCTCCGGCGGCCGCGATCCGGACGCCCGGGGTGCCGGGGTCGACCTCGTCCTGCGGTGCGGGCGGCTGGGGGCTGGTGGTCTGCTGCGTCACGGTTTCCTCCTCGCCCGACGGACCGGTCCGTCTCCGGCACGCTATCGGCGGGCTGCTCGCGGGCCCGGCAGGAAACGCGGAGGAGCGGTCGGCTCACTAGGGTCGGCCGGGTGGCCGTGCGCGCAGGGATCGTCGTCACCGGGACCGAGGTGCTCACCGGCCGGGTGACCGACCGCAACGGTCCCTGGGTGGCCGAGCAGCTGCGGCGGTCCGGGGTGGACGTCGGCAGCGTCGTGGTGGTGGGCGACCGGCCCGACGACCTGCGGGCCGCGCTGCGGTTCCTGGCCGGCGAGGACGTCGTCGTCACCACCGGCGGGCTCGGTCCCACCGCCGACGACCTGACCGCGGAGACCGTGGGCGAGGTGCAAGGCCGGCCGTCGTCGGTCGACCCGGCGCTGGAGCGCGAGATCGCCGCGATCGTCGAGGGACTCATGGACGGCCGGGGCTGGCGCGCCGACCCGGAGGCCACCGCCGCCGGCGTCCGCAAGCAGGCGATGGTGCCGGCGGGTGCCACGGTGCTGCCGCCGGTCGGGACCGCACCCGGTCTCGTCGTCCCCCCGGCGGAAGGGCGCGGCGGGCCGGTCGTGCTGGTGCTCCCCGGCCCGCCGGCGGAGCTGCAGGGCATGTGGCCGGCCGCGCTCGCCGCCGAGCCGGTGCAGCGGGCGCTGGCCGGGCGGGCCGAGCTCCGGCAGGAGACGGTTCGGCTGTGGGGGACGCTGGAGTCGCAGCTGGCCGCGACGCTGCGGGAGCACGAGTTCCCCGGCCTGGAGATCACCACCTGCCTGCGCGACGGCGAGCTGGAGATCGTCAGCCGTTTCGGTCCCGCGGCGCAGCCGGTCTACGACGAGCTGGTCGGCGTCCTGCGCCAGGCGCACGGCGCGCAGCTGTTCTCCACCGGCCCCACCATCGACGACCTGGTCGCGGAGGCGTTCGCCTCGCGGCGGCTGACGATCGCGACCGCGGAGTCCTGCACCGGCGGGCTGCTGGTGGCCCGGCTGACCGAGCGGGCCGGGTCGTCGGCCTGGGTGCTCGGCGGGGTGGCCTCGTACGCGAACTCGGCCAAGGAGGCGTTGGCCGGCGTCCCCGCGGACGTGCTGGCCGAGCACGGCGCGGTGAGCACCCCGGTCGCCGCGGCGCTGGCCGAGGGGGCGCGGGAGCGGTTCGGCGCCGACGTGGGCGTCGGCATCACCGGCATCGCCGGACCCGGGGGCGGGACGCCGGACAAGCCGGTCGGCACCGTCCACCTGTGCGCGGTCGGCCCGGACGGGCGCCAGCCGCGCTCGGTGGTGCTGCCCGGCTCGCGGTCGGCGGTGCGGCACCGGTCGGTGACCTTGGCGATGCACATGCTGCGGCAGCTGCTGCTCGGTGGGCCCCCGGCCTGACGGCCGTCGCCCACCTCGCGTCGATCATCGGCATCCGGTCGTGCCCCACCGCCGCGTGTCGAGCAGCCGGCTGCCGATGATCGACTTCGCCAGCAAGGGGTGGGAGGCGCGCCGCCGCTCGGCCCGGGGCGCCCTTCGAGGTGGACGGTGTCGACGAGGCCGCCCGGCAGTGGCCGTGGACGGTGCACGCCGGGCCGCCGCGGGTCCGGCTGCCGCACCGGGTGGGTGACGGTCCGGACGGCGGCAGCACGTTGCGCCCCCGCAGGCCTGCGCCGCTCGTGCTCGGGTACGCCCCGCTGGCGCGGCTGGCACTCGGCTGCCTGGTCCGCCCCTCGGTTCGGGCCTCACATGTCGCGGTAGCGCACGGCTGCGTCCAGCTTCTCCGTCAACAGGTCCGCGGTGGCCTGGTGTGCGGGGCCGGGGAACTCCGTGCCCGGAACCGTGTAGGGGGTGACGTACGCCGCGGTGTCGCGCTGGTACCGCCAGCCCTCCGAGAGCGGGCCGACGTCGTAGGTGTCGTACCCGATCGAGTCGAGGAACTCCGCCACCGTCCGCTTGGCAGCCTCGTCATCGCCGGCGATCGGGAGCACGGAACGCTCCGGGTCGCCCGCCGGGCGCGCCAGGCTGGCGAGGTGGCCGAAGTAGATGTTGTTGAACGCCTTCACCACGTGCGACTCCGGCAGGTGGGCCTGGAGCAGCTCGCTGGTCGTCGTCGACTCGGCGTCGAGCTCGGCGATGTGCCCGTCGCGCTGCGGGTAGTAGTTCTCGGTGTCGATGACCACCTTGCCGCGCAGCGGCTCGACCGGCACCTCCCGGTAGGCCTTCAGCGGGATCGTCACCACGACGATGTCGCCGGCCGCGGCGGCCTCGGCCGCGGTGGCCGCTCGTGCGTGCGGTCCGAGCTGGTCCACGAGCTCACCGAGGGTCTCGGGTCCACGACTGTTGCTGAGCACCACGTCGTGGCCGGCGTCGACCGCCAGCCGGGCGACGGTGCTGCCGATGTTGCCGCTGCCGATGAGCCCGATGGTCGTCATGTGAGCCGCAACACCGGACCAGGAGAGGCATTCCCGGCCGGTGGTGCGCCGGTGGGTGAACGGTGGTGCGAGCGCCGCTGAAGCTCTGGGTGCACGGCCAGGCGATGGTTGCCGTGGGCTGTCGGGAGCGTGACGTCAAGTCCTCTCGCTGATCTGTGTGCAGGCTGTTGAGCTGCGGGTTCACGGTGTAGGGCAGCCTTCTCCGCAGTAGACTCAGAACACTCGTTCGAGGTGTGGGAGGTGTCGTGGGCGAGCTGTCGTCGGGGCTGGACGCCCTGGTCACCGATGACCTGCACGCGCTCGGCGACGGCGAGCTGCTGGAGCGCACCGCGGAGCTGGTGCGACTGCGCAACCGGATCGACGCCGAGCTGGCCCGCACCGTCCGCGCCGCCGACACCCGCCAGTCCTGCGAGCACGACGGGCTCAAGACCATGCCGTCCTGGCTGCGCGGGCACGCCCACCTGTCCCCGGCTGAGGCCGGGCGGGTGGTCCGCGCCGGGCGGGCGATCGAGCACCTGCCGGCCCTGGCCGCGGCGTTCGCCGCCGGGGCGGTGACCGCCGACCAGGTCGCGGTGGTCGCGCCGGTGGTCACGCCGGAGAACCTCGAGCGCGCCGCCGGGCAGCAGGTGGAGCTGGCCGAGGTCGACGCGGCGCTCACCACCGTGGCCGCCACCCAGCTGTACCGGACCCTGGGCCAGGCGGTGCACCACTACCTGGCCGGGCTCGACCCCGACGGGCCCGAGCCCGACCCGACCGAGGGCCGGCGGCTGACCATCGCCAAGCACGCGGACGGCTCGATCAGCTTCCGCGGTGATCTGGACGCCGTCGGCGGAGAGAAGCTGCAAGCCGCGCTGGAGTCGCTGGTGCAGGCCGGCCGCTGCGCCGGGGATGAGCGCACCCGGTCCCAGCAGCAGGGCGACGCGCTGGTGCAGCTGGGCGATCTGGCCCTGGCCGCCGGCACCCTGCCCATCCTGCGCGGGCACAAGCCGCAGGTGATCGTCACGATCGGCATCGAGGACCTGGCCGACCCGAACGTCGGCTCCGGCGCCGGCGAGATGGGATTCGGTGCGGTGATCTCCGCCGCCCGGGCGCGGTGGCTGGCCTCCGACGGGCAGGTCACCCGCATCGTCATGGGCCCCGAGGGGATGCCGCTGGACCACGGCCGCAGCATGCGGCTGTTCCCGCCGCACGTCCGGCGCGCGGCGGAGGTGCGCGACGGTGGGTGCGTGTTCACCGGCTGCGGGGCGCCGACCTGGTGGTGCGACGTGCACCATCTGCTGGAGTGGGCCCTGGGTGGGGAGACCGACCTGGACAACGCCGCGCTGCTGTGCGAGCGGCACCACACGAAAGTGCACCACGGGTTCCGGGTGGAGCGACAACCCGACGGGCGATGGCGTACCTGGCGGCCGGATGGCACCGAGATCCGCAGCGGACCCGAGCACCTCGCCGCAGCCTGACACCGCACAGGCAGCATCACCCGTTCCACGTGGAACCGGGGAACCGGCGGAGCGACGGCCGGGCAGCTGCCTGCAGTCCGTGCTCGTGCGGACCAGTCGAGGCAGTGTTACCTGCCCGGTTACCTGCCCGGACGGGCAGCCCCGTCGGTCACGGGCTGCTCCCTGGACCATCGCCCTCGGTGCATCCCCCGGGACGGCGTCCGACGACTGGCTCGAGCGGCACGCGAGCCCGACCACTCTCGTGCGCGGTGGCCTGGCGCGGGAGACCCTCACCCACCTCGTCCTCACCGTCACCACCACCGCCTGGGTGGCCATGGTGATCGGGTTCGGCGCGCGCCTCCGTGTGGGGCACGACGCCACAGAGCGCGTGGGGGCGCGGTGCCCACCGAGGTGCAGGGTCGGTCGGCAGCCGCTGCGCCATGGGGTGTTGCGGAGGTCGGAGGACTGGCAGCCGCGAGAGGCCTGGTGACGACCGATGAGTACGCGGGCCGGGTGGGGTCCATGAGGTGATGAACGCCCTACCTGCCCTCTCCCGCGCCGCCGTCGACGAGGCGGTCTCCACCGAACGGCGCCGCCTCGCCGACTCCGTCGCCGACCTCACCGACGAGCAGTGGGCGACGCCGTCGCTGTGCGCCGCCTGGACGGTGCGCGACGTCATCGCCCACCTCACGGTCACGACCAGGTTGACCGTGCCGCGGCTGCTGCGGGCGGCGGTGCGGGCGCGCGGCAGCTTCGACCGGATGGAAGTCGCTCTCGCGGCGCAACGGGCGGCGGCGTACACCACCGCCGAGTTGGTCGCGCAGCTGCGCGAGAGCGCCGACTCCACGCGGAGGTTCCCCGGCAGCACCCCGGTGGATCCGCTCATGGACCTGGTTGTCCACGGTCAGGACGTCGCCCGGCCCCTGGGCCGGCGCTACGTCTCGCCGCCGGAGGTGGTGGCGGCCTGCCTCGCCTACGTCGCCAGGAACAGGTTCATGGGCGGGCCGCGGCGGCTGTCGGGGGTGCGGCTGGTCTCGACCGACACCGGGTGGACCCTCGGCGACGGCGCCGAGTTGCGCGGGCCCGACGTCGACCTGCTGCTGGTGGCGGCGGGACGACGCGCCGGCCTGGATGCGCTCGCCGGGCCCGGGACCGCGGTCGTGGCCGAGCGCCTGGGTTGAGCGGCCGACCCGTCACCCGCGGCGGGCTCGCGGGAACGGGCGTCGGGCTCGGCGCGGGCCGGGGACGGCAGGTGGTCGCGGTGTCGGGTTCCTGGGAGCGGGGGCCGGAGGCTCCCCGAGCAGGAACGGGTGTGGAGGGCTCGGCGCGGGTCGGGGACGGCAGGTGGTCGCGGTGTCGGGTTCCTGGGAGCGGGGGCCGGAGGCTCCCCGAGCAGGAACGGGTGTGGAGGGCTCGGCGCGGGTCGGGGACGGCAGGTGGTCGCGGTGTCGGGTTCCTG
>NZ_QOHF01000048.1 GCF_003319115.1 Geodermatophilus sp. TF02-6 | reverse complement strand
ACGCCGAGCAGCTCACCGACCTTGCGGCGGGCGGCCAGCTTGGACTCGCCATCACGCACCCGGTCGGCATACATCCGAACCGCGCGCTCCCGAGTCTCCGAGTCGAACTTCCGTGGTGCAGACACAGGTCCAGTCTCCTTGCTGGTTGGACCCTTCACCTGCCCCAGGACGATTTATGCAGCCAGTGGCACCGCCCGGCCACCCGCAGCCCGGTCTCATCCACGTGCACCAGCTCGGCACCGGTCAGCGCCGCGGTTGCGGCCGCGGTGAACGGCTCCAACCCGGCCGCGGCCCGGGCGCACCAGGCCGCGACCGTGCCGGCCGACATCGGCGTGCCGAACAGGTCGGCCAGCAGACCGGCGACCCGCTCGACCGGCAGGTGCTGGCCCAAGACCAGGTAGACCGCGATCGCCGCGGCGTGCGGGCCATAGCACACCGGTGCCGCGACGCCGGCCGGTGGCGCGGCGGAGCTGACAGTGCCGCAGGCGCAGCGGCGGGCCAGCAGCCGGTGCTCGACCACCCGCACGGTGATCTTCGGGATGTCGAACACCTGCCGACAGACCATGCCGGCCGGCTCGCCGCCGGCGCCCAGCCCGGCTCCGCAGCCGGTGCAAGCGGCCGGCTCGTGCTCCACGACCTCATCGGGTGCGGCGACCTGGCGCAGGGTGCGACCCGGGTGCCCCGGCTGCCCGCCGGGCTTACGCCCCGACCGGCCCCGCAGCGACTTCGGCGCCGGCTTGCCAGGCCCGTCGCTCGACGGTGGCTTGGAGGAGTTGCGGGAAGAGGCGGCCAGCTGCCGCTCCAGCTCGGCAATCCGCGCATCCTGCTCGGCGATGCGCGCCTGCAACTGTGCGATGGTCCGCTCCTGCGCCGCGACCAGCGCCGCCAGCTGCTCGTAGGTCGGCGCGGTCACGGACCGATCCTTCACACCCCGACCGTGCTCACCCAGCTACGACACGCAGGCCCGAACCTGAACAGTCACGCGCCAGGTCGTCACGCCCGATGAGGTGGTGGTGCACGAGCCCGGCGCGTGCGCCGGCTGCGGGGCCGGCCTGGTCGTCACCGAGAAGCCGACCGCGGTGGTGCGGCGGCAGGTGTTCGACATCCCCGCGGTGCAGGTGCGGGTGGTCGAGCATCGGCTGATCTCGCGCCGCTGTGCCTGCGGCGCGGTCAGCCAGGCCGCGGCACCGGCTGGCGTAGCCGCTGCCGTGCAGTACGGACCGCACGCCGCGGCGATCGCGGTGTACCTGTGCTTGGGTCAGCACCTGCCGGTCGAGCGGGTCGCCGGTCTGCTGGCTGATCTGTTCGGCACGCCGATGTCGGCGGGCACGGTGGCGGCCTGGACCAGCAGGGCCGCGGCCGGCCTGGAGCCGTTCACCGCCGCGGCGACCGCGGCGCTGGCCGGCGCCGAGGTGGTGCACGTCGATGAGACTCCGGCTGCGGGTGGCCGGGCGGTGCCACTGGCTGCACGTGGCCTGCACCGGGCTGGTCACCGTGCTGGTCTGCCACGCCCAGCGCGGTAAGCCGGCGATCGACGCCGTCGGCGTGCTACCGGGCTTCACCGGCATCGCGGTGCATGACGCGTTCGCTCCGTACGCCCGCTACACCACCGCGGTCCACGCCTTGTGCGGTGCGCATCTGCTGCGCGAGCTGATCGCCGTGATCGACCATCACAGCGCCCATCGGCCCGAGGACGTCGACGACGTCGCCGACGTCCCCGCGGACTGGTGCTGGGCCGGGCAAGTCATCGACGCGCTGCTGACCCTCAAGCAGATCACCGACACCGGCGTGCTGCCCGACCCCGACGTACTCGCCGTGCAGCGGCGAATGATCGTCTCCGCGGCGCTGATCGGCGCCTGTGCTGGCACCGGGCCACCCGGGGCGGTCGGCCGCCGGAACCGCGCGCTGGCCCGCCGGATCGGTCGGCGCGTCGATGACTACCTGCGCTTCGCCGCGGATGCGCGGGTGCCGTTCGACAACAACGCCGCCGAACGCGACATCCGCATGGCCAAAATCAAGCAGAAGGTGTCCGGCGGGATGCGCACCCTGGCCGGCGCTCAGGACTTGGCCGCGATGCGCAGCTACCTGTCTACCGCGGCCAAGCACGGCCGCCGGCCCTTCGACGTCCTCACCGAACTCACCAGCGGACACGTCTGGATCCCGGCGACCACCTGAACAGTCACCTCAGGTACAGGCCGAGTCGTCGAGCAAGACAGGGTCATCGCCGAGCAGGATGCGCGGATCGTGAAGTTGGGGTGGCAGTTGATAGCCTCCTCGCGCAACGCCTCCGAGTGTCATCGATCGAGGGGCTGGGCAAGCTGGCGCTGAAGTTGCTGCGCGGGCGGTGCGGGCGCGAACCCAATAGGCGGCCTGGACGCGAGAGGTGCACGTTGTGGCAGGTCGCGGTCCTGACGAGGTTGTCATGCGTGAGCCGAGCGCCTGTTCCAGGTGCGGCGGCACACCGACCGCCGATGAGGCGCCGCCCGGAATGATCCGCCGGCAGGTGGTCGACATCCCGAAGACCACTGAGGTGTTCTCAATGGATTGGCGGCTGAGCGCCTCCTCGGACCCAAGGAGCGCAGGCCGGGGCCGGCGTGCTGACCCCCACCAAGGGCGCCAACCTGCACCCGGACAACCTCACCCGCAACCAGCTTCTCCGGCTGTCTACGCGCTCAAGGCGAACGCGGAATCGCGCTGCTCAAGACCCGCTGGAAGGCAGGGTCGAGGCAAAGTCCGGAATGAGCGGCTTGACCTGCCCAGACCAACGATGATCATGCCGCGGTGATGCTGGCGTGGGCGCTGCCGGCGCGCCAGCCGGCCCGGCGTTGGGCGCTGGCGAGGT
>NZ_QOHF01000005.1 GCF_003319115.1 Geodermatophilus sp. TF02-6 | reverse complement strand
TAGACAAGCGGTTACGCGCCAAGCTCCGTTACCAGGCACTCCGGAGTCCCGCCGAACTGCCTCCGCCACGACCTGGGTAAACGCGCCGTCCCGTCACCAGGAACCGAGCTCAGCTGCGGAACTCAGGTCGGTCACCTTGCCGGTGGCCACCTCGAGGGCGGCGAACAGCGTGGTGGTGCCGTGCCGGATGTAGTCGAAGCTGGCCGCCGCGGGATGTCCGGGCCGCACCGGCAGGGGTGGCGCGGTGCGCTCCAGCGCCTGGATCTGCGGCTTCTCATCGACGCAGAGCACCACCGCCTTCGCCGGCGGATGCAGGTACAGCCCGACGACGTCGCGGATCTTGGCTTCCAGTTCGGGGTCGGTGGAGAACTTGAACGTCTGCGCCCGCCACGGCTGCACCCCGAAGCGGTGCCAGATCCGGGCCACGGTGGCGTGCGAGATGGGCGTGCCCTCCCCGGCCAGCGCTGCGGCCAGCAGCCGCGAGGACCAGTGCGTGGCCCCGACCTGGTCCGGCGGCTCGGTGAGCGTCAGCTCCAGCACCCGATCCCGCAGGGCCTCGGGCAGCTGCGCCGGTTTGCCCGGCCGGGGCAGGTCCTCCAGCCCCGGCAGGCCGTGTTTGGCGTAGCGGCTCCGCCAGGTCACCACCGTGCCCTCGGCGCAGCCGACGATCGCCGCGATCTGCTTGCCCGGCACCTCGTCGGCGGCGAGCAGCACGATCCGGGCTCGCTCCACCACTCGCGCTGGAGCGCCCTTGTCCCGGGCCCGCCGCTGCAGCTCTCGCCGATTGGCCTCTGAGACTTCGACCGTCCGCACGTGCGCAGGCATACGAACTGGTCGACCTCGCGTCGTGATCACATCAAGGAGAACCGCAACGGACCACTAGCCGACGCCTGGTACACCGGCCTACGGGACCTTTCCCCCACCACGATGGACGCCTACCGGCGGCGGCTTGACCGGCAGATCCTCCCCGGCCTCGGAGAGCTGCGCATCCGCGAGTTGACGGCCGGCGTCCTGGACCGGCACCTCAAGCTGGTCGCCGACACCCACGGCGTTGCCGTCGCCCGCATGTGCCGCTCGGTGCTCTCGGGCATGTGCACCCTGGCCGCTCGCCACGACGCCCTCGTCCACAACCCCGTGCGGTCCGTGGCTCCGCTGGGCGGCAAGGCCAAGAAGGCCCCTCGGGCGTTGACCGTGCCGCAGTTGCGTCAGCTGCGGGCGGCGCTCACCTACGACGATCGCGCGGTCGCGCGGGACCTGCCGGAGCTGGTCGACTTCCTGATGGCCACCGGGTTGCGCATCGGCGAGGCCTGCGGGCTGGCCTGGGACGCCGTCGCCCTGGCCGCCGGCACTGTGGCGGTGCGCGCGACCGCGGTGCGCGTCGGCGGGCAGGGCCTCGTGGTGAAGCAGACCAAGACCGACGCCGGAGCCCGAACGCTGCTCCTGCCCGAGTGGTGCTCCACCATGCTGCGCCAGCGCGCCGCGCGGGTCGCTCCCGATGAGCACGACCGCATCGGGCGCCCGGTGTTCCCCGCTCCGCTGGGCGGCTGGCGGGACCCGTCCAACACCCAGGCCGACCTGCGGGACGCGCTAACTGCCGCCGGCTTCGACTGGGTGACCTCGCACGTGTTTCGCAAGAGCGTGGCCACCCTCATGGACCAGGCCGGGCTGTCCTCCCGCGCTGCGGCCGACCAACTCGGCCACGCCAACACCTCGATGACCACCGACGTCTACTTCGGCCGCAAGGTGGCAGCTACTGGTGCGGCCGCAGTCCTCGAGGCACTGAACCACGACGGCTGACGGCCGACGGCGGCATGCCGGTCTTGCGCCTTCCACCGTGGCGACGAGGTTTGCTCGCCAAGCTGAGGATGCGGATTGCGGCGCCCGAGGAGCCCGCAGGCTCCAGTTGTGTAGTACAGTACCTCGGTGGGGGTGACGTGGGCGCGCAGCGCCGACAAGCACGGCATCGCTCATGAAGACGCACTGCACGCGATCGCCAACGCCGTCTACGTCGAGGAGGAGTTCGACGATCCGCGTCCGCCGAACGACATCCGTCCGCACCTGTACATCGGCCCGCAGCGACGCCCGGGCGCCCCGCTGCTGGAGGTGATGGTCGAGGTGCGCCCGCCGCGCGGGCTGCATGTCTTCCACGTCATGGAAGCCCGCCGCCAGCACCTGGCTCGCATGGAGGCAACAGACGATGGCAACTGAGAAGGACTACCAGGCCGCCGCGGACTGGGCCGAGCACCAGATGCAGCTGCGGCCCGACTCGATCACCGCCCGGCGCGGAGCAGCCGCGGCCCAGCACGGGCGTGAGGCGCTGGCCCGGGCACTGGGCGGTCGCCCCTCGATCGATCCGACGGCCGAGCCGGGCGAGCACGCCCGTGTCCGCCAGGTCCGCCTGCCGGGAGACCTCGACCGACAGCTCGCCGCGGTGGCCGCCGCACAGCACCGCAGCGCCAGCGCCGTGATGCGCGACGCGCTGGCGGACTACCTGCGCGCCCATCCGGCCAGCTGAACGCCGGTTCGGCGCCCCACACCGGCGGGGCGCGAGGCCGCGGAGAGTGCGATCAGCGGGGTGCGATCACCGCGCAGGTGGTTCAAGATCGCGCCGGCAGCCGCAAACGGCCGCTTCCCCGGCAGCGGGTCGCTCACCTGCTGTGCTCCAGCGCACTTCCGACGCCGTCGCGGCCGTGTATCGATGGACCGCCCCCGAGGAGAGATACTGCGCATTGCCGTCCTGCCGGACTTGGCCGCCGGATTACCGCAGTGCGCTCGACCACGCCTCGGCGGCGTCATGACAGGACCGCAGACGACGCCGGCTCGGAGCCGAGCCGCCGATCAACGAACCACGACCACCCTGGTGGCGGGAGAACGCTCGTCCTGGGACAGGTCATGCTCCAGTGCCGATGGATTGGCGAGATGGCGACCCGGGTCGTAGACGAAGGCCAAGATGGCTCGGCAGTCGGGGTGCCGCGGGTAGCGGTTCCAGTCGACGGACAACTCCTCCCCCAGCTTGCGGTCGGTCAGCGTCGGTCGGGTCATCTTCGTCTCGATCACGACACCGGTCTCGCGCAGCAGGAAGTCCACCCGCGATCCGCCGCCGGCGTGTTGTGACACCGGGTCCTCCGGGCGGACGTCGTCGTAGTGCAGCCGCAGCAGCGCGTGGAGGAGCACCTGCAGATCCGCCTCGTGCTCGATGGAGGGGGCGGGCACACGAGGGTTGTTCGAGCGGCGGAGGACGTCGAGGTACTCCGGCAGCCGGCGAAGCACTGCGGTCAGCTCATCCAGCACGTGGGTGGGTCCGAGGACGGCGTGCAGCGAGTGCACGAGCAGCTGCTGTTGGACCGCGAGGTTGTCCCGGAAGGTGCGGTCGTAGGGGTGCTTCCACTTGGGCAGGAGCGGGTTGTCCTGACCGGGTTGGACGAGCGGATTGGGGGGCTCAGCGGGTCGCTCAGGAAGGCGCGGATGCGCGGCGTGAACGGCCCACCTTCGTACATGTCGATGAAGCGTGGACGGTCCTCCTCGGTGACCAGCCGCTGGGCCTCGGAATACCAACCGCTGTACACGCGCTGGGCGGCGCGAACGTCACCGAGGCTCGGCTGTGCGCTGTTCTGCCATGTCACCACCTCGTCCTCGAATTGCTCGGCGCGGGCGAGCAGATCCTCGATCCGCGCCCGCTTCGACGTTCCCCCAGACACGCGCGCCATTCTCCAGGCCAGCTTCGGCGGACGCCCGCCAGGCCGAACAGCGTTGTCAACCCTGCCCCGCCAGCAGCCGACGCAGGGCATCTCCACACCGCGCCGCGCCCGACCGGCGGCGACTCTGCCGGACTGCTGCCCTCCTCAACAAGATCACGAGCCGGCACACCTCATGCACCCAGGGACAGGCAATCCGTTGTGACGAGTCACTGACCGGTCCGGGACACTGACCGGCATGCCGACCAGCGGGACCCCCGAGTACCGGGCCCGACGCCGCGAGCGCGAACGGCAGCGACGTCAACAGGCACAGCAGACGCCGACCAGGATGGCGCGCTCCCAGCCGGCGGCCGCCGAGGCCGACGGCCGCGCACGGCGGGCCGCGGCGACGACCTGCGGCTGGTGCGGCGGGCCGATCACCCCGCGAAGCCGCGGCCCCATCCCGAAGTGGTGCTCGGCCACCTGCCGGCACCGCGCCTGGGAGCAGAGCCGAGCCGCGGCCTGCGACCAGGCCGCCGTCCGCGTGGTGGAACGCCACGTGCAGATCCGCGTGCCACTCCAGCCGACCCGGCGGGACTGGCCGCGACTGCTCACCGAGCTCGCCGACCAGCTCTCCGACGGCCGCGTCTACGACCGCGACCTGCCCGGCCTGGCCCGAGCGCTGCAACCGGTGCTGCAGGCCTACCGGAGCCGAGCCCGCACCACCGGAGCTCCCGACGTGCCCTGAACCCCGCTCTCCAGTACCTTTCCAGTACTTCTCCCGTAGTTCTCCAGTGCCCGCACACCACGCTCGAGGCGGGGGTCCCCGACGCACCGCAGCAGAACAGGAGACTTACAGGAGAACGCCTCGACCGCTGGAGCGGCCGAAGGCAGGCGACCGAAGGACCGCGCGGGCCGACTGGAGAAGTACAGGGGACCGCCCCGGAACCCTCGCCAGCGTGGCACACCCGATGGACACCCGCGCCAGCGACCCACTCCTCACCACCGCCCAGGCCGGCGACTACCTGGGAACCGGGTAACGCTTCATCGCCGGCTGATCGCCCAGCGCCGCATCACCTACGTCAAGCTCGGCAGGCACGTCCGCCTGCAGCGATCGATCCTCGACGCCTTCATCGACGCCGGCCGGGCCACCGACGAGCAGCAGGGCGACACACCCGTAACCCACCCCTGACGCCGACCTTGCCGCGGACGGCCGGCGCAGCCGACTCGGCGGCGCACCGTGTGGTGAGGAGGCGCAGACCCGCCCTGCTCAGGGGCGCAGGCGGGCGAGCATCTCCGACCGAACAGCCCGTTTCGGGCGTCGGCGAAAGATGGGGGTCAAGTGGGGTCTAGCGGGGGCTCGCCCCCGGAGAGGGCAACCACAGCTCGCTGACCTGCAAGCTTGTGGGCCCCGTGGGAATCGAACCCACAACCCGCGGATTAAAAGTCCGCTGCTCTGCCAGTTGAGCTAGAGGCCCGGCAGGTGCACGCAGAGCCCGGGACTGGCTGGCCTGCGGCCCGGTGCGAGGCTACCGCCCTCCGGACCGGACGACGCCGGAAGCCGACCCGGGCACGGTCGTGGCCAGTGGACCGGGCGGATCAGCCGCCGATCGACGCAGGCGGGTCGTCCGGTGCCCCACGGCCCGATCGAGGGGACCGCCGCCGGCCCCCGGGCAGGAACAGCGCCAGGACGGCTCCCGCCACGAACACGCGCCGTCCCCGAGGGGCCTACGGCGTCGTGGGGTCGGACGGGACGCTCCTGCCGCCGGCCGGGTCGCTGGCGGGGACGCGGGTCAGGAGCAGGCCCGCGAGGGCGCCGAGCACGACGGCGCCGCCGTGGACGTCGCCCATGACGAGGAGGGCCAGGCCGGCGAGCAGGCTCGCACTGCCGCACAGCCGCGACACCCCGCGGCCCCGCCGCAGCGCCAGCACCGACACCGATGCGGCCAGCCCGAACGTCGCCACGGAGTTGCCCGCTCCCGTCGGCTGGACGAGCAGCCCCCACAGCTGCGCACCCACCCCCGCGCCGGCCCAGACCACCAGCCAGCGCCGCGGCCCCCACACCTGCTCGGCCGTCGCGCCCACGACCGCCAGCGCCGCCAGGTTGAACACCGCGCCGGGCCAGCCCCCGTCCTGGACCACCAGCGAGGTGACCAGCCGCCACAGCTGCCCGTCCGCGAGCTCGGTCGGCGTCCGCTGCAGGGCGCCCAGCAGGCCCGGCGCGACGGTGAGCTGGAGCAGCGACGGCACCCCGACGACCAGCAGCGCGGCGAGCGTGGCCCAGGGCGGCCGGCCCGCACCCGGCCGGGCGGGCGCGCCCGGCGCCCACGCCGCCGCCCAGCCCGTCCACAGCACCACCGCGTACAGGGCTGCCCAGAACAGAGCGCTCACGGCCGCCATGGTGGCAGCCCGCGGCGGCCGTCGGACCCGTCGCGCGACCGCGGCGGCTCGGACACCGGCCGCCGGTCCGAGCGCCCCGCCGAGCCGACACGGCACCGGGATGTGACTGTCCGTCGCGGCCCCGCGGCGTTTCACCCAGTCAGGGGATGACCGGACCAGCGGCCGTCACGTAGCGTCACAGCTGCCCGATCGAGGCGCCCGCTGCACCGGCACCGGCGTCCTCCCGGGTCGGCGTCCCGGCCAGGGGCGCCCCGCGACCCCGGCCCGGTCGTCCCGTTCCCCCCGGGGCGGCCGGGCCGGATCTCATCGCGGCCCGCAGACCCGCCGCACCAGGTCCCACAGCTGCTGCTGCTGCGCCGCGTCGACCGGCAGGGGCACCGGAACCGGGTCGGCGTCCCCCACCGCGACGCTCAGCGGGAAGAGGAACGGCTGCTTGGTCTCGGCCAGCACGTGCGGCTCGCACGTCGCCGAGGTGAAGGTCGCCGCCGACGACGCCTCCGCCTGTCCCGGCGCGAGCTCGAGCGGCAGCCCGGCGACGGCGAGGTCGAAGACGACGCTGCGCCGGACGTCGGTGACGGTGACCGGCCGGTCGTCGTCCCCCGCGCGGGTCAGGACGACGGTGCCCGTGACCGACTCCCCCGCGGCGGTCACCCCGGTCAGGGCGACACCGGCGACGGCGAGCACCCCGGCGACCGCGCACTCCTCCCGGTGGACGACGTCGAGGTCGTCCCCGGACACCGGCACCCGCAGCTGCTCGACCGCACCACCGGGGCGGGTCACCGTCAGCCGGGCGGCGAGCGGCCGGGGCTGCGCCGTGCAGTCCGGCTCGCCGTAGGGCGTGGGCAGGTCGATCACCCGGCCGGGAGCGAACTCGGCGTGCACCGCGGTGGGCGGCAGCGGTGTGAACCCCGGCGAGTCGAGCGCCACCGCGGTCGCGGTGAACGGC
The DNA here is from genome assembly GCF_003319115.1 of Geodermatophilus sp. TF02-6. Classification (GTDB taxonomy): domain Bacteria; phylum Actinomycetota; class Actinomycetes; order Mycobacteriales; family Geodermatophilaceae; genus Geodermatophilus. The sequence continues at coordinate 216,567 of NZ_QOHF01000005.1, read as the reverse complement.
TCCTCCCCGGAGTCGGTCACCCGCACCTGCACCCGCCCGCCGACAGCCACGTCGGTGCGCAGCCGGACCACCTCGGCCGCGATCCCCGGCACGGCCGGGAGGGTCGGCGTCGCGGACGCCGACGCGGACACCGACGTCGTGGCGGGCGCCGACGACGCCCCACCGTCCCCCGGCGAGCAGGCGGCGCACAGCAGGACGACGACCGTCACCGCCGTCCGTCTCATGCCGCCGCAGCGTAGGACGGCGGGCGGCCCGCCGAGGGGCTACAGGTGCCGGACGGGCAGCCGGGCCATGACCCGGCCGGCCTCCATGCGGATCTCCAGCTTCTCCTGCGGGTTGGCCGCCGGGCCGCGCCGGGGGGAGCCGTCCTCCAGGTCGAACGCCGAGCCGTGCCAGGGGCAGACCAGGCACCGCGCGCCGCGCACCTCCTCCACCGAACCCTCGTAGAGCGGGCCGGACAGGTGCGAGCAGGCCCCGATGAAGGCGTCGACCCGCGCTCCCCGGCGGACGACGGCCAGCGGGACGTCGACGCCCGAGCCGTTCCCGGTGCGCAGCGCCGGCCGGCCCTCGGGCAGGTCGTCGAGCGGACCGAGGTCGATCCAGTCGTGCTCCAGCGCGCGGGCGGCCGTGGCCGCGTGCGAGGCGCCGGAGGACTGCGCGTAGGACATGTGGCCGCCGATGGCCGCCGAGCCCCCGGCCACGCCCAGCCCCGCGTAGGCGAGCACCCGGCCGAGGGTGTCCCGGCCGGCGCGCCGGGCGGCGAGCGAACCGGCGTAGAGCCCGAGCGCCACGACGTTGGTCATCGCGTGCACCGCACCCAGCCGGCGGACGCCGACCTCCTGCTCCGACCAGTCGGCGGCCCCCGACAGCGCGGCGGGGACGGCGGCGGCCACCCCGGTCGCGATCAGCACCGTGGCCGCCGGGCGCAGCCGCGGGACGGCGTCGAGCAGCCCCGCGGAGATCCAGGTGCCCACGGGGACCTGGACCAGCACCGGGTGCAGCGGGTGGCCCAACCACGTGCCGTGCAGCAGGTCCTTGACCGCCTGCGGCCGGAGGGTGGCCTGCACGGCCTTGCGGGCCGGTTCGATCGCCTTGTCGAAGGTCGTCACGTCTGCGACCCGGTCGAGGATCCCCATCAGGCTCATGGCGGCGTCCTACCCCCATCGGTCGGCTGCGATGCCGCAACACCCCCTGTCGACATCCGCTGGTTCTCTCCCCCCGGACGAGCGACCCCGACCGACCGGCGACGGCCGCCCGGCCGCCGGAGGAGTCGCTCACTAGGTTGGGGCGGGTGAGCGACCCGAGCTCCGCGCGCCGCCCCTCCGCGGTGCGCGCGGCCGCTCGCTGGGCGGCCCGGGTGGCCGTCGTCCTCACCGGGGCCTACCTCGGCATCCTGCTGCTCGGCCGGGTGCCCGCACCGATCGGGCCGTTCGACGCGACGCTCGCCTTCCGGCCGTTCGGCGGCGGCGCCGCGGTCGACGTCCCGCCCCTGGGCGCGCTGCAGGTCGACGCCTACGACGGGCCGCTGCGGCTGGAGATCGAGCTGAACCGGGTCGACGAGCTGCGGGCGCAGGCGCTGGCCACCGACCCGGCCCGGCTGGACGGCGTCGTCGACCAGGTGAGCGCCGACCTGCGGGACGCCGTCGAGCGGGTGGCCTGGCTGACCGCGCTGGCGGCGGTCGGCGGGGCGACGGCGGCGTCCCTGCTGGTGCTGCGGCGGCGCCGCGAGCCGCTGATCGCCCTCGGCCTGTCCGCGGCGCTGGTGGCGGGTACCGGCGGGCTGGCCGCGGCGACGTGGCGGCCCGAGGCGCTCTCGCAGCCGACCTACACCGGCCTGCTGGTCAACGCGAACAGCCTGATCGGCAGCGCGCAGGACATCATGGCCCGCTTCGACGCCTACCGCGCCTCCCTCGAGGACCTCGTCTCCAACGTGAGCACGCTGTACTCGACGCTGTCCACGCTGCCCCCGCCGGGTGCGGACGGCGAGACGGTGGCCCTGCTGCACGTCTCCGATCTGCACCTCAACCCGGCCGGGTTCGACCTGGTGCGCCAGGTGGTCGCCCGGTTCGACGTGGACGGCGTCCTCGACACCGGCGACGTCACCGACTGGGGCAGCGAGCCGGAGAACGGCCTGATCACCGCCGTCGGCTCCCTCGGCGTGCCCTACGTCTTCGTCCGCGGCAACCACGACTCCGCCGTCACCGCGGCCCTGGTCGCCGCGCAGCCGAACGCGACCGTGCTCGACGACTCCGCGGTCACGGTGGCCGGGATCGAGGTCGTCGGCGCACCGGACCCGCGGTTCACCCCGGACAAGGACGCCTCCGACGCTCCCCAGTCGCTCGAGCAGAGCGGGCAGGCCCTCGCCGAGTTCGCCGAGGGCCTGCCCGAGCGGCCGGCGATCGCGCTGGTCCACGACCCCGAGCAGGCGGCGCCCCTCGACGGCGTCGTCCCCCTCGTGCTCGCCGGCCACACCCACGAGCGGGAGGTCACCCGGCTCGAGGGGGGGACGCGGCTGATGGTGGAGGGCTCGACCGGCGGGGCCGGGCTGCGTGCGCTGCAGGGCGCGTACCCCGAGCCGCTGACCTGCACGGTGCTCTACCTGGACGCGGCCTCCGGTGCCCTCACCGCCTACGACGAGATCACCCTCGGCGGCCTCGGGGAGACCGAGGTGACCATCGCGCGCACCGTCGTCCCCCCGGCCGGCGGGCAGGACGCCGCCGTCCCGCAGGGCACCCCCGCCCCTCCCGGCTGACGGTCAGCGGGATGCCATCACAGCGACCTCGCCACCAGCTCCTTCATGATCTCGTTGGTCCCGCCGTAGATCTTCTGGACGCGAGCGGCCGCGAACATCCGGGCGATCGGGTACTCCATCACGTAGCCGTAGCCGCCGAAGACCTGCAGACACCGGTCGACCACCTTGTTCTGGACGTCGGTGCACCAGAACTTCGCGAGCGACGCGGTGGGCGCGTCGAGCTCACCCGCGACGTGTCGGGTGATGCAGCTGTCGACGAGGGTGCGGGCGGCGAGGGCATCAGCAGCGCACTCCGCCAGGACGAAGCGGGTGTTCTGGAAGGAGAGGAGGTCCTGCCCGAACGCCTCGCGCTCCTTGGCGTAGGCGACCGTCTGCCGGACGGCGGCCTCGGCAGCGGCGGCAGCGGTGACGGCGATGACGAGCCGCTCCTGGGGCAGCTGCGCCATGAGCTGGCCGAACCCGCGGCCCTCGACACCGCCGAGGAGGTTGGCGGCCGGGACCCGCATGTCGACGAACGACAGCTCGCGCGTGTCCTGTCCGTGCATGCCGATCTTCTCGAGGACCCGTCCGCGCTCGAAGCCCGGTAGACCGTCGGTCTCGGCGACGACGAGGGACAGTCCCCTGCCGCCCGGCTCGTCACTCGTGCGCGCCACGATGACGAGCACGTCGCAGTGGGTCCCGTTGGAGATGAAGGTCTTCGAGCCGTTGACGACGTAGTCGTCGCCGTCGCGCCGGGCGCGGGTGCGGACGCGCTGGAGGTCCGATCCCGTCGTCGGCTCGGTCATCGCGATCGCCCCGACGAGGTCGCCCGACGCCATGCCGGGCAGCCAGCGTCGCTTCTGCTCCTCGGTCCCGAAGGCGTTGACGTAGTGGGCGACGATCGTGCTGTGCACGCTGTTGGCCCAGGCGTCGTCGGCAACCCTGGCCTGCTCCTCGGCGATCACGGCCTCGTGCGCGAACGTGCCGCCGCCCCCTCCGTACTCCTCGGGGATGCTGGTGCACAGCAGCCCCGCGTCCCCGGCCTTGCGCCAGAAGTCACGGTCGACCCCGTGCTGCTCGGCCCACCGGGTCTGGTGGGGCACTGCCTCCTTCTCGAGGAAGATGCGGGCGAGATCCCGCAGGTCATCGAGCTCTTCGGTCGCCCACGGCGACCGGTATCCGTCGAGGATCATCTGAGGCTCCTCATCTGCCGGTGAAGGTCGGGTGACGGTGTGCCGTGAACGCGGCCACGCCCTCGTGCGCGTCGGAGGTGCCGAGCGCGAGGAGGAAGTTGCGCCGTTCGTGCGCGAGTCCCTGGTGCAGGGGTAGCTCCTGCGCGTGCCTGGCCGAGTCGGCTGCGAGGATCACGGCGCGGGGCGCGTTGCCGCCGACGTGGTCAGCGATCTCCAGGGCGCGACCGATGACCCCGTCGTCGTCGACGACGTCCGCGACGAGGCCGGCCTCGTGCGCCCACTGCGCGTCCACGGGGCCCCCGGTGAGGAGCATCCGCATCGCCTTGGCCTTGCCGATCGCGTGGACGAGCCGCTGGGTGCCGCCGGCGCCGGGGATCACCCCGAGCTTCACCTCCGGGACGGCGAAGCGCGCCGACCGCCCCGCCACGGCCGTGTCGCATGCGAGGACGAGCTCGCAGCCCCCGCCGAAGGCCAGCCCGCGGACCGCAGCGATCGTCGGGCGGGGCAGGGACGCCACCGTGTCGAAGAGCCGGTCGAACGGCAGCCGGTCGGTCGGGGACGCTCCGGTCATGTGCGGGATCTCGGCGATGTCGGCGCCGGCACAGAACGCCTTCTCCGACCCGGTGAGGACGACGGCCCGGACGGTGGGGTCGGCGGCCACCTCCTCGAGACGGTCGGCGAGCTGGGTCACGAGCTCACGGCTCAGGGCGTTGAGGGCAGCCGGACGGTCGAGCGTCACCAGCGCGGTGGCGTCGTGGTGCTCGACGGCGACGAGGGTCTCAGGCATCGTCCCGCCCATCTCCGTAGGCGCCGGCGTGCTCGGCGCGGATCCGCTTCTTGTCGAACTTGCCGACGCTCGTGCGCGGGATCTCGGGAACGATCTCGACGGCGTCCGGCAGCTGCCACGAGGCGAAGGCGCTGGACAGGTGCTCGCGCACGTCGTCGAGGGTGACCTCCCGGCCCGGTTTGGGGACGACGAGGACGAAGGGTCGTTCCTGCCACTTCGGGTGGACGAGTCCGACGACCGCCGCCTCTGCGATGTCCGGGTGGCCGAGCAGGAGGTTCTCCATGTCGATCGACGAGATCCACTCGCCGCCGCTCTTGATGACGTCCTTGAGCCGGTCGGTGACCTTGAGGTAGCCGTCGGCGTCGATGGTGCCGACGTCGCCGCTGCGCCAGTAGCCGTCGAGGAAGCGGTCCGCGGAGTCCTCGGGGGGCATGTTGTGGTACGTGCTCGTGATCCACGGGCCGCGGACGCAGATCTCGCCCTGCGTGACGCCGTCCCAGGGGACGTCGTTCCCGGTGGCGTCGACGAGCCGGAAGTCGACGCCGGTGACCGGGAGGCCCTGCTTGCGCTTGAGCTCGAACAGCGCGTCCCCGGACAGCCGCTCGCGGACGCTCGGCTTGTAGCGGTTGAGCGTCACGAGCGGGGTCGTCTCGGTGGCACCGTAGGCGTGCACGATCTCGGCGCCGGTCAGCTCCTGGAAGCCGCGCATCATCGTCAGCGGCGGCTCGGTCGCTCCGGACATCATCCGCAGCCGACCGAGATCCGGCTTCTGCTCCAGCGTCTCGATGTAGTGGAGCATCGGCAGGAAGATCGCGGGCGCCCCGTTGGTGACGGTCACGCCCTCGGCGATGATCGCGTCCGTGAGCGGCTTGGTGTCCTCGGCGACGTAGCGGCCGGGCAGGACGACCTTGTTGGCCATCAGGGTGGCGGCCTGGGGCAGCCCCCAGGCCTGGCCGTGGAACATCGGGGTGATGAGCATGGTGCAGTCGTCCAGCGTCATCCCGATGTTCGTGGCCAGCGCGTAGGAGTGCAGGTAGATCGCCCGGTGCGAGTAGTAGACCCCCTTGGGCCGTCCGGTCGTGCCTGTGGTGTAGCAGGCTCCGTAGGCGGAGCGCTCGTCGATCTCGGGCCACGCGATCTGCGGGCTGGCTGCTGCGACGAGGTCCTCGTAGTGGTGCACGTGGGGCAGCGTCGTGTCGATCTCCGAGAGCGGCTTGTCGGTCATCACGACCCAGGCCCGCACGCCCGTGAGGCTCGGGGCGACGGCCTCGGCCACGGGTAGCAGCGTCTCGTCGACGCAGACGACCGACGTGCCGCTGTCCTCGAGGACGAAGCCCAGGTCCGTCGGGCCCAGCCGGAGATTGAGCTGCACCATGACGGCCGCGAGCCCTGGGATGGCCCAGTACAGCTCGTAGTGACGACGGCTGTTCCAGTCGAGGATGCCGACGCGGTCACCGGCCTGCACGTCGAGTCCTCGGAGCGCGTTGGCGCCCCGGACGACCCGCTCGTAGGCGCTCGCGTACGTGTAGCGGTCCCAGCCGCCGTCGGGCGTGCGGTAGACGATCTCGCGCTCGCCGTGCGTGCGTGCGGCGTGCCGGATCAGCGTGGTCGTGTTGAGCTGGACGTCGTCGCCCATCGTCGAGGGGTATCCGGTGACGATGGTCCGAGGCGTCGCGGTCATGGGGTGTCCTCCACGGGTCGAAGCCTCAGGCGATTCGCTCGACGATCGTGGCGTTGGCCATGCCGCCGCCCTCGCAGATGGTGAGCAGGCCGTACCGGGCCTCACGACGCTCGAGCTCGTTGACGAGCTGGGTGAGCAGGCGGGCGCCCGTGGAGCCCAGGGGGTGGCCGACGGCGATGGAACCGCCGTTGACGTTGAGCTGGTCCTCCGGGTAGCCGAACTCCTCGCGCCACAGCAGCGGGACGGGCGCGAAGGCCTCGTTGACCTCGACGAGGTCGATGTCGGCGACGCCGAGGCCGGCCTGGTCGAGAGCCTTCTGGCTCGCGGGCACGATGGCAGTGAACTGGAGGACGGGGTCGTCCGCGGCGACGGCCATGGAGACGATGCGGGCCCGGGGTCGCAGGCCGGCGGCCTCGGCCTTCGAGCGTTCGGCGACGAGCAGGGCACCCGCGCCGTCGCTCATCTGCGAGGCGTTGCCGGCGGTGATGGCGCCGTCCGCGGCGAAGACCGGCTGGAGTGCCGCGACCCGCTCGGGGTCGACGGTGGCGCGGATCCCCTCGTCCCTGGTCATGGGCGCGGTGCTGCCATCGGCGGCGGTGCCGTCGAGCGGCACGAACTGCGAGGCGAAGTACCCGGCGTCGGTCGCGGCCGCGGCTCGCCGGTGGCTCCGGATGCTGAAGGCGTCGAGCTGCTTGCGGGTGAAGCCCCACTTCTCGACGACGAGCTCGGCCGAGGGGCCCTGGGCGGGGAGGTTCCCGTCGAAACGGCCGAGCGCACGCTCGCCGTACCACTCACCACGCGGGCCGCCCGGGACGAAGAGCGGGCCGAGGTCGACGCGAGTCATCGACTCGACGCCGGCGCCGATCGCGAAGTCGTACTCCCCGGACTTGACCGCCTGCGCCGCGAAGTGGACCGCCTGCTGGCCCGAGCCGCACTGGCGGTCGAGGGTCGTCCCGGGCAGGCCGAAGGGCAGACCCGCTCCGAGCAGGGCGTTGCGGGCCACGTTGCCCGCCTGCTCGCCGCGCTGGAGGGCACAGCCGACGACGACGTCGGACAGCCGCTCCGGATCGATGCCGGTCCGCTCTACGAGGGTGGAGAGTGTCTGGGCGAGCAGGTCGACGGGGTGCCAGTCGCGCAGCTGGCCGCCCCGCTTGCCGACGGGCGTCCGGACGGCGTCGACGATGACTGCTTCTCGGGTCATGGTTCGCCTCCTTGCTCATGCTGCTGATGGTGGTGGGGCGAGCTCAGCTGTGAAGGGTCTCGCCAAGTCGGTGCTTGAGGATCTTTCCGGACGGGTTGCGCGGGATGGCTGCGAGAACCAGCTCACGAGGCAGCTTGAAGCTGGCGAGGCGCTCGCGGCCGAAGGTCCGCAGCTCCTCCGGAGCGAGTCGACGCGAGCGTCTAGCTCGGCGTTGGGATCTCTGGCACGAGGGCTCCTCGGGTGCGACGACGACCTGCTGTACAGTTGTACAGTAACCCGTATCATTGTGCAATACTCGGTGGGTAGCATCGGCCCGCGGTGGACCGAAGGGAGTACGGAATGGCGCAACCCGTGCCGACGGGGACCTCGGTCCGCGCAGAGGACCTCACGGCGAAGGCGCGCATCCGCAACGCCGCCCTCGACCTCTTCGCGGAGCGCGGCGAGGAGGCCACGTCCCTGCGGGCCATCGCGTCTGCCGCGGGGGTGACGGTGGGGCTGGTCGTCCACCACTACGGAACCAAGGAAGCGCTGCGGGAGGCCGTCGAGCTGGCCGTCGTCGAGCGCTTCTCCGATGCGATCGCCTCGGCTCCGCCCGAGGGCACGGCGAGCGAGGTCGTCGCTGCTCGGGATCGCGCGGTTGCCGAGATGCTCGAGTCGAGTCCTGCCGTCGTCGACTACCTGCGCCGCGCCATCCTCGATGGTCGCGGCCAGCGCCGCGACCTCGTGACCAAGCTGAGCGAGCTCACGGCCAACCAGGTTCGCGACCTGCGTCGCGCCGGTCTGGCCTCTACGAAGCACAGCCTCGGTGAGCAGGTCGTCACGACCATGGTCCGCCAGCTAGGACGGCTCTTCCTCCAACCTCTCGTCGACCGCATCGCTGACGAGTTCGACGAGAGCCTCGACGGCGCCAGGAGGCCCCAGCTCGTCGTCGGTGTTCGGCGCTGACCCGCGGATCGCACACGCCGGTCCACCCGACAACGCTCTTGGCCGTGTGCCGCTCTGCTCGCGGGCCCCACGACCTCGATGACTGTGCGAGCGGTCTCAGCCGAGGACGTCGACCACGACGCGGGTGGGGTCGTCGAGGGCGGAGACCCGGAAGGGCACCTGCGCCGTCGTCCCGATGAAGGCCACCGAGGTGCCCTCGAAGGTGGCGTCCCAGGCGACCTCGGTGACCACCCGGGTGCCGTTGCCGGGCAGCGGGTCGGGGCCGGTCCACTCCTCCACCCCGGTGTCGTACGGGTAGCCGACGCCGGTGAGCGTCACCTGGAGCACGGCCTCCCCCGCCACCTCGACGAGCTCGCCGCTGCCCTGGGAGCTGGCCCGGTCGACGTAGCGGACGTCCCAGCCGGGGGTCCCGACGCCCTCCACCTCGAGGACCACGCGGTCGAACCCGTCCTGCCGGCCGGTCCGGATCTCGGTGACGGTGACCCGCGCGTCCGCCGACGGCTCCTGGGTGTCCGGTTGCGTGTCCGCCGCGAACGGGGGCGTGCCGGAGGCCGCTCCCTCGCCGTCCTCGACGTCCGGAGTGCTGGCCGCGGGGGCGGTGGTCGCGGTCGCGCCGGAGCTCGGGGACGCGATCGTGCTCGTCGTCCCGGAGGACGACGAGGTGGTGCGGGTGTCGTCGCCGCAGCCGGTGAGCAGGGCGGCGGCGAGCAGGAGCGACGGACCGGTGACGGCGGCGGCACGGCGGGGCACCGGCCGAGGGTGTCAGCCGCAACGCCACCGAGCCGGGAGCCGGGGCCGTGTCGCGCCGGCCGAGACCCCGTGCGAGGCGGATCACCCGGCCGATCCGGCACCCCGTGTCCGAGGCGCTCGACGGAGCATGTATCGTTCTCCGTGCCTCCGGCGGACACGAGCCCCCATCGTCTAGCGGTCCAGGACGCCGCCCTTTCAAGGCGGTAGCACGGGTTCGAACCCCGTTGGGGGCACAGCACCACCAGCAGCAGCAGCAGCAAGGCCCTGTAGCGCAGTTGGTTAGCGCGCCGCCCTGTCACGGCGGAGGTCGCGGGTTCGAGTCCCGTCAGGGTCGCTCTCCGGTGTCGCACACCGGGAGGGGCAGGTAGCTCAGTCGGTACGAGCGCTCGCCTGAAAAGCGAGAGGTCGGCGGTTCGACCCCGCCCCTGCCCACCCACCCCGCTCTGCCGTGGCCGGTCACCGCCTCTTGCGGGTTGACCTTCGAGTGGGGTCGAGGGTCTAGCGTCGCGCCCGTGGACGGGATGCGGATCTCCGAGCTGGCCGCACGCAGCGGTGTGCCGGCCACCACCCTGCGCTTCTACGAGCAGGAGGGGCTGCTCCCCGCCGACCGGAGCCCCGCGGGTCACCGGGTCTACGGTCGCCCGGCCGTCGAGCGCCTGGGGTTCATCGGGGCGGCGAAGTCCCTCGGCCTGCCGCTGGCCCAGGTCCGGGATCTGCTGTCGGTGTGGGAGAGCGGCCCCTGCCGCGACGTCCGCGCCGAGCTGCGCCCCCGGCTGGCGGCACGCCTCGAGCAGGTCCACGGTCGCCGTCGGGAGCTCCTCGACGCCGAGCGTCGCCTGCAGACGGCGGTCGAGCGGCTGGAGCGCCTCCCCGAGCGGGACGAGCGCTGCGACGCCGACTGCTCCGCCCTCGTCGCCCAGACCGAGCAGCAGCCGCAGATCGCGTGCTCGTTGACCGGGGCGGCCCAGGACGCCCGCCGCGACGCCTGGCGCGACCTGCTGCGCGACGCACCCCACCACCCGGTGGAGGGAGGGCAGGCCGCCGACCTGCCCCTGCAGGACGCCGAGGCGGTGATGGCGCTGGTCCGCGAGGAGCAGCGGTGCTGCCCGTTCCTCGCCTTCACGCTGCGGCTCGACCGTCGGGGTCTGCGGCTGGAGGTCACCGCCCCTGCGGAGGGCGCAGAGCTGGTCGACCAGCTCTTCTCCCCGGGCACACTCGCCCGGTGACCTCTCTGCCCGCCACGCTCACCGTGGGTTCCACCACCGTCGAGCTGCGCCGGTCCACGGCCGACGACGTCCCCGCCCTGGTGGCCCTGCTGACCGACGACGTGCTCGGCCGGGACCGCGAGGGCGCGGACCCGGCGCCCTACCGGCGGGCCTTCGCCGCCGTGGACGCCGACCCCGCCCAGCTGCTGCTCACCGTCACCCGCGGTGCGCAGGTCGTCGGCACGATGCAGCTGACCGAGATCCCGGGCCTGTCCTCCCGCGGGGCGACCCGGCTGCAGGTCGAGGCCGTGCGCATCCACCGGGACCTGCGCGGGACCGGGATCGGTACCGCGGTGTTCGGGTGGGTGGTCGACGAGGCCCGGCGGCGCGGCTGCGCCCTCGTGCAGCTGACCACCGACACGCGCCGCACGGACGCCCACCGCTTCTACGAGCGGCTCGGCTTCGTCGCCTCCCACGTGGGGTTCAAGCTGCAGCTCTAGGACACGCGGTCGGCGGCGACCCGCGTGGACGGGTCAGGTGGCGGCCGCCCGCAGGGCCGCGAGGTGGGCGTGCACGTGGGTGATCGCCAGCGCCCCCTCCCCCACCGCGGAGGCCACCCGCTTCACCGACCCCGCACGCACGTCCCCGGCGGCGAAGACGCCGGGCGTGCTGGTCTCCAGCAGCGCGGGCGGGCGCGCCAGCGGCCAGCCCGGGTCCACGCCGTCCTGCTGGAGCGCCGTCCCGGTGAGCACGAAACCCCACCGGTCGAGGGCGAGCGAGCCCTTGAGCCAGTCGGTGCGCGGCTCGCTGCCGATCAGCAGGAACAGCACCCCCTCCTCCCGCGTGTCGACGCCGGTGTCGACATCGCGCAGCACGAAGGACTCCAGGAAGTCGGTGCCGCTGCCGCCGACCACCTGGACCCGCGTGCGGATGTCCACGTTGGGCAGCGCCTCGAGCTCGCGGACCAGGTAGTCCGACATGGTCTCGGCCAGCCCGGGCCGGCGGACCAGCACGGAGACCCGGTCGGCGTAGCGGGCCAGGTGCACCGCGGCCTGGCCGGCGGAGTTGCCGCCGCCGACCACGTGCACGTGCCGGCCGTGCATGGCCGGCGCCTCGGTGACCGCGGCCCCGTAGAAGACGCCGCGCCCGGTCAGCGCCTCCAGCTCCGGGACGCCGATCCGCCGCCAGCTCGCGCCGAGGGACAGGATGACCGTCCGCCCGCACACCGTGGTGCCGTCGCTGAGCGCGATGCGGTGCAGCCCGTCCGCGCTGTCCAGGCCCTGGGCGTAGCGCATGAAGTGGAACGTGGTGCCGAACGCCCAGGCCTGCTGGTAGGAGCTGAAGGCCAGCCGGTTGCCGCTGATGCCGGTCGGGAAGCCCGGGTAGTTGCGGATCAGCGAGCTGCTGCCCGCCTGTCCGCCGGCCGCGTCGGCCTCGAGCGTCAGCGTGGACAGCCCCTCGGAGGCGGCGTACACGCTGGCGCCCAGCCCGGCCGGTCCGGCGCCGACCACGACCACGTCGTACACCGCTGCGGGGTCCAGCCGTTCGAAGAGCCCGAAGGCCTCGGCCAGCTCCAGGTCGGTGGGGTCCTGCAGCACGGTGCGCTCCGGGTGGAAGCGCAGCACCACGACCGGCAGGCGGGGGGAGGGTGCGTCCAGGCCCGCGAGCACCGCCCGGCCCTCGGGGCTGCCCGCCTCGTAGAAGCCCGTCGGGATCCGGTTGCGGTTGAGCTGGTCGCGCAGGTGCTGTGACCGGGGCGCCCAGCGGTCCCCGACGATGCGGACCGCCTCGAAGCCGCCGCCCTGGCGGGTCGACCACTCCTCGAGCACCTCGGTGAACAGCCGGTGGAACTCCTCGTCCCCCGGCTCCTCCGGCGCGATCAGCCAGCGGTCGAGCTGGCCGATGGTGAGGGCCTCGAAGATCGGCCGCGCGGTGTCCCAGGCCCCCCACCGGACCAGCGCGACCGCCATCGCCCCGGGGGAGGCGCCGTGCAGCTCGCGCAGGGTGGCCAGCCCGTCGGGGTCGTCCTGCCCCAGCCCGCCCAGCAGGACGGCGACCGGCGGGTCCCCCTGCGCGGCCAGCCCCGCGGCCACCTCCGCCGGGGCGGCGCGGGAGAGGACGGCGTAGTCGGCCCCGTACCGGCGTTCGAGCTCCCGGGTCACCGCCGTCCGGACGGCGTCGTCGCGGGTGACCACGACCAGCGCCGCCCGGGCGCCCTCAGCCATGCCGGGACCTGCCCGGGGCGGGGGCCAGCCGCCAGCCGGCTGCTCCGGTGCCGATGACGGCGACCACCACGGCGGTGAACACCCAGGCCGCCGGGTCGCCCCACGCCACCGTGCCCGGGAAGCGCAGCACGGACACCGCGACCAGCACGCCGAAGACGGTGTAGGCGATCGCCGCGGTCCGCAGCCGCTCCAGGTCCCCGGTACCCGCCGCCAGCGCCGTCGCCACGCCGAAGGCGACCAGCCAGGCCGCCACGACCCGGGCGGTGAGCGGGGTGAGCGTCCACGGCCACAGGGTGGTCGCCGTCGCCGGCGCGACGAACAGCGCCGCCCCGACGACGGTCAGCACCGCCGACTCCGCGGCCAGCAGGCCGCGCAGCACCCGGGGCACCGGGTGCCGGGCCGGCGGGTCGACGCCGGGCGCCCGCTCCTGCGGCAGCAGCAGCGCCAGCATCCCCACCGGGACGACGACGTAGACGGCGAACCAGAACCAGGCGGCGGCCCGGGCCAGCGCCGGCCGGTCGGCGAACTCCGCGGCGAAGTGGAACCGGTCCAGGTGCAGCAGCGTCGCGGCCAGGGTGATGACGACGAAGACCAGGATGGTCAGCAGCGGCACCCGGGTGCGCGCCCACACCCCGTCGCGCAGGGAGAGCACGACGAGCACGAACCCGGCCGCGTAGCCGGCGCCCATGAACGCCGCGGTGAGCGGCGGGGCGATGGTCCAGGCGAAGCTCCGGTCGGTCTGCCCGGCCAGGACGAACAGGGTGACCACCGCGATCGCGGTGAGCAGGGCGAAGGCGCCCAGCAGGACGCGCATCGCGGGGAGCAGGCGCCGGGCGTCCACGGCCGGCGCCGGGGCGTGCGTGGCTGAGGCGTCCACGACAGACCTCCGGTGCGCCTCGGTCCCCCGTGCTCGGTGGTTGGGACGAGAGGAATCGAACCACCGGTGCCGGAGGGCTGTCACGGGTTTTCGGCGGCACCGCGACGTCCCTAGACTCCCCGGCAGCCGACAGCCGGAGAGCGCCACGGTGGGCACCCGGCGGGGAGGTGTCCGTGGCCGGACCTCGACCGGCGACCGACGGCGTCCCGCCGCCCATCCCGACCCCCGACCAGCGGCTGCGGGTCTTCGTCTCCTCGACCATGGAGGAGCTGGCCGCCGAGCGGCGGGCCGTCCGCGGGGCGGTGACCCGCATGCGGCTGACCCCGGTGCTGTTCGAGCTCGGCGCCCGCGCGCACCCGCCGCGCGACCTCTACCGCGCCTACCTGGCCCAGAGCGACGTGTTCGTCGGCGTCTACGGCGAGCGCTACGGCTGGGTGGGCCCGGGGATGGCGGTCTCCGGGCTCGAGGACGAGTACGACCTGTCGGCGGGCAAGCCGCGGCTGCTGTACGTGCGCCGCAGCGCACCCGGGCGGGACGCGCGGCTGACCGACCTGATCGCCCGGATCCAGGCCGAGAGCGGGGCCTCCACCACGCCGTTCGACGACCCCGCCCAGCTGGGCGAACTGGTGGCCGACGACCTCGCGGTGCTGCTCAGCGAGCGCTTCGCCGACCCCGCCCCGCCACGACCCGGCCTGTCCGCCGGCTGGCTGCCCACCCCCGCCACGCCCCTGGTCGACCGGCAGGCCGAGCGGGCGCAGGTCACCGGCCTGCTCAGCGACCCCGCGGTGCGGCTGGTGACGCTGACCGGTCCGGGCGGCACCGGCAAGACCCGGCTGGCGCTGGCCGCCGCCGAGCGGCTGGTCGGCGAGCGGGACGCCGTCTGGTGGATCGACCTGGCCCCGCTGCGCGACCCCGGCGAGGTGCCGGTCGCGGTCGCCGCCGCGCTCGGGGTCACCGCCGAGGGCCGCCGTCCGCTGCTGGACCTGGTCGCCGAGCGGCTGGCCGGGCTGCGCGCCCTGCTGGTGGTCGACAACGCCGAGCAGGTGGTGGACGCCGCGCCGCTGGCTCCCCCGCTGCTGGCCCGCTGCCCGCACACCCAGCTGCTGGTCACCAGCCGGACGGTGCTGGGGCTGCACGGCGAGTACGACGTGCCGCTGGGCCCGCTCGGCCTCCCGGACGCCGGCGAGACCCGCCTCGACCGCATCCGGACCGCGCCCGCCGTCGAGCTGTTCGCCGCCCGGGCGCAGCGGGCGGACCCGTCGTTCGCGGTCACCGACGCGAACGCGGTCGCGGTCGCCGAGGTGGTCCGGCGGCTCGACGGCCTGCCGCTGGCGGTGGAGCTGGCCGCCGCGCGGGTGCGGACGCTGCCGCCCGCGGTGCTCCTGCGCCGGCTCGGGCGGGCGCTGGACCTGCGCGGCGCCGACGTCGACACCCCCGACCGGCAGCGCACGCTGCGCGACACCATCGCCTGGAGCCACGACCTGCTCGGCGAGCCCGAGCGGCGGCTGCTGGCCCGGCTGTCGGTGTGCGCCGGCGGCTGGACGCTGGAGACCGCCGAGGCGGTCGGCGCCGTCGACGACGACCTCGACGTGCTCGACACCCTCTCCTCCCTGGTCGCGCACAGCCTGGTCACCTCCGGCGACGGCGGCGCCGGCGAGCCGCGGTTCCGGATGCTCGAGCTGGTCCGCGCGTTCGCCGCCGAGCGGCTGCGCGAGCGCGGCGAGGAGGAGGCCACCCGGCAGCGGCTGGCCGAGCACCTGGCCGGGGTGGCTGCCGCGGCCGGCGCCGGGCTGTCCGGGCCGGAGCGCCGGCTGTGGCTGACCCGGCTGGAAGCGGAGGCCGCCGACCTGCAGGCGGCGCTGGGCTGGGCGGTGGCCGCCGACCGCGCCGAGCTCGCCGTCCGGCTGACCGCCCCGATCTCCCGCTGGCTGTGGGCCCGGGGGCTGCTGCCGGACCTGGCCGAGCTCGCCGAGCGGACGGCGCGGCTGCCCTCGGCGGCCCGGCTGCCCCCCGACCTGGCCGGCCAGCTGCTGTGGGCGCGGGCGGCCAGCCGGGTGGCCCTGGGCCGCGTGGCCGAGGCCGTGCCGCTGCTCGAGCAGCTGGTCGCCGACGCCCGCGCCCGCGACGACAGCTGGCTGCTCGGCCACGGGCTCAACGGCCTGGCGATGACGCTGCCCCCGGGCGACCCGCAGCTCGCCCCGACCCTCGACGCGGCCGTGGCGGCCCTGCACGCCAGCGGCGACACCTGGTCGGTCGCCTTCGCCGAGCTGTTCCGCGGCGCGGTGGCGGTCCTGGCCGGCGAGGTGGCAGAGGCCACCCGCATCCACCGCGAGGCCCTCGACCTGGCCCGCGGGCTCGACGACGACCAGCTCGCTGCCACGCTCGGCGACCAGCTGGGGCTCGACGCCCTGCTCGTCGGCGACCTGCCCGAGGCGACCGCCCGGCTCACCGAGGCCGGCGTCCTGCACCGGCGGGTCCACGACCTGGAGGGGCTGGCCTACTGCCTGGACGGGCTGGCCGGCCTGTGCCTGGCCCGGGGCGAGCCGGTCCGGGCGGCGCGGCTGTCCGGTGCCGCCGAGGCCGCCCGGACCGAGCTGCGGGTGGCCGTCTGGCCGCCGCTGCGCCCCCTGGCCCAGCAGTTGTGCGACGCGATCCGGGCGGCGCTGGGCTCCGAGGAGGACCGTCGGCAGCGGGCGGCCGGCGCCGCGGCCGGCCCCTGGGCGGTGCTGGACGAGGCGCTGGCCGCCCTCGGCCCGTAGCCGGCCGCGGCCCTCGGCCCGGGACGACCCGCGCGCCGCGCGGCGGCGCGGGCCGGCTCGCCGAACCGGGCCAGCGCACCCAGCGGAACGGCGACGGCGCGTCCCGCCGTCCGGGGCAGGTCGGGCACGGGCGTCCTCCGATCGACGTCGTCGGCGCTCCCGCACCCCGCCCGTGACGCGTGTGACGCCTGGGACGCCTGGGGTGCGGCCTGGCAGGAGCTGTGCACGGGGGCGCTCCCGTCGGTGCACATCGACCGGTGACACGGACCGGTCCGGTGCCTACGTTCGGTGCATGCTCCTGACGCTCTTGGTGATCGGCGGTGTCCTCGTCGGGCTCGTCGCCCTGCTCGCCCTCATCGTCGCCCTGAGCTCCCGCCCGACCACCCGCCGCGGCGCCGGGTGGGTGGCCGACACCGGCCGGCGCCACCCCGACGCCTGGTCCGAGCCGACGCACACCCCCACCTCGGAGCTGCCGACGACCCGGTGAGCGGGCAGCGCGCCGCCGGGACGCTCCGGTCCCCGTGACCGATCGACTGGTCCCCGTCGTCGCCGTGGGTGATGATCCGGACGGCACCGACCCGCTCACCCGGAGCGGTCCGGCGCGGCGAGGTCGACATGGCACGGAGGGCTCGCGGACGCAGTCGCGACCCGCGGTGGCGCGCCGTCGGGTTGCTGGCCCTGGTCCTCCCGCTGACCGGCGCGCTGCTCGCCGCGCTGCTGACCCCCTGGGTCGTCGGACCCAGCCTGGCCGCCAGCACCACGGCCTCGCTGCTCGCCCCGCTGCCGGTCGAGCTGACCGACGCCACCCCGCCGGGCAACACCGCCGTCCTCGCCACCGACGGGTCGGTGATCACCTACTTCTACCGGCACGACCGGACGCCGGTGCGGGCCGACCAGATGGCCGACGTGGTGCGGCAGGCGCTGGTCGACATCGAGGACGAGCGGTTCTACGAGCACAACGGCCTCGACGTCCAGGGCACGCTGCGGGCGCTGGTGCGCAACCTCGCCTCCGGCGGCGTCCAGGAGGGCGGGTCGACGATCACCCAGCAGTTGGTCAAGCAGACCCTGCTGCAGAGCGCTCCCACCCCCGAGGAGCGGCAGGCGGCCACCGAGCAGAGCCTGACCCGCAAGCTGCGGGAGGCGCGGCTGGCCCTCGCCCTGGAGCGGGAGCACTCCAAGGAGGAGATCCTCACCCGCTACCTCAACCTCGTGTACTTCGGCGAGGGCGCCTACGGCGTCCAGACCGCCGCGCAGACCTACTTCGGCGTCGACGCCGGCGACCTCACCCTCCCACAGGCGGCCGTGCTGGCCGGCCTGGTGCAGACCCCGACCGCCGACGACCCGCTGGTCGACCCCGAGCGCGCCCGGCAGCGGCGCGACGTGGTGCTGCGGCGGATGCACGCCCACGGGCACGTCACCGATCGGCAGCTCGCCGAGGCCACCGCCGAGCCGGTGCGGACCGATCCGGCGCCGGCGCCGCCCAACGGCTGCGTCGGCGCCGGCCTGGCCGGCTTCTTCTGCGACTTCCTGCAGCGCTACCTCACCGACACCCTCGGCATCAGCCGGGAGCGGCTCGAGCAGGGCGGGCTGACCGTCCGGACGACGATGCGCGCGGACCTGCAGCGCTCCGCCGAGGCCGCGGTGCAGGCCAGCCTGCCCCTGGGCGACCCGCTGGCCGCGATGTTCACCGCCGTCGAGCCCGGCACCGGCAACCTGCTGGCGATGGCCGTCAACCGGCGCTACGGCTTCGACGCCGCCGACCCCGCCCAGGAGTCGGTCAACCTCAACGTGGCCGCCAGCCAGGGCGCCGGCTCCACCTACAAGGTCTTCGTCGCCGCCGCGGCGCTGGAACGCGGGATCCCGCCCTGGCACGTCATCACCACCAGCGAGCCCTACGTCTCCCGGGTGTACCGGAACGGCACCGCGCCCTACGTGGTCGACAACGTCGGGGAGAGCTACCCGCCGACCCTCACCATGCAGGAGGCGCTGGTCCGCTCCTCCAACACCTACTTCGTGGCCCTCGAGGACGAGCTGGGCAGCGTGGAGGGCCCGGTCCGGATGGCGCAGCGGATGGGGCTGACCTCCCTCGACCCGGTGGCCGACCAGGTCGTCGCGCAGAACCGCGGCTCGTTCACCCTCGGCCCGGAGGCGACCAGCCCGCTGGCGCTGGCCAGCGCCTACTCGACGCTGGGGGCGAACGGCACCCGCTGCGCGCCGGTCCCGGTGGTCGAGGTGCTCGACCGCCACGGGCGGCCGCTGACCCGCGCCGACGGCGGCCCGCTGGGCAACGGCGCGTCCTGCCAGCCGGACGCCGTCCCGCCGCAGGTGGCCACGACGCTCAACCAGATCCTCGTCGGCGACACCGCGCTGCCCATCGGCACCGGCACCCGCGCGGCCGTCCCCGGCCACCAGATCGCCGGCAAGACCGGCACCAGCCAGGACCGGTTCTCGGTGGCCTTCGTCGGCTACACCCCGCGCTACGCGGCCAGCGTCATGGTGCTCAACCCCAAGCGGAACCAGGACGTCGGCGGCTTCGGCGGCGGCCGCGGCGCGCAGATCTGGCACGACGCGATGCTGCCGGTCCTCTCCGCCGAGGCCCCCACCCCGTTCCCACCCCCGGGGATCCCGCTCGGCCCGGCCCCGCAGGTCCCGCCGTCCTGAGGTCAGCAGCCGGTCATCAGCTCGGCGGCCCGCTCGCCGACCGCCACCGCGGTCGCCGCCGGCCCGCGGGAGGGGACGGTGGGCAGGACCGAGGTGTCCACGACCCGCAACCCCGGGACGCCGCGGACCCGCAGGTGCTGGTCGACCACGGCACCCGGGTCGCCGTCCGGGCCCATCCGGGCGGTGCCGGCCAGGTGCACCGCCGTGGCCAGGTGGCGGCGGACCCACCGGTCCAGCTCCCGGTCGGAGGCCAGGACGTCGTCGGGCAGGCCGGTCCGCTCGGCGACCAGCGGCGCCACGGACGGCGTCCGCAGCAGCTCGGCCGCCAGCCGCACCCCCTCCCGCATCCGCCGCCGGTCGGACTCCGCGGTGAGGTAGCGGTACTCGATCCGCGGCTGCACGGACGGGTCGGTGCTCACCAGCCGCAGCCGACCCCGGCTGTCCTCCCGCTGCAGGGCGACGCCGAGGAACAGGTCGTCCCGGCGCCGGGCGGTGTCGAGCAGCCGGTGCAGCGAGGCACCCCGCAGCGCCCGCAGCGTGGCGCCGGGCCGGCGCAGCGCGCCGGCGACCCCCGCGGCGGTGCGGGCCACCATCACCCGGCTGAACGGCTTGAGCCAGGGCAGCACCTCGAGGTCGTCCGGGGTGTTCAGGACGCTGTGCAGCGGCAGCGCGTCCCGCGGCACGGACAGCCGGCGGGCCGGCCGCCAGGTGACGTAGACGTCGGGGTGGTCGGTGGCGTCGGCCCCCACGCCCGGGACGTCGGCGACCACGTCGACGCCGAGCGCCCGCAGGTCGTCGGCCGGGCCGATGCCGGAGAGCAGCAGCAGCTGCGGCGAGCCGACCGCGCCGGCGGCCAGGACGACCTCGGCGGCGCGGACGACGCCGTCCGCGGTCTGCACACCCACCGCGCGGCCGGACTCGACCACCACCCGGCGCACGTGCGCTCCTCCGCGGACGGTCAGCCGGGAGCAGCCGCGCCGCGGGGAGAGGTAGGCCATGGCGGTGTTGACCCGGACCCCGCCGGCCACGTTGAACGGGACCGGCCCCCAGCCGGGCGGCGCGTCGCCGTTCTTGTCCGGCTCGGCGGGGAAGCCCAGCTCCTCGGTGGCCGCGCCGAGGGCGTCGACCAGCGGGGAGCCGCCCCGGGGACGCCGCACCGGCACCGGGCCGTCCGCGCCGTGGCCCGGCCGGTCGCCGTACTCCCGGTCGGCCTCCAGCCGGACCAGGGCCGGCAGCACCGCGTCGTACGACCACAGGTCGTTGCCGGCGGCGGCCCAGCCGTCGAAGTCGGCCCGGGTGCCGCGGATGAAGTAGCCGCCGTTGAGCGCGCTCGACCCGCCGACCACCCGGCCGCGCGGCACCGGGAAGGTCACCTCCTCGGTGAGCACCCCGGTCAGGTCCCAGTTCGCCGGGTGACCGGGTACCGCGGCCCCCATCCGGGCGGCGTCCCGCAGGACCTCGGGGAAGTCCGCGGGCCGGGCGTGGTCGGCGCCGGCCTCGAGCAGCAGCACCCGGCGCCCGGCGTCGGCCAGCCGCGCGGCCAGCGGGGCGCCCGACGTCCCCGCGCCGACGACGACGACGTCCCACTCCTCAGCCACGGAGCAGCCCGAGCGTCTCCGGGAGGTCCAGCCGGCGCACCTTGCCCGTCGAGGTGCGGGGCAGCTCCCCGACCGGGTGCAGGCTCTTGGGCCGCTTGGCCGGGGAGAGCCGCTCCCGGGCCCAGGCGGCCAGCTCCGCGGGGTCGGCGTCACCGACGTAGGCGGCCACCACCCGCTGCCCCCACTGCTCGTCGGGCACGCCGACGACGGCGCTCTCCACCACCGCCGGGTGCGCGTCGAGCACCGCCTCCACCTCGGCCGGGTAGACGTTCACCCCGCCGGAGATCACCAGGTCCTCGCGGCGGCCGTCCAGCCACACCGTGCCGTCGGCGTCCACCCGGCCCAGGTCGCCCACGGTGACCAGGTCGCCGCGCCAGGCCGCCCGCGTCTTCTCCGGCGCGCGCCAGTACTCGAACCGGGCCCAGCGCGGGACGGCGCACCACAGCTGGCCGCGCTCGTCGGTCTCCAGCCGGCGCCCGGGCCGGGCCCGCCCGACGCTGCCCGGGTGGGCTCGCCAGTCGTCGGGCGAGCAGACGGTGAACTGCGCCTCGGTGGATCCGTAGAACTCCCACACGCTGCCCTCCGGCAGGGCGGCCAGCACCGCCCGCTTGAGCGGCTCCGGGCAGGGCGCCCCCGCGTGCACCAGCCGGTGGAACGAGGACCAGTCGACTCTGCCCGAGGGGCCACCCGAGGGGCCTTCGTGGCCACTTCGGCCGTCCTCGGTGGGGCCTTCGTGGCCACTTCGGCCGCCGTAGGCGAGCAGCCGCTGCAGGTGGGTGGGCACGCAGAACGTCGTCGTGGGCCGCAGCGTGCCGATCGCCGCCGCGGCGCGGGCGGCGTCGAACGGGCCGGGCAGCAGCACCTCCCCGCCGGCCAGCAGGGTGTGCACGGCGAAGCGCAGCGGCGCGGAGTGGTGCAGCGGGGAGAGCACCAGGTGCCGGTCGCCGGGGTCGAAGCCCCACAGCTCGATCTCCTCGGCGGCCAGCGCCCGGGCGTCGTCCTCGGCGAGCACGCCGGACCACACCCCCTTGCGGCGCCCGGTCGTCCCGGAGGTGTAGTGCATCGGCCGGCCCAGCGGGACGTCGGCCAGCTCGGCCTGGGCGCTGCCGGCGAGCAGCCGGGCCGGGTCGGCGCCGACGTCGAGGGCGGGGTCGGCGTCCTCGGCCAGCGCGGCCCGCTCGGCGGCGGGCAGGGCGGGGTCGAGGACGACCGGGACGACGCCGGTGCGCAGCGCGCCCAGGACGACGGCCAGCAGCGCCGGCGAGGAGGCGGCCGAGACCAGCAGCCGGTCGCCGGGTCGCAGCCCCGCGGCCCGCAGCGCGGCCGCGGCGCGCCGCTGGTCGCGCGCGCTCTCGGCGGCCCGGACGACCTCGCTCATGCCCGCCGCACCCGCCCGTCCAGGTCGCCGTCGACGGCCCCCTCGGCGAGCAGCTTGGCCAGCGTCGCCCGGGTCGACTGCGCGGCGGCCCACCACACCTCGCGCGGCACCTCGGCGTAGACGACGGCCACCAGCTCGTCGACCGTGGCCGCGCCCTCGCGCAGCGCCGCCAGCAGCTGCTCCTCCCGCATCGCGCGGTGGGCGAGGTAGAAGTCGAGGACGGCGCCCGGGTCCTCGGTCAGCTCCGGGCCGTGGCCGCAGTACAGCGCGCTGGGGCCCAGGTCGTGCACCCGCCGCAGCGACTCCAGGTAGGCCAGGACGTCGCCCTCCGGGGAGGTCACCACCGAGGTGCCGCGGCCGAGCACGTGGTCGCCGACCAGGACCGCGCCGGACTCCAGCCGGAAGGCCAGGTGGTCGGCGGTGTGCCCGGGCGTGGGGACGACGTCGACCGCCGTCCCGGCCAGGTGCAGCCGCTCCCCCGGCTCGAGCACCCGGCCACCCGGTCCGGCGACCCGGGCGTCGGCGGCGGCCACCGTGGCGCCGAACCGCGCTCCCCACGGCAGCGCGGCCTCGGCGTGGTCGCCGTGGTGGTGGGTGACCAGGACGGCGACGCAGCGGGCGTCCCGCCCGGCCAGCGCCGCCTCGACCGCGGCCAGGTGCGCCGGGTCGTCGGGGCCGGGGTCGACCAGGACCGCCTGGCCGCCGCCGGGGGCGCCGACGACGTAGGTGTTGGTGCCGTCGAGGGTCATCGGCGAGGGGTTGGGGGCGAGCACGCGGGTGACCAGCGGTTCCAGCGCCGCCGTCCGCGGCATCGCCCCGGGGGCCGGGAGGTCCCAGGTGGTGCGCGGGTCGACCGGGGTGCTCACGCCCGGCACGGTAGTTGACGGACCCCTGCCCCCCACGGCTCGCACGCTCGCGGCCCCGTCCGGAGGCTCGCCCGCGAGCCTGCGAGGCGGCCCCTCGCAGAGGCCCGCCGCGAGCTTGTGCGCGGTGGGGGGCGAGGGGTCCTTCGAGGGGTCCTCCGGCTGCAGGAGGGCCGGCGGCGGGGCCCGGCAAGGAGGCCGGGGTCCTTCAGCAGCCGGGGATGCTCACCCCGCGGGCGGCCATCCAGGGCACCGGGTCGACCTGCCCGCCGTACATGACACCGTTCGGGTGGGCCTCGAAGTGCAGGTGCGGTCCGGTCGACTGCCCCTCGTTGCCGACCGCGGCGATCTCCTCGCCGGCGACCACGCGCTCCCCGGCGCGGACGAACATGCGGCTGACGTGGCCGTAGACGGTCACGTAGCCGTCGTCGCCGAGGATGTAGACGGCCTGGCCGAACCCGGTGGCGGGGCCGGCGCGCCGCACGACGCCGGAGTGCGCCGCGTAGACCGGGGTGCCGATGGGGGCGGCGATGTCCACGCCCCCGTGCAGCGCCCCCCAGCGAGTGCCGAAGCAGCTGGAGGTGCGGCCGGAGGTCGGCTTCACGTACGGCCCGGACCCGCCGGAGCTGCCGGAGCCGGACGACGAGCTGCTCGACGAGCCGCGCGCGGGCGCGCTGGCCGCGGCGGAGCGGGCCGCGGCCGAGCGGGCCGCGGCGGCCGCGGCGGCGGCCTCCTCGGCGGCCTGGCGGGCGGCCTCGGCCGCGGCGGCCTCCTCGGCCTCCTTCTGCGCCTGCCACTGCTGGTAGGCGTCGCGGGCCCCCTGCAGCTCCAGCAGCCGGATCTGGGCGGCCTGCAGCTGCTGGTCGTACTCCGCCCTCTGCGCGCTCACCTGATCGTAGGCCGTCTGCTGGGCGGCCAGCTGCTGGTCGGCGGTGGCCTTGGCGGCCTCGGCCTCGGCCTCGGCCCGGGCCATGCGGTCGCGGGCGGCCCGGGCCTCGGAGTCGGCGTTGGCCTGCTGCACCCGGGCGACCTCGAGCTGGTGCAGGACGTCGAGCTGGTTGGCCGAGACGTAGTCGAGCATCGCGGCCCGCTCGACGAGCTCCGCCGGGCCGTCGGCGTCCAGCAGCGCCGCGGCGCCGGCGAGGGTGTTGCCGCTCATGTAGCTGTCGCGGGAGAGGTCGGCGATGCGGGCGGTGGCCGCGGCGACGGCGTCGGCGGCGGCCTGCAGCTGCGCCGCCGTCCGGTCGGCCTCGGCCTGCGCCTGGGTCAGCGCCTCCTCGGCGGCCTCGTAGGCCGCGCCGGCGGCCTCGGCCTGCACCGAGTAGCGCTCCAGCTCCGCCTCGGCCTGCGCGACCAGGCCGGCGATCCGGCCGACCTCGGCCGCGGCGGCGTCCTGCTCCGACTGCGCCTGCCCGAGCTGGGCGTCGCTGGGGTTGGGCGGCGGCGACGGGGCGGCGGCGGCCGGGGCCGCGCCGCCCAGCAGGACCGCGCCGGTCACGGCGCCGGCGAGCAGGGCCCGCAGGGCAGGGGTGCGCCTCGAGCGGTGCGTCGGGGCCGCGGCGGCACGGCGGCGAGCACGGCTGTGCAGCATGTCGCTCCCTGTGGAGGTGGGTCCGTGGGGGGGCTCGGTGCAGCGTGGCAGCGTCACGGGAGTTGCCACACCTCCTCGCGGCACGGCCGTCCCACCGTGCACGCGGGTCCGCCCGTCCCACTCCTGTCCCTCCTGTTGTCGTCACCCCGGAGGGTGACCTTGAGGGATGGCCGGCACTTTCTGCAGATCCGCACGCTCCGGTTCCGCGCCTCCGGGCGCCCGGTCGGGCGGATCCGGGCGATCTAGGCTCGCCACGTGGACGTTCTCGGCTCCGGGCACGAACAGGTCGTCTTCTGCTCCGATCCGGGCTCCGGGCTGCGGGCGGTCATCGCGATCTACTCCACCGCGCTGGGGCCGGCGCTGGGCGGCACCCGCTTCCACCCGTACCCGAGCGAGGAGGCCGCGGTCGCCGACGTCCTCGCGCTGTCCCGGGCCATGGCCTACAAGAACAGCCTCGCCGGCCTGGACCTCGGCGGCGGCAAGGCGGTGGTCATCGGCGACCCGCACACCGACAAGACCGAGGCGCTGCTGCGCGCCTACGGCCGGTTCGTCGAGGCCCTGGGCGGCCGCTACCTGACCGCCTGCGACGTCGGCACCTCCAACGCCGACCTCGACGTGGTGGCGCGGGAGACCCGCTTCGCGCACGGCCGGTCGGAGGCCTACGGCGGCTGCGGGGACTCCTCGGTGCTCACCGCCTACGGCGTCTTCCAGGGCATGCGGGCGGCCGCACAGCACCGCTGGGGCAAGCCGTCGCTGGCCGGGCGCACCGTGGCCGTCGCCGGCGTCGGCAAGGTCGGCAGCTGGCTGGTCGACCGGCTGGTCGAGGACGGCGCCGACGTGGTGGTCACCGACGTCGACGCCGGCGCCGTCGAGCGGGTGCTGGCCCGCCACCCCGCGGTGGACGCCGTGGCCGACACCGCGACGCTGGTGCGCACGCCGAGCGACGTCTACGCCCCCTGCGCGCTGGGCTGGGCGCTGGACGACGAGACGGTGGCGGTCCTGGAGGCCGAGGTCGTCTGCGGCGGGGCCAACAACCAGCTGGCCCACGCGGGGATCGCCGAGGCGCTCATGCGCCGCGGCATCCTCTACGCGCCCGACTACCTGGTCAACGCCGGCGGCGTGATCCAGGTCGAGGACGAGCGCCGCGGCTTCTCGTTCCGTCGCGCCGAGGCCAGGACCGCCGGCATCTTCGACGTCGCGCTGCAGGTGTTCCGCGCCGCCGAGGCCGAGGGCGTCTCCCCCGCTGTGGCCGCCGACCGGACGGCCGAGGAGCGCATGGCCTCCGTCGGCCGGCTGGCCACGATCCGGCTGCCGCGCTGAGGAGCGTCCCCGTCCTCCCCGTGAAGGGCCCCTCGCCCCCCGCCACTCGCAGGCTCGCCGCTGGCCCCGTCCCGGCCCCGTCCGGAGGCTCGCGCCGAGCTTGCGAGGCGTGAGGGGACGGGGTCCTTCCACCGAGCCTGCGAGGGATGAGGGGGGCGGGGTCCTTCTCCTGCGAGGGGGCCATCAGGGCTCGGGGCGGTGCCCTGGACGGGGCCGAGCCCCGGTCGGGGGACGACGAAGGGAGACCCGTGCCGGGCGTCGATCCGTGTCGTAAGCTCGATCCAGACACAGTCACTCAGTCGGGGTCGCCACGCGGGCCGTCCAGCCCGGAGCTGGGCTCCCGTACTCCGTAACGAGGGGGTCGAGCCGATGGGGCGCGGCCGAGCGAAGGCCAAGCAGACGCGCGTGGCCCGTGAGCTCAAGTACAGCTCACCGAACACCGACCTCTCCGCGCTGCAGCGCGAGCTGGCCGGTTCACCGTCTTCGTACCCGTCGTCCCGGGCGAAGACGAACGACGACGAGGACGACGAGTACACCGACCGCTGGGCCACGGACGACGACACGGACGACGACTGGGCCGCCAGCCGCTGAGCCCGCCGCGCCTGACCCGCGCGAACACTGCGGCCCCGCTGCAGTTGAAGGACCCCCCTCCCCACCGGAGAAGGACCCCGTCCTCATTCCTCGCAAGCTCGGGACGAGCCTCCGGACGGGGCCGGCGGGGGGCAGCGGGGTCCTCTTTCAGCGATAGGAGCCCACCAGGCGGGCGCCGGTGTCCCCGGTGCGCGGGCCCACCGCGCCGGCCACCCAGGCGGGCACACCGCGCTCGCGCAGCACCGCCACCGCGTCGTCGGCGACCTCCGCGGCGACCACGGCCACCATGCCGACCCCGCAGTTGAACGCCCGCTCGGACTCCGCCCGCGGCACGCCGTGCTCCTCGAGCAGGCGGACGACGGCCGGCAGCGTCCAGGTGCCGCGGTCGAGCACCGCCGCCAGCCCGTCGGGGACGACGCGGGCGGTGTTGCCGGCCAGCCCGCCGCCGGTGATGTGCGCGTAGGCGTGCACGCCGTCGACACCGAACCGCTCGACCAGGGCCAGGCAGTCGCGGGCGTAGACGCGGGTCGGCTCGAGCAGCTCCTCGCCCAGCGGCCGGTCCAGCCCGGCCGGGGTGGCGGCGAGGTCCAGGCCCGCGGCGGCGACCACCCGGCGCACCAGCGAGTAGCCGTTGGAGTGCAAGCCGCTCGAGGCCATCGCGACCACGACGTCGCCGTTGCGCACCCGCTCGGGGCCCAGCACGGCGTCGGCCTCCACGACGCCGACAGCGGTGGCGGCCAGGTCGTAGTCGCCGGGGGCCATCAGGTCGCCGTGTTCGGCGGTCTCCCCGCCGACCAGCGCCGCGCCGGCCAGCGTGCAGCCGGTCGCGATGCCGGTGACGATCGCCGCGATCCGCTCGGGCACCACTCGCCCGCAGGCCACGTAGTCCTGCAAGAACAGCGGCTCGGCGCCGCAGGCGACCAGGTCGTCGACGACCATGGCCACCAGGTCGATGCCGACGGTGTCGTACCGGTCCAGCGCACGGGCCAGGGCCGTCTTGGTGCCGACGCCGTCGGTGGAGGAGGCCAGCAGCGGCCGGCGGTACCTGGCAGTGTCGAGGGCGAACAGCCCGGCGAACCCGCCGAGCCCGCCCACGACCTCGGGGCGGGTGGTCCGCTGCACCGCCGTCCGCATGAGGGTGACGGCGCGCTCGCCGGCGTCGATGTCCACGCCGGCGGCGGCGTAGGTGTGCTCCGGCTCGCTCACGGGCGGGACAGCGCGTCGTCCGCGCCGCCGGGCACGATGGCGGTGCCGGCCTGCTGACCGGTCCAGCCGCTGACCGCACGGACGTCGTCCACCCGCCGCCCGATGCCCTCGAGCACGTGCTTGCCGAGCACCTCGCTCTCGCCCAGCGGGATCGGGTACTGCCCGGTGAAGCACGCCGTGCACAGCCGGGTGGCCGGCTGCTCGGTGGCGGCGAGGAGCCCCTGCTCGGAGACGTAGCCGAGCGAGTCGGCGTTGATCGAGGCGCGTACGCCGTCGACGTCGAGGCCGTTGGCGATCAGCTCGGCGCGGCTGGCGAAGTCGATGCCGTAGAAGCAGGGCCACTTGACCGGCGGCGAGGAGATGCGCACGTGCACCTCGACCGCGCCGGCCTCGCGCAGCATGCGGATCAGCGCCCGCTGGGTGTTGCCGCGCACGATCGAGTCGTCGACGACGACCAGCCGCTTGCCGCGGATGACGTCGCGCAGCGGGTTGAGCTTGAGCCGGATGCCCAGCTGCCGGATGGTCTGGCTGGGCTGGATGAAGGTGCGGCCCACGTAGGAGTTCTTGACCAGCCCGAGGCCGTAGGGGATGCCGGAGGCCTCGGCGTAGCCGACCGCGGCCGGGGTGCCCGACTCCGGCACCGGGATGACCAGGTCGGCGTCGGCCGGGTGCTCGCGGGCCAGCCGCCGGCCGATCTCGACGCGAGCCGCGTGCACGCTGCGGCCGCCGATCGTGGTGTCCGGTCGGGCGAGGTAGACGTACTCGAACACGCAGCCCTTGGGCTCGCTGTGCGCGAAGTGCTGGCTGCGCAGCCCGTCCTCGTCGATGGCCAGCAGCTCGCCGGGCTCGATCTCCCGGACCACGGAGGCGCCGACGATGTCCAGCGCCGCGGTCTCGCTGGCCACCACCCAGCCGCGCTCCAGCCGGCCGAGCACCAGCGGCCGCACGCCCTGCGGGTCGCGGGCGGCGTACAGCGTGGTCTCGTCCATGAAGGCGAGGCTGAAGGCGCCGCGCAGCTGCGGCAGCACCTCCATCGCGGCGGCCTCGACCGACAGGTCCGGCCGGGCGGCGATGAGCGCGGTCACCAGGTCGGAGTCGGTGGTCGAGGTGGAGCCCGGCACCCCGGCGTCGGCGGCCCGGCCGGCCAGCTCGGCGGTGTTCACCAGGTTGCCGTTGTGGCACAGCGCCAGGCCGGTGCCGGCGCCCGTCGTCCGGAAGGTGGGTTGGGCGTTCTCCCAGGTGGAGGCCCCGGTCGTGGAGTAGCGGGTGTGCCCGACGGCGAGGTGACCGCGCAGGCTGCCCAGGGTGACCTCGTCGAAGACCTGGCTGACCAGCCCGAGGTCCTTGTAGACGACCACCGAGGCGCCGTCGGAGACGGCGATGCCCGCGGCCTCCTGACCCCGGTGCTGCAGGGCGTAGAGACCGAAGTAGGTCAGCTTGGCCACCTCCTCCCCCGGCGCCCAGACGCCGAAGACGCCGCAGGCGTCCTGGGGTCCGGGAGAGGAGGGGTCGAGGTCGTGCGTCAGCCGTCCGTCACCGCGAGGCACACCCCTACGGTACCGGCGGCACCGACGGTCCCCGGCCCCCGCGGGGTGAGCGGGAGCACCGTGCCGGCCGCCGTCGTCGCCCGCGGGGAACCGGGACGGCGGCGGGCGCGTTGAGCTGCGGCCGATCCCCACGTCGCCGGAGGTCCTCCCGTGCCCGCTGCCCTCCTCGACCTGCCCTCGCCCGTGGCCCAGGCCGACCGGCTCGTCGCCCTCGGCGCCCACGAGGTCGCCGGGCTCACCCCGGCGGAGCTGCGCGACGCCGCCGCCGGGGTACACCTGCCCGGGGCGCTGCTCGTGCTGCACCCGGACCGCGCGGCCGCCTCGGCGCTGACCCCGCTGCTCGAGCGCCGCGGCCGGTGCGGCTTCGTGGTGGCCGACATGACCGACGTGGACGCCTTCGCGCCCGTCGACGGGGTCGAGCTGCCCGACGCCCCGGTCTACCTCGCCGTCGACCCCGACCGTGGGGACGCGATGGCCAACTGGAGCCCCGACGAGGCCCTGCCGGCGATCACCGCCGCCGGGCGCACCCCGCTGACCCTCGGCGAGGGGATCTGCTGGCTGCTGCAGCGGCCGGAGGTCCTCGACCGCAACCACTGCTTCATGACGATCGGCTCGCGCGTGCGCAGGCCGGACGGCTCGCTCGACGCCCGGACACCGGCGCTGTGGATCAGCAACGGCACCGGCCGGGACGGCCGTGAGCGTCGTGACGCGCCCAAGGTCGGCTGGTGCTGGGCCGGCAACCGGCACACCTGGCTGGGCTTCGCCTCGGCCGCCGCACGGACCGCCGGCTGACCGCTCCCTCCCCAGGCATGGGAAGCGATACATGCGTGGTGCCGAGCCCATGCACACGTATCGCTTCCCATACCCAGAGACCTCGGTCCTGCTCGGCGGCGAGGACGGCGTCGCAGCGAGGAGCGAACGCGGGCACGGCCGGCCAGAGGGGACGACCGGCTCACCTGATGTTGCGCAGCTCGGCGGTGATCGTGGTGTCCTCGCCGTGGCCGGTCTTGACCACGGTGTCCCCGTGCAGGGTCAGCAGCCGCGACCGGATGGAGTTCAGGATGGTCGGCTTGTCGCTGTAGGAGCGCCCGGTCGCGCCCGGCCCGCCGCGAAACAGCGTGTCCCCGGTGAACACCGTGGCCAGCTCGGGGGCGTGCAGGCAGGTGCTGCCCGGGGAGTGGCCGGGGGTGTGCAACGCGGTCAGCGTGGTGCCGGCCACGGAGAAGCGGGTGCCCTCGCCCAGGTCGCGGTCGGGGACGGCGTCGGGGTGGGCCTGCCCGTAGACCATGTCCCACAGCACCCGGTCGGCCGGGTGCAACCAGATCGGCGCGCCGGTGGCCTCGCGCAGCGCCACGGCAGCGCTGATGTGGTCGTTGTGCCCGTGGGTGAGCACGATGCCGACCACGCGCCGGTCCCCGATCGCCTCGAGGATGGGTTCGGCGTCGTGCGGGGCGTCGATGACGAGCACCTCGGCGTCGTCGCCGACCAGCCAGACGTTGTTGTCCACGTCGAAGTCGGCCCCGTCCAGGGAGAAGACGCCGGAGACGACGGTCTGGTCGATGCGGGCGCTCACGTGTCGAACACCACCACCGAGCGCAGCACGTCGCCGGCGTGCATCTTCTCGAACGCCGACTCGACGTCGTCGATGCCGATCGTCTCGCTGACGAACTCCTCCAGCGGGAAGCGGCCCTGCCGGTAGAGGTCGACCAGCATCGGGAAGTCCCGGGCGGGCAGGCAGTCGCCGTACCAGGAGGACTTGATCGCCCCACCGCGGCCGAAGACCTCGATCAGCGGCAGGGTGATCTGCATGTCCGGGGTGGGCACGCCGACCAGCACCACCCGCCCGGCCAGGTCGCGGGCGTAGAAGGCCTGCTCGAACACCGCCGGGGAGCCGACCGCGTCGATCGCCACGTCCACCCCGAAGCCGTTGGTGAGACCCTTGATCGCCTCGACCGCGTCGGTCTCGCGGGAGTTGACCGTGTGGGTGGCGCCGAACCGCTTCGCCCACTCCAGCTTCCGGTCGTCGATGTCCACGGCGATGATCGTCGTCGCCCCGGCCAGCTTCGCCCCGGCGACCGCGGCATCCCCCACGCCGCCGCAGCCGAACACCGCCACCGACTCGCCGCGGCGGACCCCGCCGGTGTTGATCGCCGCGCCGACGCCGGCCATCACGCCGCAGCCGAGCAGGCCGGCGGCGGTGGCCGGGGCGGCCGGGTCGACCTTGGTGCACTGGCCGGAGTGCACCAGCGTCTTGGCCACGAACGCGCCGATGCCCAGCGCCGGGGACAGCTCGGTGCCGTCGGTGAGGGTCATCTTCTGCGCGGCGTTGTGCGTGTCGAAGCAGTACCAGGGCTCGCCCTTGGCACAGGCCCGGCACTGCCCGCACACGGCGCGCCAGTTGAGGATCACGAAGTCACCGACCGCGACGTTGGTGACGCCCTCGCCGACCGCGGAGACCACGCCTGCGGCCTCGTGGCCGAGCAGGAACGGGTAGTCGTCGTTGATGCCGCCCTCGCGGTAGTGCAGGTCGGTGTGGCACACCCCGCAGGCCTGCACGTCGACGACCGCCTCCCCCGGACCGGGGTCGGGGACGACGACCGTCTCGACGGTGACCGGTGCTCCCTTGCTGCGGGCGACGACGCCCTTCACCTCGTAGGCCATGGGTGGAGCCTATGCCGGGCCGCCGTCCGGGCTCCCGGGCCGTTCCGGGCCGTCGCGGAGGCCGGACCGCGGTGTCGTGTCCCCGTCCCGCCGTGACCATCGGCGGGTGGCTGCCCGCACCGGCGTGTCGGGCAGCCACCTGCCGATGGTCACCGCAGCGGGGACAGCGGGAGGTGGGCGGAGAGGTCGGCGCGGTTGCCGCTGGCGCTGACCCGCCCGTCGGCCACGGCGGTGGACCAGTCCAGAGCGCCGGTGGCCAGCCGCAGCCAGGTGGCGGCGTCGGTCTCGACCACGTTGGGCGGCGTCCCGCGGGTGTGCCGGGGCCCGGGCACGAGCTGGACGGCGACGTGCGGGGGCACCCGCAGCTCGACCGACCGGCCGGGCACCTGCTGGGCCAGCCAGCGGGCCGTCGTCCTCACCGCGGCACCCACCACCGACCGCGGCGGCTGCTCGACCTGCCCGGCCAGCCAGGCGCGGACCGGGTCGACCGCCGCCCGCAGCTCCCCGGCCGGGATGGGCTCGTTCCTCGCCACCCGCCCAGGCCGCCCGCTCAGGAGGTCGGGACGGTCCCCGCAGGGACGGAGCCCACCGTCGCCTCCGGCGTCCCGAACAGCGCCGGCAGCGTCGCGGTCCAGGCCGCGCGCAGCTCAGCGAGCGGCAGTTCCGCGACACCCTCCACCACGAGGGCGTCCCCGCCCGTCGTGCCGAGCTCGGTGACGGCCACGCCGGCCCACTGGGCCGTCGTCCGCACCGCTGTGGGGTCGGACGTCGTGACGACGACGCGGGCGGTCGACTCGCTGAACAGGGCGGTGAACGCCTCCCCCGGCAGGTTCAGCCGGGCGCCCACGCCGTACCGCAGCGCCGACTCGGCCAGCGCCTGTGCCAGGCCGCCGTCGGCCAGGTCGTGCGCGGAGCCGACCAGCCCCTCCCGGCCGAGCGCCGCCAGCAGCTCGGCGAGCTCCCGTTCGGCGTCGAGGTCGACCGCCGGCGGCCGCCCGCCCAGGTGGCCGTGCACGACCGACGCCCACGCCGACCCACCGAACTCGGGCTTGGTCTCGCCGAGCAGCAGCACCGTCTCCCCCGCCGTCCGCCAGCCGGTGGGCACGCGCCGCCGGACGTCCTCGTGCACGCCGAGGACGCCGATGACCGGGGTCGGGTCGATCGCGACGTCGCCGGTCTGGTTGTAGAGGCTGACGTTGCCGCCGGTGACCGGCAGGCCCAGCGCGCGGCAGCCGTCGGCCAGGCCGCGCACGGCCTCGGCGAACTGCCACATGACCTCGGGGTTCTCCGGGGAGCCGAAGTTCAGGCAGTTGGTGACGGCGAGCGGGCGGGCGCCGCTCACCGCCACGTTGCGGTAGGCCTCGGCCAGGTTCAGCTGGGCTCCGGTGTACGGGTCGAGGCGCGTGTAGCGGCCGTTGCCGTCCAGCGCCAGCGCGATGCCGCGGTTGGACTCCTCGTCGATGCGGACCATCCCGGCGTCCTCGGGCTGGGCCAGGACCGTGTTGCCGCGCACGTAGCGGTCGTACTGCTCGGTGACCCAGGTCTTGTCCGCGCCGTCCGGGCTGGCGAGGACGGCCAGCCAGTGCGCCTGCAGCTCCTCCGGCGTCCGCGGGCGGGGCAGCGCGGCCGGGTCGTCGGCCTGTAGGTCGTCGAGGTCGGCCGGGCGCCGCGTCGGCCGTTCGTAGACCGGGCCCTCGTGCGCGACGGTGCGCGGCGGGACGTCGACGATCCGCTCGCCGTGCCAGTCGACGGTGAGCCGGTCGCCGTCGGTGACCTCACCGATGACGGTGGCCAGCACCTCCCACCTGTGGCAGACGGCGAGGAAGGCGTCCACCTTGTCCGGCTCGACGATCGCGCACATGCGCTCCTGCGACTCGCTCATCAGGATCTCGGCCGGGGTGAGCGTGGAGTCGCGCAGCGGGACGGCGTCCAGGTCGACGTGCATGCCGCCGGTGCCGGCGCTGGCCAGCTCGGACGTCGCGCAGGACAGACCCGCGCCGCCGAGGTCCTGGATGCCGGTGACCAGGCCCTGGGCGAAGATCTCCAGGCAGGCCTCGATGAGCAGCTTCTCGGTGAACGGGTCGCCGACCTGCACGCTGGGCCGCTTGGCCGGGCCCCGCTGGCCGTCCGCCGCGCTGTCGAAGGTCTCCGACGCCAGCACGGAGACGCCGCCGATGCCGTCGCCGCCGGTGCGCGCACCGAACAGGACCACTTTGTTGCCGACGCCCTCGGCCTTGGCCAGCCGCACGTCCTCGTGCTTCATGACGCCGACGCACAGCGCGTTGACCAGGGGGTTTCCCGCGTAGCAGGCGTCGAAGAGGACCTCGCCGCCGATGTTGGGCAGGCCCAGGCAGTTGCCGTAGCCACCGACGCCGGCAACCACGCCGGGCAGCACCCGGGCGGTGTCGGGGGCGTCGGCGGGGCCGAAGCGCAGCGAGTCCATGACGGCGACCGGCCGCGCGCCCATGGTGAGGATGTCGCGGACGATGCCACCCACCCCGGTCGCGGCGCCCTGGTAGGGCTCGACGTAGCTGGGGTGGTTGTGCGACTCGACCTTGAAGGTGACCGCGTAGCCGTCGCCCACGTCGACCACGCCGGCGTTCTCGCCGATGCCGACCAGCAGCGACGCGCTCTCCGGGAGGTCGCCGAAGCGGCGCAGGTGCACCTTCGACGACTTGTAGGAGCAGTGCTCGCTCCACATCACCGAGTACATGGCCAGCTCGGCGGTGGTGGGCCGGCGGCCCAGGATGTCGCGGATGCGGGCGTACTCGTCGTCCTCGAGCCCGAGTTCGCGGTGGGGCTGCTCATCGTCGGGTGTCTTCGCCGCCCGCTCGACGGTGTCGACGTTCATGGCTCGACTCCGACCTCGCTCCGCTCCTCGCTCGCTGCGATGCTCACTCGGGCGTCGTCTTCGCGCGTCATGCGCTCACGACCTGCTCCAACACGGAGGTGAAGAAGCCCAGGCCGTCGGTGGACGGGCCGGTGAGCTCCTCGACGGCGTGCTCGGGGTGCGGCATGAGCCCGACCACGCGGCCGTCCGCACTGGTCACCCCGGCGATGTCGCGCATCGAGCCGTTGGGGTTGCCCTCGACGTAGCGGACGACGACCCGCCCTTCCGCCTCGATCCGGTCGAGGTCGGCGGGCGCGGCCACGTAGCGGCCCTCGCCGTTCTTCACCGGGACGACGATCCGCTGGCCGGCCTCGTAGTCGCGCGTCCACGCGCTGTCGGCGCGCTCGATGCGCAGCGCCTGGTCGCGGGTGCGGAAGTGCAGGTGCGCGTTGCGGGTCAGCGCACCGGGCAGCAGGCCGGCTTCGCAGAGCACCTGGAAGCCGTTGCAGATGCCGAGCACCGGCAGGCCTTGGCGCGCCCGCGTGACGATGTCCTGCACCAGTGGCGCGCGGGCGGCGATGGCGCCGGCGCGCAGGTAGTCGCCGTAGGAGAAGCCGCCGGGCAGGACGACGGCGTCGACGTCCTCGAGGTCGTGGTCGCCGTGCCAGAGCGCGACCGGCTCGCCGCCGGCCAGGCGCACCGCCCGCACGGCGTCGACGTCGTCCAGGGAGCCCGGGAAGGTGGTGACACCGATGCGCACGGTCAGCCCTTCGGCAGGTGGAGCTCGACGTCCTCGATGACGGGGTTGGCCAGCAGCGTCTCGGCGATCTGCGTGAGCTCCGCCTCGTCGGGGGTGCCCTCCACGTCGAGGACGAAGTGCTTGCCCTGGCGCACGCCGCGGACGCTGTCGTGGCCGAGCCGGCCCAGCGCTCCCAGCACCGCCTGTCCCTGGGGGTCGGAGATCTCCGGCTTCAGCACGACGTCGACGACCACCCGGGGCACACGGACGAGGGTACCGGGGTGGCGTGTCCCACTCGCGGGCCCCGCGGATCGCCCTCCGCACGGCTCCCGTCCCGCCCCTCCTCCGCCGCCACATCGGCGATGTGGTCGCCAAGGCAGCCGGGTGGCGACCAGATCGCCGATGTGGGTGCGGGAGGGGTCCGTGAGCTCGCCGGGTCAGCGGAAGGTGGTGCCGGTGAGGCGCTCGTAGGCGGTGACGTAGCGCTCTCGGGTCGCCTCGACCACGTGGGGGGGCAGCTCCGGCGGCGGGGAGACCCGGTCCCAGCCGGAGGAGGTCAGCCAGTCGCGCACGTACTGCTTGTCGAACGAGGGCTGGGGCGCACCCGGGGACCAGAGGATGGCCGGCCAGAAGCGGGAGGAGTCGGGGGTGAGCACCTCGTCGCCGAGGGTCAGCCGGCCGTCGGCGTCCAGGCCGAACTCGAACTTGGTGTCGGCCAGGACGATCCCCGCGCCCTCGGCGATCTCCGCGCCCCGGCGGTACAGCGCCAGGGTGAGCTCGCGCAGCTCCTCCGCGCGGTCCGCGCCCACCAGGTCGACGACCGCGGCGAAGTCGATCGCCTCGTCGTGCTCGCCGGCCTCGGCCTTGGTGGACGGCGTGAACACCGGCTCGGGCAGCCGCGAGCCCTCGACCAGCCCGGCCGGCAGCGCGACGTCGCGGATCGAGCCGGTCCGCCGGTACTCGACGGTGCCCGACCCGGACAGGTAGCCGCGCGCCACGCACTCGACCGGCAGCATCGACAGCCGCCGCACCAGCACGGCCCGCCCGGCGACCTCCGCCGGCACGTCGTCGGCGCCGAGCAGGTGGTGGGCGGCGCCGGACGAGGCCAGCACCGGGGTCAGCTGGTCGAACCACCACACCGACAGCTGGGTGAGCACCCGTCCCTTGTCGGGGATCGGCGTCGGCAGCACCCGGTCGTAGGCCGAGATCCGGTCGGAGGCCACCAGCAGGAGGTGGTCGGCGCCGGCGTCGTAGACCTCGCGGACCTTGCCCCGGGCGACGAGCGGGAGGTCCAGGGTCACGTCAGCGCCGCCACGCGGTCGAACAGCGGGCCGAGGTCGGCCACGTACCGCTCGGGCCGGCAGATCTCGTCCAGCCGCGCCTCGTCCAGCTCGACCCCCGCCTCGGCCGCGCGCTTGCGCAGCGTCTCGCGGAACGGCGTCCCGGCGTTCCACGTCTCCATCGCCGCGGACTGCACCAGGGCGTAGGCGTCCTCCCGGGAGAGGCCGCCCTCCACCAGCTCCAGCAGCACCGACGACGTGTAGACCAGCCCGCCGGTCGACTCCAGGTTGGCCCGCATCCGGGCGGTGTCGACCACCAGGTCCGCCACCAGCCCGGTGGTCAGGTGCAGCAGGTAGTCGGCGGTGATCGACGCGTCGGGCAGGAACACCCGCTCGGTCGAGGAGTGCGAGATGTCGCGCTCGTGCCAGAGCGGGATGCCCTCCATCACCGGGACGACGGCGGCGCGCACCACCCGGGCCAGGCCGGCGATGCGCTCGGAGCGGATCGGGTTCTTCTTGTGCGGCATCGCGCTCGAGCCCTTCTGGCCGGAGCCGAACGCCTCGGACAGCTCGCGCACCTCGGTCCGCTGTCCGTGCCGCACCTCCAGCGCGATCGCCTCGCAGACGGTGGCGATGACGGCCAGCGCCGCGACCCACTCGCTGATCGAGTCGCGGATGACCACCTGGGTGGAGGCGTCGGCCGGCCGCAGGCCCAGCGCGGACGCCACGGCGACCTCCACCGACGGGTCGATCAGCGAGTAGGTGCCGACGGCGCCGGAGATCGCCACCACGCCCACGCGGGAGCGCGCCGCACGCAGCCGGTCACGCGAGCGGGCCATCGCGAACGCCAGGTCGGCGACCCGGTGGCCCCACACGTCGGGCTCGGCGTGCACGCCGTGCGTGCGGCCGACCTTGATCGTGTCCCGGTGGGCCAGCGCGTGGTCGCGCAGGACGGCGACCAGCCGGTCGGCCTTGGCCAGCAGGATGTCGGTGGCCTCGGTCAGCTGCACCGCCAGCGCGGTGTCCAGCAGGTCCGACGACGTCATGCCGTGGTGCACGTACGCGGCTGCCGACCGGGGCGTGGTGTTGTCCGCCCACGCGGTGAGGAAGGCGATCACGTCGTGCTGCGTCGTCTCCTCGATCTCGGCGACCCGCTCGGGCGTCGGCGGCGGGGCGTTGCGCACCGGCTCGACCACCTCGGCCGGCACCCGCCCGGCCGCCGCGTGGGCCTCGAGCACGAGGGTCTCGACGGAGGCCCACAGCTCGTACTTGTGCTGGTCGCTCCAGACCCGGCCCATCTCGGGGAGGGTGTAACGCTCGATCATGCGGGTACCGCCTCTGGCCGGTCAGCTGGTCGCGACGCGGACAGTCTCCCGCAGGGCTACCATGATCATGGACAGCCCCCAGACCCGGGGAGGTGCGGGATGCTGCGACGAGCGACCCACCTGGTGGAGCGGGCCCGCGAGCGCATCCGGACCGCGTCCGAACCCGACCCGCACGCCTGGCCTCCCCGTGGTGACACCCGGGCCATCCTCGTCCACGACGACGAGCCGGAGACGCCGGACGCCGCTCCCGACGGCAACGGTGCCGTCCGGCCCCCGCTGGGCAGTCCCGCACCGGGCGCACCGGACGTGGACGTCGCCTCCGGGCCGGTCAGCGGACCACCGCAGGGCGCCCGCCGCGGCACCACCCGCACGACGCGGCGCACCGCCGGGCGGGACGACGGCGACACCGTCCCCTCCGGGCTGCGCGTCGCGGCCGACTGGTCGTGGCGGGTCATCCTCGTCGGGGCACTGCTGTACCTGCTGGTACGGGTCGTGGACCTGCTGTTCGAGGTGTTCGTCCCGCTCCTGGTCGCCCTGCTGCTCGCGGCCCTGCTGCAGCCGGGCGCCGCGGCGCTGATCCGGCGCCGGTGGCCGCGCTCGCTGGCCGCGCTGGTCATGCTGCTGGTCGGGGTCCTGGTGGTCGCCGGGATCATCACCCTCGTCGTCGAGCAGGTGGTCACCGACTGGAGCTCCCTGACCGGTCAGGTCAGCCAGGGCCTCACCCAGATCCAGGACACGATCACCCGGACGTTCCCGATCACGCAGCACCAGCTCAACCAGCTGGT
Source organism: Geodermatophilus sp. TF02-6 (assembly GCF_003319115.1). Taxonomy (GTDB): domain Bacteria; phylum Actinomycetota; class Actinomycetes; order Mycobacteriales; family Geodermatophilaceae; genus Geodermatophilus. The sequence continues at coordinate 177,838 of NZ_QOHF01000005.1, read as the reverse complement.
CGGGCAGGTGCAGAACGCGATCGGGGCCAACCAGAGCGCGATCACCTCCGGGGCGATCAGCACCGCCGGCACGGTGACCTCGGTCTTCGCCGGCCTGCTGCTGACCCTGCTCACCCTGTTCTTCTTCCTCAAGGACGGCCGGTCCATCTGGCTGTGGGTCGTCGGCCTCATGCCCCACGAGGCACGGGCCTACGTCGACGAGGCCGCCCGGCGCTCGTGGCGGACCCTGGTCGCCCTGGTGCGAGCCACGGTGGCCGTCGCCCTCATGGACGCCGTCGGCATCGGCGCCGCGCTGCTCGTCCTCGGGGTGCCGCTGGCCCTCCCGCTGGCCGCGCTGGTCTTCATCGGCGCGTTCATCCCGATCGTCGGGTCGTTCCTCGCCGGCACGGTCGCCGTCCTGGTGGCCCTGGTCTCCAACGGGTTGGTCACCGCGCTGCTCACCCTGGGCGCGGTCGTGCTGGTCATGCAGCTGGAGGGGCACGTCTTCTCGCCGCTGCTGCTCGGGCGGGCGGTGCGGATCCACCCGCTGGCGGTCGTGCTCGGCCTGGCCACCGGGGTGATCATCGGCGGCATCTTCGGCGCCCTGATCGCCGTGCCGATCATCGCCTGCCTCAACGTGGGCGGCACCTACCTGGTGCACCGCCACGACGGCCCGCGGCCGCCCGAGCCGCACCCGGAGCGCGCCCGCCCGGCGGTCACCGCGGGCTAGTCGAAGGACCCCCTGCCCGGCCCCCTGCCCCCACGGCTCGCCCGCTCGCGGCGGGACCCTGCAGGGGGCCGGGGCCGGTGATCCGGCCCTCGACCGCCGCCAGCGCGATGTCGGTGCGCCAGTGCGCGTCGGCCAGCCGGACGCCGGCGACCCGCTCGTAGGCCCGCTGCCGGGCCGCGGCCAGGTCGTCCCCGACGGCGGTCACCGCGAGCACCCGCCCGCCGGCGGAGACGACGGTGCCGCCGGCGGTCAGCGCCGTGCCCGCGTGCAGCACGCCCGGACCGTCGGCGCCGGTGACCGGGTCGCCGGTGCGCGGCCGCTCCGGGTAGCCGGAGGCGGCGACGACGACGGTGACGGCGGCGCCGGGCCGCCAGCGCAGCGGCGGGTGGTCGGCGAGCGTGCCGGTGGCCGCGGCGTGCAGCAGCCCGGCCAGCGGGGTCGCCAGCAGCGGCAGCACCACCTGGGTCTCCGGGTCGCCGAAGCGGGCGTTGAACTCCACCACCCGGACGCCGCGGGAGGTCAGCGCCAGGCCGGCGTAGAGCAGCCCGGAGAACGGCTCGCCGCGGCGGCGCATCTCGTCGACGGTCGGCTGCAGCACCGTGGCCAGCACCTCCTCGACCAGCCCCGGCGGCGCCCACGGCAGCGGCGCGTAGGCGCCCATCCCGCCGGTGTTGGGCCCGGCGTCGCCGTCGTCGCGGCGCTTGGCGTCCTGGGCCGGCACCAGCGGCAGCACCGTCGTCCCGTCGGTGACGGCGAACAGCGACACCTCGGGTCCGTCGAGGTACTCCTCGACCAGCACCGCCCCGCCGGCGTCGAGCACGCGGCGTCCGTGCGCGACCGCGGCGTCCCGGTCGGGGGTGACGACGACGCCCTTGCCGGCGGCCAGCCCGTCGTCCTTGACCACGTATGGTCCCCCGCCCACCCCGCCCGCCTCGTCCAGCGCCGTCTCCAGCTCCGCCGGGCCGCCGACCGGCCACGACCGCGCGGTCGGCACACCGGCGGCGGCCATGACGTGCTTGGCGGAGGACTTGCTGGCCTCCAGCTGCGCGGCCTGGGCCGAGGGGCCGAAGCAGGCGATGCCGGCGTCGCGGACGGCGTCGGCGGCACCGGCCACCAGCGGCACCTCGGGGCCGACGACGACCAGGTCCGCACCCCACCCGGCGGCCAGAGCGGCGACCGCCACCGGGTCGGCGACGTCGACGTCGGCCGCCTCGGCGATCGCGCGGGTGCCGGCGTTGCCCGGCGCGCAGGCCAGCGCGGTCACCGCGGGGTCGTCGCGCAGGGCCACGCACAGGGCGTGCTCCCGGGCGCCGGAGCCGATCACGAGCACGCGCACGGAGCGCGACCCTACCGACCGGGCTCGGGCTCGGGTCCGCCGATGCGGGGCGGGAGGACGGTCGTCTGCGGACGTCGCACCCAGTACCTTCCGAGGTCTGCGAGGAACGTGCGCCGAGTCCGGGAGACGGCCATGGGCGATCCGCTGTGGCAACGCATGATGGTGGCTGCGACGGGTCCCACGGTCACAGCCCTGCTCGCGCTCCTGGTCGTCAACCTCGTGGCGGCACGGATCCAGCGGCGCAAGGACGAGAGCGAGCTCCGCGAGGCGCTGGCAGGTGAGTTGACCGAGGTGGCCAACTCGCTGTTCCTGGCACTTCAGGTGTTCGAGAGGACGGCGAGACACGTCCCCCTGGAGAAGAGGAAGGCCTCCGAGGCGATCGCGGAGCAGCGCGGCGACCTCGACCACACGTACTTCAGCACGCGCACCAGGAGCCAGGTGCTCGAGCGGAGGCTGCAGATCCACTACGCCGACAAGCGCCCGGCACAGGCCTGGCACGCCGTCACGGACCTCCTCATGGTCCGGTACTTCCTGCTGTTGGAGGCGGATGCCGGCTTCCGCCGGTGGATACGCCGGCAGGCCGCGGGACCGGATCACTCGGGCCTGTCCGAGGAGCAGCTCGACGATCCCGGCCTGCTCCTCGAGAGCTACCGCAGCGCGCTCGACGACTGCGTCAAGGTCCTGTGGCTGTCCACGCCCGACCGGCGGGGTCGACACCTCAAGCGCGGCGAGGGCACTCCTCTCAGCTGGCACAGGAGCGAGGGGAGCGAGGACCCGGTGAGCGAGGAGGACGGTCGGGTCCCGGACGTCTCCGCAGCCTGAGAAAGGACCCCCTCCTCCCCACCCCTCGCACGCTCGGGGCGGTGCCCTGGAGGGGGCCGCCGGCGCCCTCACCGCACCCGGTTCGGCTGCGTCCGGTGGGCGCGCTGGACCGCCCGCACCCGCGCGTGTTCCGCAGCCCGCGCGCGGGCGTCGGAGCGCAGCGCCTGCCGGCGCGCCTCGGCCTGCAGCTTGCGCCACGCGGTGTAGCGGGCCGGATCCAGCCGGCCGTCGTCGATCGCGGCGGCGACGGCACAGCCCGGTTCGGTGCGGTGGGCGCAGTCGCGGAACCGGCACCCGGCGGCCAGCTCGGCGACGTCGGCGTAGGCGGTGTCGAGGCCGTCGTCGTCGACCAGCCCCAGCTCACGCATCCCGGGGGTGTCGACGAGCAGCCCACCGCCGGGGAGCAGGTGCAGCTCGCGGGCGGTCGTGGTGTGCCGGCCGCGGCCGTCGCCGTCCCGGACCTCCCGGGTGGCCGCCACCGTCGTCCCGGCGAGCGCGTTGGCCAGGCTGGACTTGCCGACGCCGGACGGGCCGACCATCGCCGCCGTCCGCCCCGGCCCGAGCAGCGCCCGCACCGCGTCGAGGCCGGCGCCGGTCACCGAGCTCCCCGGCAGGACGTCGACGCCGAGCGCGTGCTCCGCCACCGCCCGCACCGCGGCGGGGACGTCGGCGCACAGGTCGGCCTTGCTGAGGACGACGACCGGCGTCGCCCCGCTGCCCCACGCGACGGCCAGGTAGCGCTCGACCCGACGCAGCCGCGGCGCCGTGGACAGCGCGTCGACCACCAGCACGAGGTCCAGGTTGGCCGCGACCACCTGCTCGGCCGACGTCCGGCCGGCCGCTCCCCGGGTGAACGCCGTCCGGCGGGGCAGGACCGCGACGGCGAGCTCGCCCCGCAGGGCCACCCAGTCGCCCACCGCCGGGCCGGTGTCCCCGCGCAGCGGCCCCGGGGAGGCGTGCCGTTCACCGTCGGCAGTCAGCACCGTCAGCCGGCCGCGGTCGACCCGTGCGACGCGGCCGGGCCGGCAGCCGGCCGGGAGCTCGGCGTCCCGCTCCGGCGTCCAGCCCAGTGATGTGATGTCGCCCACCCCGGCATGGTGGCGCGCAGGTCGGCGCGGTGTCGTCCGAATTGTCCGGGATCGGACGGCGTGCGTTCAGCAACCCGACACCGTCGTGGGGTGAGGTGGGGGCATGCACGCGATCGAGTCGCTGGCAAGGGGTCCGGCGACCGGGCTGCCCCGTCAGGTGGTCGTCGGCCACCGCGGCGCCTCGGCGTACCGGCCGGAGCACACCGCGGCCGCCTTCGAGCTCGCCATCGACCTCGGCGCCGACCTCGTCGAGCCCGACGTCGTGGTCAGTCGCGACGGCGCGCTCGTCGTCCGGCACGAGGACGAGCTCTCCCGCACCACCGACGTCGCCACCCGGCCGGAGTTCGCCGGCCGGCGGACCACCCGGGTCGTCGGCGGCCGCGAGCAGGCCGGCTGGTTCACCGAGGACTTCACCCTCGCCGAGCTGCGCACCCTGCGGGCCGTTGAGCGGATGCCGGCGCTGCGCCCGCTGAACACCACCTACGACGGCCGGTTCGGCATCCTCACGCTGGCCGAGGTGGTGGCGATCGCCCGCCGCCGCTCGACCGCCGGGCGGGAGGTCCGCGTGCTGGCCGAGCTCAAGGCGCCGACCAGGGCCGGCGAGCGTGCAGACCTGCCCGTGGTGGAGCTGGTGGCCGCCGAGCTGCGCCGCCTGGGGGCGACCGGTCCCGACGGGACGGTGGTGGTGCAGTCCTTCGACGCGCCGGCGCTGCGGCGGCTGCGCGCCGCCCTCGGGGAGGACGGGCCGACGATCCTGCAGCTGGTCGACCACGCCGCCGTCCACGACCCGATGGTCACCCCGGCGGGGTTGCGCGGGATCAGCACCTACGCCCAGGGCATCACGCCCAGCCGGCACCGCATCCTGCTGCGCGACGGCGAGCAGGCACTGACCGGCGTCTCCGACCTCATCGGCCGGGCCCACCGCGCCGGGCTGCTGGTCGTCCCGTGGACGCTGCGCCCGGAGAACGCCTTCCTCCCCCGGCACCTGCGCCGCGGCGGGGACGCGGGCGGCACCGGTGACCTGCGGACCGAGGTCCGGCTGCTGCTGGCCCTCGGCGTCGACGGTGTCATCACCGACGCCCCCGAGGTCGCCGTCCGCGCGCGGGGGCAGCTCGTCGCCGCCTGAAGGACCCCCTCCTCCCCACCCCTCGCACGCTCGGGGCGGTGCCCGGGAGGGGGCCGACGAACCCGCTCCTCAGGTGAGCAGGTCGTGGAGGACGACGTTCTCCTCCCGGCCGGGGCCGACGCCGATGACGCTGACCCGGGCGCCGGAGAGCTCCTCCAGCCGGCGCACGTAGGCCTGCGCGGTGGGCGGCAGCTCGTCGAAGCTGCGGCAGTGCCGGATGTCCTCGAACCAGCCGGGCAGCTCCTCGTAGACCGGCGTGGCGTGGTGGAACTCGGTCTGCGTCATCGGCATCTCGTCGTGCCGGACGCCGTCGACGTCGTAGGCCACGCAGATCGGCACCGTCTCCAGGCCGGAGAGGACGTCGAGCTTGGTGAGGAAGTAGTCGGTGATCCCGTTGACCCGGGCCGCGTAACGGGCGACGACGGCGTCGAACCAGCCGCAGCGCCGGTCGCGGCCGGTGGTCACCCCGACCTCGCCGCCGTGCTTGCGCAGGTACTCGCCGTTGGCGTCGAACAGCTCGGTCGGGAACGGGCCGGAGCCGACCCGGGTGGTGTACGCCTTGAGGATCCCGACGACCCGCTGGATGCGGGTGGGGCCGATCCCCGACCCGGTCGCCGCGCCGCCCGCGGTCGGGTTGGACGACGTGACGAACGGGTACGTGCCGTGATCGACGTCCAGCAGCGTGCCCTGGGACCCCTCCAGCAGCACCCACTCGCCGGCGTCGAGGGCGTCGGCCAGCAGCAGCCGGGTGTCGGCGATCCGCGGCCTGAGCTGCTCGGCGTAGCCGGCGTACTCCTCCACGACCTCGTCGACGTCGATCGCCTTGCGGTTGTAGACCTTGACCAGGACCTGGTTCTTCTCCTGCAGCGTGCCCTCGAGCTTCTGCCGCAGGATCGACAGGTCGAGCAGGTCGGCCACCCGGATGCCGGTGCGGGCGACCTTGTCGCCGTAGGCCGGGCCGATGCCGCGACCGGTGGTGCCGATCCGGCGCTTGCCGAGAAACCGCTCGGTGACCCGGTCCAGCGCCCGGTGGTGCGGCATGATCAGGTGCGCGTCGGCCGAGATGACCAGGCGGGAGGTGTCCACGCCGCGCTCCTCGAGGCCGGCGAGCTCCCCGATGAGCACCTCGGGGTCGACGACGACGCCGTTGCCGATGACCGGTGTGCACCCGGGGGTGAGGATGCCCGAGGGGATCAGGTGCAGCGCGTACCGCTCGCCGTCGGGGGTGATCACGGTGTGGCCGGCGTTGTTGCCGCCCTGGTAGCGCACCACGTAGGGCACGCGGCCCCCGAGCAGGTCGGTGGCCTTCCCCTTGCCCTCGTCACCCCACTGGGCGCCGATCAGCACGACTGCCGGCATCTCGCTTCGATCCCTTCCCGCACCGGTACCGGCGGATGACCGGCTGGCAGGTGGCAGGGTAGCCGCATGTCGCTCGTCGAGTTGGACCTGCGCGGTCTCGGGCCGGGTCAGGCGCCGGCCCGCGAGGCGGTCGCTCCGGCGGTCGACGCCGAGGCGCTGCTGGTCCGCGGGCCGGTCCCGGCGCTGGCGGCGGTGCTGGCCGCGCTGCACCGGGCTGGGAGGACCGCCGTCGCGCCGGTCTCCTGGGAGCCGGCGGACGACGACGCCTCGGTGGGCCTGGCCCGGGCGCTCGGCGTGGGCAGCGGCGGCGAGGAGCGGGAGCTCTCCCTGGTGCGCGACGACCACGGCGGGGTGCTGCTGCACCACGGTCGGGTCGAGGCGGCCGGGGACGACCAGCGCCGCCCGCTGGCACGGCGACTGGGCGCACAGGCCTACAACGACGCGGTGCAGATCGCCGACGGGCTGATCACCCGGATCGACGTCCGCCCCGACTGGCAGGCGGTGGACACCCTCGGCGTGGCGGTCATGACGCTGCCGCTGCGCCCGGCACGGCGCAGCAGGGGGCGCGCCGTGCAGATCGCCTGCGACCCGGCCCGGGTCCTCCGCGACGGCGTCCCCTACCCGCGGCTGGTCAGCCGCTGGACGTGGTACGCCGACGACCGGGTGCGCTGGCGGCTGCGCCCCTGAGCGGCCTCCCTGCCGATGAGAGGACCTCGCCCCCTCAGCCCTCGGAGAAGGACCCCGTCCTCCTCGCCACTCGCAAGCTCGCGGCGAGCCTCTGGACGGGGCCGGGATCAGGTGAAGACGCTCACCCCGCCCGGGCCGACGAGCAGGCCCACGACGATGAGCACGATGCCCCAGAGCAGCTGCCCGCGCACGATCGCGAGGATGCCGGCGATGACGAGGACGACGGCGATGATCCAGAGAAGCGTGGCCATGCAGCACCTCCGGTGACGGGCGCCCGGACTGGGCACCAGGGACGGAGCGTAGCCACCGATCCTGGGAGCTGCCTGTCAAACGGTGACCATGGGTCATGCCGGGCCGGCGGTCGGCGTGCCGGACGCCGCCCGTGGGGGTCGGGCCGCGGGGCGCAGCAGGCGCTGGAACAGGTCGACGTGCCAGTCGACGAGGACCCGGCGGCCGACGTGTCCGCAGGGCCGGACCAGGTCGAGGCGGGTGAGGACGGCGTCGGCGTCGGCCCACAGCAGCGCGAGGTGGCCCGGCGCGGGACGGAACCGGTCGGGGTCGTCGTCCGGGTCCTCGGGGTCGTCGTCCGGGTCGAGGTCGAGCTGCAGCTGCCGGCTGGGGTCCTGGCGGTAGAAGGCGCGCAGGCCGTCGGTGGCCGCGGCGGGCAGCTCGCCGTCGTCGGAGCGCCACACGCGCAGCACGTCGCTGGGGGTGCGCAGGAGCAGTCCGCTCATGGCCAGGCCGAGGTTGTCGGTGCTGGTGTCGGCGAACTCCAGCTGGCGGGTCTGCAGCGGGTCGGACAGCTCGTCGTCCTCGGGGCGGGCACCCCAGGGCTTGAGCCGCTCCATCGCCTCGCGGCGGACCAGCTGGTGGTCGAGGTGGCGGTCCGCGGTGGGGTTCCAGCCGTGCGCGGCGTGGACGGCCGCGCTGACCGCGACGCCGGCCGACAGCGCCTGGTGGACGGCGAGCAGGAGGGGCCGCAGGCGGCCGATGACGGCTCCGGGCGAGTGCACGGTGTCATCGTCGTCCTACCGGACGACACCGCGGCCACGTGCCGTCCCCCGACCTGCGCTGAGCCCCACACTCCCATCCCCGCTCGGTGCTGCGCGTCAGGCGGCCAGCGAGGGGTCGCAGTCACGCAGGAGCTGGGTGCAGCGCTCCTGCTCGTCGGTCTCGCCGATGGCCTCGGCGGCCCGGGCCAGGGCCGTCACGCAGCGCAGGAACCCGCGGTTGGGCGCGTGCGACCACGGCACCGGGCCGTGGCCCTTCCAGCCGTTGCGTCGCAGCGCGTCCAGGCCGCGGTGGTAACCGGTGCGGGCGTAGGCGTAGGCCGCGATGGTGTCGGTCAGCCCACGGTCCGGCCGGTCGAGCGCCTGCTCGGCCAGCTCCGCCCACGCCGCGCTCACCGTCGGGTGGCGTGCCGCGACCTCGGCCGCCGGGATGCCCTGCGCGAGCTCCGCGTCGGCCTCCGGGGTGGGCGGCAGCAGCGTCGACGGCGGCTCACCCAGGAGGTTGGCGTGCGGATGCCCCATCAGGCGCCCTGCGACTGGCCGGCCGACAGCAGGTCCTCGCACGCCTGGACGATGCGCGCGGCCATGCCGGTCTCCGCCAACTTCATGTAGGTGCGCGGGTCGTAGGTCTTCTTGTTGCCGACCTCGCCGTCGACCTTCAGGACGCCGTCGTAGTTCTTGAACACGTGATCGGCGATCGGCCGGGTGAAGGCGTACTGGGTGTCGGTGTCGATGTTCATCTTCACCACGCCGTAGGAGATGGCCTCGCGGATCTCCTCCAGCAGCGAGCCCGAGCCGCCGTGGAAGACCAGGTTGAACGGCTTGGCGCCGTCCCCCAGGTTGAACTCCTTGGCCACGATGGCCTGGCCGCGCTCGAGCACGTCGGGGCGGAGCTTGACGTTGCCGGGCTTGTAGACGCCGTGCACGTTGCCGAACGTCGCGGCGAGCAGGTACACCCCCCGCTCCCCCAGGCCCAGCGTCTGCGCGGTGCGCAGGAAGTCGCCGTCGGCGGTGTAGAGCTTCTCGTTGATCTCGGCGGCGACGCCGTCCTCCTCGCCGCCGACGACGCCGATCTCCACCTCGAGCACCAGCTTCGCGGCGGCGCACTTCTCGAGCAGTTCCTCGGCGATCTGCAGGTTCTCGGTGAGCTCCACGGCCGAGCCGTCCCACATGTGCGACTGGAACAGCGGCTCCTGACCGGCGTCCACGCGGTCCTTGGAGATCGCGATCAGCGGGCGGACGTAGGAGTCCAGCTTGTCTTTGGGGCAGTGGTCGGTGTGCAGGGCGACGGTGACCGGGTACCTCTCGGCGACGACGTGGACGAACTCGGCCAGGGCGACCGCGCCGGTGACCATGTCCTTGACCTTGGTTCCCGAGGCGAACTCCGCGCCACCGGTGGAGAACTGGATGATGCCGTCGCTGCCGGCGTCGGCGAAGCCGCGCAGGGCGGCGTTGACCGTCTCCGAGGAGGTGCAGTTGATCGCCGGGTAGGCGTAACCGCCCTCCTTGGCCCGGCTGATCATGTCGGCGTAGACCTCAGGGGTCGCGATGGGCATGCGGGGCGCTCCTTGCTGGCACGGACACTGCGTCTTGCTTGTACGGACACTGCGTCTTGCTTGTACGGACACTGCGTCGCTGCACGGACACTGCGTCGGGGACGGCGCTTGCTCGGCGGCCAGTATCCCGCCGAGGCCGTGTGCCGCGACACCCACCGGCCGATCGGACCGGTCGGCGCTCAGCCCTGCTCGACCCGGCTGGCGACGCGGGCGGCGACGGCCACGGGGTCGTGGACCGGGGAGAACGGCGGCGCGTAGGAGAGGTCGGAGCCGGCGAACTCCTCGGCGGTCAGCCCGGCCCAGATGGCGGTGGCCAGGACGTCGATCCGCTTGCCGGCGCCGGGTCCACCGACGATCTGGCCGCCCAGCAGCTGGCCGGAGCCCCGGTCGCTGACCAGCTTGACCGTCATCGGCTCGGCGCCCGGGTAGTAGCCGGCGCGCGTCGTCCCCTCGATCGTCTCGGTGCGGACGTCGTGGCCGGCCGCCGCGGCCTGGCTCGCGCACAGGCCGGTCCGGCCGATCTCCAGGCCGCCGACCTTGGTCAGCGCGGTGCCCAGCACCCCGGCGAAGCGGGCCGCCCGCCCGCCGATGACCGAGCCGGCGACCCGGCCCTGCTTGGTGGCGTGCGTGCCGAGGGCGACGTGCACCGCCTCGCCGGTGAGCCGGTGGTACGTCTGCGAGCAGTCGCCGGCGGCGTACACCTCCGGGTGCGAGCGGCTGCGCTGGGTGCGGTCGACCTCGACGGCGCCGGTCTCGCCGATCCGCAGCCCGGCGGCGCGGGCGAGCGCGACCTCCGGGCCCATCCCCAGCCCGAGGACGACGAGGTCGCACTCGTAGCTGCCGGCGTCGGTGCGGACGGCCCGCACCACCCCGTCGGCGTCGGCCTCGACCTCCCGGACCGGCTGGTCGGGCTGGACGTCGATGCCCAGGTCGCCGATCGCCTTGCAGATCCGCTCACCCATGTCGGCGTCGAGCTGGGTCATCGGCAGCGGGTCGGCGAGCACGATCGTCACGGCCAGTCCGCGGGCGTGCAGGACGTCGGCCATCTCCAGGCCGATGTACCCGCCACCCAGGACGACCGCCCTCCGGGCGCCGGCGGCGACCGCGGCGCGGATGTCGGCGCCGTCGGCCAGCCGGTGCACCCCGTGCACGCCCTGCGCGTCGAGCCCGGGCACCGGCGGGCGCATCGGCCGGCCGCCGGTGGCGATCACCAGCCGGTCGTAGCCGAACGTCTCACCGGTGCTGGTCCGCACGGTGCCGGCGTCGAGGTCGACCTCCTCGGCGCGCGTGGCGGTGCGGACGTCGACGTCCTGGGCGGCGAACTCGCGCGGGGTGCGGGCGATGAGCCGGTCGCGGTCGCCCACGACGTCCCCGACCCAGTAGGGGATGCCGCAGGCCGAGTAGGAGACCTCGGGGCCCTGCTCGAGGACGGTGATCGCCAGGTCGGAGGCACCGCGCAGCCGGCGGGCCTGGGCCGCCGCGGACATGCCCGCGGCGTCGCCGCCGACGACGACCAACCGCTCTGCGCTCATGGGGTCAGCGTGTCACCTCGGGCCCGGCGGCACGCTGATCCAGCACGCCCGCGACGGGTGCGTGCGCTCACCGCCCGGGAGCGCGGGGTCACTCCAGGCCGAGGTCGGCGAGGGTGAAGGCGGCGCGGTACTCCAGCCCCGCCTCCTCGACCGCGGCCCGCCCGCCGCGGTCGACGACCACGGCCACGGCGATCGGCTCGGCACCGGCCTCCCGCAGCGCCTCGACGGCGGTCAGCGGGCTGGAGCCGGTGGTGGAGACGTCCTCCACCACGAGCACGCTGCGCCCGGCGACGTCCGGCCCCTCGATCCGCCGCTGCAGGCCGTGTGCCTTGCCGGCCTTGCGGACGACGCAGGCGTCGAGGAACCCCTCCCCGGCGGCCGCCGCGTGCAGCATCGCCGTCGCCACCGGGTCGGCGCCGAGGGTGAGCCCGCCGACGACGTCGTAGCGCAGGTCGCCGGTCAGCTGCCGCATCACCCGGCCGACCAGCGGAGCGCCCTCGTGGTGCAGGGTCAGCCGGCGCAGGTCGATGTACCAGTCGGCCTCCCGCCCCGAGGAGAGCGTGACCCGGCCCTGGACGACGGCCAGGTCGAGAACGAGCTCCAGCAGCCGGTCGCGGTCGGGCAGGATGGCGGGAGCCGTCATGACGCCGACCCTACTGACGCCGGCGCCCCCCTCCTCGGCGTCCGCTGAGCCTGCGAAGGGCTCGAGGGGGACGGCGGGGCGAGCACCTGGTCGAGGACGTAGACGGTCGCGTTCGCCGTCCGCAGGCCGCCGCAGGCCACCGCCGCGTCGGTCGTCCCGACGAGGGTCTGGTCGGCGGTGATGGTGGAGCCCTCGTCCGAGCCGTCCACGGTGACCTGGTCCCCGTTCAGCGTGGGATGCGTCCCGGCCAGCTCGGCGGGGGTCAGCCGGCCGGGGATCACGTGGTGGGTGAGCAGGGCGGTCAGCCGGGGCATGTCGGCCAGCACCGGGTCGAGCGTGTCGGCGGGCACCGCCTCGAACGCCGGGTCGGCCGGGACGAGCACGGTGACGTCCTCGGTGACGTTGAGCGAGTCGACGAGCGTGGCCGCGCGCACGGCAGCCGTGAACCGGGACAGGACCGGGATGCCGGCGGCCGCGGTGACCAGCGGGGTGTCGGGCGCCCCGAGCCGGCCGTCCGTCCCGGCGAGCGGCAGCGCGGAGCAGCCGGCGCCGAACGGCCCGGCCGGGGCGGCCGAGGTGCTGAGCGCGGCGGCGGCCTCCGGGGAGGGCCCGGCAGAGCCGCAGGCGCCCAGCGGGAGCACCAGGGCGACGGCGACGGCCAGAGTGGTGCGGCGGCGCGTCACGAGGGGTGGGGCTCCTCCGTCCGTCCTGGGCGGGCGCCATCATCCCCACCCCGGCCCGGCCGGGGTGGGCGCCACGCCCGGACGACGCCGCGGGCCGCCGTCCGGGAGGACGACGGCCCGCGGGAGCCGGGTCGGCCGTCAGCGCAGCCCGGCCGCCCGCCGCTGTCCCATGATCCGGTACCACTCGTTCGACGGCGGCCGGGTCAGCAGCACGATGCCGACGATCACCAGCAGCATCTGGCACACCGAGAGGGCGGTCATGAAGCCGGTGCTCGGCTGCGTCAGCGCGGACAGCCCGCCGAGGATGGTGAAGGCGCCGAGCACGAACAGGACGATCCGTGCCCAGTTGCGGCCGTTCCAGGCGAACCAGATGAACAGCGCCTCCAGGGCGACGAAGAACAGCCCGATGACCGCGCTGACGATGAGCACCGCCCGGATCGCGTCCTGCGACACGGTGACCCCGGACTGGGCGAGCTCGGCGTCGATGAGGCCGTCGATGCTGCTGAACGTGACCACCGACCCCACCAGGCCGAGGACCAGGTTGGCCACGAACGCGCCGACGCCGAAGCGGACCGCGTCCGGCCGCGGCGGCGCGGGCGGCGCGTACCCGGGCGCCGACGGAGCCGGCCCGTAGCCGTAGCCGTAGGGCGGCTGCGCGGGCGGCGCCTGCCAGCCCTCCTGCGCGGGCGGCGCCTGCCAGCCCTGCTGCTGTGGGAGCGGTGGCTGCTGCCACCCCTGCTGCGGGTCGTGGCCGCCCTGCCCTGATGTCATCGCGTGCTCCCTGGTCGGTCCCATGGTGTCTGCGGCGATGATCACCCACCGTCCCGGCCCCGGGCCAGGGTCGCAGGTCGATCGAGACCAAGTCACAACATCGGCCTCCAGGGACCCTCCGGGCCCACTGCGACCACCCGCGGCGGGACACGGCGAGGGCCCGCCGCCCCGGGTGGGACGGCGGGCCCGGCGGCGGGCCCCCCTACAGAGTGCCGCCGCGGCCCCGTCCCGGGCCCCGCCCTGAGCCTGGGAAGGGTTGGAGAGGACGGGCGGCCTCCCTGCAGGGGCCCGCCGCGAGCCTGCGAGCGGTGGGGGGCAGGGAGGTCCTTCGTCAGCCGCGGCGGACGGTCAGCCCCTCGACGGCGAGGTCGTCCGGGGCGTCGACGACGACCTCGTCGCCGTCCCGGATGTCGCCGGCCAGCAGCGCCTTGGCCAGCTGGTCGCCGATCGCCGACTGCACCAGCCGGCGCAGCGGGCGGGCGCCGTAGACCGGGTCGAACCCGTTGAGCGCCAGCCACTCGCGCGCGGCGTCGGTGACCCGCAGGGTGAGCCGGCGGGCGGCCAGCCGGCGGGCGAGCACGCCGACCTGGATGTCGACGATGCCGGCCAGCTCCTCGCTGCCCAGGGCGCGGAACACCACGACGTCGTCGAGCCGGTTGAGGAACTCCGGCTTGAAGTGCTGCCGGACCACCTCGAGCACCGCCTCGCGGCGCCGCTCCTCCGGGACCGACTGGTCGGCGATCAGGTACGAGCCGAGGTTCGACGTCAGGATCAGGATGGTGTTGCGGAAGTCGACCGTGCGGCCCTGGCCGTCGGTGAGCCGGCCGTCGTCGAGCACCTGCAGCAGCACGTCGAAGACGTCCGGGTGGGCCTTCTCCACCTCGTCCAGCAGGACGACGGTGTACGGACGCCGCCGCACCGCCTCGGTCAGCTGGCCGCCGGCCTCGTAGCCCACGTAGCCGGGGGGCGCACCCACCAGCCGGGCCACCGAGTGCTTCTCGGAGTACTCGCTCATGTCGATGCGGACCATCGCCCGCTCGTCGTCGAACAGGAACTCCGCCAGCGCCTTGGCCAGCTCGGTCTTGCCGACGCCGGTCGGGCCGAGGAACAGGAACGACCCGGTGGGCCGGTCGGGGTCGGCCACGCCGGAGCGCGCCCGCCGGACGGCGTCGGAGACGGCACGGACGGCGTCGGGCTGGCCGACGACCCGCTTGCCGAGCTCGTCCTCCATCCGCAGCAGCTTCTGCGTCTCGCCCTCGAGCAGCCGGCCGGCGGGGATGCCGGTCCAGGCCTGCACGACCTCGGCGATGTCGTCGGGGCCGACCTCCTCCTTGAGCATGGAGTCGCCGGTCTCCACCGACGCCTCGGCCTCGGTCAGCGCCTTGTCCAGCTGCGGGATGCGCCCGTAGCGCAGCTCGGCCACGTGTGCGAGGTCGCCGTCCCGCTCGGCGCGCTCGGCGTCGGTGCGGGCCCGCTCCAGCTCCTCCTTGATCTGCTGGATGCGGACGATCGCGCCCTTGTCCTGCTGCCAGCGGGCGGTCAGCTCGTCGAGCTGCTGCCGCCGGTCGGCCAGGTCGGCGCGCAGCGCGGCCAGCCGCTCGACCGACGACGGGTCGTCCTCCTTGGCCAGCGCCATCTCCTCGATCTCCAGCCGGCGGACGGCGCGCTCGACCTCGTCGACCTCGACCGGCCGGCTGTCGATCTCCATGCGCAGCCGGCTGGCGGCCTCGTCGACCAGGTCGATCGCCTTGTCCGGCAGGAAGCGGGCGGTGACGTAGCGGTCGGACAGGGTGGCGGCGGCGACGATCGCGGCGTCGGTGATCCGGACGCCGTGGTGCACCTCGTAGCGCTCCTTCAAGCCGCGCAGGATGCCGATGGTGTCCTCCACCGAGGGCTCGCCGACGAAGACCTGCTGGAAGCGGCGCTCGAGCGCGGGGTCCTTCTCGATGTGCTCGCGGTACTCGTCGAGGGTGGTCGCGCCGACCATGCGCAGCTCGCCGCGGGCCAGCATGGGCTTGATCATGTTGCCGGCGTCCATGGCCGAGTCACCGGTCGCACCGGCGCCGACGATGGTGTGCAGCTCGTCGATGAAGGTGACGACCTGCCCCTCGGACTCGGCGATCTCCTGCAGCACCGCCTTGAGCCGCTCTTCGAACTCGCCGCGGTACTTGGCGCCGGCGACCATGCTGGCCAGGTCGAGCGCCATGAGCCGCTTGCCCTTGAGGCTCTCCGGGACGTCCCCGGCGACGATCCGCTGGGCCAGGCCCTCGACGATCGCGGTCTTGCCGACGCCGGGCTCGCCGATCAGCACCGGGTTGTTCTTGGTGCGGCGGGAGAGCACCTGTACGACGCGGCGGATCTCGGTGTCGCGGCCGACGACCGGGTCGATCTTGCCCTCGCGGGCCCGCTCGGTGAGGTCGACGGCGTACTTCTCCAGGGCCTGGAAGGTGTTCTCGGGGTCGGGCGTGGTGACCTTGCGGTTGCCGCGCACGGTGCGGAAGGCGGCCAGGAGCGCGTCGCGGGTGGCGCCCGAGCTCTTCAGCACCGCGCCGGCCTCGCCCGCGGAGTCGGCCAGGCCGACCAGCAGGTGCTCGGTGGAGACGTACTCGTCGCCCAGCGCGCTGGCCTGCTCACCCGCGGCGTTGAGCACTCGGAGCAGCTCGCGCGACGGCGACGGCGCAGGCACGGTCGTACCGCTCACGCTGGGCATCCGCCGCAGCGCGGCGTCGGTCTTGGCGCGGACGTCGGCGACGTCCGCGCCGACCGCCTTCAGCAGCGGTCCGGCGATGCCGTCGGTCTGCTCGAGCAGCGCGGCGAGCAGGTGCAGGGGCTCCAGCGCGGCCTGGCCGCGGTCGACCGCCAGCCGCTGGGCGGCCGCGATCGCCTCCTGCGAACGGGTGGTCAGCTTGCTCTGCATGGTCTCTGCGGGGAGTCCTCTCCGGGAGGGGCCGGGAGACCCGGCCGGGGTTGTCGAGGGGTCCAACGCGGTCAGGGTTGAGTCTGTTCCGCTCAACCTCGCGCGTTCACCTGGTGCAGGACCCGTCCTGCACCGGGAGACCCCCGGACGGAAGGATCCGGTCCGGCTGGACCGGCCCCCTAGACTTCGGAAGATGACCGGTCTGCCCGCACCGAGCGCGGTCCTCGAGGACCAGCTGTGCTTCGCGCTCTACGCCGCCTCACGGGCGCTGACGGCGCGCTACCGCCCCCTGCTCGACGCGATCGGCCTCACCTATCCGCAGTACCTGGTGATGATGCTGCTGTGGGAGGCCGACAACCAGACCGTCGGCCAGCTCGGCGCCCGCCTCGCGCTCGACAGTGGCACGCTCTCCCCGTTGCTCAAGCGGCTCACCACCGCCGGCCTGGTCACCCGGCACCGCCGGGTGGAGGACGAGCGCTCTGTCTCCATCGCCCTGACCGACGCCGGGCGGGCGCTGCAGGACAGGGCCGACGCGATCTCCGCGGAGATCATCTGCGCCCTCGACCTGGACCGCGAGGAGTTCGCCGACCTCAAGGCCAAGCTCAACCTGGTCGCCGAGCGGGTCAGCCGCCGTTGATCAGGATGGTCGTGCACGACCGATCGGGGTAGCCGAGAGCGACGCCCCGTCCGAGGAGGAGGACCCATGCCCACCCGTACCGCCCGCACCGCCTGGAACGGCACCTTGCAGGAGGGGTCCGGCCAGGTCGAGCTGTCCAGCTCGAAGGTCGGCACCTACGAGGTCTCGTTCCCCAAGCGCACGGCCGAGGAGGCCAACGGGACGACCAGCCCGGAGGAGCTCATCGCGGCCGCCCACTCGTCGTGCTTCGCGATGGCCCTGTCCAACGAGATCGCCAAGGCCGGAGGCACCCCCCAGGCGCTGGAGATCTCGGCCGACGTCACGCTCGGCCAGAAGGACGGCGCGCCGACGATCACGAAGATCGAGCTCACCGTCCGCGGTGAGGTCGACGGCCTCGACGCCGCGGGGTTCGAGAAGGCCGCCCAGGCGGCCAAGGTCGGCTGCCCGGTCAGCCGGGCGCTGGCCGGCGTCGACGACATCAGTCTGGACGCCGCCCTGGAGAAGTAGAAGTAGAAGTAGAAGGACCCTCCTGCCCCCCGCCACTCGCAAGCTCGCGGCGGGCTCCTGCAGGAGGGCCGATCGAGGCTCGCGGCGGGATTCTCGAGGGGGCCGCCAGGGCCTGAGGAGGCCTGACAACGGCGGCCCGTCCCCGTCGGGATGGGCCGCCGTGGGCGTCTGCGGGCTCAGCGACCGGCGCGCAGCCGCTCGTCGCCGCTCTCGGTCCGCAGCGCCACCTCACGGATGAACCCGATGGCGGCCACCGCGACCACCGCCACGATGGCGGAGACGAGGAAGATCCGGCCGGTCGCGTCGCCGTAGGAGACCTGGATCAGCGTCCGGACCGCCGGCGGGGCGTCGGCCAGGTCGGCCAGTCCCACCGAGCCGGAGCCCTGGGCGGCCGCCGCGGCGCCGGGCGTGCTGGCCAGGCCCTGCGCGATCAGGTCACCGACGCGGGTGGAGAGCACCGCGCCGAGGACCGAGACGCCGATCGTGCCGCCCAGGCTGCGGAAGAAGGCGACCGCCGAGCTGGCCGCGCCGAGGTCCCGGGCGGCGACGGTGTTCTGCACGGCCAGCACCAGGTTCTGCATGGTCATGCCGATGCCGACACCGAGCACGAACAGGAACACCCCGAGCACGACCATGTCGGTCTCGTGGTCGATGGTGGCCAGCAGGCCGAAGCCGACGACCACGAGCAGCGACCCGGCGACCAGGTAGCGCTTCCACCTGCCGGTGCGGGTGATGAGGATGCCGGAGACGGTCGAGGACAGCAGCAGTCCGCCGACCATCGGGACGGTGAGCAGACCGGCCGCCGTGGGCGAGTAGCCGCGGGAGATCTGCAGGTACTGCCCGAGGAACACCGACGAGCCGAACATCGCCACGCCGATGGCCACGCTGGCCATGATGGCCAGCGTCGTCGTCCGGTCGCGGAACAGCCGCAGCGGCACGATCGGCTCGGCGGCGCGCAGCTCGGTGACCACGAAGGCGGCGATGGCCAGCAGCCCGCCGGCGAGGAACAGCGCCGTCTCCACCGACCACCACGGGAAGGTGCCGCCGGCCAGGGTGACCCAGATGAGCAGCGCCGAGACGCCGGCGGTGAGGAAGGCCGCGCCCAGGTAGTCGATGCGGACGTCGCGCCGGGTGACCGGCAGGTGCAGGGTGCGCTGCAGCAGGACCAGCGCCACGGCGGCGAAGGGGACACCGACGTAGAACACCGATCGCCAGCCCAGCCAGCTGGTGTCGACCAGGAGCCCGCCGATGAGCGGGCCGCCGACGGTGGCCACCGCGATCACCGCACCGATGAGGCCGGAGTACCGGCCGCGCTCGCGGGGGCTGATCATCGCGGCCATGGCGATCTGCACCAGGGCCTGGACGCCACCGAGGCCGAGGCCCTGCAGCGCCCGCCAGGCGATGAGCGTGTCCACCGACTGCGCCAGGCCGGCCAGCATCGAGCCCGCGATGAAGACGACGATCGAGATCTGCAGGAGCAGCTTCTTGCTGAACAGGTCGGCGAGCTTGCCCCAGATCGGCGTGGAGGCGGTCGAGGCCAGCAGCGTCGCGGTGACCACCCAGGTGTACTGGCCCTGGGTGCCGCGCAGCTCGGTGATGATCGTGGGCAGGGCGTTGGAGACGACCGTCGAGGACAGGAACGCCACGAACATCGCCAGCAACATCCCCGACAGCGCCTCGAGGACCTGCCGGTGGGTCATCCGGCCCTGCTGCTCGGCCGGTGGCCCGGTCTCCCCGGCGGGGGCGGCCGCCGGCCCGGCGGGCCGACCGAGGGTACTGCTGCTCACGGGTTCTCCTGATCTCGAGGGAGTCGGGTCGAGGGGCCTCAGCGCGGCGCGGCGTCCGCGGGGCGGCGGGGTGGGGGCGCGGCGGCGGGCCGCCCGGCCGCCTCGAGGTCGGCGATCAGCCGCTCGAGCAGCTCGGACAGCCGCCGGCCGTCCTCGTCGTCCCAGCCGGCCAGCGCCGAGGCGGCCCAGCTGGCGCGGACGGCCCGGGTCGCGGCCATGGCCTTCACCCCGGCCGGGCTCAGCCCGATCAGGCTGGCCCGGCCGTCCTCGGGATCGGGCCGCCGCTCGACGTAGCCGCCCCTCTCCAGCGTCGCGACCTGCCGGCTGACGACGGAGACGTCCACCCCCGCCTGCACGGCCAGTGCGCTGCACCGCTGCTCGCCGTCGCGCTCCAGCGACACGAGCAGCGCCCAGCCCGAGGAGGGCAGGTCACCGTAGAGCTCGGTCGCCACGCGGGAGCCCAGGTGGCGGCCGGTGCGCAGCAGGGCGGCCACACCGGAGCCGAGCCGGTCGATGGTGGTGGGGGTGATGGGCACGACGTCGTCCTCGACGCAGGGGGTTGCTTGCAGACACCAACCATACATCTATTTGGTTGCAGAAGGCAACTCACCGCTGGGGGGTCGGGTCATCCGGACGACCGCACGCCGCCCTCGCGCAGCTCCGCGGCCAGCGCGGCGGCCGCCGACTGCAGCAGCGGTACCACCCGGGGCACCGCGTCCATGCCCAGCCGGCCGGCCGGGCCCGACACCGAGATGGCGCCGGCCGAGGAGCCGCCGGGCACCGGGACGGCGACGCAGCGGACGCCGGCCTCCTGCTCGCCGTCGTCGACCGCGTAGCCCTGCTCGACGATCCCCGGCAGCTGCGCGAGCAGCTCGTCGGGGTCGGTCACCGTGCGTTCCGTGCGCACCGGCATGCCCGCCCGCGCGAGCAGCGTGCGGGCACCGGCGGCGGCCAGCTGGGCGAGCAGCACCTTGCCCACGCCGGTGCAGTGCAGGTGCACCCGCCGTCCCACCTCGGTGAACATCCGCATCGAGTGCCGGGAGGGCACCTGGGCGACGTAGACGACCCGGTCGCCGTCGAGCATGGCCAGGTTCGCCGTCTCCCCGATCGCGTCGACCAGCCAGGACAGGTGCGGCTGGGCCCAGGTGGCCAGCGACCGCGACGAGCACTCGCCCAGGTGGACCAGCCGCGGACCCAGGACGTAGCGGCGCGACGGCAGCTGGCGCACGTAACCGCGGGTTCCGAGCGTGCGCAGCAGCCGGTGGATCGTGGAGACCGGCAGACCGCTGTCGGCGGCGAGCCGACTGATCGCGACCTCCCCCCCGGCGTCGGCCATGAGCTCGAGCAGCAGGAAGGCCCGCTCCAGCGACTGCACACCGTCCGACGAGCGCTCTGCTGCCATCGCCGCCTCCACACCCGGACGCCCGACGTGCCGCGTCCTCCCCGCCCGCCACCCTCCTTGACCCCGGGTGATCCGGGCCACTAACGTCCAGAACGGCTGTTTTCCGAGAAGCAGACCCGGTTTTCCACGAAGTGGAACGACCCTACCGCGCCGGCCGGCGTCCGGCGCGATGACCTCCAGGGAGAACCATGAGCAGCAGCGCGGGCGTGGACGGCCTCGAGGTCACCGGCCCGAGGGGAGACCGGTACGACGAGGTCCTCACACCGCAGGCGCTCGAGCTCGTCGCCCTCCTCCACCGCGAGCTGAACGGGCGCCGGCTGGAGCTGCTCGCCGCCCGCCGGGAGCGGGTGCGCGCGCTCGCCGACGGCGGCACCCTCGGCTTCCTCCCCGAGACGGCGGGCATCCGGGACGACGACTCCTGGCAGGTCGCCGACCCCGCCCCCGGCCTGGTCGACCGCCGCGTGGAGATCACCGGCCCGACCGACCGCAAGATGACGATCAACGCCCTCAACTCCGGCGCCAAGGTGTGGCTGGCCGACCACGAGGACGCCAACACCCCGCTGTGGGACAACGTCATCGGCGGCCAGCTCAACCTCAAGGACGCCCTCGACCGCACCATCGACTTCACCTCCCCGGAGGGCAAGAGCTACACCCTCGCCCCCGACGAGGAGCTGCCGACGATCGTCGTCCGCCCGCGGGGCTGGCACCTGCCGGAGAAGCACGTCACCGTCGACGGCGAGCAGACCTCCGGCAGCCTGGTCGACTTCGCCCTCTACCTGGCCAACTGCGGGCAGAAGCAGATCGACAAGGGCCGCGGCCCCTACTTCTACCTGCCCAAGATGGAGAGCCACCTCGAGGCGCGGCTCTGGAACGACGCGTTCAACCTGGCACAGGACCACCTGGGCATCCCCCGCGGCACCATCCGCGCGACGGTGCTCATCGAGACCTACCCCGCGGCGTTCGAGATGGAGGAGATCCTCCACGAGCTGCGCGAGCACTCCTCGGGCCTCAACGCCGGCCGCTGGGACTACATGTTCAGCGTCATCAAGAGCTTCCGGACCCGCGGCGAGGAGTTCCTCCTGCCCGACCGCAACTCGGTGACGATGACCGTGCCGTTCATGCGCGCCTACACCGAGCTGCTGGTGCGCACCTGCCACAAGCGCGGCGCGCACGCCATCGGCGGCATGGCGGCGTTCATCCCGTCGAAGGACCCCGAGGTCAACGAGCAGGCCTTCGCCCGCGTCCGCGCCGACAAGGAGCGGGAGGCGGCCGACGGCTTCGACGGCTCCTGGGTGGCCCACCCGGGCATGGTGGAGGTGTGCAAGGAGGCGTTCACCGCCGTCCTCGGCGACCGGCCGAACCAGATCGACAAGAAGCGCGAGGACGTGCACGTGACGCCTGCGCAGCTGCTCGACGTGAGCTCCACCCCCGGCGAGGTCACCGAGGCGGGGCTGCGCAGCAACGTCAGCGTCGGCATCCAGTACCTGGAGTCGTGGCTGCGCGGGTCGGGCGCGGTCGGCATCAACAACCTCATGGAGGACGCCGCCACCGCGGAGATCTCCCGCAGCCAGGTGTGGCAGTGGCTGCACAACGGCGTCCGGCTCGCCGACGGCGAGACGGTCACCCGGGAGCTGGTGGAGCGGATCGTCGACGAGGAGGTGGAGGCGATCGCCGACGCCCTGGGCGACGCGTTCTCCTCCGGCCGCTGGGACGACGCCCGCGCGCTGTTCCTGGAGATGGCGCTGGCCGACGAGTACCCGGACTTCCTGACCCTGCCCGCCTACGAGCGGATGCCCTGATCCCGAACCTGTCCGCCTGCGAGCGGATGCCCTGACCGACGACGGCGTCGGCTGACCGGAGGCCTGAGCCATGGGCGGCACGCACGGAACGGAGACGACGGCGGGGCCGGTGCTCGGTCCCGTGTCCCCGGAGGAGACCGGCGCCACCGGCGAGGCGGGCGGCAACCCCGAGGCGATGGCCGCGGTGACCCGGGCGGTCCGGGCGGTGCTGCCCGCGAACGCGGTCGTCAGCGACCGGATCGAGCTGCGCACCTACGAGTGCGACGGGCTGGCCCACTACCGCGTCACCCCCGCCCTTGTGGTGCTGCCGCAGACCACCGAACAGCTGGCGGCCGTCGTCCGCGCCTGCGCCGAGCACGGCGTGCCGTTCGTCGCCCGGGGGTCGGGCACCGGCCTGTCCGGCGGCGCCCTCCCCCGGGCCGACGGCGTCCTGGTGGTGACCTCGCGGATGCGCACCATCCACGAGATCCGCCCGGCCGACCAGCGCGCCGTCGTCGACCCCGGCGTCCTCAACCTCGACGTCACGCACGCGGCCACCCCGACGGGCTACTACTACGCACCGGACCCGAGCAGCCAGCAGATCTGCTCGATCGGCGGCAACCTGGCCGAGAACTCCGGCGGCGCGCACTGCCTGAAGTACGGCTTCACCACCAACCACGTCCTCGGCGCCGAGTTCGTGACACCCCAGGGGGAAGTGGTGCAGCTCGGCGGGCTCGCCCCGGACGCCCCCGGCTACGACCTGCTCGGCGCGGTCGTCGGCTCGGAGGGCACCCTGGGCATCGCGACGCGGGCGGTCGTGAAGCTGACCCGCCTCCCCCAGGAGGTGCGCACGCTGCTGGCCGGCTTCGCCTCCACCGACGACGCCGGCGCGGCCACCTCGGCGATCATCGGCGCCGGGATCGTGCCGGCGGCGATCGAGATGATGGACGCCCTCGCCATCGAGGCCGCCGAGGCCGCCACCCACTGCGACTACCCGGCCGGCGCCGGGGCGGTGCTCGTCGTCGAGCTCGACGGCCCCGCGGTCGAGGTCGAGCACGAGTTCGCCCAGGTGGAGCGGACCTGCCGCGAGCACGGCGCCTTCGCCCTGCGGGTGGCCACCGACGCCACCGAGCGGGCGCTGATCTGGAAGGGCCGCAAGTCCGCCTTCGCCGCGGTGGGCCGGATCAGCCCGGACTACATCGTCCAGGACGGCGTCATCCCGCGGACCGCGCTGCCCGGGGTGCTGCGCGCGATCGCCGAGCTGTCGGCCTCCTCCGGCGTCCGCGTGGCCAACGTGTTCCACGCCGGCGACGGCAACCTGCACCCGCTGGTCCTCTTCGACGACGCGGTCGAGGGCGCGGGCAAGGCCGCCGAGGAGGTCAGCGGCGCCATCCTCGACCTGTGCATCGGCTCCGGCGGGTCGATCACCGGCGAGCACGGCGTCGGCATCGACAAGGCCGCCTACATGCCCAAGATGTTCAGCGACGAGGACCTGGACACCATGCAGCTGGTCCGCTGCGCCTTCGACCCCGACGGAATCGCCAACCCCGGCAAGGTCTTCCCCACCCCGCGGCTGTGCGGGGAGGTACCCGGCAAGAAGAGGGGCGCGCCGCACCCGCTGGTCGCGGCCGGCAAGGCGGAGGCGTTCTGATGACCGCCCTCGGCACCGACCTGGGAGCCGCCCGCAGCGCGCTGACCTCGGCCTGCGGGGACGTCGCCGACGCCACCGAGGCCGACGCCGTCGACGGCGTGCAGCCCGCCCTCGTCGCCCGGCCGGCGTCCACGCCCGAGGTCGCCGAGGTGCTGCGGGCCGCGGCCGCGCACGGCCTGGCCGTCGTCCCCCGCGGTCGGGGCACCAAGCTCACCTGGGGCCGGCCGCCGGAGCGGGCCGACCTGGTCGTCGACCTGTCCCGGCTGGCCGCCGTCCTCGACCACGCCGCCGGCGACCTGATCGTCGAGGCCCAGGCCGGGACGCCGCTGGCCGACGTGCAGCGCACGGTCGCCGCAGCCGGGCAGCGCCTCGCCCTCGACGGGACCGTCGAGGGCGCCACCGTGGGCGGCACGCTGGCCACCAACGCCAGCGGCCCGTCGCGGGTCGGTGTCGGCACCGCCCGCGACCTGCTCATCGGCGTCACCGTCGTCCGCGCCGACGGCGTCGTGGCCAGGGCCGGCGGCCGGGTGGTGAAGAACGTGGCCGGCTACGACCTGGGCAAGCTGGTCATCGGCTCGTTCGGCACGCTCGCCGTCGTCACCGAGGCGGTGTTCCGGCTGCACCCGCTGCCGGCGGCCCGCCGGGTCGTCACCGCGCCGTTCGACCGGCCGGAGGAGGCCCAGCGGCTGGTCCAGCAGGTGGTGCAGGCGCAGGTCGTCCCGTCCGCGGTCGAGGTCGACTGGCCCGCCGGCGGCCCCGGCTCGGTGTCGGTGCTGCTGGAGGGGATCGAGGCCGGCGTCGAGGGGCGGACGGCGACGACCCGGCAGCTGCTCGGCCCCGACGCCGCCGCGAGCCCCGACCCGCCGGCCGGCTGGGCCCGGTACCCGTGGGCCGACGGACCGGGGCGCCCGACCGCGCTCAAGGCCACGTTCGCCCTCTCCGGCCTGGCCCGGGTGCTCGCCACCGCCCGGTCGGCGGCGGCCGACGCCGGGACGGCGATCGACCTGCGCGGGTCCGGTGGCGCCGGCGTGCTGTACGGCGCGCTCCCCGCGGACGCCGACGCCGCCGCCGTCGCCGCGGTGGTCGAGCGGCTGCGCGCGGTGTGCACCCGGGCCGGCGGGGCGCTGGTCGTCCTCGACGCCCCACCGCAGGTGGAGGCGGCGGTGGACACCTGGGGGCCGGTCCCCGCGCTGGACCTGATGCGCCGGGTGAAGGAGCGGTTCGACCCGGAGCGCCGGCTCGCGCCCGGGCGGTTCGTGGGCGGGCTGTGAACAGCCGGTTCGGAGGAGGGATCTGATGACGACGACGCCCGAGCGCAGCGGACCCGTGCCGCTGGGCGTGCCCGCGCCCGGCGCCTTCGACGCGCACCACCCGCCCTCGGCCGAGCTGGTCAGCGACTGCGTGCACTGCGGCTTCTGCCTGACCACCTGCCCCACCTACACCCTGTGGGGCGAGGAGATGGACTCCCCCCGCGGCCGGATCTACCTCATGAAGTCCGGGCTCGAGGGCGAGCCGATGACCGATTCGATGGTGCAGCACTTCGACGCGTGCCTGGGCTGCATGGCCTGCGTGACCGCCTGCCCGTCGGGGGTGCAGTACGACAAGCTGATCGAGGCCACCCGGGCACAGGTCGAGCGCAACCACACCCGCACGCCCAAGGACCGGGCGCTGCGGACGGCGATCTTCGCGCTGTTCCCGCACAAGCGGCGGCTGCGGGCGCTGCGGGCCTACCAGCGCACCGGCATGCCGGCGCTGGTGCGCCGCACCGGCCTGCTCGAGCGGTTCGCGCCCAAGCTGGCCATGATGGCGAGCCTGGCGCCGCCGCCGCCGGACAAGCGCGAACCCATCCCGGCCCGCACCCCCGCGGTCGGCCGGCGGCGGGCCGTCGTCGGGCTGCTCACCGGCTGCGTGCAGGGCGAGTTCTTCCCCGGTGTCAACGCCGCCACCGTGCGCGTGCTGGCGGCCGAGGGCTGCGACGTCATCGTGCCGCAGGCCCAGGGCTGCTGCGGCGCGCTGTCGGTGCACAACGGCCGGGACGAGGAGGCGAAGCGGTTCGCCCGGCGGACCGTCGACGCCTTCGAGGCCGCCGGCGTGGACGCCGTGGTGGTCAACGCCGCCGGCTGCGGGTCGAGCATGAAGGAGTACGCGCTGCTGCTGGCCGACGACCCCGCCTACGCCCAGCGCGTCGAGGCGTTCGCGGCGCGGGTGCGCGACGTCTCCGAGATCCTCGCCGAGCTCGGCTCGGTCGCCCCCCGTCACCCGCTCGAGGTGAGCGTGGCCTACCACGACGCCTGCCACCTGGCCCACGCCCAGGGCGTGCGCGCCCAGCCCCGGGCGCTGCTGCGGGAGATCCCCGGCCTCGAGCTGCGGGAGATCGCCGAGTCGGCCATCTGCTGCGGCTCGGCCGGCATCTGGAACGTGCTCAACCCCGAGCCGGCCCGCGAGCTGGGCGACCGCAAAGCGGCCAACATCGCGGCCACCGGGGCGTCCCTGCTGGTGACGGCGAACCCCGGCTGCCTCATGCAGGTCGCCGCGTCCCTGCAGCGCCGGGGCGCCCGCATCGGGATGGCGCACACCGTCGAGGTCCTCGACGCCTCCATCCGGGGGCTGCCGCCCTCGGCGCTCGGCGTTCCCTGAGGAGGAAGGACCCTCCTGCCCCCACTGCTCGCAGGCTCGGCAGCCAGGCCCCCTCCCGGGTCCCCCTCCGAGCGGAGCGAGGGGTGGGGAGGAGGGGGTCCTTCTCCCTGCACGGGGGCCGTTCCAGCTCGTCACCAGGAGGAGCACCGTGTTCGAGCAGGTCGTCGACCCGGTCGGCGGGTCACTCGCACTGAGCGCGCTGGTGGCGGCGATCCCGCTGCTCGCGCTGTTCCTGCTGCTCGGCGCGCTGAGGGTCAAGGCCTGGCTGGCCGGGTTGATCTCCCTCGCCGTCGCGCTGGTCCTCGCCGTCGCGGCGTTCCGGATGCCGGTGGGCCAGGCCCTGCTCTCGGCGTCGGAGGGGGCGGCCTTCGGGTTCTTCCCGATCCTGTGGATCGTCATCAACGCGATCTGGGTCTACAACCTCACGGTCGCCACCGGCCACTTCGACGTCCTGCGGCGCTCGTTCGAGAAGGTCAGCCCCGACCAGCGGATCCAGGCGATCATCATCGCCTTCTGCTTCGGCGCCCTGCTCGAGGCGCTGGCCGGCTTCGGGACGCCGGTCGCGATCAGCGTCGTCATGCTGATGGCGCTGGGCTTCGCACCGATCAAGGCCGCGGCGGTGGCGCTGATCGCGAACACGGCGCCGGTCGCGTTCGGGGCGCTGGCCACGCCGATCGTCACGCTGGCCACGGTGACCTCCGGTGTGAGCGACGACGCGCGGCTCACCGTCGACACCCTGGGCGCCATGGCCGGGCGGCAGACGCCGATCGTCGCCGCGTTCGTGCCGCTGGTGCTGGTGCTGGTCGTCGACGGCCGGCGCGGGCTCAAGGACACGTGGCTGGAGGCGGTCGTGGCCGGCGTCTCCTTCGGCCTCGCCCAGTTCGTCGCCGCCAACTACATCTCGGTGCCGCTGACCGACATCATCGCCTCGCTGGTGGCCGCGGCTGCGGTCGTCGCCGTCGTCCGGGTGCGCCCGGCCGCGTACCAGCCGGTGACCGCGACCGCCGGGACCGCCGCGGCGGGGTCCGGCGGGCACGGTGCCACGACCCGGACGGCGGCCGGCGGAGCCGGGGTCACCGCCGGCGAGGAGCTCGGCGACGCCCCGGGGCGGCAGGGCCCGCGCGACCCGCACGCCCCGCGCACCGGCGCCGACGCCACCCCGGCGGTGCCCGACAGCCGGGACGAGGTGGTCAAGGCCTACGCCCCGTACGGGATCGTCATCGTGATCTTCGCGCTGGCCAACCTGGGCCCGGTCAAGGCGGCGCTGGCCGAGCAGCCGTGGACGTTCACCTTCCCGTGGCCGGGGCTGGACGTGTTCGCGGCCGGGTCGAACACCGAGCTGGCGTCGACGACCTTCACCGTCAACTGGCTGCCCGCGGCCGGCACCCTGATGATCCTCGCCGGCATCCTCACCATGCTGGTGCTGCGGATCTCCCCCGGGCGGGCGCTGCGGGCCTACGTCGACACCTACCGGGAGCTGAAGTGGGCCATCGTCACCGTCATGGCGGTGCTGGCGCTGGCCTACGTGCTCAACCAGTCGGGGATGACCGGCCACCTCGGCCGGGCGCTGGCCGGGACCGGCGCCTTCTTCGCGTTCCTCTCACCGATCCTCGGCTGGATCGGGGTGGCGGTGACCGGGTCGGACACCTCGGCCAACGCGCTGTTCGGCGCGCTGCAGGTGCAGACCGCGGTCGGCGCCGGCCTCGACCCGGTGCTGCTGGCTGCGGCCAACTCCTCCGGCGGGGTCATGGGCAAGATGGTCAGCCCGCAGAACCTGGCCATCGCGGCCTCCGCCGTCGGCATGGCCGGCCGGGAGGGGGAGCTGTTCCGCAAGGTGTTCGGCTGGAGCATGCTGCTCCTGCTGGCCATGTGCCTGATCGTGGTGCTGCAGGCCACGCCGGTGCTGGGCTGGATGGTCCCCGGCCCCTGAGGCCCCGCCGTCCCGGGGGCTTCAGCGGCCGCCGGCGGCCTCGCGGCGGTCGGCGGCCTCGGCCTCGCGGGCCTCGCCCAGCCGGTTGAGCCGGCCCAGCAGCTGGCCGAGCGTGGCGACGTCCTCGGCGGGCCAGTCGGCCAGGTCGGTCTCCCAGCGGGCTCGGCGGGCCTCCCGGATGCGGGCGAGCCGCGCCGCTCCGTCCGCGGAGGTGCGCAGCACCTGCGCGCGCCCGTCGGCCGGGTCGGCCTCCCGGGTGACCAGGCCCAGGTCGACCAGCGAGGCGACCTGGCGGCTCACCGTGCTCTTGTCCAGCCCGAGCCGGGCCACCAGGTCGCTGGCCCGCAGCGGGCCGGCGTCCTCCAGCAGGGCGAGCAGCCCGTAGGCCGCGCCGTCGAGGTCGGGGTGCAGCTCCCGGGAGAGCCGGGCCGAGATCGCCCGGGAGCGCCGCAGCAGCAGGCCGATCTCGCGCTCCACCCGGACGAACGCGGCGCGCGGGTCGGCCAGGGCACCTGCTCGCCGGCGCTCGTCGCCACCGCGACCGGGCGGTGCCGCGGCCACCGGTGAGCTCGCCCGCTCGATCACCGGTCGTCCCGGGGACGCCAGACCACCAGCGCGGAGGTCGCGGGCCGCATCGGCGCCAGGTCGCCTCCGTAGCCGGCCCGCAGCGCCGACTCCGCGGCGATCCGCCGGCCCTCGGCGACCTCCAGCTCGGCGAGCAGCTCCTGCACCCGCTGCCGCAGCGCCTCGACCTGCGACTCCAGGTCGATGATCCGCTTGATCCCGGCCAGGTTGACGCCGTCCTCCTGGGACAGCCGCTGCACCTCGCGCAGCAGCGCGACGTCGCGCGGGCTGTACCGCCGGCCACCGCCGGGGGTGCGGCCCGGGCTGACCAGCCCCAGCCGGTCGTACTGGCGCAGCGTCTGGGCGTGCATGCCGGCCAGTTCGGCGGCGACGGAGATGACGAAGACCGGCGCGTCGTCGGCGACGCCGCGGCCGGCGTCCTCCCGGGTGCGGCCGCCGGCGGCGGGGGCCGTCACCGCGCACCTCCCTGCACCGCGGCGGTGATCTGCGGCCGCGGGTCACCGAGCTCGGCGTCGAGCACCTTGACCGCTTCCTCGGCGGCCGGCGAGAGCCGCTTGGGCACCGCGACCTCCACGGTGACCAGCAGGTCACCGGCCCGGCCCTTGCCCGGGACCCCGCGTCCGCGGACCCGCAGCGTCTGGCCGCTGGCCGTCCCCGCCGGGACCTTGAGCGTGACGTTGCCGTCGAGGGCGGGCACGGTCAGCGTGGTGCCGAGGGTGGCCTCGGGGAAGGTGACCGGCACGGTGAGCGTGAGGTCGCTGCCCCGGCGGCCGAACAGCGGGTGCTCGGAGACGTGGACGACGACGAACAGGTCGCCGGCCGGCCCGCCGCGCCGCCCGGGCGCGCCCTTGCCCGCCAGCCGGATGCGCTGGCCGTCCTTGACCCCGGCCGGGATCCGCACGGTGATGGTGCGGGTCTGGTTGGTGACGCCGTTGCCGCCGCAGGTCGGGCAGGGGTCGTCGACCACCTGGCCGGTGCCGCGGCAGTTGCGGCACGGCTCGGAGAAGGCGAACGCGCCCTGGCTGCGGCTGGTCACGCCGGCGCCCTGGCACACCGGGCAGGTGTGCGGGCTCGTGCCCGGCTTCGCGCCGCTGCCGGCGCAGGTCGGGCAGGTGCCCGGGCTCTGCATGCGCAGCGGCACCGTCACCCCGAGGACGGCCTCCTCGAAGGAGAGGGTCGCCTCGGTCTCCACGTCCTGGCCGCGGGCCGGGCCGGACGCCGCCTGGCTGCGGGCCCGGGCCGAGCCGCCCCCGCCGAACAGGCCGCCGAACAGGTCGCCGAGCCCGCCGGTGCCGGAGCGACCGCCGCCCGCGGTGCCGAAGAGGTCGCCGAGGTCGAACGACTGGTCGCCGCTGCCGCCGGGGAACCCACCGGGGAACCCGGCCCGCGCGCCGGCGCCGCCCGCCCCGAACAGGCGGCGGGCCTCGTCGTACTCGGCCCGCCGCTTGCTGTCGGAGAGGACGTCGTAGGCCTCGGAGACCTCCTTGAACCGCGCCTCGGCCTCCGTGTTGCCCGGGTTCTTGTCCGGGTGCAGATCACGGGCCAGCTGGCGGTAGGCCTTCTTGATCGTCGCCGCGTCGGCGTCCTGGGAGACACCCAGTGCGGCGTAGTAGTCCTTCTCGATGAAGTCCCGGGTGCTCATCGGGCGCCCCCTCTCCCGCTCAGTCGGACGCCGGGCCGGTCGCCGGGTCGCCCTCGGCCACCGTGTCCTCGGACGCGGCGGCGGGGGTCTGCGGGTCGGTGACCGCGACCATCGCCGTCCGCAGCACCCGGTCGCCGCGGCGGAAGCCCTGCCGCAGCACGGTCGTGGCGGTCGGGACGGCGACCTGGGTCGAGGTCTCGTGCATGACCGCCTCGTGCAGCGCCGGGTCGAACGGGTCGCCGGCCGTGCCGAACGCCGTCACGTCCAGCCCGTCGAGCAGGCCGAGGACGCGGTCGGCGACCACCTTGAAGGCGCCGGTCAGGTCGCCGTGGTCGCGGGCCCGCTCGATGTCGTCGACGATCGGGAACAGCTGCACGGCGAACCGCTCGGCCGCCTGGTCGGCGACCAGCTGACGGTCCCGGTCCACCCGGCGGCGGTAGTTGGCGTACTCGGCGGTGACCCGCTGGAGGTCCTCGGTCCGCTCGGCCAGTTGACGGGCCGTGTCGTCGTCCACCGTCGTCGTCTGCCCGACGGCGGTTCCCTGCTCGCTCATCTGCTCCCCTGCTGCGTCCGCGCCCGGGCGGGCGCCGGCCGGCTGCTCACCGGCCGGCACCCGCACGGTGCCGCTGGTCGGGTCGATGCGCCGCTTGTCGCGGATGACGACCCGCGGCTCCTCTTCCCTGGGCTGTGTCATCGGTGACCTCCGCCAGGGTGACCTCCGCCAGCTCCGGTCACGGGATCGGCGGAGGTCACCTCGACTCCCGTCCTCATGCCCGCTTGTCGCTGTCCTCGTCGACGATCTCGGCGTCGACCACGTCGTCGTCGGACGACGTCGTGGTGCTGGAGGCACCGGTGTCACCCGGGGCGCCCGCACCGCCCGTGCCCTGGGCCTCGGCCTGCTGGGCGTACAGCGCCCCGCCGACCTCCTGGGACACCCGGGCGACCTTCTCCTGCGCGGCCTTGATCGCGGCGATGTCCGAGCCACCCAGCGCCGAGCGCAGCTCGGTGAGGGCCTCGCCGAGCTCCTCCTTCTTGTCGGCCGGGATCTTCTCGCCGTTCTCCGCGAGGAACTTCTCGGTCTGGTACTGCAGCGACTCGGCCAGGTTGCGGGTCTCGGCCTCCTCGCGGCGGCGCTTGTCCTCCTCGGCGTGGGCCTCGGCGTCGCGCATCATCCGCTCGATGTCCTCCTTGGGGAGGGCCGAGCCGCCGGTGATGGTCATCGACTGCTCCTTGCCCGTGCCGAGGTCCTTGGCGGTGACGTGCACGATGCCGTTGGCGTCGATGTCGAAGCCCACGTCGATCTGCGGGACGCCGCGCGGCGCCGGCGGCAGACCGGTCAGCTCGAACATGCCGAGCTTCTTGTTGTAGGCCGCCATCTCGCGCTCGCCCTGGAAGACCTGGATCTGCACGGACGGCTGGTTGTCGTCGGCCGTCGTGAAGATCTCGCTGCGCTTGGTCGGGATCGTGGTGTTGCGCTCGATGAGCTTGGTCATGATCCCGCCCTTGGTCTCGATGCCCAGGGACAGCGGGGTGACGTCGAGCAGCAGGACGTCCTTGACCTCGCCCTTGAGGACGCCGGCCTGCAGGGCGGCGCCGACGGCGACGACCTCGTCGGGGTTGACGCCCTTGTTGGGCTCCTTGCCGCCGGTCAGCTCGCGGACCAGGTCGGTCACGGCCGGCATGCGGGTCGAGCCACCGACCAGGACGACGTGGTGGATCTGGCCGAGGGAGACGCCGGCGTCCCGGATCACCTGGTTGAACGGCGCGCGGGTGCGGTCGAGCAGGTCCTGGGTCATGCGCTGGAACTCGGCACGGCTGATCGTGACGTCCAGGTGCAGCGGGCCCTCGGCGCCGGCGGTGATGTAGGGCAGGTTGACGTTGGTCGACTGCGCGCCGGACAGCTCGATCTTGGCCTTTTCCGCCGCTTCGCGGAGCCGCTGCATGGCCAGCTTGTCCTTGGACAGGTCGATGCCGTTGGCGACGTTGAAGGTCTTGACCAGGTGGTCGACGATCCGCTGGTCCCAGTCGTCACCGCCGAGGTGGTTGTCACCGGCGGTGGCCTTCACCTCGATGACGCCCTCGCCGATCTCCAGGAGGGAGACGTCGAAGGTGCCACCACCGAGGTCGAAGACGAGGATCGTCTGCTCGGTCTCGCCCTTGTCCAGGCCGTAGGCGAGCGCGGCCGCCGTCGGCTCGTTGACGATGCGCAGGACGTTGAGGCCCGCGATCTCCCCGGCCTCCTTGGTGGCCTGCCGCTGGGCGTCCTCGAAGTAGGCGGGGACGGTGATGACCGCGTCGGTCACCGGCTCGCCCAGGTAGGTCTCGGCGTCCCGCTTGAGCTTCTGCAGGATGCGGGCGCTGATCTCCTGGGGGGTGTAGCGCTTGCCGTCGATCTCCGGGGTCTTCCAGTCGGTGCCCATGTGCCGCTTGACGCTGCGGATGGTGCGGTCGACGTTGGTGACCGCCTGGTTCTTGGCCGACTGGCCGACGAGGACCTCGCCGTTCTTCGCGAACGCGACGACCGACGGGGTGGTGCGGGAGCCCTCGGAGTTGGCGATGACCGTCGGCTCGCCGCCCTCGAGGACGGTGACGACGGAGTTGGTGGTGCCGAGGTCGATACCGACCGCACGAGCCATGGAGCTGGCCTCACTTTCCGTGTGTACCGGGGTGGTTCCGTCTCAGGAGTCGGGGACCCGCCTTGCGTGGAGTCCACTCAACTTTCCTGCCCACCCTAACGGCACGTCGCGCCGGGGTGTTCCCGAGGTCGGCGATCTCCGTGTGGTCGTCGTCACGTCACACCCCCGCCGTCGTCGCCTCGCTCGTCGCCGGAGCCGTCGCACCACCGCCGGAGCCACCCTGCAGCACGGCTCTCGCGGATGCGGGGCGGCTCTCGCGGGCGCCGTCCACAGCGCCGTCGGCCGAGTCCACGTCGACGCCCACGACCCGGCGAGACTGCGCGGGTGCATCCCAGCCTGCGCGCCCGAGCCGAGCGTCGGTACGGCGTCTTCACCACGGCGGAGGCGGTGGCCACTGGCTACACGCACTCGGAGATCAGGGACCTGGTCGCCTCCGGCCGCTGGACCAGGCTGCGGCGCGGCGTCCTCATCGCGACTGCCGACCTCGAGCGCGCTCGGGGGCAGGGGCGCGGATACCGGGTGGACTGCCTGTCGGTGCTGCTCGCGCTGGGTCGACCAGGCGCGCTCGTCAGCCACACGTCGGCGGCGCGGCTCTGGGAGCTACCGCGCCCACCGGACGGCGACGACCTCGTGCGCCTGACGGACCCGGACCGGTGGCGCCGCGGTGAGGGGTTCTCGATGACCCGGGCCCCGATCCAGCCGGTCGAGAGATGGCGAGCCGGTCCGGTCCACGTCACCTCCGCGGTGCGCACGCTGGTCGACTGTGCTCGGGAGTGGTCACTGGAGGACGCCGTCATCGCCATGGACGCGGCACTGCTGGCTGAGCGCACCACACGCGAGGACCTGCGCGCCGCAGCGGTGGCGGTCCACCACTGGCCCGGCGCCTCCCGCGTGGTGCGCGCTGCATCCTTCGCCGACGGCCGCGCCGAGTCGCCGCTGGAGACCCGCGGCCGGTTGCGCATCGTCGGCGCCGGCCTGCCGACGCCCGAGCTCCAGGTGGAGATCCGCACCGGTTCGCGGCTCGTGGCCGTCGTCGACGCCTGGTTCGACGAGGCCGCCGTCGCGGTGGAGTTCGACGGGCAGGTGAAGTACAGCAACCCGTGGCGCGGGTGGACCCCCGCGCGGGTGCTGTGGGAGGAGAAGCGGCGCGAGGACGAGCTGCGCGCGCTCGACATCGGGGTCGTGCGGATCGCCGACGCAGATCTCGGTGACCCCTGGCCCCGCACGGAGGCACGACTGCGGGAGCTGCTCGCCACGGCCGGTCC
The DNA here is from genome assembly GCF_003319115.1 of Geodermatophilus sp. TF02-6. Lineage (GTDB taxonomy): Bacteria > Actinomycetota > Actinomycetes > Mycobacteriales > Geodermatophilaceae > Geodermatophilus. The sequence continues at coordinate 143,142 of NZ_QOHF01000005.1, read as the reverse complement.
GGCGCGGCGACGGTTCGTCGCAGCGCCACGCGAGCGAGGGCGGCGGCAGGCCGGCTGACCAGAGCCGCCCTGCATCCGCCGGAGCCACCCTGCACAGCGGCTCCGGCGGATGCGGGGCGGCTCTCGCGGCGGAGGAGGACCACACCGCGGCTCCGATTCGCAGGGGTGGGCAGGCGGAGGGCGCCGCCACGGCCCGCCCCACCAGGGGTTACCGGCGAGTAGCCTGCACATCGGACAGCTATCGTCCGACACGCACGGGCGCCGGTGCCCGCGCACGGTCCGCTCGACGGCGGCGAGCCTCCTCGCGCCGTCCCCGCGGGCGGGGGATCGACCGACGCCTCGCAGGCGTCCGGGAGGGAATTCGATGGGCCCCTTGCAGATCGTCCTCGGGACGATCAGCGTGCTCTTCCTCGTCGTGGCCGTGGTGTTCGCCTACCGGGCGGTCCGCGCCATGGTCCGGATCATCCGGACGGGCCAGCCGGACGGCACCCGCAGCGGCCCGGTGGGCCCGCGGCTGAAGACGCTGGTCGCCGAGTCGCTCGGGCACACGCGGATGCTGAAGTGGTCGACGATCGGCGTCGCCCACTGGTTCGTCTTCGTCGGCTTCTACGGCCTGTTCCTCACCCTGGTCGAGGCCTTCGGGGAGGTGTGGAACCCGGCCTTCCACCTGCCGCTGATCGGCGAGTGGAGCCTGTGGAACCTCTTCGCCGACGTCATCGGCACCGGCACGATCCTCGGCATCCTGTACCTGATCTACCGGCGCCAGAAGGACCACCCGCGCCGGCAGGGCCGCAGCAGCCGCTTCGCCGGCTCGAACGAGGGCCGCGGCTACTTCGTCGAGGCCGTCGTCCTGGTCATCGGCGTGTGCATCCTGCTGATCCGGGCGCTGAAGATCTCCTCGGGCCTGACCGACGCCCCGGCCTGGTCGCACCCGGTCTCCGGCCTGCTGGCCACCGTGCTGCCGGACAGCCCGGACCTGCTCTCGGTCGTCGCGTTCGTGAAGATCGTCGTCTCGCTGACCTGGCTGGTCGTCATCAGCCGGCTGCTCAACATGGGCGTCGCCTGGCACCGGTTCAGCGCCTTCTTCAACATCTACTTCAAGCGTGAGGACGACGGCAGCGTCGCGCTCGGCCCGCTGCAGCCGATGACCTCCGGCGGCAAGCCCATCGACTTCGAGGACCCCGACGAGGACGCGACCTTCGGCCGCGGCAAGATCGAGGACTTCACCTGGAAGGGCATGCTGGACTTCACCACCTGCACCGAGTGCGGGCGGTGCCAGAGCCAGTGCCCGGCGTGGAACACGGGCAAGCCGCTCTCCCCCAAGATGGTCGTGATGGACCTGCGGGACCACCTGTACGCCAAGGCCCCGTACCTGCTGGGTGCGAAGACCGCCAGCGAGACCGCGCCGGACTACGACGTCCTCGAGCCCAGCGACGAGCAGGTGTGGGCCTCGGGCTACGCCCGCATCGAGGGCACCAACGACGCGCAGGCCCACCGGCCGCTGGTCGGCACCCTCGCCGACGGCGGGGTCATCGACCCCGACGTGCTGTGGAGCTGCACCAACTGCGGCGCCTGCGTCGAGCAGTGCCCGGTCGACATCGAGCACGTCGACCACATCGAGGACATGCGCCGCTACCAGGTGCTCATCGAGTCCAGCTTCCCCTCCGAGGCCGGCGTGATGCTGCGCAACCTGGAGAACCGCGGCAACCCGTGGGGCGTCCAGGCCAGCACCCGTGAGGACTGGATGAAGGAGCTCGACTTCGAGGTCCGGCAGGCCGACGGCCCGCTCCCCCACGAGGTCGAGTACCTGTTCTGGGTCGGCTGCGCCGGCGCCATCGACGACCGCGCCAAGAAGGTCACCAAGGCCGTCGCGGAGCTGCTGCACACCGCCGGGGTGGAGTTCGCCGTCCTGGGCTCGGGGGAGACCTGCTCCGGCGACCCGGCCCGGCGCATGGGCAACGAGTTCGTCTTCCAGATGCTGGCCCAGGAGAACGTCGAGACGCTCAACGGCGTGTTCGAGGGCCGGGTGCCGGGGATGCGCAAGATCGTCACCACCTGCCCGCACTGCTTCAACTCGCTGGGCCGGGAGTACCCGCAGGTCGGCGGGCACTACGAGGTCGTGCACCACACGCAGTTGCTCGGTCAGCTCGTGGCCGACGGCCGGCTGGCACCGGTCACCCCGGTCGACCGCAAGGTCACCTACCACGACCCGTGCTTCCTCGGCCGGCACAACAAGGTCTACACGCCGCCGCGGGAGATCCTCGACTCCGTCGCGGGCCTGTCCACCCAGGAGATGCACCGCTGCAAGGAGCGCGGCTTCTGCTGCGGCGCCGGTGGGGCGCGCATGTGGATGGAGGAGAAGATCGGCAAGCGGATCAACGTGGAGCGCACCGAGGAGGCGCTCGACCTCGATCCCGACGTCATCTCCACCGCGTGCCCGTTCTGCATCACGATGCTGTCCGACGCGCTGACCGCCAAGAAGCAGAACGGCGAGGCCGGCGAGCACGTCGAGGTGCTCGACGTCAGCCAGATCCTGCTGCGCTCGCTGGCCCCGGTCGGCGCGCCGGGCACCGAGTCCGGCCCGGACGTCGGCACGCAGGCCGACGACGTGGCCGGCACCGGCTCGGCGGCCACGGAGCACGGCGCGCCGTAGGAGTAGAAGGGCTCCTCTGCCCCCCCACTGCTCGCAGGCTCGCAGCGGGACCCTGCAGAGGGGCCGCCGGTACCCGGGAGGGGGCCTCGGGACGGGGCCGGGCACCGGGAGCGGGCCGAACCTCCCGCACCCGACGGCGCGCCCTCCGCGGCCGAGCGGTCGGAGACCGGGGCATCCTCGCGGCGGCCTGAGCGAGGCGGTGGTCGCCCCCGGGCGCGAGCGACCCGACCGGTCGGAGGACCATCGTCCGGTGACCCGCACCGCCGCCAACCCCGCCCTGCGCACCTCCACCCGCCGCGGCCTGGTGCTCATCGGGACGGCCATCGTCCTCACCGGCCTGAACCTGCGGACGGCGGTCAACAGCGTCGGCCCGGTGCTGGAGGAGATCGAGCACGGCCTGGGCATCTCCAGCGGCCTGGCCGGGCTGGTCACCAGCATGCCGCTGCTCTGCTTCGCCCTGATCGGGTTCGCCGGCCCACCGCTGGCCGCCCGCTACCGCGACGGGCACGTGCTCGCCGGCGCGATGCTGACCATGGCGGCCGGCCTGGTCGTGCGCGCCGTGGCCGGGGCGTTCTGGCTCTTCCTCGTCGGCACCGTGCTGGCGATGGTCGGCGGCGCCCTGGGCAACGTCCTGCTGCCGAGCCTGGTCAAGCGCTACTTCCCCGAGCGCACGGGGCTGTTGGTCGGCGCCTACGGCACGGCCATGGCCGTCGGGGGCGCGGTCGCCTCCATCTCGGCCGCGCCGCTGGCCGCCGCCGCCGGCGCCGAGGGCTGGCGGTGGTCGCTCGGGGTGTGGGCGGTGTTCGCGGTGGCCGCCGCGCTGCCGTGGCTCGCGGTCCCGGCCCGGCCCGGCGCCTCACCCGAGACGCACGTCCACGTGCGGATGCGGCCGCTCGTGCGCAGTCCGATGGCGCTCGCGCTGGCGGCCTTCTTCGGCCTCCAGTCGATGGAGGCCTACGTCATCGTCGGCTGGACGCCGCAGTACCTGCGCGACGCGGGCCTGTCCGCGGCGACCGCCGGCCTGCTGCTGGGGGTCAACACCGTCGTGGTGATCCCGCTCAACGCCGTCGTCCCGGTGCTCTCGGTCCGCCCGCACCTGCAGCGGCCGCTGCTGGCGGCCTTCGGCGTCTGCTACACCGGCGGCTGGCTGGGCCTGCTCCTGGCACCGCGCAGCGTCCCGTGGCTGTGGATGAGCCTGCTCGCCCTGGGCATGGGGACCTTCGCGATGGTCCTCACCCTCATCGGGTTGCGCGCCCGCACGCCGGAGACGACCGCCGCGCTGTCCACCGCCGTCCAGGGCTGGGGGTACCTGTGCGCCGGCGCCGGGCCGCTGCTGGTCGGCGTGCTGCGCGGCAGCACCGGCAGCTACGCCGGCATGTTCGTCGTCGTCCTCACCGGGGTCGTGCTGCTCATGGCCACCGGCTGGTCGGTGACCCGCCAGCGCTACGTCGACGACGAGGTACCCGGCTGGGCGGTCCCCGCGGTCAGGGAGCCGGACGCCGTGTCTCGGCGCGGGTGAAGTTGCGGAACGAGCGGGACGGCGTGGGGCCGCGCTGGTCCTGGTAGCGGGAGCCGTACACCGCCGACCCGTACGGGTGCTCGGCCGGGCTGGTCAGCCGGAACAGGCACAGCTGGCCGATCTTCATGCCCGGCCACAGCGTGATCGGCAGGTTGGCCACGTTCGACAGCTCGAGCGTGATGTGCCCGGAGAACCCCGGGTCGACGAAGCCCGCGGTGGAGTGGGTGAGCAGGCCCAGCCGCCCCAGGGACGAGTTGTGGGTGGGCACGTAGCCCTCCCCGATGAGGAACACCCCGCTGGGCGAGGAGACCTGGATGCAGCGGACCGGCACGGTCGGCACCGGGCGGACGGCGCGGACGGCGCGGAACTCGTGGCCGCGGTCGTCGGTCCGGAGCCGCGCCAGCTTGCGGGCCAGCCGGAACACCGGGACCCGCGGCGTGAACTGCACCTGGAAGACCGGTCCGCGCTCGATGCCGTCGCGCACCGCCGGCTCCTTGCGCCGCGTGGGACGCAGCCCGAGGCTGGCCGCCACCTCGTGCACCGCCCGGGAGACGGCCTCCCGCGGATCGAGGAACTCGCAGCGGCCGTGCTCGTCGACGTGGCCGCCGGCGTCCATCAGCCCCTGGAGGAGGGCCAGGCGCTGGTCGACGTCGGCGGTCAGGTAGGCGGCCGGCACGCGTTCGTCGCCGAGCAGGCCGAGCGCTCGCAGGTGACTGGACAGCGACCCGCTCCCGCCGGAGCGTCCACCCGCTGTCCGCCGGTGTCCGTGGCGGTCGTCGCCCGCCGCTGCACCCAGCCGGTACGTCGACGGGCTGGTCGCCGGCCGGACCTGGTAGCCGGCGGCCGCGACGTGCGCCAGGACCTCCTCGTCCCCCCGACCGACGGTGATCTCGCCGGTGGTGCTGGCGCCGCCGCCGAGCCAGTAGCCCAGCACGTAGGGGTCGACGGGCAGGTGGGCCGCGGGGTACCGGGCGGCCCCGGCCAGCGCGATCTGGTGGTTGGACTCCTCGCCGTACCGCAGGGTGGCGGCGATCTCGTCGGTCGTCTTGGCCGACGCCGTCCGCGGACGGCCGGGCCGACGCTCCTGCTCGCTCGTGGTCACCCACAGGTGCGAGGCGTCGGCGGTGAACAGCGAGCCGTCGCTGAGCTCGACCTCGCGGCAGGGCCGGCCGAGCATCACCCCCGTGGCGGCGACCACCCGGCACGGGACACCGGTGTCGTCGAAGACCTCGTCGCCCACGGCGAGCTCGCCCATCGTCGTCCACCCGGCCGGGGTGGGGACCGGGGTCTGCAGCGCCAGGGCCTTGCCCTCCAGCCTCGCGGCCAGGTCGTCGGGGACGGTGACGACCTCGAGGGTGGAGCCGAGCACGAACTCGCCGGGGTGCAGGACGAACGGCTCGTCACCGTCCGGCTCGACCAGGGTGGTCAGGTCGTCCTGCTGCTGCGCCGGGTCGATGTGCGTGTACCGGGCGTTGTTGAAGACCCGGAAGAAGCGGTCCAACCGGACGTCGATGCTCGACGGCTGCAGGAGCGCCTCGTCGTAGGGCTCGATGCCGAGCCGCCCCTGGGCGATGGCAACCGTGATGTCACGGTCGGACAGCAGCATGCGCCGGAGTCTAGGGAGACGCCCGTCCCGGCCGACCCGGGCACGTCGGCCCGGGCGCCGCACGATCGAACAGGACCGATCCGGCTGGACACGCAGGTCGGCGTGCCGGTGCGACCGGCACGAGGTCGTCCGGACACCCGGGCGGAGAACTCCTCTCCCGGTGTCTGATCCCGGTGTCTGCGAGGGCCTCGGTCACCTGCCGACGTAGGCCGCGAGGTGCTCGCCGGTGAGGGTGGAGCGGGCGGCGACGAGGTCGGCGGGTGTGCCCTCGAAGACGACCCGGCCGCCGTCGTGGCCGGCTCCGGGGCCGAGGTCGACGATCCAGTCGGCGTGCGCCATGACCGCCTGGTGGTGCTCGATGACGATGACCGACGAGCCTGCGTCGACGAGCCGGTCGAGCAGGCCGAGCAGCTGCTCGACGTCGGCGAGGTGGAGGCCGCTGGTCGGCTCGTCGAGGACGTAGACGCGGCCCTTCTCGGCCATGCGGGTGGCCAACTTCAGCCGCTGCCGCTCGCCACCGGACAGCGTGGTGAGCGGCTGGCCGATGGTGAGGTAGCCCAGCCCGACGTCGGCGAGCCGGTCGAGGACGGCGTGCGCCGCCGGCGTCTTCGCCTCGCCCGCGCCGAAGAACTCCTCCGCCTCGGTCACCGACATCGCCAGCACCTCGGCGATGTCGCGCCCACCGAAGGTGTACTCCAGCACCGACGCCTGGAACCGCTTGCCCTCGCACTCCTCGCAGGTGATGGCGACGCCGGCCATCATCGCCAGGTCGGTGTAGACGACGCCGGCGCCGTTGCAGGTGGGGCAGGCGCCCTCGGAGTTGGCGCTGAACAGCGCCGGCTTCACGCCGTTGGCCTTCGCGAACGCCTTGCGGATCGGGTCGAGCAGGCCGGTGTACGTCGCCGGGTTGCTCCGCCGCGAGCCACGGATCGGGGCCTGGTCGACCGACACCACCCCGTCCCGCCCGGACACCGAGCCCTCGATCAGCGAGCTCTTGCCCGAGCCGGCGACGCCCGTGACCACGCACAGCACGCCGAGCGGGATGTCCACGTCGACGTCCTGCAGGTTGTGCGCCGTCGCGCCGCGCACCTCCAGCACCCCCGACGGCGTCCGCACCGTCTCCGTGAGCGCGGCCCGGTCGTCGAGATGACGGCCCGTGGCGGTGCCGCTGGCCCGCAGCCCCTCGACGGTGCCCTCGAAGCAGACGGTGCCGCCCGCCGCCCCGGCGCCGGGGCCGAGGTCGACGACGTGGTCGGCGATCGCGATCGTCTCGGGCTCGTGCTCCACGACGAGCACCGTGTTGCCCTTGTCCCGCAGCCGCAGCAGCAGGTCGTTCATCCGCTGGACGTCGTGGGGGTGCAGGCCCGCGGTGGGCTCGTCGAAGACGTAGGTGACGTCGGTGAGCGAGGACCCGAGGTGGCGGATCATCGTGACCCGCTGGGCCTCGCCGCCCGAGAGCGTGCCCGACGGCCGGTCGAGCGAGAGGTAACCGAGCCCGATCCCCACGAACGAGTCGAGGGTCTCCCCCAGCGCCGCCAGCAGCGGCGCCACCGCTGGTTCCTGCAGGCCCCGCACCCACTCGGCGAGGTCGCTGATCTGCATCGCGCAGGCGTCGGCGATGTTGATGCCCTCGATCTTCGACGACCGGGCCTCCTCGCTGAGCCGGGTGCCGCCGCACTCGGGACAGGTGGTGAAGGTGACCGCCCGCTCCACGAAGGCGCGGACGTGCGGCTGCAGCGCGTCGACGTCCTTGGACAGCATCGACTTCTGGATCCGCGGGATCAGGCCCTCGTAGGTCAGGTTGACGCCGTCGACCTTGATCTTGGTCGGCTCCTTGTGGAGCAGGTCCTGGAGTTCTCTCCTGGTGAACTCCTTGATGGGCTTGTCCGGGTCGAAGAAGCCGCAGCCGCTGAAGATCCGGCCGTACCAGCCGTCCGTGCTGTAGCCGGGGATCGTGAGCGCACCCTCGTTGAGCGACCTGCTGTCGTCGTACAGCTGCGACAGGTCGATGTCGGTGACCGCGCCCCGGCCCTCGCAGCGCGGACACATGCCGCCGATGACGCTGAAGTCGCGGCGCTCCTTCACGGTCCGTCCGGCGCGCTCCAGGGTGACCGCACCCGCGCCACTGATCGAGGCGACGTTGAAGGAGAACGCCTGGGGGGAGCCGATGTGCGGCTCGCCCAGCCGACTGAAGAGGATGCGCAGCATCGCGCCCGTGTCGGTGGCGGTGCCGACCGTCGAGCGGGGGTCGGCGCCCATCCGCTGCTGGTCGACGATGATCGCGGTCGTCAGCCCGTCGAGCACGTCGACCTCGGGCCGTGCCAGCGTCGGCATGAAGCCCTGCACGAAGGCGCTGTAGGTCTCGTTGATCAACCGCTGCGACTCCGCGGCGATCGTGTCGAACACCAGCGAGCTCTTGCCCGAGCCGGAGACGCCGGTGAACACCGTCAGCCGGCGCTTCGGGATCTCGATGCTGACGTCCTTGAGGTTGTTCTCGCGCGCGCCGAGCACGCGGATCAGGTCGTGGCCGTCGGCGACGTGCAGGGCGGGCGACGGGGTGTCCGTCCTCGGAGCTGTGCGCATCGGATCTCCCTCTGTCGGGCGGGGTCGCCGACGCGGTCCGTCGTCGGCGTCGCCTGTGTCGACCTGACCAGCGGCGAGTGGTGCGTCCGGTTCTCCCCCGGTCGGCGCGGCCGCGGCAACCGTCGGCTGTCTACCGGATCGGCGGTGTCACCGGGGTGTGCGACGCCCGTCCGGCTGACGCCGGCCCGGGACGCGCTCGGTGCGAGGACCCGGGAGTACGCGCCGCGTGCGGCCCGTGCGGCCTCTGTGCCCCGGCTCCGCGGCGCGTCCAGCCGGGGTGTCGGACCGACCAGCCGCCGTCCGTGCCGGTGCCGTCCGGAACGACCGGGCGGCTCAGCGCAGCTCCTGGATGCGGACCGTGTTGCCGGCAGGGTCGCGGAAGGCGCAGTCGCGGACGCCGTAGTCCTGCTGGGTCGGCTCCTGCATGACCTCGGCGCCGCTGGCCTGGACCCGCTCGAACGTGCCCTCGAGGTCCTCGGTGGCCAGGACGATGGAGGCGTAGGTGCCCTTGGCCATCATCTCCGCGATGGTGCGGCGCTCGTCGTCGGTGATGCCGGGGTCGGCGGCCGGGGGGTGCAGGACGACGGACGTACCGGGCTGGCCGGGAGGGCCGACCGTGATCCAGCGCATCCCGCCGTACCCGACGTCGTTGCGGACCTCGAAGCCGAGGGTGTCGCGGTAGAAGGCCAGGGCCGCGTCCGGGTCGTCGTGCGGGAGGAAAGTGTAGTGGATGGTGAGGTCCATGGCGGTCACGCTAGGGACGGCGCGGTGACCGGCGCTTCTCGATTCCTGACCGGTCGGGTGACCCGTTTCGCCACGCACGACGGGATGCCTCCCGTCGCCTGCGCGGCGAGGCGCCGGTAGGTGCTGGGCGGCATGCCGACCAGCTCGGTGAAGCGGGTGCTGAAGGTGCCCAGCGACGAGCAGCCGACCGCGAAGCAGACCTCGGTGACGCTGAGGTCGCCCCGACGCAGCAGCGCCATGGCGCGCTCGATGCGGCGCGTCATCAGGTAGGAGTACGGCGACTCGCCGTAGGCGCGTCGGAACTCCCGGCTCAGGTGCCCGGCCGACACGTGCGCGCCGCGGGCGAGCGCCTCGACGTCCAGCGGCTGGGCGTACTCCCGGTCGATCCGGTCGCGGACGCGACGCAGCCGCGCGAGGTCGCGCAGGTGCTGTCCCTCGGCGGATCCGCTGGTCATCTGCGAGATCGTGCCACGGCGCGCCGGAGTTCACCGACCGTTCCCGGTCGCCGCGGGGTCGGCGGCGGCCATGCCGTCGGGCCTCCACCGGGATCTGTCCGAGCGGCCCGACACAGGGCCTCCCGGACGCCGCCCCGACGTACGTCCCGTGTACGCTCTCCGGAGATGCTCGGTCCGCGGGGGTGGTCGCCGCCCTTGCAGGTCGGAGCACCACTGCGGGTGTAGTTCAATGGCAGAACATCAGCTTCCCAAGCTGACAGTGGGGGTTCGATTCCCCTCACCCGCTCCAGGCAAAACCGCAGGTCAGGTCTGCTATTCGGAGGTCGGACGGAGCTCCGGAGAAGCCCCTCGACACGCCGTTCATGACCCCTGTGACCCCCTGTTTTCCGTCCCGTAGGTCATGGATAGGTCACGCCGGACGATGCGTCCGCGCAGGTCACGACCCGCATCCGGGGAGACGTGACCCCGCACCGACCACTCTGGAAGCCCACGCCTCGCAAGACTGGGTCAGACGGGCTGGCAGGCGGAGGCTCGAGATGCCATCGATGACCTCGGCGGCGTCGCCGAGGGTTGTGCAGAGGGCGGCTCCACACTGCCAGGCCGACTTGATCTCGTTCGTAGCGGTTCGCTGCGGTTCCATAAGCGGCTTGAGCTGCCGTTTCGGACGACGGCGGATCTTGACGCACGACCGCGAACGGGCCCAACTGCGACCACAACTGCAACCACGGAGCGGGGAGAGGGGCGCGCCGGCGAGAGCGCCGACGAGGCCCTGCGGCATGCAAGAGCAGTGATGATCGCCGCCGCCCCGCCAAGCCCGGGATGAGCGCCATGTCTCCGTCCCAGCCCTGCATGAAGGCTCCGAGTCGAACACGCCGAAGTCGTTGAGCTCCGGCACGATGACAATCGACGAAGACCACGGGAAGCGGGGGCACGTCACGGTGACCACGTTGCAGGGGCCGGCCTGGAGCGTCCAAGGGCTCGACATCGCCGCCGGCCGATACCCCCTCGCGGTTGAGCGGCATGTGATGCGCATGGCCGACCTACTCGTCCCCGGGGTGACCACCGTGACCCCGCACGCGCGGTACTACGCGCTCCACACGCTCATCGCGGACGAGGCGGCGAGTCACGAACTTGAGGAGGACCAGACCCGCCAGCTGCTGCGCCGCGCCGAGGTGGCCCTGGCTGCGGTGTCATGGGCACACGACCACGGTGACGTCGGCCTGCCACGGGCCCACGGGGTCGATGCGCTGTCCTCCCGGCTGCGGAGCGGAGGTGTAGACGTCGCGACGGCCGCCCAACCGGGTAAGGACGGCTACGTCCGCAACTCCTGGGGCTTCTGGTTCCCCTACTTCGCCTCCGAGGTCGCCCTCGGCATCCTCGACGCCAAGGGGATGCCGACGCCGGGCGAGGCCTGCGACGGCGCGGCTGTCCGGGACGGGCTGGGCGATCTGCTGGAGCTGGCCGGCCGCGCGGAGCTGATCGTCGACGACCTGCAGTCGTACGCGCACTTGTGCGTCTGCGCCGGCGGCGGCGCCGCCGACGGCCGGTGGCTCGCCCGACTGTTCTGCGGCACCGCCGACGCCGACCCCCGCTCGCCGGGCGGAGCCCGGCGGGAAACGATCCGGCTGATCACCCGGGTCATGCAGACCCACCCGATCAGCAATCCCACCGCCGACGTCGGACCGGTCGTCGCCTTCGGCGACTTCATCACCGCCGACGAGATCGCGGGCAGCCTGGCCGTCACGGCGGCCTGGCGTGGGGTGGTCCTGCGCAATTACAGCGTCGGCGCCTGGCGGCGGCTGTGGTCGTGGCTAGTCGGGCAGGTCACCGGGCTCACTCCCGCAGCCACGGTCGCCGACCTTTTCGCCGACGCCCTGCCCGACACCACCGTGCAGGCGTTCCTCGACGGCCTCCCCCCGACCCAGGCGGCACCCGGCGCCCTGGCGCCAGCCGAACTCCAACTGCGGCACAGCGACCTGCCGCTCCCGCTGCGGGAGCTGTCCGTGCTCGCCGTGAACTCCCACCGCGCGCACGAACTCGACGGCCATGTGCTCGACGCCTTCCTCGGAGACCGCCGCGGCGTCGACCTCGCGCCCGAATGGACCGCCCGCCGCCTCGCCGACGCAGCCTCCGGGTCACTGCGGGACTTCGCCCGCCGGCTAACAGTCGACCTGCTTGCCCGCGCGCAGCGCGTCGCTCTGGGCAAGGCCCGGCGACGACCCGACGGAAGCCTGTGGCTGCCGACCCGGCTGCACGAACGCGGTGAGCTGCTGTACAAGACCAGCGACGAGGGCCGCGGCGATGTCGGTCTGCGGCTGGACCAGCTCACCACCGTCCTCGCCGGCGCCGGGGTCCTCACCCGCGTCGACGACCAGTGGAAGGTGACCGCCGCCGGGGAGGCACTCCTTGGCTGAATCCATTCCCGCCCACGCCCAACCGCTGCTCGCATCACCGCTCAGCCTCCTGCTGGAAGAAGAGGGGCGCGGCGACCGGCAGGCCGAAGAAGTCCTGCTGCTGACCTACACCAGCGACCTGGGGTTCTTCGAGGCGTTCGGCCTTGGGGCGGCGCAGGCCTGCGGCGCCCGCGTCAGCATCGTCAGCGACGCGCGGATGAGCGCACCCGACCCGCGTGCGGCTCGCCGAGCCGGGCGCACCTACCTGCCCGGTCAGGTGATCTGCGACGGGGCCTTCCACCCAAAGCTCGTCCTGATCGCCGGGCCCAGGCGGGTCACCGGGGCCATCGGCTCCGGCAACACCACGATCGCCGGCTGGCAGGCCAACGCGGAGCTGTGGACGGTGCTGCGCGGCGACGAGACGTCCTGCCCCTCCGCGCTGGCCGACCTTGCGACGTGGCTGCGGCGGCTCCCGGACTTCGTGCGCTGCTCTCGCGGTGTGCCGGAGGCGCTCGCTCGCGCCGCGGCGCACCTCGAGGCGCTGGTCGCCGGCACAGCTGCCGTCAGCGATGACGGCATCAGACTGGTGTCCACCAGCCCTGGAGCCATCTTCGACCAGCTGCCCAGTGGCCCGGTAGAAGAACTGTGCCTGTGCGCGCCGTTCCACGACCCGGGTGCCGTGGCGCTGCGCGCGCTGATCGAACGCCTGCGGCCCGGCACCGTCCGAATCTGCTACCAGCCCGAGCTCACCCAACTCGACGGCCCGGCCATCGCGGCCCTCGCCGCCAACATCGACATCGAGCTCCGAATCGACGCCGAGCAGCGATACCGGCACGGCAAGCTCATCGAGTGGGCTACGGAAGGGACCCGATGGGCGCTGACCGGTAGCCCCAACCTATCCGGCGCGGCACTGCTGCGCGGCCTCAGCACGGGCGGCAACTGCGAGCTTGGCGTCATCACACCCATCGCCGAAACATTGCTGCCCGCCGGCGGCAGGGTGCCGCTCGCAACGGTGCACGAGCAGCGTTTCGTCATCCGCAGCCGAGGCGGCGGGCCGCCGCTGCTGCTAGGCGCAACGCGGGTCGAGCAGGGCCTGCATGTGCTGTTCGCCCGCCCGCTGCCTCGCGGCGCTCACCTTGAGTTGTCGCACGCCGCTAGCCCCCCGGAGTCATGGGAACGCGCTGGTGATGTGCCCGCCGGCGTTCTTGAGATCACCCTGACCGTCCCCGCGGACGGCGGAAGCCGAATTCGGCTGGTCACCGTGGCCGGCGAGGGGATGGTCAGCCACAGCAACATCGTGTTCGTTGTCGACCCGATCCGGGTTCTCCAGCGGGCAGGCGCGAACACGGCGCGTCCCCCCGACACCCGAGCCGATGACTTGTTCGCCAACAACCCTCGGCTCGCCGAACGCGTCCTGGCCGACCTCGCCGCCCTCGCTGAAGAACTCCCACCCGCACCGCTACGGGTCCCGGCCGCCACGGCCGCCGACGATGGACGCGTCACCACACGGGCAGACAGCGCCGACGGCTGGGAGGCCTATCTGGACAAGTGCGCAGGGCGGATCGGGCACCCGCTGCTGCGGTTCGCGCTCGGGCTTCCCGTGCTGCCCGGCGGCGCGGACGCCGCGTTCGAGCCAATGCTGCGGGTCTCGTGGGCCGACGAGACCGTTTCCGACGCCGAGGCGGGGCTGGCCGACGAGAACATCGACGAGGTCGCCGCCGAGCAGGAGCTCGACCAGACCGCTCTGCCGCCGCTCGTCCCGGACCTCACCGGCGCCGCTGCAACGGTCCACCGCCGGTACCGCCGCTGGGCGCAGCGACTCACCGAGCTCGCCCCCCAGCTTGGCGCGCCCGGCCGGATGCTCGTCACCCGCCTCCTGCTGTGGACCGTCGCCGCCGGCGCATGGGACCGCGAGGATCACGCGTGGGTGCGGCTGCTCTCCTCGGCACTGCAGTCGCTCGGCGGCGCCAATCTCCCAGCGCAGGCCGAGCCGCAGGTGGCCAGCCTCGCCGCCGTCGGGTTAAGCGTGCTGAGGGCCGAAGCCCCGCGCCGCGCGCACACCGAGGAAACGATTGCCTTCGACAAGGCGGCCCAAGCCGTGGCGCATCTGCTCCCGGCCGCCGAGCCTGACTACGTCGAGGAGTACGCCCGGGTGCTGGGGTCGGCCTTCGGCGCCGCCGTCGCACCTGAGTCGATCGAGACGCTCGCCTCTGACGTCGTGCAGAACGATCCCGTTGACGACGCGCTATGGGCACTCGTCGAGCTGAACCGCGACGCGCACCGACACGGGCAACGGCTGCTGCACGTCGTCGGGTCGTCCGGCAACCCGCTGTGGAGAGCCCTTGAGGCAGTCGGGCACGCCCAAGACGCTGGACTGGTTGGCGCGTGGGCGAGCTCGACCCGCGGCCGGTGGATGCTGTGCCTCTGGCGGCGGCCCGACCTGTACACGGTCGAGGGCGGCGAGGACCGGCCGCTGTGGCGGCACTACCGCCTCACCGGACTGGCTACCCCGCTCAGCCTCGCCCATGAGCGAAGCCTTGACGGCGCGACGGAGCTGCGAAACGTGCCGCTCATCGATCCCATTCCAGAGGCCCGAACCGCCCTTGAGCAGCTCGGCCTTAAGGCGCCGCAGCCGCCGGCGAATTGCATTCCATGACGACATCCAGCCTCGCCGCCTACGAGAGAGGATCGTGCAGCAAATTGCGAACGGCTCTCGAACTGCAGCAGGCGCCGGATACCGCGACCTGGAGCCTAACTCGCTGCAGGCTCACATCTGCCCGTTCGACTGGACCTTGAAGCTTGTCGCGTCCTGGACCATGCCCACGCTTGTGAGGCGGAAGGACTTCGTCGCGCCACCTGGCAATCCGTTCACGGCACCGTCCGCTGTGCCAACAATGCGCCCGGCCCCGTCGAGGAAGGTGGCGCCCAGGAGAACAAGGTTCAGCGCGATGCTGGACTCGTTGGTCAGCTCTCCCACCACGTCCGTACTGAAGGGCGTGTCCAGACGACGGAGCCTCGAGGCCACGAGAGTGCCCGTGAGACGGATCGTCTCGAGTTGCTGCTCGGTCGGATCTGCCGCCTGACCTGCACGGTCGCGAGGGAGGGCTGGCTCTACCGCCAAGTCGCTGGCAGTGAGGGTCGGCCGATCAAAGGTGCCCACGGTCCGCCACTGCTCGTGCTCGGTGTCCACGGTCAGTCCGGCATCACGGAGCCGGGCGGCGAAGTCCCTCCGGGACTCCACGTCGTCCCGCAACCGGATCGTGTGGATCCCTGCGGTGTCGCTGAGGCCACGGTCAGCAGAACGACCACGGCATCGGCCATGCTCATGCCGGCCCTCACAATGTCCCCGGTGTAGGGCGTTCCACCCCCACCGGCCTGGCTGGCCGCTTCCCGCCACGTGACCACTCGCAGGTCGAAGGCGCGCAGCAGCTGGATGAGCGCGTCGCGAGCCTCATGGTCACGGCCGTGCACCAGGAAGATGATTCGGTTGCTCACGCTGCTCCTCGAGTCGGGCTGTCCTGTGGCGCGCGCGGCCACGACGGAGAGCGGCGGCGCATCCGCGCCGCCGAGCGTCTGGGACGGGGGATGGGCCCGGGTCCAGAAATCTTCCACGTCGGCCGCTCCGCGGAAGCGGCGGACACGGCGATCGATACTGAACGACCATGCATCCGGCGCCACACCGTGGCTGGCGGCCTTCCAACCCCAGTTCTCCATCCGAAGCAAAGCGCCTACCCGGGCCAGCAGCAACGCACGATCCGCGACGGGCAGCTGCACCTGTCGGGCTAGGTCGGACGCGGTGAAGAGGAGTTCGGCGTCTCGATCGTCCGCCGGTGGCTCCCAGGCTCGCCGCACTCGGGCGGCCAAGGCAACCGCGATAACAACCAGTCGCAGGTCCTCCGCGGAGCCCTCTGCCGCCGCAGCCCCGGCGAGGGTCAAGCCGACGGTCTCCTCATCGGAGGTCACCCGCCCCGGATGAACGCCGTAGAGCAGCGGAGCTGGCACGTCGGGCAAGGCATCCTCAAAGGCGAGGTCATGAAGACGATCCAGCCGATCGGCGACCTGTCCCACCGTCGGCCAGTTGCCCAGCTTCTCGAACAAGTCCCAGACGCCCTGAACCAGCCGTCTGCCGTCGTCAGATGCTGGTTTCGGCATCGCTGGCACTCAGCGATTCTGGCGGACCACGGCGTCGTCATGCGGCGAAGCGGGGTGCCATCGCCTCCATCTGCTCGATGACCAAGCGAATCGCTTCGGGCTGCTGATCCGGGGGGTAGTTGTGGCTTACCAGGAGCCGCTTGATGGACGAGCGCAGCTTGGCCCGGACGTCGTCGCGTACGGTCCAGTCGGTCTTGACGTCGCGTCGCATGACGGCGACCAGGTCGCGGGCGATGTTCGCGAGGACGTCGGAGCCCTGCAGGTCCACAGCTGACTCGTTGCTGCTCACCGCGTCGTAGAACGCCAGCTCGTCCACCGAGAGCGGGGGGTCGAACGAAGCCCCCCGGTCCGCCTCGGCGGCGACGTCGTGCGCCATCTCGATCATTGCGGCGATGATCTCGGCCGAGGTCAGCTGCTGGTTGGTGTACTTGTTCATCAGCTCCTGCAGCCGCTGTGAGAACGCTCGTTGGCGCACCAGGTTGTGCTGCGTCGCGGCGTCGGACTCGGAGACCAGCAGGTCTCGCAGCGCTTCGATCGCCAGGTGGGGGTTGGCGGCCTCCTGGACCGAGGCGGTGTACTCGGGGGTCAGGTCGGTCAGTTTCGGCCGCTCCATGCCTGCGGCCTCGTAGATGTCGAGGATCTCCCCGGTGGCGGTCGACGAGGCCACCAGGCCGGCGAGCATCAGCTCGATCTCGGCGGGCACCGGGCGTCCCTCGGCCATGCGGGCCGCGGCGTCGAACTTGCCCATCCACACGCGCACCTCCTCGTAGAACTGCGCGGCGGCGCGCAGCTCGGGGAGGGTGGTGCCGCCGGCAGCCAGCGCCCAGGCGCGGGACAGCGAGTTGGCCAGTTCCCGGAAGCGGTCGACCAGTGGCTTCTGGTCCTCGCCGACCTGGTTGCCCGGTGTGGCCGGCGAGCGGACGTAGTTCGTCAGCCCGAGCAGGGCATCGCGGTAGCTGCGCTTATCGCCGGTCAGCTTGGACCGCCACGGATAGCCGGCAGACAGCGCGTCGAGTTCACCGACCAGCCGCCGGGTGAGTTCGACGGACTCCTCGACGTCGCGCCCCACCGGTCGGTCGGTATGGTCCCGCACGGTGTACTCGGCGAGCGCCGCGGCGAGGTTCTCGGTGATCGGTGCGTAGGCGACCAGTAGTCCGGCGTCCTTGGCCCGGAACGTGCGGTTGACCCGGGCCAGCGTCTGCATGAGCAGCGCTCCCCGCAGCGGGCGGTCGAGGTAGAGCGTGTGCAAAGGGGGCGCGTCGAACCCGGTGAGCATCATGTTCTGCACGATCACGAGCTCCAGCGGGTCTTCGCCGGCTTCTTCCTTGAGCCGCGCCTGGATGACCTTGTTCTGCGACCCGCGGCGCACGTGCGCGGAGACCGGCGGCTGGTCCGTCGCATTTCCGGAGTAGACGACTTTGATCACGCCGCTATCAAGGGCATCGGAGTGCCAGTCGGGGCGTAGCGCGACGATCTCGTCGTAGAGCCGAGCGCAGATCTCTCGGGTGGCGCCCACGATCATCGCCCGGCCCGACCGGCCGAGGAACGGCCGGACGGCGGCGCGGCGACGCTCCCAGTGCTTGACGATGTCGGCCGCCAGGGTCTTCAGCCGCGCCGGGGCCCCGTAGACGGCGTTGAGGGCGGTGACGGCGGCTTCGACCCGGGCGCGTTCGACATCGTCCAGACCCGTGGTCGCCTCGTCGGCTGCGGCGTCGAGGTCCTCGGCGGTGACGTCCGCGGTGCGTTCGACGGTGATGAGCCGGGGCTCGAACACGACCGGGACGGTGGCGCCGTCGGTAACGGCACGGGTGAGGTCGTAGGTGTCGATGACCGGGCCGAACACCTCGGCGGTGTTGCGATCGGCCTGCGCGATGGGGGTGCCCGTGAAGGCGATGAAGGTCGCGTGCGGCAGGGCGTCGCGGATGTGCCGAGCGAACCCGTCCAGGTCGTCGTAGTGGCTGCGGTGTGCTTCGTCGACGATCACGATGACGTTCCGCCGGTCGGACAGCAGCGGATGGGCCTGGCCGGTTTGGCGTTCGGCGTCGGTGCGACCGAACTTCTGCAGGGTGGTGAAGTAGATGCCGCCGGTGTTGCGGTCAGCCAGTGCGCTGCGTAGCTCCTCGCGGGTGCCGACCTGCACCGGGCTCTCACGCAACAGCCGCGACACGGTGAAACCGGTGTAGAGCTGATCGTCGAGCTCGGTGCGGTCGGTGACGACGATGAGGGTGGGATTGCCCAGTTGCGGATGCTCGGCGACCGCGTGAGCGTAGAGCTCCATCTCCATCGACTTGCCGGAGCCCTGGGTGTGCCAGACGACGCCGGCCCGACCGTCGCTGCGAACGGCGTCCACGGTGCTGCCAACGGCCTTGGTGACGGCGAAGTACTGGTGCGGCTTGGCGACTCGCTTGAGCCAGCCGTCGCCGACTTCGTCGAAGGCGACGAAGTTGCGCAGCAGCTGGCCGAAGCGTTCCTGGTTGGCGAGGCCGTCGATGAGCACGTCGAGAGCGACCTGAGCGTCCTGGTCGGTGGGGTCGTCCCCGGTGGCGACGACGATGCCGTCGTCGTCGACGTTCCAGGGGGCGTAGTGGTTGAGCGGGGTGAACGGGGTGCCGTACCTGGCGGCGATGCCATCAGTGATGACGGTGAGCACGCAGCCGCGGAAGGCCAGCGGGAACTCGCGCAGGTAGGTGACCAGCTGAGCGTGGGCAGAGGAGAGATCGGCGTGCTCAGCGCCGGCCCGCTTGAGCTCCACGATGAGCACGGGGATGCCGTTGAGGTACAGGACGACGTCGAAGCGCCGCTCGACGTCGTGATCGCGGATGGTCACCTGCCCGGCGGCGAGGTACTCGTTCTCCTCGATTCGGTGGCTGATGACCCGGATGGTGGGGTTCTGCTCGACGCCGTCGGCGTCGGTGTAGGTGAGGCCGCGGAAGCCGCCGACCATGATCTGGTGCAACTGGAAGTTCTCGGCGAGCGAATCCGCCGACTGCGGCGCGAGGATGTCCGCGACGGCCTGCTCGCGGAACTCCAACGGGACCTGCGGGTTGAGCCGGTGGACGGCGGCGAGCAGCCGGCCACGGCAGAACAGGTCGCTCCAGCTGGTGCGGCCGTTGTCGGTGCCCGGCGCGATGGCCTTGCCCTCGACGTGCTGCCAACCGTGCTCGGCGAACTGGTCAAGCGCGATGGCCTCCCAGTCGGCCTCAGTGAAGGTCATCGTGCGTCCCCCATGTCCTCGACGATGCGGTAACTCTGGTTCTTGGCGTTGCGGTCCCGGGTCTGCTCCACCTCGCCCCGTTCGCGCAGGGCGCGCAGCCTGCGGTGGACGGCGTCGTAGCTCATCCCCAGCGCCGCCTGGAGCCCACGAGCGGTTGTGTGCCCGGCACGGATGGCCTGCTTAATCGCGTCGAAGTCGGCCTCGATGCCGCGCCCGGCCTCGGGCTCGGCCTGAACGGTGGCGACGGGAAGTTCCACGTCGTCGACCAGCTCGTAGCTGGCGTACCGCTTGCCGCCGCTGCTCGTGGCGAGGCCCCGGTCGACCAGGTCGCGAAGCGCCGAACCGGCAGCGATGCGGTCGACGCCCCAGGCTTGGAGCATTCCGTTGGTGACCCGACCGCTGCTACGCATCATCGCCAGCGCGAGGTGCTGGGCGTCGGTGAGTCTGTCCTGCTTCAGGGAGCCGATCCACTCGACGACGTCCACGTCGAGCAGGGCGTGTCGAGGAACCCGCACCCCGACATCCGCCGGGGTGACGTGGAAGTCCGGCGGGCTCATCCCCGCCTGGCGCAGCTGCCGGACGACCGAGGGCAGGCCGGATCCGCGGTTCTCGCACAGCACCCGCCCAGGCTCGCCGGGCAGCTCGACATCGGCGAGCAGGCGGGCGAGGGTGGCGTTGCGGGACGTCGACACCTGGTCAGCAGTGCCCAGGGTGTGTGCACGGTTCGACCCGAACAAGCCTCCCGGACTCCGTACGACGAGGCGGTCGGGATAGAGCTCCACCTGGACGCGCATGCCTCGGGCAGCGGGGCTGTAGTCGCGATGCATGACCGCGTTGACCAGCAGTTCGCGGAACACCTCGAGTGGGTAGTCGTAGCGGTCGACCCGCCCGAGGTCGGTCACCACCGACGCCGAGCGCATGTTGCGGCGCAGGGCCTCGCCCGCCTCCGAGACGATGAGCGGGAGGGGGCCGACGAGGCTCAGGTTGTCGAGGAATCGTTTGCCGTCGGGGCTCTTGTCGCCCATGGCGAGCCCGGGCAACGCGACGAAGGCCACGAACAGCTGCGGGAAGAACTGCTGTGGGTACACGCCGAGGGCCAGCAGGCCGGCCATGGTCGGATGGACGTCATCCTTGACCCGGGTCAGCGCGCCGAGACGGATGAGGGCCTCGACGTCGTCGATCCCGGCGATCGATCGAGGCGAGCGCTCCCGCACACGTCGCAGGAGCGCCGCGACGAGATCAGGGTCCAAGTCGTCGACCGAGGCGCCGGTGACAGGTTCGGTGTCGTGTGTGGGTTGACCGCGGTTGGACAGGAACTGCGTGATCTCGTAGTGGGTCAGGCGGAGATCGCCGTCCCCGGTGCGGATGAACGAACCCTGGTACTCCCCGCGAGCCTTGACGAAGCAGGGCTTCTCGACCGGATCAAGTTCGGGTACGTCAGCACGCACGAGAAGGCCGCCGTCAATCTCTTCGATGTCCACCGGCACCCGTAGTGGTGGCTCCATAAGGTTGGCGCAGGCGTGGACGAGGGCGTCCCTGATGCGATCCGCGGCGAATCCGGGCGCCGGGGCGAAACCGGCGCGTTCGTCCAGCCCGAGGAGGATGGTGCCGCCGTCGCCGTTGGAGAAGGCGCTGAGTGTCTCGACCAGGTCCTTGGGCAGGCCGCCCGCGGCTGCCTTGACCTCGACGTCGGCGAGGTCGGTTCCGACCCGTCGCAGCCGTACGATGATCGCGGACGTCTCCACTTGGCTCCTCTAGTTGTCGCGACAGCTGGCTCCGACCTGCCGATCCGCGCTGACTCTTGCGTCGACTCTTGCGCATGGTCTTGCGATGTCGCAAGTGCGCAAGAGTCGGCGCAGGACTTACAGGGTGTCGCCCACTCGGCGCTGCGCGTCACGGACGCGGACCTTGCCCGACATCAGCAGCGGCAGCAGCTCGTCCCGCGTCACCGCCAACCGCTCTCGCTCGAGCTCAGCGGCCAAGGCGGCGTCCCACAGACCGGTCATCATGCCGTCGATGCGCTCGACGACCTCGGGTGACGGGATGGCGACTGGCTGATCGAGGTGTCGCCGCTGGATGTGGCCCATCGTCGTTGCCTTGTCCGCGGCGATGGCCTTGAACTCGGCCAGCTTGCTGCGGACGGCCTGGTTGACCAGCCACAGCGGCCAGCCACGGTCCGCGACAACCTTGAAGATGTGCTGATTGATGATCGCCTCGGCCCGAAACCAGCGCGCTGCCGTCAGCGAACCCGACCAGGCGAACAACAGGTCGCCCGGCCTCGCCACGTGGTCGTCAGTGACCTCGATGTCGTTGTACACCGTGGACTCACCCAGGCCCGAATTTAGCTCCGCGATGCGGATGACGACTCGACCCTTGCCGCTGGCACCCTTCGTGAAAGCTTTCCCGTTGACGAAGCGCGCAAGGGAGGACAGTGTCGCGGTCTCGGTCGCCGCTGACGCATATGCGGCGGCTGCGAGCGCGTCCGCCTTTTCAGCGACAATCGAATTGGCGACGATCTTGTCGTCGAGGCAACCGAGGATTTCGGTGATCGCCTTTTGCGTTCGCCGACAGGGCAGCAGGGCGTGAAGCGCCTTGGCTTCCGGATAGTACATTGTCTGATGTGTAGTGCCATGGGCGAAGCGTCGAATACTGTCCTGTTCCAGCATGAGGACGTAACGGAGGTACGCACTTGACACCTGGGGTCCGCACACCCAGTTGACAAAGTCCTGACTTGTAGCCATAGGACGAGTTGTCTCGACGACGAACCCCACTGACGCCGTTCTAGAAAGGCAAACGGTACCTGCTGGCAACAGCCGGGCGGAGGAGTTGTCCAGGCCGGCTTGGCTAATAGTCTCCCGCGTGCTTGAGATTCGCCTGCCATGGTTTGCGGTAGCGTCACGGATACCGATCCACGGGATGTCGCCGTCCCAGTACTCGGGATGCGAACGACTGGGTGTATGCCCGCTTTCAAGTTGAGCTACATCGGTCAAGTTGGTCCACACGAACCCTTCGGGCTCGGGGATTAGTGGGCGCCCGACGCTCAATGCGATACGTCCTGGAATGACCGCTTGCGTTGCGTCGCGCCCGCCGGTCCGCGTCGGAGTGCTCACGTGAGGCGCTCCAACTGGGTGCGGACGAGCTGTTCGAGGCGCTGGCTTTCGTCGAAGGCAGCCAGCAACTCGGTGCGCAGCCGCTCAATCTTCGCGTCCAGCGGCTCGCCGTCTTCCTCAATTGCAGCCAAGCCGACGTACCGGCCGGGCGTCAGCGCGTAGTCGGCTTCCTTGATTTCGGCCAAGGTGGCGCTTCGACAAAAGCCGGGCACGTCCTCGTACGTCTGCCCCTTCGCGGTCGCCGACGGTGAACCCCGCCAGGCGTGGAAGGTGTCGCCGATGCGCACGATCTCCTCGTCCGACAAGGCACGTTCGGCCCGGTCAACCAGATAGCCGAGCTCCCGGGCGTCGATGAACAGCACCTCGCCGCGCCGATCCACCGATCCGTGCGCGCCCGCAGCCTTGTCGCGGGCGAAGAACCAGAGGCACACCGGGATGCCGGTCGAGCGGAACAGCTGCGTCGGCAGCGCCACCATGCACGAGACCAGGTCGGCCTCGACGATCGCCGATCGGATGTCGCCCTCCCCATTGCTCTGCGACGACATCGAGCCGTTCGCCATCACCACGCCGGCTTGCCCACCCGGCGCCAGCTTGGAGATCACATGCTGGATCCACGCGTAGTTCGCGTTGTTCGCCGGTGGCACCCCGTACACCCAGCGCGGGTCGTCGGGATTGCGCGTCCAGTCCTTGACGTTGAATGGCGGGTTGGCCAGCACGTAGTCCATGCGCAGGTCGCCGTGCTGGTCGCGGGCGAACGTGTCGCCCCACCGCGCGCCCAGCCCCTTGTTTTCGATGCCGTGGATGGCGAGGTTCATTTTCGCCATTCGCCACGTCTCCTCGATCGACTCCTGACCGAAGATCGCGATGTCCTTCGGGTCGCCATCGTGCTCGCGAAGGAACCTGTCCGTCTGCACGAACATCCCGCCCGACCCGCAGCACGGGTCATACACCCGCCCCTTGCTCGGCTCCAGCACCTCGACCAGCACCCGCACCACCGACGGCGGCGTGAAGAACTCCCCACCCCGCCGCCCTTCGGCCCGGGCGAAGGTCCCCAGGAAGTACTCGTACACCTCGCCCATCAGATCGCGGGCCCGGTGCTCACCCTGCCGACTGAACCGCGCGCTATTGAACAGGTCCACCAGCTCACCGAGCCGCCGCTGGTCGATGTTGTCGTTGTTGTAGAGCCGCGGCAAGGTGCCCCGCAGGCTCTCGTTCGCCACCATGAGCGCGTCCATCGCGGCCACGATCAGCTCGCCGATTGTTCGGTCGGGCTCGAATCCCTCGGCCGGCTTGCCCTTGGCGTACTGCGCCAGGTATGTCCACCGGGCGACGGGGGGCACCACGAAGACGCCGTAGCCCTGGTACTCCTCGCGGTCATCGATGATCGAGGCGATCTGCGCCTCGCTCCACCCGTCGGCCAGCGCGTCTATGCGGATCTGCTCACGCCGCTCGTCGTAGGCGTCGGAGACGTACTTAAGGAAGACCAGCCCCAGGATCACGTCCTTGTACTGATGGGCCGACAGCGAGCCGCGCAGCTTGTCGGCGGCCTTCCAGAGGGTGTCCTTGAGCTCCTTCACAGTCGACGGCTCTGCCGGAGTCTGATTCTGGGCGCGTGGAGGCACTTATTCACCTGTTCTCTGCGGGTGCGGTCTGCTGATCGGTCGGAGGGACGGCGAGCGAGCCAGCTGCCACCCCGGCGACCGCGGCGGCAGCCCACGTGTCGAGGGCCCGCTCGTGCCGGTGCAGCTCGTAGCGGTACGAGGCGACCTCAGCCAGGCGGGCATCCAGGGCCTCCGCCTCGGCGCGAGAGAGAGCGGGCACGTCCCACGTGCGCCACTCGCTGCCCGGCACCGACCGGTTGATCCGCTCGGCCAGCACGTGCGGACCCACCGGGGCGTTGTCGGCCAGCCGCAGGATGCGGCTCGGGGTGGCCACCAGGCTGCCGCCCCGGGTGTCGACGATGGCCCGCGGCCGAGGCTTTTCGATGAAGACCACGTCACCGGGCTCGGTCCAAGTGGCCCGGGCGTACCGGTCGCGCGCGTAGAAGGGGTCGAGCCGCACGTCTGCGTCGGCGCCGTCCGCGGAGAGCACGTGCACCGTACCGCGGGGGTCTGCACCGGCCGGGTCGATCCGACTGCCCTGGCGCAGGACGAGCCGCTTGTCGTTCACCAGTTCGCCCAACGACAGCCAGCGGACCACCGGTCGGGCATGGCAAGCAGCCACCGAGGTATCGAGGGGCGGCAGCGGCCGTTCCAGTTCCCGGGCGGCGGAGTGCGTCGTCTCCAGGTGGTCGTCGCCTGTGTGCAGGCGCACTGCCCGCGTGCCGCGTGGCACCAGCGGCCCGCCGGCCAGTACCCGATCGAGTGCACGTGGGCGCAGGTAGCGATAGGTGCGGGCCTCCGTCGGCAACGGCCCGCTGGTCGTCAGCGGTGCCATGGCCTGTGCGACGTCGGCGGCGAGATCGTCGAGGTCAAGATCGACGCCGTCCAGGTCGGCCAGCCGGGCCTCAGTGCGACCGGTGCCTTGGGTCAGCACCCACACGGCAGGGCTCTGCCGGTGCGCCGCCTTCCACAGGCCGCGCGGCAGCCGGAGGGCAGTCGCCAGCGGTCCCGGCCGGAGCGTCTCTGCCCGCGCCCGCTCGACGGACCCCACCAGGGCGTCGGTCAACGCGGTCGCCGGGCCCAGTACCACGGCGACATCCCCCGGACCGAGGCTGACCACCACGTCGTCAGCGGAATGCAGGACGTCGTCGGTCGCCATGCCGAGCAGTGACCGGACGCGGACGATGGGCACGCTGCCCGGCTCCGGGAGGACCGGCCATTGCAGCGCGGCGGCGCGACGGCGCAGACGGCGGGCCGCGACACCGGCAGAGTCTTCGATCAGCACGGCCGGGAAGTGCGGGGCCAGGACTTGATCGAACTGCAGGTCACCACTGGCGTCGAGCACCGCGCCGGTGCCTGCGTGATCGCGGCAGGCAGCGGTCACGCAGGCGACGAGCGACACCAACTCGGGAGCGCAGCCGCGGTGCCCGGCGCCGCGAGCGAGCCGACCGCCGTCCAGCCGGGCGAAGGCGTCCTCGGCGCCGAACGACGCGGCCATCAGCTCGTCGACGTGCCCGGGCAGGTCCGGGTGCCAGCTCTGCTCCCTCGCCTCGCGCAGCAGGAAATGGTCGTCCTGATCGACTTCCCCGGCGAGCGTGACCAGCTCGGCGGGGCCCAGACTTGCGAGGTCCGCGCCGGTCAGCACGGCGAGTGTAAGCAGTAGCTCGGCGGACTCGTGGCCAGCCGCGACCGGGGCAGCCAAGGTGGCCGCGTCCACGGCTGCCTCCGGATTCTTGCCGCGGCCGGTCGCCGCGAGATATGCGACGACGTCATCGAGGGCGAAGTGCTCGACCGTGTCCACCACGGCGACCGCGGCCGGGAAGGGGACCACGGCACCGCGCACGGAGGTGCGGCGCCGCCACATGGAGACGACGGCGCGTTGGACACCGGCCAGGGCAGCGATGTCCGGCAAGGTGAGCAGACGCGGCGGCGCGGTCTCCGTCATCATCCGTCACCTCCCGCGGCCTTGAGATGACCATACTCGGACGCACCTCAGCGTCGATCTGAGGCGCTGATAAGCGGCCCTATCGGTGAGCAGCAATAGTTTGACCAAGAAGGATGACAAGCTTCTCGTGGGCTACCGGCCGGGGGCCCTCGCCGTCTGGAGCCACGCCATGAACCAGCCTCAGTTTCCCCAGCAGCACTCGGTCCACGGAGTGAGGCGCAAAGTCGCCGACGATGCGGGCGGAGGACCGATCATCGACGCGTACCGCGAGCTGCAGGAGCTCGGACACTTCGGGACGCACGGGCTTCGGCTGCTCCTCGAGCTGGTGGGCCAGGAGGTGCACCGGTTCCCGGTCCTCCTCGCCCCCGGGGCGACCTGGAACTCGGACACGGTGGCCGACTGCGCCCAGGAGTTCTTCGCCGCCAAGGGGCCAGCGGTGACCGCCGCCCTACTCGCCCAGGTGACCGACGTCGCGTCGATGGCCCGCTACCTCCGCCGGTCGGTCCGGCACTTCCTGGTGGACTGCGCGCGCGACACCGACCTCGGAGCGATCCGCCGCAAGATCGAAGATCTCCTCTCGGCGACGGAGGCGTTCGCCCGGGTCCCGCCGGGCGCTCTGGGCGCCGGGTGGTGGCAGCTCGCCGGTGACCCGCTGCCGCCCTACGGCGGAGACCTGCAGCCCCTCGTCGCCGCGGCGTACGCGGTGCCCGACGTGCAGGCCGTCCGCTGGTCGGGGCCCCGGCGGAGCCCGCTGGCCAGCGACGCCTCCCTGGTGGAGATCCTCCGGGCCGTCCTGAGCGCGGCCACCGGCTCGCTGGAGGTGGCCCAGCTGACCGCGGTGCTGGTGCGGCGCTTCCCCGCCGCGGTCGAGTACACCGACGCCAGCCTCGAGGAGCAGACGTTCGAGGCGGCCGCCGCGCCGCTCGAGGACCGCCCCGACGTGTTGCTCGAGGTCAGCGACAGAGCCCAGGAGGTCTACGCCCAACTGTCGCCGGCGCAGCGCGCGCTGCTGCCGCATCTCGACAAGCCGAACGGCGAGCAGGCGCAGATTCTTGGCCTGGGCCGCAGCCAGACCTACGCCGCGAGCGGCAAGCTGAAGGCGGTGCTGGTCGAGCTGGTGCCCGACGACGGTCTGCGCGCCGAGGTGACGCTGGAGCTGTACCGGCTCTGCGTGGTGAACCCGTGACCGGCCGCCCGGACGATCGGCGCGGGTTCGGCGTCAACCGAGATGCGGCCTCCCGGCCGCGCGTATCGGAAGAGGAGGCCGCCGTGATGCCCGCCGAGAGCGGCGCTGTGCCGCAGGAGCTGCTGGCGCTGGCCGAGAAGGCCGCCGCGCCACAGTTGAGGGAGACAGCGCTGGACCGGCGCTTCGGGCCACGGTCCAGCTGGGTTCCGGCCGCAGGTCAGCTGTGGCGAGCCGTCCGCGAGGACGTCACCGCGCTGGTGGTGCTCATCGCCGTCGACGTCGAGTCGGTGACCGTGGTGCCCGCGTCGGTCGACAGCGGAGGCGCGGCAGCCGACACCGACACGGTGGTTCTGGACGGCACGGTGCTGGGCGTGCCGGTCACCGTCTGGGCCGGGCTGCGCCGCGCCCTGCCGGCGAGCGTGCTGGACCGGCCGGTGGACGACCTGGGTGCCGCCGTGCTGAGCCGTATCGCCGATCGGGCCCCCGCGGCCGAACCCGCGAGCACCGCCCCACTCGTCGACGACGTTCGGGCGGAGCTCGCCGACGACCTCGATCTGCTGGCCGAGCCAGCGGTCGAGGCCGTTCCTGTCCCGGCCGACGCCGGCGACGCCCCCGCCGGTGCCCCGGCCGCGATCGACCTCGACGCCGTCGACCCCGCAGATCTCGACGAGGCCGCCGCGCGCCTCGGGGTGCCGCTGCCCGTCGTCCTGGACCTCATCGACGGCAAGCGGCCTCCGACACCGGCCGAGGCTGACGTGCTCCGTCAGGTGCTGGGCGCCGCACCGAAAGCCGCACCGCCACCCCTGGCCCTGGTCGTCGAGCTGGCTCAACCAAGGTGGCGGAGCCTGGTTCGCCAACATCGCCGCCGCCGCGGGCTCACCGAGGCCGCGGCGCGCACGGCCCTCGCCTTCGACATCGGCGCGATGGCGGCCCGCCAGACGGGCGAACGAGAACCCTCCTGGTCCGACCGCATCCGCCTCTGGGCCCAGGGCGAGCAGCTGAACCCGGACGCCGACGCATGAACGTGATCCGGGTCGACGTCGTCAAGCAGGCGCGGCTGACGCTGGAGCGACTCAAGGCCGCCCACCCGGGCGCCGCCCAGCGGCTGCACACCGACGCGCTCAGCGAGCTGGAGAGCTGGACCGAGGTGCAGGTGCGCCGGGTGCCCGACGCCGAAGCGCAGGCGCGCTGCTCGGTGGCCGGCGGCTACGTTCACTCCACCGTCCCGCCGACCCTGACGGTCACCGAGTCGCTGAGCCCCCGCCGGCGGCAGTTCACCGCCCTGCATGAGTTGGGCCATCACCTACAGAAGCACGACTCCCGGCTCGCGATCGCCGTCCGTCGTCAGCCGGCGGACAAGGAGGCGTTCGAGGACGCCGCCTGCGACATGTTTGCTTCCCTCGTTCTCCTCCCCGACGAGGTGCTTGCCCTCCGGGCCGATGGCCGTTCCCCGAGCGCCGCCGACGTCGTGGACCTCTTCGAGCGGACCCAGGCCTCCCGCGCCGCCTGCTGCGTCCGGATCGCCGAGCAGCTGGGCACCCACGGCGTCGTCACCGTGCTCGACTCCACCGGCACGGTCTCCTTCGCGGCCGCCCACGGCGACGAGGTCTTCCCGCCGGCTCGAGGCACCAGCCAAGCCCACACCCCGTTGGTCGGCGCCGCGCTCTGCCAGGGACGAAGCGCCCGAGTGAACGACACGTACCTGCAGTATCGCGGCGGCCACAGGAGCGAACTGCTCTACGGCGACGCCGCCTGGGCCGGCGAGCACCTGATCACCGTCACCGTCCTCGACCGGGCCGGGTGGAAGGCCTTCGCGCCGCCGCGCACCGGTACCCGGCAGTTCGTGCCGCGCACCTGGACGTGCGAGGTGTGCGAGGAGGAATTCACGCCGGACGGGTCCTGCGCCAAGTGCGGCACCCCGCGCTGCAGCAGCGGCCACTGCGCCTGCACCTCGGCCGCCGAGCGCACGTGCCAGCGGTGCTGGTCGGTCCTGGCCCCCAGCCGGTTCCCCAGCCGAACCGCGACGATCTGCCGGGACTGCGCCGGCTGACCGGACGGCTCGGTGAGGTTCGGCGTCATACCGGTGTGAGAGGGCGACCACCGCCCGCAACACACCTGGAGGACCGGCCATGGGCCACACCGACGACTACCTGAACACCATCCGCGGCCAGATCGCCGCCGACGACACGGTGCTGGCCGAGGCCCGCGACCGGCTCGCGCTCGTCCGCGAGATCGCCATGGACTTCCCCGGGGCGCTGCGCACCTACTCCTCCGGCTCCCTCGCCCAGTTCACCGTGAACCACCCGGTGACCGACGGCGACGGCGGTCTGGTCCTCAACCGGGTTCACTACCCCGACCTCGGCCCCGAGGGCGGCGGGAAGACGCCCAACGACATCGTCGACGAGCTGTGCGCCCTGCTCGGCCCTGAGATCCGCTTGAGCTACCCCAACGCGCGCTGCGGGAAGTCCAAGCGCGGCCCCAAGATCACCTTCGGTGAGCCGATCAACGGCCAGGACCCCTCGGTGGACCTCGTCGTCGCGCTCACGCGGCGCGACGGCAGCGGCCTGTGGATCCCGAACCTGGACATGCGCCGCTGGGAAGCCTCCGACCCGGAGAAGCACGTGGCGCTGCTCAACGGCGGCACGGAGTCGCTGCGGCGCACCCGGCGGCGGGCCATCCGCCTGCTGAAGGCCTGGAACAAGCAGTGGTCGAGCCCGGCGTTCTCCAGCTTCCACCTCTCGGCCATGGCGCTGGAGTACATCCAGGCCGGCATGGGCCTCGCCGCCGCCCTGCACGCCGTCTTCGACGACGGAGCGACGTTCCTCGCCACTGGCTGCAACACCCCCGACCCGGCCGGGGTCTCCAAGGCGCTGAAGCTGGTCAACGGCATCTCCCGCGACGTGGCCGTCCAGCGGCTGCGCGCCGCGGCCACCGCCATGGCCGACGCGATCAAGCACGACGACGAGACCAAGGTGCAGTCGGCCCTCCACCGCGTGTTCCGCGACTACGTCGACGCGCCCCTGGAGGACAAGCTCGCCTCCGCGGTCGCCGCGCTGCGCACCAGCCGGCCGGTCACCACGATCGCACTCGGCCTGGGCGGGACCGCGGCCACGATCCCGCCGACGCGGGCCTACGGCGGCCCCCGGCCGCAGTGACCCGCCGCCCCGTACACCGGCACCCCGCCTGGTTCGACCGCCCCGCCCACCGCCTGCGGCTCATCGCCGAGCTGCGGGCGGTCGGCGCGGACGTCGCCGTCGTCCCGCCGGGACGTCGGCGCCGCGGCGGCTTCGCTGTCCGGGTCGTCCTCACCCCAGCCGGCCTGGAGCCGCAGCGCGTGACCATCGAGTTCGGTCCGAACACACCGGACACCCCGGCCATCTACGTGCCTGGCCCCGGCTCCAAGCACCGCTATGACGACGGCAGCTTGTGCATCTGGTACCCCTACGACCCGCCGGAGCGGCGGTGGACCTGGCGCGACGGCGGCGCCGTCCTCGCCGGGCACATCTGCGCCCACCTCATCCGCGAGGCCTGGTGGCGCCAGACCGGCGAGTGGCCCGGTGAGGAAGCCCCGCACGACCCGCCCCACCCGCCCGCCGTCCCCCGAGCCGCCCGAAGGACGTCCCCGTGACCAGCCCCACGCCGACGCCGGCCGCCCCGCCCACGCCGACGGACCCGATCCCCTCGCTGATCCCGCCGGCGGCGACAACGACCACCAGCACCACACCGACCCCGGCGCCGGCGCCCAACAACGCACCGGCGACCTCGGGTGGCGGGCTCACCGGTGCGGTGCTGTCCGCGGCGGTCGTCGCCGCCATCGTCAGCGGCTCGATCACCACCGCCCTGGCCCGACGCGCCACCCGCCTCGAGGAGCGGGCCCGCGTCCGCACCACCCTCGCCGAGGCCTACCAGGCCTACGCCGACTACAAGGAGTTCCCTTACGCCATCCGGCGGCGTCGCCACGACCAGGACGGCAAAGAGAGAATTCGCCTGTCCGAGGAGGTACGCCGGGTGCAGTCCCGCCTGTCCTACTACCAAGCATGGACCCGCGCCGAAGACCCGACGACCGGCGACGCCTACAACGACCTCGTCGGGCAGCTCCGCAGGGTCACCGGCGCCTCGATGCGCGCAGCCTGGCTCGAGCCGGCCCTGGACAACGACGCCGGCATGAACATCGGCCCGGACCGCGTCGACCTGAGCGAGCTCCGGACGGCCGAGGAGACGTTCCTCAAGGCCGCCGAGAACCATGTCAAGGCCCTTACTACACCCTGGTGGCGCCGGAGCCCCAAGCCGGCCACCGCAGGCCCGCAAGAGTAGTCAGCGGCCTGGGCAGGCAAGCGCGCGGGCGCCGGGCTGGCCGACGGATCGCTTGCCGAGTCGCGAAAGCGAGCGATCTATCAGTTCTCCGAGCTCTCGGAGGCAGGGATCCGTGGCGTACTTGTTGATGATTATCCGCCTTGGGCCAGGCCCTGCGACGACGTCCGTATTGCCGGCAGCTGCGACATATGCCTCGGGCTGTGACGCGACCACAGCTCCCCAGAGAAGTCAGGATCGAGGACCGTCACACGTCTTGCACTCCCGGTGGAGGGCTGGGGAGACCCGCAGCGACGGGAGGCGATGGAGCAGTTCGAGCTCAGGATGCGGTCGTGATGGGCAGCTCCCATCCGCGGGTGGTGTGGGCGAGCGGGTGGAAGCCGGCTTGCCGCAGGAAGGCGCGGTAGCCCCTGTCGTCCGGGCTGCAGTAGTCGAGCAGCCGGTCAACGTGGCCGAGGTGCAGCCAATCGGCGGCCTGGCCGAGCAGCCAGCCAGCGATGCCGCGGCGGCGGTGGGCGGGGTCGACGTGCAGGTTGCCGATGTCGGCCAAGCGGTGCTGAGCGACCAGGCGGCCGGCGTCACCACGCTGCTGAACCTCCAGATAGCCGACCGCCCGGCCGTCGAGCAGCGCGGTGAAGCGGGTGCCGTTGACCCCCAGCGTGCGGGCCACGGACAGTCCGGCCAGCGGTGACGGCGGGCGGGGCAGGGCGGAGACGTCGGCGAGCAGGACGAGCTCGGCATGCTCTCCGGGGGTGAAGCCGGCGCGGCGCAGGACGGCGTGCACGTGCGGCCACTGCTCGGGCAGCCCGTACACACCGGGAGTGGGCAGGGTCCCGTCGGCGTAGAGCCGCCGGGCGCCGGTGGCCTGCAGCCAGGTGACCGCGGCGGTGGCCAGCGCGTCGCCGGCGGCCTCGGTGTCGGGCCAGAACGGCGCCGGTGGCCAGTACAGCAGCCAGCGGATCTCCCCGACGTCCCGGTAGCTGTCCCCGACGTCACCGTCGCCGCGGTAGCGCAGCAGGTGCGCCGCGGCGACCACGCGGCCGCGCTGCTCGGCGACCAGGGTGGCGCGCTGGTCGACCCAGGGGTCGACGATGAACTCGCCCGGCTCGGCCTCCAGCTGGCTGAGCACGGTGTTCACCGACACCACGACGCCGGGCACGACGGCCTGGGCGTGCGCATTGACCAGTGCGGTCAGCTGGTCGCGGTCGGCGCGGTGGAACGGGCGCACACGGACGGGGGTCATCGGCAGCCTCCAGCGGGCGAGCGTGGTCCAGGAGGCCGCTACCGGTGCGGAACAGGCCGCACGCTACCGCCGTCCCGCCCCCGGCCCCCAGCTCCCTCTGCTGGCCAGCACTGCAGGTCCACAGGAGGACTACAGGAGAAGTACTGGAGGACCACTGAAGCGGATCCGAGGTGTACCGGAGATCGACCGGAGGATCACCCCGCCGCTACCGGGCGATCACCCAGGGCTCACTGGAGGTTCCCGGCAGAAGAACAGGAGGTCCTGTTCCTACGGTCCGCGGCCGTGATGACGCTGCACAAGCTGACCGCCGGGGACGGGTACACGTACCTGACGCGGCAGGTGGCAGCGTTCGACGCCACCGCCCGGGGCCGGGACGGACTGGGCGACTACTACACCCAGCGCGGGGAGTCACCGGGCCGGTGGGCCGGTGCCGGCCTGGCCGGCCTGGGTACGCCGGTCGCCGGGGACCCGGTCATCGAGGAGCAGATGCGGTCGCTCTTCGGCGCCGGCCGCCATCCCGACGCCGCCCGGCTCGAGCGCCAGGCACTGACCGACGGGCAGACCCCTGAGCAGGCCCGGACGGCCGGCGCGCTGGGCCGGCCGCTCCCTGTCCACACTTCCCCGGCGGACGGGTTCCGGGCACGGTGCGCCCACGAGTTCGCCGCGGTCAACGCCGCACGCGGCCGGCCACCCGGCGCGCCGCTGGCAGCCCAGGAGCGGGCGCGGATCCGCAGCGAGCTGGCCGCGGCCCTGTTCGCCCAAGAGCACGGCCGCGCTCCAGCCGACGCCCGCGAACTGTCGGGGTTCCTCGCCCGGGTATCCCGTCCGGGGTCCAGCGCGGTGGCCGGCTACGACCTGACCTTCTCCCCGGTCAAGTCGGTCTCGGCGCTGTGGGCGATCGCGCCGCAGCAGGTGGCCGAGCAGGTCGAGGCCGCGCACGCCGCCGCGGTCGCCGACACCCTGAACTGGCTGGAGCGGCACGCCAGCTTCACCCGGCTGGGCGCCGGCGGTGTGCGCCAGGTGGAGACCACGGGGCTGATCGCCGCGGTGTTCACCCACCGCGACTCCCGCGCCGGAGACCCGGATCTGCACACCCACGTGGCGGTCAGCAACAAGGTGCAGACCCGCGACGGCCGCTGGCGGGCGCTGGACGGGCGGGTGCTGCACCAGGCCGCCGTGGCCGCCTCCGAGCGCTATGACACCCGGTTGGAGGCCGAGCTGCTCGACCGGCTCGGCCTGGCCTTCACCGAACGGCCGGGCACCAAGCCCGGACACCGG
Organism: Geodermatophilus sp. TF02-6; assembly: GCF_003319115.1. GTDB lineage: Bacteria > Actinomycetota > Actinomycetes > Mycobacteriales > Geodermatophilaceae > Geodermatophilus. The sequence continues at coordinate 109,149 of NZ_QOHF01000005.1, read as the reverse complement.
CCGATCCGCGAGGTCGTCGGCGTGGATCCGCGGCTGCTGGCCGCCTGGTCCTCACGGCGCCGGGCGATCGAGGCCCGCCGCAGCGTGCTGGCCGCCGACTTCCACCGCCAGCACGACCGCCCACCCACCCCGGTCGAGGCGATCGCCCTGGCGCAGCAGGCCACCTTGGAGACCCGGGCGGCGAAGCACGAGCCGCGCTCACTCGCCGAGCAGCGAGCGGCCTGGCGGCAGGAGGCACAGGTGGTTCTTGGCGGACCGGACGGCGTGGCCGCCATGCTCGACCGCGCCCTGCACCCTCGTCGGCCACTCCCGCCCCGTTTCGGCGATGAGTGGGTGCGCGACGCCGCGACCCGCGTGGTCGACGCCGTCAGTGGCGGGCGAGCGACCTGGCAGGCTTGGCACCTGCACGCCGAAGCCGAGCGGCTGGTGCGTGCGGCCGCACTGGCCCGCGGCGACGTCGACAGGGCGGTCGCCCGGATCGTGGAGGCGGCCCTCTCCCCCGGCCTGTCGATCCCCCTGGGGGACTCGGACGAGGTGGCCGAGCCAGCGGAGCTGCGCCGCTCGGACGGCGCCAGCGTGTACACCGTTGCCGGTGCCCGGCTCTACACCAGCCAGGCGATCCTCGACGCCGAACAGCATCTGTTCACCGCCGCCGGAAACCACGACGGGCGCCGCGCCGATCCGGCCACCGTGGAACTGGCGCTGCTGGAGGCCACCGCCAACGGTGCCCGGCTCAACGACGGTCAGGCGCGGCTGGTGCGCGACCTGGCCGGCAGCGGCGCCCGGCTGCAGCTCGCGTTGGCTCCGGCCGGGGCGGGCAAGACCACCGCGCTGGCCACCCTCGCCCGCGCCTGGAGCGCCGGCGGCGGCACCGTGCTCGGACTGGCTCCGTCGGCCGCCGCGGCCGGCGCTCTGCGGAACAGCCTCGGCGGACCGTGCGACACCCTGGCCAAGCTGGCCTGGTCCCTCGGCACCGGCTCGCTGCCCGACTGGGCGGCCGACATCGGCCCGGGCACGCTCGTTGTCGTCGACGAGGCCGGTATGGCCGGCACCCTCGAGCTGTCCCGGGTCGTGGAGTACGTGCTCGGCCGGGGCGGGTCAATGCGGCTGGTCGGCGACGACCGGCAGCTGGCCGCCGTGGCCGCCGGCGGCGTGCTCTCGGCGATCGCCGCCGCCCACGGCGCAGTCACCCTCGACGAGCTGGTGCGCTTCGCCGATCCGGCCGAGGCCGCCGCCACCGCTGCCGTCCGCGCTGGTAACCCCATCGGGCTGGGTTTCTACCTCGACGCCGACCGGGTGCACATAGGCGACGTCGCCGGCTGCGCCGAGCAGGCTTACGCCGCCTGGGCCGCCGACCGCGCCCGAGGCGTCGACGCGCTGCTGCTGGCCGCCACCCGGGACCAGGTCGCCCAGCTCAACGTCCGGGCCCGGGCCGACCGGCTCGCCGCCACCTGCGGCCCGCCCGGACCGGAGGTGGCGCTCGTCGACGGCACCCGAGTGAGTGCCGGTGATCCGATCATCACCCGGGCCAACAACCGGGCCCTGCCGATCACCGCGGTCGAGTGGGTGAAGAACGGCGACCGCTTCACCGTAACCGCCGCGCACCCCGACGGCGCCCTCGCCGCCGTGCACACCGCCACCGGCCGGCAGGTCACCCTGCCCGCCGGGTACGTGCGCGAGCACGTGCAGCTGGGCTACGCGGCCACCGTGCACACCGCCCAGGGCACCACTGCCGAGGTCTGCCACACCGTCCTGTCCGGTACCGAGACCCGGCAGCTGCTGTACGTGGCCCTCTCCCGCGGACGAGCAGCCAACCACCTCTACCTGACCACCGCCGGCGGCAGCGACCCGCACACGCTCACCCAGCCCCAGACGGTGAGCCCGCCGACTGCCACCGAGTTCCTCCAGGCAGTGCTAGGCCGGGACGGCGCCCAGACTGCGGCGACCGCCGTCCGGCGCACGGACGCCGAGCCGGCCGGGCGGCTGCACCAGGTCGCCACCCGCTACGTCGACACGCTGCGGTTCGCCGCCGACCACCGCCTCGGACCGGAGACGGCAGAGCAACTGGAGGACGCCGCCGAGCAGATCCGCCACGGGCTGACCGCTGAGCCGGCCTGGCCGACGCTGCGCGGCCACCTGGCCCTGCTAGCCCTGGGCGGACCGACCCCGCCGACGCTCTACGCGCGGCCGTCGCGACCCGCGAGCTGGACAGCGCGGCCGATCCGGCCGCCGTCCTCGTCTGGCGCCTCGACGGCGGCGGACCGCCCGGGCCGCTGCCTTGGCTGCCCGGCATCCCGGCCGCCCTCGTCGACGATCCGCACTAGGGGCCTTACCTGGCCGCCTGCGCCGCCCGGGTGGGCGCCGGCGCGGATACCATCGCCCGCGCCACTGCGGCCATGACCCTCACCACCGCCCCCGGCTGTGCCCGTCCGCTGCCCGACCCGCAGCACGCCGCGCTGCGCGCCGAGCTGGCCGTCTGGCGCGCCGCCCACGGCGTGCCCGACACCGACCGCCGTCCCACCGGTCCACCCCTGCCTGGCGCCGTCGAGCGACGGCACCAGCGCCGGCTCGACGACGCCCTGAGCGCCGCCGGACCCGCCCGGTCCGGCGCGCTGTGGGCGGCGCTGGCCGACGCCCTCGACCCGCGGATCCGTCGCGACCAGCACTGGCCGGCGCTGGCCGAGCGGCTCGCGGACGCCGATGACGCCGGTCTGGACGCCGCCTCCCTCCTCGCCGTCGTCGCCGGAGCCCGGCCGCTGCCCGACGACCTGCCCGCCGCCGTCCTCTGGTCGCGGCTGACGCCCCACCTGGTCCCCGGAACCGACCCGGACCGGGCGGTCGCCGGGCCGCAACGGCCGGGCTGGTGCGCCACCCTGCTCGATCGACTCCCCGACGAGCTCCGGCGGCGGGTGCCGGCCGACCCCGCCTGGCCGGCGCTGGTCGCCGCCGTTACCGCGGGCGCCCGCACCGGCTGGCTTCCGGACACGCTGATCACCGCCGCACTGGCCGGGCTGCCCGCGGACGTGCCGCCCGGCCGGACGGCCGAGGTCCTGGTCTTCCGCATCCAGGCCCTCACCAACCCCACCCCCGTCGACACCGTCGAGCCGCTGCCGGCCGACCTACAGCCACCCGACGACGCCCACCTCCTCCCCAACACCGACGATGCCGCCGGGATCGTGGCCTGCGACGTGTCCGCCGGCGAGGCGACCTCACGCCGCCTGGCGTCGCAGCCGGTCGCCGCTGGTCCGTTCGCCCCGCCTGCCGACCCTGCCGCGGACGAGGCCGACTACCTGCTCGAGCAGCACTTCTGGGCCACCGCCGCCGTCGGTCGCGCCCGGCTCATCGAGCTCAACACCCAGACCGCCGCCTTCTACGCCGGCCGCTACCGCGACTCCTGGGCGCCTACCTACCTACGCGGTCGGCTGGGCCCCGACCTGCTCGACGACGACCGCTTCGTCGTCGGCCATGCCCCCGGCGGCTGGACCGCCCTCGTCGACCATCTGCGCGGGCTCGGCGCCACCGACGAGGAGCTCCTCGCCGCCGGCCTGGGCATCCGGGCGCGCACCGGGCACCTCGTCGACCGCTTCCGTGACCGGCTGGTCCTCCCCGTCCAGGACGCCGACGGCGCCGTCCGCGGCTTCATCGCCCGCCGCTCCCCCGCCAACGGTGACGGCCGCGTCGGCCCGAAGTACCTGAACACCCCGACCACCGACCTCTACCGCAAGGGCGAGCACCTGTTCGGCCTCGTCGAGAACCGGACCGCGCTGGCCGCCGGAGCCGTCCCGGCGATCGTTGAGGGTCCGTTGGATGCGATCGCTCTCACCCTCGCCGGTGACGGCTCCACCGTGGGGGTCGCCGCCCTCGGCGCCGGCTTGACCGAGCAGCAGGCAGACCTGCTCCGCCCGTGGATCGGCGCCGGACGGCCCGGCGTGCTGGTCGCCACCGACGACGACCCCGCCGGCTGCCGCGCCGCCGAGCGCCTCTTCTGGCAGCTGACCGCCCGCGGCGACGATCCCCGCCGACTGCAGCTGCCGGCCGGCGACGACCCCACCGCCCTGCTCTGCCGGCACGGCGCCGGCGCACTGCGGCAGGCCATCGCCACGGCCGGCAGCCTCGCCCACCAGCTGCTCGACGCCCGTCTCGCCGTCGCGCGGAGCGGCCATCGGGCCGACGTCGACGCCGCGATCCGTGACGTGGCTGCCGTCATCACCGCGCTGCCGCCGTCGCGGTGGCTGTCGCAGATCGACCGGGTCACCGAGGCTCTCCTGCTACCCGTCGGCGTCGTCCACTCGGCGGTGCTGGCGGCCAGTGACCGGCGAGCGCCGGCCGTCGACGTGCCGGCTCCCAGGCCCGGGCCGCGGCGGCCCGCATCCGGCCCCGTCTCCCCGAGGAACCACGCCCCCGAGGAGGCGTTCCTCGTCCGGCCCGCGGTGATCACGGTGGCACCCGAGCGGTAGGTCGCGCACCGAGGAACGCCTACGACTCCAGCGGAACGCTGCGCGGGGTGCCGGTGCGGGTCATGGCCGCGCCGCTCAGGCCGTTAGCTGAGCTCGGCCGTCCAGCTCGTAGGTGAGTGCGCTCCACACCCGGGCTTCGGTCAGGCCGAAGGCTTCGGCGATCTCCTCGTCACTCTCACCGGCTCGGTGGTGCCCAGACGACCTCGGTGCTCACCTCCCTGCTCCCCGGTCCCGAGCACCCATCTCCTCACCAGAGGGACCTGGGCGACACGGTGACGCGATCGAGAGCTCCGTCCGCGGCGCCGACCACCGCTCACTCCTGGAACTGGAGGAATACCGGAGATGTACAGGAGGAACGACCGACACGCTCCCGACCATGACCGTGACGCGAGGAGCCCGGACTCCGGTTGCGCCCACCGAGCTGCTGACCATCGAGCAGGCCGCTGCACACCTGGGCACCGGCGAACGCTTCGTCCGTCGGCTGATCAGCCAACGGCGGATCCCGTTCGTCAAGCTAGGGCGGCACGTCCGCTTGGAGCGCTCCGCGCTCGATGAGTTCATCGACGACGGCCGGATACCGAGCCGGTGAGGCCGACCGCCGCTCCGGCAGGACCTCCTCCGCGCGATCTGTGGACGGCCGTGCCGCCGTCCACAGGCCGCGTTGGCAGCCTGCTGAGGTCTTGACACGGTCGCGCCATGGCCAAGCGAGCCGCCTTCGGCACGGTCGACCGGCTGCCCAGCGGCCGCTACCGGGCCCGCTATGTCGGTCCCGACGGGCGCCGGCGGTCGAAGATCTTCGGCACGGTCAAGGCCGACGCCTGGGCCTGGCTGGCCACCCAGCAAGCCGATCTGGTCCGGCAGGCGTGGCGGGCGCCGGAGGCTGGTCGCCGGACCGTCGGCGCATACGCGTCCGACTACCTCGACCGTGACGACCTGCGCGAGTCGACCCGTGCGCTGTACGTCGGCCTGTGGCGGCTCCACCTCGCCGAGCACTGGGAGTCGGTCGCGGTCGGGGACGTCACCCCGGCCAAGGTGCGTACCTGGCACACCGGCGCGGCGAAGAGCACCGGCCCGACGGCCCTGGCGCAGGCCTACCGGTTGCTGCGGTCGATCCTCGGCGTCGCCGTCGCCGACGAGGTCATCACCGCCAATCCGTGCCGACTGCGCAACGCCGGCACACCCAAGGCGGCCCGCCCATCGCGAGCGCTGACCGCGGCCGAGGCCCGGCTCCTCGCCGACCAGCTCGCGGCAGACCGCCGCACCGAGCGCTACCGGACGCTCGTGCTGGTGCTCGCCTTCGGCGGCCTCCGGTTTGGCGAGGCCACCGCCCTGCGCCGCCAGGACGTCGGTGCGGACGGCGCCCGACTGACCGTGTCCCGGTCGGTGCGCTACGTGGGCGGCCGGTGGCTGGTCGGTGACCCGAAGACCGACGCCGGCCGGCGGACCGTGTCGCTGCCGTCCAGCGTCGCCGCCGCGCTCGTCGACCACCTCGACCGCTTCGTGCCCGCAGGACCCGATGCGCTGGTGTTCGGCACCAGCGCGGGGACGTACCTGCACTCGGCCAACTTCGGCGTCGTGTTCCGGCGTGCGGTGCAGCGGGCCGGCCTTCCGCCGGTCCGCCCGCACGAGCTACGGCACACCGGCGCCACCCTGGCCGCGGCTACCGGCGCGACGACCAAGGAGCTGATGCGGCGGCTGGGGCACTCCTCCTCGGCCGCGGCGCTGATGTACCAGCACGCCGCCGACGAACGTGACGGCGAGATCGCCCGGGCACTCGACGCCATGATCGGCGATGCCGCAGCGGCCCCTCCGTGACCGCCTCGCCGGGTCAGCGACGGCGGCCGCGCACTCGCTCGCTGCTCTTGGGGTGACCCGGAGCGACCTCGTGGACGAGCACGCGCCCGGCGTGCTTGCCCGCCGGCGTCCGGTCGACGAAGTACCAGATCCGCCCACCGTCGGTCAGCTTGTACTGCCAGTGGACGTACGTCGCCCCCTGGTAGACCCCGGTGCCCAGGTCGCCCTTGAGCGGGTACTGCCGCGCGCTCCGCTGCTCGGGCGCGGTGGTCAGCTGCTCCCAGGCGTCGACGGTGGCGTTGCGTGCGGTGGCCAGCATGTCGCGCCAGCCCTTCTCGGCGCCGCTGTTGGTCAGGAAGACCTCGTACTCGGCCTTGCGCAGCGGCCTGGGCAGGGAGGCATCGCGACTCACCGGCCGGCGACGGTGCTGGCGTCGGAGTCCAGCGGGGACGGGGCCGGGATCGCGTCGTCCCCCGGCTGGCCGAGGCGGGCGAGCAGGTCGGGGTCGGCGTAGATCTCCGCGGTGGACTTCCAGGCCTCGATCATCTGGTCGAACGCGGAGAAGCGGTCGACCGTGGCGCTGGCCCGCAGCACCCGGAAGAACTCGTCGAGGAAGGCCCGGCGCTCGTGCGCGGGCAGGAACTCCAGCCAGGGGTACTCGTCGCTCAACGAGTCGGCCAGGACGTCGACTAGCTCGCCGCGCTCGAGCGCGTGGGCCAGCAGGTGGGACAGCGCCGCGACCGCGTGCCGATCGCCCTCCCGCCGCCGCAGCGACGACAGCAGCAGCAGCTCCCCCCCGCGCTGGGACAGCACGACCTCGCCGTCGTCGAGGGAGTCGATGACGGGGCGGTAGTCCCGCACGAAGTTCGACAAGGGGATGGGAGCAGCCACGCACCTATACTTCTGCGAAACCGCAGAAGTGTCAACCGTCCAGCCGGTGCTGCCTTGCCCGACGGAGACGGCGCAGCGGAGTGAGTCGCAATCGAGCTCCGAAGAGACCCGCGCGAGGCGGACCCTACCGTCGGTCGACCGACCGGCTCGTGACCGCAAGATCCGCCGGGCGTCGGTCACATGCAGGTCATGGATCACTCCGCGAGAAAGCGAACAGGCCTTTGAGCAGCAAGGATGTGCACAGGTGAGTCAGCTTCCCAAGCTGACAGTGGGGGTTCGATTCCCCTCACCCGCTCCACCCGAAAGCGCAGGTCACGTGGCCGCCAGGGGTTCTGGAGACCGGAGGAGCCCCTGAAGGCCCCGTCGGTGGCCCCGGTGACCCCTGTTCTGCCGCTCGTCAGGTCATGGACAGGTCACGCCAGAGGGCACGTCTGCGCAGGTCACGAGCCCTACTTCGTCGGTCCCGACTCCGTCCGGGACGTCGTGGGCTGCCCACGGGTCGATCCGACTGCCGTTGCTCGACCTGCGCGCCTCATCGCGCACAGTCGTCGCAAGACGGCGATGGGTGCGGTGGGTCTTGATGCTGACGTCGCGCGAGCTCCCGGCATCCTCGGCGCTGCGGTCGCCCCTTCGTGCTGGCCGACAACGCCTCCGACGTCACTCGAGCCCCGTGCAGCGTCGATGATGTCAGCGCAGCTTCCGCCGGCGGCTTGCCGAGCTCAGGAGCACCCAGGCAGTCCAGATCAGGTCGACCGCGAACACGATCACCCAGATCCGGCCCGCGCCGTAGAAGAGGCTGCGCAGGCCCTCGAGCTGCGGGGAACTGCCGGACAGGAGGTGTGCGCGTAGGTCGTCGGCGACTGCGAGGTCGGCTATCCAGGACAGGTCCAGCACGAGCAGCAGCACCTGGGCGATGAGGAACAGGACGGCGTGCTGGCCCAGCTCGACGAGGCGGCGGCCGGGGCTCTTGGTCCTCGTGGAAGGGACTGCCGCCATGCGCTCCGGCGCCTCTCGGTCACCGGACATCGGCTGCTGGGCCGGCTCCGGCCGGCGCTTCGCCGCGGCCCCCTGGGGAGCGGGCAGCTCCACCGGCTCTTCGGGCCCTGCTTCTCCGGGCTCTGCTCCGCTACCGGGAGCCACGCGGTTCGTCGTCGTTCGGCCAGGCAGCGGGCCTGGTACGGCGGCTGGAACGGCGGGCGTGTGGCGCTGCGGCACGTCCGGTACGCCGAGGCGTCGGACGGCTCGGGGCACGACGACGGCACCGCCGAGGGTGACCGCGGCGAAGAACAGGCACGCCGCCGTCCACGAGCTGGTCTCGTACAGCGCGCCCGCGAGGACCGCGCCGACGGCTCCGCCGATCAGCGTGGCGGACTCGTACAGCCCGAGGCCGCGGCCGGTGCTCGCACCGGATACCTCGGCGACGACGGCCTGCTGCACCGGCAGGACGGCCGCCCAAGCCCCGCCGCTACTGACCCCCTTCTTCGCCAGCCAGGAAGCGCTGCACCTCTACGCCATGCAGCTCCTCATCGCGCGCACATCGGCACGGGTGCGTGCGCTCGACTGGCACGGTGCGGCACGGGACGTCGCCGAGCGAGCCGTCGTGGAGACGTTGCCGCTCACCGAGGAGACGCGTTTCGAGGCCGGCGGCTACTACGCCTTCCTTCCTCGCGAGGGCCCGGGTGCCACCAGCGTTTCTCGAGGTGGCGGACGCGGTCGATGCCGACCTGTACGGGCTGTACCGACGACTCGTCGACCTGCTCCGGGACGACGGTGCCATCCACCCCGGCAACGACACGGATCTGCTGCCACGCGAGCTCCAGGCGCTGGCCGAGGGTCTCGCCTTCCAGCTCGTCACCTGGCCGCACCGGTACTCGCCGATCGATGCGCGACAGGTGGTGGCCCGCTGGCTCGATGCTCTGTGCGATCCACCAGCGCCCGGGAAGTGAAGGAGTCGCGGGAGGCCGAAGGAGCTGACGGCACAGGCGCAGCCTCCCGCGGCGCGGCCGCAACGGGACCTGCTCCCGCATGGGGAACCCGATACGGCGACGTCCGGTCGAACGGGACAGGGTGGTCGGTTGCCGTGTCCGGCAGGGGATCCCTCAGCGGGACGTCCGCAGTGACGAGTCCAAGACGCTCATGAGCTGCTCGACGCGGCTCCAGCCCCGTGGGAACTCCGGATACCGGTTGAGCACATCGATCAGCACAGGCGTTGCACGGCGTCGCGCGTCCTCGATCGCCGAGGCCCCCGCGAGGGGGTCGTCGTTCGTCAATTCACGGATGCGGGCGGTGCACGCTGCTGCCCGGAGGATGTGGCCCACCTGGCGCCCCTGCGCGATCGGGTGGAGGTAGGCGGCAGAGGCGGCGTCACCCGCAGCGCGCGCAGCGAGTCGCGCAGCTTCGGTGGGCGCCTCTCTCGCGGCTCGGTGCGCGTCGAGCGACGTCATCCGCTGGAGGTTGGACCGTCTCGCACCGTTGATGAACTGCCACGCGGCATCGATCGCCGCGCGAGGACGAGGATCATCCGGGCAGACCTCCGCGAAGAACGGGTAGACGCCCTCCGCGCTCTTCGCGACGTAGTGAGCCACGGCCCGCAACTCGTCCATCGTCAGGTCGAAGTCGCCGGAAGCCGTCGTCATGGCGTCGATCATCCCGGTTGCGCCCGTATGGCGATCGCTCGTCGTGCGTCGCCCTGCGACGAAGGGGACGTGGGTCAGCATGCTGAGCGTGTGGTCTCAGGTCGGTTGGTGGCCGAGGCGGTGGACGGCGTAGGCCTTGATCGCGGCGGACAGCCAGGGCGGTAGGTCTGGGTCGACCTGGGCGATCATGGCTCGTTGGTCGGGGTTGTCGAGCAGGAGGTCGCCGAGGGCGTGGTAGGCGGCGGCATCGGCCGGCCACACGGCGAGCACCTGTGCGTGGTGTCGGGTCACCAGGTCCAGGGCCTCGGTTGCGTCGGGTGCGATGCCCAGTGCGCGGGCTCGGGACATCTCGTCCAACAGGTGCCGCCCCTCGGCGGCAGCGCGTTGGTAGTCCTGCCGACCCCAGCCGGCGGTGGCCTCTCCGGCGGCGACGAAGTGTTCTCTGGCGGCGGCGCCGTAGCGGTCGGCGAGGTCTTCGCGCAGCCGGGACCGGCCCACGGCGAGCCCGGCGAAGAACTCCTCGTCACTGACGGTGCTGTCACCGCAGAGCGTGGCGATGGTGCGCTCGACCGTATCGATGACCTGTTGCAGGCGGTCCCGCTCGCCGACCAGCTCGCCGCGGTGCCGGCGCAGCGCGGTGAGCTCGTCGGTCTGTCCGTCGAGGATCTCGCGCATCTGTGACAGCGGGACGTCGAGCTCCCGCAGCAGCAGGATCCGTTGCAGGCGCAGCAGCTGCCGGCGCCCGTACCAACGGTATCCACTGCTCGAGATCCGGGAGGGGACCAGCAGTCCGATGTCGTGGTAGTGACGCAAGGTCCGAGATGAGATCCCGGCCAGGCGAGCGAGCTGGCTGATCGAGTGCTCCACGGACACGAACATAAGTGCTGGACCTTCTCGTTACGTCAACTTCTAGCCTCGCCGGTGTGCCGCTCCACCAGCCCTTCACGGTTCGCGACGTGCGCCTCTTCGACGGCACCCGGCTGCTCGACGCCACCTGCCTGCGGGTCGTCGACGGGCGCATCGAGGCGCTCGGCGACACCTCGATCGCCCGTGCCGGTGATGCGTTGATCGACGGTGGCGGCGGCACGCTGCTGCCAGGGCTGATCGACGCCCACGTGCACCTGCTGCCCGGCTGCACCCAGCTGGCCGCCACCTTCGGCGTCACCACGGTGATCGACCAGTTCAGCAAGCCCGAGGTCATCGACCCGGAGACCGCCGCCGTCCGGACGGCCGAGGCCGGCGACGGACCGCCGCGGGCGGACCTGCGCACCTCCAGCATCGGCGCCACCGCACCGGGCGGACACCCGTCGATCGCCTACGCCCCGTTCCCGTACGTGACCGGGCCCGCCGACGCACTGCCGTTCACCGAAGCCCGGCTCGCCGAGGGCGCCACCCACCTGAAGATCGTCTACGACGACGGCTCCGGCGCCCTGCTCGACATCCCCTCCCTGGACGCCGCCACCATCGAGGCGCTCGTCGCCGCCGCCCACCGGCACGGCCTGCCGGTGGTCGCGCACGTCTCCACCGCCGCCGGTGCCGTCCTGGTCGCCCGCCGCGGGGTCGACGTGCTGGCCCACGCCCCGTTCGACCGGATGTCGGAGCTCGAGGTCCGCGACGTCGCCCGAACCGGTGTCGCGCTGATCGCCACGCTGTCCATCATCGACGGCTTCCCCGGTCCCGACGGCGTGCTGCCTGTGATGGCCCAGCCGGCGCTGGCCGCTCGGCTGAGCCCACGGTGGCGTCGGGTCCTGGCCGGCCAGGCCACCCGATGGATGCCACCGAACCCACCGGACGGGGCGGCGGCTCGGGAGAACACCATCGCGCTGTTCGAGTCCGGGGTGCGCGTGCTGGCCGGCACGGATGCACCCAACCCCGGCCTGGTGCACGGTGCGAGCCTGCACCGCGAGCTGCAGCACCTCGTCCGAGCCGGCTTGCGCCCCGGGGAAGCGCTGAGCGCCGCCACGGCCACCCCAGCAGAGGTGTTCGGCCTGACCGACCGCGGACGCGTACGCGTCGGCGCGCGCGCCGACCTGGTCCTCGTCGACGGCGACCCGACCACGGACGTCACCGGAACCCAGGACCTGCGACAGACCTGGGTAGCAGGACGCGCGGTGCGGACGGAGGACTACGCCGGCAGCTCCGGCGAGCGGCAGGGCATCGCCTGGCTGCGAGCCTCCACCGAGAGGATCGTCGCCGCGATCCGCGAGTCCTGGCCCGGCATCCCGGGCCCGGAGGAGGTCCGCCGTGACGACGGCGAGTTGCTCGGCCGCCTGACTCCCACCTCCGGCGGCTGGCAGGCCCTGACCACGTTCGGCGCTCGGCTCGGCGAGATCACCACCCACGACGAGGCGCTGGAGACCGTGCACGCTCGCGGGTTGTCCTACCTGGCCGACCCGTGGTGGATGCGCCCGGTCGGCGAGGTGGAGTGGCGCGAGGTGCACCTCGTGGAGGTCCAGCCCGACCGGATCCGGGTGCGCTGGACGGACCGGATGGTCGACCAGCCTCCCTCCGGGCGGTGGTTCGACCTCGACGACGTCGAGGTGGCGCACCAGCGCCCCGTCGTCCCGGAGGTAGAAAGGGGTGAGGGCTGAGCAGGCTCACGATGGCGTACCGGGCCGAGACGGCGACGGACCGGTGCGGGTCGCTGTGCGAGCCCGGCGCCACGCTCACGGCGGTCGCCCACAAGGTCGGCTACGGCAGCCCGTTCGCCCTCAGCACGGCGTTCAAGCGGGAGCGAGGCATCAGCCCGGCCCGCTACCGCGACGCCTGCGGCTGACCTCGCGCCCGGCTGCGAGGGACCGGGGGACACGACCACCCTCCGAGCTCGACGCCATCCGGCTCGGCAACAGCGCGGCACCCACCCCGAACGGGCAGGTCGGCCCGGCCGACGCGGGGAGGCGCTCGCGCTGATCTGTGAGACTCGAGGCGTGGACGAGTCGCCGGAGCCGGCCGGGCAGGAGGCCGCGCGGGCCGGCGTCAGCCGGCAGCGGATCCTGGAGCTGCTGCGTGCCGCTCCCGATGGGCTCGGGGTGCAGGAGCTGGCCGAGCGGACGGGGCTGCACGGCAACACGGTGCGCTTCCACCTCGACCGGCTGGTCGGGGACGGGATGGCCCAGCGGCGCGTCGAGGAGCGCGGCGAGCCGGGCCGCCCGCGACTGACCTTCACCGCCGCTCCCCGGCCGGACCCCGCCCGCGACAGCCGCAACTACCAGTTCCTCTCGGAGATCCTCGCCAGCTACCTGAGCGGCACGGCCGGGGAGCCGGCGGCGGTGGCCGTGGAGGTCGGGCGCACGTGGGGCCGCTACCTGACCGAGCGGCCGGCTCCGTACCAGCGGGTCTCCGAGGAGGAGGCGGTGCAGCGGCTGCTGCGCATCCTCGACGACATCGGGTTCGCCCCCGAGCTGGCGGCCGACGACCCCCGGCAGATCCGGATCCCGCACTGCCCGTTCCGCGAGGTCGCCGAGGCCCACCGCGAGGTGGTCTGCTCGGTGCACCTCGGTCTCATGCGGGGAGCGCTGGCGGAGATGGACGCCCCCGTGACCGCCGACCGGCTGATCCCCTTCGTCACCCCCTCGCTGTGCGTGGCCCACCTCGCGCCGGTGGCCGACGGGGAGCCGGACGCCGCGCACTGAGACCTGTCCGGCGCGATGGGCCTCGGCGGTTTCTCCCAGCCCGAGTCGTAACTACGAAGCCGAGTTGTTACGTTCGGCACGCCCCGCCGAGCCGCTCCCCGAGCGGGTGCGCGCCCGGTGCACGCCCCTCCGACGCCACGCCCCTCCGACGCAAGGAGTCCGAGTGCTCTCCGACCGATCCCGACCCGTCGTCCAGGCCACGCTCCCCGTCGTCGCCGAGAACATCGGCCAGATCGCCAAGCGGTTCTACGGGCACATGCTCGGCGAGCAGCACCCGGAGCTGCTGGACGGGGTCTTCAACCGCGGCAACCAGGCCGAGGGCACCCAGCAGGTCGCGCTGGCCGGTTCGGTGGCCGCCTTCGCCAGCGCCCTGGTGCAGGACCCCGAGCAGCTCCCCGACAAGCTGCTCTCGCGGATCGCCCACAAGCACGCCTCGCTCGGCATCCGCCCCGACCAGTACCAGATCGTCCACGACAACCTGTTCTGGGCGATCGCCGACGTCCTCGGCGACGCGGTCACCCCCGAGGTGGCCGCCGCCTGGGACGAGGTCTACTGGCTGATGGCCTACGCGCTGACCAACCAGGAGCGCGGCCTCTACAGCGCCCGCGGGGTCCGCCCGGAGACGGTCTGGCGGCCCTGGCAGGTGGAGCGGAAGATCACCGAGACCGACGACGTGGTCACCTTCGTGGTCAAGCGCATCGACGACCGGCTGGTCAAGACGTCCCTGCCCGGCCAGTACGTGACCGTGCAGATGACGATGCCCGACGGCGTCCGCCAGCCGCGGCAGTACAGCCTCACCCGCGCCGACGACGGCGAGCACCGCCAGTTCTCGGTCAAGCGGGTGCACGGGGGCGACAAGCCCGACGGCGAGGTCTCCAACCTGCTGCACGACACCGTCGACGTCGGCGACACCGTCACCATGTCCCTGCCCTTCGGCGACGTCGTCCTCGACGACTCCGGCCGCCCGGTGGTCTTCGCCAGCGCCGGCATCGGCATCACCCCGATGGCCGGCATGCTCTCCCACCTGGTCACCGCCGGTTCCGGCCTCGACGTCACCCTCCTGCACGCCGACCTCGACGAGGCCGACTGGGCGCTGCGCGGTCAGGTGGTCGACGACATCCGGGCACTGTCAGACGGCTCGGTGCACGTCTGGTTCGAGCGGGGCGCCGAGTGCAGCCTGCCCGTGGACAGCGTGCACAGCGGGCTGATGGACCTGTCCGCGGTGCAGCTGCCCGAGGACGCCGTGTACTACCTGTGCGGGCCCCTGCCGTTCATGCAGGCCGTCCGCAGCGCGCTCGTCGACCGCGGCGTGCCCCCTCGCGACATCCAGTACGAGGTGTTCGGCCCCGACCTCTGGCAGGCCGACCTGGTCACCACCCCGTCGCCGGGCGCGCAGGCGGCCGCGTAGCCGACGGCGCTCCCGCACCCGTCGCGGGGGCAGGCCGGCGGGCTCGACCGGTCGGCCCCCGCGGCATGCGGTGCCGGGCGGCTCGCCGAGCGGCCGCGGAGCGGACACCTCCCGCCCGTCGGCGTCCACACTCCCGGTGTGCCCGACGGGGAGAGCACGCCGTCCCGTACGCCATCCGACAACCCGCGCCGCCCCGAGGTCCCGGTGCCCGCTCCGCCGCACCCCGGCGCCCGGGGTTCCGTCGTCGCCCGGCTGCGCGCCGCCGGCTGCGTCTTCGCCGAGGACGAGGCCGCGGCGCTGCTGGCCGACGCCCCGACCGCCGAGCACCTCGAGGAGCTCGTCGCGCGGCGGGTCGCCGGCGAGCCCCTGGAGCTGGTCCTGGGCTGGGCGGACTTCTGCGGCCTGCGCATCGCCGTCGAGCCGGGCGTGTTCGTGCCGCGCCGCCGCACCGGCCTGCTCGTCGACCTGGCCGGCGACCGGCTGCGCGGGGCCGGCCGGCGCCCGGTCGTGGTCGACCTGTGCTGCGGCTCCGGAGCGGTCGGGGCGGCCGTCGCGGCCGCCGCCGGCCCGGTCGAGCTGCACGCGGCCGACGTCGACCCGGTCGCCGTCCGCTGCGCCCGGCGCAACCTCGGGCCGCTCGGCGGCCGGGTCCACCGCGGCGACCTCTACGCGGCCCTGCCCGCCGAACTGCTCGGCCGGGTGGACCTGCTGGCGGCCAACGCCCCCTACGTGCCCACCGCGGCGATCGACCTCATGCCGCCCGAGGCCCGCGACCACGAGCCGCGATCGGCCCTGGACGGCGGGCCCGACGGCCTGGCCCTGCAGCGGCGGGTGGCCGCGGGCGCGGCACGGTGGCTGGCGCCGGGCGGGACCCTCCTGCTGGAGACCAGCCGGCACCAGGCGGCGCGCACCGCGGCCGCGGTCGGAGCCGGTGGCCTGCAGGTGTCGGTCGTCCGCGACGACGAGCGGGACGCCACCGTCGTCGTCGGGACGGCGTCGTGAGGGGCAACCGGGCACCCGTGTCCATCCCATCACGGTCAGTCACAACATGCTGTGACCGGTACTGAACGGAGCCGTACCGACACGACCTGCGCAGATGCCGGGTCCTTGGTCCCTGCCGTCGCCCGTCGGCGCGGTCCACGATCGCTGCCATGGACGACGCGCCCGGGTTCGGCTCCGGATCAGAGGAGCAGGGCCAGCCGGCGCACCCCGCCGTTCACCCGGCCGACGAGACGCCGGCGGGCGACGGGACCGCGGTGCCCCAGGTCGAGCCGGTGCGCCTGCCCCTCCTGCACTCGCGCCGGCAGAGCCCCTGGCTGGTCGTCGACGTCGACGGCTCGCCGGCCGGGCACGGCGCGCTCGTGTGGGCGCTGCGCGAGGCCGCCCGGCGAGAGGGCACCGTGGTGGCGGTCTGCGTGCTCGACGACCCCGACGACGACGGGCTCGGCGGGCTGACCCGACCGGCGCGGCACGAGGCGGCCGCCGCGTTGGAGCGGCTCGAGGCGCAGGTGCTGCAGGCGATCGCCGAGACCGGCGTCGTGGGCCGGATCCGCACGACCGTCCTGGAGCGCCCCCTGTTCGAGGCGCTGACCGCGGCAGCCCGCGGCGCCGACCTCGTGGTGGTCAACGGCCAGGGCAAGACCCTGCTGCGTCCCGCCGTCCCCCGGCCGCCCGTCCGCCGCCTGGCCCGCGGCGCCTGACGGAGGTCGGCATCCCCACCCGTGCACCGCTGCCCTCCCAGGACCCCGACGACCGGGCCGTGACCCCGCCCGGCACCAGGGCCCCCGCTCTCCCCTCGGCCGACGTGCCCGTCCCCGGCGGGCGGACGGCGGCACACAGCGAGCAGGTCGCCGGCACGTTGCGCGGCATCGTCCGCGCGGCGGTCGCGCACACCGGTGCCACCTCCGCCGCCCTCGGCGTGCTCGACGACTCGGGCGCCCGGTTCGAGCGGTTCGTCGTCGTCGGCGCGGACGCCGCGGACCGGGCGCGGACCGGCAGGCTGCGGCCGGAGGACCTCCCTCCGGTGGCCGCGGGCTCCCCGCCCGCCCGCCGGTCCCTGGGGGTGCCGGTCCGGGTCGGGGAGGCCGTCTTCGGCCACCTCCACCTCTCCACCGACGACACCGGCGCGCCGTTGACCGCGGCCGACGAGGCGGCGGCGCGGGCCCTGGCCGCGGCGGCCGGCCTGGCGATCGCCAACGCCGAGCTGGTCGAGCGGGCCGAGCACCGGCGGGCGTGGGTCCAGGCCGGCAGCGACATCGCCACGGCGCTGCTGTCCGGGGCCGACCCCGACCGCGTGCTGCGCTCGATCGGCGAGCGGGTGGCCGCCCTGGCCTCGGCCGACGCCGCCGGCGTGCTGGTGCCCTCCGCGGAGGACGACGACGCGCTGACCGTCGTCGTCGCCGTCGGCCCGGACCAGGAGGAGGTCGCCAGCGTCGAGGGCGTGCGCATCCCCCTGCTCGACAGCCAGCTGGGGGCGGCGCACCGCTCCGGCGTCCCGCTGCTGATCGCCGACGCCCGCACCGCGGCACACGGGGGCCGACGGGCGCCGGTGCTCGGCGAGGTCGCCCGGCACTTCGGCCCGGCCCTGGTCATCCCGCTGGGCGGCCGCCCGCCGCTGGGCACCGTGGTGGCGCTGCGGTTCCCCGGCCGGGAGCCGTTCGAGCCCGACACCCTGGAGCTCGCCTCCGCGTTCGCCGCGCAGGCGGCGGTCGCGCTCGAGCTGGCCCGCAGTCAGCAGCGGGAGCGGCGGCTGCAGGTCGAGGCCGACCGGGACCGGATCGCCCGCGACCTGCACGACCACGTCGTGCAGCGGATCTTCGCCACCGGCCTGGCGCTGGACCGGATCAGCCGCTCGCTGGCGGACACCCACCCCGAGGCGGCGGCGCGGCTGGCCGAACGCGTCGACGAGCTCGACGGCACCATCGCCCGCATCCGCTCGGCGATCTTCGAGCTGCACGAGGCGCGCGACGCCTCGCCCGACGCCGTCCGCAGCCGCATCGTCGACGTCGTCCGGTCGATCACCGGCGGCCACGGTCTGCGCCCGGACGTGCGGGTGCGCGGCGACGTCGACGGCCTGCCGCCGACGCTGGTCCCGGACGTGGTCGCCGTCGTCCGCGAGCTGGTCACCAACGTGGTCAAGCACGCCCAGGCCAGCCGGGTGACGGTCACCGTGGCCGTCGGCTCCGAGGTCGGCGTGGTCGTGACCGACAACGGGGTCGGGCTGCCCGCGGTCACGGTGCGCAGCGGCCTGGCCAACCTCACCGACCGCGCCGAGCGGCACGGCGGGCGGCTGACCACCCGCGCCGGGCCGGCGGGCACCCAGATCCGCTGGACGGTGCCGCTGCCCGGCCGGGACTGATCGGCACCGGTCGCCGGTCAGGGCGGCGGGTCGGCCCGGTCGCGCAGCTCGGTGGCCAGGATGGCGGCCTGGGTGCGGCGCTCGAGCCCCAGCTTGGCCAGCAGGTGGCTGGTGTAGTTCTTCACCGTCTTCTCGGCCAGGCCCATCCGCACCCCGATCTGCCGGTTGGTCAGCCCCTCGCCGATCAGCCACAGCACCGTGCGCTCCTGCTCGGTGAGCACTGCGAGGCGGCGGTCGCGCTCGGCCGGGCGGTGGCGCGCCGCGCCGGCGGGTGCTCCGGCGTCCTGGTCGAACAGCGTCCCGCCCGCGGCCACGGTCCGGACGGCGGAGACCAGCGCCGAGCCGCGCACCTGCTTGAGCAGGTAGCCCGATGCGCCGGCGTCGACCGCGGCGGCGACCGCGTCCTCGTCGGGGAAGCTGGTCAGCACCAGGAAGCGCAGCCTGGGGGCCCACTCACGCAGCCGGCGGCAGACCTCGGCGCCGTCGCCGTCGGGCAGGCGCATGTCGACGACGGTGACGTCCGGGCGCACCGCCGGCACCCGGGCCAGCGCCTCGGCGACCGACCCGGCCTCGCCCACGACGCTGATCCCCGGGTCCTCCTCGAGGACCTCGGCGACGCCGCGCCGGACGACCTCGTGGTCGTCGACGAGGAACACCCGGATGGCCGCGGCTGCCGATCTCACGCGAGCACCCCCTCCGGAGTGTGGCGCACCTCACTCAGCGTAGGCGGTGCGGCCGCGCAGTCACCAGCCTCGGGCCGGGACCAGCAGCGCCGCGTACAGGGTCAGGCCCGGCCCGAACGCCATCGCCACGACGGGCCCGTCCACGTCGGCGAGCTCCTCGAGCACCAGCAGCACCGTCGCCGAGGAGCAGTTGCCGTGCTCGGCCAGCACCCGCCGGGAGGCGGCCAGCTGCGCCTCGGTCAGCCCCAGCTCGTCCCGGACGACGTCGAGGATCCGCGGCCCGCCCGGGTGCACCGCCCAGCCGGCGACGTCCGCCGGTGCCAGCCCGGCACCGGTCAGCAGCTCGTCGACGACGGCACCGACGTGCCGGGAGAGCACGTCGGGCACCCGCGGGGACAGCCCCATGCGGAACCCGAGGTCGGTGACGTCCCAGGTCATGTGGTCGGCGGTGGACGGGTCGGTGCGGGCGACCACCCCGGCCAGCCGCCGCCCCCGACCGGCGCCGGGCTGCAGCACGACGGCGGCCGCCGCGTCGGAGAACAGGGCGTGCGCCACCACCTGGTCGAGGTCGCGGACCGCCGGCTGCACGTGCAGGCTGGTCAGCTCGCAGCACAGCAGCACCGCCGGGCGGGTCCGGGCCGTCACGTAGTCGGCCGCGGCGGCCATGCCGGGGATGGCCGCGTAGCAGCCCATGTGCCCGACCAGCAGCCGCTGCAGGCCCGGCGGCATCCCGAGGTCGCTGGCCAGCCGGATGTCCAGCCCGGGGGTGGCGTACCCGGTGCAGGTCGCGACGGCGAACAGGCCCACGTCACCCGGCGCCAGGCCCGCGGCGTCCAGGGCGCCGGCGACCGCCTGCTTGCCCAGCGGCAGCGCCTCCTGGACGTAGCGCTGCATCCGCGCGCCGGTGCCCCAGCCGCTGAGGTCCTCGTCCATCGGGTTGGCCACCGCGTGCCGGCGGCGCACCCCCGAGGAGGCGAACACCCGCCGGGCGGCGCGGACGCCGGCGTAGTGGTCGGCGAAGAAGCCGTCCCACACGTCGTCCTGGTCGATCGTCGTCGGTACGGCCGAACCCGCACCGGTCAGGACGGCGGTCACGAGCGAACGCTGGGGCTCGGCGTCACGGCCCCGACGGTACGGGTGACCTGCCCGTCCCGCCTCACCGCTTGCGCCCGTATCCGGCGAAGACCACCGCCGTGGACCGGATCGGCTTCATCCGGACCGACCGGCGCCGGCCGAGCCGCCAGGCCAGCGCGTCCCGCAGCGACGGCCGCAGCCCCACCAGCCGCAGCTCCAGGCCGAGCGCGTCGGCGGCGGCCAGCAGCCGGGCGCGGTCGACGAACAGCGCCGGGTCGTGGATCCCCGGCGGCGGGCCGCCGGGCAGCCGCTCGGCCACGGTCACCATGAGGAACCGCCCGACCCGGGTGTCGGCCAGCGCGTCGATCACCAGGGTGCCGCCGGGGCGCAGCAGCCGGGCGCACTCGGCCAGCACCGCCACGTCGTCCTCGACGTGCTCGAGGATCTCGCCGGCCACGACGACGTCGGCGCACCCGTCGGCCAGCGGGACGGCGAGCACCGAGCCGCGCAGCGGGTGCAGGCCGTGCTCGCGCGCCACCCGCAGCCCGCGCTCCCCCAGGTCGACGCCGACGTGGCGGTAGCCGAGGCGGGCGACGTGCGGCGCCATGAGCCCGCCTCCGCAGGCCAGGTCGACCAGCACCGCGCCGGGCGCCGCCGCCGGCGGGATGTGCTCGGCGCGCGAGGCGGCCAGCCAGTGCAGCGCGGCGAACCCGCCGGAGGCCTCCCACCACTGGTCGGCGAGCTGGTCGTACTGGGCGGGGTCGTTGCGCCGGAAGCGGCTCACCGGTCCTTGAGCGGGTCGTGCCCCCAGTTCATCAGCGAGTAGCGCCAGCGGGAGGTCTCGATCTCCTCCTTGGCCGGCCGCTGCGCCAGGTGGCGGGCGACGTAGCCGTGCACCTTGCGCATGTGCGCGAGGTCGTCGTCGGTCAGGTCGGCCTTCTTCTTCCGCAGCATCTCGACGATGCGGCGTCCCTCCGCGTGGCCGGTGGACTCGCCGCCGGCCTCCTTCTGCTGCCCCACCGACTGCGACTCGTCGGTCTGCAGCCACCGCGCCAGCTCGGCCGCGGTCATGTTGACCGCCTCGGCGAACTCCCGGCGGGTCGTGTCCGCGTCATCTCTGCCGGTGTCGTCTCTGCCGGTGTCGTCCTGGGCCATGCTCGCCTCCGCGTGTCGTGTCCTGCTCGACGCGGTACCGCAGCCGTGTGGTGCAGAAACGGACGGACGTGGCCACCACGGCCCTGGCCCGTGGCGAGACGCCGGAAGAGGTGCTCGACCGCAACCTCGCCGAGCTGCTGCAGGAGACCCGGGTGGCCATCACCGGGGTGCAGATCCTGTTCGCGTTCCTGCTCACGTTGCCGTTCGCCGCGCGCTTCGACGGGCTCGACGCCTTCGGGACGGCGGTCTACACGACCACCCTGCTCAGCACGGCGACCGCGACGCTGGTGCTCATCGCGCCGGTGTCCTTCCACCGCATCCTGTTCCGCCAGCGGCGCAAGGAGGAGCTGGTCACCTTCGCCGACCGCGCCCTGCTGACCGGCCTCGCCCTGCTGCTGCTCGGTATCGCCGCGGCGGTGCTGCTCGTGCTCGACGTCGTCCTCGGCCGCTGGCCGGCGCTGGTCTGCTGCGCCGTCGTGGTCGTGGTCGGCGCGCTGACCTGGTACGCGCTGCCGCTGCGTCAGCACCGGAGGGCCCACCGGTGAACGTCACCGTCGTCGGGAGCCTCAACGAGGACGTGCTGGTGCGCGTGCACCGGCTGCCCGGCCGGGGCGAGACCGTCGTCGGCCGGGACACCGTGCTCGCGCCGGGTGGCAAGGGGGCCAACCAGGCCGCGGCCGCCGGCCGGCTGGGCGGCGGGGTCGCCATGGTCGGCCGGGTGGGCACCGACCCGGCCGGCGAGCGCCAGCTGGCCGCCCTGGCCGCGGCCGGGGTCGACGTCACCTCCGTGCACCGGACGCCGGACGTGCCCACCGGCACCGCGACCATCCCGGTCGAGGAGGGCAGCGGCGAGAACCTGATCGTCGTCGTCCCGGGGGCGAACGCCGAGCTGCGGCCGGAGGACGTCGCGGTCGAGCCGGTGCGCCGGGCGCGGGTGGTGCTGCTGCAGCTGGAGGTGCCGATGGCGACCGTGCAGGCCGCGGCGGAGGCCGCCACCGGCACCGTCGTCCTCACCCCCGCGCCGCCGCAGCCGCTGCCCGCGGGACTGCTCGCGCGGGTCGACGTGCTGGTGCCCAACGAGCACGAGCTGGTGCAGCTGGCCGGCGCGGCGCCCGGCGTCCGCACGCCGGCCGAGCTGGCGGGCCTGGCCCGTTCGTTGACGGTCGGCGCGGTGGTGGTCACCCTGGGCGCGCGCGGCGCGCTGCTGGTGCCGGACGACGGCCCGGTGCTGCTGCAGCCCCCGCCGCCGGTGCGGCCGGTGGACACCACCGGGGCGGGCGACTGCTTCTGCGGCGCGCTCGCCGTCGCCCTGGCCGCGGGGGCCGCGCCGGAGGAGGCGGTCGCGGCCGCGGTCACGGCCGCCGCGCTGTCGACCACCGGTCCCGGAGCGCGCGGGGCCCTGCCCGACGCCGGCGGTGTGGCCGCGGCCCGCGACCCCCTCCCGGAGTCGGTCCGGGTGGGTTGACCGGGCGGCTGCGCGGGCACAGGCTCGGCCAGCCGACGACCGAGGAGGACGGCGATGAGCGAGCCCGAGCGCCCGGCCCGTAGTCCCGAACCCGCCGAGGGCGGCGACCCGCCCGGTCAGGAGGATGCCGGCCGCACCCCTCGCAGCGAGGAACCCGCCGAGGGCGAGGACCTGCCCGGCGAAGGCGCCGACACGCCCTGACCGGCCCTGGCGGCGGGGGTCGCCGGTCGGGCAGGCTGCGGTGCCGTGCTCCTCGACGCGACCCTCCCCGCCGGGCTGGACGACGTCCCCGCGGTCGCCTGCGAGCTCGAGCGGCGGGGATACGCGGGCGTCTGGGCCTCCGAGACCAACCACGACCCGTTCCTGCCGCTGCTCGTGGCCGGCCGCGCGACCACCCGGCTGCAGGTGGGGACGGCGATCGCCGTCGCCTTCGCCCGCTCGCCGATGACCGTCGCGACGACCGCCCACGACCTGCAGCGCTACACCGGCGGTCGGTTCGTGCTGGGCCTGGGCACCCAGGTGCGCGCGCACGTCGAGCGGCGCTTCTCCATGCCCTGGAGCGCGCCGGTGCCGCGGATGCGGGAGTACGTCGCCGCGCTGCGGGCCATCTGGTCGGCGTGGCAGGAGGGCACCCCGCTGCGCTTCACCGGCGAGCACTACCGGCACACCCTGATGACGCCGGTGTTCACCCCGGAGCCGCACGAGTGGGGCGGGCCGCCGGTGCACCTGGCGGCGGTCGGGCCGGGGATGACCCGGCTGGCCGGTGAGGTCGCCGACGGCCTGCTCGTGCACGCCTTCACGACGCCCCGGTACCTGCGTGAACGCACCCTGCCCGCGCTCGCGGAGGGGCTCGCCGCGGCCGGCCGGTCGCGGGAGCAGGTCACCGTGAGCCTCCCGGGCTTCGTCGTCACCGGGACCACGGAGGCCGAACGGGCGGAGTCGGCCGCCGCCGCACGGGCGGCCATCGCCTTCTACGGCAGCACCCCCGCCTACCGCCCGGTGCTGGAGCTGCACGGGTGGGAGGCGCTCGCCGACGAACTGCACGCGCTCTCCGTGGGCCGCCGCGAGGACCGGTGGACGGCGATGCGCGAGCTGGTCGACGACGAGGTGCTCGCCGCGTTCGCCGTCGTCGCCGACCCGGCCGACGTCGGGCGGGAGGTGCGAACCCGCCTCACGGCGCTGGTCGACCGGTTCAGCGTCTACGCGGCCGCGCCGTCCCGGCTGGACCTGTGGGAGCCGCTGGCCGCGGAGCTGGCCCGGTCCCGTAGCTGAGAGTGACCGATCTCTCGCCGTCTCGGCTCCACCTCCCCGGAACGGGTCTGTTCTGCCCGCGTCCCGGAGGGGAGGCTGGACGCATGGCGGACACGCAGCGTGAGCCCCGGGTGGGCGACGAGACCCCGATCGAACGACAGGCCGACGAGTCACCGACCGGCCAGGCCGCGGCCGCCCCGCTGGCGCGACTGCTGGCCAACCCCCGGCGGGTGCGCCGGACCTGAAGGAGGACCCGTCCTCCCCACCCCTCGGAGAAGGACCCCCTGCCCCCCGCCACTCGCAGGCTCGCGGCGGGACCCTGCAGGGGGCCGGCGGGGCCCGGGACGGGGCCGGCGCGGCCCGGGAGGGGCCGCGCTCGGAGAGGCCGTGGACGGGGCCGGGCTCGGCGTCACTGATCGTCACACCGACCCCAGCGATCCCCGGGGTCCCGAGCTGCCCGCGACGCAACTCGTCACTCACCGCAACCACCCCTCGGCCGACCCCGGCGTGCCGCGACCTGCTCCGATCCGCGCTGGGGCAGCATCCCCGGCGTGAGCGCAGCCGCCATCCCCCCTCACCGTCGACGACGCCGCTGCTGACGACGCCGCTGCTGACGACGCCGCCGCTGACGACGCCGCGGTCCCCGTGCGCCGGAGCCGGGCCGAGCGGCAGACCATCGTCCTGGACACCGCCGAGCGGCTGTTCGCCAGCCGCAGCTCACGCAGCATGGGCATGGACGAGCTGGTCCGCGAGACGGGCCTGGGCAAGATGACGGTCTACCGGCTCTTCAAGAGCAAGGACGACCTGGTCGGCGCCTACCTCGCCCGCAAGGCCGCCACCGGATTGGCCTTCATCGACGCCGAGCTCGCCCGCTTCGAGGGAGACCCGCGAGCGGCGCTGTTGGCGGTGGTCGACACCGTCGAGCGCGACGTCACCCGCACCGGCTTCCGCGGCTGCCCGTTCACCAACGTCAGCAGCGAGTACGACGACCCGCAGCACCCTGCCCGCAGCGCCGCCGCCGACTACGAGTTCGAGCTGCACGCGCGGTTGGAGCGGCTGGCCGAGCAGGTCGCACCCGACGCCGGCGAGGACCTCGCCGCCCAGATCCACCTCGTCCTCGACGGCATGTACCTCTCCGGGGGGCTGCTGGGCCCGACGGCCCGGCGGCGCACGGCCGCGAGCTGGCCGAGCGGCTCATCGACGTCGCCGCCGCCCGCTGACCGGGCACGCCGCGGTGCGGGCCCGCAGGATGGCGCGGTGACGACCGACCGCACCCGGCCCGACCTCGACGACGCCACCGTGGAGGCCCTCGGCAGGCTCTCCGAGGCCCTCGAGACCGTCGAGCAGGCCCGCGGCCAGCTCTACGGCTTCCACCAGCACTCCGGCAGGGCCGACCTGCTGCTGCAGGACGCCGTCGAGCTGTTGCGGAAGGCCGGCCACACCCGGCTCGCCGCCGACCTCGACCGGGACCTGGTCGGCCGCAACGTCGTCGCCGACCGGTGGACCTTCCAGCTCGTCGAGGACTACGACGCGACCTACTGGTCGGTCTTCCGCGACTTCGACGCCCGCGCCCGCCAGGAGCTGGCCGGCGGCGACCGGCACGTGCTCGAGGCCCGGATGAAGCAGCGGGAGCGGACGCGGGGGCACCCCCACCACCAGGCCGGCTCTGCGCTCGGTGAGTAGGCGGCCCACCGTCCGACAGCGCTGCCCTCGAGGGCATGGGAAGCGATACCTGCGTCCCGGGGCTCCAGGACGCAGGTATCGCTTCCCATGCCTCGGGGAGCCCCATGCCTCGGGGAGCCCCATGCCTCGGCGAGCCCAGCCCTCGTCAGGGGAGCCTCCGGACGATCGGTCCACCGAGTGGCCGCGGTGTCACCCGGCAGGCGACTATGGGACCGTGACCATGCCCCAGCCCGACGAGCAGCGCGAGACCGGCCCGCTCGGCAGCGAGGTGGCCCCGCCCGGCGACCCTGAGTCGCAGGGCGGCACCGAGGAGCCGGCCGGCGGCGCCGCCGGACCCAGCTACCCCCCGGCGGAGACCGAACCGGACGCGCGCCGCTGACAGGTGCGCAGAAGGCTGCCGCGCAGCAGACTCGATCCGTGACTGCTCCCGGCTCCGACCCCCTGAGCCGCCCTCCGGGCACGGCCGGCTACCCGGCGCCCGGCACCCCCGGCGGCGGCCCCTACGGCATACCGCCGGCGACCACCCCGCCGGAGCGACGGCCCGGACGGGTGGTCGGCCGCTCGCTGTACCAGGCGTTGCTCCTCGTCGTCCTGGTGATCCTGGTGCTGTTCGTCGTCTACAACACCCAGACGGTCGAGATCAGCCTGGTGTTCGGCACCGTGCAGGCGCCGCTGGTGCTCGCGCTGGTCATCGCCGCGGTGCTCGGCGCGCTCCTCGGCTGGCTCGCCTCCAGGGTGCGGCGTGTCCGCCGTCGCCGCTGAGGTCACCTCCACCGTCTCCCCGGGCCCGGGACCGCTCTGGTCCCGGGCCCGGGCCCGGGTCCCCCTCCGTCGGGGTCTCCGGCGCGCCCTGATCGGGTCACCGGCCGGTGACACGGCTCGTCACCCGCGAGTACGGACTCACCGGACGGCACGGCGCACGAGAGCCACGCGCATGAGCCACTACACCGCCAACCTGCAGGACCTCGAGTTCACCCTCATCGAGTTCCTCGACACCAAGGACAGGTTCGACAGCGGGCCCTTCGCCGAGATGGACGCCGGGACCGCGCGTGGCGTGCTCGCCGAGATCCGCCGCCTGGCCGAGGGCCCGATCGCCGAGTCCTTCACCGACGCCGACCGCAACCCGCCGGTCTTCGACCCGGCCACGCACTCGGTGACCCCGCCCGAGCTCATGGAGGACACGGTGCTACGTAGGTGGCCGTCGTGACCCGCTCGATCCCGCACCGGGAACTGCGCAACAACAGCTCGGCGATCCTGCGCGCCGTGCAGGCCGGTGAGACCTTCGAGATCACCATCCACGGCGAGGTCGTCGCCCTGCTCGTCCCGCCGAACGCCTCGCGGCCGCTCTCGGTCCGCCCGGCCCGGTCCGAGGGCAGTTTCGCCGACATCCCCCGGGTCCGCCTCGACCACCTGGTGCAGGGGACGCTGGACGACCTGCGCGGGACCGGTGACCGTCCACATCGACGTGTCCGCAGCCGCCAAGCTGCTCGTCGAGGAGTCGGAGTCACCGGCACTGGAACGGCACCTCGACGACGTACGCGGCGATGGCACGACGGTGGCCTGCTCGAGACGGAGCTGCGCCGGATGGCCGCACGCGAGGGGATCGATCAGGGCACGGTCACGATCGCGCTGGATCGACTCGTCCTGGTGGACGTCGACCGGGCGCTGGTCCGCGAGGCCGGCCTGCTGCCGGGCCGCAACCTGCATAGCCTGGATGCGCTGCACGTGGCGGCTGCCAGCAGGCTCGACTCCGAGGTCTTCGCCTCCTACGACGACCGCCAGGCGGCGGCCGCGAGGTCGGCCGGGCCGCGAGTGCTCGCGCCGTCCTGACCGCCGGGCATGGATCGCCTCCCTCCCGGGCATGTGCCGAGCGACCGGACGACAGGGAGGACGACGATGACCGACCCCGCGGGCAGCGACCGGATCCAGCAGGACATCCCGACCGCGTCGGGCACCGGCGACAACAGCAGTACCGGGACGGGCTTCGACGAGGTGCCCCTCACCCGTGAGGAGGCGGTCGAGCGGGACGCCGCCCAGCCCGACGAGCTGCCGGCCCGGGCCGACAGCGACGTGGCGCGCGCCGAGCGGGGCAGTACCGGCGGCAGCCTGTGAGCCAGGACTCCCTTCCGGCGGAGGAACCCCCTCCTGGCTCCCTTCGCACGCTCGGTGCAAGGACCGCCTCCCCCCACCCCTCGTTGAAGGACCCCGTCCTCCCCACTCTTCGCAAGCTCAGGGCGGGGCCGTACCCGGGAGGCGGCCGGAGGGGGCCGAGCTCGGGGACGCCGAGAAGGGGGCTACGAAGCACAGAGGACGGAAGCACAGAGGACGGAAGCACAGAGGACGAAGGAGCGACATGAGCCAGCCACAGCCAGCGGGCGGCGGGACCGGCCCGGCGGAGGACAACCTGGTCGACGGCGTCCCGGGGCAGGACCGTTCCGACGGCGGCGAGCGGGACACCGCTCCCGGCGTCGACACCCCCCTGACCACCGACGACGAGGCCCAGCGCGACGACCTGCCCGTGCAGCCCGGCAACTCTTGAGGCCCTCCCGGTAGAAGGACCCCTCCTGTAGGAGGACCCTGTCCTCCCCACCCTTCGCAGGCTCAGCGGGGCCGTGCCCGGGAGGCGGCCGGAGGGGGCCACGCTCGGCGACGCCGAGGCGGGCGGCCCTCCTGCGGGGTCTCGCCGCGGGCCTGGGAGCGGTGGGGGGTCCTTCTGGCTCCAGCCGTGCCGGCGCGCCGCCTCTACCGCGGCGTGCCGGTTCGGTACGGCCAGCAGTTCAGTGCGGCCACCCGCCGGCCCACGCCCCGGCCGGGTGTGGGGATCCGTCGCGGAGACCCCAACTGTGTGTGCGCCGCGGTGCGGCCGGCCACCGGCTACCGTCCCCTCATGACGACGACCAGGTCCCTCTCCGGCCGCCGAGCCCTCGTCACCGGCGCGGCGTCCGGCATCGGCCGGGCCTGCGCCGTCCGCCTCGCCGAGGCCGGTGCCGACGTCGTCGTCCTGGATCGGGACGCGGACGCGGCCAAGGCGGTCGCCGAGGCCGTCGACGGCACGGCCGTCGCCGTCGACCTGACCGACCTCGACGCCGTGGACACCCTGGACCTCGACGTCGACGTGCTGGTCAACAACGCCGGGCTGCAGCACGTCGCCCCGCTGCACGAGTTCCCGGTCGACCGGTTCTCGCTCATCCTCCGGCTGATGCTGGAGGCGCCGTTCCGGCTGGTCCGCGGCGCCCTGCCGCACATGTACGAGCGCCAGTGGGGGCGGATCGTCAACGTCAGCTCGGTCCACGGCCTGCGCGCCTCGCCCTACAAGAGCGCCTACGTCACCGCCAAGCACGGCCTCGAGGGGCTCTCGAAGGTCATCGCGCTCGAGGGCGCCCCGCACGGGGTCACCTCCAACTGCGTGAACCCCGCGTACGTGCGCACCCCGCTGGTGGAGGGGCAGATCACCGACCAGGCCCGGACGCACGGCATCTCGGAGGACGAGGTCGTCGAGCAGATCATGCTCGCCCCGGCCGCCGTCAAGCGGCTGATCGAGCCGGAGGAGGTCGCCGAGGCGGTGGCCTACCTGTGCTCACCCGGAGCCGGCTCGATCACCGGCAGCTCGCTGGTCATGGACGGCGGGTGGAGCGCCCACTGAGAGAGGACCCCTCCTCCCCACCCCTCCCAGGCTCGGAGCGGGGCCCGGGACAGGGCCCGCTCCTGAGTCCCCTCGCAGGCTCGGGGACGCCCTGGAGGAGGCCGGCGCGCGCCCTGCCAGGGAGGACGGCCGCACCCGACGGTGGTGTCCACCCCTCCTACCCTGGACCGGTGCGCCCCGACGTCCTCCCCGCCGTCGAGTGGACGGCCCGCGCGGCGGCGCACCGGGAGCGGATGGCGACCTGGCTGACCCCGCACGCCGAGCGGCGCCGGCGCGGCGAGGCCCACCCGGTGCTGGACTTCCTGTTCACCTACTACTCCGAGACACCCAGTCGGCTGCGCCGCTGGCACCCAGGCGCGGGCGTCGCCCTGGCGCCGGGGCCGGACGGGCCGGCCCCGCACGCCGACTGGCGCTGGTACGCCACCGGGGACGACGGCGCGGTGACGCTGGACCGGACCGCGTTCCTGGCCGACCGGGGCGACACCGCGCGGTTCGTCCGGGACCTGCTGGCGGCCACCGCGTCCCGGCCGGCGTCCACCGGCTGCTTCGGGCTGCACGAGTGGGCGATGGTCCACCGCGCCGACGAGCAGCGGCACGCGGTCCCCCTCCGCCTGGGCCAGGAGGGCACCGACGCCGTGGTCGAGGGCTCCACGATCCGGTGCACCCACTACGACGCGTTCCGGTTCTTCACGCCGTCCGCCGTCGGGCTCAACCGGCTGCAGCCCACCCGCGCCACCCAGGTCGACCTCGAGCAGCCGGGCTGCCTGCACGCGACCATGGACCTCTACAAGTGGGCGTGCAAGCTCGCCCCCGCGGTTGCCGGGGACCTGGTCGCCGACTGCTTCGAGCTGGCCGTCGAGGTGCGCGAGCTGGACATGCGGGCCTCGCCCTACGACCTGCGCGCCTGCGGCTACGCGCCGGTGCCGATCGAGACGCCGGAGGGCAGGGCCGAGTACGTCGCCGCCCAGCGGGGGTTCGCCCGTCGCGGCGCCGGCCTGCGGGGGCGCCTGATCGAGGTCTGCGACCGGCTGCTCGACGGCTGACCGGGCGCGGCCGCCGTCGTCCTGGCTCACCTCCGCGCGTCCCGGCTTCCCGCCGACGGCGAGCTCGGACGCCGGATGACCAGTTCAGCTGATCACGGCCGGGCGCCGGCGCGGGGACAGGCCGGCGCACGTCACACGGTCGGCAGCGAGCAGGCGAGTGTGCCGGTCGTACCGTCGTAGGGGTGACTTCCGCATCCCCCGACCTCGTGCGCACCGACCGCTGGCTGCGGCTCGAGGGGACGACGAACACCCGCGACCTCGGCGGCCTGCCGACCCGCGACGGCGGGACGACGCGGCCCGGCCGGATCCTGCGCAGCGACAACCTGCAGACGCTGAGCGACGCCGACGTCCGCCGGCTGGTCGAGGACGTGCGGCTGCGCGAGGTCGTGGACCTGCGCTCCACCGCGGAGGTCCTGCTCGAGGGCCGCGGCCCGCTGCGCGCGGTGCCGGCGGTCGAGCACCGGCACTTCACCCTGCTGCCCGAGCGCGGCCACCACACCGACGTGTTCGCCGTCGAGAACGCCGACCTGCCCGAGCTCCCCGACGACTGGGCCGACTCGGTCCTGCCGCGGCAGGTGGCCGAGAGCGACCAGGGCGAGCCGCCGGCGGTGCGCTCCTACCTGGGCTACCTGGCCCACCGGCCGGAGAACGTGATCGCCGCGCTGCGGGTGCTCGCCGCCGACCCGGGCGGCGCCACCGTCGTGCACTGCGCGGCGGGCAAGGACCGCACCGGCGTGGTCGTCGCCTTCACGCTGGCGGCGGCCGGCGTCCCCCACGAGGAGATCGTCGCGGACTACGCGATGACCGCCGACGTCATCGACGCGCTGGTGGCCAAGCTCGCCGCCTCGCCGACCTACGCCGAGGACATGGTCCGCCGCGACGTCGCCAGCCACACCCCGCGGGCGGAGACGGTGGACCGGCTGCTCACCCTGCTCGACGAGCGGTACGGCGGCCCGCTGGGGTGGCTCTCCGCGCACGGCTTCGGCCCCGCGGAGCAGGCGGCGCTGCGCGCCCGGTTGCGCGACTGACGCACCGAGGCGCAGGCACCGAGGCGCAGGCACCGAGGCATGGGAAGCGATCCCTACGTCAGGAGCGCCGAGACGTAGGGATCGCTTCCCATGCCTGGCCCGGGCGGGTCAGCCCCCGACGGCGTCCGGCTCGTCGCGCCGGAGGTGCTTGTGCCGGTACATCTCGGCGTCCGCGGTGCGCAGCAGCGCATCCGCGCTGCCCTCCGGACCGCCGTGGACGGCGACCCCGATGCTGGTGCCGACGCGGATCTCGCTGCCGTCCAGGCGGAAGGTCTGGTCGAAGCAGCCCAGGACGCGGGCGACGACGCGGTCGGCGTCGGCGGGTCGGGCGAGGCGGGGCAGCAGCACGGCGAACTCGTCGCCGCTGAGCCGGCCGACGGTGTCACCGGGGCGCACGGCGGCCCGCAGCCGCGCGGCGACCTGGCGCAGCAGCTCATCGCCGGCCGCGTGGCCGAGGGTGTCGTTGACCGCCTTGAAGCGGTCCAGGTCGCAGAAGAGCACGCCCACGTGCCCGTCGGGGGCGAGGGCGGCCAGCGCGGCCTCCATCCGGTCGCGGAACAGCGCCCGGTTGGGCAGTCCGGTGAGCCCGTCGTGCGTCGCCTGGCGCCGGACGGTCTCCAGCAGCCGGACCCGCTGCAGCGCCGTGGCGGCCTGGTCCCCGACACCGCGGAGCCGGACGAGCGCATCCCCGGCCAGCACGGCGGGCGCCCGGCCGGCCGGCCAGCTGGCGGTCGCCACCCCCAGGAAGGTCCGGCCGGCCAGCACCGGGACGGCGACCACGTCGGTGAGGTCGAGGGCGTGCAGCAGGTCGCGCAGCAGCGGGCTGCTCGAGTCCGGTCGCAGGAAGCGCGGCTCCCGGTCGCTCAGCATCCCGACCAGCTCGGGGACCTCCTCCGCGTACAGCACCGTCGACCGCACGAGCCGACGCTCCGCGGAGTCGACGGAGGCGGCCGTCCGCAGACAGCCCTCGGCGGGGTCCCACAGCATCACGGAGGCGCTGTCGCAGCCGACCACGCGAGGGAGCGCCTCGGCCACCACCGTGCACACGGCCGCGGCATCGGTGGCGCCGGCGAGCTCGTGCGCCAGGCTGAGCAGCGTGCCGGCCCGGTCGGCCTCCCGCCGGGCGTCCGTGAGCGCGATGAGCAGGTCCAGCGCGGCGGCGGCGTACCCGGCGTGGGCGGTGAGCATCGCCGCCTCGTCGCCGAGCAGGCCCACGCCGGGTGCGTACAGGGCCGCGAGCCGACCGTGCCGGCGACGGGCGGAGGCGACGTCGACGACGACGGCGTCCGGCCCCAGGTGCTCGCCGGCCAGCAGCCGCGCCGTCATGGCCGGCACCTCCTGCTCCGGCAGCCCGGCGCTGTGCACCAGGTGCGGCCCGCCGCCGGGGTCGGCCACGGCCAGCAGGTAGGCGGGGGCGAGCACCGCCTCGCCGGCGCGGGTGACGATCCGGCGCAGCACCGTGTCCACGTCGTCGCTGGCGACCAGGTCGGTCGCGGTCGACTGCAGCGCCCGCAGCTGCGCGCGGAGCGCGGCGAGCTCGGCGTCCGCCGCGTGCGGGGGGCGCCGCAGCCGGCGGTGACGCTCCCAGGTGACGTGGTAGACGCAGGCCGGGTACCCGTCGGACTCGCACTCGTCGTGCCGGATGCTCGCCGGTGCCAGCCCGAACACGGCCGGCACCATGCTGATCAGGCCCTGCGCGTAGTCGCAGTCCAGCCGGGAGTGGGCGTAGCCGTCGTGCAGGGTGAAGCGGACAGTGGCGGAGCCGGCGCCGCAGTCGACGACCTGCATGGTCGACGTCGTGGAGAACTTGGCCACGGCCGGCGGCAGCCTGCGGTACACCTGCCGCGGCGAGCCCATGACGCGGATCAGCAGCACCTGGCCGGCGTGCATCCCGTGGGTCAGGGCCTCCCGGCCGACGCGGAACATCGTCGCCGGGTCACCGAGGACGTCGGTGGCGGCCCGGAACAGCCGGATGCGGGTGTCGTAGCTGGTCCAGTGCGACGGTTGGGACAGCTCCTCGGCGGTCCAGGGCACGCCGGCCCGGCGCAGCACCTCCTCCACCGCCGGCTCCCCGCCGTGCTTGCGGACGTAGCCGACCACCAGCCCGGTCGTGGCGCCCGAGGTCTCCCGCGGCTCGGCTGTCGCCGCGCCGGTCACCGCCGGCCGCCCGCACTGCTCATGCCCCCCTCATCGGCACCCCGGCCCGGTCGGTTGAGCGCGACGCCCCGAAGGGAGGACGTCGGCCCGCCGTCCGGACCCGGACAGCGAGCGACCCCG
Source organism: Geodermatophilus sp. TF02-6 (assembly GCF_003319115.1). Taxonomy (GTDB): domain Bacteria; phylum Actinomycetota; class Actinomycetes; order Mycobacteriales; family Geodermatophilaceae; genus Geodermatophilus. The sequence continues at coordinate 75,671 of NZ_QOHF01000005.1, read as the reverse complement.
GTCTCCACGAGGCCGGGGTCGCGGATCTGTCCCCCTCCGGCCGCCTCCCGCCGCGAGCCTGCGGGTGGCGGGGGCAGGGGGCGGCCCTCCTGCAGGGTCCCGCCGCGAGCCTGCGAGTGGCGGGGGCAGGGGGCGGCCCTCCTGCAGGGTCCCGCCGCGAGCCTGCGAGTGGCGGGGGGCAGGGGGCAGGGGGGTCCTTCCTCAGCGGAGGCTGATGCCGCTGGCGTTCGCCATCGTCAGCAGCTCGTCGCGCATCGCCGGGCTGCTGCTGCGCGTGAGGGCGCGGTCGAGCGCCCGGCGCGTCCGCGCCGCCTGCCGACGCCGCCGCCAGTTGGAGGTCGTGCTGCTCATCTGTAGCCGTCTTCCTCTCGGGCTCGTGGGACCTATACCTGTGACAGCGCAGGTACAGGCCCGGTTGTTCCGAAGGAAGACAGGCAGATCGCCGGGCGCGCCGATGGTCCTTCACCCAGCGCGGCGGAGCGCCGGCCCCGGCGCCCCTCCTCGCCGCGACGCTCCCCGGGCTGTCAGCCGGCGCCGAGGGCCTCGCGCGCCGCGGCGCGGGCCGCCCGCGGGTCGTCGGCTCCCAGCGCCGCCTCGGCGGCGCGGCGGCAGGCGTCGCTGTCGGTGACGGCCAGCCGCGCTCCGACGCCGGCGATCGAGGACACCGCGCACGACAGCGACGTGATCCCCAGGCCGACGAGCACGCAGCCCAGCAGCGGGTCGGCCGCGGCCTCGCCGCAGACCCCGACCGGCCGGCCGGTGCGCTGCCCGGCCTCGGCGGTGACCCCCACCAGCTCGAGCAGGGCCGGCTGCCACGGGTCGGTGAGGTCGGCCAGGTCCGCGGAGAGCCGGTCGGCGGCGAGCGTGTACTGCGACAGGTCGTTGGTGCCGATCGACAGGAAGTCGACGTGCCGCAGCAGCCGCTCGGCGTGCAGGGCCGCCGACGGCACCTCGATCATCACGCCGGGGACCAGCCCGCGGGCGCGCACCAGCTCGGCGAACCCCGCCGCCTCCGCGACGGTCGCCACCATCGGCGCCATCACCCACGCCTCGGCGTCGGTGCGCCCGGCGGCCTCGGCGATGGCGTCCAGCTGGCGTTCGAGCAGCCCGGGGTCGCGGCGGGCGACCCGCAGGCCGCGGACGCCGAGCGCGGGGTTGGCCTCGTCGGGCATCGTGGCGAACGCCAGCGGCTTGTCCGAGCCGGCGTCCAGGGTGCGGACGACGACCCGCCGGCCGGGGAAGGCCTCGAACACCTCGGCGTAGCCGCGGGCCTGCTCCTCCACCGAGGGCTCCTCGGTCCGGCTGAGGAAGTCCAGCTCGGTGCGCAGCAGGCCGACCCCCTCGGCGTGCGCCGCGGCCGCGGTCCGCGCGCCCGCGCCGTCCTGGACGTTGGCCAGGACCTTCACCGCGAGCCCGTCCCGGGTGCCCCCCGGGCCGCGGTAGCCGGCCAGGGCCGCCGCGGCGGCCTGCGCGGCGTCCACCCGGGCACGCGCCTCGGCCGGGTCGGGGTCGACGGTGACCGTGCCCTGCTCGCCGTCGAGCAGGACGGTCGCTCCCTCCGGGACGTCGTCCAGCCCGCCGACGGCGACCACGCAGGGCAGCCCGAGCTGGCGGGCGATGATCGCCGTGTGGCTGGTCGTCCCGCCCAGGCGGGTGCCCAGCCCGGCGATGCGGGCGGGGTCCAGCCCCGCGGTGTCGGCGGGCGCGAGGTCCTCGGCCAGCAGGACCGAGGGCGCCTCGGGGCGGGGCACGCCCGGCTCGTGCTGGCCGGTCAGCTGGGCGACGATCCGGTCCCGGACGTCGCGCACGTCGGTCACCCGCTCGGCCATGACCCCGCCCAGGCCGGTGAAGAGGTCGACGAACTGCTGGGCGGCCTGCACCGTCGCGACCGCGGCGGGCGAGCCCGCGTCGATCCGCTGCTCGACCGCCGACAGCAGGCCGCGGTCACGGGCGAGCCCGGCCGTGGCGGCCAGTACCTCCGCGCTCGCCCCGGTGGCCGCGCCGGCGCGTTCGGAGAGGCGGTCGGCGACCATCTCGGCGGCCGCGGTGAAGCGCTCCCTCTCCGCCGCCCGCTCCTCCTCCGCGACGACGGCGCCGTCGTCGGCGGGCAGCCGGACCGCACCGGAGGGGCGGACCACGGGCCCGTAGGCCACTCCCGGGACGACGGGGGTACCGGTCAGCACCGCCGAGCCGTCCGGGGAGGACAGGGCTGCGGTTCCGGGAGCGGTGGCGGACATGGGCACCTCGCAGAGCGGGTCGGGGTCCTGCGGGACACGAGCGGGGGGACGGCTGCAGCACACTCATCCTCTCCCGGTGACCAGAGTCACGAAAGGTGTTGACTTGTCAAAGTAACGGACGTAGAACAACGCCATCACAACGCCGAAACCACACAAACGGGCACGGTGGTGGCCCGGGGTGCGGGGTGGGCGGGGGAGGAGGCTGGCCGTGTACGCCGAGGAACGCCAGCAGACCATCGCCGCGCTGGTCACCGACCGCGGCCGGGTCTCGGTCACCGCCCTCGCCGAGGAGTTCGCGGTCACCACCGAGACCGTCCGGCGCGACCTGGCCCTCCTGGAGCGGGCCGGCATGCTGCGCCGGGTGCACGGTGGCGCGGTCCCGGCCGGCGCTCTGACGTACGTGGAGACCGCCCTGGGCGAGCGGCACGGCACCCGCAGCGAGCAGAAGCGCAAGATCGCCGCCGCGGCGCTCGACCTGCTGCCCGGTGCCGACGGCAGCCTGCTGCTCGACGGCGGCAGCTCCACGGCCGCCCTGGCCGAGGTGCTGCCCGGCGACCGGCGGCTGTTCGTGGCCACCAACTCGGTGCCGATCGCGGCCCGGCTGGCCTGCGCCCCCGGCGTGACCCTGCAGGTCCTCGGCGGCCGGGTGCGCGGCATCACCCAGTGCACGGTCGGCGAGTCGGCGGTCGGTGCCCTGGCCGACCTGCGGGTCGACGTCGCCTTCCTCGGGGCCAACGGCATCACCCCCGCCCACGGCTTCACCACGCCCGACGAGGCGGAGGCCTCGGTGAAGCGCGGCATGGCCCGCTCCGGGCAGCGGGTGGTGGTCCTCGCCGACAGCAGCAAGCTCGGCCGGGAGCACCTGGTCCGCTTCGCGTCGCCGGACGACGTCGACGTGCTGGTCACCGACGCCGACGTCGTCCCCGCGGACGTCGCCCGCCTGGAGGACGCCGGCGTCGAGGTCGTGGTCGCATGAGACCCGTCGCACGAGCACTCGCATGAGCACGCAACCCAGGAGGTCGTCCGTGCCCGCTCCCCGCGTCGTCACCCTCACCGCCAACCCGAGTCTGGACCGCACCCTCTCCCTACCCGGCCCGCTGGTGCGCGGCAGCGTCGTCCGCCTGGCGCCGAGCTCCACCGAGCCGGGCGGCAAGGGCGTCAACGTCGCCCGCGCGGTCGCCGCGGCCGGCGAGGAGGTCGTCACCGTGCTGCCTGCGGCCGACGACGACCCGATCGTGGGGGCCCTGCAGCGGCTGCGCCTGCCGATGGCCACGGTGGCCGTCCCCACCGCCGTCCGCACCAACTACACGGTGGCCGAGCCCGACGGCACCACCACCAAGCTCAACGAGCCCGGCGCCCCGCTGGACGTCCGCACCCGCGCCGCCCTCGCCGACGTGCTGCACCGGTACGCCGAGGGCGCCCGCTGGGTGGTCCTCTCCGGCTCGCTGCCGCCGGACACGCCGGTCGACTGGTACGCCGAGCTGGTGCGCTCGCTGCGGGACACCGGCGCCCGCATCGCCGTCGACACCTCCGAGGCGCCGCTGGTGGCGCTGATGTCCGCCGGTCCGGACGCCGCCCCCGACGTGCTCAAGCCCAACTCCGAGGAGCTGGCCCAACTGTCCGGGGTGCCCGAAGCCCACCTCACCACCGACCGAGCGGCCGCGTTGGCCGCCGTGGCCACGCTGCACGAGCGCGGGGTGGCCGAGGTGCTGCTGACCCTGGGTGGGGACGGCGCGCTGCTCTCCAGCGCCGAGGGCGTGTGGTCGGCCGTCCCGCCGCGCATCGTCGTCCGCAGCACCGTGGGCGCCGGCGACTGCAGCCTGGCCGGGCTGCTGCTGGCCGACCTCGCCGGCGCCGCACCCGCCGAGCGGCTGCGCACGGCGGTCGCCTACGGCGCGGCCAGCGCCTCGCTGCCCGGCTCCGCCGTCCCGATCCCCGACCAGGTGGACGGCGCTGCGGTCGAGGTCACCACCGTCCGGACCATCGCCGCATCGGGCACCGGCCCGACCAGCACCACCCCTGCACCGAGCACCACCCCCGTCCCGGCCGCCGGCCGCGACGTCCGCTGACGCCTCCGGGAGAGGTCCGACATGCCCCCACTGATCACCCCCGACCTGGTCGCGCTCGACGCCGACCTGGGTTCCGACAAGAGCTCGGTGGTCCGCCGGCTCGCCGCCCTGGTCGCCGCGGACGGCCGGGCCGCCGACGCCGACGCGCTCGCCGGCGACGCCTTGGCCCGCGAGGCCCAGGCGCCCACCGGCCTGCCCGGCGGCATCGCGATCCCGCACTGCCGGTCGGCCGCGGTGACCGATGCGTCGCTGGCCTTCGCCCGGCTGGACCCGAAGGTGGACTTCGGCGCGCCCGACGGCCCGGCCGACCTGGTCTTCCTCATCGCCGCGCCGGCGCACGGCGACGCCGACCACCTCACGCTGCTGACCGCGCTGGCCCGCGCGCTGGTCCGGTCGGAGTTCGTCGCCTCGCTGCGGTCGGCCGGGTCCGCCGCCGAGGTGGTCCGGCTGGTGCAGGAGGTCGTCTCCCCGGAGCCGGCCGCCGCACCCGCGGCCGCCCCAGCCGCGGCCGCGGTCGGCGCGACGGCCACCTCCGCCGGCGCCACCCCGCCGTCCACGGCCTCGACCGGCACCGCCACCCCGGACGGCGCCGCCGGCCGACGCCGCATCGTGGCCGTCAGCGCCTGCCCCACCGGCATCGCGCACACCTACATGGCCGCCGACAAGCTCACCGCCGCGGCGCAGGAGGCCGGGGTGGACCTGCAGGTCGAGACCCAGGGCTCCTCGGGCTCGACCCCGCTGGACCCGGCCGTCATCCGGGCCGCCGACGCGGTGATCTTCGCCGTCGACGTCGGCGTCCGGGACCGGGACCGCTTCGCCGGCAAGCCGGTCGTGCAGTCGGGCACCAAGCGGGCGATCAACGAGCCCGACGTGATGATCCGCGAGGCGCTGGCCGCGGCCGACGACCCGAACGCCAACCGGGTGTCCGGCGGCGAGGCCGCGGCCGCCGACAGCGCCGGCGCACCGGCCGGACGCCCCGGGGTGGGCACCGAGATCCGGCGCTGGCTGCTCACCGGCGTCAGCTACATGATCCCGTTCGTCGCCGCGGGTGGTCTGCTCATCGCCCTCGGTTTCCTCTTCGGCGGTTACCAGATCGCCCTCACCGACCCGAGTTCGGACGCCGGGAACAGCTACGGGCTGAACTGGGTGCTGAACAACACGTTCCTCAACCTGCCGTCGCTGCCCCAACCCGTCGAGGGCCTCAACGACGGCTTCTGGGGCTACCTCGGGGCGATCTGCTTCGTCCTCGGCGGCGCGGCGTTCGGCTTCCTCGTCCCGGCGCTGGCCGGCTACATCGCCTACGCGATCGCCGACCGTCCCGGCATCGTCCCCGGCTTCGTCGTCGGCGCGGTGTCGGTGACCGTGGGCGCGGGCTTCCTCGGCGGCCTGGTCGGCGGCATCATCGCCGGCTTCGCGGCGCTGTGGATCAGCCGCTGGAAGCTGCCGGCCGGGGTGCGTGGTCTCCAGCCGGTCGTCATCGTCCCGCTGCTCGCGACGCTCATCTCCAGCGGCATCATGGCCGTCCTGCTCGGCCGCCCGCTGGCCAAGGCCCTCACCGGCCTGGGCAACTGGCTCAACGGCCTGACCGGCACCTCCGCGGCCCTGCTCGGGATCATCCTCGGCCTGATGATGTGCTTCGACCTCGGTGGCCCGGTGAACAAGGCGGCCTACGTCTTCGCCACCACCGGCCTGACCGCCAACGCCAGCCGCGGCTCCCTGGTCATCATGGCGACCGTCATGGCCGCCGGCATGGTGCCCCCGCTGGCCATGGCGTTGAGCACCCTCATCCGGCCGAAGCTCTACACCCCCGCCGAGCGGGACCAGGGCAAGGCGGCCTGGCTGCTGGGCGCCTCGTTCATCTCCGAGGGCGCGATCCCGTTCGCCGCGGCCGACCCGATCCGGGTCATCCCGTCGATGATGCTCGGTGGCGCCACCACCGGCGCGATCGTCGCGGCCAGCGGGGTGCAGCTGCGCGCACCCCACGGCGGCATCTTCGTCCTCTTCGCGATGACCGGGATCCTGTGGTTCCTGATCGGCCTGCTCGCGGGGACGGTCGTGGGCGGCGTCGCGGTGACCATCGCCAAGAGCATCGGCCGGCCCAAGGCCCAGTCCGTCCCCGAGGACGCCGTCGACCTGGACCACGCGCACTCCGCCGCCCCGGTCACCCAGCCGGCTCGGGCCTGAGCAGGCAGGCTGTACCCGACCCGTCCCGCCAAGCGAGGGAGACACCCATGCCCAGTCAGACCGTCACCGTCGGTTCCCGGGTCGGGCTGCACGCCCGGCCGGCGGCACTCATCGCCGAGGCCGTCGGCAAGGCCGGCGTGCCGGTCACGCTGGCCACGGCCGGGGGCAACCCGGTGGACGCCGGCTCGCCACTGATGATCATGACGCTCGGCGCCAAGCAGGGCACGGAGGTCGTCGTCTCCAGCGACGACCCCTCCGTGCTCGAGCAGATCGCCGGCCTGGTCGCCCAGGACCTCGACGCCGAGTAGAAAGAGGACCCCCTTGCCCCCCACCGCTCACGAGCTCGCGGCGGGACCCTGCAGCGGGGCCATCACGGACGACGGCGCCCGTCCCCTGCAGAAGGGGCCGGGCGCCGTCTCGTGCGCGCGGTCAGGTCACGGCTGGTCGGGCCGCGAGACCTCCCCGCGCCAGGCACCGGTCTGGGTGCCCCGGCTCTCGATGAACTCCTTGAACCGCTTGGCGTCGGCCTTGACCTGCCGGTCGTCGAAGCCGAGGGCCGCCCCGGCCTTCTCGACGATGCCCTGGGGCTCCCAGTCGATCTGGATCATGACGCGGGTCTTGTTGTCGTCGAGCCGGTGGAAGGTGACCACCCCGGCGTGCTTGGCCTCGCCGCCGGTGCTGGTCCAGGCCACCCGCTCCTCGGGGCGCTGCTCGGTGATCTCGGTGTCGAACTCCCGCTTCACGCCGTCGATGTTGGTGACCCAGTGGTTGTGGGTGTCGTCGAGCTGGGTGATCCGCTCGACCCCGCCCATGAACTGCGGGAAGGTCTCGAACTGCGTCCACTGGTCGTAGGCGACCCGGATGGGGACGTCGACGTCGACGGATTCCTGCACGCTGGCCACAGCTGCTCCTCTGCTCGGTCCCGTTGGGTGGAGTCGCTCTACCCCGGCCTCCCCGACCGGACACGTCGGCGATCGGTGCTCACCGCAGCGCGGCGGCCACGCTGCCGCGCACCGGCCGGCCCGCGTCCAGCAGGAACATCTGGGCCAGGTGGTAGGCGTCCGGCTGCCCGGCCCAGGTGCCCGACGCCACCTCGCCGGTCGGGGTCAGCTCGTGGTGCCAGTTCCCGGTGGCCGGGTCGGCGAAGCGGGCCTCCCCGTGCTCCCGGTAGCGCTCGGCGAGGTCCCGGTACTCCTGCTCGCCGGTGACCTGCGCGAGGACGGCGGCCGCGGCGACCGCCTCGCACAGCACCCAGTGCATGCGGGCGGTGACCACCGGCCGGTCGTCCCAGTCCAGCGTGTAGGGGAAACCGTCGTGACCGTCGGCGGCCCAGCCGCGGGTCTGCGCGGCGCGGAACAGCCCGACGGCGTCGTCGAGCAGCCAGGCCGGCGCGTCGGGGGTGACCGCGCGCAGGTGCAGCGCCAGCCGCGACCACTCGAGCTGGTGGCCGACGGTGACGCCGTACGGGCGGAACGGGTGCGCGGGCTCGTCGCGGTTGTACTCCGGCAGCGGCTCCCAGTCCGCGGTGAAGTGCTCGGGCAGCCGCCAGTCGCGCTCCCGCGCCCAGCCGTGCACCACGCGTTCCGCGGTGCGCAGCGCCTGGCGCCGCAGCTGCGCGGCCCGCGGGTCGTCGTCCCCCAGGGCGTCGGCGGCGGCGAGGGAGGCCTCCACGCCGTGCATGTTGGCGTTGACGCCGCGGTAGCCGTCCAGCCGGGTCCAGCCGGGGTCCCACTCCTCGACCGCCAGCCCCGCGGCGTCGTCCCAGAAGTGCTCCTGCCAGACGCCGAGCGCCTCGTCGAGGAGCGCTCGGCCGCCGGGAGCCCCGACCGCCGTCGCGGTGGACCCGGCCAGGACGGCGAAGGCGTGCACGTACGCGGTCTTGGCCCTGTCAGCGTTGCGGGGGTCCTCGGTGGAGGGGGACCAGCCACCGTGCTCGGCGTCGTGCAGGGGACCGTCGGTGAGCGCCTGCACCCCGTGACGGACCAGGTCGTCGGCCCCGGGTCGGCCCAGCAGGTGCGCCAGCCCGAAGACGTGCGTCATGCGCGCGGTGATCCACGTCTCCACCGGCCGGTCCGGCAGCACGGTGCCGTCGTCCCCCAGGTAGCCGAACCCCTGGGGCACGGCCGAGCGCTCGGCGAAGTCCAGCAGCCGGTCCAGGTCGGTCATGATGCCTCCTCGTCGGCCCTCGTGCAGGGTCCCACCGCAGGCCCCGTCCCGGGTCCCACCCTGAGCTGGCGAAGGGTGGGGAGGACGGGGTCCTTCTCCGGTGGGGGCAGGAGGGTCCTCTTTCAGAACGCCAGCGCCGTCCCGGGGTCGGACAGGACGGCGCCGACGTCGGCCAGGAAGCGGCTGCCCAGCTCGCCGTCGATGATCCGGTGGTCGAAGGAGAGCGCCAGCGTGGTCACCTGCCGCGGCCGCACCTTCCCGCCCCCGCCCTTCCCGCCCCTGTGCACCCACGGCATCTCCCGGACCGCACCGAAGGCCAGGATCGCCGACTCCCCCGGGTTGAGGATCGGCGTCCCGGTGTCCACGCCGAACACCCCGACGTTGGTGATGGTGATCGTGCCGCCGGTCATGTCCGCAGGCGCCGTCCGCCCGGCCCGCGCGGTCTCGGTCAGCTCGGCCAGGGCGTCCGCCAGCCCGGCCAGCGACAGCCGGCCGGCGTCCTTGACGTTCGGGACGACCAGGCCGCGCGGGGTGGCCGCGGCGATGCCCAGGTTCACCTGCCCGTGGACGACGATCTCCTGCGCGGCCTCGTCCCAGGAGCTGTTGACCATCGGGTGCCGGCGCACCGCCAGCAGCAGCGCCTTGGCGACGAACAGCAGAGGAGACACCTTCCGCCCGGCGAACTCCGGACGGGTGGCCAGCCGGTCGCGCAGCTTCATCGTCCGCGTCACGTCGACGGTGAGGAACTCGGTGACGTGCGGCGCGGTGAACGCGCTGGCCACCATCGCGGCGGCGGTGTGCTTGCGCACCCCCCTCACCGGGATCCGCCGCTCCCCCGCCGTCGCCACCGGAGCAGGGACGGCGGCCGGGGCCACGGGGGCTGGCGCCGGCTCCGCCGACACGGCCGTCTCGACGTCGGCGCGGGTGATGACCCCGCCCGCGCCGCTGCCGGCGAGCGCGGCCAGGTCGACGCCGAGGTCCCGGGCGAGCTTGCGCACCAGGGGTTTGGCCAGCGGGCGCGGCCGGCGGTGCCCGCGCTCGGCCGCCCGGGACGGCGCCGCCTCCTCGGCCGCGGCGTGCGCCTCGGCCTGCCGCCCGACCTCCAGCCCGCCGTGCCGGACGGGCTTGACCGTGGCGTCCGGCGCGGTGGCCAGCAGCGGCGGGTGGGGGTCGCCACCGGCGTCGGCGCCGGGCAGCGGTGGGCGCGGGGTGCCGCCCGAGCCGTAGTCGGCGCCGGGCAGCGGGGCGGGAGCCGGGGAGGCGGGGGCGGCGCGGCGCGGGCGCCGGCGGGCCTCGGTGGTCCGCGGCCCGTAGCCGACCAGCACCGCGGTGCGGCCGCCGGGCGCCTCCCCGCCGATCAGCCCCGCGGCGACCTCCCCGCCCGTCCCGCCGGCGCCGTCCGGGGCCGGGGTCGTGGCGTCCTCGCCGGTGTCGATGGTGATGATCGGCGTCCCGACGTCGACGGTGTCGCCGGCCTCGTGCAGCAGAGCGGTGACCGTGCCGGCGTACGGCGAGGGCAGCTCGACGGCGGCCTTCGCCGTCTCCACCTCGCACAGCGGCTGGTTGACCGTGACCGTGTCGCCGACGGCGACCAGCCACTGCAGGATCTCGCCCTCGGTGAGGCCCTCACCGACGTCGGGCAGCTTGAACTGGCGGAGCACTGACGTCATCCCTCCTTCAGAACCCCATCGCCCGGTCGACGGCGTCGAGCACCCGGTCCAGGTCGGGCAGGTACTCCTCCTCCAGCTTCGACGGCGGGTACGGGATGTCGTAGCCGCCCACCCGCAGCACCGGCGCCTCGAGCGAGAAGAAGCACTCCTCGGTGACCCGGGCGGCGATCTCCGCCCCGAGCCCGAGGGTCACCGGCGCCTCGTGGACGACGACGCAGCGCCCGGTGCGCCGCACCGACTCGAACACCGGGTCGAGGTCGAGGGGGCTCACCGTGCGCAGGTCCACGACCTCCAGCGAGCGGCCCTCCTCCGCCGCGGCCTCGGCCGCCTGCAGCGCGGTCTTCACCATCGGGCCGTAGGCCAGCACGCTGACGTCGTCCCCGCCGCGGACCACCCGCGAGGCGAACAGCGGGCCGGGGGTGGCGTCGGGATCGACCTCGGCCTTCTCCCAGTACCGCCGCTTGGGCTCGAGGAAGACGATCGGGTCGGGGTGCGCGATCGCCTGCTGGATGCCCCAGTAGGCGTCCACCGGGTTGCTGACCGCGACCACCTTGAGCCCGGGGGTGTGCGCGAAGTAGGCCTCGGGGCTCTCGCTGTGGTGCTCGACCGCGCCGATGCCGCCGCCGAACGGGATGCGGATCACGATGGGCATCGGCAGCTTGCCCCGTGAGCGGGCGTGGATCTTGGCGACCTGGGTGACGATCTGGTTGTAGGCCGGGAAGACGAAGCCGTCGAACTGGATCTCGCAGACCGGCCGGTAGCCGCGCATGGCCAGCCCGACCGCGGTGCCGAGGATGCCGGCCTCGGCCAGCGGGGTGTCGACGACGCGGTCCTCGCCGAAGTCCTTCTGCAGGCCGTCGGTGATGCGGAAGACCCCGCCGAGGCGGCCGATGTCCTCGCCCATGAGCACGACCTTGGCGTCGTCCTCCATCGCCCGGCGCAGGCCGAGGTTGAGGGCCTTGCCGATGGTGAGCGTCTGGCTGGTCACTCCCCGCCCTCCTCGAACGACGCCTGGTAGGCCTCGAACTGCGCCTGCTGCGCGGCCAGGGGCGGGGTCTGCTCGGCGTACGCCTGGTCGAACATCGCCGTCCCCGGCGGGTCGGGCATCTCGACCGTGCCGCGGCGGATGCGCGCGGCCAGCTCGTCGGCCTCGGCCTCGACGGCGGCGAAGAAGTCCGAGCCCGCCCTTCCGCTGCGCGCCAGGTACGCCTTGACCCGGGCGATCGGGTCGCGCAGCTTCCACTCCTCCAGCTCGCTGGCCAGCCGGTAGCGGGTGGGGTCGTCGGAGGTGGTGTGCGCGCCCATCCGGTAGGTGAAGGCCTCGACGAACGTCGGCCCCTGCCCCTCCCGAGCGGCGGCGAGCGCGGCCTTCGTGACCGCCAGGACGGCGAGGACGTCGTTGCCGTCGACCCGGACGCCGGGGAAGCCGAAGCCGGCGGCCCGCCGGTACAGCGGCACCCGCGACTGGCGTTCGAGGGGCACGCTGATCGCGTACTGGTTGTTCTGGCAGAAGAAGACGACCGGGGCGGAGAAGCTGGCCGCCCAGATCATCGCCTCGTTGACCTCGCCCTGGCTGGTGGCGCCGTCGCCGAAAAAGGCCAACACCGCGGCCTCCGCGCCGTCGCGCTGCAGGCCCATCGCGTAGCCGGTGGCGTGCAGGCACTGCGCGCCGATGACGACGGTGTAGAGGTTGAAGCCGGTGGCGACCGGGTCCCAGCCGCCGTTGTCGACGCCGCGGAACAGGCTCATCACGTGCAGCGGGTCGACCCCGCGGGTCCAGGCCACGCCGTGCTCGCGGTAGGTCGGGAAGGCCGTGTCGCCGGGTGCCAGCGCGCGGCCGGCGCCGATCTGCGCGGCCTCCTGGCCGAGCAGGGAGGCCCAGATGCCCAGCTCCCCCTGCCGCTGCAGCGCGGTGGCCTCGACGTCCCAGCGGCGGACCAGCACCAGGTCGCGGTAGAGGTCACGCAGCTGCTGGTCGTCCAGGTCGACCGAGTACTCCGGGTGCTCGACCCGCTCCCCCTCGGGGGTCAGCAGCTGCACCAGGTCGGGTTGCTGCGGTAGGTGGGGCGCCTGCGCCCCCGGTACGGGGTCGACCACCTCGGTGGTCACGCTGGACAGGCTCACGTGCTCCTCCTCGCCGTCGTCCGCCGCTGCCGGGGTCGCCGCGCTCGAGCTGGCGGTGCTGGACGTCTCGCGACACCGGGGTGTGGTGCCACTCACACATCGTGGCACGACCTGGTGTCGGCGAGGAGACCACCGTGCCGGCGAGATGCGCAAGGGGTGGCCCGGTCGGTGCGCAGATCGCGCAGTCGAGGGCGGGCCGCCCATGTCAGACTGAGCACCGTGCCTGCCGTCGACGCCACCGACGCCCGTCTGCTGCAGGCCCTGACCGAGGACCCGCGGGCCACCGTGATGGCGCTGTCCCAGCGGCTCGGGCTGGCCCGCAACACCGTGCAGGCGCGACTGGCCCGGCTGGAGGGCAGCGGCGTGCTGGCGCCCTTCGCCTCCCGGGTGCGGCCGGAGGCGCTCGGCTACCGGCTCGCCGCCTACGTCACCGTGCAGGTCGTCCAGCGCAGCCTGGCCGACGTCGGGGAGGCGCTGGCCGACATCCCCGAGGTGCTGGAGGTGACCGCGCTGTCCGGGGTCGCCGACCTGCTGGTGCGGGTGGTGGCCACCGACGCCGACGACCTGTGGCGGATCACCGAGCGGGTGCTGGCCATCCCCGGCGTCCAGCGCACCGACACCGCCCTGGCGCTGCGCCGGCTGGTCGACCACCGCATCGCGCCGCTGCTGGAGCGCACCACCGAGTGAGGAGCTCCTTGCCCCCCGCTCGCACGCTCGCGGCGGGGCCGTGCAAGGGGCCGGGGTCCTTCCGCCTGCAGAGAGGCCTCAGTGCCGCCGGCGCACCCGCACGGGCCCGCGGGCCGTGCCGACGTCGACCACCGCGCCGCGCTGGGTGACCTCCGCCCGCCCGGCCGCGGCCAGCCGGCCCGCCGCCGCACGGGCCGCGGGCATCAGCGCGCGCCAGCCGTCGGGGTCGACGGCGCGGGCGGCCTCCGAGGGGCAGATCGTCGCGCCGGCCCGCCGGTCGTCGAGCAGCGCCTCGAGCGCCCGCTCCAGCCGCGCGCCGACGTCGTCCACGGCGTCCACGGCGTCCACGGCGTCCACGGCGTCCAGCGTCGGTGACGCGCCGCAGCCGTGCCATCCGACGTCGGGATGGGGCGCCGTCGGCACCCCGTGGTCGCGCTCACGGGTGGGACCGTGTTCGCCCGGGTGTGCGCCCGCGGCGCGCCGGGGTAGAGCGGACCCATGGCGAAGCGCACCCCGCTGGGGACGATCGGCAAGGGACGACGCGGCATCGGCGTGCTGGGCTGGGCCCTCCGCGGGGCGGCGGCGGGGGCGGCGGGCAGCACCGCGCTCAACGGCGTCACCTACCTCGACATGGCCGTCCGTGGCCGCCCGACCAGCTCGACCCCCGAGCAGACGGTGGAGAAGCTGGCGGACAAGGCGCACGTGCCGATCCCGGGGGACGACGAGAAGCGGTCCAACCGCGTCCAGGGCCTGGGCCCGATGACCGGGCTGGTCGCCGGCGTGGGCGTGGGCGTCGTCGTCGGGCTGGTGCGGGCGGCCGGCTTCCGCTCCCGGCCGCTGGTGGGCACCCTGCTCACCACCGCGGGCGTCCTGGTCGCCGCCAACGGGCCGATGACCGTGCTCGGCATCACCGACCCGCGCACGTGGTCGGCGACCGACTGGGTCAGCGACCTGGTGCCGCACCTGACCTACGGCGCGGTGGTCAAGACGACGATGGACGCCTTCGACACCCCCTGAGCCGCACCGAGGACTGCGAACCCGTGGCGATCAGGAGCTGATGGCCACGACGTCGTGACCCTCGGCGTCGAGACGGCGGCCGGTCACACTGTGCAGGTGCACGAGATCACCAGCGAGGTACAGCTGCGGGAGCTGCTCGGGGAGCCCGCGCCGCCCGCCCTCGCCAAGGAGCGGGACCGCCTGCACGAGCTGGACCGGACGTGGCTGGCGGCGTCCCCGTTCTGCCTGGTGGCGACCAGCGGCGCCGACGGCAGCTGCGACGTCTCCCCCAAGGGCGACCCGCCCGGGTTCACCCTCGTCCTCGACGACCGGACGATCGCCCTCCCCGAGCGCGCCGGGAACCGGCGGGCCGACGGCTACCGCAACGTCCTGACCAACCCGCACGTCGGCCTGCTCTACCTGCTGCCCGGGCGCGGCGACACGCTCCGGATCAACGGCCGGGCCCACCTCACCCGCGACCCGGCCCTGCTCGACCGGATGGTGGAGAAGGGCCACCGGCCGCTGCTGGCCCTGGTGGTCGAGGTCGAGCAGGTGTTCTCCCACTGCGCCAAGGCGTTCCTGCGCGCAGGCCTGTGGGACCCCGCCACCTGGACGCCGGACACCGTCCCGTCCCGGGCCCGGATCGCCGCCCAGCTGGAGCGGCGCGGGGAGCGGCTGGAGGACATCGAGCGCTACTACGGCGAGCAGTACTCCGCCGGGCTGTACCCCAGCACCTGACGAGATCGGCGCTCAGGGCCGCCAGCCGCGCTCGTCCACCCCGCCGGGCACCGGGGCCTCGGGGTCGTAGGGGGTGCGGGTGAAGACGAACGTGCCCAGGTCGAGGTGGTCGTCGGCGATGCGCAGCGGCTCGCCGGCGGAGTAGCCGTCCAGGCCCACCCACGTGCCGTCGTCCCGCGGGGTGAACCGGCTGGCCCGTCCGGCCCGGCCGGGCAGCGGGCCCAGGTGCAGCAGCCCGCCGGGCAGCGCGCGCAGCACGTGCGGCGCCGGGCCCCAGAACCAGACGCCGAGGCACTCCAGCGGCACGGGCGGCGGCGACGGCGTCCACGGCTCGACGACCAACGGCTCGGCGGCGCGCAGGTCGGCCAGCAGGCCGGGCAGCAGCGGGTCCAGGCCGCTGGTGGTGTTGGCCAGTGAGACCGCGCCGGTGCGCTCGTCGCGGTCGACGAAGACCCCGGCGAGGAACCCGGGCATCGACCCGCCGTGGCCGACCAGCGTGCGCCCGTCGACCCGCAGCACCTGCAGGCCCAGGCCGTACGCCGACCACCCGGGCACCGAGGGGTCGACACCGGCGGGCACGGTCATCTCCGCCAGCGTCGCCGGGGCCAGCACGCCGCCGGTGTCGCCGAGCAGGAAGACGGCGAAGCGGGCGAGGTCGGCCAGGGTCGCCCACAGCTGCCCGGCGGCGGCCATGACCCCGGCGTCGTGCTCGGGCTCGGGCAGGACGACGTCGGCCCACGGGTGCACCGCGCGGCCCTCGGCGGCGGGGGCGACCGGTCGCGGCGTCGTGCGGGTCATGCCCAGCGGCGCGAGCACCTCGGTGCGGACGACGTCGGCCCACGGCCGCCCGCGCAACCGGGCCACCAGCTCGCCGAGCAGGCCGAAGCCCAGGTTGGAGTAGTGGAACCGGCGCGCGGCGCCGAGGACGACGTGCTCCTCGCTCAAGGCCAGGTCCGCGAGCGAGCCGCCGGGCGTGCGCTCCCACCAGCCGCCGGGGCTCTCCGCGGCGGCGCCGGCGACGTGCGCGAGCAGCTGACCGACGGTGCGGTCGCCGAGCGGGGTACCGGGCACGTGCCGGTCGAGCGGGTCGTCCAGGTGCAGCCGGCCCTCGTCGCGCAGCCGCAGCACGGCGACCGCGGTGACCGTCTTGCTGATCGACCCGAGCCGGTACTGGACGTCGGCGTGCGGCTCGGGCACGTCGCCGCGGCCGGCCGACCAGGCCAGCCCGCCCTCCCGGACGACGCCGGCGACGAGGCTGGGCGCCCGCCCGTCGCGCTGGGCCCGGGCGGTGCGGGCGAGCAGCAGGCGGGCGGTGGAGGGCAGGACGGCGACGGGCACGTCCGGGACGGTAGCGGCGAGCGGTGGGCCGGGGGCGGGTCAGGACGAGGTCGGGGCGGGCACAGGGAGCCGGCCGGTGCGGGTGGCCGAGCGGTCGAACCAGAGGGTGGCCGGCGGCGGCACCGAGGCGGCGAGGGCGACGGCGCGCGGGGTCACCCGCTGGGAGGTGCGCCTGCCCGGCGGCGTCCGGGCCCGGTTCGTCTGGGGCCTGTTGCAACAGGTGGTCGACCGGATGCCGTGATCACCGGCAGGTGGCGGTGCCCCTCGGCGTGTCGGGCGACCGCCCGCCGATGATCGCGGCAGGGGGCCTTCGCAGCCGATGGTCGTGGCAGGGGGCCTCCGTCATCCGGCGATGCGGTTGAACTTCGGCGTGGCGCCCATGACGTCCACGCTGGCGACCTTGACGACGTCGCCGGACGTCGGCGCGTGGACCATCTGCCCGTTGCCGAGGTAGACGCCGATGTGGCTGACCGGGCTGTAGAAGGCCACCAGGTCGCCGGGGCGGGCCTCGGCCCGGGAGACCGGCGTCCCCATGGCCGACTGCATCCGGCTCGAGTGCGGCAGGCTGATCCCCGCCGCGCCGAAGGCGTACTGCACCAGCCCCGAGCAGTCGAAGGAGCCCGGCCCGGAGGCCGCCCACACGTAGGGCTTGCCGCGCTGCGCCATCGCCGTGTCGACGGCGGTCTGGATCGCGCCGCTGCCGGCGGCTGCGGCCGTTGCCCTCCCGGCCCCGGCGGCAGACGCCGCCGGCTCCTCGCGCTCGACTCGGCTGGCCCGCTCGGTGTCCCCGTCGGCCCGATCCCCGTCGGCCCGGTCCCCGTCGACCCGGTCCCCGTCGACCCGGTCCTCGGCGTCCTGCGCCGTGGCGGCCGCCTGCTGCGCGGCCTGCGCGGCCGCGGCGGCCTCCAGCGCCGCCCGCCGCTCCTCGGCGGACAGGCGGGCGTAGTCGTCCTGGTAGTCCTGGATCTGCGCCTGCAGGTCGGCCTGCTGGGCGACGACGGCGTCGTAGCGGTCCTGCGCCTCGCGCGCGGCGCGGTCGGCCTCGGTGCGCGCCCGCGCCGCGGCCTCGCCGGCGGCGACGGCCTGGTCGAGCAGCACGTCCTGGTGCCCGGCCACGGCCTGCAGCAGGCCGACCCGGTCGACGAACTCGTCGGCCGAGCCGCTGGTCATCAGGGCCTGCAGCGAGCCCATGCTGTCGCCGGTGAAGGCGCTGCGCGCGATGCCGCGCAGCTGCTCCTGGGCGGCGTCGGCGGCCGACTGCGCCTCGGACACCGCCGCGGCGGCGGCCTGGGCGGCCGCCTGCTGGGCGGCCAGCCCCTCGCGGGCCTCGTTGAACTGCTCGGTGAGGACCTCGAGGTCGTGCCCGCGGGCGGCGACGAGGGCGGCGGCCTCCTGCGAGGTGGTCGGTTCCTCGGCCCCGGCCGAGGCCGGGGTGAGCGCGAGGCCGATGGCCCCGGCCAGGACGAGGGCGGCCCGGCGGGCGGTGCGAGGGGACGCCATGCTGCGGCGGCACTCCGTTCGTCGACGAGCCGCCTACCGGTCCGGGCGGGACGACGCCCGGCGAGGCCGTGCGCGCTCCACCCCGGCGCTGCGGTGGGTCCCCGGCCCGTCGCTCGGGGAGAGCGCCGGTGCGGCGGCGTCCGGGAGGTGTCACCCAGGCTGGTGACGGAGCGCCCCGCCGGATGCACTGACCGTAACGGTCGTGACCTCGGCGTGACAATCACCCGCGGGGATTTCGTGGACTCTCGACTCGACTGCGCAGGCCGCGCGCGACGGACGGGACCCGTGGGGCGGGCGGGGTTCGCCACCGGTACCCCTGGGCACCAGCGGGTGCATGGACCTCAAGCGGCCCCTGGTCGTGCTGGCCGTCGCCGGGGTGCTCACCGGGTGCAGCAGCAGCAGCGGTTCCAACACCGACGTCGACCGCGGCACGACCGACTGCGGCGCCGCCGAGGCCGGCGCCCAGGACCGGGCCGACTGCTCGGACAGCGAGGACGCCCCCAGCAGCGAGAGCTCCGCCAGTTCCAGCCAGAGCGGCTGAGACCCCCGCCAGCGGCCACGTCCGCCGATGCGCGTGCGCAGCAGGTACGACGCCGTCGTCGTGGGGGCCGGGCACAACGGGCTGGTGGCCGCGGCCTACCTGGCCCGGGCCGGCTGGTCGGTGCTCGTCCTCGAGCGGCTCGGGGAGGTCGGCGGGGCCGCGGTGAGCCGGCAGGTCTTCCCGGGCGTCGACGTCCGGCTCTCGGCGTACTCGTACCTGGTCAGCCTGCTGCCGGACCGGATCGTCGCCGACCTCGGTCTGCAGGTCACCCTGGCCGACCGCGCGGTGGCCTCCTACACCGCCGTCCCGGGCGGCGCCGGGCTGCTGGTCGAGGGGGAGGAGGGCCCGGCGACCACCGCGTCGTTCCGCGCGCTGACCGGCTCCGCCGCCGAGCTGACCGGCTGGCGCCGCTTCTCCGGCCGGGTGGCGGCCCTCGCCGAGGACCTCGCCCCGACCCTCACCGAGCCGCTGCTCTCCCCCCAGCGAATGGCCGGCCGGCTGCGCGACCCGCGGCTGTGGCACGACCTGCGCGAACGGCCGCTGGCCGACGTGGTCGCCGACGAGCTGACCTCCGACGTCGTCCGCGGGGTGGTGCTCACCGACGGGCTGATCGGCACCTCCGCCGACCTGCACGCCGCCGACGGCCCGGCCGGGCGCTGTTTCCTCTACCACGTGGTCGGCAACGGCACCGGGCGGTGGCGGGTGCCGGTCGGCGGGATGGGCGCGGTCACCGGCGCGATGGCCGCCGCGGCGCGGCGGGGCGGGGCGGGGCTGGTCACCCGCGCCGAGGTGACGGCGCTGGACCCGCGCGCCGACGCCGTGACCGTGCACTGGACCGGCGACGACGGCGCCGAGCACGCGGTGGAGGCCGGGCACGTCGTCGGCGGCGCCGCGCCCGCGGTGCTCGACCGGCTCACCGGCGCCGCGCCCCGGGACACCTCGGACGGCGCCCAGCTCAAGGTCAACGCGGTGCTGACCCGGCTGCCCGGCTGCGCTCGGGCGTGGACCCCGCGGTCGCCTTCGCCGGCACCTTCCACGTGGACGAGGCCGCCTCCCAGCTCGACGCCGCGTACGCGCAGGCCGCCGCGGGCCGGCTGCCCGACGTCGTCCCGTTCGAGGTCTACTGCCACTCGCTGACCGACCCGTCGGTCCTCGGGCCGGCCGAGCGGGCCGCGGGACGGCACACGCTCACCCTGTTCGGCCTGCACACCTCGGCCGGGCTGTTCCGGGACGACCCGACGGTCACCCGGGAGGAGGCGGTGCGCCGGGTGCTCGCCCAGCTCGACGCGCACCTCGAGGAGCCGCTGCGCGACTGCCTGGCCCGCGACTCCTCCGGCGAACCGTGCCTGCAGGCGGCGTCCCCGCTGGACGTCGAGGCGTCGCTGGCGATGCCGGGCGGCCACATCTTCCACGGCGACCTCTCCTGGCCGGTCGCCGCGACGCCGGAGGAGGTGGGGACGTGGGGGGTGGCCACGGCACACCCGCGCGTGGTCGCGGCGTCCTCCGGTGGCACGGTGCGCGGCGGAGCGGTCAGCGGCCTGGGCGGTCACGCCGCGGCCCGGCACCTGCTCGACCGCTGCTGACCGACCGGGGCGGACGCCGC
Organism: Geodermatophilus sp. TF02-6; assembly: GCF_003319115.1. Classification (GTDB taxonomy): domain Bacteria; phylum Actinomycetota; class Actinomycetes; order Mycobacteriales; family Geodermatophilaceae; genus Geodermatophilus. The sequence goes on along the minus strand of NZ_QOHF01000005.1, from coordinate 55,818 downwards.
TGGAGCGGCGGGATCCGGCCGGACCTGGTGCCATTGACGGGGTGGACCTACGGCGGGAGACCGGAACGCTGCTGCGCGGGGTGGCACGGCGGCTGCGCGGCCGGGACCTGGCGCTGATCGCGGCCGGGCTGACCTTCTACGCCGGCGTCGCCGTGGTGCCGCTGCTCCTGACGGCGATCTCGCTGACCACGCTCGTCACGTCGCCGGACACGGTCCGCGAGCTCAGCGACCGGCTCGCCGACCTGCTGCCGGCAGAGCTCGGGGCGCCCGAGGCGCTGCGCGCACTGGTCGACGCGGGGATCGGCCTGACCCCGGTGCGCTTCCTGCTGGCCCTGCTGCCGATGTCCCTCTACGGCGAGGGGTTGCGGCGGGCGCTGCTGCGGTTCACCGGGCACCGGGAGACGCTGACCAGCTGGCGGGGGCGGCTGCTGGCGCTGCCGCTGGTGGCGGCTACGCCGCTGCTGGTCTACCTGCTGCTGCAGGCGGCGTCGGCCATGGCGGAGCTGTCCGAGCGGGGCAACTGGCTGGGCAGCCTGGCCGTGGGCTACTACTCGGTGCTGTTCGCGCTGACCGTGCCGCTGCTGTGGGGCTTCGGCGTGGTCGCGGCCGGGCGGCTGCGCTGGCCGGCCCTGGTGTCGGGCGTGCTGTTCACCGCCGCTTGCCTGTCCGGCTTCCTGCAGGGCTTCGTGCTGTTCCTGTCCCTGCCCCTGCCGCTCGGGGCGCCCTTCGGTGGCCTGAGCGCGGTCGGCGCGGTGGTGGCCATCAGCTTCTGGCTGTTCCTGCTGCACCTGGTGGTGCTCGTCTGCTGGCTGCTCACCCAGTCCCTCGACGAGCGGATCCGCTCGGGTCAGCGGCCCGGCGCCCCGGGCGCCCCAGGGGCTCCGGCCCCCCCGAACCCTCCGGGAGCTCTGGGTGCCCCGGCCGGCGGCCCGGCGGGAGCCGGCGCAGGCGCCGGCTCCGGCGCGGGTTCGGGCGCGGGCGCCGGAGCGGGCTCAGGGGCGGGCTCGGGCTCAGGGGCGGGCGCCGGAGCGGGCGCGGGTTCGGGCGCGGGTTCGGGCGCCGGCGCCTCCTCCGTGCGCGGCGCGGCCGGCGGCTCCGGAGCCACCGTGGACGGCGCGGGGCGGGGCTCCGGTGCCGGTCGGGGGGTCGGCTCGACGTAGTCGGCTCCGTTGCTGACCAGGATCGACACGACCTGCCCCGGCACCGCCCGGCCACCGCTCGGCGGGCTGGTGCCCAGCAGCGTGCCGGCCGCGCGGACGCTGTCCACCCGCACGACCGAGGACTGGAAGCCGGCGTCGGAGAGCGCCGCCTGGCAGGCCCGCACCGACGAGCAGCCCGGGACGACGCGGGTGTTGCCGTTCTGCACCACCTCGTCGGCCGGGAGGAACTCGCCGCTGCCCCGCGCCTGCAGGATCGGCGCCATCGCGTCGTGCCAGACCGTGGCGGCCTTCCCGCCGCCGAAGCCGCCGACGTCCTGCTTCTCCTTGGGGTTGAGCACCATCACGCTGGCGGTGGTCTCCGGCGTGTAGCCGACGAACGCGATCGAGTCGTTGTCCTGCGCCGTCCCGGTCTTGCCGGCGATCTGGTGGCCGGGGACGAAGGCCCGGGCGCCGGTCTGGCCGGGGTTGCCGGGCTCGACGTCCTTGCGCAGCATCTGGTTGAGCGTGTTGGCGACCCCCGGGGGGATGGCCTCGGACGTGCAGCGGTCGCCGAGGGCGAGCGGTGCGCCGTCGGGGCCGACCGCCGGGTCCCCGTGCCGGTCGAGGACGGCGGTCACCGGGACGACGTCGCACCGGGTGCCGCCGGCCGCCAGCGTGGAGTAGGCGCTGGCCAGGGCCAGCGGGCTGGTCGCCTCGGCGCCGAAGGTGAACGAGCCGCGGTTCTCGTCGACGATCTGCTGCGGCAGAGCGGGGTCGCTGAACTGGAACAACCCCATCCGTTCGGCCATCCGCACCGGCTCCTCGACGCTGCCGAGCGCGTCCTCGAGGGCGAGGAAGTAGGTGTTCGACGACTGGTAGAGGGCCGTCGTGAGGTCCAGCGTCGACTGGTAGGAACCGACGTTCTCGACGTCGTAGCTCCCGGTGCCGTCGCGGTAGACCCGGGAGACGTAGGGGTCGGACGCGGTGAGCGTGTAGTAGCTGGAGTAGCCGCGGGCCAGCGCGGCGGCCGCGGTGAACACCTTGTAGGTCGACCCGGAGCCCTTGCTGGGCGCCACGTTGAGGTTGAACGACTCCTGCGCGGGGTCGTCCTTGTCGTAGCCGAAGACCCGGTTGACGCTCATCGCCAGCAGGTGGCCGGTGCCCGGCTCGACCGCGGTGAACACCGCGGCCAGGGGGTCGCCCGTCGGCAGCGTCTCGAGGACGGCGGCGTCCCCGGAGCGCTGCAGGTCGGCGTCGAGCGTGGTGCGGACGACGTAGCCGCCGGAGTCCAGCTGTTCCTGGGTCATCCCCAGCTCCTGGACCAGGTAGCGCTGGACGAAGTCGCAGACGAAGGCGCCGACGCCGGCCTCGGCGCACCCGCGCGGCGGCGCCGGGGCGGGCGCGAGGCCCAGCGGCTCGGCCTGCGCCGAGGCGGCCTGCGTCCGGTCGATGTAGCCCTGCTCGGCCATCCGGGACAGGACCTCGTTGCGCCGGGCGGTGGCCGCCTCGGGGTCGGTGAACGGGTCGTCGGCGGCCGGGCTCTGCGCCAGTCCGGCCAGCAGCGCGGCCTGCGGCAGGGTGAGGGCAGCGGCGTCGACGCCGAAGTAGGCCCGGGCGGCCGGCTGGACGCCGTAGGCGTTCTGCCCGAAGTACACGGTGTCGAGGTAGCGGGTGAGGATGTCGTCCTTGGAGTAGGCGTCCTCCAGGGCCAGGGCCAGCCGGGCCTCCCGCAGCTTGCGGCCCAGCGTCTGCTCGGTGGCCGCACGGCGCTCCTCGGGGCTGTCGGCGGTCTGCAGCAGGGTCTGCTTGACCAGCTGCTGGGTGAGCGTCGACCCGCCCTCCTCCACGCCGCCGGCGGCGATGTTGGTGACCAGCGCCCGCAGGGTGCCCTGCAGGTCCAGGCCGTGGTGCCGGTAGAAGCGGGCGTCCTCGATCGCGACCATCGCCTGCTTCACGACCTCGGCGATCTGGTCGGAGCGGACCGGCTGGCGGTTCTCGTCGTAGAAGTACGTGATCGGCTCGCCGCCCGCGGTCAGCAGCACGGTGTTGGCCGGGGGCGGGTCGGCGGTCAGCTCGGTGGGCAGGTCACCGAGCAGGCCGGTCGACCGCTGCGCGGCCACCGCGGGGCCGCCGACCCAGGGGAGCAGGAGCGCGGCGAGGAGCGCTCCGGCTGCCACGACCGTGGCAGCGAGCTTGAGCAGCGTCGCGACCCGTGCGTCGTTGCGCAGGTCCATGGGCCCCCTTCCGTGGAGGCCCCCCACTGGAACAGACGACGTCACCGTCCACAACACCCTGCACCGGACCCCCCGCCGACCGGTGCACGAGCGTGATCACCCGGCCACCACGGGTCGCCGGAGGACGCAGACCGCCTCACGACCAGTGGCTGACCGTCGTCCCGATCGACGGGGCCGGAGGCCTCGCCGAGGAGGGACGGGACAGGCCGCTCAGCGCCATCGGGCAGGGCACGCGGCCGCGGTCGTCATCGGTCGGCGGGCTCCACGACGTGGACCCGCACGGCGCGGAACTGCTGCGGGGTGGCCTGCAGGGCCGCCTTCGTCGGCTCCCCGACCTCCAGGGCCGGCTCCCGGCGCAGCGCGGCCAGCGCCCGCAGCCGGGGGTCGGCCAGGACCGCGTCCACCAGCCCGCGGTCCCCGCCGGGAAACAGCGCCTCGACGCCGCCGCCGTGCGGCAGCAGCACCCGGACGGCGGTCTGCGCGGCCGCGGCCACGACGGCGTCGGTCTGCGCGGCGCGGCGGCGGGCGAAGCGCTGCTGGCTCCAGCCGCCGGCGGCGGTCCGGCCCTGCACGAGCCGGGTGTCGACCTTGGAGACGACGAGGTCGACACCGGCGAAGACCCCGACGGCCCAGCGGCCGCGGCGCACCAGCAGGACGGCGGCGCGGTGCGGGCGGCGCGCCGCGGCGGTGAACGAGGCCAGCAGCGGCGGGCCGGGCCGCCAGTCGAACGGTGCCCGGAGGGTGACCTCGGTGGTGTCCGGGCAGGTGATCCGCAGGGCGCCGTCGGCGAGCTCGACCCGGGTGAAGGCGCCGTGACGCGCGGCGACGCCGTCCAGCCAGCGGCCCAGCCGTTCCGGCGCCACCCCGAGCCGCCTGCCGCCGCCGGCGGCGGGTCGGGCTCGGGTCACCCGTCGCGGGTCGTCGGCAGCCCGGCCGCGGCCCAGGCCCGGTAGCCGCCGACGACGTCGGTGGCGCGGTGCAGGCCGAGGGCCCGCAGCGAGTCGGCGGCCAGGCTGGAGGCGTAGCCCTCGTTGCAGAGGACGATCACCTCGACGTCGTAGCCGGTCGCCTGGGGCAGCCGCGCGTCGCTGGCCGGGTCGAACCGCCACTCGAGGACGTTGCGCTCGACGACGAGGGCCCCGGGCACCTCCCCGTCGGCCTCGCGCTGGGCGGCCGGGCGGGTGTCGACGAGGACGGCGCCGGCGGCCACCCGCACCGCGGCCTCCGCCGGCTCCAGCCGGTCGAGCCGGCCGCGCACCTCGGCGAGCACCTCGTCGATGCTGCGGGGAGCGGGCGGCCGCCCGCCCTCGGGAGTGCTCACCGGGCCGTCACCGGGCCGTCACCGGGCCATCGCCGGGACGGCGGCGTGCTCGGCGGGCACGTGCAGCACCCGCTGGCCGGCCGCGACGACGACCGCGGCCGCCGCGGCGGCGAGGGTGGCCACGAGGAAGGCGGAGTTGGCCCCGACCGCGTCGACCACCCGGCCGGCGACCGAGGCGCCGATGGCCACGCCGAGGCCCAGTGCGGTGCCGATCCAGGTGAACGCCTCGGTGACCGCCGACCGCGGGACGAGCACCTCGGCCAGGGTGAAGGAGCTGATCAGCGACGGGGAGACGGCGACACCGGCCACCACCACGAACGGGATCATCACCCAGATCTCGTGGACGAACAGCAAGGGCGTGCTCAGCACGGTCAGCAGCACCAGGACGACGGCCAGCCGGTGCCGCAGCGGCTGGCGCCAGTGCACCGTCCCCCAGCCGATCCCGCTGGCCATCGAGCCCACGGCGAGCGCGGCGATGAGGACGCCGGACAGCCCCTTGGCGTCCACCTCGTCGGCGAACGCGACCAGCGCGATCTCCAGCGTGCCCAGCACGGCGCCGACCGCGGCGCCGACCACGAACAGCACCCGCAGCCCCGGGCTGCGGATGGCCGAGGGCCCGCTGCGGGCCGCGTGCCCGTGCGGCGGCGGCTCGGTGCGCGACTGCGCGGCGAACAGCAGGCTGCCCACCACGGCGAGGGTGAAGGCGGTGACCACGCCGCTGGTGGCGTGCCCGGTGGTGGACAGGAAGGTGACCAGCACCGGTCCGACGATGAAGACGAACTCGTCGACCACCGACTCCATGGCCAGCGCGGTCGGCAGCCGGTGCGTGCCGCGCAGCAGGTGGGTCCAGCGGACCCGGATCATCGAGGACACCGGCGGGATGCACGCGCCGGCCAGGCCGGCGGAGGCGAAGAGGATCCAGCGCGGCCAGTCCTCCTTGACCGCGGGCAGGAACAGGCAGCCGGCCGCGACGAAGACGGCCAGCACCGGTAGGAGCGTGCGGCGCTGGCCGTGGGTGTCGGCCCAGCGGCCGATGAGCGGGCCGGCGACGGCGGTGGTGACCGCCCCGGTCGCCGCGACCGCGCCGCCGAGGCCGTACGAGCCGGTCTCCGAGGCGATCAGCAGGACCGAGCCCAGCCCGACCATCGACAGGGGCAGCCGCCCGATGAACGCGGCCAGCACCATGGGCAGGGCGTGCGGTGTGCGCAGCACGGACAGGTAGGGGTTGGGCACGGAAGTGGACCCGTCGTCTCAGGTGGGTGTCGGCTCCGGTACGTCGGGTCACGCTAACCGATGTCCCTGCCACCGGCCCGGCAACACCCGCAGCCTCCCGGTGACGAGGCGAGGAGGACGGCGCAGGGACCCCGCACCGGTCGCCGTTGGAGAAGGACCACCCTTCCCCCGCCTCGCAGGCTCAGGCGGAGGGCCCCTGAAGGGCGGCCGATCCTGAATCTCGCCGACGATGGACGAGAACCGGGTCCGGCCGCCCCGCTCAGGTGAGTCGGTGCTCGAGGATGGCCAGTTCGTCCCAGAGCGTGCTGGGGAGCTTGTCGCCGAACCGCTCGAACCACTCGGTGATCTGCGGGACCTCGGCGCGCCACTCGTCCCGGTCGACGGCGAGGGCCCTCTCCACCTGCTCACGGGTCGTGTCCAGGCCGGAGACGTCGAGCGAGTCCGGCGTCGGGACGTGGCCGATCGGGGTCTCCTCGGCGGCCGCGGTGCCTTCCAGCCGCTCGACGACCCACTTGAGGACCCGGCTGTTCTCGCCGAAGCCCGGCCACAGGAAGCCGCCGTCGGCGTCCCGGCGGAACCAGTTCACGTAGAAGATCCGCGGCAGCTTGGTGGCGTCGTGGGCCTTGCCGGTCTCCACCCAGTGCCGGAAGTAGTCGCCGGCGTGGTAGCCGATGAACGGCAGCATGGCGAACGGGTCGCGGCGGACGACGCCGACCGCGCCGGTGGCCGCCGCCGTCGTCTCCGAGGAGAGCGTGGCGCCCATGAACACGCCGTGGTTCCAGTCCCGCGCCTCGGTGACCAGCGGGATGGTGGTCTTGCGGCGACCGCCGAAGAGGATCGCCGAGATCGGCACGCCCTTCGGATCGGCGTACTCCGGCGCCAGGATCGGGCACTGGGTGATCGGCGTGCAGAACCGGCTGTTGGGGTGGCTGGAGGGCTCGTCGGACCCCGGCGTCCAGTCCTGGTGCTTCCAGCTGGTCAGGTGCGCGGGCGGCTCCTCGGTCATCCCCTCCCACCAGACGTCGCCGTCGTCGGTCAGGGAGACGTTGGTGAAGACCGAGTTGCCGCGTCCGATGGTGCGCATCGCGTTGGGGTTGGTCTGCCAGCCGGTGCCCGGGGCGACGCCGAACAGGCCGTACTCGGGGTTGAGCGCGTAGAGCCGGCCGTCCTCGCCGAAGCGCATCCAGGCGATGTCGTCGCCGAGGGTCTCGACCTCCCAGCCCGGGATGGTGGGCTCGAGCATCGCCAGGTTGGTCTTGCCGCAGGCCGACGGGAAGGCGGCGGCGATGTAGTAGACCTTCTGCTGCGGGCTGGTCAGCTTGAGGATCAGCATGTGCTCGGCCAGCCACCCCTCGTCGCGGGCCATCACCGAGGCGATCCGCAGCGAGAAGCACTTCTTGCCCAGCAGGGCGTTGCCGCCGTAGCCCGAGCCGTAGGACCAGATGGCCCGCTCCTCGGGGAAGTGCGAGATGTACTTGGTGGTGCTGCACGGCCAGGGCACGTCCTCCTGGCCCGGTTCGAGCGGGGCGCCGAGGGAGTGCATCGCCGGCACGAACGGGCGGTCGTCGCCCATGGCCTCGAGGATCGCGCTGCCGATGCGGGCCATGACGCGCATGGAGACGACGACGTACTCGGAGTCGGTCAGCTCGACGCCGAACATGGGGTCCTCGGCCTCGACCGGGCCCATGCAGAACGGGATGACGTACATCGTCCGGCCGCGCATGCACTCGCGGTACAGCTCGGTCATGATCGACTTCATCTCGTTCGGGTCCATCCAGTTGTTGGTGGGACCCGCGTCGGCCTCGTCGACCGAGCAGATGAACGTCCGGTCCTCGACCCGCGCGACGTCACTCGGGTCGGAGGCGCACCAGAAGGAGTTGGGCTTCTTCTCCAGCCGGGTGAAGGTGCCCGCGTCGACCAGCTGCTGGGTGAGCCGCGCCCACTCCTCGTCGCTCCCGTCCACCCAGACCACCTGGTCGGGGGTGGTCAGCTCGGCCATCTCCCGCACCCAGGCCAGCAGCCTGGGGTGCGTGGTGGGGGCATTGTCGAGACCGGGGGTGGCCAGGAAAGTCACGGCGTCTCCATCCTCTGGGTACACCGGGGATGACCCACCGGCGCTGGGGCTCGTCCTTCGTGTCCGACGTCCGGACCGCCCGGTGCCGCCGGCGCCGGGCGGGGAGTCCGGAGTCCGGTCAGCCTACAAGCGCGGAACGCCGCTGTAACCGTGAGAGATGTTACGTATAGGACGTCTACCCAATGGGTCGGAAGACCCTGGTGGAGCGCGGATCCCTCCGGTCCGGTGAACGCCGCACCCCTGGACCGACCCGGTGCCGGTGGTGGGGGCACCGGACGCGGGGACGCCCCGGGAGCCCGGTCGCGGCTGCCAGCCCGCGGGGGCACGGCCGTAGAGCGGGCCGACCTCGGCCCAGAACGGGTCCCCCTCCCCCGGCCCGTCGGTCCCGGCGACCTCGGCGTCGAGCCCGTCGAGGTGTCAGTGCCAGCCGCCGGCGAGCTCCCCCGCGGCGAGCTCGCCCCGCGCGAGCAGGCCGACCCCGGTGCCTACGGGCAGGGCGAGGACCTCGCCTCCACCGCGGACGACCCCTCGGTCACCGGCGAGGAGGAGCTGACCACCGGACGGGACGCCGCCGACGACGCCGGGGGTGGCGACCTGACCGGCGGCGGCGTGGACGGACCCGGCGTGGTCGGCGGCGCCTTCTCCGAGGCCCCGGTCGACTGACACGCGCCGGTCGGTTTCAGGACGTGGCAGCCGGGCAACTGTGAGGACCCCCACAGCCGATCAACGAGGAGGTCAGTCATGGCCACCGGTGAGACCGGGTTCGAGGACGTCTTCTACGACCTGATCTCGGTGCAGTACCACTCCCTCAAGGCCGGGCACGACTACGGCCAGTACGTCCGTGACGCCGAGAACGCCGGGCTCGACGACATCGCCAGCTTCTTCCGCGAGGTCATGGAGCAGGACTCCGCACGTGCCAAGCGCTGCCACGAGTTCCTCGGCAAGCTGCAGGGCACCGAGCACGGCGGCCCCGCCACCCAGTAGCAGAAGGCCGTACACGACGGCCGCCTCCCTCTCGGGGAGGCGGCCGTCCGCACGTGTGGGACCGGGTCATCCCGGCCGGTGCGCCTCCGCCCGGGCGCGCCCGTCGCCGGTGGTGGGGTCGAGGAAGACGTAGCGGACGCCGGGGTGACGGGCGACCAGTCGCCGCTCGGCCTCGTCGGAGGTGCGCTCGATGTCGCCGGCGGTCACGTCGTCGGCGAAGTCGACCTTGGCCGCCACGGCCAGCTGCCCCGGCCCGATCACCGACGTGAGCAGGAACGGCACGTCCTCGACGTGCTCCAGCGCGGCGATCTCCTGCCGCAGCTCCTCCTCGATGCGCGGCGAGGCCGCCTGGCCGATGAGCAGGGAGACGTTGGCCCGGGCGAGGACGCCGGCCACCACGAGCAGCAGCACGCCGATGGCGATCGCCGCGACACCGTCCCACAGCGGGTCGCCGGTGACGTGCTCGAGGAACAGGCCCAGGGCGGCCAGCACGAGGCCGACCAGGGCGGCGCTGTCCTCGAAGGTCACCGCCTTGACCGTGGTGTCGGTGGTGGCCGACAGGTAGCGCCCCGGGCTGACCCGCCACCTGCGGGCCGCGCCGCGCACCTGGCGGACCGCCCTGAGCCAGGAGGCGCCCTCGAGGACGAAGGAGACGGCCAGCACGACGTAGGAGACGAACGGGTTGCCCTGCTCCTCGCCCTCGATGATGGTCGTGACGCCCTGCCAGACGGAGAACCCGGCGCCCAGCGCGAAGGTGGCCAGCGACGCCAGAAAGGCCCAGAAGTAGGTCTCCCGGCCGTAGCCGAACGGGTGCCGGTCGTCGGCCGGCCGGTTGCCCCGCTTGAGCGCGACGAACAGCAGCACCTCGGTGATCGTGTCCGCGACCGAGTGCGCGGCCTCCGACAGCATCGCCGAGGAGTGGCTGATCAGGCCGCCGACCAGCTTGGCGATCGCGATCCCGAGGTTGGCCAGCCCCGCGACGACGACGGTGACGGTCGACTCCTCGCCACCGCCGTGCTCGGGGCTGCCGATCTCACCCTGCGCGGACAGCGGGGTGGACGGCTGGCGGGCGGTCCCCGGCTGTGTCATGCGCCGACCCGTGCCCCGCGGCCACGGCGTCCAACCGCGGGGAGCGTCCCGGGCGGCTACCGCACGCCGACCAGGTCGACGACGAAGACCAGGGTGGCGCCGGGCTCGATGACCCCGCCGGCACCGCGGTCGCCGTAGGCCTTGTGCGCCGGGATGGTCAGTCGGCGGCGGCCGCCGACCCGCATGCCGACGATCCCCTCGTCCCAGCCCTGGATGACCATGCCGACGCCGAGCCGGAACTCCAGCGGGTCGCCGCGGTCCCAGGAGGCGTCGAACTGCTCGCCGCCCTCGTGGGTGACGCCGACGTAGTGGGCGCTCACCAGGTCGCCGGCCTCGGCCTCGGGGCCGTCGCCGACGACGAGGTCCTCGATGACCAGATCGTCGGGGGCCGGGCCGGTGGGCGGGTCGACGTCGGGGCGGCTCAGCGGCTGGGCCATCGGTTCTCCTCGGGGTCGCGGGTGCCGGGGGGGGCGCCCTCATCCAAACAGCGGTTCCCCGGGGTCGCCGCCCCGGCTACGGTCCGGCGCGTGATCGACCACCTGGCGCTGCAGGTCACGGACGTCGCCGCCTCGGAGGCCTTCTACACCAGGGTCTTCGCACCCCTCGACGTCCGGACGGTGATGCGCTACGAGACCCCGGGGGGCCTCGTCGTGGGCCTGGCCGGCCCCGAACGCTTCCCGCGGCTGTGGCTCGGCGCGCTGGTGGACGACGGGGTGCGGCCGGTGCACCTGGCCCTGCAGGCGCACTCCCGCGCGGCCGTCGACGAGGTGTACGCGCTGGCCCGGGAGGCCGGCGCGGAGATCCTGCACGAGCCGCGGGTCTGGCCGGAGTACCACGCGGGCTACTACGGCACCTTCTTCCGCGACCCCGACGGGAACAACGTCGAGGCGGTGCACCACACCTGGCACTCCTCCTGAGGAAGGACCCCCTTGCCCCACCGGAGGTCGTGCCGCGGACGGCGCCGCCTGACCGGGTGCGGGGCCGCCGCGCCCGTGCTGGGCTGGGGACGTGCCCGACCAGCCGGCATGGTGGACCCGCGCGGTCGTCTACCAGGTCTACCCGCGCTCGTTCCAGGACTCCGACGGCGACGGCGTCGGCGACCTCGGCGGGGTCCTGCAGCGGCTGGACCACCTGGCCGACCTGGGCGTCGACGTCGTCTGGCTCTCGCCGGTCTACCCCTCGCCGCAGGCGGACAACGGCTACGACATCAGCGACTACGAGGGCGTCGACCCGACGTTCGGCTCGCTGACGCAGCTGGACGAGCTGATCGCCGCGCTGCACGACCGCGGGATGAGGCTGGTCATGGACCTGGTGGTCAACCACACCAGCGACGAGCACCCGTGGTTCGTCGAGGCGCGGTCGTCGCGCGACTCGTCCACGCGGGACTGGTACTGGTGGCGGCCGCCGCGGGAGCACATGGCTGCGGGGCAGCCGGGCGCCGAGCCGACCAACTGGCACTCGTTCTTCTCCGGCCCGACCTGGACGCTGGACGAGGCCAGCGGCGAGTACTACCTGCACCTGTTCTCCCGCAAGCAGCCGGACCTGAACTGGGAGAACCCGCAGGTCCGGCAGGCGGTGTACGCGATGATGCGGTGGTGGCTCGACCGCGGGGTCGACGGCTTCCGCATGGACGTCATCAACATGATCAGCAAGGAGGTCGCCCCGGACGGGCACCTGCACGACGGCCCACCGTTGCCGGGACTGCCCTACGGCGACGGGTCGGCGTCCTTCCTGTGCGGGCCGCGGATCCACGAGTTCCTGCAGGAGATGCACCGCGAGGTGTTCGCCGGACGACCGGACCGGCTGCTCACGGTCGGGGAGATGCCCGGGGTGACGATCGAGCAGGCGCGGCTGTTCACCGACCCGGCGCGGGCCGAGGTGGACATGGTGTTCCAGTTCGAGCACGTGGGGCTGGACTTCGACGAGTCCAAGTGGCACCCGCGGCCGCTGCGCATGCGCGACCTCAAGGCCTCCTTCGGCCGCTGGCAGGCCGGCCTGGCCGACGTCGGCTGGAACTCCCTCTACTGGGACAACCACGACCAGCCGCGGGCGGTGTCGCGCTTCGGCGACGACTCCCCCCGGTTCCGGCGGGACTCGGCGACCTGCCTGGCCACGCTGCTGCACCTGCACCGGGGGACGCCCTACGTCTACCAGGGCGAGGAGCTGGGGATGGCCAACTTCCCGTTCACCTCGCTCGAGCAGTTCCGGGACGTCGAGTCGCTCAACCACCACGTGCAGGCGGTGGCGCACGGAGCCGACCCCGGCGAGGTGCTCGCCGCGCTGCGGCGGATGAGCCGGGACAACGCCAGGACGCCGGTGCAGTGGGACACCTCGACGAACGCCGGGTTCACCACCGGCACGCCGTGGATCGCGGTCAACCCCGACCACCTCGAGTGGAACGCCGAGGCCCAGCGGGCCGACCCCACCTCGGTGTTCGCCCACCACCGGCGCCTGATCGCGCTGCGGCACGAGGATCCGGTCGTGGCGCTGGGCGACTTCACCATGCTGCTGCCCGAGCACGAGGACGTGTACGCGTTCACCCGCAGCCTGGACGGCGAGACGCTGCTCGTCGTCTGCAACGTGAGCGGGCACGAGCAGGCCCTCGCCGAGCTGCTGCCGCAGGCGGGAGCCGCCGAGCTGGTGCTGGGCAACCTGCCCGAGGACGACCCGGCGCTGCTGCGCCCGTGGGAGGCGCGGGTCCTGCGGGTGCGCTGACCGCCGGGCCGGCCCGCGCCTGCCGCGGCCGGGACGCGCGCCGGGTGCCCACCGGCTACTGTCCGGGTCCGGCAGGGGCGCCGGTCGACTCCGAGGAGAGCACAATGCGAGCAGCGAAGCGACGGGTTCGCGTCTCGGTGGCGGCGGTCGGAGCGACGGCTCTGCTCGCCGCCTGTGGTTCCGACGACTCCGGAGGAGGGGGTGGCGGCGACGACGCCGGCGGCCCGCTGGTCGTCTGGACCCTGGAGAACCTCCCCGACCGCGTCGCCGCCCAGGAGCAGATCGCGGCCGCCTTCACCCAGAGCAGCGGGATCGACGTCGACCTCGTCGCCATCGACGAGAACCAGTTCAACCAGCTGCTCACGTCCTCGGCGGCCGCCGGCGAGCTGCCCGACGTCGTCGGCGCCCTGCCGCTGGCCGGCGTCCAGGCGCTGGCGGCCAACGAGCTCCTCGACCCGGACGCGGCCGCAGCCGTGGTGGACGACCTGGGCGCCGACACGTTCTCCGAGCGGGCGCTGGAGCTGACCAGCGACGACGACACGCAGCTCGCCGTCCCCAGCGACGGGTGGGCGCAGCTGCTCCTGTACCGCAAGGACCTCTTCGACGCCGCGGGGCTCCCGGCTCCGGCGACCTACGACGACATCCTGGCGGCGGCGCAGAAGCTGGACACCCCGCAGCTGGCCGGCTTCACCGGGGCGACCGTGCCGAACGACGCCTTCACCCAGCAGACCTTCGAGCACCTCGCCCTGGGCAACGGGTGCCAGATGGTGGACGACGGCGGCGACGTCACCCTCGACAGCGACCAGTGCGTGGCCGCGTTCGACTTCTACGACCGGCTGATCAGCGACTACTCGGTGTCGGGGGCGCAGGACGTGGACACCACCCGCGCCGCCTACTTCGCCGGCCAGTCGGCCATGGTGGTGTGGTCGTCGTTCATCCTCGACGAGATGGCCGGCCTGCGGGCCGACGCGAAGCCGACCTGCCCGGAGTGCGCGGCCGACCCGGCCTTCCTCGCGAAGAACAGCGGCGTGGTGACCGCCATCTCCGGCCCGGACGGGGACGAGCCGGCGCAGTTCGGCGAGATCGTCTCCTGGGCCGTGACCGCCGACGCCCAGACCGACGCGGCGACCCGGTTCGTCCAGTACATGATGAGCGACGGGTACGAGCAGTGGATCGGCTTCTCGCCCGAGGGCAAGGTGCCGACCCGCACGGGCACCGCCGACGAGCCGACGCGCTTCATCGACGCCTGGGCCACCCTGCCCGCGGGCGTGGACACCAAGGCGCCGCTGGCCGACTTCTACTCCGCCGACGTCCTCGACGCCCTGCGCACCAGCCCGGACACCATCTCCCCGTGGGGCATCCCGCAGGGGCAGGGCGCCCTGGTCGGGGCCTCCCTCGGTGAGCTGCCCGTGCCGCAGGCCATCGCCTCGATGACGGCGGGCGAGCTCGACCCGAGCGCGGCGGCGAAGCAGGCAGCCGACGCGCTGCGCGAGATCGCCTCGTCCCTGGACTGACCGGGGCCCCGGTGCTGTCCACACGTCGTCGGGACCGCGGCCGCGAGCCGGGAGCTCGCGGCCGCGGGACCCTGCAGTGGCGCGAGGCGCGAGCCGGGCTCGCGATGATCTCACCGACCGTGGTGATCGTCGTGGTCCTGGTGGTGCTGCCCATCCTGTGGACGGTGGTGCTCGCCTTCCAGGACCTGCGGCTGATCCGGCTGCGCACCGCCGGGCTGCTGGGGGACTACACCCTCGACAACTTCGTCCAGGTCTTCAGCTCCTCCGGGTTCTGGAGCGCGCTGGTCACCACGCTGGTCTACTCCGTCTGCGGCACGGCGGCGGCCATCGGGCTGGGCCTGGTCGCGGCCCTGGCGCTGCGCGGTGGCTTCCGCGGTCGCACGTTCGTCCGGGCGTCCCTGCTGCTGCCGTACGTGGCGCCGATCGTGGCGGCCACGTTCGTGTGGGGCGTCATGCTCAACCCCCAGTTCGGCATCGTGAACGAGGTCGGCACGCGGCTGCTCGGCTGGGACGAGCCGATCGCCTTCCTGTCCCAGCGCCCGACCGCGCTGATCACCGTCATCGTCTTCGAGATGTGGCGCTCGTTCCCCTTCGCCTTCCTCTTCCTCACCGCCCGCCTGCAGGCCGCACCGGCCACGCTGGAGGAGGCCGCCAAGGTCGACGGCGCGACCCCGACCCAGGTGTTCCGGCACATCCTGCTGCCGCAGCTGATGCCCACGATCGCGGTGCTGGCGCTGCTGCGCTTCATCTGGACCTTCAACAACTTCGACGACATCTTCCTGCTCACCGGCGGAGGGGCCGGCACCCAGGTGATCAGCGTGCGGGTGTTCGACTACCTGGTCAGCCGCGGGGACATCGGCGCGGCGTCGGCGCAGGCGCTGGTCCTCTCCACGGTGCTGCTGGTGCTGGTCACGGTGTACTACCGGTTCGCGGCGAAGGACGAGGTGGCCTGATGGCGGACGTCGTGACGGCGGCGGCGGACGCACCGGCCGCCCCCACCGCGCAGCGGAGAGGCCCGACGGCGGGGCGGCGCTGGTCTCGCTACCGGGTCGAGGTGCGGGTGCTCGGCGTCCTGCGCTGGGTCGTGATCGTGGGGCTGATGCTGTTCACGCTCTTCCCCTTCTACTACATGGTGCTGCTCTCGGTCCGCGACCTCTCCGCGCTGCTGCAGGACCCGGCACGGCTGTGGCCGGCGCTCTCGGAGTTCACGGTCAGCACCTACCGCGAGGTGCTGACCTCCACCGGGTCCGGCGGGCAGGGGTTCCTGCGCTTCATCGCCAACAGCGGCCTGATCGCGCTGGGCACGGTCGCGGTGACGCTGGCCTTCGCCATCTCGGGGGCGTACGCCATCGCGCGGCTGCGGTTCCCCGGACGGCGCAACATCAGCGTGCTGTTCCTCGCGGTCTACCTGTTCCCCAGCATCCTGCTCGCCGTCCCGCTGTTCGTGTTCTTCACCCGCATCGGGCTGCGCGGCTCCCTGGCCGCGCTCGTGCTGGTGTACGTGTCGCAGACGGTCGCGGTGGCGATCTACATGCTCCGCAACTACTTCCAGACCGTGCCGGCCAGCATCGAGGAGGCCGCGGCGGTCGACGGCGCCGGGCGGTTCACGATCCTGCGTCGGATCACCCTGCCGCTGGCGATGCCGGCGATCCTGTCCAACGCGCTGTTCGTCTTCATGATCGCGTGGAACGAGTTCCTGTTCGCGCTGCTGTTCCTGGTCGAGGACCGGTCGCGGTGGACGGTCTCGCTGGGGTTGTCGCAGCTCGCCGGCAGCATCGAGATCCCCACCACCGTGCTGATGGCGGGCTCGGTGATCCTCACCCTGCCGATCGTCGTCCTGTTCTTCGCCACCGAGCGGCTGCTCACCGGCGGCCTGACCGCCGGGGCGGAGAAGGGCTGAGGGACCGGGCTCAGGAGGCGGAGAGCGCGTTCACCGGCTCGGCCGGGGCCCGCTCGAGCGGGTGGGCGCGCTCGTCGGTCGGCAGCCCCGCGGCGAGGACGGCGACCACCGCGAGCACCGGCGGAACGAGACCGGCGACCAGGAAGGTCGCGGTCACCCCGAGCAGCTCGCTGACCGTGCCGGCCAGCGCCATCGACACCGGCATGGAGCTCAGCGAGACGAAGAAGTCCAGGCTGGCCACCCGGCCGAGCAGCGCGGGCGGCACCCGGCGCTGCAGCAGCGTGCCCCAGATGACGTTGGCGGCCTGGAAGGTGGCACCCATGGCCGCAGCCAGCACGACCGTCAGCCACAGCGCGGGAGCCGCGCCGAACAACGCCAGTGACATGCAGCCGCCGCCCCACAGGACGTTCATCAGCGTCAGCCAACGGACGGATCGCGATCAGGCCAGCGGGGACCTCGGCAGGAGGCGGTCGCTGATGATCCGCTTCTGGATCTCGCTGGTGCCCTCGAAGATCGTGGTCAGCCGCGCGTCGCGCCAGTGCCGCTCGACCTGCCGTTCGGTGGTGTAGCCGTTGCCGCCGTGCAGCTGCATGGCCTGGTTGGTCGCCCGCACCGCCATCTCGGTGGCCTCGAGCTTCACCATCGCCGCCTCGCGCTCGCAGGGCACGCCGAGGTCGAGCAGATGGGCGACCTGGCGGTAGAAGGCGCGGGACTGCTCGATCTGCGCGGCCATCTCGGCGACGGCGAAGCGCAGTGCCTGGAAGTCGCCGATCGGGTGGCCGAACTGCTTGCGCTCCTGCAGGTAGCGGACGGAGTCCTCCAGGGCGGCGCGGGCCAGCCCGACGGCGCGGGCGGCGGTGTGCACGCGGGCGGTGTTGAGGAAGCGCTGGGCCTCGGCGAACCCGGCGCGCGCGCCCTCCTCGCCCGCTCCGTCGGTCGCGTCGGCCTCGTCGAGCACGTTCTCCGCGGGAATGCGGACGCCATCGAAGGTGAGGTCCCAGGTGAGGAAGCCGTGGTAGCCGACCTTGTCGATCGGGTAGCCGGTCAGGCCCGCGGGGAACTCGCCCCGCTCCTTCTGCAGCAGCAGGTTGACCAGGCCGGCCGAGCGGGGCTCCCCCGGCTCGGGGTCGCGCTCGCGGACGAGCACCTGGATGAAGTCGGCGGCCTTCGCGTTGCCGCACCAGCGCTTGCGGCCGGTGACCACCCACTCGTCGCCGTCCAGGACGGCGCGGGTGGAGACGCCGGCCAGGTCGGAGCCGGCGTCGGGCTCGGAGAGCGCGATGGCGCCGATCCACTCGCCGCGGGCGCTGCGCCGGAGCAGCTCGGCGCGGCGGCCGGCGTCGGCGAGCGCCGTCCCGAGGCCCTGGGACCGGGCCAGGATGCTGGCCGTCGACATCCACGCGCGGGCCAGCTCCTCGCTGACCATGCAGTACTCGAAGACCCCGAGGCCCAGCCCGCCGTACTCGGCCGGGACGGTGATGCCGAAGTACCCGAGCCCGGCGATCCGGGCCAGCAGGGACGCCGGGATCTCGCCCTTCTGCGGATCGAGCTCGTTGGCCACCGGCAACACCTCCTCCATGGCGAACCGGCGGGCCTGCAGCTGCAGCGCCTCCCGCTCGGGGGTGTGCCAGGGCGGCAACAGGGCCGGCGGCTGCGGCTGCACCGTCTCGGTCGGGGTCGTCATCAGCGACCCAGGAACTCCTCGATCGCGGCGACGAGCGCCGCCGGGGTCTCGAACATCGCGTAGTGGCCCGCGTTGGCCAGGACGACGAGGTCGGCGTCGGGGTGGGTCTGCAGCCAGGTCGCGCGCATCGTCTCGGCGCCGAGCGCCGGGTCGTGCTCTCCGACGATGCACCGCACCGGCACCCGCCCGGCCACGTCGGCACAGGCCTCGGAGATGTCGGTCTTCGCCCAGGCGGTGAGGTAGTCGGCGAAGGCGTCGGCGTCGGAGGCGTCGAGGGAGTGCTGGACCAGCGCTTCGACGAACGAGGGCGTCAGCCGGTTGCCGGTGGTCAGGTCGATGATCGCGTACCGGTTGCCCCGGTCACCGGGCGCGCCGGAGAACAGCCCCCACCCCTGGTCGTCGAACGGGGTGGGCCCGGCCGCGACACCGCTGACCGCGACCAGCCGCCGCACCCGGCCCGGGGCGTCGACCAGCACCTGCTGGGCGTACTTGGCGCCCATCGAGTGGCCCACCAGGGAGAACCGGTCCCAGCCGAGGCGGTCGGCGAGGGCGAGGGTGTCGGCCGCGACCTCGGCCACCGTGTGCTCGCCGGGCTCGTCCCGGCGGGTGCCGTAGCCGCGCTGGTCGGGAAAGACCCAGGTGTAGGCCTCCCGGTCGACGTAGTCGGGCAGCTGGCCCCAGCCCTGCGCCGAGCCGAACCACCCGTGCAGGGCGAGCACCCGGTGCGGCCCCGACCCGACGGTGCGGACGTCGTCCATCTCGCGCTCCTCCGCGCTCGAAGAGGCGGCCAAGGTGGCCACGATGGCCGTCAGCGGTACCGGTAGGTGATCGGCAGCCGCTTGATGCCGTTCTGGAAGTTCGACCGCAGCCGGACGACGTCCCCCGCGAGCTCGACGTCGTGCAGCCGGTCGAGCAGCTCGCCGAAGAGCGCGGTCATCTGCAGCCGGGCCAGGCCCGTGCCGAGGCAGAAGTGCGGGCCGACGCCGAAGCTCAGGTGGTCGTTGGGAGTGCGGGCGACGTCGAAGACGTCGGGCCGGTCGAAGACCGCCTCGTCACGGTTGGCCGAGGCGTAGTAGACGACGACCTTGTCACCGGCGGCGATGCGCTGGCCGGCGAGCTCGGTGTCGCGGGTCGCCGTCCGGCGGAACTGGGTGACGGGGGTGACCCAGCGGAGCATCTCGTCGACGGCGTTCGGCAGCAGGCTCCGGTCGGCGCGCAGGCGGGCCAGCTGGTCGGGGTGCTCGAGGAGGGCGAGCATGCCGCCGGGGATGGCGTTGCGCAGCGTCTCGTTGCCGGCGACCGACAGCAGGAAGAAGAAGTTCTCGAACTCCTCGTCGGTGAGCGGCTGCCCCTCGACGCCGGCCAGCAGCATGCTGATCAGGTCGTCGCCCGGGTGCGCGCGCTTGTGCGCGGCGAGCTGGTGGGCGTAGTCGAACATGTCCTGCAGGCTGGCGCGCGACCGCGGGTCGACCGGGCGGCCGCCGTCCCCGGTCGTGGCGTAGTCCTCGTCGTGGACGCCGATCACCCGGTTGGCCCACCCGAGGAGCAGGTGCCGGTCCTCCCGGGGGACGCCCATGATCTCGGCGAGGGTGAGCAGCGGCAGGTCGCGGCCGACGTCCTGGGCGAAGTCGCACGCCGCCGTCCCGGCCAGGGCGCCGACGATCTCGCGGGCGCGGTCGTGCACCCAGCCGCTCATCCGGGCGACGGCGCGCGGGGTGAAGGCGCGGTTGACGGTGCGGCGCAGCACGGAGTGCTCGGGCGGGTCGAGGTTGAGCAGCATCCGCCGCTGGAAGACCAGGTCGTCGGGCGCGGGGTCGTGGATCTGGGTGGCGCCGAGCTGGGAGCTGAACACGTCGGGGTGCGTGTTCACCGTGCGGACGTCGGCGTGCCGGAACACGCCCCAGTAGCCCGGGCCCTGCGGCCAGCCGAGGACGGCGACCTCGTCGATCCAGGCGACGGGCGCCTCGGCGCGGAGGGCGGCGAAGGCCTCGGTCGGCTGACCCCGGGCGGCCCACAGCTGCGGGTCGAAGAGCTCGACGTCGACGACCTGACCAGCCTGCCGGCGGTCGACGGCTGAGGTCACGGCGGTGATCGTGTGCATCCGGTTCGAGTCTGTCAACGCTGGTACACGTGGGACCTCCTGCTGGGACCTCCTGCGCTCAGCGGGGGCCGCGCTCCCGGGCCAGGGCGACGTAGTGCTCGACCGCGGCGGGGTCGTCGACGGCGCCGACGTTGAGCGCCCTGGCCGGGTCGACGCCCTGGAACAGCCGCTTGAGCGGCACCTCCAGGCGCTTGCCGGTGCGGGTGTGCGGGACGGCGGGCACCGCGAGGACCTCGTCGGGCACGTGGCGGGGGCTGGCCTGGCGGCGGATCGCCTCCCTGATCCGCGCCTGCAGCTCGTCGGTGAGCTCCTCCCCCGGCGCGAGCTGGACGAACAGCGGCATCCAGTAGCCGCCGTCGCGCTGCTCGACGCCGAGGACGACGCAGTCGAGCACCTCGGGGACCGACTCGACGGCGGCGTAGATGTCCGCCGTCCCCATGCGCACGCCGCCGCGGTTGAGCGTGGAGTCCGACCGGCCGGTGATGATGCAGGTGCCGCGCTCGGTGACCTCCATCCAGTCGCCGTGCCGCCACACGCCGGGCCAGGGCTCGAAGTAGGTCTCGCGGTAGCGGGCGCCGTCGGGGTCGTTCCAGAAGTACAGGGGCATGGTCGGCATGGGTTCGGTGACCACCAGCTCGCCCAGCTCGCCGACGACCGGCCGGCCCTGCTCGTCCCAGGCGGCCGCGGCGACGGCGAGCATGGGCCGCTGCAGCTCGCCGGCGGTCACCGGCAGCAGCAGCGAACTGCCGATGAAGCCGGTGGCGACGTCGGTGCCGCCGGACAGCGAGCCGAGGAAGACGTCGGCCTCCACCGCGTCGTACACCCACTCGAAAGCGGACGCCGGCAGCGGTGACCCGGTCGAGCCGATGGACCGCAGCGCCGAGAGGTCGTGGGTCTCGCCCGGCCTCGCGGCGGCCTTCTCACAGGTCGTCAGGTAGCCGGCGCTGGTGCCGAGGTAGGTCAGCCGGGTCTGCGCGGCGATGGCGAACTGGGCGTCGACCGACGGGTACGTCGGCGCGCCGTCGTGCACGACCACGGTGGCGCCGCACAGCAGCGCCGAGGTGGCGATGTTCCACATGATCCAGGCGGTGGAGGCGTACCAGTAGAAGCGGTCGCCGGGGCGGACGTCGCCGTGCAGGGCCAGCTGCTTGTGCTGCTCGACGGTGATCCCGCCGTGGCCGTGCACGATGCCCTTGGGCAGACCGGTGGTGCCCGAGGAGTAGACGATCCACAGCGGGGAGTCGAACGGGAGCTGCTCGAACTGCGGCTCCTGCTCGTCGGCGACCGCCTCGCCCCAGGGCAGCGCGCCGTCGGGGACCTCGTCGGGGTGCAGCCGGGGGACGGCGATCGTCGTCCGCACGCTGGTCAGCGCGGCGCGCAGCTCGGCGACGACGTCGCGCCGGTCGTACTCCCTGCCGCCCCAGCGGTACCCGTCGACGGCGACCAGCACTGTCGGCTCGATCTGGGCGAAGCGGTCGAGGACCGCGCGGGTGCCGAAGTCGGGGGCGCAGGAGGACCACACGGCTCCGACGGCCGCCGTGCCGAGGAAGGCGACGACCGCCTCCGGGACGTTGGGGAGGTAACCGGCCACCCGGTCGCCGCGCCGGACGCCGAGCCGGCGCAGCGTGGCGGCGAAGGCGCCGACCTGCGCGCGCAGCGTCGCCCAGCTGACCTCGGTGGGCTCGGCGTCCTCGGCGACGGCGACGAGCGCGGGCGAGTCGGCCGGGACGGTGCCGTCGGCGGCGTGCCGCAGCGCCTGCTCGGCGTAGTTGAGCGTGGCGTCGGGGAACCACTCGGCGCCGGGCATCTCGCGCCGGGTCAGGACGCGGTCGTCGGGGACGCCGGGCAGCACGCCGGACCAGGCGGCGACGTCGGCCCAGAACTGGTCGAGGTGCTCGACCGACCACCGCCAGATCGCGTCGTAGTCCGGCGGGTCGCCGAAGTCGAGACCGCGCCGCCCGGCGACCCAGCCGGCGAACTCGGCGAGTCGGGTGGCGCGCATCGACTCGGGGGTCGGGCGCCAGAGGACCGCAGGCTCCGCAGACGTGTCAGCGCTCACATCCTCACCTTGCCACCCCGTCGCCCCCCGTACGTCCGGCTGTGGACGAACGCGGCCGGACGTCCGCGGGACAGCCCGGCATCGGCGAGGTGACCGCGCGGATGGCAAGCGGCCCGGGCGACGAGGAGCGCCTCCCCGGCGGGAGCGGGAGGATGCCCCCGATGAGCAGAGCCACGAACAGGTGCCACGGCGTCCGGCGCGCCGACCGGGGGCGGCCGTGAGCGAGCCGCGCGGCGACGTCGAGCGCAACGTCCTCGGCGGACCGCTGGAGCCGTGCAGCACCGACCCGCTGACCGGCTTCTACCGCACCGGCTCGTGCAGCAGCGGGCCGGACGACCTGGGCAGCCACACCGTCTGCACCGTGGTCTCGGCGGACTTCCTCGCCCTGCAGCGGGACCTGGGCAACGACCTGGCCACCCCGCGGCCGGAGTACGGCTTCCCCGGTCTGCGGCCCGGAGACCGGTGGTGCGTCGTCGCCGTGCGGTGGTTGCAGGCCTACCAGGCGGGTGCGGCCGCGGGCGTCGTCCTCGCGGCCACCAACGCCCGCGCGCTGGAGGTCGTCCCGCTCGAGGCACTGCGCCAGCACGCGGTCGACGTCCCCGACGACCTGAGCGGCCTGGACTGATGAAGGACCCCGTCCTCCCTGGAAGGACCCCCCTGCCCCCCACCACTCGCAGGCTCGCGGGCCCCGTCCCGGGTCCCGCCCTGAGCCTGCGAAGGGTGGGGAGGACGGGGTCCTTCGGCTGCAGGGGGGCCGGTCGAAGCCCGCGGCGGGTCCCTGCAAGGAGGCCACATGAGCGACGCCGACCTGTCCTTCTGGTTCGACCCGGTCTGCCCGTTCGCCTGGCTGACCAGCAAGTGGGTGCGGATGGTCGCCGAGCAGCGCGAGTACCGCGTCGAGTGGCGGCTCATCTCCCTGCGGCTGCTCAACAGGGACGTCGACTACGCCGCCCGGTTCCCACCCGAGTACGAGGCCGGGCACACCGCGGGGCTCGAGCTGCTGCGGGTCGCCGCCCGCGCCCGCGCCGAGCACGGCCCGGCCGCCCTCGACCCGCTCTACGCGGCGCTCGGCCGGCACGTCTTCGAGGACCCGGCCGGCCAGCCACCGCCGGAGCGCGCCACCAGCCGGCCGTTCGTCGAGCAGGTCCTCACCGAGGCCGGCCTGCCCACCGCACTGGCCAGCGCCGTCGACGACGACGCGGAGGACGCCGCGATCCAGGCCGAGACCGACGCGGCCCTGGCGCTGACCGGCAAGGACGTCGGGACGCCGGTCCTGCACTTCCACCCACCCGACGGTGCGGCGTTCTTCGGCCCGGTGATCAGCCGGCTGCCCGGTCCGGAGGACGCCGTGGCGCTGTGGGACCACGTCGTCGCGCTCGCCGGCTTCCCGGGGTTCGCCGAGCTCAAGCGCAGCCTGCGCGAGCGCCCGCAGCTGCCGGCCTTCGGCGTCTCCCCGGGCGAGGTGGGCACCGAGGAGGACTGGCACGGGGGCAGCCGCCGCCAGAACCGGTGACCCGAGGGCGCGACCTGCCCCACGGCGACCGATGACCAGCCGGGCGGAGTGGGCCCGTGCGGCTCACCCGCACGGGCCCCACTCCGCTCACTCGGCCGGGAAGCTCACTTGACCAGGCAGCCGGCGTCCACCGGCAGCGCGACGCCGGTGATGTAGCGGGCGTCGTCGCTGGCCAGGAACACCAGGGCCCGGCTGATGTCGATCGGCTCGACCCAGGGGATCGGCAGCGCGTTCATCTGCTGCGACGCCTCGGCGAACTGCTCCATCGTCGGCTCGGCGACGTCGGGCATGAACACCCGCATGGTGACCGAGTTCATGATCATCGGGGTGTCGACCTGGGTGGGGTGGATGCTGTTGACCCGGATCCGGTCGGGCGCGTACTCGACGGCGAGGGTCCGCATCAGGCCGACGACGCCGTGCTTGGCCGAGACGTAGTGGGCGATGTTGGCGTAGGCCTGCAGCCCGGCCGCCGAGCTGGTCAGCACCATGGCGCCGCCGTTCCCGCCGGCCAGCAGGTGCGGCAGCGCCGCCTTGCAGGTGTGCCAGACCCCGGTCAGGTTGACGTCCAGCATCTGCTGCCAGATGTCGCCGGGGATCTCGTGCGCGCGGTGCGGGCTCGAGCCGATGCCGGCATTGGCCGCGACGACGTCCAGCCGGCCCAGCTCGGCCACCCCGGCGTCCACGGCCCCGCGCAGCGCGTCGAAGTCGGCCACGTCGGCCTTGTACGCGACGATCCGCCGGTCGAGCGCCTCGACCTCGCCCACCGTCTCCTGCAGCTTCTCCCAGGTGCCCGTCTCGTACGGCATGTTGGGGACCTGCTCGCAGACGTCCACGGCGATGACGTCGGCGCCCTCGCGGGCCAGCTCCACCGCGTGACTGCGTCCCTGCCCCTGCGCCGCACCGGTCACCAGCGCGACCTTGCCCTCGACCCGGCCCATGACGCCCTCCTCACCCGGTGGTGGTGCGCGTTCCACCGTAGGACGGCGTCCGGTCAGGAGGACAGCGGTGCGGGCGTCTCCGGCACGGACGCCGGTGCCGCCGGAGCGCGGGCGGTCTGCGCCAGCCCGATCCCCACCAGGACGACGGCGCCGCCGAGCACCTGCCAGCCCGACAGCACCTGCTCCACCCACAGCCAGGCGACGACCGAGGCGAACACCGGCTCGACCGTCGCCACGAGCCCGGCCGTCGTCGGGGGCAGGTGCCGCAGCGCCGCCACCGACAGGCAGAACGGCACGATCGCGCCGAGGACGACGATCCAGCCGACCAGCACCCACAGCGGCAGGCGCAGCGAGCCGATCGACACCGGCACCGACGTGCCGAGGAGGGCGGCGTCGAAGTCCGACCACGGCGCCGCGATCGACCAGAACAGCCCGGCCGCCACGAAGCTCCAGCAGGTCAGCGCCAGCGGGTCGCGGGTCGTCGTCCCCCGCTCGCCCAGCAGGAAGTAGGCGGCCAGGCACAGCGCCGCGCCGAGGGCGGCGGCCACCCCGAGCGGGTCCAGCGACCCGCCGCCCCGCCAGATCTCGGCCACGAGGACCAGGCCGGACAGCGACAGCAGCAGCGCCGCCCACAGCCGGCCGCGCACCCGCTCCCCGCGCACCAGCCACACGTGGAGCGCGATGAACACCGGCGCGGTCATCTCGAAGACCAGCGCGATGCCGACTGGCAACCGGCCGATGGCGACGTAGTAGAGGAACTGGGTGAGCGCGACGCCGACCACGCCGAAGGCGGCGAGGAGCGGCACCTCGCGCCAGGACAGCCGCAGCGACCGCGGCGACGTGACCGCCAGGACGGCGAGCAGCCCGACGGCGGCGCCGACGCAGCGCAGCGCGGTCAGCCGGGTGGGCGGGAGGCCGGCCTGCAGCGCCAGCGTGGAGACGGTGCCGTTGACCGCGAAAAGCCCCGCGGCGGCGACGGTGGCGGCGTGTCCGAGGACGGGTCGGGGCACCCCGACAACGTAGTCCCCGAAACGTCCCGTGCCCCCTACCGGGTCGAGGTCCCGTCACGGGGAGGGCGGCGCCTGCCGATGAGGTCGTCGGCAGGCGCCCACCACCCCGCGGCGCACGGGGTGCACCCTCGTACCCGGGGGACCGCCCGGCCCGGACGACCCGACGGAGGAGGACCGCCCCGTGACCCAGCCACGCCCGCCCTGGTCGGCCCGCCGCCGGCGGCTCCTGGCGGTGCTGGCGGTGGGCGCCGTCCTCGGCGCGCTCGGCGCGGTGGGCCTGCCCGCCCAGTACGGCGTCACGGCGGCCTTCCTCGCCGCGCTGTGCGGCTTCCTGCTCGTCGTGGCGCTCGTGGTGTTCGTCGCCGTCCCCGGCCCGGACACCCTGGGCACGCTGCTGCGCACGCCCCCGCTGGCCGGCGCGGTGTCCGTGGTCGCCGTGCTGCTCGTGCTGGCCAACCCCGCCGGGTCGCTGCGCTGGCTGTGGGTGGTCGCCGCGCTCGCCGCCGCGCTGTGGACCGCGTTCGCCGTCTGGGAGACCCGCCGCTCCGGCGGCTGACGCCGGCGGCAGACTGCCACGACATGAGCCCGGCTCCGGACCTGCCCGCCGCCCTGTACACCCCGACCGACGGCGGCTTCCTCGCCACCGACCTGACCATCGGGCCGTGGGACCCGGGTCTGCAGCACGCCGGCCCGCCCGCGGCGCTGCTGGCGCGGGAGGCGGAGCGGGCCGGCCGGATCCCCGGCGGCCAGACCGTCCGGCTGACCTACGACATCCTCGGCCCCGTGCCGGTGGGCCCGCTCCAGGTGCACGCCCGCGTGCTGCGGCCCGGGCAGCGGGTCGAGCTGGTGGAGGCCACCCTGAGCGCCGAGAGCGACCGGCCGCTGATGCGGCTGACCGCCTGGCGGATGCGCACCCGCGCGGCCGAGGGCACGCCGGAACCGGGGCTGCCGCTGCCCGGCCCGGAGGACAGCCGCCCGGAGTCCGCGGACTTCTTCACCACCGACGTCGCCTACCACCGGGCGCTGGAGTGGCGGTTCGCGCACGGCACCTTCAACGGTCCCGGCCCGGCCGCGGCCTGGACGCGGCCGCTGTGCACCCTGGTGGACGGCGAGCCGATCACCCCGCTGCAGCACCTGCTGGTGATGACCGACGCGGCCAGCGGGATCTCCGCCGTCCTGGACTGGACCCGCGCGACGTTCGCCAACGTCGACCTGACCGTCGCGCTGACCCGTCCCCCGACCGGGGAGTGGCTCGGCGTGGACGCCGCCACCACGATCGGCCCGACCGGCGCCGGCCAGTGCTTCGCCGACCTGTACGACGCCACCGGCCGGGTCGGCCGCTCGGCGCAGGCGCTGTTCGTCGAGCCGCGCTGAGCGCCGGGCGCGGTTGCCCTCCCGCCGTCCCGACGGCCAGGCTGGAGCCCGATGACACCCTTCGACACCCTGCTCACCTGGCTCGCCGGCCGCGGGCTGGAGATCGTCCTCATCGTCCTGGGCTCGGTGCTGCTGGCCCGGTTCGTCGCCTGGGTCGGAGCGAAGATCACCACCCGCATCGACGCCCGGGCGACCGGGGGCGACGCGCTGGTCCGCTCGGAGGCGGCCAAGCACCGGCACTCGCTGACCCAGGTGCTCACCTGGACGCTGGTCGTGCTGATCTACACGATCGCGGCCTTCTTCGTCCTCGACCGGGCCGGCATCCCCATCGGCGGGCTCGTGGCGCCGGCCACCGTGCTCGGCGTCGGCCTCGGCTTCGGCGCGCAGCGGATCGTCGGCGACGTGCTGGCCGGCTTCTTCATCATCACCGAGCGCCAGTACGGCTTCGGCGACGTCGTCTCCATCCAGGTGTCCGGCGGCGGGGACGAGGCCCAGGGGACGATCGAGGACGTCACGCTGCGGATCACCCGGCTGCGCTCGTCCAACGGCGAGGTGGTCACCGTGCCCAACGGGCAGATCGTCAAGGTCACCAACCTCTCCCGCGACTGGGCCCGCGCCGTCGTCGACGTCCCCGTGCCGACCACCGTGGACGTCAACCGGGTCAACGAGATCCTCCGGGAGGTCGGCGCCGAGGCCTTCCGCGACCAGCGGCTGCGCCCGCTGCTGCTCGACCCGCCCAGCGTCATGGGGGTGGAGACGATCGACCTGGAGCAGGTCAACGTGCGCATGGTCGCCCGCACGCTGCCCGGCAAGCAGTTCGAGGTCGGCCGCGACCTGCGTGCCCGCGTCGTCCTGGCCTTCCGCCGGGAGGGCCTCAACGTGCCGACGCCGAGCGCACCCGCCGCCGAACTGTCCGCGACCGCGCGGGACGGCGCCCGGTGACCGGCCCGCTCGACGGCGACCACCCGACCCGCGAGCTCCCCTCCCAGCCGCCGGGCGGTGCCGCACCGCCGACCGGCCTGCGCCGCCTGTGGTCGAGGGTCCCGCACCACCTGGGTCGCGTCCGCACCTCGACGGTCGTGCTCGCCGTGCTCTTCCTCGCGATCGGCACGCTGTACCTCTACGTCCGCCCGGACGTGCCCTCCACCGGCACCGCCGTCGCCCCGACGGGCAGGACCACCGCCCCCGCGACCACCGCTCCGGCGACCACCGCTCCCCGGGAGCCGACGGAGACCTCCGAGCCGACCGCCCCCACGACGCCGCGGACCACCTCCCCCGACGGCACGACCACGAGCGCCCCGGAGGGGACCCCGACCGAGCAGGCGCCGACCGAGACGCCGGAACGGACGACCCGGCAGACCCCCGAGGAGACGACGACCGAGGCCCCGACGCCCTCCGCCCCGCCGGACACCGGCACCCCGACGCCGTGACCCCGCCGTGACCCGCGTCACCACCGCGTGCGCCCGCGGCCCCTCGGCGTGTCCCGGCGGCGTCGAGACGGCAGGATCGACTCCTCGCACTTCGGACCGCCCCCGCACTTCGGACCGCCCCCGCACCGCTGACCGACCCCGCACCTCTGCACGATGAGGCGCCTGTGGAGGGAGAACCCGTGGCCAACCGACCCCTGACCCGGCGTGGACGGGCCGCCCTCGCTGCCGCCGCCGGCCTCACCCTCGCCCTCACCGGCTGCGGAGGCGGCTCCGGCGACACGTCGAGCAGCGGCGGGGGCAGCGCCGGGGGGACGGGCGGCGCGGCCGCCACCGGCTCGCCGCTGCCCAGCGTCGCGGCCGACCAGGCGCTCACCGCCCGGGTCCCCACAGCGGTCGCCGAGGACGGGGTGATCACGGTCGGCACCGACAGCACCTACGCGCCGAACGAGTTCCTCGCCGAGGACGGGCAGACGATCGTCGGTTTCGACGTCGACCTGTTCACGCTGGTCGCGCAGAAGCTGGGCCTCGAGGCCCAGTTCGAGACCGCGCCGTTCGACTCGATCATCGCCGGCGTCGGCTCGGGCCGGTACGAGGTGGGTGTCTCCTCGTTCACCATCAACCCCGACCGGCTGCAACAGGCCAACATGGTCAGCTACTTCAACGCCGGCACCCAGTGGGCCACCCGGGCCGGCAACCCCGACGGCGTCGACCCGGACAACGCCTGCGGCCTGTCGATCGCCGTGCAGCGGGGCACCGTGCAGGTCGACGACATCACCGCCCGCTCCGACGCCTGCACCGCCGCGGGGAACGAGGCGATCACCATCGACCAGTTCGACGCGCAGAGCGACGCCACGGCCGCGGTCGCCTCCGGCCGCGACGCCGCCGTCCTGGCCGACTCCCCGGTGGTCGCCTACGCCGTCCAGCAGACGAACGGCCAGCTGGAGCTGCTCGGTGACATCTACGACTCGGCGCCCTACGGCTACGTCGTCCCGCAGGACCAGGCCGACTTCGCCGGCGCCGTCCGGGACGCCGTCCAGGCGCTGATCGACGACGGCAGCTACGCCGAGGTCCTCCAGCGGTGGGGCCTGGAGGAGGGCGCCATCGACGACCCGACGGTGAACCCCACCGTCGGCTGACCGAGGGCTCACCCACCATGGCCGCCGAGGCTCCCGACACGACGGCCCGGCCGGCACCGCCCGAGCAGATCCGGGCGGTGCCGGTCCGGCACCCGGGCCGCTGGATCGCCGCCGCCGTCATCGCGGTGCTGGCGGCGATGTTCGTCCACATGCTGGTCACCAACCCGGTGTTCCAGTGGGACTTCATGCTCGACAACATGTTCAGCCCGCCCGTGCTCCGGGGTGCGCGGACGGCGCTGGTCATGACCGTGCTCGCCATGGTCCTCGGCGTGCTGCTCGGCGTCGTCCTGGCCGTCATGCGGCTCTCGACCAACCCGGTCGTCTCCGGCGCGGCCTGGGCCTACATCTGGTTCTTCCGCGCCGTCCCCCGCTACGTGCTGCTGTTCTTCATCGCCAACCTCGGCGCGCTCTACGCCACCTACGAACTGGGCATCCCGTTCGACCGGCAGCTGATGGGCCTGTTCGGGTTCGAGGGCGACTGGCGCTTCCTCGGCTTCGACGGCAACCAGATCTTCACCGGCTTCTTCGCCGGGCTGCTCGGGCTGGCGCTGTCCGAGGGCGCCTACATGGCCGAGATCGTGCGGGCCGGCATCCAGTCGGTCGACCCCGGCCAGGCCGAGGCGGCGCACGCGCTGGGCATGAGCCGCGGCCGGACGATGCGCCGGGTCGTGCTCCCGCAGGCGATGCGGGTGATCATCCCGCCGACGGGCAACGAGACCATCGCGATGCTCAAGGACACCTCGCTGCTCATCGCCGTCCCGGTGACCACCGAGCTGAACTTCCAGCTGCGCGCCATCGGGGCCCGGACCTTCCAGATCATCCCGATGGCCGTCGCCTCGATCCTCTGGTACCTGGCGCTGACCAGCCTGCTCATGATCGGCCAGTACTTCCTCGAGCGACGGTTCAGCCGCGGCTTCGGCGCGCGGGAGACCCGCGCCCAGCGGGCCGCCCGCCGGGCCGCCGACGTGGGGGGGTCGCATTGAGCGCCGCATCCGGGGTCGCCCCGTCGTCGATGGTGCGGGCCGAGGGGGTGCACAAGTCGTTCGGCTCCGTGCAGGTGCTGAAGGGCGTCGACCTGGAGGTCGCCCCGGGCGAGGTGGTCTGCGTCATCGGCCCGTCGGGCTCGGGCAAGTCCACCTTCCTGCGCTGCGTCAACCACCTGGAGAAGATCGACGCCGGCCGGCTCTGGGTCGACGGCCACCTGGTCGGCTACCGCGAGCGGGGCGGCAAGCTGCACGAGCTGCGGGACAGGGAGGTCGCCGCGCAGCGGCGGGACATCGGCATGGTGTTCCAGCGGTTCAACCTCTTCCCGCACATGACCGCCCTGGAGAACGTCGTCGAGGCGCCGACCGGGGTGAAGGGGCTGCGCAAGGACGCCGCCCGCACCCGCGGCGTCGAGCTGCTCGAGCGGGTGGGCCTGGGCGAGCGGGTGCACAACTACCCCAACCAGCTCTCCGGCGGCCAGCAGCAGCGGGTGGCGATCGCCCGGGCGCTGGCGATGGAGCCCAAGCTCATGCTGTTCGACGAGCCGACCTCGGCGCTCGACCCCGAGCTGGTCGGCGAGGTCCTCGACGTCATGCGCGAGCTCGCCGAGTCGGGGATGACGATGGTCGTCGTCACCCACGAGATGGGCTTCGCCCGCGAGGTCGGCGACACCGTCGTCTTCATGGACGACGGCGTGGTCGTCGAGGCCGGCGACCCGCGCCGGGTGCTCACCGACCCGCAGCACCCCCGCACCCGGGCGTTCCTGTCGAAGGTGCTCTGACCCGGGAGGCACCACTGCAGTGCGCGGACGGGCGGGGACGGGGGCCGGGAAGACCCGCGTCCGTCCCGGCCCCCGGCGTTCTACCACCCTGGTGCTACGCGGGTAGCATGGGGGTGTGAAGCTCAGTGTCAGCCTGTCCGAGGAGGACGTCGCCGCCCTCGACGAGTACATCCGCACCGCTGGGCTGCGGTCCCGCTCGGCCGCCCTGCAGCACGCCATCCGCCTGCTCCGCCACCCCGACCTGGAGCAGGACTACGCCGCCGCGTGGGACGAGTGGGAGTCCTCCGGCGAGGCAGCCGCCTGGGAGGCAGCCACCGCGGACGGGCTGACCGGTGCTCCGAGGTGAGGTCCGGCTGACCGACCTGGAACCCACCCGCGGCAGCGAGGCGAACAAGCGTCGACCGGCGGTCGTCGTGAGCAACGACCGCGCCAACGCGGCCGCCGCACGATCGAGCCGGGGTGTGGTCACCGTCGTCCCGGTGACCAGCAACACCGAGCGCATCTTCCCGTTCCAGACCCTGCTGCGAGCCGACGAGACCGGTCTCCGCCTCGACTCCAAGGCCCAGGCGGAGCAGGTGCGGTCGGTGGCCGTCGAGCGCGTCGGTCCGGTCCTGGGTCGGCTGCCGGCGCGCGTCATGGCCGAGCTCGACGACGCGCTGCGGCTGCACCTGCAGCTCTAGGGTCGCTGGACGCGTCCTCGCTGACCGTGCCCGGCGGGCGGCCGGCGACGGGCTGCGCACCCGGGTCGGCCCGCTGCCCGAGCGGCAGGGGGTGTGGGCGGGGGTGTGGCGGCCGGTCGCCGGCGTCCCGTCGTCCGGGGGCGCGGCCGCGCCGGAGACGGTCTGGTTCGCCGCCGGCTGACCCGGCCCCCTTCCAGGGCACCGCCCCGAGCTTGCGAGGGGTGGGGAGGAAGGGCGCCCCCCTGCAGGGTCCCGACGCGAGCTTGCGAGCGGCGGGGGGCAGGGGGTCCTTCCTCAGTCCATCGCGTCGCCGGCGATCTGACCGGCCGGCGGCAGGGGGGAGCGGACCACCGGGCGCACCCGGCGCGCCGAGGCCAGCCGGTCGGTGTAGCTGGCCGCGTTGCCGCGGATGTGCGCCAGGTCGTCGTCGGTGGCCTGGCGGACCACCCGGGCCGGGACGCCGGCCACGAGCGAACCCGGCGGCACCCGCGTGCCCGGGGGGACGACCGCGCCCGCGGCGACGATCGAGCCGGACCCGATGTGCGCGCCGTTCATCACCACGCTGCCCATGCCGACCAGCACGTCGTCGTCCACCCGGGCCCCGTGCAGGACCACCCGGTGGCCGACCGTGACCCCCCGCCCGACGACCAGCGGGAACCCGGGGTCGGAGTGCAGGGTGCTCCCGTCCTGGACGTTGGAGCCCTCGCCGATCTCGATGACCTCCGAGTCGGCCCGCGCGACCGCGCCGTACCAGATGCTCGACCGCGGCCCCATCGTCACGGCGCCGACGACGACCGCCGTCGGCGCGACGAACGCCTCGTCGTCGATCTTCGGCGCTCCGAACGGCAACTCGGCGATGTAGTTCTCGGCCACGAGGTCAGCACAGCACAGGGCCGTCGGGCACGCACCCACCCCTTGCACGGCAGACTCGCCGCATGCCCGCACCCCTGCCCCTGCTGCCCACCGCGATCGTCGGCAGCCTCCCCCAGCCCGGCTGGCTGATCGACCGGGAGCGGCTGGCCCACCAGTTCCCGCCGCGGGTGCGGGCGCGCGAGCTGTGGCGGGTCGCTCCCGAGCTGCTCGAGGAGGCCCAGGACGACGCGACGCTGCTGGCCGTCCGGGCGCAGGAGGACGCCGGGCTCGACGTCCTCACCGACGGCGAACAGCGCCGCGAGTCCTACTCCAACCACTTCGCCACCGCCCTCGACGGCGTCGACCTCGACACCCCGGGCACCGTGCTCAACCGCTCCGGCACGCCGATCCCCGTCCCGCGGGTCGTCGGCGAGATCCGCCGGCGCGGACCGGTCCAGGTCCGCGACGTGCGGTTCCTGCGCGAGCACACCGACCGCACCGTCAAGGTCACGCTGCCCGGGCCGTTCACGATGGCCCAGCAGGCGCAGGACGACCACTACCGCGACGACCGCGCCCTGGCGCTGGCCTACGCCGACGTCGTCCGGGCGGAGATCGCCGACCTGTTCGCCGCCGGCGCCGACGTGGTCCAGATCGACGAGCCGTGGCTGCAGGCGCGCCCGGAGGTCGCCCGGCGGTACGGCGCGGAGGTGGTGTCCCGGGCGCTGGAGGACGCGGCCGGGCCGACGGTGCTGCACGTGTGCTTCGGCTACGCGGCGATGGTCGCCGAGCGGCCGGAGGGCTACTCCTTCCTGCCCGAGCTGGCCGACACCCCCGTCGGCACGGTCTCGGTGGAGACCGCGCAGTCGCACCTCGACCCCGCCGAGCTGCGGCCGCTGCGCGGCAAGGGCATCGCCCTCGGCGTCCTCGACCTGTCCACGCCCGAGGTGGAGGCGCCGGAGGTGGTGGCCGACCGGGTGCGGCGCGCGCTGGACGACGTGGACGTCGAGAAGCTGGTGCTCTCCAGCGACTGCGGCCTGAAGTACCTGCCGCGGGCCTCGGCCGAGGGCAAGATGCGCTCGCTCGCGCAGGCCGCGGAGCTCCTGCGCGCCGAGGTGTGAGGCGCCGCCGCGGTCACCGGACGCGGCGCGCCCCGGCGTAGCCCGCCATGTCCACGCTGGTCACCGCCACCGGGACGCCGAAGGTGCGGGCGTGCACCATCTGGCCGTCGCCGAGGTAGATGCCGACGTGGCTGACCGGCGAGTAGAAGTACACGATGTCGCCGGGCTGCAGCGCCGAGCGGGCGACCGGGACCCCCAGCTGCGACTGGGCGCGGCTGGAGTGCGGCAGCGTGATGCCCGCCGCGGCGTAGGCGAAGCTGGTCAGCCCCGAGCAGTCGAAGCCGTCGGGCCCGGACGAGCCCCACACGTACGGCTTGCCCACCTGGGCCAGCGCCGCCTCGACGACCGCGCCCACGGCGTCGCTGGGCGCGGCGGCCACGACCGACGCGGGATCCGGCGGCGGCAGCGCCGGCCCGGCCAGCGTGGTGGTGACGACGGCCTGCTCGGCGGCCGACAACCGGGAGAAGTCGGCCTGGTAGGCGTCGGCGCGGGTCTGCACCTCGTCCTGCTGGCGCTCGAGCTCGGCGAGCGCGGTGGCGGCCTGGGCAGCGGCGGCGTCCGCGTCGGCCTGCGCCTGCTCGGCCGCCCGCTGGGCCGCCGACACCTCGGCGAGCAGCCCCTCGGTGTGGGCGGCGATGAGGTCCAGCGTCGTCATCTGCGCGACGACGTCGGCCGCCGAGCCGGAGGTGAGGAAGGCGGCCAGCCGCGACTGCGACGTCCCGGAGGTCTGCGCGATCGCCCGCAGCTGCGGCGCGTAGACGGCCAGCGCGGCCCGGGCCCGGTCGGCGGCCTGCGCGGCGGCGGCCGCGGCCTGCTGCTGCTCGGCGACGGTCAGCTGTGCCTGGTGGACCTGCTCGTCGAGGTCGGTGAGCTGCTGACCGGTGTCGGCCACCAGCCGGGCGGCCTCGTCCGCGGACGACGGGGTCGCGCTCGCCGGCGCCGGCGCCAGGACCACGGCGGCCAGGACCACGGCGAGCACGGCAGCGACGGCGAGCGCGGCACCGGGCCCGCGCCGGTTCGTCGTCCGCCCGTGCTGCATCGCCGCCCCCCTCGCCGCGCCGCACCCGGTGCTCCGGACGCGTCTTCCCGCAACGTAGGGATGCCGAGCCTCCGGGTACGGGTCGGCGCGCGGACCTCGGCCGGTCGGGAGGGTGCACCCGTCACACCGGTCCCAGCGGCCTCCGGCGCCCCGCTCGACGCCGGTCCGCGTCGGCCCCGTCGATCAGCGGCGGGGCGGCGCCGACCCCGACGGCGTGCGGTCGGGGGCCAGCGGCACGAGGAGGTCGGCGACGACGCCGGTGACGAAGGCGTACCCGGCCTTCCAGCCGACGTCGACGACCTGGTCGCGGCGGGACCAGGTCCACGGCGGCGCGCCGGTGCCGGTGGCGTTCTCCAGCGTCTGGTCGGTGGCCAGCCGCACCGAGGTGTGCCAGGCCGAGGCGCGCCAGCCCCGCAACCCGCTGGCCGACCACACGCCGCGCAGCGACCCGACCAGCGCCCCGGTGCCCCAGTGCACGAGGCGGTTGCGCACCGGTGGGCGCGCGGACCCCGGCAGCCGGCGTCGGGTCGTCAGCGCGGTCAGGGTTCGGGCCGGCACGTAGGAGCTCGGCCGGTGCGTCACCGACTGCTCGACCCCGTCCCCGAGCCCTCGGCCCCGTCCCGGGTCCCGCCCCGAGCCTGCGAGCGGTGGGGAGGACGGGGTCCTTCCTCAGCCGGCCAGGGGCTCCGGGGCGTCGAGCCCGGAGAGGCGCTCGAGGTCGCGGACGACGGCGCCGAGCTCGGCGGCGGTCCACGGCTGGCAGCAGTCGCAGCCGTCGCGGTGGGTCACCAGGCCGAGCAGCCCCTCGGCCTGGTCCTCGGCGAGGGCCAGGGAACCGGTGGCCGGATCGCGGTGGCAGACGCAGCCGGAGGCGCACGGCCCCAGGCCCCAGCCGGACACCACGACCGCGTTCCCGTCCTCGCGGACCTGGCCCACCTGGAAGATCGACGGCCTGCGACCTCTGGTCACGGGAGTCCTCCCTCTCACGGACCTCGGCAGCGCTCCGAGGCGGCTGCGACCAAGAGTAGGGGCTCATGTGCGGGTGGTCACTGCTCAGGATCCGGTCGAGCCCCACCCGGCTCAGCCGGCACACGCGCCCCGCGACCGGTCGGTGCTCCCGGCGGCGTCAGCTGGCCGGCGACACCGAGCTCATGTTGAAGTCCGGCACCCGCACCGGCGGCATCGCCGCTCGGGTGAACCAGTCGTTCCACTCCCGCGGCAGCGTCCGCTCGGTCCGGCCGGCCTCGGTGATCCGGGCCAGCAGGTCGACCGGCGACTCGTTGAACCGGAAGTTGTTCACCGCGCCGGTCACCTCGCCGCCCTCGACGAGGAAGACGCCGTCGCGGGTCAGCCCGGTGAGCAGCAGCGTCTGCGGGTCGACCTCGCGGATGTACCAGAGCGTGGTCAGCAGCAGCCCGCGGTCGGTGGCGGCCACCATCCCGTCCTGGGTGGCGGTGGCCCCGGGCAGCTCGAGGACCAGGTTGTCCACGGCGGCCACCGCCGGCGCCGACGTCCTGGCCGCCCACGCCCGGGGCCGGACCAGGTTGGCGAGCACGCCGTCGCGGATCCAGTCGACCGCCGGCGTGGCCATGCCGTTGTCGAACACCGAGGCCGCTCCGGAGGACCTGCTCACCACCTGGAACGGGTGCGCCTCCAGGCCGGGCGCGAACGGGTCGCTGCGCAGGGTCAGCGGCAGGCCGGCCAGGCGCTCGCCGATCCGGTTGCCACCCCCGGGCTTGGCGTAGACGTTGCGGCCCTCGTCGGCGTCGCGGGCCTCCATCGTCCAGTACGCGTAGATCAGCAGGTCGCTGACCGCGGACGGCGGCAGCAGCGTCTCGTACCGGCCGGCGGGCAGCTCCACCCGGCGCTGCGACCAGCCCAGCTTGCGCTCGACCTCGGCGGCGAGCCGGTCGACGTCCACGTCTGTGAAGTCGCGGGTGCCGACGCCGGCCCACACCGAGCGGCTGTAGTCGGTGCTCTTGCCGTTGAGCTCCACCCGGCCGCTCGGCTGGTCGTGGCGCAGCCGCAGCCCGGTCGACGTCCCGAGGTAGGTCGACTCCATCGCGTGCTCGGCGTAGCCGAACAGCAGCTCGTCCCGGCCGCGGGCCGCGCGAAAGGCCTCCCCGAGGGCGGGGGCGAAGTCGGCGAAGACGGCGATCGAGGTCTCCGCGGGGTCGCCGTCCCAGTCGCCGGCGCCCGGGGGCGCCTCGCTGACCAGCGGCATCGCGTCCTCGGCGGGGCCGGCGTCGCGGGCGGCCTGCTCACTGGCGGCGACCAGCTCCTCGACGTCGGGGTTGCCGGAGCGCGCCACGGTGCCCGCCGCCGTGCCGGTCCCGCCGTCGACGAACGAGACGACGACGACCTGCCGGGAGCGCATCGCCCCGTTGGTGGTCAGGCTGTTGTTCGCCCAGCGCAGGTTGGCCTGCGAGCCCTCCACGACGAAGGCGACCTGCCCGTCGGCCGTGGAGGCGGCGAGCGCCTTCTCCACGAGCTCCTGTGGCTTGAGCTGGGTCATCGCCCGGCCTCCTGCACCGTGTTGAGGATGTTCACGTTCTCGAACACCGCCACCGGGCAGCCGTGGCTGACCGGGGCGACCTGCCCGGGCTGCCCCTTGCCGCAGTTGAACGCCCCGCCGAGCACGTAGGTCTGCGGCCCGCCCACCACGGCCATCGAACCCCAGAAGTCCGTCGTCGTCGCCTGGTAGGCCACGTCGCGCAGCTGCCCGGCCAGCCGGCCGTTCTCGACCCTGTAGAACCGCTGGCCGGTGAACTGGAAGTTGTAGCGCTGCATGTCGATCGACCAGCTCTTGTCGCCGACGACGTAGATGCCGCGCTCGACCCCGCCGAGCACCTCCTCGACCGAGGGGCCCCCGGGCGCCGGCTGCAGCGAGACGTTCGCCATCCGCTGGATCGGCACGTGCAGCGGCGAGTCGGCGAACGCGCAGCCGTTGGACCGCGGCAGCCCGCGCAGGTGCGCCATGTGCCGGTCGACCTGGTAGCCGACGAGCACGCCGTCGCGCACGAGGTCCCACCGCTGGCCGGCGACGCCCTCGTCGTCCCACCCGACCGTGGACAGCCCGTGCGGGGCGGTGCGGTCGCCGGTGACCTGCATGAGCTCGGACCCGTAGCGGAGCGTGCCCAGCTTGTCCACGGTGGCGAACGAGGTGCCGGCGTAGGCCGCCTCGTAGCCCAGCGCGCGGTCGAGCTCGGTGGCGTGCCCGATGGACTCGTGGATGGTCAGCCACAGGTTCGACGGGTGGACGACGAGGTCGTAGCGGCCGGGCTGCACCGACGGCGCCTTGGTCTTCTCGCGCAGCAGCTCGGGGATCTCGGCCAGCTCGCCGCGCCAGTCCCAGCCGGTGCCGGTCAGGTACTCCCAGCCGCGGCCGGCCGGCGGGGCGAGGGTGCGCATGCTCTCGAACGCGCCGGTGGTGCGGTCGACGGTGAGCGCGGTCAGGTCGGCCTGGACGCGGACCCGCTGCTGCCGGGTGCGGGTGCCCGCGGTGTCGGCGTAGTACTTCTGCTCCTTGACCGCCGTGCAGCCGGTCTGCACGTGCTCCACGCCGTCGGCGGCGAGCAGCTGCTCGGACAGCTCGGTGAGCAGCGCGGTCTTGTCCGCGTCGGGGACGTCGAAGGGGTCGACGTCGTAGTCGGAGACCCAGGCCGCGTCGGGGTACGCCGGCTCGGGGGCGAGCTCGACGCGGTCGCTGTTCACCGCCGCGGACACCTGGGCGACCGCGACCGCCTCCTCGGCCAGCCGGACCGCCTCGGCGGCGGTGAGGACGACGCCGGCGGCGAACCCCCAGGTGCCCTCGGCGAGCACCCGCACGGACAGCCCGAGGTCCTCGCCGTCGGCCAGCGACTCCAGCCGGGCGTCGCGCAGGCTGATCGTCTGGGTGCGGATCCGCTCCACCCGCAGGTCGGCGTGCTCGCAGCCCAGGTCGACGGCGCGGGTGAGCGCCGCGTCGGCCAGCGCCGAGAGCGGGAGGGCGAGGAAGGAGGCGTCGACGTCGCGGGGAGCCACCCGCCCTGTCTACCAGCAGGCGGTGTCGGGACAGGGCGGCCGCAGGCATGGGAAGCGATCCCCCCGTCCTGGGTGGGCCGGACGCAGGGATCGCTTCCCATGCCTGGGGTGTGGCTGGCCGGGTATCGCCGCCCCATGCCCTCGTCCCCGCCGTCCCCCGCCGACGACGTCACCCTCACCTTCGGCGGGAACGCCACCATGCTGCTGCGGATCGGCGGGTTCACCCTGCTCACCGACCCGAACTTCCTGCACCGCGGTCAGCGGGCCTACCTCGGCAAGGGGCTGTGGGCCAAGCGGCTCACCGAGCCCGCGCTGCAGCCCACCCAGCTGCCGACGCTCGACGCGATCGTGCTGTCGCACCTCCACGCCGACCACTGGGACCGCATCGCCACCCGCACCCTCGATCGGGACACCCCGGTGGTGACCACCCGGGCCGCGGCCAAGGCGCTCGACCGGCGCGGGTTCCGGGAGACCCTCGACCTCACCCCCTGGCAGCGGCACGAGATGAGCCGGGAGGGCGAGACGCTGCGGATCACCTCGGTGCCGGGCGTGCACGGGCCCGGCCCCATGGCCAAGCTGCTGCCGCCGGTGATGGGCAGCGTCCTGGAGCTGGTCCGGGACGGCGAGGTGTCGTGGCGGGGCTACGTCAGCGGCGACACGATCTTCCGGCCGTGGCTGGGCGAGGTACTGCAGCGTTGCGGTCCCCTCGACGTCCTCATCCCGCACCTGGGCGGCACCAAGGCCCTCGGTGTCACGGTCACCATGGACGGCCGGCAGGGCGCCGACCTGGTCGAGCTGCTCAAGCCGCCGGTGACCGTGCCGGTGCACTTCGACGACTACGACCGGTTCGCCTCCCCGCTGGGCGACTTCGTCCGCGAGGTGGCCGAGCGCCGGGCCCCGGGCGAGATCCGCCCGGTGGTGCGCGGCGAGACGATCTCCCTGCGGCCGTGACACCGCGATCCTCCGGATCGCACCGCGATGACATCGCGATCCTCCGGATCGCACCGCGATGACATGGCCGTCCTACGGACGGCACCACGGCCAGGTGCCTGGAAGGACCCCCTTCTCCCACCCCTCGCACGCTCGGGGCGGGACCCGGAAGGGGGCCTGCGTCGACCTCTCGGGCGGCTCGCCGTGGTCACCCGGCCAGGCGGGCGGCCCGTTCGGCGACGTCGGCCCGCAGCGCCTCGGCGTCCACGGTCGTGCAGACGCCGTCGCGCACCACCTGCCGCCCGCCCACCCAGGTGTCACGCACCAGCCGGGAGGTGCCCGACCACACCAGGTGGGTGAGCAGGTCGGCCGGGCCGAGCACCGGCTCGAAGGCCAGGTCGCCGGTGTCGACGTGCACCAGGTCGGCGCGGCGGCCGGCGGCGACCTGCCCGAGGTCGGGCCGGCCGATGGCGTCGGCGGCGCCGCCGGTGGCCAGCCAGAACGCCTCGCCCGCGGTCAGCGCGGTGGCCGAGGACTCCCGCAGCCGGGCCAGCTGCGCGGCGAGACGGACGTCGGCGAGCAGGTCCAGCCCGTCGTTGGACGCCGGCCCGTCGGTGCCCAGGCCGACCCGGACGCCCCGGTCGAGCAGAGCCCGCACCGGCGCGATCCCGCTGGCCAGCTTGGCGTTGCTGGCCGGGCAGTGGGCGACCGCGACGTCGTACTCGCGCCACAGCTCGAGGTCGCCGTCGTCGAGGTGCACGCAGTGCGCGGCCAGCACCCGCGCGCCGAGGACGTCGTGCGCGGCCAGCAGCGCCGGCGCCGACAGCCCGTGGGTGGCCAGCAGGTCGGCGTCCTCGGCGACCGTCTCGGCCACGTGCAGGTGCAGCAGCAG
This sequence comes from Geodermatophilus sp. TF02-6, assembly GCF_003319115.1. Classification (GTDB taxonomy): domain Bacteria; phylum Actinomycetota; class Actinomycetes; order Mycobacteriales; family Geodermatophilaceae; genus Geodermatophilus. The sequence goes on along the minus strand of NZ_QOHF01000005.1, from coordinate 15,071 downwards.
GCCGTGCTCGCGGGCGGCGGCCGCGGCGTCGCGGAGCACCGGCAGCGGGAGGGTGTAGGCCGCGTGCGGGCCGATCCCGTACTCGACCGTGCCGTCGCCGGGGGCCCGTCGCGCCAAGGCGACGGCGTCGGCCAGCTGCTCGGCCAACGGCGGCATCCCCGGCAGCGGCAGCAGCGGGCTGGCGACGACGGCCCGGGCGCCGGTGCGGCCGACGGCGGCGCCGATCCGCTCGGGGGAGAAGTACATCTCCACGCTGGTGGTCACCCCGCCGCACAGCATCTCCGCCGACGCCGCGGTCATCGCCGCCTCGACGTCCGACGGCGTCAGCCGCGCCTCCCGCGGCCAGATCACCTCGCGCAGCCACCGGGCCAGCGGCAGCCCGTCGGCCTGCCCGCGGAACAGCACCATCGGCGCGTGCGAGTGGGTGTTGACCAGCCCCGGCACGAGCACCCCCGTGACGGCGACCACCTCGGCGTCCCCGGGCAGCGGGGCGTCGGCGGCGGGGCCGACCCAGTCGATCGCGCCGTCGGTGACGTCGACCGCGGCGTCGGGGACGACCGTGCCGGCACGGTCGCCGACGACGACGGCCCGGGCGGTGAAGCGCTGGCGCATGCCCGGGCAACCTACCCGCGGCGGCGTGACCTCCCCGTTACCGTGGAGCGCATGTCACTGCTCGCCGCCGCTGCCTCCTCCGACTCCGGCGGCATCACCGGCTTCCTGCTCGACCTGGTCGACGAGCTGGGCGCGGTGGGCGTGGGGTTGGCCATCCTCCTGGAGACGGTGGTCCCGCCGATCCCCAGCGAGGCGGTGCTCGGCCTGGCCGGGGTGCTCATCAACGACGGCCGGATGTCGATCGTCCCGGTGGTCCTGTGCGCCACGCTCGGGTCGGTCCTCGGCGCGGTCTTCTTCTACTACGTCGGCCGGGCGCTGGGCCCGCGCCGCTCGCACGCCTTCCTCGACCGGCTGCCCCTGGTGGACACCGCCGACGTCGACCGCACCTTCGCCTGGTTCGAGCGGCACGGGCGCTCGGCGGTGTTCCTCGGCCGCATGGTGCCGATCGTGCGCAGCTTCATCTCCGTGCCCGCCGGCGTGGTGCGCATGCCGTTCGGCCAGTTCCTGCTGTTCTCCGCGGCGGGCAGCCTGATCTGGAACAGCGTGCTCATCGGCCTGGGGGTGGCGGCCGGCGACTTCCTGCAGCAGAACCTGCACTACCTGGACTACGCCGTGGTCGCGGCGTTCGTGATCGGCGTCGGGTACCTGGTCGTCAAGCGGGTCAGGGACATCCGGCGGCACCGGCGCGACCGGGCCACCCCGCAGCCCGAGGACGACGTCGACGCCGAGCGGCGGCCGGCGTGACCGCGCGCCGTCCCGAGGTGGTCGCCTTCGACGTCAACGAGACCCTGCTCGACCTCGCCCCGGTGCGCGCCGCCCTGGTCGAGCTCGGCCAGCCCGCCGACCTGCTGTCCACCGTCTTCGCCCGCACCCTGCTCACCGGCTCCGCGGGTACCGTCACGGGCACCTGGTGCCGGTTCCGCGAGGCCTTCGACGCCGCCCTCGCCCAGGTCAGCGACCTGGGCGAGGCCGACCGGTCGCGGGTCGCCGAGGCGTTCTTCGAGCTGGCACCGCACCCCGACGTGGAGCCTGCGCTGCGCCGGCTGGTCGAGGCCGGCGTCCGCGTCGTCACGCTGTCCCACGGCTCCCCCGGCGTCGCCGAGGCGGGGCTGGAGCGCGGCGGTGTCGCCCCCCTGGTGGAGCGGTCGCTGTCCAGCGAGGTGATCCGGGCGTGGAAGCCGGCCCGCGAGGTCTACCTGTGGGCGGCCGGCGTCTGCGGCGTCGCCCCCGAGCGCACGGCGCTGGTCGCGGCCCACGGCTGGGACGTGCACGGAGCGCTGCGGGCCGGCCTGACCGCCGCCTGGTTCCCGCGCAGCGAGCGGGTCTACCCCGGCGTGTTCGACCCGTCGGCGCTGGTCGCCGGCGACCTGGCCGGCGCGGTCGACGGGCTGCTGGCGCTCCCCGCCGCGTGACGGAGCCCGCCACCCCGCTGGGCCCGGCGCGGGTCACCGCCACCGGGCCGGCGGACGGCGTCGTCGGCACGCTCGTGCTCGGGCACGGCGCCGGCGGCGGCATCGACTCGGCCGACCTGCTCGCCGTCACCGCGGCCGCCGCGGCGGCCGGGTGGCGGGTGCTGCGCGTGGAGCAGCCGTGGCGGGTGGCCGGCCGGCGGATCGCGCCGGCCCCGGCGCAGCTGGACCGGGCGTGGGCGGCGGTGCTCGACGCCCTGCGGAACGGCGGAGAGCTGACCGGTCCGCTCGTGCTGGGCGGGCGCAGCGCGGGCGCCCGCGTGGCGTGCCGCTCCGCGGTCGGGCAGCAGGCCGCGGCGGTGCTGTGCCTGGCCTTTCCCCTCCACCCGCCGGGCCGGCCGGAGCGCAGCCGCGCGGCCGAGCTCACCGCGGTACCGGTGTCGCTGGTCGTGGTGCAGGGCGAGCGCGACGCCTCCGGCCGTCCCGAGGAGCTCGCCGCCGTGCTGTCCGGCCGGGCCGGGGCCTCCCTCTACGGCGTCCCCGGCGACCACGCGCTCACCGCCGCACCGGACGTCGTCGCCGTCGCGGCGGTGGACGGGCTCGGCGGGGTCGCCCGACGACGGGTGCCGTCCCCGAGCGGCCCCGCCTGACCTCAGCGGCGCAGCCGACGCACGACGAACGCGATGACCAGCAGCAGCGCGGCGACCCCCGCCAGCGGCGGCGCGTACCGGGTCAGCGCGGCGCCGCCGGCGACCTCGAGCAGGTCGATCGGCTCGGGCTCGGCCGCCGGCGCCGGCCGGGACGGCATCGCCGCCGGAGTGGTGGGGGCCGTCGGCGTGGCCGGCGCGGGCGCACCGAACTCCGCCGCCGGAGCCGTGCCGGTCGCCGCCGGGGCGGTCTCGGCCGGGGTGACGTCGGCCGGGGCGGTCTCGGCCGGGGTGACGTCGGTCGGCGCCGGCGCCGTGCCGGTGGACGCCGGGGTCTGCGTGGCCGGGGCCTGCGCGGCCGCGCTCTCCGGCGCCGGGGCGGTCCCGGTCGAGGCCCGGTCCGCCGCGGCCGCGGCCGTCTTCTTCGCCGACGCCGCCGTCTTGCGGGCCTTCTTCGCGACGGCGTTGTCCCCCGGCACCTGCTCGACCGAGGCGGCGACCTCCTCGACCGCGCCGGCGGCGGCTGCCGCCGCCTTCTTCGCGGGCGCGGCGGTCTGCGGCGCCGCCTCGGTCGCGCCGCCGCCCAGCTGGGCGGCCAGCTTGTCGGCGAACTGGCCGAGCAGCTTGTTGCCGACGTCGGTCATGACCCCGCGGCCGAACTGGGCCGGCCGGCCGGTGATGTTCAGGTCGGTCAGGACGTCGACCCGGGTGTTCGACCCCTCGGACGCGAGGTTGGCGGTGATGACGGCGGCGGCGGTGCCGTTGCCGCGCTGGTCCTTGCCCTTGGCGTCGATGACCGCCCGGTGGGCCGCCTCGTCCTTCTCCACGAACGAGCCCTTGCCCTGGTAGGTCAGGTTGATCGGGCCCAGCTTGACCTTGACCCGGCCGGTGAACGAGTCGCCCTCGACCGAGTCGAGCGCGGCGCCGGGCATGCAGGGTGCGATCTGCTCGACGTCGAGGAGCACCCGCCAGGCCTCGTCGACGGGGAGGGGAACGGTGAACGAGTTCTCCAACTGCACGGACGACCTCCAGCGCTCCAGCGATCCGCCTTGGCCCCGTCCAGGGGCCCGCCCCGAGCGCGCGAGGGGTGGGGGGGACGGGGTCCTTCAAGCTACAGCCCTGCGGCGGCGCTCACCGCGCGGCGGGTCAGCACCTGGGCCAGGTGCTGGCGGTAGTCGGCCTGGGCGTTCAAGTCGCTGCTCGGGCTGGTGCCCTCGGCGGCCGACCGCGCCGCGGCGGCGATCGCGTCCGGGCTGGCCGCGGCGCCGGCCAGCGCGGCCTCGGCCGCCGAGGCCCGCAGCGGCGTGGGGCCCATGTTGGTCAGCCCGATGCGCGCCTCGGCGATGTGCCCGTCCTCCCGGCGCACTGCCGCGGCCACCGCCACGATCGACCACGCCTGGGCCACCCGGTTGAACTTCTCGTAGCGCATCCCCCAGTCCCCGGCCAGCTCCGGGATCCGCACCTCCACGAGCAGCTCCCCCTCCTCCAGGGCGGTGGTGAGGTAGTCGACGAAGAACTCCGCCGCGGGCACGGTGCGTCGTCCCTCCGGGCCGGCGATGACGAACTCCGCGTCCAGGGCCAGGGCCACCGCCGGCAGGTCACCGGCCGGGTCGGCGTGGGCCAGCGCGCCGCCGAACGTGCCGCGGGCGCGGACCTGCCGGTCGGCCACGGTCTCGGTCGCCTCGGCGACCAGCGGCGCGTACTGCTGCACGAGCGGGTCGCGGATCACGTCGGAGTGGGTCGTCATGGCCCCGACGACGATCGCGTCCCCGTCGTCCCGGACGCCGCGCAGCTCCGCGACCCGGCCGAGGTCGACCACCGTCTCCGGCGCGGCCAGGCGCAGCCGCATGACCGGGATCAGCGACTGCCCCCCGGCGAGGATCTTGACGTCGTCCCCGCCGTCGGCGATGGCCTGCAGCGCCTCCTCGACCGTGGTGGGGCGGGCGTACTGGAACGGAGCGGGGATCATGGCTCGACTCCTTCGTCGTCTCGGCGGATCACCGGTCACCTCCGAGGGCGGACTGGGGGGTGGACACGCCGGCGGTGGACTCGGTCTGCGCCCCGCCGTAGGCGTTGGTGCCGGCGGTGGCGCGGTCCCCGCCGTCCCCGCCCTCGTGGACCGCCCGCCACACCCGCTCCGGGGTCAGCGGCATGCGGATGTCGCCCACCCCCAGGTGGCGGACGGCGTCGAGCGCGGCGTTGACCACCGCCGGGGTGCTGGCGATCGTGCCGGCCTCGCCGACGCCCTTGGCGCCGATCGGGTTGCCCGGCGCGACGTGGACGGTGTTGTCGGTCTCGAAGTGCGGCAGGTCGGCCGCCGAGGGGACGAGGTAGTCGACGAAGCTGCCGGTGGTCAGGTTGCCGTCGGCGTCGTAGACTGCCTCCTCGTACAGCGCCTGGGCGATGCCCTGGGCCAGGCCGCCGTGGATCTGCCCCTCGACGATGAGCGGGTTGACGATCGTGCCGACGTCGTCCACGCACGCGTACTTCCGGATGCGCACCATGCCGGTCTCGGTGTCGACCTCCATCGCGCACACGTGCGTGCCGTGCGGGAAGGAGAAGTTGACCGGGTCGAAGGTGGCGTCGGCGTCGATGGAGGGCTCGACGTCCTCCGGGTAGTCGTGCGCCGCGAAGACCGCCAGGGCGATCTCCTGGATGCCGAGCTCGGCGCCCGGCGTCCCGCGGACGGTGAACTTCCCGCCGGAGAACTCCAGGTCGTCCTCGCTGGCCTCGAGCAGGTGCGCGGCGACCTTCCGGGCCTTGGCGACGACCTTCTCCGCGGCCTTGACCACGGCCGTGCCGCCGACGACCAGCGAGCGCGAGCCGTAGGTGTCCATGCCCTTGGGCGCCACGGCGGTGTCGCCGTGCAGCACCTCGACGTCCTCGAACGGGACGCCGAGCTGATCGGCGACCAACTGGCTCCACGCGGTCTCGTGGCCCTGCCCGTGCGGGGTGGAGCCGGTGACCACCTCGACCTTGCCGGTAGGCAGCATCCGGATGGACGCCGACTCCCAGCCGCCGGCGCCGTAGGACAGCGAGCCGAGCACCCGGGACGGCGCCAGGCCGCACATCTCGGTGAAGGTGGAGAAGCCGATCCCCAGCTGCACCGGGTCGTCCGACTCCCGGCGGCGCCGCTGCTCCTCGCGCAGCTCCTCGTAGCCGATCAACTCCAGCGCCCGCTGCGTGGCGGCCTCGTAGTCGCCGCTGTCGTACTCGAGGCCGGCGACGGTGGTGAACGGGAACTCGTCAGCCCGGATCCAGTTCCTCCGCCGCACCTCGAGCGGGTCCAACCCGAGCTCGACGGCGAGCTCGTCCATGATCCGCTCGATCGCGAAGGTGGCCTCCGGGCGGCCGGCGCCGCGGTAGGCGTCGGTCGGCGTCTTGTTGGTGAAGACGCCGTCGCACTCGAACCGGTAGGCCGGGAACTTGTAGATCCCGGGGAACATGAACGCGCCGAGAGCGGGCACGCCGGGAGTGATCAGCCGCAGGTAGGCGCCCATGTCGGCGAGCAGCCGCACCTTCAGGCCGCGCACCGTGCCGTCGCGGTCGGCGGCGACGTCGACGTACTGGATCTGGTCGCGGCCGTGGTGGGCGCTCATCAGCGACTCGCTGCGGGTCTCGGTCCACTTGACCGGCTTGCCCAGGCGCCGGGCCACCAGGAGGGCGAGCACCTCCTCGGGGTTGACCTGCAGCTTGCCGCCGAAGCCGCCGCCGACGTCGGGGGCGACGACGCGCAGCTTGTGCTCGGGGATGGCGGTGATCATCGCCAGCATCACCCGCAGGACGTGCGGGATCTGGGTCGCCGACCACATCGTGTAGTTGTCGCCCTGGGGCGAGACGACGACCGAGCGCGGCTCCATGAACGCGGGGATGAGCCGCTGCTGGACGAACCGGCGGCTGACCACGACGTCCGCGTCGGAGAAGGCCGCGTCCGTGTCGGCCCCGGTGCCCGCCTCGCCGGCGTCGAAGACGAAGTGGTAGCTGGTGTTGGACTCGATGTGGTCGTGGCACAGGTCGGCGTCCTGCGCGACCGCCTGCTCCATGTCCAGCACCGGCGGCAGCGGGTCGTAGTCGACGTCGACCAGCTCGACGGCGTCGGCCGCGGCGGTCCGGCTGCGGGCGACGATGACGGCGACCGCCTCGCCGACGTGGTTGACCTCCTCGACCGCGATCGAGGGGTGGCCGGGGTTGACCATCTCCGGCGTCACCGGCCACGCGCAGGGGATCGAGCCCTGCTCCTCGGCGAGGTCCCGGCCGGTGAGGACGGTGACCACCCCGGGGGCCTGCTGCGCCGCGCTGACGTCGATGCCGGTGATCTTGGCGTGGGCGACCGGGCTGCGGACGAAGGACAGGTACAGCATCCCGGGCAGGACCGTGTTGTCGGTCCAGGTGGTCCGGCCGGTGATCAGCCGGGCGTCCTCCTTGCGGCGGCGGGCCCGGCCGACCTCCTTGGCCGGAGCGAGGTCGGCGGCGTCCTCGGTGATGGTCATGCCTGCGCTCCCGCGGTCTGGGTGGCGGTGGTCTCGGTGGCGGTGGTCTCGGTGGCGGTGGTCTCGGTGGTGGTGCCGGCCATCTGGCCGGCGGCGTGCTGCACGGCCCGGACGATGTTCTGGTAGCCGGTGCAGCGGCAGAGGTTGCCCTCGATGCCCTCGCGGACCTCGTCCTCGCTGGGGTCCGGGTTCTCCCTCAACAGGTCGATCGAGGCCATGATCATCCCGGGCGTGCAGAAGCCGCACTGCAGGCCGTGCATCTCGTGGAAGGCCTTCTGCACCGGGTGCAGCTCGCCGTCCTGGGCGATGCCCTCGATGGTGGTGACCTCGCCGCCGTCGGCCTGCACGGCCAGCACGGTGCAGGACTTCACGGCCGCGCCGTCGAGGTGGACGGTGCAGGCGCCGCAGTTGCTGGTGTCGCAGCCGACGACCGTGCCCACCTTGCCCAGCTGCTCTCTCAGGTAGTGGACCAGCAGGGTCCGGGGTTCGACGTCGTCGGTGTAGGACACCCCGTCCACCCGCACGTTGATCTGGGTCACCGGTCCGCCTCTCTGCAGGGTTCGTGTGGCTCGGGACACAGGGCCACCTGCGCGGAGTGTGTCAACGGGATCGCAGCCCAGTCCACGCCAACCCACACGGCGACGGCGGCCCGATCCGCGTCTGCACCACCGGGTCGGGAAGGGTCTCCGCATCCGCGGAGGGCTGTTCGGAGTTGCGTCCGGGGCTGCGTCGGGCGGCAACGTTGCAGCGGCGTTGCAGCGGCGTTGCAGCCTCGCCGGTGGCGCGGGGCAGGGCCTGCTGGAGGGCCCGCGTCGGGTGAGTAGTCAGGTGAGCCTCAGAGGAGCAGCCGACCCGCGTGGTCGCCCTCGGCTGGGACGACGCCGAGACGGCGCTGGAGGACCAGATCCTGATCAGCGCCTTCTCCAGCGGGTCGGCGCTGGGCATCGGGTACGCCCTGGACGACGCCGTCCCGCTGTTCGCCGACGCGCTGTGACCCTCGCGGCCCCGTCCTCCTCGCCGCTCGCAGGCTCGCGGCGGTGCCCGGGAGGGGGCCGGGAGCAGGAGGGTCCTCTCTCAGTGCACGCGCAGCGGCGCGCGGGGGGTGCGGCGCAGCCGGTGCAGGTGGGCGGCGACCGCGGGCCGGCTGGGTGCGCCCGGCGGCAGCAGGTCCAGGCAGACCGCCCAGACCGCGACGTCGTCGCGGGCCTCGGGCAGCCGGCTGTAGCGCAGCAGCAGCTCCGGACGCCGGCTACCCAGCACCGCCCACCGCAGCGAGGCGGCCAGGCGCTCCCGGGCGGCGACCACGCCCGGCGCGGTGGAGCGGGGCAGCACCGCCCCGGCGTAGCGCTCGAGCGCCGGCCCGACCGCGCCGCGGGCGAGCAGCCGCCGCACCTGTTCGAGGTCGGTGTCCAGCCGGCCGGTCAGCCGGTAGGGGCGGGAGCCGACGAGGTCGGCGCCGAGCAGGCGGCGCAGGCGGGACAGCTCGGCGCGGACGGTGACGGCCGCGGCGTCACCGGCGTGGCACTCGGCGGCCAGCTGCTCGGCGGTGCGCCCGCTGCCGGTGGCGGCCGCCTCGGCCAGGAGCAGCAGCAGTTCCGAGTGGCGCAGGGAGAGCTCGAGCGGGCCGGCCGGCAGCACCAGCCGGGCCCGCTCCCGACCGAGGACCTCCAGCCGGGGGGCCGGGCGCGGGGCGGGCGGCGGGCTCCCCGACCGGCCCGTCGTCTCGCGGTGCAGCCAGCGCAGCTCGGACTCCACGGCCGCGACCGTGGCCCGGACGAGGGTGAGCACCTGCGGGCTGGCCACGTGGTCGCCGCCGGTGACGTCGATGGCGCCGAGCAGCTCCCCGGTGACCGGGTGGTGCACCGGCGCGGCCGAGCAGCTCCACGGCTGCACCGACCGGCGGTAGTGCTCGCTGCCGTAGATCTGGACGGCGTGGTCGAGGGCCAGCGCGGTCCCCGGGGCGTTAGTGCCGGCGACCTCCTCGGCCCACCGGGCGCCCTCGACGAAGTGCATCGCCTCGGCCCGCGCGCGCAGCCGCCGGTCACCCTCCACCCACAGCATCCGGCCGGCCGCGTCGCTGACCGCGACGATCATCCGGTCGGCCTCGGCGTCCTCGACCAGCAGCCGGCGGATCACCGGGACCACCGGGGCCAGCGGGTGCGCGGCGCGGTAGGCGAGCAGGTCGTCGTCCAGCAGGTCGACGGGGGGCGCGCTGCCGTCGGGGTCGACGCCGCTGCCGAGGCTGCGCCGCCAGGAGTCCCAGACGACGGCGCGCACCTGGCCGCGCGCCGGCCGCCCGCCGCGGGTCACCAGCGCCTCGTGGGCGGCGCGCAGCCGGCGGGTGAGCGCCGCGTCCGGTCGGCCGTCGGGCAGCGCGAGCCACGGGTTCGGCGCGGTCACGGCGTCGTCCGCGGGCTCGGGCTCATGGCCAGCACATCGTGACCGCTGTTCCCCGTTTCCACCAGCGAACGGTCCGCCCGTCGACGATCGGCTCAGCCGGTCGCGCGGCGTCCGAGCTCACCGCGGGACGTGGGCCGGGACGCCTCCGGGGGCCCGGGCGGCGGGCCGGCCCGACCGGGGGCGGCGCGGCGGGCAGCAGCGCCCGCGGGTCCCGCGCGCGCAGCGCCCCCCACCACAGCCCGGCGCCGTAGCCGAGGTCCTCCAGCCGCCGGGCGACGGCGAAGCGCAGCGGCCCGACCCGCCGGCGGTGCGGCCACCAGGCGAGGACGGCGTCGGCGACGGCGGCCGCGGCGATCCGGCGACGGGCCCGGCGGGAGACGACGGCGGCGACCAGCGCGAGCGGCCAGTGGTGCCGGGTGGCGCTGCGGGCCAGGGTGCGCCCGGCGGCGGCGCTGCCCCGCAGCACGAGGACGACGGCCAGCCCCACCGGCGGCGGCTGCCCCGGGCGGGCCAGCCGCCGGGCCAGCCGGGCACTGGCGGCGGCGAGCACACCGGCGGCGGCGACCGCCCCGGCGCGCCGTCCGGTCAGCGCCAGCGCCCAGGCCGCCGCCGACCAGGGCGAGACGACCACCGGGGCGACCGCGGAGCCGTGCCGGGCGGCCAGCAGGGCGGCGCCGGTGCCGTAGAAGACGCGGCGGCGCAGCCACGCGGCGGTGGTCGTCGGGTGCTCGTGGGCGACCGCGGCGGCCGGTTCGTAGCGCACCCGCCAGCCGGCCGCGGTCAGCCGCCAGACCAGGTCGACGTCCTCGGCGACCCGCATCGCCTCGTCGAACCCGCCGCCCAGCGCCCGGCGGCGGGCCAGCAGCGCGGCGCTGGGCAGGTAGGACACCGCCGTGCCGGGGGCGACCGGCGCCGGCGATGGGCCCATGTCCAGCGCGCTGACCGCCGCCTCGTAGCGGTCCACCCACCCCTTGAGGGGCCTTCGTGGCCACTTCGGCCCCTGGCGGGGCGGGCGAAGTGGCCACGAAGGCCGCTCCCCGGTCTCGAGGGCGGTGATCCGGGGCGCGACCACGGCCAGGCGCGGGTCGGCGGTGTGGCGGGCCAGCACCGTCGTCCAGCCGGGCCGGGGCACGCAGTCGGAGTCGAGGAAGGCGACCAGCTCGGTGGCGGCCGCCCGGAGCCCGGCGTTGCGGGCGGCGGCGGGGCCCCGGCTGACCCCGTGCCGCACCACCCGCGCGCCGTGCCGCGCGGCGGTCGCCGTCACCGCGGCCGGGTCGGCCGAGCCGTCGTCGACCACGACCACCGGCACGGTCGCGGTCGCCGGGTCGGCCCGCAGCGCCGCCAGCAGCCGCGCCAGCCCGGCGGGGCGGTCCTTGACCGGGACGACGACGGTGAGGTCCGCGGGTCGGTCGTCGACGAGCTGGGGGGAGGCCAGGCCGGCGTCGAGCAGCCGGGCGGCCAGCGCCGCGGTGGCCGTGTTGGTGACGACGAGCCGGTCGCCGGTCAGCAGGTCGCGGGCGCGGGGCAGCAGGCGCAGCAGCCGCAGCGGGGAGCCGCCGAGCAGCGCCGTCCCGCCGTCCCGGCGCCGGGTGCGGGGGTCCAGCCGGACGGTGAAGCCGTCGGGCAGCCGGTCCGGCGGCGGCGGAGCCACCGGCGCTCGCCCGCCCGCCCCGGAGCTCATCCCGCGGCGAGCACCTCGGCCGTCCCCATGCCGGCGACAGTAACCGCGCTCAACCCCGCAGCCGGCCGGCGGGGTCGACGTCCCACGCCAGGACGGCGTCGGCCAGCCGCTGCGCCATCCCGGCCAGCAGCTCGGCCCCCTCCTCGGCCGAGGCGCCGGTCGGGTCGCCGAGCACGCCGGTGGGGCTGACCGCGCGCACCCCCTCGGCGCGCAGCCGGGGCAGCAGGCCGGCGATCGGTGTGGTCTCCCCGGCGACCGCCCGGTCGGAGCGGACGAGCGTCGGTTCCACGTGCAACGCCAGGGAGGTCTCGGTGCGCCCGGCGTGCGCGTCGGCGCCGGCGACCCCGCAGGGGAACCAGGCGACCTCCCGCCCCTCGGCGCGCAGGCACGCACCGGCCGTGCGCAGGGCGTCGAGGTTGCCGCCGTGCCCGTTGACCAGCACCAGCCGGTCGGCCCAGCGGCAGGCCGAGCGGCCGTACTCGACCAGCAGGCCGGTCAGCGCGTCGGTGCCGATCGAGACGGTGCCGGGGAAGTCCTCGTGCTCGCCGCTGGCGCCGTAGGCCAGCGCCGGGGCCAGCAGCACGCCGTCCGGGACCCTGCCGTCCGGGACCCTGCTGTCCAGGACGTCGACGGCGGCCTCGGCGACGGCGCAGGCCACGGTGGTGTCGGTGCCCAGCGGCAGGTGGTGTCCGTGCTGCTCGACCGCGCCGAGGGGGACCAGCAGCAGTGGGCGTCCGGTCAGGTCGGGCCAGACGGCACCCGCCAGCGAGCTCACCGGCCCCACCCTAGTGAGACCCCGGTGAGGACCCCGTCCCCCCACCCCTCGCAGGCTCGGGTCGGTGCCCGGACGGGGCCGAGCCTCGGGACGGGGTCCTCGTACTACTCCGTCGTCCGGAAGACCCGCGCCGCCAGGGTGACCAGGCCGAGGGTGATGACGGCGACGGCGAGCAGCTGCACGCCGACCGGCACCGGCCAGCCGAACCACGTGACGACCGGCAGCAGCCGCTCACGCTCGGCGGCCGACAGGTCCAGGTGGTCGAGGGTGAGGTGGCGCATCGGCTGGACGACGTAGGTGAGCGGGTTGAGCCGGGTCAGGACCGCCAGCCAGCCGGGCAGTCCCGAGATGGGGAACAGCGAGCCCGACAGGAACATCATCGGCATGATCAGCAGCTGGCTGACCGGCATCGCCGTCTGGATGCTGGAGATGCGGGTGGACAGCAGCACGCCCAGGGCGGTGAGCAGCATCGCGCCGAGGAACAGGCAGCCGATCAGCTCCAGCAGCAGCACCGGGTCGTAGGGGATGCCGACGGTGCCGGCCAGGGCCAGCAGGACCAGGCTCTGCCCGGTGGCGACGACGGCGCCGCCCAGGCACTTGCCCCAGATGATCGAGGCGCGCGAGATGGGGGCGACCATCATCTCGCGGAGGAACCCGAACTCGCGGTCCCACACCAGGGAGATCCCGGCGAACGCGGCGGTGAACAGCACCGACGTGGCCAGCACGCCGGGGAAGAGGAAGGTGCGGAAGCTGGTGCCGCCGCCGGTGTCGACGATGCTGCCCAGCCCGGTGCCCATCACGAAGACGAACAGGATCGGCTGCAGCAGCATCGTCACCATGCGGGCCCGGTCCTGCTTGAAGCGCAGCAGCTCCCGCCGCGTGACGACCCAGGTGGCGCGCAGCTCGTGCGCCAGGTCGCTGCGGACCTCGGGCAGCCGGCCGCGCGCCGGGGCGGGCGGGACGGCGGTTTCGCGGGCGGTGTCGCGGATGGTCATGTCTGGTCCTCTCCGGCGCAGCCGGTCATGTCATCGCTCCCGGCGGAGCCGGCCACGTCATCGCTCCCGGCGCAGCCGGCCACGTCATCGCTCCCGGCGCAGCCGGCCACGTCATCGCTCCCGGCGCAGCCGGCCACGTCATCGCTCCCGGCGCAGCCGGCCACGTCATCGCTCCCGGCGGAGCCGGCCACGTCATCGCTCCCGGCGGAGCCGGCCACGTCATCGCCTCCCGGCGAACGGGGGCGTGCGCGTGTGCTGCGGACCCTCGGAGTCGCGGATGGTGCGGCCGGTGTAGGTCAGGAAGACGTCGTCGAGGCTGGGCCGGGTGACGGTGACCGACCGGATGCCCACGTCGAGCTCGGTGAACAGCCGGGGGACGACCTGCGCGCCGTCCGCCGCCGCCAGGGTCACCTGCCCTTCGTGGACGCCGGCCTCGATGCCGAGTCGTTCGCGCACGCGGGCGATCGCCAGCTCGTCGTCGTCGGTGCGCAGCGCGATCCGGTCGGTGCCGACGCTGGACTTCAGCGCCTCCGGGGTGTCCTCGACGACGATCTCGCCGTGGTCCATGATCGCGATGCGGTCGCAGTGCTCGGCCTCGTCCATGTAGTGCGTGGTGACGAAGACGGTGATCTCCGTCGTGCGGCGCAGTTGGTGGAGGTAGTCCCAGATGGCGGCGCGGGTCTGCGGGTCCAGCCCGATGGTGGGCTCGTCGAGGAAGAGCACCTGCGGGGCGTGCACGAGGCCGCGGGCGATCTCCAGTCGGCGCTTCATGCCGCCGGAGAACTTGGCCACCGTGTCGCGACGGCGGTCGGCGAGCGCGACCATGTCGAGCACCTCGGCGATGCGGCGCTCGGCCTCGGCCCGGGAGAGCCCGTAGAGCTCGGCGTGGAAGCGCAGGTTCTGCTCGGCGGACAGCTGCAGGTCGAGCGTCTGCTGCTGGAAGACCAGGCCGATCCGCCGGCGCACCTCCTCCCGCTGGCGGACGACGTCGTACCCGGCGACCCGCGCGGTGCCCGAGGTGGGGTTGCGGATGGTGCACAGCATCTCGATGGTCGTCGACTTGCCCGCGCCGTTGGGCCCGAGGAAGCCGTAGGTCTGGCCGGCCTCGACGCGCAGGTCGATGCCCTTGACCGCCTCTACCACGGTGGAGCCGTTCGGATAGCTCTTGGTCAGCCCGGCGACCTCGATCGCCGGTCCTGTCCCGGTGTACGGCACGGGACAAGGCTTCTCTAACACCGTTAGAGTGTCAAGCGTGACGGTGACGGGCGCGGCGGCGGCGGAACGGACCCGGGTGACCCGCGCGGCGGTCGTGGACGCCGCGCTCGCCCTGCTCGCCGAGGGCGGCCTGGAGGCGGTGTCGTTCCGGCGGGTCGCCGCCCGCCTCGGCGTCGCCGGGCCGACGCTGTACTGGCACGTGGACAACAAGCGCCAGCTCATGGACCTCATGGCCGAGGAGCTGCTGCGCCGGGCGGGCGTCGACCACGCCGGCCCGGCGCCGGACCAGCCGTGGTGGGAGTGGCTGCGCGACGACGCCACCCGCATGTTCTCCGCGCTGGTCGCGACCCGGGACGCCCCGCGGGTGCTCGCGGGCAACCGGCCGAGCCGGGACAGCTTCGCCCAGCTGGAGCGCTCGCTGGCGGTGCTGGTCGGGGCCGGCCTGCGCCCGGTCGACGCCCAGCGGGTCCTGTTCACGATCGGCTCGTACGTCATCGGCGCCGCGACCGAGTGGCAGGCGGAGGCCGAGCGCAGCCGCACCGCACCGACGCCGGTCGCCCACGACGGGCGGGAGGCGGCCCGGCGGCAGCGGGCGCTGGCCGACCAGCCGCTGCTGCTGTCGGCGATCACCGACCTGGTGCGGCTGCCGCACACCGCGACCTTCGAGTTCGGCCTGGACCTCCTGGTCGAGGGGCTGCGCGCCCGATTCGCACCCGTCGGCTAGTACTACAGGGCTACAACCTGGAGCCTGAGTCGTCGTCGGAAGTGATGGCGGCGTGCGTCGGCTTGGTGCTCGCGACGATAGGTCGACCATCGTAGAGCCGTGTGGATCCGCCGTTTTCGCTGG
>NZ_QOHF01000043.1 GCF_003319115.1 Geodermatophilus sp. TF02-6 | reverse complement strand
CCGTCTCGCAGATCTCACGCTGGACATCAACGGTGTCGAGCGAGCAGGGCGATGACGAGGCGGCACCTCGGGCGCATCACCGACCCAACCAAGATCGGTGACGGATGGATGGTGCACCAGTGAGCGACACCGCGCACCCTCTGCTGCCCGCGACCGTCCCGCTGCTGCGACTGGCCGGCCCGGGTGGCACCGACACCGTCCAGGTGGGTGGGGTCGACTCCTCCGACGGCCTGCTGGTGACCCCCGGCGCCGGTGAGCTGACCGCCCTGCTGCGGGGGCTGGACGGGCGGCGCGCCCAGCGCACGGTCCTCACCGAGGCGGCCCGCGCGGGCCACGATCCCGCCGCGGTCACCGCCCTGCTCGACGGTCTGCGCTCGACCGGGCTGCTCGTCGACCTGGAGGCCGCCGACCTGCTGGCCGCCGACGCCGGGCCGGCCGCCGCCGCGCGGACGCGGGCCGAGCTGCCCGCCGCCGCGGACCGGGCGGCCGGCCGGTCCCGATGGCGGCCCCGCCGGGCCGCGGCGGTCGTCGTCGAGGGGGCGAGCCGGGTCGGGGTGCCGTTCGCCGCGGTCCTGGCGGCCAGCGGCGTGGGACGGGTGAGCGTCCGGGACGACGGGTTGACCACGGCCGCCGACGCCGTCGTCGGTGGGCTCGGCGCCGCCGACGAAGGGCGGCCGCGTGCCGTGGCCGCGGCCGACGCCGTCCGCCGGGCCAGCCCGCTGACCGACCTGCGCCCGCTGCCGGCCGGCAGCGGCCCCGACCTCGTCGTCCTCACCCGGCCGTGGGCCGCCTCGGACCCGCTCGCCGCGCAGCTGGGGCGGCAGGGCGTGCCGCACCTGGTGGCCACCGTCCGCGGGGAGACCGGGGTGGTCGGGCCGCTGGTGGTCCCCGGGGTCACCAGCTGCCTGCGTTGCGCCGACCTGCACCGTCGGGACGCCGACCCGCGCTGGCCGGCACTGGCCGCACAGCTGACCGCCGAGGACGCACCGCCCGCCGGCGCGACGGTCACCTGCCTGATGACGGCGGTGACCGCGGCCGTGCAGGCGCTGGCCCACCTCGACGGCACCGGAGCGCCGGTGACCCTCGGCGCGACGGTCGAGCTGCGAGCGCCGGACCTCCTCCCGCGCATCCGCACGTGGCCGGTCCACCCCGACTGCGACTGCGTCCCGGCGCCCGGCGAGGGGACGTGACCACCCTCGGCCAGCGCTGCGACCACTCGACAGTGGACAATGACGGCAGTGTGTCTCCGGGCCAGGACGCCGACCAGGTGCCGCCGCGACCGCGGCCGATGGCCGGGAGGGCCGTGACCGAGCTCGCGGCCCCGCGCAGGCGCACCACACCGGCGGCCACCCGGCCGACCAGCGCCAGCGAGGAGGACACGTGACGGAGACCGGTCGGGAGATCCCACGGGGCTCGGTCTCACGCACCGCCCGCCTGGCCTCCCTCCCCCTGGGCGCCGCCGGCCGGGCCACACTGGGCATCGGCAAGCGGCTGTCCGGCCGGCCGGCCGAAGCGGTCACCGCCGAGCTCCAGCAGCGCACCGCCGAGCAGCTGTTCGCCGTCCTCGGCCAGCTCAAGGGCGGCGCGATGAAGCTGGGGCAGACCCTGTCGGTGTTCGAGGCCGCGGTGCCCGAGGAGGTCGCCGCGCCCTACCGCGAGGCGCTGGTGAAGCTGCAGGAGGAGGCGCCGCCCATGCCGGCGCGCACCGTGCACGCGGTGCTCGCCCAGCAGCTCGGCGGCCGGTGGCGGGAGCGTTTCCGCCACTTCGACGACGCGCCCGCGGCCGCGGCCAGCATCGGGCAGGTCCACCGGGCGACCTGGCGGGACGGCCGGGACGTGGCGGTGAAGATCCAGTACCCGGGGGCGGCCACCGCCCTCATGGCCGACCTCAACCAGCTGGCCCGCTTCGCCCGGCTCTTCGCCGCGCTCTTCCCCGGCATGGACGTCAAGCCGCTCATCGTCGAACTCAAGGCCCGGGTGGTCGAGGAGCTGGACTACGCGCTGGAAGCCGACGCGCAACGCGGCTTCGCCGCCGCCTACGCCGACGACCCGCAGATCGTCGTCCCCCGGGTGGTGGCCAGCGCGCCCAAGGTGATCGTCTCCGAGTGGCTGGACGGGACGCCGCTGGCGAAGGTGATCGCCTCGGGCACCCGCGAGGAGCGCGACCGCGCCGGCGTCCTCATGACGGTGTTGCACTTCTCCGGACCCCAGCGGGCCGGGTTGCTGCACGCCGACCCGCACCCGGGCAACTTCCGGCTCACGGACGACGGGCGGCTGGGGGTGATCGACTTCGGCGCCACCGCCCGGCTGCCCGACGGGCACCCCGAGCCGATCGGCCGGCTGGTGCGCTGGGCGCTGGAGGGCCGCGCGGAGGACGTCCTGGCCGACCTGCGCAAGGAGGGCTTCGTGCGCCCCGGTGTCGAGGTCGACGCCCAGGGCGTGCTGGACTACCTGCGGCCCCTGCTCGCCCCCATCGAGGGCCCCTACTTCCACTTCACCCGGGCGTGGATGCAGGAGCAGGCCGCCCGCATCGCCGACCCGCGCACCGAGGCCAACCGGCTCGGCCGGATGCTCAACCTGCCCCCCGCCTACCTGCTCATCCACCGGGTGACGATCGGGTCGATCGGGGTGCTCTGCCAGCTCGACGCGGCCGGTGACTTCCGCAGCGTCATCGAGGAGTGGCTGCCCGGCTTCACCGCCTGAGCGGCGACCGGGGTCCTTCAGCGGACGGCGGCGCTGGCCCGCGCGGCCCGGCGCGTCGCCTGCTCGGCGCGGCGGATCCAGCGGCGGGCGGTGCGCAACCGGTGGGCGCGCGCCGCGGCGTCGGCCTCGGCGCGCAGCTCGCGCAGCCGGTCGACGGCCAGGGCGTACTCGATGGTGTGCACGGTGGGTCCTTCCGTCGTCGGTGGGTGGCCCGCTCGCGGGCGGACCAGTACTGGGGGCTCGTACGGCCCCGGTGAGGACCCCGGCCCGAGGCTCACCGGCCCCGTCCCGGGTCCCGCCGGCCCCCTGCAGGTGGAAGGACCCCCTCCTCCCCACCCCTCGCTCCGCTCGGGGCGGTGCCCGGGAGGGGGCCTGGCGCGAGCTTGCGAGTGGCGGGGGGCAGGGGGTCTTCTTACGAGGGGCGGGGAGGACGGGGTCCTCACCGGGGTCCGTCACGCGGCGGCCACCTTGCGGGGGCGTCCCCGCGGCCGCTTGCGGGCGATGACCACGCCGCGCTCGAAGATCTCGCCGCCCCAGACGCCCCAGGGCTCGCCGCGGTCCAGCGCGCCGGCCAGGCAGGCGTCCCGGACCGGGCAGTCCGCGCAGAGCGTCTTGGCCTCCTCGAGCTGGGCCGGGCTCTCGGCGAACCACAGGTCCGGGTCGGTCCGGCACGGCAGCGGGTGCCGCACCGGAGCCGGGGCCACCGGGAGCACGGGCCGTCGGGGAAGGGGTCCACCGGTCCGGGGGAGCCCGGGTCGGCGGTGGGACGTCGGACGGTCGACCGTCGGCTGCACTGCCGCTCCTCGTACTCGTCGTCTGCGGCCGGCGGGTCCCGCCGACCGGGGGTCGGGACCGGGTGCCGCGGGCGCCGATGAGAGAGGCCGCGGATCCCGGGTTCGGGTTCCGCGGCCTCGAGGAGGACCGGTCGAGCGCTAGCTCAGCGGTCTCCTCGAGGAGGGGGACCCGAGGGTGGGGTCGTCGTGCTCGCTGTCCTGCTGCTGGGAGGCGGTGGTGCCGATGACCTCGACGGCCGGGGCGTCACCGCGGGCCGTCGGGACGAGGGCGAACACCGAGGTGCCGAAGACACCGGCGCCCCTCGGCGGAGCCCCGACGACGCGGGGAGCGGGGACGCCGGTCACGGCAGCGGTCAGGGGCAGGTCGCGCAGGCGCAAGGCTCCCGGCCGCTCGGCGGTGCAGGCAGCCGGACGCGCAGCGAGGCCCACCGGGCCGCACGCCCCGGCGGAGTCGGTGGTCCACATCGTCGTGATCACGGCGACCACCTCCTCGGGCTCGGGCCCGGCCGCTCGGCCGGTGCCGGGTCTGGCGCGCTCCGGACGTGCGTCGGGGCGTGCAGAGGACGGTAGGGCGCCCCGGATCGGCCGGTCAACGGGATTAACGGGCCGCCGTCCCCCGAGCGGGTGCTGCTCCGGCGGGCGTGACGCCCGGCGAGCGGTCAGGAGCCGACGGTCGCCAGCACGTCCGCGCCGTAGAGCTCCAGCTTGCGGGCGCCGACGCCGGGCAGCGCGGACAGCTCACGCAGGGACGCCGGCCTGGTCTCGGCGATGGCCTGCAGCGTCGCGTCGGTGAAGACGACGTAGGCCGGGACCGACGCCGACGCGGCGGCCTGGCTGCGCCACGCGCGCAGCCGCTCGAACAGCTCCCCCGCCTCGCCCTCGAGCACCACCTTGGCCCGCTTCTGCCGGCGCGGTGGAGGCGGCGCGGTGGGCGTGGAGCCCGGCACCAGCCCGTCGAGGAAGCGGCTGCGCGGCCGGGACCGGCGGCCGCCGGGGTTGCGGGCCAGCGACCACGACAGGGCCAGCTGCTCGCGGGCCCGGGTGACGGCGACGTAGAGCAGCCGCCGCTCCTCCTCCACCGCCTCCGGCCGGGACAGCGACTGGGAGATCGGGAGGACGCCGTCGACCAGGCCGACGACGAAGACGGCGTCCCACTCCAGGCCCTTGGCCGCGTGCATCGAGGCGAGCGTGACGCCCTGCACCGTCGGCGCGTGCTGGGCGTCGGCCCGGGCGGCCAGGTGGGCGACGAAGCCGGCCAGGTCCATCGTGGGGTCCTCGGCGACCAGGTCCACGGCGAGGTCGACCAGGGCCGCGAGCGACTGCCAGCGGTCGCGCGCCGCGCCACCGGGCGGCGGCCGGTGCTCGACCCAGCCCATCGAGGCCAGCACGTCGCGCACGGCCGGCACCAGCGGCTCGGCGCCCCCCGCCGCCGCGCCGCGCAGCAGCAGCACGGCCTCCCGCACCTCCGGCCGCTCGAAGAAGCGCTCCCCGCCCCGGACGACGTACGGGACGCCGACGGCGGACAGCGCGTTCTCGTACACCTCGGACTGGGCGTTGATCCGGAACAGGACGGCGATCTCGGCGGCCGGCGTCCCGGCCTCGACGAGCGCGCGGCAGGCCTGGGCGACGGCGGCGGCCTCGGTGGGCTCGTCGGGGTGCTCGGAGAAGCGGGGCGCCGGGCCCTCGGCGCGCTGGCCCAGCAGCCGCAGCCCGGGTAGCCCCCTGCGCGGCGGCGCCTGCCCGATCAGCTTGTTGGCCAGCGACACGACCTGCGGCGTCGAGCGGTAGTCGCGCTCGAGCTTGACCACCTCGGCGTCGGGGTAGCGGTCGGCGAAACCGAGCAGGTGGTCGGGGTCGGCGCCGGTGAACGAGTAGATCGTCTGGTTGGGGTCGCCCACCACGCAGACGTCGGCCCGCCCGCCCAGCCAGGCGTCGAGCAGCCGCTGCTGCAGGGGGTTGACGTCCTGGTACTCGTCGACGACGAAGTACCGGTACTGGGCCCGCACCTGCCGGGCGACGTCCGGGTGCTCCTCCAGCGCGAACGCGGTGACCAGCAGCAGGTCCTCGAAGTCGAGCGCGCCGTCGCGCTGCTTGGCCGACTCGTAGCCGGCGTAGACCTGGGCGACGGCGGCCGGCTCGAACGGCGGCTCCCGGCCGGCGGCCTGCGCGCGGACCGGGTAGTCCTCCGGCGTGGCCAGCGTGGTCTTGGCCCACTCGATCTCGCTGGCGAGGTCGCGCAGGCTGGTGCGGTCGGTGGACAGCCGGGAGCGGGAGGCGGCGGAGGCCACCAGCCGCAGCTTGTTCTCGATCAGGTCGGGCATCGGCCCGCCGAGCACCCGGGGCGCGAAGTAGCGCAGCTGCCGCAGAGCCGCGGCGTGGAAGGTGCGCGCCTGCACGCCGGCCACGCCGAGCCCGGCCAGGCGGGACCGCAGCTCCCCGGCGGCCCGGGCGGTGAAGGTGACGGCGAGGACCTGCTCGGGCACGAAGGCCCCGGTGTGCACGCCGTAGGCGATCCGGTGGGTGATCGTGCGGGTCTTGCCGGTGCCGGCACCGGCCAGGATGCACAGCGGCCCGGACACCGCCTGCGCGGCGGCGCGCTGCTCGTCGTCCAGCTGGGCGAGCACCGCCTCGGCACCCGCGCCCCGGACGACCCGGGGTGCACCGGCGATCTGCGACATCGGCCCCCCGTCTTTCGTCCCGTCGGCCGCTGCCATCCTCCCAGCCGGAGCCGACAGGCGGGGGAAGCATCCCCAGAGTGGCGACGTTGGGTGTCGTGGTGGTGCGGAGGTCCCGCGTCCACCGCCCGACAGGAGGACGCCCGATGACCGCCTCGCCCGCCGCCGTCACCATGTACACCACCACCTGGTGCGGGTACTGCATGCGGCTGAAGAAGCTCATGCAGCGGGAGGGCATCGAGTACGCCGAGGTCGACATCGAGCGCGACTCGGCCGCCGCGGACGTCGTCATGCGGGCCAACGGCGGCAACCGCACCGTCCCGACGCTGGTCTTCGCCGACGGCAGCGCCCTGACCAACCCGAGCATCGACCAGGTGAAGGCCCAGCTGGCCCAGGCCGCAGGCGCCTGACGGCGAGTGGTCCTCCCCCGGCGCTGGGCGAGGAGGCATGATCGGCGCAGGACGGGTCGTCCCCCGACCCCCTGCCGTCCCGGCTCGTGGCCGGGCCCAGCCCCCACGGAGGTCGCCCCGTGAGCCAGAGCGCTGACCGACCGGAGTGCACCGCGGTGCCGCAGGGGCGACGGGCGGGCGTCGTGGAGGAGGCTGAGGTCGTGGAGGAGGCTGCGTGAGCTCGGGGGTCGAGCACGCACCCGCAGCGGCCGTCTGCCCGGACGAGGTGGTGGTCGTCGTCCGCAGCGCTCGCGGGTGGTCGGTGCTCTCCCCCGGCCGGGTCGACGACGTCGGCGGCCTCGTGGAGGGGATCTCCCTGGCCGACCTGGTCGCCGAGGAGCTGGGCGCGCTGGTCGAACCCGACCGCGACGCCCGGCGGGCGGCCCGCGGTCCGGCCGGGGCCGCCGACCCGGACGCCGACCCCCGCGACGCGCGGCTGGCCGCGTTGGAGCGGACCGTCGCCCAGCTCGAGCACGCCCTGGCCGCCCGGGTGTCCACCGAGCGGGCGATCGGCGTGCTGGCCGAGCGCCACGGCACGACGCCGCGGTCGGCCTTCGAGCTGCTGCGCGACCAGGCCCGGTCGCAGGGCCGGGCGGTCCAGGAGCTCGCCCGTCAGGTGCTCGACGGCCTCGCCTGCCGGGCGGAGGCGACCGGGGCCGACGTCCCCGCCCCCCTGTCGACTCCGCTCCGCGACCCCGGTGCCGGCCGGTCGCCCCGCCTCTGCGCCCGAGCCGGCCGCGGGGCCGGGGAGGACCGGCCCTGACCCGTCCGCAGCCGCTGACGCCCGAGGCGCTCGCCGACCGGCTGGCCGCGCTGCTGGCCGACCGCGAGCCCGAGCCCGGGGCGAGCGCGCTGCGGGTCGCCGTCGACGGTCCCGACATCACCTGCCCGACCGACCTGGCCGCGGCGCTCGCCGACCGGCTGCCGGCCCTGGGCCGGCCGGCCGTCGTCGTCCCGGCGGCGGGCTTCCTGCGTCCGGCGTCGCTGCGGCTGGAGCACGGGCGCACCGACCCCGACGCCCGCTACACCGACTGGCTGGACGCCGGCGCCCTGGCCCGCGAGGTGCTCGACCCGGTGGGCCCGGGCGGCTCCGGCGAGTACCTGCCGGTGCTGTGGGACGTCGCCCGCGACCGGGCCGCCCGCGTGCGGCCGCAGCCGATGCCATCCTGCGGGGTACTCCTCGTGCCGGGTCCGCTGCTGCAGGGGCTGGGCCTGGCCTTCGACGTCGTCGTCCACCTGCGGGTCGCGCCCGCGGCCCGGCGGCGGCGCACCCCAGCCGAGCAGGCGTGGGAGTTGCCCGCCTTCGACCGCTACGACGCCGAGGTCGACCCGGTGGCGCTGGCCGACGCCGTGGTGCTCACCGACTCCCCCGACCACCCGGCGCTGCTGCTGCAGGGCTGCTTCACCTGAAGAAGGACCCCCTTGCCCTCCACAGTGGAAGGACCCCGTCCTCCCCACCCTTCGCAAGCTCAGGCCGGGACCCGGGACGGGGCCGCGGCGGGACCCTGCAAGGGGCTTCTCAGGGTTCGCCGGCGACCCACCGGTCGATGATGTGCCGGGCGATGGAGACCGCCGGGGGCAGGACCCGCGGGCCGGCGCCGGAGCGCAGCTCGTCGCGGGTGAACCAGCGGGCCTCCTCGATCTCGGTGGGATCCAGCCGCAGCGTGGGGTCGCCGTCCGCCCGGGCGGTGAACCCCAGCATCAGCGACTGCGGGAACGGCCACGGCTGGCTGGCCACGTAGCGGACGTCGGTGACCTGCAGCCCGACCTCCTCGGCGACCTCGCGGGCCACCGCACCCTCCGCGGACTCCCCCGGCTCCACGAAGCCGGCGAGGATCGAGAACCGCCCCGGCGGCCACACCGCCTGCCGGCCGAGCACGCACCGGTCGCCGCCGTCGTGGACCAGCATGATCACCGCGGGGTCGGTGCGGGGGAACAGCTCGGCGCCGGTCTCCGGGTCGCGCTGCACCCAGCCCGCCCGCTCCACCGTCGTCCGCGCCCCCGACAGCGGGCTGAAGCGGTTGCGCTCGTGCCACTCGAGGATGCCGATGGCCTCGGCGAGCAGGCCGGCGTCGAGGTCGCCGAGGTCCGCGCCCAGCTCCCGCAGCCCGGCCCAGGTGTCGACCGGGCGCCCGTCGACCGCCAGCTGCCGTTGTCCGCGGACGGCGGCGTAGGGCACCCCGTCGGCCTCGCCGAGGAAGACGGCGCCGTCGGGCAGCTCGGCCCGCTGCGCCCAGAGCAGCCGGGGCCCGCCCTCGCCCTCGAGGACGGGGACGGTGCGGCGCTCGTCGACGACGAGGACCCGCACGGGGCGGCCGCCGGTGGGGTCGGGCAGGGACCGCGCCAGGTGGCTGCGGTCGTGCGCGGAGCGGGAGAGCACCGGCACCGAGCCGGGTCGCGTCGGGCCGCTCTCCGGCCACACCACGGCCCCGTCGTCGGCGGGAGGCGGGTTGTCGGCCGGGCTGCTGCCACCCGCCGGGACGCTCATGCCGGGTCCGGCGAGGCCGCGCCGGCGGTGACCTCGACCGGGCCGAGGACGGGCAGCTCGTCGGCGACCCGCGCGGCGTCACCGACGACGACGGCGGTCAGCCCGGTCGGCCGCAGGTAGCGGCGGGCCGCCTCCTGCACCTCGTCGACGGTGACCCGGGCCAGCGCCTGCTGGTGCTCGGCGAGCCACTCGGGTGGGAGCCCGGATCCGGCCAGCGCCGACAGCGTGCTGGCCAGCCCGGCGTGGGTCGCCGTGGACAGCGCCATGCTGCCCAGCACGTAGCGCCGGGCGGCGTCGAGCTCGTCGGCGGTGACCGGGGTCAGCGCCATCCGGCCCAGCTCGTACCAGGTCTCCAGCAGGGCCGGGGCGGTGACCTCGGTGGCGACGTCGGCCTCGACCAGGAACGAGGAGGCGGCCGCCAGGTGGTCGACCGAGCTGCGCGGGCTGTAGCTGTAGCCGCGGCGCTCGCGGATGTTCTCCACCAGCCGGGAGGAGAAGTAGCCGCCGTAGACCATGGTGGCCAGCCGCACGGCGGGCAGGTCCGGATCGGTGCGGCTGGGCGCGGGACCGCCGAGCCGCAGGTTGGACTGCACCGCGCCGGGCCGGTCGACCAGCTGCAGCGGGCGGGGGGCCGACTCGGGCGCCGGCGGGGCGGCGACCGCCGTCCCCTCGCCGGTCCAGCCGCCCAGCGCCGTGGCCGCGGCGTCCACCGCGGCGGCCGGGTCGAGGTCGCCGACCAGCACCAGGGTGCTGCCGGCGGGGAGCACCCGTTCCCGGTGCAGCCTGCGCAGCGCCTGGCTGCGCACGGCGGCGACCAGCTCGGGGGCGGGCAGTTGTTCGGCGTAGGGGTGGGCGCCGTAGCGGCGGGCGGCCAGCGCGGTGCGGGCGATGACCCCGGGCTGGGAGCGGGCGATGGCGATCCGCTCGGCGACCCGGGCCCGCTCGGCCGCCACCCGGTCGGCCGGGTAGGCGGCGTCGGTCAGCACCTCGGCCAGCACGCCGAGGACCGGCGCGAGCCCCTCGACCAGCAGGGTCGTGGAGAACAGCAGCCGGTCGGGGTCGGTCGAGACCGCGAGCTCTCCGCCGTGGGCCTGCACCAGCTCGGCGATGCCGGTGGCGTCGTGCGCGCTCGTGCCGAGCAGGACCGCGCCGGAGAGCACCGCGGTGCGGGCGGCGTGCTGCGCGGCGGTGCGCGCCGTCGCGGCGGCGAACGGCACCCGCAGCCGCAGCTCGACCAGCGGGACCCCCGGCCGGGGGACGACGACCAGCCGCAGCCCGTTGGGGAGGGTCTGCTCGGTGACCGCCAGCTCGGGCTGGGGCCGGGGCTCACCCAGCGGCGGGACGAGGTCGAGGCCGCTGCTCATCGCCGTCCTCCCGTGGCGCGCAGTTCCAGGACCGCGACGGTGCCGGGGTCCAGCCCGCGGGCGGCGCTGCGCACCTGTTCGGGGGGGACCGCGGCCAGCCGGGCGGCGAGCTCCCCGGCCAGCTCGGCGCGGCCGTGGACCAGCTCGGCGTTGGCGAAGGCCAGGGTGCGGCCGAGGACGGAGTCGGCCTGGCGCAGGAGCTGCGCCTCGGCGCGGGCCTGCACGCGGGCCAGCTCGTCGGCGCCGACGCCCTCGTCGGCGATCCGGCCGATCTCCTCGTGCACCGCGGAGACCACCTTCTCGGCGGTCACCGACGCCGGGTGGTGCACCTGGGTGGTCAGCAGCGTCGCGTCGCGGACGTCGAAGGGGTCGCCGAACAGGCCGACGTAGCTGCTCTGGGCGATGGCGAGCTGGTCGTCGTGCACCAGCCGGCGCTCGAGGCGGGAGGCGTCGCCCTCGCTGAGCAGCTCGGCGAGCAGCACCGTGCCCAGGTAGGTGTCGAGGTCGCCGACCGGGTCGGGGACCCGCCAGCCGAGGGCCACCGCGGGCGCCGGGGCCAGGTGGTCCTCGACCACGCCGGAGCGGACGGCGGTCGGCGACGGCTCGCCGGTGTACGCCGCCGGCGGCACCTGACGGGCCTCGATGGGGCCGAACCACCGGCGGACCAGCCGCTCGGTCTCCTCGATGTCGAGGTCACCGCCCAGGCACAGGACGGCGTTGCCCGGCGCGTAGTAGCGGTGGAAGAAGTCGGCGGCGTCCTCGACGGTGGAGGACTCCAGGTCGACGAACGACCCGTAGCCGTCGTGGGTGTTGGCGAAGCTCGCGAAGGCGACCTGCGGCAGCTGCAGCCAGGGGAACGCGCCGTAGGGGCGGTTGAGCACGTTGACCCGGATCTCCTCCTTGACCACGTCGATCTGGTTGCGGAGGTTCTCCTCGGTGATCGCCGGCGCCGCCATGCGGTCGGCCTCGAGGAACAGCGCGCGTTCGAGCGCCTCGGCCGGCAGCGCCTCGTAGTAGTTCGTGTAGTCCTGGTGGGTCGAGCCGTTGAACGTGCCACCGGCGGCCTGGACCAGGCGGGCGTGCTCCATCTTGGGCACGTTGGCCGAGCCCTGGAACATGAGGTGCTCGAAGAGGTGGGCGAACCCGGTGCGGCCCTGCGGCTCGTTGCGCATGCCGACGGCGTAGGAGACGGTCACGGCGACCACCGGCACGCTGCGGTCGGGTGCGAGCACCACCCGCAGCCCGTTCTCCAGTCGGAAGCGCTCCACCGGGTGCCGGAGGGTGAGGTCAGCCCCAGCTGCTGTCACGCAGCGACAGTAACCGGGCGCGGGGACACCCCGCCGGGCGGTGGACCGGTCGTGGGGTGAGGACCTCCACCATCGCGACGATCATGAAGTTGCGGATGCGACACGCCGCCGTCCGACCGCGTGTCACTTCCGCAACTTCATGATCGTCGGTGAGACCGGGCTCGACGCCGATCGGGGACGGCACGTGGCCGCGGTGGCCGGGAGGAGCGGGGCCCGCAGGGTCCCCGACGAGCGGCCGGACGGGCTCGACGCCGATCGGGGACGGCACGTGGCCGCGGTGGCC
>NZ_QOHF01000042.1 GCF_003319115.1 Geodermatophilus sp. TF02-6 | reverse complement strand
GGTCAGGGCGGCGTCGGAGGTGTCGCGGGCCAGGGCGGCGCGCAGCACCTCGGCGATCGCCTCCTCCCGCGAGGTGATCGGCCCGGTGCCGAGGTCGGGCTCGTGCACCCAGTCGGGCACCGGCGCCGCCTGGGCGGCGAGCGGCTGGGGAGCGGGGAACGGCTGGGGGGCGGGGAGCGGCTGGGGAGCGGGGGGCGCCGGCGGGTGCGCACCGAGCGGGGCGGGCACCTCTGCCGCGAGCTCGGGCAGCGGGACCGGCTCGACCGCAGGAACCGACTCGACCGCAGGGACCGGCTCGGCCGGAGGGGCCGGCGCGGGCGCCGGGGTGGCCGCCGCGACCGCCTCCTCCACGGCCTCGCGGACGTCGAGGTCCCCGGCCACCATCTGCGCCAGCGCGGCGGTGAACGGCGAGGGCGGCAGCTCGGCGTCGTCCGCGGCCGGCGGAGCGGCCGGTGCGGCGGGCGCAGGCGACGCCGGTGCTGTGGCGGCGGCCCGCGCCGGGCGGGCCGCGGCGGGCCGGGGGGCGCGCGGCCCCGCCGTCCGCGAGTACAGGCCGACGGCGGACTCGCCGGCGTCGCCGCCGAGGAGGTCGGCCACCTCGTCGACCGGGTCGGGCAGCACCGGGCTCCGGCGCACCGCGGCCTCGATGCGGGCCAGGGACTCGGCGCGGGAGGCCGGCCGGCGCTCGACGGGGGTCGGGGCGGCCTCCTCCACCTCGGCGACGAAGCGCTCGGTGGTGAAGAAACCCATGACCCCGCCGGTGCGGACCCGGCGGATGCCGACGATCCGCACCGACGATCCGTACCTCTCCCGCGCGGCGGCGATGGCGCCCTCGCGCGTGGCGGCCTCAACGGACGGCAAGGGCACCGTTCACCACTCCCAGGGACTCGATCTGGGCCGTCCGGGAGACCTCTGTGTAGGAGACCACCGGCAGGCGGGGGAGGACCTGACGCATCAGGCGGGACAGCGCGCCCCGCACCTGCGGGGAGCACACCAGCACCGGGGAGAGGCCGAGCCGTTCGGCGTCGCTCAGCAGGCCGGTGCAGCCGTTGACCAGCGCGTCGACCGTGCCGGCGTCCAGGGCGAGCACCTGGCCGGCCTCGCTGTGCCGGACCGCCTCGAGCAGCCGCTGCTCGAACGCCGGGTCGAGGGTCATGACGTGCAGCCGGTCGTCGGGCGTGACGTAGGGGTGGCTGATCGCCGAGCCGAGCGCCGCGCGGGCGGCCTCGACCAGCCCGTCGGCGTCGGGAGAGACCCGGGCGCGCACCGACAGCGCCTCGAAGATGCGCACCAGGTCGCGGATGGAGACGTTCTCCGCGAGCAGCCCGTGCAGCACCCGCTGGATCTCGCCGAGGGTGAGCAGCGTGGGGGTGAGCTCCTCGACGACGACCGGGTGGGTGCGGCGGACCATCTCGACCAGCAGCTTCACGTCCTCCCGGCCGAGCAGGTCGGCGGCGTTCTGCCGGACGACCTCGGCCAGGTGCGTGGTGATGACCGAGGAGCGGTCGACGACGGTGGCGCCGGCCATCTCCGCCTGGCGCTGCAGCTCGGCCGGCACCCACTTGGCCGGCAGCCCGAACACCGGCTCGCGGGTGGCCTTGCCGGGCAGCGCGTCGAGCGCGTCGCCGATGGCCAGCACGGTGCCGGCCGGCGAGGTGCCCCGGGCCGCGGGGACGCCGTTGAGCCAGATGACGTACTGCGAGGCCGGCAGGTCGAGGTTGTCGCGGGTGCGCACCAGCGGGATGACCAGGCCGGTGTCCATGGCGACCTTGCGGCGCAGCGCCTTGACCCGGTCGAGCAGGTCGCCGCCGCGGGCGGTGTCGACCAGGTCGACCAGGTCGAAGGCGACCTCGAGCTCGAGCGGGTCGACCCGCATCCTCTCCGCGATCGCCTCGGGGGAGTCGGGCCGGGGCTCGTCGGCGGCGGCGGGCTGGGCCTCGGCGGCGTCGTCCGCGGCCGGCGCCTCGTGCATGCGCGCGGCCATGAGCAGGAACAGCCCGCCGATGACCAGGAACGGCAGCTTGGGCAGGCCGGGGATGAGGCACAGCGCCAGGGCGGCGCCGCCGGCGATGCGCACCGGCTGGCGGAACCGGCCGAGCTGGGCGAGCAGGTCTGAGCCCATGTCGCCCTCGGTGGCCGAGCGGGTGACGATGATGCCGGTCGCGGTGGACAGCAGCAGCGCGGGGATCTGCGAGACCAGGCCGTCGCCGACGGTCAGCAGCGAGTAGGTGGAGACGGCGTCGGCCGGGGCCATGCCGTGCTGCACCACGCCGATCGCGAAGCCGCCGACGAGGTTGATCAGCGTGATGACGATGGCGGCGATGGCGTCGCCCTTGACGAACTTGGAGGCGCCGTCCATCGAGCCGTAGAAGTCGGCCTCGGCGGTGACCTCGGCGCGCCGCCGGCGGGCCTGCGTCTCGTTGATCAGCCCGGCGTTGAGGTCGGCGTCGATCGCCATCTGCTTGCCGGGCATCGCATCGAGGGTGAAGCGGGCGCCGACCTCGGCGACCCGGCCGGCACCGTTGGTGATGACGACGAACTGGATGATCGTCAGGATCACGAAGATCACCAGGCCGACGATCAGCGACCCGCCGATCACGAAGTGCCCGAAGGCCTCGATCACCTTGCCGGCGTAGCCGTCGCTGAGCACCAGCCGGGTCGAGGAGACGTTGAGCGCCAGCCGGAACAGCGTCGCGATGAGGATCAGCGACGGGAAGACGGCGAAGTCCAGCGGCCGCTTGATCTGCATCGCGACCAGCAGGGTGAGCAGCGACGCGGTGATGTTCAGGCCCAGCAGCAGGTCCAGCACCGCGGCGGGCAGCGGCACGACCAGCATCAGGACGATGGCCACCACGCCGATGGGGACGGCGGCCTTCGTCAACCCTCGCACGAGGCACCTCATCGGCAGTCCGGCCGGGGCGGGGCACCGGTGCAGGCGCCGTCCACCCCACCCGTCACACCCGCCCCAGTGAGCGGGCATGGGAAGCAATGCATGCGTCCGCGCCGCCCCGACGCATGTATTGCTTCCCATGCCTCAGGGTGCAGCGGGAAGGCGGCGGCGCCCGGCCCTCGGCAGCCCCTCGACGTCGGGCGGCTCGAAGCCGGGCCGGTGCAGCCCGCCCCGGACGCCGCGGGCCGACAGCTGCATCACGAAGGCGAGCACCCGGGCCACGGCGGTGAACAGCTGGGCGGGGACCTCCTGGCCCAGGTCGCAGCAGGCGTGCAGGGCCCGGGCGAGCGGGACGTCCTGCACCATCGGCACGCGCGCCTCCTCCGCGCGCTCGCGCAGCCTGGCGGCGACCTCGCCGGCGCCCTTGGCGACCACCCGGGGGGCGCCGCGGTCGGCCTCGTACCTCAGCGCGACGGCGACGTGGGTGGGGTTGACCAGCAGGACGTCGGCGGTGGCGACCTCGCTCATCATCCGGCGCGACATCGCCATCTGCGCGGCCCGCCGCTGGCCCTTCACGTGCGGGTCGCCCTCGGAGTTCTTGTGCTCCTGCGCGATCTCGTACCGGCTCATCTTCAGCTGCGACATCGTCTTGCGGCGGACGACGACGTAGTCGGCGACCGCGATCGCCAGCCCGGTGACGGCCACGACGCGGAACATCAGGACGGCGGAGTCGGCGAAGGTGGCGGTGACCGCCGAGAGGGGCAGCGCGCCGGAGGCCGACACCAGCTGCTGCGCCCGGTCGCTGGTGAGCACCACCACGGTGCCCAGCGCGACCGTCTTGACCAGCGCCTTGGCGGCCTCCCAGAGGCCGTGGGTGCCGAAGATCCGCTTCACCCCCGGGAAGGGGTTGAGCTTCTTCAGCGTCGGCGTCAGCGGCTTGGTGGTGACGGTGACCCCGCCCTGGGCGGCCGAGGCGACGACGCCGACCACCATCAGGCCCAGCGCCATCGGCAGCAGCGCCGTCAGGAAGGTGGACAGCGCCTGGCCGAGCAGAGCCGTCGCCGCGCTGGCCTCGGGGTGCGCGACCACCGCGCCGACCTGCACGAACAGCCGGCCCACCCCGTCGTACGCGTCGCCGACCAGCATCGGCAGCAGCACGCTGGCCGCCGCGGCGCCGGTCCACGTGCCCAGCTCCTGGGTGCGGGGGATCTGGCCGTCCTTGCGCGCCTTCTTCAGGCGCTGGGGTGTCGGCTTCTCGGTCCGCTCCCCGCCGGGCCCGTCCTTGGCCATCAGCCCACCACCGGCTCGGCCGGCGGACGTGGCCGGTGCTGCCGCATCACCCGCTCCGCAGGGAGACCATCGCCCGGGTCGCCTGCTCGAGGAGCGTGTCGAGGGCGGGGGGCAGCAGCGGGAAGGTGAGGCCGAGCAGCGCCAGGGTGAGGGTGATCTTCACCGGGAAGCCGATGGCGAAGACGTTCAGCGCGGGCGCGGCGCGGGAGAGCAGCGCGAGCGCGACGTCGGCCAGCAGCAGCACCGCGACCATCGGCCCGGCGATCTGCAGAGCGGCCAGGAACATCATCGAGAACGCGGTGAGCAGCACCTGGCCGAACTGGTCGGCGGGGAAGGAGCCGCCCACCGGCAGCCCCTCGTAGGAGGTGGCGAAGCCGCGCACGATGAGCAGGTGCCCGCCGCTGGTGAACAGCAGCGTCGTCGCCAGCAGGTGGTGCAGCCGGCCGATCGAGGAGCTGGTCGTCATCGACAGCGGGTCGTAGGCCGGCTGCAGCGAGAAGCCGCCGGTGACGTCGATGAGGTCGCCGGCGTACTGGACGGCGGCGAACAGCACCTGGACCACGAAGCCGAGCGCGGCGCCGATGACGACCTCGGTGACCGCGCCGACGACCAGGAACCCCGCCGTCGGCTCGGGCAGGTCGGGGGCGGTGCGGGTCAGCAGGGCCACCGACAGGGCCATCGCCAGCGCGCCCTTGACCGGGGCGGGGATGCTGCGCGAGTTGAACGGCGGCGCGAGCAGCACGAAGCCGGTGGCGCGCGCCGTGCCGAGCAGCAGCGCCGCCAGGGTGACCGCCGGGACCTGGAGGTCCACGGTCGCTACGTCCGGTCGAGCAGCCGCGGCAGCGCGTCGAACAGGCCCTGGGTGAAGCTGACCAGCTCGGCGAGCACCCAGTTGCCCGTGACCAGCAGCGCGATCGCGACCGCGATCATCTTCGGCACGAAGGACAGCGTCGGTTCCTGGATCTGGGTGGCCGCCTGGAACAGCGAGATGAGGAACCCGACCAGCAGGGCGGTCAGCAGGACCGGGGCGGCGACCTTGGCGGCGACCACCATCGTCTGGACGGCGATCTCGGTGACGTCGGCGTCACTCACCCGTAGCTCCCCACCAGCGCCGTGGTGATCAGCGCCCAGCCGTCGACCACCACGAACAGCAGCAGCTTGAACGGCAGGGACACGATCGCCGGCGGCACCATCATCATGCCCATCGCCATGAGCGCGGCGCTGACCAGCATGTCCAGCACGAGGAAGGGGATGAACACGACCAGCCCGATGATGAACGCGCTCTTGAGCTCGGAGAGCACGAACGCCGGCACCAGGGTGGTCATGCTCACCGACTCCTCGTCGGCCGGGGCCTCCTCCCCGGAGAGCCCGACCATGAGTTTCAGCTCGTCCTCGCGGGTGTTGTCGAGCAGGAACCCCTTGAGCGGCACGACGCCGGCGTCGTAGGCCTGCGAGACCGTCATCTGCCCGTCGAGGTAGGGCTGCACCGCCGTCTCGTTGACGTCGGCGAACACCGGGCCCATCACGAACAGCGTCAGGAACAGGGCGATGCCGGTGAGCACCGTGTTCGGCGGCGAGGACTGCATGCCCAGCGCGTTGCGGGTCAGCGACAGCACCACGACGATCTTGGTGAACGAGGTGGCCAGCAGCAGCACCGCGGGGGCCACGGAGAGTACGGTGATCGCGAGGATCAGCGTGACCGAGGTGCTCGGGCTGCCGCCGCCGATGGAGATGTCCACTCCGCCGTCGCCAGCGGCGCCGTCGACGGCGGGGACCGTCGGGGCGGTGGGCTGCGTCGGGGCGGTCGGCGCGGTGGGCGCCGCGGACGCCGGGCCGGCCAGCACCGCGAGGACGACGCCCGCGAGCGCCAGGAGCAGCAGGACCAGGCCCACGCGCCGGGCGAACGGGACGCCCCGGGCGGGGACGGGGGAGGAGGCCATCAGCGGCGGACCGTCCGCTCCCGCAGCTGCGCCACGATCGCCGTCCACCCGCCGCGGTCGAACACCGAGCCGGCGAGCACCCCGGTCGCGGGGGTCGCCGCCGGCTCCCCGGCGGCCGGCTGCCGCTCCCGGAGGGCCTCCTCCACGGCCTCGCCGTCCACCTCGGCGAGCAGGGTGACCTGCTCCTCGGTGGCGCCGACGACGAGCACCCGGTCGGCGATGCGGACGACGGTGACGCTGCTGGCCCGGCCCATGCGCTGCCGGGCGACGACCTCGATCAGCCCGCCCGCCTGGCCGAGCCCGCGCCGCTTCGCCAGCCGCGCGGCGAACCACAGCACCCCGCCGACGAAGGCCAGCGTCAGCACCAGCCGGATCAGCATCCAGGTCATGCCGGCTGCCCGATCTCGGTGGCGGCGTCGGTGACGATCTCGCTGATCCGCAGCCCGAAGTCCTCGTCGACGACGACGACCTCGCCGCGGGCGATGAGCGTGCCGTTGACCAGCAGGTCCGCGGGGGCGCTGGCGGCGCGGTCGAGCTCGACCACCTCGCCGGGGTGCAGGGACAGCAGCTCGCCGACGGTCATGCGGGTGCGGCCGATCTCCACGGTGACCTCCATGGCCACGTGCCGCAGCAGGTCCAGGCTGCCGCGCTGGGCGCGCGGCCCGGGGAGGGTCACCTGCAGCGCGAAGGTGGCCTCGACCGTGGCCCCGCCGGCCAGCAGCGGGACGGCGACGAACGTGCCCTTGTCCCGCAGGCCGTCCATCGCGGTGTCCGGGTCCTCGGTGCGCTCGGAGTCCACCCGCACCCGGCCCAGCGTGGCGGCGGCGGCCTCCAGGGCGGGACGCAGCGCGGCGGCGACGTCCATCCGGCCGACGGGGGAGTTGGCCAGGGCGTCGACGACCTCGGCGGAGACGACGAGGACGACGTCCCCGCTGACCTCGCCGGAGAGCCGGGCGATGACCGCGGCGGCCGCCTGCGCGGGCACCAGGACGGCATCGGGGTCGCTGACCGGCGAGCCCGGGACCAGCTGGGCCGTCGCCGGCACCAGCGCGGCCGCGGCGCCGGCGGCGGAGGCCACGACGGCGATCACGGTCTCGGAGGCCTGCGAGTGCTCCACGGAGGCGGTCATGCGGTGTCCTTCTGGGCGGTGGTCTGAGCGGTGGTCTGAGCGGTGGTCTGGACGCTGGCGGGGGTGGGGACGCTGGCGGGGGTGGGGACGATGGCGGCGGCCAGCCGGCGGCGGTGGTTGCTGGCGATCGCGTAGGCGAAGACCACGTCGTTGGTGGTGACCTCCAGCGGGGCGTCCTGCGGGTGGCGCAGCAGCAGGACGTCGCCGACGGCGAGGGAGAGCAGGTCCTCGGAGGAGACCTCCAGCGGGGCGAACCGGACGCCGACCTCGACCGGCACCTGGGTGAGCCGCTCGGACAGGGCCTCGAAGGCGCGGCGGCGCTTGGCCTGGGCCGACTCCGACAGCTGCGGGGAGGCCGCGTTGCTCAGCGCGGGCGCGAACGAGGAGAAGGGCAGCACGAGGGTGGCCTCGCCGGCGCGGCTGCCGACGCCGAGGGTGAAGGTGGCGACCATGACCGTGTCCGAGCCGGCCGCGGCCTGGGCCAGCTGCGGGTCGTACTCCAGCTCGGAGAGCTCGGGCTGCAGCTCGACGACGTGCGTGAACGCGGCGGTGAACTCGCTGAGCAACCGGCCGAGCAGGTGGTTGGTGATGGCGGTCTCCATCACCGTCATCGGCCGGTCCGGCTGCTCGGCGGCGCCGGAGCCGCCCAGCATGTGGTCGACGGCGGCCATCGCGATGTCCAGCGGGTAGGCCAGCACGCCCTTGCCGGCCAGGGGCTCCAGCGTGAAGGTCGCGATGAAGCACGGGTGGGGCAGCGCGGCCACGTAGTCGTCGTACGAGTGCTGCTCGATGCCCAGGAGCTCCAGCCGGGCGCCGGCGCGCAGCATGGTGGTCAGAGCGGTCGTCGCCTGGCGGGCGAAGGCCTCCTGGGCGATCTGCAGCACCCGGACGTGCTCGCGGGAGAGCTTGGTGGGCCGGCGGAAGTCGTAGGTGCGGGGTTCGCCGCGCCGGCTGCGCCGCAGCGGCGCGGTCCGGGTGTCGGGGCGGGTCACCCTCCCGTCATCGGCGGGAGACGACTGCGCCCTGACCGGCGGCGACGGGCGCTGCCGGTCAGGGCGGACGGCTGTGATGGGTGGTGCGGGAGGGAACTGCGGTGTGGCCCCGTCCAGGGCACCGCCCTGAGCTCGCGAAGGGTAGGTGGGACGGGGTCCTTCTACTACTGGGTCACGTACTCGGTCAGGTAGATGCCCATGACCATCTCGGAGCCGTCCTCGGTGTAGGCCTCGACGATCTGGTGCTCGAGGGACTCCTTGAGCGCGTCGCGGGCGCCGGTGACGTCGGCCGGCTGGGCCTGCGAGTAGGTCGAGATCAGCAGGTCGAGCGCCTCGGACCCGTCGACCCCGCCGCCGTGCCCGCCAGCGGCCTCCTCGGTGAGCTGCAGGGCGATGCCGACCTTGAGGTAGCCGCCGCCGGCCAGGTTCACCGCGACCGGGTCGAGGGCGAGCACCTCCCCGGGCACCGGCTCCTCGGCCTCGGCCTCGCCGCTGCCGGCGAACAGGAAGTAGTAGGCGGCGCCGGCGACGGCGAGCAGGGCGACCAGGCCGATGAGGAGCAGCTTCTTCCTGCCGCCGCCCTTCTCCTCCTCGTCCTCGGGGGTCGCGGCGTCCTTCTTCCCGGCGTCCTTCGCGGCGGTCTTCTCAGCCATGGGTCTCCTCCTGGGCGGTGCCGGCGTCGAGGCCGGGCAGCAGGGCGTTGGCCTCGGCGGAGGCCGTGGACGTGACGACGATGTCGACGCGCCGGTTCACGGTGATCGCGCTCGGGTCGGACGGCGGCACCAGCGGCCGGGTGTCGGCGTAGCCGTTGGCGACCATGCGGTCGCCGGCGATGCCGTCCCCGGCGAGGTACCGGACGACGGTGGTCGCGCGGTAGGCCGACAGCTCCCAGTTCGACGGCCACGGCCCGCCCGGGGTGACCGGCAGGTGGTTGGCGTGGCCCTCGATGCCGAGGGAGCCCGGCAGGTCGCGCAGGGTGGGCGCGACCGCGTCGAGGATCTGCCGCCCCTCGGGCCGCAGCTCGGCGCGCTCGGCGTCGAACAGGACCTGGTCGGCGACGATGTGCACGACCAGCCCGCGCTCGTCGATCTCGTAGCGGGCCGCTCCGGCGTGGCCGGCGGCGGCCAGCGCCGCCTCGATCCGGTCCCGCGCCGCGGCCAGCTGCGCGTACTCGGCCCGGGCCTCGGCGGCGACCTGCTGGGCCTCGGCGAGCGCGGCCTGCGCGGCGGCGGCGTCCACCTGCTCCTGAGAGGGCTGCTGGTCGGGCGCGATGCCCAGGGCGATGTCGGCCGGCGCGGGCAGGCCGTCGAGCACCGCCGGCTGCGGGTTGGTGCTGCCGGTGGAGGCGCTGACCGGGGCGCCGAAGCTGTCGGCCAGGCCGCTGGCCAGCGCGGCGAACTTCGCCCTGTCGATCTGGCTCATCGCGAACAGCACGATGAACAGGCACATGAGCAGGGTGACCATGTCGGCGTAGGAGACCAGCCACCGCTCGTGGTTCTCGTGCTCCTCCTCGTGGCCCCTGTGCCGCCGGCGGCCGTGCCCGCCGGAGCTCACGCGGCTTCCTTGGCGACCTCGCCGGGGGGCACCAGCGCGGTGAGCTTGAGCCGGACCGCCCGCGGGCTGGTCCCGGCCTGGATCTCGGTGATCCCCTCCACCAGCAGCTCCATCTGGGCGGCCTGCAGCTCGCTGATCCGGGTGATCTTGGTGCCCATGGGCAGCCAGAACAGGTTGGCGGTGAGCACGCCCCACAGGGTGGCGACGAACGCGCTGGCGATCAGCGGGCCGAGCGACCCGGGGTCGGAGAGGTTCTCCAGCACGTGGATCAGGCCGACGACGGTGCCGATGATGCCGATGGTGGGGGCGTAGCCGCCCATGGCGGTGAAGAACTTGGCGGCGACCTTGTCCTCGGCCTTCTTGGCGGCGATCTCGGCCTCCAGGACGCCGCGCAGCTCCTCGGGGTCGGTGCCGTCGATGCCCATCTGCAGGCCGCGCTTGAGGAACGGGTCGTCGATCGTCTTGACCTGGGCCTCCAGCGCCAGCAGGCCCTCCTTGCGGGCCTTCTCGGCGAGGGTGACCAGGGTGGCGATGCGGTCGCTGGCCGGCGGCACCTTGGCCGGCATCAGCGCCAGCTTGAACCAGCCGCCGATCTTCTTGACGTCGGCCAGGGCCGAGCCGGCGATGGCGGCGCCGAACGTGCCGCCGAACACCAGGATCAGCGGGGGCAGCAGGACGATCGCCAGCGGGCTGGAGCCCTCGAGGACCATCAGCAGGAGCAGCGAGACCAGACCGAGGGCGATCCCGATCAGGGTGGCCGGGTCCACGGGGCTCAGCGCTCCTCGCGGGCCGGGAAGGGGACGACGGCCGCGTGCCCGTCCTCGTCGGTCGCGCAGACCGGCGAGCGGTAGCTGCCGCGGTCCATCTCGTAGGCGGTGGCCAGGATGCTGGCGCGGTACTCGCGGATCTCGACCAGCACCTCCTCGACGCTCTCCGCCACGACGTACTTCGTGCCGTCGACCAGGAACAGGACGGTGTCGGGGTGGCCCTCGACCCGTTCGACGAGGTCGGGGTTGAGCGCGAACCGCTCTCCGTTCAGGCGCGTCACACGGATCACGGGGAGGTCCTCTGCGTCGGTCGGGGAGGGGAGGGCCGACCGCTCGCGACGGCGGTGCCGGCTGTCTTTGAGTCATCGGCGCCGCGGCGACCCGGCTTGAGCCGAACAGGGCCGCTCACCCCCCCGGGGTGAGGACGGCGGCGGCCCGGTCTCCCCGCGGGGAGGACCGGGCCGCCGGAGGCCTCCCTCCAGGGGCCCGCCACGGCCTCGTCCAGAGGCTCACCCCGAGCGTGCGAGGGGTGAGGAGGACGAGGTCCGTTCACGGTGGGGAGGAGGGAGGTCCTCCATCTACCGCTTGAGGTTGACCAGGTCCTGCAGCACCTCGTCGGAGCTGGTGATGACGCGGCTGTTGGCCTGGAAGCCGCGCTGGGCCACGATCAGCCCGGTGAACTCCTCGGCCAGGTCGACGTTGGACATCTCCAGCGCCCCGGCGGTGAGGGAGCCGCGCCCGCCGGTGCCGGGCGCGCCGATCGCGGGTTGGCCGGAGTTGTCGCCGACCCGGTAGGAGCTGTTGCCGGCCTTGGCCAGGCCGCCGGGGTTGGCGAAGGTGGCCAGCGCCAGCTTGCCGATCGGCTCGCGCAGGTTGTTGGAGTAGACGCCCATGACCGTGCCGTCGCCGCTGAGCGCGATGGACTGCAGGGTGCCCATGGCGTTGCCGTCGACCTCTCCCGGCGTGAGCGAGGAGGCACCGCCGAACTGGCGTACCGCGCCGAGGTCGATCGTGATCGGCCCCGGCCACGTGCCGGTCGACGGGGTGAACGTGACGGTCTGGCCCGCCGTGGGTCGACCCTCGCTGCCCGCTGCCGTGCTGAACGCCAGCGAGGTGGTCTGCGTGCCGCCGGACGCATCGCTGGTGACGACGTCCCACTGGTTGGCGCCGGTCTTGGTGAGCTTCAGGGTGAGCTGCTGCGCGGTCCCCAGGGCGTCGTACACCGTGAGCTGGGACTGGACCGCTGAGGTCGCACCGGCGGCCGCGCCGCTGGACAGGTTGCCCACCACCGCGCCGTTCTGGGTCCGCGTCGGCGCCATCACGTCGCCGAAGGGGACGGTGATGGTGCCGATGGCGCCATTGGTGTCGACCACTCCGTTGGCCGCCGTCCAGCCCTGCAGCAGGGCGCCGTCCGGAGTCACCAGGTGCCCGGCGGAGTCGTAGTTCATCGACCCGGCGCGGGTGTAGAGCTGCTCGTTGCCGGCCCTGGTCACGAAGAAGCCGTCGCCGCTGATCATGAAGTCGGTCGACCGGCCGGTGTTCTGGGTCGAGCCCTGCTCGAAGTTGGTGGTGATGCCGGCGACCTTGACGCCGAGCCCGACCTGCGCCGGGTTGGTGCCCCCGGTCTGCGCGGTGGCCGCCGAGCCGTTGCGCACGACCTGGGACAGGGTGTCCTCGAAGACGGTCTGGCTGCTCTTGAACCCGACCGTGTTGACGTTGGCGATGTTGTTGCCGGTGACGTCGAGCTTGGTCTGGTGGGCCCGCAGGCCGGAGATCGCGGAGAACATGGAACGCAGCACGGGAGACTCCTCGGTGGTTGGGGGAGGGCGGGCGTCAGGGAGTGGGGAGGGAGACCTCGGTGAGCCGGCCGAGGGGGACGGCGACGCCGTCCACCACCGCGCGCGGCTCGTCCCCGGAGATCCGCACCGAGCCGACCGTGCCGGTGACCGTGGCGCCGGTGTCGTCGGTGTAGCTGACCGCGTGGCCGACCAGGGCGCCGGCGGACAGCGAGCGCTGCAGCGCCACCATGGAGGCGTTCTGGGTGGCGATCTCCTCCAGCTTCTCCACCTGGGTGAACGTCGCCGTCTGGGACATGAACTCGGTGGTGCTGGTCGGGTTGTTCGGGTCCTGGTAGCGCATCTGCGCCACCAGCAGCTGCAGGAACACGTTCTTGTCCATCTGGTCGGTGCGGTTCACCGTCGTGGTGGCGGTCGCGGTGGCGGTGCCGCCCACGCCGGCAACGGGGTCGGTCATCGGTCGACTCCTCTCGGACCCGGACGTCTCAGACTCGGATGTCGAGGCCGGACGACGCGGTGGTGGTGACGGGGACCGGCCGGCCCGCGTCGACGTCGGGGCCGCGCAGCCAGGAGCGGGTGCGGCCGTCGGGCTGGGAGTGCCGGCCGCCGCGCTCGCCGGCGGCCTGCTGCTGCGCCGCGGTCGCCGACGACCACCCGCCGCCGTCCTGGTCGACGGAGGCGGTGGTGCAGGTCAGGCCGGCGCTGTGCAGGTCCCGGCGCAGGTCGGGCAGGGCGTCGAGCAGGGCCGCCCGCCCGGCCTCGGTGGCGCCGCGCAGGGTGAGGTCGACCGCGCCGCGGGCGAGCGTCACCTGCACCTCGACCGGCCCGAGGGTCTCCGGGGTGAGCACCACGGTCATCGTGTGCACGCCGTCCGGACCGTGGCGGAGGACGGCGACGTGCGCGGCGACCTGGGTGCCGACCGGGGGCGGCGGGGTCTGCGGGCCCGCCGGTGCGGCCGGCTGGACCGCCGCGGGGGCGGCGGGGGGCGCCGGTGCCGCGACCGCGGTCGCCGCGGCCGCCGGGGCGGTGGCCGGCGCGGGCGCGGCCGCCGGGGTGTCCTGGTCGGGAGTGCCGGCGTCCGTCCCGGCGTCGGCGACGGCCGGTGCCGGGGTGCCCGGCGCGGGAGGCACCGGGACGGTCGGCTCGGGGACGGTCGGTCCAGGAGCGGCCGCGGGGGTGTCCGGTGCGGCGACGACCACGGGGAGGTCCGGCAGCGGGCCGGCCGCGGCGGGCGGCGCGGGCGTCGCGGCGGTGGGCAGGGCGGCCGGCGCGGCGGCGGACGCCGGGGTCGGGCCGGGGGGCGCGGGCACGGCCTGCGCGGACGGCGGGGCGGCGGGGACCGCGTCGCCGCTCACGGCGGCGCCGGCGACCGCGCCGTCCGAGAGCCCCGTCGCGCCGCCCGTGGCCCCGGCCGCCGTGACGCCGGTGATCGCGGCCGCCGTGCCTTCGGCCGCCGGGGCGGCCGGCGCGGGGGTGGTCGCGGGGGTGGTCCCGGCGGTCGTGCCGGGGCCGATGCCGGTGAGCAGCGCCCACAGCCCGGGCGGCAGGCCGGCCGGGGTGAGCGGAAGGTCGGCCGGGTCGTCCGTCGCGGCCCGGTCGCTCGCGGCGTCCGCACCCGCGGGGTCGGCCGGCGCGGCGCCGTCCCGCCCGCCGCCGGCAGCGGCGCCGTCCAGGGCGCCGTCCAGGGCGCCGTCCAGGGCGGAGGCGAAGCGCTCGGCTCCACCGGGGGCGTCGGGGACGGCCGGTCCGGTGGCCGGGGGGACCGCGGGCGCGGCCGGGGCCAGGGGGGTGGTCATCGCAGGGCCTCCGCCCGGTCGGTCACGGCGCGGACGTAGTCCTGGGTCTCGGGGTAGGGCGGGACGCCCCCGGAGCGGCGCACCGTGCCCGGCCCGGCGTTGTAGGCGGCCAGGGCGAGGTCAGTCGAGCCGAAGCGGTCGGTCAGCTGGCGCAGGTAGCGGGCGGCGCCGTCGACGGCCGAGGCCGGGTCGAGCGGGTCCACCCCCAGGCTCGCGGCGGTGGCCGGCACGAACTGCATGAGGCCTTGGGCGCCGGCGGGGGAGACCGCCTGCGCGTCGAAGCCGGACTCCTGCTGCGCGACGGCGGCCAGCAGCGCCGGGTCGACCCCGTGCCGGGCGCCGGCCCGCGCGAACAGGTCCGCGTACGGCACGCCGGCCAGCGAGGAGGACGCCGCCTGCGCCGTCGTCCCGGACGCAGTGGGCAGCACGCGGCGGATCACCGCCGGGTCGCCGACCGGCTGCACCGAGACCGTCTGGCCCTCCTGCGGGGCGGCGATCATCTGCCCGTCGCCGAGGTAGATGCCGACGTGGTCGATGCCCGGCCGTGAGGGGGTGTGGTCGAAGAAGACCAGGTCGCCGGGGCGGGCGTCGGCCAGCGAGGCGACCGCGGTGCCGGCGGTGGCCTGCTGCGAGGAGGTGCGCGGCAGGTCGATGCCGAGGTTGCCGTAGACCAGCTGGGCGAAGCCGGAGCAGTCCAGGCCCGTGGCCGGGTCGGTGCCGCCCCACAGGTAGGGGACGCCGAGGTACCTGCGTGCCTCGGCGACGACCCGGTTCTCCAGGTCGGTGCCCGACGACGCGGTGCCCGCGGTCGCCATCGCGGCCGTGGCGGCGGCGGCGGCCGCGGTGGCGGCGGTCGGGGCCGTCGTGCCGGTGGTCAACCCGGTGGCCGCGGCGGCCGCCGTCCAGCCGGCGTTCGAGGCGGTGGTCGAGGTGCGGGTGGGGGTGAGGAAGCGTGCCTGGATCTCGCTGATCCGGGCCTGCACCGCGGTCAGTCCGTCCACGGCACCTCCTCGGTCGGCTCCGATCCGCCCACATCGGCGATGTGGCCGCCACAGGCCGGCTGTGGCGACCACATCGCCGATGTGGCCGCCGGGGTCCGGCGGCCGGAGCGGCCGGTGACGAGGTCGTCCACGGTCCTCTCCTCGGCAGCCTGCGCGGCGAGGCGGACCCCCTCCAGGTGCCGTTCGCGCAACCGCTCCAGCCCCTTGGTGCGCTGGGCGGCGGCGGTCCAGGCGGCGCGCACCAGCTCGGCCTGCTCGGCCGACGCGGTCGCCAGGGCGCGGGCGGCGGCGGCGTCCTCCGCCGCCACCCGGGCCAGGGCCAAAGTGGCCACAAAGGCCCCGGGGGTGCAGGTGCCCGAAGGGACGGCGGAGGCCAGGGCGGCCTCGGCCGCGGTGGCCCGGCGGTCGGCCTCGGCGGCGGCGCGGGCGGCGTCGGCGGCGGCCAGCGCGGCGGCGCGCTCCTCGGTGCGGCGCAGCTCGAGCACCGGCTGCAGCCGGAAGGCCCGCGTCACGAGCGCACGATCCGGTTGAGCCAGGCCCACGACTC
This sequence comes from Geodermatophilus sp. TF02-6, assembly GCF_003319115.1. GTDB lineage: Bacteria > Actinomycetota > Actinomycetes > Mycobacteriales > Geodermatophilaceae > Geodermatophilus. The sequence continues at coordinate 493 of NZ_QOHF01000042.1, read as the reverse complement.
CGCCGCGGGCGTGAGCTCGCCGGTCGGCTGCTGCAGGAACGCCTCGATCTGCGGCGCCAGCGCCCGGGCCCGGTCGACCAGCGGGTCGCTGCCGGCCTGGTAGGCGCCGATCTCGACGAGCTCCTTGACGTCGCGCAGCGCGCCCATCAGCCGGCGCACCTCGCGGGCGTCGGCCATCGCCGGCGGCGGGACGACGGCGGTGGCCACCCGGGAGATCGACTCCAGCACGTCGATCGCCGGGAAGTGGCCGGCGGTGGCGAGCCTGCGGGTGAGCACCACGTGCCCGTCGAGGATGGAGCGGGCGGTGTCGGCGATCGGCTCGTTGTGGTCGTCGCCGTCGACCAGCACCGTGTACAGCCCGGTGATCGAGCCGACCGCGGCGGTGCCGGCCTTCTCCAGCAGCCGGGGCAGCATCGCGAAGACGCTCGGTGGGTAGCCGCGGGTGGCCGGCGGCTCGCCGGCCGACAGGCCCACCTCGCGCTGGGCCATCGCC
>NZ_QOHF01000004.1 GCF_003319115.1 Geodermatophilus sp. TF02-6 | reverse complement strand
GACCGACCCCGAAACAACACACCCCCGAGATCAGCCAACCCACACAACCCCACAACGGGGTCACAAACCATGGCACTGACTTTCGGCACGCTGTTGAGTTCTCAAGGAACGGACACCCACGACCCCAGCCCACCGGCCGTCAATCGAGGTGGCCTGACCACGCTACTCCACCCTTGGCCGCAGTCAAGCCCCGGGTGCTGTGACCCAGACCGTGCTGCTCGGGTGGAGGTGCTCCGTACAACGGGCGGGACCTGGGAGTCATTCCAGGGCCTCGCCCGACTGCTGAGCGTCGCGCACCTGGTGCAACCAGCGCGGCTCACGGGTTCTTCCCGCGTTCCGCTCCGGTCTCCCGGGCGCAGAGAAGACGATACACGGCCGTCGTGGACGGCGCGCACGTCCGGGGAGGGCGCCCTCTGTCACACTCCGCTAAGGGCGGTCAGAGCCCGAGGAAGCCCTCGATCCCCACGGTGAGACCCGGGCGTCGACCGATCTCCCTAACCGCGAGGAGGACCCCCGGCATGAACGAGGCGCGGTCGTAGGAGTCGTGGCGGATGGTCAGGGTCTCCCCGGCCGCACCCATGAGCACCTCCTGGTGTGCGACCAGACCGGTGAGCCGCACCGCGTGCACCGGCACGCCCTCGACGTCGGCCCCACGGGCACCGGGGAGGACGTCGGTGGTGGCATCGGGCTGCTCCGGCAGGCCGGCGGCCCGGCGGGCGGCCGCGACCAGCCGAGCGGTCCGGGTGGCGGTCCCCGACGGGGCGTCGACCTTGTTCGGGTGGTGCAGCTCCACGATCTCCGTGGAGGGGAAGAACCGCGCCGCCTCCTGGGCGAAGCGCATCAGCAGGACCGCGCCGATGCCGAAGTTGGGAGCGATGACGACACCGACGTGCGGCTCGGCCCCGAGCCACCGCACGACGGTGGCGAGCTTCTCCTCGTCGAAGCCGGTCGTGCCGACCACGCAGTGGATGTCGTTGTCGATGCAGAACCGGATGTCGTCCATGACGACGTCCGGGCGGGTGAAGTCGACGACCACCTGCGCGCCGGCGTTGGACAGGTCGGCCAGCCGGTCCCCGACGTCCACCATCGCCACGAGTTCGAGGTCGTCGGCGGCGTCGACCGCCTTGACCACCTCGGTGCCCATCCGTCCCCGGGCGCCCAGGACGCCGACGCGGAGGAGCGGGGGCTCCCCCGCCGGTCCGGTCGCTCCGGACTGGTCGGAGGCTGGGGCGCTCGTGGTCATCGGGTCAGTCTCCCGCCAACGCGCCGCGGTGCAAGGCAGCCCCCGGTCAGGCACGCGGACGGCGCTCGACGACCGCCCACGCGAGCAGGCCGAGGGCGACGCCTGCGACGTCGGCGACCCAGTCGGCAACCGATGCCGACCGCTGGAGCATCGAGAGACCCTGCACCACCTCGCTGACCGCGGCGTAGAGCAGGATCAGCCCGACCAGGACGCCGGCACGCACCCCGGCCCACCGCCCGGTCACGGCGAGCGCGGCGAACAGGACCAGGTGGACCAGCTTGTCGACCCCGGGCGGCGCGGTCGGGACGTCGTCCCCCGGTGCGAACAGCACCGCCAGCGAGACCAGGACCGTGACGGCGAAGGCGCCCCGCGACAGCGCACCGTGGACGACGAGGGCCGGGTGCGGGCGGCGCATCAGAGCCGGTCGAGCTCGGACTCGCGGTAGGGGCCGACCACGGCCAGGCAGGTCTCCCGCGTCAGGAGGTCGGCGGCGACCTCGCGGACCTGGTCCTCGTCGACGGCATCCAGCCGGTCGAGCACCTCGCGGACCGGCAGGTACTCGCCGTGGGACAGCTCGCTCTTGCCCAGCCGGCTCATCCGGGAGCCGGTGTCCTCCAGCCCCAGGACCATGCCTCCCTTGAGTTGCCCGCGCCCACGGGCCACCTCCTCGGGCGTCAGCCCATCGGCCGCGACGCGGGCGAGCTCCTCCCGCACCAGCCGCAGGACCCCGGGGACCCGCTTCGGCGAGCAGCCCGCGTAGACCGAGAAGGACCCGGTGCCGGCGTAGTGCGACAGCGACGAGCCGACGCTGTAGACCAGTCCCCGCTTCTCGCGGATCTCCTGGAACAGCCGCGAGCTCATCCCGCCGCCGACGGCCGTCTCCATCACCGCCGCCGCGTAGCGCCGGTCGTCCAGGCGGCCGACCCCGACCGAGCCGAGCAGCAGGTGGGTCTGCTCGGTGCGCCGGCGGATCAGGCCGGTCGGTCGGGCCGGACGCGTCGGCGAGCGCTCGTCGCCCCGTCGCAGGGGAGCCGGCCGGCCCGGGCCGGAGAGGCGGGACCCGAACGCGGCGGTGACCAAGTCGAGCACCTGCCGGTGCTCCACCCGCCCCGCCGCGGTCACCACGACGGAGGGGACGGCGTAGCGACTGCGATACCAGCCGTCGACGTCGTCCCTCGTCAGCGCCTCGATGGACGCGACGGTGCCCAGCACCGAGCGGCCGAGCGCGGTGCCGCCGAACAGCGTCTCGGCGAACAGGTCGTGCACGCTGTCTGCGGGCTCGTCGTCGCGCATGGCGATCTCCTCGAGCACCACCGTGCGCTCGCTCTGCAGGTCCGCCGCGGTGTTGAGCGCGTCGGTGACCAGGTCACCGAGCAGGGTCACCGCCAACGGCAGGTCGCTGGCGAGCACGTTGGCGTAGTAGCAGGTGTGCTCCTTGGCGGTGAAGGCGTTCATCTCACCGCCAACGGCATCCATCGCCGTGGCGATCTCCAACGCACTGCGCGTACCGGTGCCCTTGAACAGCAGGTGCTCGAGGAAGTGCGAGGCGCCGGCCACGGCGTCGGTCTCGTCGCGCGAGCCGACGCCCACCCAGATGCCGACGGTGGCCGACAGCACCCCGGGCATCGTCTCGGTCAGGACCCGCAGGCCGCCGGGCAGCTCGGTCCGCTCCACCCGGCCGCCGAACTCGTCCACGTCGAGGACGACGGTCTGCCCCACACCGGCCGGGGCCGGGACCTGCTGCGTGTCCGTGGTCACGCCCCCGGGGAGGCGGCGGTCTGGGCGTCGTCCGCCGGGGCGACGTCGCCGGAGCCGTCGCCGGAGCCGTCGCCGAAGCCGTCGCCGGAACCCTCGCCGGAGCCATCGCCGGAGCCGTCGCCCTCGGCCGCGACCGGGACCAGGCTGATCTTGCCGCGGGAGTCGATGTCGGTGATCTCGACCTGCAGCTTGTCGCCGACGTTGACGACGTCCTCGACCTTGGCGATCCGCTTGCCGCCGCCGAGCTTGCTGATGTGGACCAGGCCGTCCTTGCCCGGGAGCAGGGAGACGAAGGCGCCGAACGGAGTGGTCTTCACGACCGTGCCGAGGAAGCGCTCGCCGACCTTGGGCAGCTGGGGGTTGGCGATGGCGTTGATCCGGTCGACCGCGCCCTGGGCCGAGGGGCCGTTGGCGGCGCCGACGTAGATCGTGCCGTCGTCCTCGATGGTGATCTCGGCGCCGGTCTCGTCCTGGATCGAGTTGATCATCTGTCCCTTGGGGCCGATGACCGCGCCGATCTTGTCGACCGGGATCTTCACCGTGGTGACCCGCGGGGCGTACGGGCTCATCTCGTCGGGGCCGTCGATGGCCTCGTTCATGACGTCGAGGATGTGCAGCCGGGCGGCGCGGGCCTGGGTCAGCGCCTGGGCCAGGACGTCGGAGGGGATGCCGTCGAGCTTGGTGTCCAGCTGCAGGGCGGTGACGAAGTCCCGGGTGCCGGCGACCTTGAAGTCCATGTCGCCGAAGGCGTCCTCGGCGCCGAGGATGTCGGTCAGCGCGACGTACTGGGTCTCCGGGCCGTCGGCGGTGTCCACTACGTCGGAGACCAGGCCCATGGCGATGCCGGCGACCGGGGCACGCAGCGGCACTCCGGCGTTGAGCAGCGACAGCGTCGAGGCGCAGACCGAGCCCATGGACGTCGAGCCGTTGGAGCCCAGCGCCTCGGACACCTGCCGGATGGCGTAGGGGAACTCCTCGCGGTCGGGCAGCACCGGCAGCAGCGCCCGCTCGGCGAGCGCCCCGTGGCCGATCTCGCGCCGCTTGGGCGAGCCCACCCGGCCGGTCTCGCCGGTGGAGTACGGCGGGAAGTTGTAGTTGTGCATGTACCGCTTGCGGGTCTCGGGCGAGAGCGTGTCCAGCTGCTGCTCCATGCGCAGCATGTTCAGCGTGGTGATGCCCAGGATCTGGGTCTCGCCGCGCTCGAACAGCGCCGAGCCGTGCACCCGCGGGACGACCTCGACCTCGGCCGACAGCGGCCGGATGTCGGTGACGCCGCGGCCGTCGATGCGGACCTTGTCCCGCAGGATGCGCTGCCGGACGACCTTCTTGGTCACCGCCCGGAAGGCGGCGGAGACCTCCTTCTCCCGGCCCGGGAACTGGGGGGCGAGGGAGCTGACGACCTCGTCCTTGAGCTCGTCGGTGGCGTCGCTGCGCTCCTGCTTGCCGGGGATCGCCTGGACCTCGGCCAGCCGGGCGCCGGCGAAGGACTCGACGGCGGCGTAGACGTCGTCGGAGTAGTCGAGGAAGCGGGGGAAGTCGGCGACCGGCTTGGCGGCCTTCTCCGCCAGAGCGCTCTGCGCCTCGCACAGCGCCTTGATGAACGGCTTGGCCGCCTCCAGGCCCTGCGCGACGACCTCCTCGGTCGGTGCGGGGGCGCCGCCGGCGACCAGCTGGACGGTGCGCTCGGTGGCCTCGGCCTCGACCATCATGATCGCGACGTCGCCGTCCGGGCGCACCCGGCCGGCCACGACCATGTCGAAGACGGCGTCGGCCAGCTCGGCGTGGGTCGGGAAACCCACCCACTGCCCGTTGATCAGCGCAACGCGGGTGCCGCCGACCGGGCCGGAGAAGGGCAGGCCCGACAGCTGGGTGGACGCCGAGGCGCCGTTGATCGCCAGTACGTCGTAGAGGTGGTCGGGGTCCAGCGCCAGGACGGTGATGACGACCTGGACCTCGTTGCGCAGGCCCTTGGCGAAGGTCGGGCGCAGCGGGCGGTCGATCAGCCGGCAGGTGAGGATGGCGTCCTCCGACGGGCGGCCCTCACGGCGGAAGAACGAGCCGGGGATGCGCCCGGCGGCGTACATGCGCTCCTCGACGTCGACCGTCAGCGGGAAGAAGTCGAACTGGTCCCTGGGCTGGCGGCCGGCCGTGGTGGCCGACAGGAGCATGGTGTCGCCCATGCTGACGACCACCGACCCGGCGGCCTGCTTGGCCAGCCGGCCGGTCTCGAAGGTGATGCTGCGGCTGCCGTAGTTGCCGTTGTCGATGACCGCGGTGGCGGTGGTGACGCCGTCCTCGGGGTCGAACTCCGCGACTCCGTTCTGAGGAGCCGGGGTGGTGCTGCCGTGCTGGGTGGTGGGTGCGGACACGGTGTCCTCTTCCTACGTCGCATGCGGCGACGTCCTCTCGCGGCGCTGCGCGCCGGGTGTCCTCTTCGTGGCGTCCTGCGCCGGACTGCGCCCGGGGTGACCGGTCTTCGATCGAGGCCCACGGGGGTCGTTCCCCTCCGTGGGGAGGGGCGTACCCGGGGGCCACCACCGAGGACCGACCAGCGTCGGCGTCCGGCGCGTGGGGGCCGTGGGGCGGGTGCCTCACGAGAGAGGGGACCGTCCCGGCGGGACGGTCCCCTCTGGGGTCAGCGGCGCAGACCGAGCCGCTCGATGAGCGAGCGGTAGCGGTTGATGTCGGTCTTCGCCAGGTAGTTGAGCAGCCGGCGGCGGCGGCCGACCAGCAGGAGCAGGCCCCGCCGGCTGTGGTGGTCGTGCTTGTGCTGCTTGAGGTGCTCGGTCAGGTCGCTGATCCGGCGGGTCAGCATCGCGACCTGCACCTCCGGGGAACCGGTGTCGTTCTCGACCGTGGCGTACTCGGTCATGATCTGCTTCTTCGTCGCGCTGTCGAGCGCCATCGACGGCCTCCTGGGCAGGTCGCGTGTGGCCCCCGGTCTCCGGCACGGGGGCAGACTGCACACTCGTCGGGAGGACCCGACGACCTCCCAGGCTACCAGCGGTGTCCGGTGCGGTCTGGAGGACCGCGCTGTCACAGCCCCAGCACCCGGCGGGTCTCGGCGACGTCGTGGTCCATCGCCGCGACCAGGTCGGGGACGTCGGCGAAGGCGGTCATCGGGCGCAGCCGCTGGACGAACTCCACCCCGACGTGCTCTCCGTAGAGGTCGCCGTCGAAGTCCAGCAGGTACGCCTCGACCGTGCGCCGGCTGCCCTGGAACGTGGGGTTGGTGCCGACGGAGATCGCCGCCGGCGAGGTGCTCTGCGTGGCACCGGTGCGCGGGTCGAGGATGACCAGGCTCCCGGCGTACACCCCGTCGGCCGGGATCGCGGTGAACGGCGGGGACTGCACGTTCGCCGTCGGGTAGCCGAGCTCGCGGCCGCGGCGGTCCCCGCGGACCACCACGCCCTCGATCCGGTGCGGCCGGCCCAGCGCACGGGCGGCCGACACCATGTCCCCGGCGGCCACGCAGGCGCGGATGTAGGTCGAGGAGATGGTGATCTCGCCGTCGGCCGACGAGTCCCCGGCCAGCGGGACCCCCTCGACCGTGAAACCGAACCGGCGGCCCTCCTCGGTGAGGGTCGAGACGTTGCCCGCCGCCCGGTGGCCGTAGGTGAAGTTCTGCCCCACGACCACCGAGGCGGCGTGCAGGTGCTCGACCAGCACGGTGTGCGTGAAGGTCTCCGGCGACAGCCGCATGAACTCCCGGGTGAACGGCAGCACGCACATCGCGTCCACCCCGAGTTCGGCGACCAGCTCGGCCTTGCGGTCCAGGGAGGTGAGGATCGCCGGGTGCGAGCCCGGGCGGACCACCTCGGACGGGTGCGGGTCGAAGGTGAGCAGCAGGCAGGGCCGGCCCATCGCGCGAGCCCGCTGCACCGCGGCACCGATCAGCTGTTGGTGGCCGCGGTGGACGCCGTCGTACATGCCGACGGTGACCACCGTGCGGCCGAGGTCACTGGGGGTGGCCTCCAACCCCCGCCACCGGCGCACGTCGACGAGCCCGGGTCGCTCAGCCGACCCGGTGCAGCCAGCCGTGGGTGTCGGGCACCCGGCCGTGCTGGACGTCGAGCAGGTGCTCCCGCAGTCGCATGGTGAGCGGGCCGGGCCCGCCGTCCCCGATGACGAAGCCACCGGTGCGCGCCTTGACCTCGCCGACCGGGGTGATCACCGCCGCGGTGCCGCAGCCGAAGGTCTCGGTGACGGTGCCGTCGGTCACGCCGCGGCGCCACTCCTCCACGCTGAACTTCCGCTCGGTGACCCGGTACCCCAGCTCGCGAGCCACGGTGATCAGCGAGTCCCGGGTGATGCCAGCCAGCAGAGTGCCGGTGAGCTCAGGGGTGACCAGCTCGGCGTCGTCCCCCTCGCCGAGGACGAAGAAGAGGTTGTTCGTCCCCATCTCCTCGACGTAGCGCTTCTCCACCGCGTCGAGCCAGACGACCTGGTCGCAGCCGGCAGCGATCGCTTCTTCTTGGGCGAGCAGGCTGGCGGCGTAGTTGCCGGCACTCTTGATGTCGCCGGTGCCGCCGGGCGCGGCGCGGATGTACTCCTCCGACAGATACACGGTCACGGGGTGCACGCCCCGGGAGAAGTAGGCCCCCGCCGGACTGGCGATCGCCAGGAACAGGTACTCGTTCGCGGGCCGGACGCCGAGGAACGGCTCGGAGGCCAGCTGGTACGGGCGCAGGTAGAGGGTCTGGTCGGGGCCGGTGGGCACCCAGTCGCGCTCGGCATCGACCAGGGCGTCGACGGCGGCGATGAACGCCTCCTCCGGCACCGGGGGCATGGCCAGCCGCTTGGCCCCGCGGACGAAGCGGGCCGCGTTGGCCTCGGGCCGGAAGGTGGCGACGCTGCCGTCGGGCTGGACGTAGGCCTTGAGCCCTTCGAAGATCGACTGTGCGTAGTGCAGCGCCGCCGTGGCCGGGTCGACCTGCAGCGGCGCGTAGCCGGTCAACCGGGCGTCGTACCAGCCCTCCCCCGCGCGGTAGCGCGCGATGAACATCGAGTCGGTGAAGTACCGGCCGAAGCCCGGGTCGGCCAGCACCTCGTTGCGCTCGGCCGCAGGACGACGAGGCACGTCCTCCACGACCACCGGCACGCCCTCGATGAACTCCCGGGACGAGGTACGGCTGTCGGCGAGCGTGTCGGTCATGGCTCCCACCTGGGCGTGCGGACTCGGCGCGGGCCGGCGGAGGGCGGGCCCGCCTGCTCACAGTAGCCCCGGGCGCGGCGGCGGTCGGGGCCCGACCGCCGCCACCGCACGGCGCGGGTGGTCACGGCCGGTCGGGTGCCGCGCTCTCGACGACCTCGTAGGACCACAGGTGGGAGGAGTCGCTGGCGGCGGGCGCGAGGTCGGAGCCGCCGCCCTCGTGCGCGCGGGCGAAGTCCTGACCGGACTCCCACGCCCGGTAGGCCTCCTCGCTCTCCCACCGGGTGTAGACCAGGTACTGGTCGGTGCCCTCCAGCGGGCGCAGCAGCTCGAACCACTCGAAGCCGGGGGTCTGCTCGACCGCGCCGGCCCGGCCCTTGAAGCGCTCCTCGAAGCGCTCCTGCTTGTCCTTGGGCACGGTGATCGCGTTGATCTTGACGACGCTCATGGCCCTCCCCTTCCCGTGCCGGGACGCGATCAACCCCGGTGGGGCACCCTGGCGGCGTGGACGCCCCGCGCACCGCCGACCTCGGCTACGCCCGGCTCGACCTCGACCGCGCCGCCCGGACGGGGACCCCGGAGGTCGGCTACGCGGCGGGCGAGACGCCGGAGCAGACGGTGGCCTGCCTGGCGGCGCTGCTCGACGACGGGGCGCCGTCGGCGTTCGCCACCCGGGTGGACGACGTGGGCGTCGCGGCGCGCATCGCCCGCTCGGCTCAGCGGTAGCGCACCGGATCGGGCAACAGCTCGTCCATCGACCGGGAGCGGAGTCGACCCCGCCGGAGAAGGCGACCAGGACGCCGGGCAGCGGGGCCAGCTCGACGGAGAGCGCCGCCAGGCGTGCGTCGAGCGTGCCGTCGGGTTGGATGGCGCCGGCCACGGCACCGAGGCCGCCACAGGAGGGGGACGCGATGACCGCGCTCGCGCTGGCGGCGCCCGTGGCGGCCATGCTGGTGAACACCACCGCCTCGCTGCTGGAGGCGGGCGGGGCCCGCCGGGCGCGGGCCGGCTCGCCGGTGTGGCGGCAGCCGCGCTACCTCGCCGGTCTGGCCTTCGACGCCCTGGGCTGGGCGCTGTCGGTCGCGGCGCTGCGCGTCCTGCCGGTGTTCGCGGTGCAGACGGTGCTGACCGGCACGGTCGCGGTGACCGCCGTCGCCGCGCACGGCGGGGACCCGCGGCGGTTGCCGGTCCGGGAGCGGTACGCGGTGGCGGCGGTGGTGGTCGGCCTGGTGCTGGTGGCGGCCAGCGCCGACCCGGGACGGCCCGACCGGCTGCCGGCCGGAGCGGTCCCCGTGCTGCTGGTGTCCACCGGGCTGCTGCTCGCAGCCGCGGTGCCGGTGGCCCGGGCCGGGCACCCGCTGCTCACGACCGCGGTCGCCGGGCTGGCGTTCGGCGGGGTGTCGCTGTCGGTGCGGGCGTGCACGTGGCGTCGTCGGTGTGGCGCTCGGTGGCCGACCTGCTGACCGAGCCGCTGGCCTACGCCGTGGTCGTCCTCGGGGCCACCGGCACCGTGCTGCTGTCCCGGGCGATGCGCCGGGGGCGGGTCGACAGCGTGGTGGGGGTCCTCTCCGTCGTCGAGGTCGTGGTGCCGGGCCTGGTGGGGCTGGTCCTCCTGGGCGACCGCGTGCGCAGCGGGTGGGCGGCCCTCCTGGTCGTGGGCTGGGCGCTCACCCTGGCCGGCACCGTGCTGCTGGCGCGGCCCGGCACACGAGCCGCCTCGCCGGCCTGAGCCGGGTCAGGTGGGCGGGAACCCCACGGCGACGCGGGCGGTGCGGCCGGCGTCCTCCACCAGCGCGACCAGCCGCTCCTCGCCGTCCACCGCGGCGTGCAGGCCGGAGGCACCGGTGGCGGCGATCCGCTGCCCGTGCCCGAGCGCCCGGGCCTCGTCGGCGGTGAGGGACCGCTCCGGGAACACGGCGCGCGCGGCCCCGGTCAGGGAGAGGGCGCCGGTTCCCCCGCCGGCGGCGAGCGCGGCAGCCGCCTCCTCCACCGGGGCGGCCTGGGCGACGGGGAACGGGCCGGAGGCGGTGCGGCGCAGGGCGGTGAGGTGGCCGCCGACGCCGAGCGCCGCGCCGGCGTCGCGGGCGATCGACCGGACGTAGGTGCCGGCGGTGCAGACGACGGTCACGTCCACGTCGACCAGGTCGGGGGTGGGTCGGGTGACGCGGTGGACGTCGAGCCGGTGGACGGTGACCGTCCGCGGCTCGAGCACCACCTCCTCGCCGGCGCGCACCCGGTCGTAGGCGCGGCGTCCGGCGACCTTGACCGCGCTGACCGAGGAGGGCACCTGCAGCAGCGGGCCGGTCTGCGCGGTGAGGGCGGCGGCAACGGCGGCGTCGTCCAGGTGCGCGGCCGAGGCGGTGGTCACGACCTGGCCCTCGCGGTCGTCGGTGACCGTAGACCGCCCGAGCCGGATGGTCGCCTCGTAGGTCTTGTCGTGTCCGCCGAGGTACCCCAGCAGCCGGGTGGCCGAGCCGACGCCGAGGACGAGCAGGCCGGTGGCCATCGGGTCGAGGGTGCCGGCGTGCCCGACCCGGCGGACCGACAGCGCCCGCCGGGCGCGGGCGACGACGTCGTGCGACGTCGTGCCGCCCGGCTTGTCGACCAGCAGCAGACCCGGGGGGACGTCGGCATCCGTGCGTCTGCTCACGCCGCCACCGTCCCAGGCGCCCGCAGCCACCGGTCGCCCGCCACCCGGACCAGGACGGCGACCAGGCGGACGGTGACGAAGAGGGTGAGCCCGGTCCACACGCCGGCCAGCCCCCAGCCGAGCGGGACGGCGAGCAGCGACAGCGGCAGGAAGCCGAGCAGGGCCGCGCCGACGGTCACGGTGCGCAGGTAGCCGACGTCCCCGGCGCCCATGAGCACGCCGTCCAGGGCGAACACCACCCCGGCCAGCGGCTGCACGCCGGCCAGGAACCACCAGGCGACGCCGGCCTGCGCGAGCACCGCGGGGTCGTCGGTGAACAGGGGCGGCACGACCGGGCGCAGCGCCAGCAGCAGGACGCCGACGACGACCCCGGTGACCAGCCCCCACAGGGTGACCCGGCGAGCGGTGGCCCGGGCGTCGTCGGGCCGGCCGGCGCCGAGGGCCTGGCCGACGAGGGTCTGCGCCGCGATCGCGTAGGCGTCGAGCACGAGGGTGAGGAAGAAGAACAGCTGGACGGCGATCTGGTGGGCGCCGAGCTCGGCGGTGCCGGCGCGGGCGACCACGCCGGTGGCGACCAGGAACGCCATCTGCAGCACGGCGGCGCGCAGCAGCAGGTCGCGGCCGATGACCAGCTGGGCCCGGATCGCCGCCGGACGCGGACGCCACGCAACGCCCTCGCGCGCGAGGGCGCGCAGGAGCAGAGCGGCCGTGAGCGCCTGACCGGCGACGTTGGCGACCGCGGACCCGGGCAGCCCCAGGCCCGCCGGGTGCACCAGCAGCGGGCAGAGCACCAGGCTGGCCAGGCTGCCGGCGAGCACGCAGCGCATCGGCCGGCGCAGCTCCTGCACGCCGCGCAGCCAGCCGTTGCCGGCCAGGGACACCAGCAGCAGCGGCGTGCCGAGGGCGGCGATCCGCAGCCAGGTCTCACCGGCCGCGGCCACCGGACCGGCCCCGCCGGCCAGCGCCCGGGTCAGCGGACCGGCGAGCAGCTGGAAGAACCCGAGCACCGCCAGGCCGAGGGCGAGGGCCAGCCAGGTGGCCTGCACACCCTCGGCGACCGCGCCGGCCCGGTCGCCGGCGCCGGCACGGCGGGCGGCGCGAGCGGTGGTGCCGTAGGCGAGGAAGTTCAGCAGGGCCGCGGCCCACGCCAGCAGGCCGCCGCCCACGGCCAGCCCGCCCAGCGCGACCGTCCCCAGGTTGCCCACGACGGCGGTGTCGACCAGCAGGTACAGCGGCTCCGCCGCGAGGACGACGAGCGCCGGCGCGGCCAGGGCCAGCACACCGGGAGCCCTCGCGGGAGCGCGGACGTCCCGTTGCGGGGACCGGAGGTCTCCCCAGGGGAGGTCCGGGGTGGGCTCAGCGCCCGTCGGGGACGGCACCTGGCCGCGGTGCGGTCCGGAGGACGGCGGTGTCATGGCCCGCGGTGCGGTCCGGAGGACGGCGGTGTCATGGCCCGCGGTGCGGTCCGGAGGACGGCGGTGTCATCGCCCGCCGAGCTCCCCGCGCAACGCACGGATCGCACTCTCCCGGTCGGCGGTCCAGCTGAAGCCGGCGGCGGCGCGGTGACCGCCGCCGCCCAGCGCCACGGCCACCCGGGCCACGTCGGTCGCGCCGCGGGAGCGCAGCGACACCGACCAGGAGCCGTCGTCCTGCCCCTTGAGCACGCAGGCCACGTCCGCCTCCTGGATGGTGCGGACGACGTCGACCAGCGCCTCGAGCTGCTCGCCGGGCAGTCCGTGCTCGGCGGCCTCGGCGGTGCTCGACCAGGTCCACACCAGGCCGGCCCCGACCTCCGGCTCGAGGACGGCGCGGCCGGCGACGACCGAGAGCAGGCCCAGCCACCCGAACGGCGCGGTGTCGAACAGCCGCTGGCTGATGGCCGCGTGGTCGATGCCGGTGTCCAGCAGCCGGGCGGCGAGGCCGTGCGTGTCGGGGCGGGTGTTGCCGAACCGGAAGGAGCCCGTGTCGGCAGCCAGGCCGGCGTACAGGCAGGTAGCCAGCCGCTGGTCGAGGGCCACCCCGAGCCCGTCGAGCAGGTCGGCGACCAGCACGACGGTGGCCGGGGCGCCGGGGTCGACGACGCGCACCCGACCGAAGCCGGGGTTGCTGGCGTGGTGGTCGACGACCACGGACGTGGCCGCGCGCTCGAGCAGCGCGGCCAGCTCGCCCAGCCGAGCCGGGGAGGCGGCGTCGAGGCTGACGAAGACGTCCGGCGAGGCCGGTACGGCCGACGAGGGCACCAGGCCCTCCACGCCGGGCAGCCAGGTGAGCGACGCGGGCAGCACGAACGGGTCGGGGAAGGTGGCCAGCACCCGGGCACCGCGCCGGCGCAGCCCCTCGGCGAGGGCCAGCGTGCTGCCCAGCGCGTCGGCGTCGGGTTGCACGTGCCCGGTGAGGACGACGGTGGCCCGGGCCGCCGCAGCCTCGGCGAGGACGGCGGCGGCGCGGTCGGTCAGGTCGGTGCCCCGGGGGAGGGAGACCGTCACGGGGCCTCCTCGCCAGCGCTGGTCGGCCCCGTACCGGACCGTGCTGCGCTCCTGCGGGACCTCGCGAGCTCGGTCACGAGTCCGGGCCGGGGTCGGCGACCGGCGAGGCGTTCTCCTCCTCGGTCACGCGTCCGCCGCCCACCGGGTAGCTCGAGCCGTCGTCCGGTTCGTCGGAGGTGATGCTCGGCGCGTCGCCGATCTGGCCGGTCCTGCCGCCCTGCGTGGGGTCGCCGGCGTCGGGGGCCGGGCGGCCGCCGAGCTCCAGGCGGTCCTGCCCCTCGTCGGGCAGGTGGGGGTCGGGGTCGTTCTCGCTCACGAGTCCTCCTCGCTGGCGCTCGTCGGCCGCGTGCGCGGCGCTGCTGTGCTCGTGCGCGAGCTCACGAGCCACTCCTGCTGTGGGTGGGGACGTCGGCCCTGTCATCGGCAGTCCCGACGTCGGACGGGTCGTCGTCGGGATCGCCGCCGCGGTCGTCGTCCTCGGCCGGGCGGCGGTAGGGGTCGGCGTCCCCGGCGTAGGTGGCGCCCTCGCGGATCCGGGCGAGCTCGGCGTCGGCGGAGCGGACCCGCTCGATCGCCGCGTCCAGCTCCCGCGCGGTGTCGGGCACGGAGTCGGCGACGAAGGTCAGCGTGGGCACGAACTTGATGCCGGTCTGCCTGCCCACGGTCGAGCGCAGCACCCCGGTCGCCGACGCCAGCGCCTTGGCGGAGTCCTCGACCTGCGTGGGGTCGCCGTAGACGGTGTAGAAGACCGTCGCCTCACGGAGGTCGCTGGTCACCCGGGCGTCGGTGACGGTCACCATGCCCAGCCGCGGGTCCTTGATCTGGTTCTCGATCGCGGCGGAGACGATCTGACGGATGCGCACCGCCAGTCTGCGGGCGCGAGCCGGGTCGGCCATCGGACCCTCCAGGAGACGGGGCGCACCAGGGCGCCCGGGTGGGCAGTGGCGGCCCCCTCGCAGGGCCCCACCGCGAGCCTGCGAGCGGTGGGGGGCGAGGGGGTCCTTCTTCAATCCGTGTCACTGAACAGCTGCCGGTGCGTCGACAGCAGCGTCACCTCCGGCCGCTCGGCCAGCAACCGCTCGCACGCGTCGAGCACGTCGGTGACCTGGCCGGCGTCGCCGGCCACCGTGGCCACGCCGACCTGCACCCGGCGGTGCAGGTCCTGGTCGCCCACCTCGGCGGCGGCCACGGCGAAGCGGCGCCGCAGCTCGGCCAGGATCGGCCGGACCACGGCACGCTTGCCCTTGAGCGAGTGGACGTCGCCCAGCAGCAGGTCGGCCGTCAGCGACCCGGTGAACACCGTCGAAGGACCCTCCTGCCCCCCACCGCTCACAAGCTCGCGCTGGGCCCCTGCAGGAGGGCCGTTCCAGCACGTCACCCGCTCGCGATGGGGAGCAGCGGGTCCTCTTTACTCGCGCGGCTTCTCGCGCATCTCGAAGGTCTCGACGAGGTCCTCGACCTTGATGTCGTTGAACGACCCGAGACCGATGCCGCACTCGTAGCCCTCGCGGACCTCGGTGACGTCGTCCTTGAACCGGCGCAACGACTCGATGGTGAGGTTGTCGGCGACGACGACGCCGTCGCGCACCAGCCGGGCCTTGGAGTTCCGGGTGATCGTCCCGCTGCGGACGATCGAGCCCGCGACGTTGCCGATGCGCGGCACCCGGAAGACCTCCCGCACCTCCGCCGTGCCGAGTCCGACCTCCTCGTACTCCGGCCTGAGCATGCCCTTGAGGGCCGCCTCGATCTCCTCGATCGCCTGGTAGATGACCGAGTAGTACCGGACGTCGATGCCCTCGCGGTTGGCCAGCTCGGTGGCCTGACCCTCGGCCCGGACGTTGAAGCCCAGGACGATGACGTCGTCGGCCAGCGCCAGGTCGATGTCGCTCTTGGTGATCGAGCCGACGCCGCGGTGGATGACCCGCAGCGAGACGTCGTCGCTGACCTCGATCTTCATCAGCGCGTCCTCGAGTGCCTCCACGGTGCCCGAGTTGTCGCCCTTGATGATCAGGTTGAGCTGGCGGTTCTCCTTGAGCGCCGCGTCGAGGTCCTCCAGGCTGATCCGCTTGCGCATCTGCGCGTTCTGCGCGTTGCGGATGCGGGCCTGACGGCGGTCGGCGATCTGCCGGGCCACCCGGTCCTCCTCGACGACGAGGAAGGTGTCACCGGCGCGGGGCACGGAGGTGAGTCCGACGACCTGCACCGGACGGGCCGGTAGGGCCTCCTTGAGCTTGTTGCCGTGCTCGTCGAGCAGCGACCGGACCCGACCGTAGGCGTCGCCGGCCACGATCGAGTCGCCCTGGCGCAGGGTGCCGCGCTGGACCAGGACCGTGGCGACGGGGCCGCGGCCCTTGTCCAGCTTGCCCTCGATGACCACGCCCTGCGGGTCCTGCTCGGTGTTGGCGCGCAGGTCCAGCGAGGCGTCGGCGGTGAGCAGGATCGCCGTCAGCAGGTCCTCGATGCCCTGGCGGGTGGTCGCGGAGACGTCGACGAACATGGTGTCGCCGCCGTACTCCTCGGCCACCAGCCCGTACTCGGTGAGCTGCTGGCGGATCTTGGCGGGGTTGGCCCCCTCCTTGTCGATCTTGTTGACCGCGACCACGATCGGTACGTCGGCGGCCTGGGCGTGGTTGAGCGCCTCCACCGTCTGCGGCATGACGCCGTCGTCGGCGGCGACCACCAGGACGACGATGTCGGTCACCTTCGCGCCGCGGGCACGCATCGCGGTGAACGACTCGTGACCCGGGGTGTCGATGAAGGTGATCGGCCGCTCCTCGCCCTCCAGCTCGGTGACGATCTGGTAGGCGCCGATGTGCTGGGTGATGCCGCCGGCCTCCCGCGCCACCACGTTGGTGTTGCGGATGGCGTCGAGCAGCTTGGTCTTGCCGTGGTCGACGTGACCCATGACCGTCACGACCGGCGGGCGGGCCGCCCAGTCCTCCTGGTCACCCTCGTCGCCGAAGGTGAGGTCGAAGGTCTCGAGCAGCTCGCGGTCCTCGTCCTCGGGGCTGACCACCTGGATGTCCCAGCCGATCTCGGCCCCGAGCAGCTGCAGCGTCTCGTCGTTCACCGACTGCGTGGCGGTGACCATCTCGCCCAGGTGGAACAGGGCGGTCACCAGCGCCGCCGGCTGGGCGCCGATGCGCTCGGCCAGGTCGGTCAGCGACGCGCCACGGGGCAGCCGGACGGTCTGCCCGTTGCCACGGGGCAGGCTGACGCCGCCCATGCTGGGCGCCGCCATCTGGTCGAACTCCTGGCGCCGCTGCTTCTTGCTCTTGCGCCCGCGGACCGGGCCACGCCCGCCCGGACGCCCGAAGGCGCCCGCGGTGCCCGCACCGGAGCCACCACGCCCACGACCGCGGCCACCGCCGCCGCCGCCGCCACCACCACCGCCGCCGCTGCGGAAGCCACCGCTGGCGGGAGCGCCGCCGCCACCGCCGGGGCGGAAACCACCGCCGCCACCGCCGGGGCCACCGCCCGGTCGGCCACGGGCCGCACCCCCGGGCCCGCCACCCGGCCGGCCGGCGCCGGCCGGGCGCGGCGGCATCATGCCGGGCGAGGGCCGCGGCGGCATCATGCCCGGGTTCGGGCGCGGTCCGCCGGGACCGGCCGCCGGACGCGGGCCACCGGCGCCAGGACCCGGACGGGGCCCGCCAGGACCGGCCGCCGGCCGCGAACCGCCCGCACGGGGACCGGGGCGCGGACCGGCAGCCGGACCGGGACGCCCACCGGCCGCGGAGCCGGGTCGCGGGCCGGCACCGGCGCCGGGCCGCGGAGCACCACCGGTCGGCGCCGGGCGCGGTGCACTGCTGAAGGGGTTGTTGCCCGGCCGCGGAGCCGGACGAGGGCCCGGGCGCGGGCCGGCGCCGGGCCTGGGGCCGCCGGGGGTGGCGCCACCGGCCGGACCCGGACCGGGAGCACCCGCCGGGCCCGGGCGCGGGCCGCTGGGCGCGGCGGGCGGCTGCTGGGTCGGCGCGCTGGCCGCGGGCGCCTGGGGCGCCGGCGCGGTCGGCCGCGGACCGGGGACCGGAGCACCCGGACGAGGCGCGGCCGACCGGGGGCCCGGGGTGGGCGCACCGGGGGCGCGGGTCACCGGAGGCTGCGGCGTGGGGGCCTGCGGCGCCGGAGCCGGCGCAGCGGGAGCTGCCGGCGCGGGTGCGGCCGCAGCCGCGGCGGCCGGGGCCTGCGCAGCGCGCGGGGTCGGGCGCGGGCCGGGCCGCGGAACGGCCTGACCGCTCCCGTTGCCGGCGGTGGAGCCGCCGTTGACGAAGGCCTCCCGCAGCCGCCGGGCCACCGGGGCCTCGACGGTCGAAGAGGCGGACTTCACGAACTCGCCCTGCTCCTTGAGCTTGGCGAGCACGGTCTTGCTGTCGACACCGAACTCTTTGGCGAGTTCGTGTACGCGGGCTTTGCCTGGCACGGATCTCCTCGTGTGTGAGGCCGGCGGCTCGCCCGCGCGACCTCGTCGTCAGTACTGCATGGTCTGGCTTGTCATCGTGGGGACTTCACGGCTGACTCATCCGACGACGTCCTGCTCTCGACGTGCGGACCGGCCTGGTACCGGTCCGGCTGTGTTGGTGCGGTCTGTCGGTCGTTCGCTGTCGCCCGTCCCGGGCTCGCCGTCCGCCGGCGCCGCGGACGGCGCACCGAGGACGTGGACCCGGAGCGGACCGACCTCCACCGGGCCGCTGCTGCGCAGCGCCCGGACGAAGGCCCGGCGTCGCTCCGCTGCGTGCAGGCACTCCGGGGTGGGGTGCAGTGACGCCCCCCGACCGGGGAGGGTCCGCCGCGGATCGGGGACGACAGCCCCGTTCCGGGCGACCACACGCAGCAGGTCGGTGACCGGAGCGCGCTTCCGGCACCCCACGCAGGTGCGTACCGGGATCGACGTTTCGGCCACCCTGCACTCTAGCGCGCAGCGGGCCCCCGGTGTTCCGTGCGTCGCTGACCCGGACGGATCCCCCCGCCGGGAGCCCCCGGCCGGCCGCCGCGGCCGGCCGGGGCCCCGGCACGCAGGGGCGCCCGCCCCATCCCCGGGGAGGGCGTGGCGTCGTCGGGCTGGGCGTCGCTGCGGATGTCGATCCGGCAGCCGGTCAGCCGGGCGGCCAGCCGCGCGTTCTGCCCCTCCTTGCCGATCGCCAATGACAGCTGGTAGTCGGGCACCACGACGCGGACCGCCCTGGCCTGGGGATCGACCAGGCGGGCGCTGCTCACCCGGGCCGGGCTGAGCGCCGA
This sequence comes from Geodermatophilus sp. TF02-6, assembly GCF_003319115.1. Lineage (GTDB taxonomy): Bacteria > Actinomycetota > Actinomycetes > Mycobacteriales > Geodermatophilaceae > Geodermatophilus. The sequence continues at coordinate 254,331 of NZ_QOHF01000004.1, read as the reverse complement.
GGCGACGAACGTCGCCGGGTCGTCGGACCAGTCGACGATGTCGATCTTCTCGCCGTGCAGCTCGCTCATGACGTTGCGCACCCGCTGCCCCATGGGGCCGATGCAGGCGCCCTTGGCGTTGAGACCCGGCACCGCGGTGCGGACGGCGATCTTCGAGCGGTGCCCGGCCTCGCGGGCCACCGCGACGATCTCGACGCTGCCGTCGGCGATCTCGGGGACCTCGAGGGCGAACAGCTTGCGGACCAGGTTCGGGTGGGTGCGGGAGACGGTCACCTGCGGCCCGCGGAAGGTGCGCGTCACCGACACCACGTAGGCCTTGAGCCGGCTGCCGTGCGGATAGGTCTCGCCGGGCACCTGCTCCCCGGCGGGCAGCACGGCCTCCACCTTGCCGATGTCGACGAGCACCGTGCCGCTGGCGTTGCGCCGCTGGTCGGCCTGCACGATGCCGCTGACGATGTCGCCCTCCTTGCCGGCGTACTCGCCGAAGGTCTGTTCGTGCTCGGCGTCCCGCAGCCGCTGGACGATGACCTGCTTGGCGGTGCTGGCCGCGATCCGGCCGAAGTCGGAGGGGGTGTCGTCCCACTCGCGGACGACCTCGCCGTCCGGGCCCAGCTCCTGGGCCAGCACGGCGACCTCGCCGCTCTTGCGGTCGACGTGCACCCGCACGTGCCTGGCCGCGCCGTCGGCGTGCCGGTAGGCCGTCACCAGGGCCGACTCGATCGCCTCGATGACGGTGTCGGCCGGGATGCCCTTCTCCCGCTCGACCGCCTTGAGGGCGGTCACGTCGATGTTCACTGTCCTCCTCCGTCGTCCTCGTCTGCGGGATCGGGCTGCTGGTCCGGGTCCGCCTCGTCCACCGCCGCCCCGCCCCGGGCGAACTCCACCTGGACGCGGCCCGTGCCCAGCTCCTGCCACGGCACCCGCCGCTCGGTGGGCGGCCGCTTCCTCGCCCCCGGCTTGCCCGTGACCTCCACGGCCAGGATCACCCCGGTGTCGTCGACCTCGAGCAGCCGCGCGGTCACCTGCTCGGTCGCGCCCGCCGGCCCGACGCCGACGGTGACCAGCCGGCCGGTGTTGCGCCGCCAGTGCCGGGGCTCGGTCAGCGGCCGGTCGACCCCGGGGCTGGTGACCTCCAGCACGTACGGGGCGCGGCCCATGTCGCCGTCGTGCTCGTCGAGGGCCGCGGACACCGCCCGGCTCACCTCGGCGACGTCGTCGAGGGTCACTCCGGCGTCCCGGTCGACCACCACGCGGATGACGCTGCGCCGGCCGGCGGGGGTGACGACCAGCTCCTCGAGGTCGTACCCGGCGGTGTCGACGACCGGACCGATCACGCCGGCCAGGCGGGTCGCGACGGGATCGGTGCGGGAAGCGGCGGACACGGTCCCCTCCCTCTCCTGGCTCGGTCGGTGGCGGGCGCGCGGCGGATCCCGTCCGGTGTCGGAGCCCCCGCGGGCGGCGGCGGACACGCCGCCGGGCCCGGTACCGGGCGAAGGGTCAGGCTACCGCTCACCGCTGTCCGCCGAGAGCCGGCGCCGGGGACCGGCCCGGCTGCGGTGTGCTGTCGGGCCGGCCGGTGCCGGGCTGAGAGGATGACGGCGATGCCCTCCTCTCCCGCGCCCGCTCCCCCGGGCTTGTCCCGGCGCGCGCTCCTGGCGGCCTCGGCCGGACTGGCCCTGCTCGCCGTCGGCTGCACGCCGGGTTCCTCCGGCGGATCCGCAGCCAGCGAGCAGGCCGACCGGCTGGCCGGCCAGGTGGCCGTGCAGGAGTCGCTCGTCGCCGCCTACGCCGCGGCGGCGGCCGCCGACGCCGTCCTCGGCAGCGAGGTGGCCGGCCTCGCCGCGCAGGCCGGCGACCAGCTCGACCGGCTGCGCGCCGCGGCGCCCTCGCCCGGCCCGTCCCCGGTTCGGCCCTCCCTGTCCGCCGGAGCGCCGCCGGCCGGCTCTGACGTGCGGGCGTGGCTGCGCGGGCAGGTGACCGCGGCCGCGGACGCGCACGCCGGTGCCAGCACCGGCCAGACCGGCGCGCGGGCGGCCCTGCTGGGCTCGGTCGCCGCGGGGCTGCGCGGCCACGCGGCGGCGCTGGCGTGACCGGCACCCGGCCGAGGAGGGCCGCCCGTGGCTGAGGACGGCGCCCGCGACGAGGGCACGGAGAGCGCGGCGCTGCGCGCGGTCCTGGCCGCCGAGCACGCCGCGGTCTGGGGATACGGCACGGTGGGCGCGGGGCTGGCGCCGGACTCCCGGCCCCAGGCGTTCGCGGCGGACGTCGCCCACCGCGACGTGCGAGACCGGCTGGTGGAGCTGCTGCGGCAGCGCGGCGACGACCCGGTGGCCGCGGAGCCGGCCTACGCGCTGCCGTTCCCGGTCCTCTCCCCCGTCGACGCCGCGGCCCTGGCCGTCGACCTGGAGGACGGCGTGGCCGCGGCGTGGGTGCGGGTGCTCGACCAGGCCGTGTCGGTGGAGGTGCGGCAGCTGGCGGTGGACGAGCTGTCCGCCGCGGAGGTGCGTGCGGTGGGTTGGCGTGCTGCGGCCGGCCGGACACCGACCACCACCGCCTTCCCCGGCCTGTAGGAGGACTGACCCACGGCCCCGTCCAGGGCACCGGCCCGAGCCTGCGAGGGGTGGGGAGGACGGGGTCCTTCATCAGCCCAGGTCGCCGAGGAAGGCGTCGGTCACGTCGACGGCCAGCCGACTGGTCTGCCCGCCCTCGACGAGGACGGCGAAGGCGATGTCCCCGGTGGTGCCGTCGCCCTGCGGGCCACCGAGCCGGTAGCCCGCGAACCAGCCGTGCGCGTCCGGCGGGGTGTTGCTGCCGTACTCGGCCGTGCCGGTCTTGCCGTAGACCTCGCCGCGGTCGGCCAGGGCGGTGGCCGTCCCCGAGAGCACCACCTGGCGCATCATCGGCCGCAGCGCGTCGAGCACCTGCTGCGAGGGGCCGGTCGGGGTCGGGCCGGCCGGGTCGGCGCCGACGACCTCCACCGGCACGGCCGGGGTGCCGCTGGCCACGCCGGCGGCCACGAGGGCCAGCTGGGCCGGGCTCATCAGCACCTGCCCCTGGCCAATCGCGTCGGCCGCCTTCGTCGTCCCCGTGCTGTCGGCCGGGACGCTGCCGCTGAAGACGTCGACCGGCAGCCGCCAGTCGGTGCCCACCCCGTAGGAAGCGGCCGCGGCGGCCAGCGCGTCGTCGGGGAGCTGCAGCGCCTGCTGCATGAAAGTGGTGTTGCAGGACTGCGCGAACGCCTCGGTGAACGGCACCGTGCCCAGGTCGAACTGGTCGGCGTTCTCGAACTCGCGGCCGTCGACGACGAACGTGCCGGGGCAGGGCACCGGCGTCTGCGGGGTCAGCGCGCCGGCGCCCAGCAGCGCGGTCGCGGTGACCACCTTCATGCTCGACCCGGGCGGGTACCGGCCGGTGAGCGCGTTGCCCGCGGCGGCCGCCTCGTTGGAGGAGACGGCCAGGACCTCGCCGGTGCCGGGCCGGACGACCACCAGGTGGGTGGGCAGCGGCTGCGTGGCGACGGCGGCGTCGGCGGCGTCCTGGACCGCGCGCACCAGCGGCGTCCGGATCGGCGTGCCGGGCACCGGGGCGACCGCGGCGACCTGCCGGCCGGCGTCCCCCGTGGCCTGGTCGGTGCTGGCCACCGAGACGGTGAAGCCGGGCGTGCCGGTCAGCTGCTGCTGGTAGGCGCGCTGCAGGCCGGAGAGGCCGAGCTGGTCGCCGGCGGCGTAGGTGGGGACGCCGTCCTCGGTGGTCTCGTCGAGGACCTCGGCCGTGGCCGGGCCCACCCGGCCGAGCAGCGCGGAGGCGAAGCGGGCCGTGGGGGCCAGCAGCCGGGTCGCGGTGGGGAAGACGGCGCCGGGTAGGTCGTAGACCTGGGCGCGGATCGCCTCGAAGTCCGGGCGGCGCAGCGTGATCACCGGGACGAACTGGCCCGGCGACGCGGCCTGGACGTCGGCGACGATCTCCTCCGCGGCGACGCCGGTGGCCGCCGACAGGGCCGCGGCCAGCGCCGGCAGGTCGGTGACCTGGGCCGGGTCGACCCCGACGTCGACCACCTCGGTGGGGGTGAACAGCGGCGAGCCGTCCGCGTCGGTGATCGCCGCGCGTTCGGGGAGCTCCCGCTGGAGCACCAGGTGCTGGCCCGCGCCGAGCTCCGGGTGCACCAGGGTGGGCTCGGCGACGACGTCCCACCCCTCGTCGGCCTCGCGCAGCCGCAGGGTGGCCGGGTAGCTCCAGTCGGGGGCGGCCGCGAGGTCCCAGGTGGCGGTCCAGTCGACGGTGGCGGCGCCGTCGTCGACCGCGACGTCGCCCAGGTCGGTGTGCAGCGTCGCGCCGGGCAGGTCGGCGGCGGTCCGGTCGAGCAGCGCGGTCGCCGCGGCGGGGTCGGTGGTGGCGTCGGCGGCGGCGTGGGTGTCGCCGCCGGCCCATGCCGTGAGAAAGGCCTCCGCTGCGGCGCGGACGTCGTCCTCCGCGCTTCCCGAGCAGGCGGCCAGCACGGGCACGGCCAGCAGCGCGAGCGTGGATGCCAGGGCCGTCCGCCGTCGTGTGTGCACGGGGGAACAGCGTTCCAGACGGCGGTCCGCAGGCCGTGGCGGCGGGCCGGGAGCACCGCGGACCGCCGGGAAGGCGACGCGGGGACGCAGTGCGCCGGGAAGGCACCGTCGGGGAGGCGGTCCGGAGGGGGGCGCGTCAGAAGAGGACGCTGGCGAACCGGCCGACCTCGCGGAAGCCGACCCGGGCGTAGGCGGCGCGGGCGGCGGTGTTGAAGTCGTTGACGTAGAGGCTGACGACCGGGGCGATCGTGGTCCGGGCGTACTCGACCACGGCGGCGGTGCCCGCGGTGCCGATGCCGCGGCCGCGGTGGGCCGGCGCGACCCAGACCCCCTGTACCTGGCAGACACCGCGCGAGACCGCGCCGATCTCGGCCTTGAACAGCACCTGGCCGTCCTCGATCCAGGCCACTGACTGCCCGGCGCGCACCAGGTCGGCCACCCGCGCGCGGTAGCTGGCGCCGCCGTCGAGCCGCAGCGGGCTGACGCCGACCTCCTCGGTGAACATCGCCACCGCCGCCGGCAGGAGAACGTCGGTCTCGGCCGGGCGCACCGGGCGGACCCGGGGCTCGGGTGCCACGGCCGGCGGCCCCTCGATGGCCAGCAGCGGCTGGCGGGGGCGGTGGTCGCGGGCCGGGCCCCAGGCGGGCTCCAGCAGCTCCCACAGCGGGCCCACCGCGGCGGCCGGCCCGACGATCGTGGAGCAGCGGCGTCCGGCCCGGCGGGCCCGCTCGGCGAACGCGACCGCCGCGGCCTGCTCGGCCCCGGGCAGGGCGAAGGGGATGAGGTTGGCCCCGGCCAGGCACACCGCCTCCAGCGAGCGGCCGGCGCCGAAGCCCCAGAGCGGGGCGCCCAGCGCCGCGGTCGTGGTGCCGGCGGCCTCCACCCGGCCCGCGATGACGCAGGCAGCCACCGGGTCGGTGGCGAGCAGGCGGCGGACGGTCGGCTCGTCGGTCTCGTCGAGGACGCGAGCCGTCGGGGTGGCGGGGTGGGGGGAAGACACCGGGGTGGCGGGGTGGGGGGAAGACACCGGGGTGGCGGGGTGGGGGGAAGACACCGGGGTGCGGAGCACCGGAGTCGTCAGCCGACGGTGACGACGGGCGCACCGGGCGGGGCGCCGGCGTCGACGTGCTCACCGGTCGGCATCTCGGCAGCCAGGCGCAGCGCCTCCTCGATCAGCGTCTCGACGATCTGCGACTCGGGGACGGTCTTGACGACCTCGCCCTTGACGAAGATCTGGCCCTTGCCGTTGCCGGAGGCGACGCCCAGGTCGGCCTCGCGGGCCTCCCCCGGGCCGTTGACGACGCAGCCCATGACCGCGACCCGCAACGGCACCTCGAGCCCGTCCAGCCCGGCGGTGACCTCGTCGGCGAGCCGGTAGACGTCGACCTGGGCGCGGCCGCAGGAGGGGCAGCTGACGATCTCCAGGCCGCGCTGGCGCAGGTTCAGCGACTCGAGGATCTGGGTGCCGACCTTGACCTCCTCCACCGGCGGGGCGGAGAGGGAGACGCGGATGGTGTCGCCGATGCCCTGCGAGAGCAGCGCGCCGAAGGCGACGGCGGACTTGATCGTGCCCTGGAAGGCCGGGCCGGCCTCGGTGACGCCGAGGTGCAGCGGGTAGTCGCACTGCGCGGCGAGCAGCTCGTAGGCGCGCACCATGACCACCGGGTCGTTGTGCTTGACCGAGATCTTGATGTCGCGGAAGTCGTGCTCCTCGAACAGCGAGCACTCCCACAGCGCCGACTCGACCAGCGCCTCCGGGGTGGCCTTGCCGTACTTGGCCAGCAGCCGCTTGTCGAGGGAGCCGGCGTTGACGCCGATGCGGATGGGGATGCCGGCGTCCTGGGCGGCCCGGGCGATCTCGCCGACCCGGTCGTCGAACTTCTTGATGTTGCCGGGGTTGACCCGGACGGCGGCGCAGCCGGCGTCGATCGCCGCGAAGACGTAGCGGGGCTGGAAGTGGATGTCGGCGATCACCGGGATCTGCGACCTCTTCGCGATGATCGGGAGCGCCTCGGCGTCGTCGGTGTCGGGGACGGCGACCCGCACGATCTGGCAGCCGGCGGCGGTGAGCTCGGCGATCTGCTGCAGGGTGGCGTTGACGTCGGCGGTCTTGGTCGTCGTCATCGACTGCACGCTGACCGGGGAGTCGCTGCCGACCCCGACGCCGCCGACGTCGAGCTGGCGGGTCGTGCGGCGGAGGGCCAGGACGGGCGGGGGTGCAGCGGGCATGCCGAGACTGACGGGGGTCGCCATGGCACCCAGTATCGCCCGCTGGGCACGGCGGTGCTGGTGACGGCGCTGTGACCCCGTCCGCGGCTACTGCAGCGTGATGGGGTTGACGATGTCGGCGACCAGCAGCAGCCCGGACAGCGCGATGAACAGGCCGGCGACCACGTAGGCGACCGGCATCAGCCGGGCGATGTCGAACGGTCCGGGGTCGGGCCGGCCGCGCAGCCGGGCGACCACCGACCGCGCCTTCTCGTAGAGCGCACCGGCGATGTGCCCGCCGTCGAGCGGGTAGATCGGCAACAGGTTGAACAGGAACAGCACCAGGTTGATGCTGGCCAGCAGGCTGAGGAAGAAGCTGACCTTCTCCGCGCCGGAGAACGCCTGGATGGAGAAGACCTCGCCGGAGATCCGGCCGACGCCGACGACGCCGACCGGCCCGTTCGCGTCGCGCTGCTCGCCGAGGAAGGCCGCCCGGAACAGCTGCGGGATCTTCTGCGGGATCTCGACCAGCCGCTCCACCGACCTGGCCGTGATCATCCCGGAGTAGCCGGGGACGTCGCTCCACGCCTGGCGGGCCAGCTCGACGGTGGGGGACACGCCCAGGTAGCCGGCGGTCGTGGTCCCCGCGGCGGGGTCCGCGGGATCGGCGTAGACGGTGTTGGGGATCGGCGTGACGGTGAGCTCGCGCCGCTCGCCGTCCCGCTCGACGGTCAGCGCCAGCGGTTGCCCCGGGTGGCTGCGGATCGCCTGCTGCACCGCCGTCCAGCTGTCGTAGGCGGTGCGGGTCAGCGGCTCACCGCCGATCGCCACGATGGTGTCGCCCGGGCGCAGCCCGGCGGCCGCGGCGGGGCTCTGCTGCGGCAGCGCGCAATCGGCCGCGCCGGCCTGGCAGCGCTGTCCGTCGGCGGTGATCGGCACCGAGCACGGGTCCTCGGCGGTGGCGCTGGCGGCCCCGGCCGGCAGCACGCACGCCGGGACCTGGCCCACGGTCGTGGTGAACACGCTGGTGCCGACGACGGTCAGCGTGACCGCGAAGAACACGACGGCCAGCACCAGGTTGTGGAACGGCCCGGCGAACATCACGATCACCCGCTGCCACCACGGCTTCCGGTAGAAGACGCGGTCGCCGTCAGTGGGCAGGACGTCGTTCTGCGCCTGCCCGCGCACCTCGGCGATGAACGAGCGCATCCGGGTGGCGCGCCGGCTCTCGCCCTCCTCGGCGGGCGGGATCATCCCGACGATGCGGATGTAACCCCCGAGCGGGACGGCCTTGAGCCCGTACTCCGTCTCGCCGCGCCACCGCGACCACACCGTCGGGCCGAAGCCCACCATGAACTGCGGCACCCGCATGCCGAACCGCCGGGCCCAGAAGAAGTGGCCGGCCTCGTGGAAGGCGATGGAGAACAGCAGGCCGACGGCGAACGCGACGATCCCGAGGACGGTGAGGAGCACTCCGCTCAGTGTCGGCCTCCGGAGATGGCGGCGCGGGCGTGCTCCCGGGCCCACCGCTCAGCGGCCAGCACGTCGTCCACGCAGGTGGGAACGCCGAGGTCCGGCGCGTCGTCGAGGGTACGCGCGACCAGGTCGACGATGCCGGGGAACGGCAGCCGACCCACCAGGAAGGCGCCGACCGCCTCCTCGTTGGCCGCGTTGTACACCGCCGGTGCCACGCCCCCGGCCTGGCCGGCGGAGCGGGCCAGCCCGACGGCGGGGAACGCCCGCTCGTCCAGCGGCGCGAACTGCCAGGCACTCGCCGTCGACCAGTCCAGCGCCGGCTGGACGTGCGGCAGCCGGTCGGGCCAGGCCAGGGCCAGCGCGATGGGCAGTCGCATGTCCGGCGGGCTGGCCTGGGCGATGGTGGCGCCGTCGGCGAAGGTGACCATCGAGTGCACGATCGACTGTGGGTGCACCACGACGTCGATGTCGGCGTAGGGGACGCCGAAGAGCAGGTGCGCCTCGATGAGCTCCAGGCCCTTGTTGACCAGGGTCGCCGAGTTGATCGTCACGACCGGCCCCATGGCCCAGGTCGGGTGGGCCAGCGCCTGCTCCACGGTGACGTCGGCGAGCTCGGCGGCGCTGCGGCCGCGGAACGGCCCGCCGCTGGCGGTGAGCACCAGCCGGGCCACCTCGCTCATGTGCCCGCCGCGCAGGCACTGGGCCAGGGCGGAGTGCTCGGAGTCGACCGGGACCAGCTGCCCGGGCGCCGCAGCGGCGAGGACGAGGTCACCGCCGGCCACCAGGGACTCCTTGTTGGCCAGGGCGACGGTGCGCCCGGCTCCGAGCGCGGCCAGCGTCGGGCCCAGCCCGATCGAGCCGGTGATCCCGTTGAGGACGACGTCGGCGGGTCGGGCGGCGAGCTCCTCGGCCGCTCGCGGCCCGGCCAGGATCTCCGGCAGGGCGTACTCCCCCGCCGACCAGCCGCGCTTGGACGCGGCGGCGTAGAAGGCCAGCTGCAGGTCCTGGGCGGCGCTCGCGCGGGCCACGGCGACGGTGCGGACGCCGAGGGACAGCGCCTGGTCGCTCAGCAGGCCGACGTCCCCGCCGCCGGCGGCCAGCCCGGTGACGCGCAGCCGGTCGGGGTTCTGCTCGGCCACGGCGATCGCCTGCCGGCCGATCGACCCGGTGGAGCCCAGCACGGTCACCTCGCGCACTCCGGTCACGCCGGCATCCTCCCCGACGCCCGCAGGGCCGCGACGTGCCGTCGTCCCTCGGCAGGTGGGCCGCAGCACGGGCTGCCACAATGGCGCCGTGACCGAGCAGACCCACCGCGAGCGGATCACCACGGACCACCCCGCGACCGACCGGGTCAACCAGCCCCGGCGGGAAGAGGGCATCGTCCGCCGCGACGCCCAGCCGATCGAGCACGAGCGGCCGGAGGACTGGGGCTGGCACGGCGAGACCGGCCGGGCGGGCCGGATCGCCTCGTGGATCGCGATCCTGTTCATCCTCGCCTACCTCGTCGGCAACCACGAGGGCCGCATCGAGGACATCTGGATCGTCGGCATCGCCGTGATCATGATCCTGATCAAGGTGGCCGACTTCTTCCGGCGCAGGAACGCCTGGCGCGCCCAGTGACCGCCTCCTCGTGACCCGAGGCCCGCTCCTCCCGGGAGCGGGCCTCTGGTGTCTGGTGTGACAGGTGGGGCGCGGTGCGCAACCATCGCCAACCGGATGGCGGGACGTCGTCAACTCCCAGCTACAGCACAGGCTGTCACCAGCCGATAGACAGGTCGGAGCAGTCCGGAGCGCCGGACTCCAGACCTGAGCGGAGAGCCGTCGATGTCCCGCACCACCACCCGGATCGCGACCCTGACCGGATTCACCGCCACGACGGCCGCGGCGGGTCTGCTGCTCGCCCCGGCCGCCCTGGCCTCGCCGGCCGCCCCGACGGTCGCCCCGTCCACGGTCACGGGGGAGCAGACGTTCACCGTCTCCGGGACCGACTGTCCGGCGGGTGAGGAGCCCAACCCGAACCTCGTCGCCGTCGTCGTCGAGAACGGTGGGGATGACGGCATCATCGACGTGACCTACCCGGAGGACGACGGGACGTGGTCGCTGGAGCTCGCCTTCGCGCCCGACGCCGCCCCGGGGACCTACGCCGTGCACTCCGCGTGCATGGACTACCTGGGCTTCTACAGCACCGACCCGAACGCCACGCCCACGCCCTCCGTCGAGTACCCGGACGCCCACGTGACCCTCGCCGCCGCCACCGCGACGCCGTCCACCCCGACCACGACCCCGCCTGCCAGCACCCCGAGCACCCCGGCCGGCACCGAGTGGAAGCCGGGCGCGACCCCCAACACCCCGGGCATCGCCAGCACGAACGCCTCGGGCACCACCGGTTCCACCGCGGCGCCCGGCACGAAGGTCGTCAAGGTGCTCAAGGGCTTCAAGCCGCACGAGGTCGTCACCGTGGTGCTGCACTCGACCCCGGTCGTCCTCGGCACCTTCACCGCTGACGCCCAGGGTGTCCTGACCGTGGAGTTCACCCTCCCGGCCGGCACGCCCGAGGGCACCCACCACATCGCCTACGACGGCACCATGGGCAGCCACTTCGAGGAGGCCATCACGGTCAGCGTCGCCGGCGCCGGCCTGGAGACCACGTCCTCGAGCCTGGCCTACACCGGCGCGGACATCGCCGTCCCGCTGGCGGGTGGTGTGGGCCTGGTGCTGCTGGGCGGCGCGACCGTGTTCGCCGCCCGCCGCCGCAAGGAGGCCCCGCAGGTCTGAGCGTGACGGTACGGACGACGGCGGACGCCGGTCGGGGTCGCCCCGACCGGCGTCCGCCGCGTGCCGGGACCGGACGCGCCGTCCTCGCCGTCGTCCTCGCCGCGCTGGTCCTCCTCGGTGCCGACGCCGCGCTGCTCGCCGCCCGCGTCGACCGGGTGGCGGTCGACCTGAACCCGGGGCCGGGCACGACGTGGGTCCTGCTGGGGCTGGACGACCGCGCCGCACTGCCCGCCGGGGCGCCGATGGCGGAGTTCGGAACGGCCGAGCAGGTGCCCGGCAGCCGGGCCGACGTCGTCCTGGTCGTGCACGAGGACGGCGACCGGACCTCGCTGCTGTCGGTCCCCCGGGACCTGCTGGTGCGCGGACCCCGGGTGCCCGAGCGGCTCGCGCTGACCTGGCTGCGCGGACCGCAAGGCACCGTCGACGCCCTGTGCGACCTCGGGATCCCCACCGATCACCTCGTCACGGTCGACCTGGCCGGCTTCGCGGCGGTCGTCGACGCGGTCGGCGGGATCGACCTCGACGTGCCCGTCCCCGTGCGCGACCCCGCGGCCGGCCTGCTCGTCACGGAAGGCGGGCCACAGCACGTCGACGGCCGGACCGCCCTGGCGCTGGTCCGGTCGCGCCATCCCGAGCACCGCGTCGACGGCCGCTGGGTGCCCGTCCCCCCGGACCCCGACGGTCGGGCTTCCGCGGCCGCGACCGTCCTGACCGCGCTCGCCGCCGCTGCGCGGACCGGTGCCCTGCAGCCCGGGCGACTCCAGGCGACCGCGTGGGCGGCCTCGAGTGCGCTCACCGTCGACACCGCGACCTCCCTCGCCGACTTCGCCGCGCTGGCCGGCACGGACCCGTCGAGGGTCGACGTGCTGCCCGGGGAGGCGCGCGACGGCCCCGTCCCGGTCCGCCTGCCCACCGCGGAGACCGCCGACGCGCTGACCGCCGCGGGGCTGTCCTGCCAGCGGTGAGGCTCAGCTGACGCTGACGCCGATCGCCACGCCCACCGCGTAGGTGATCCCCGCCGCGGCCGCGCCGAACAGCAGCTGGCGGCCGGCGGCGAACCACCACGGCCGCGGGGTGAACCGCGAGGACAGCGCGCCGGCCGCGGCCAGCCCGACCCCGCCGCACAGCAGGGCCACCCACAGCAGCGAGACCCCGAACAGGAACGGCAGCAGCGGGATCGCCGCGCCGGTCGCGAAGGTGAGGAACGAGGAGACCGCCGCCGTCGCGGGTGACGGCTTGTCCTCCGGGTTGAGCCCCAGCTCGGCGACGACGTGCAGCCGCAGCGCGACGTCGGGGTCGCGGTGCAGCTGGACGGCGACCCGCTGGGCCAGCTCGTCGTCCACACCGCGGACCCGCAGCATCTGCACCAGCTCGGCCAGCTCGCCGTGCGGGTTGCGCTCCATCTCGCGGCGTTCCTTGGCCACCTCGAGGTCGAGCTGCTCGTTCTGCGTCCGGACCGAGGTGTACTCCCCCAGCGCCATCGAGATGGCCCCGGCCACCAGGCTGGCCACGCCGGAGAGCACGATGGCCCGCGGCGCGGCCCCGCCGCCGCCCACGCCGGCGACCAGCGCGGTGTTGGTCACCAGGCCGTCCATGGCGCCGAAGACGGCGGCCCGCAGCCAGCCGCCGGAGACGTCGGCGTGGGTGTGCTCGTGCGCTTCGGCGGCGGGCGCGCTGCTCATGCGTCCGCCTCCGCCCCGAGCGCGACCGGCGGCTCGGCCTCGGCGCCGTCCCGAGGCTCAGGCCCCCTGCAGGACCCCGCCGTGGCCCCGTCCCGGGTCCCGCCCCGAGCGTGCGAGGGGTGGGAGGACGGGGTCCTTCCACGGCGGGGGGCGAGGGGTCCTTCCGGGGGTCCTCCTGCGGCTCCTTCTGCGGCGGCGGCCAGCTGCCCGCAGGCGCCGTCGATGTCCTGGCCGCGGGTGTCGCGGACCGTCGTCGGCACGCCGGCGGCCCGCAGCCGGGCGACGAACTCGCGCTGGACGGGAAGCGGGCTGGCGTCCCACGGGCTGCCCGGCGTGGGGTTGAGCGGGATGAGGTTGACGTGCGCCCGGCGCCCGGCCAGCAGCCGGCCGAGCAGGTCGGCCCGCTCGGGTTGGTCGTTGACGTCGCGGATGAGCGCGTACTCCACCGAGTAGCGGCGGCCGGTGCGCTCGGCGTAGGCGTCGGCGGCGGCGACGACCTCGGCGACCTCCCAGCGGGTGTTGATCGGCACCAGGCTGTCGCGCAGCTCGTCGTCCGGGGCGTGCAGGCTCACCGCGAGGGTGACGTGCAGCCCCTCCTCGGTGAGCCGGCGGATCGCCGGGACGACGCCGACCGTCGAGACGGTGACCGAGCGCTGGGAGAGCCCCAGGCCGTGCGGGGCCGGCGTGACCAGCGCATCGAGCGTCCTGCGGACCCGCGCGTAGTTGGCCAGCGGCTCCCCCATGCCCATGAACACCACGTTGGACAGCCGCCCCGGTCCGCCCGGGATCTCCCCGCTCGCCATCGCCGCGGCCGCCGCGACCGCCTGGCCGGTGATCTCCGCAGCCGACAGGTTGCGGGTCAGCCCGTTCTGGCCGGTGGCGCAGAAGGGGCAGGCCATGCCGCAGCCGGCCTGGCTGGAGATGCAGACGGTGGCCCGGTCGGGGTAGCGCATGAGCACGCTCTCCACCAGGGCGCCGTCGTGCAACCGCCACAGCGTCTTGCGGGTGCGGCCGCCGTCGGCCGACTGGTGGCGGACCGGGGTGAGCAGGCCCGGCAGCAGCGCGTCGGCGAGCGTCCGGCGCACCGGCGCCGGCAGGTCGGTCATCTGCGCCGGGTCGGTCACGCCCCGGTAGAAGTGCCGCGCCAGCTGGTCGGCGCGGAACGCCGGCTGACCGAGCTCGGTCACGGCCGCGCGCGCCTCCTCGCGGGTCAGGTCGGCGAGGTGGCGGGGCGGCTTGCCCCGGCGGGGGGCGTCGAAGACCAGGGGGAGGGCAGTCATGGCGCACTCCATGGTCCCATCCCCGACCGGTCCCCGGGCTCGCCCGCGGGCCAGATCACTCCCGCCGTGCGGCGTCCGGTCAGCCGGTCGGGGTGGGCGTCGAGGTCGCCGCCGGGGACGGGACGGGGTCGTCCGCCGGACCGGGCGTCGTCGTGGCGTCGTCCTCCGGGGTGGGGGTGGAGGTGGGTTCGGCCGACGGTGTGGCCTCGGGCGTCGAGGTGGGGGTCGGGTCGCTCGAGGGGGTCGCCGGTTCGGCGGTGGGGTCCTCCTCTGCGGCGTCGTCCGGCTGGTCGGCGGGTTCGGGGAGACCCGCCGGGTCCTCCTCCGGCGTGGCGACGTCCGGTCCGGGCGCTGTCCCGTCGGCGGGCCGGTCGGGTGCATGCGCGACCGGGACCGGGACCGCGGCCGGGGCCTGGGCCGGGGCCGGGTCGAGGGCCGGGAGGCTCGGCGCAGCCGGGGTCGGGGTGGGGACGACGGCGGCGGCGCTGGTCGGCGCGGGCGCGCGGACCCGGCCGACCGGGACGTCGACGGCCGCCGCCGGAGCGGCCGCGACGGACGGCGGCGTGGTGGGCACCGGGGCGCTCGGCGCGGCGGCGTCGGCGACGGAGGGCGCGGCGGGCGCGGCGGGCGGCGGCGCAGAGGGCGAGGCCGGTGCGGAGGACGAGGCCGGTGCGGACGACGGGACGGGACCGTCGGCGAGCTGCGCGGCCGGTACCGGAGCGCTCCCGGCGCTGGCCACCAGGGAGGCCCCGGCGATCCCCGCGGCGACGAGGAGAGCGCCGAGCACGGACAGCCAGGTCCACCGGCGCGACCGGACCGTGGCCGGCGGCGCGGCGCGGTCCGGGACCGCGGCAACGGCCTCGAGCGGGGCCGGGGCGGGGCCGCCGTCACGGTCCCCGTCGGGCTCGTCCTCGGCGCGGGCGTCCTCGTCGGGCGCGTTCTCGCCCACGGTGTCGCCCTCACCGGCGGCGGCGTCGTCCGGGTCGTCCGCACCCGAGCCGTCGTCCTCCCCAGCGGGCTCCTCGGCCGGGCGGTCCGCCTCCGACCCGTCGTCCCCGTCGCGGGCGGGTGCCTCGTCGACCGGGCCCGGTCCGCCGCACCCGGCCCCGGCCGCGGCACCGGCCTCCGCGGTCGGTGCGGCGGGAGCGCCCTCCGGCTGCCGGGCCGGACCTCCCCCGGGCTCCTGGGCCTCGGGCTCCCGCACGTCGCCGGCCAACCAGCCCGGCAGCCAGGACTCGTCCCAGTCGTCCGGTCCGGTCGGTTCCCCGACCGCCGCCTCGGGGGCCTCCGCGGCGTCCGCAGGAGGCGGGGGCAGGCCGGTGTCGTCCGGGTGGATCGGTCCCACGGCGCCTCCCTTCCTCACGGTGGGTTATCGGCAGCTGACGTCGAGCAGTGGCCCGGCGAGCGGGTCGGACACCTCACGCGGACCACCGGAGGCGCGACGGGCACGCAGCGGCCAGGCTCGACCGCATGAGCCGGCTCACCGACGTCGACCTGTCGCTCCGCCTGTCCAAGGACGAGGAGAGGAAGCAGCTCAAGGCCGTCCAGCGGCGGCTGGTGCACCTGCGGCTGCTCCTCGGCGGGCAGATCGGGCCGGGCGAGCTGGGGCCGCCGCTGCTCGTGCTGTTCGAGGGCTGGGACGCCTCGGGCAAGGGCGGTGCGATCAAGCGGCTGGTCGAGCGGCTCGACCCGCGGCACGTGCGGGTGGCGCAGTTCGCCGCGCCCACCTACGACGAGAAGCGGCACCACTTCCTGTGGCGCTTCTGGCCGGTGCTGCCGGGGTGGGGCGGCATGGCGGTGCTCGACCGCACCTGGTACGGCCGGGTGCTGGTGGAGCGGGTCGAGGGCTTCGCCCCCGAGGAGGCGTGGCGGCGTGCGTACGGCGAGATCAACGACCTCGAGAAGACGCTGGCCGCTGAGGGCACGGTCATCGTCAAGTTCTGGCTGCACCTGTCGCCCGAGGAGCAGCTGCGCCGCTTCGAGTCCCGCCGCGGCGACCCCTACCGCGCCTGGAAGCTCACCGACGAGGACTGGCGCAACCGCGACAGGCGCGAGGCCTACGCGGCCGCCGTCGAGGAGATGCTCGAGCGCACCGACACCGCCGCGGCGCCCTGGCACGTCATCGCCGCCGAGAACAAGCGCTGGGCGCGGGTGGCGGTCCTCCGGACCGTCTGCGAGGCGGTCGAGGCCGCCCTGCGGGCGCGCGGCGTCGACCCGGACCCGTCGCTGCGGTGAATCAGCGCGGCGCGCCCAGGTCGGCGTGCTGCCGGATCCAGGCGTGCATCGCGATCCCCGCCGCCACCCCGACGTTGAGCGAGCGGGTGGAGCCGAATTGCGCGATGGAGACGGTGACCGCGGCGGCCGCACGGGCCTCCGGCGTCAGGCCCGGCCCCTCCTGGCCGAACAGGAGGACGCTCCGCTGTGGCAGGTCGGCGGTCTCCAACGGCACCGCGCCGGGGGCGTTGTCCACGGCGACCAGCGTCAGACCCTCCCGGGTGGCGTGGGCGGCCAGCCCGGCGACGTCGGCGTGGTGTCGCAGGTGCTGGTACCGGTCGGTCACCATCGCTCCGCGGCGGTTCCAGCGACGTCGTCCCACGATGTGCACCTCGGCGGCGAGGAAGGCGTTCGCCGTCCGGACGACGCTCCCGATGTTGAGGTCGTGGCCGAAGTTCTCGATCGCCACGTGGAACGGGTGCCGCCGCCGGTCCAGGTCGGCGACGATCGCCTCGACCGTCCAGTAGCGGTAGCGGTCGGCGACGTTGCGCCGGTCGCCGTGGGCGAGCAGCTCCGGGTCGTAGCGCGGGTCCTGCGGCCACGGGCCGGGCCAGGGTCCCACGCCGATCGTCGTCCCCCACTCGGTCGGGCCGGGTCCACCGCTCACCGGCCGATCGTCTCCCAGCCACCGGCGAACCAGTCGATCCGCCCGCCGTGCGGCGCGGTCCACGCCACCGGCCGGCCGTCCAGGGAGAGGACGAAGCGGCCGCGGGCCTCGTCGGCATCGGGCAGCTGGGCCTCCACCTCGGGCAGTGCGCCGGGTCCCTCCTGCGCGATCCACCGGACGGGCAGCTCGCGGACGAGCTCGACGAACGCCTTCCGCTGAGCGAGCGGCACGTAGGGCAGCAGCGCCGTGTGGAACACCACGGCGCTGCTGCCGGTGGACACGAGCCCCACCGCCTCCGGCAGCCGGTCGAGCAGGTGGCCGGCCAGCATCCGGACGGGTTCCCGGGCGGCGATCGTCGCGGCGGCATCGAGACGCGCCCGCCGCTCCTCGGCTGCCGACCCCGGCCAGATGAGCGCCTGCAGCCACGCGCGGTCGGCGTCGTCGGCGGGGTCCAGCGGGTCGAGGTCGATCCCGATCCGGGCGGTCACCTCGGGCAGCGCGGCGGGCACCGGGACAGCGCCCGTCGTCGTACAGGTCAGGTGCACCGGGCTGGGCGGGCCGACCGGTCTGCCGTCGTAGTCGTAGCTGTAGCGGTCGGGGTACAGACACAGCCCCGCGGAGGCGCCGACCTCGATGAGCGCCAGCGGGCCCTCGATCAGCCCCAGGAAGGGCAACAGCGCGGTGCAGCGTGCGGCCTCGTTCGTCTGCGTCGCCCGCGCGAGCACGGTGGCTCGCAGCCGATCCGGTTCCTCGAGCACGGCGCCGCGGAGCTCGGCCGGCCCGGCGGGCGTGCCGTGCAGGTACCGGACCGCGGCGAACAACAGGTTCGGCTGCCGCTTGCCGGTCGGCAGGCCGCTCAGGAACCGCAACAGCTCCTCGTCCTCGGCCACCGCGATCGCCAGCCTTGCGTACAGCGGGGAGGCCGTCGCCGCCTCGACCTCGGCGAACCGTCGGTAGCCGGCCGCGATGCGCTCGATCCCGTCGGTGTCCGCCACCGCCGGGGCCTGCTCGCTCATCCGGGCAGGATGGCAGGCGTGAACGACGGCGTCCTCGTGCACCTGACCGAGCCCACGGCCTGGCGGGCAGGGCTGGACGTCGGGGTCCTCCGCCCGCCGTCGCTGGCGACCGAGGGCTTCGTGTACCTGTCCACGCCGGAGCAGGTGCACCTCCCGGCGGCCCGGCTGTTCCCCGGCCGGCGGGACCTCGTGCTGCTCGTCGTCGACCGCGACCGGCTGCGAGAGGACCCCCTCCTGGGTCCCCTCGCGAGCTCGGGGACGCCCTGGAGGGGGCCACACCTGCACGGGCCCCTGCCGGTGTCCGCCGTCGTCGCCGTGGTGCCGTACCGGCCGCCGGCCGAGCCGGACCTGCCCGCACCGGAGGACGCCCTCGGCCGGGCGCTGGCGCTGCAGCTGTCGCTGCGGGTGCGGCGGGCGGCGGAGGTGCGCGACGTCCCAGGCGGCGTCGCCGTCCGCGATCCGCGCTACCCCCACTCCCGCGACGACAACCGGCTGCTGCTCTCCTCGCCGGTGGACGCCGGCACCATCGAGCAGGTCACGGCCGCGGTCGCCGCCGACGCCGGCTGGCCGCACCGGGCCGCGACGCTGCGCTGGGCCGGTGCCGGCACGGTCGCCGCCCAGCTCGCCCGGCGCGGCTGGGAGGTGCTCGAGCTGCTGGTCATGGCCCGGGCCGCCGAGCCCCTGCCGGGGGGCGAGCGCGCCGAGGTGGTGCCGCAGGAGGAGGTGCACGGACTGTGGGAGCGCTCGTGGCGGCGCGACCTGCCCGCGGGAGCCGACCTGGACGAGGTCGTCACCCAGCTCGTCGGCCGCGAGCACCGCAACGACGCGGTGGTGGCGGTGAGCGACGTCGTCGTCCGGGAAGGCGCTGCGGTGGTGTCCGCGGGGCAGCTGCGGGTGGACGGCGCGACGGCCGCCGTCGAGTCCGTCGTCACCGAACCCGGGGCCCGGGGGCGGGGGCACGCCGACGCCGTCCTCGCCCGGCTGCTCACCTCCGCCGCGGACGCCGGGTGCGACCTCGTCGTGCTCGAGGCGGACGCCGCGGACTGGCCGCAGCACTGGTACACCCGGCGGGGCTTCCGGGTCGTCGGGTCGACGTGGGAGGTCGCCGCATCCTGACCCCACGGCCCTCTCCCGGGACCCGCCCCGAGCGGGGGTCCCTCAGGCCGGAGCGACCCAGGACAGCAGCAGGTAGGCCACGGCGGCCGAGGGCAGCAGCGAGTCCAGCCGGTCCATGATCCCGCCGTGGCCGGGCAGGAGCTGGCCCATGTCCTTGATGCCGAGGTCGCGCTTGACCAGCGACTCGCCGAGGTCGCCGATGGTCGCGCTCGCCGCCAGCGCGATCCCGAACAGCACCCCGCCCCACCACGGACCGTCGAGGGCGAGCACCACGATCGGCGTGGCGACGAGCACGCAGGCGACCACCGATCCGGCCATCCCCTCCCAGGACTTCTTGGGGCTGACAGAGGGGGCCATGGGGTGCCTGCCGAACAGCACGCCCGCCGCGTAGCCGCCGACGTCGTTGCCGACCACGGTGGCGATGAACGCCAGCACCCGCGCCGCGCCGTCGTCGGGTACCAGCAGCAGGACGGCGAACCCGGCGAGCAGCGGGACGTAGAGGGCGACCAGGACGCCGGCCGAGGTGTCCCGCAGGTAGCCCTCGGGGCCGTCCCCGAGCCGCCACAGCAGGACGGCGAGGACGGTGAGCAACAGCCCGACGACCAGGCCGGAGGGGCCGCGCGTCCAGGCCAGGGCGGTCATCGCCAGCGCACCGACCAGCACCGGCACCAGGGGCGCGCGGACGCCGCCGGCCGCCAGGGCGCGGGTCAGCTCGACGACGCCGACGAGGACGGCGGCGGTCAGGACCAGCAGGAACGCGGGGCGGTACACCAGCAGCGAGGTCAGGATGACCGCACCGAGGCCGAGGCCCACGCCGATGGCGGCGACCAGGTTGCGCCCGGCCCGCCCCGGGGGCTTGCCCGGCGACACGTGGGCGCCTCCGCCGTCCGGGACCTCGTGGGCCGGCCCCGGGGTGGCCGGCTCGGCGGTCGCCGGCTCCGCCACCGGCAGGTCCGCCGTCGGCAGGTCCGCCGTCGGCAGCTCCGTCACCGGCCGCGGTGGAGGAGGCGCCGGGAGCGGGCCGACGATGGGGATCGGCCCGGTGTCGCGGTCGGTCGTCATGGGCGGACGGAGGTCATGGGTGCACGGAGGTCATGGGCGCACGGAGGTCATGGGCGCAGGCGGCGGCTCAGACCTCGAGCAGCTCGGACTCCTTGTGCTTGACCGCCTCGTCGATGCCGTGCACGTGCTTGGCGGTGAGGTCGTCGAGCTCCTTCTCCGCCCGGCGCACCTCGTCCTCGCCGGCCTCGCCGTCCCGGACGATCCGGTCGAGCTCGTCCTTGGCCCGGCGCCGCACGTTGCGGACGGCCACCTTGGCGTCCTCGCCCTTGTGTCGGGCCATCTTGACCAGGTCGCGGCGGCGCTCCTCGGTCAGCTGCGGGAAGACCACGCGGATGATCTGGCCGTCGTTGGTCGGGTTGACGCCCAGGTCGCTGTCGCGGATGGCCTTCTCGATGGCCGACAGCTGGCTGTTGTCGTACGGCTTGATGACCGCCATCCGCGCCTCGGGCACGGTGATCGACGACATCTGCGGCACCGGCGTGGGCGCTCCGTAGTAGTCGACCAGGACCTTGCTGAACATGCTCGGGGCCGCGCGGCCGGTGCGCACCGAGCCGAGGTCCTCCCGCGCGACCGACAGGGCCTTGTCCATCCGCTCCTCGGCGTCGAGCAGGGTGTCGTCGATCACGGGTCTCTCCTCCTGGTGCGGCGGAGCCTCCGCCGCGGGCGTCACGGGTCTGCGGGCGGGTCGGCGTCGGCGGTCAGTCCGGGTCGCTGATCAGCGTCCCGATCCTCTCACCTGCCACGGCACGGGCGATGTTGCCGTCGCGCAGCAGGTTGAACACGACGATCGGCATGCGGTTGTCCATGCACAGGCTGATCGCCGTCGCGTCGGCCACCTTGAGCTGCTTGGCCAGTACCGTGCCGTAGTCGAGGTCGTCGTACATGACGGCGTCCGGGTTGGCGCGCGGGTCGTCGTCGTAGACGCCGTCCACACCGTTCTTGCCCATCAGCAGGACCTGGCACTCGATCTCCAGCGCCCGCTGGGCGGCCACCGTGTCGGTGGAGAAGTACGGCATGCCGGCGCCGGCGCCGAAGATCACCAGGCGCCCCTTCTCCAGGTGCCGGATGGCCTTGCGCGGGATGTAGGGCTCGGCGACCTGCCCCATGGTGATCGCCGACTGCACGCGGGTCTCCAGCCCGGCCTTCTCGCAGAAGTCCTGCAGCGCCAGGCAGTTCATGACCGTGCCCAGCATGCCCATGTAGTCGGCCTTGGTGCGGTCCATGCCGGCCTGGGAGAGCTCGGCGCCGCGGAAGAAGTTGCCGCCGCCCATGACGACCGCCACCTGGGCCCCCTTGCCGACCACCTCGGCCAGCTGGGTGGCGATGCCCTTGACGATCTCGGCGTCCACGCCGACCCTGCCCCCGCCGAAGGTCTCCCCCGACAGCTTGAGCAGGACCCGCTTGTACCCGGCCCGGTCGGCGGGCTGGAAGGCGGTCGGCGCGGACAGCGGCACGGTGGCACTCGGCGCGGCGGTGTCGGTCAACGGTTCTCCCCTCGCTGCGGTCCCCTGATCCTGCCGCATCCGCCTCGCGTCCTCTCCCGGGCAGGGGCTCCCGCGTTCGGGCCCCGACACACCGCCGGCCCCGTCCCGGAGGGGACGGGGCCGGCGGTCGGCCTCCCTGCAGGGTCCCGCCGCGAGCCTGCAAGGGGTGGGGAGGACGGGTTCCTCGTTCAGGCCTGGCCGACCTCGAAGCGGGCGAACCGCTCCACGGTCAGGCCGGCCTCGTCGACGATCTGCTCGACCGTGCGCTTGGGCTCGGTGATCGACGGCTGCTCGAGCAGGACGAAGTCCTTGTAGTAGGCGTTGACCCGACCCTCGACGATCCTGCTGATCGCCTGCTCGGGCTTGCCCTCCTCCTTGGCGGTCTGCTCGGCCACGCGCCGCTCGGTCTCGACCACCTCGACCGGCACCTCGTCGCGGGTCAGGTAGCGCGGGCGCGCGGCGGCGATGTGCATCGCCAGGGCGCGCGCGGCGTCCTCGCTGCCGCCGCTGTACTGCACGGCGACACCGATGGCCGGGGGCAGGTCGGTGGCCCGCTTGTGCAGGTAAGTGGCCGTCTGGCCGTCGAACACGACGAACCGGTTGAGCACCAGCTTCTCACCGATGCGGGCCGACTCGGCCTCGACGAGGGCGGCGACGGTCTGGCCGTCGACCTCGGTGGCCAGCGCGGCGTCGACGTCGGCCGGCCGGGTCTCGAGGACGACGTCGAGCAGGCGCTCGGCCAGCGCGACGAAGTCGGCGTTCTTGGCGACGAAGTCGGTCTCGCAGTCGAGCTCGAGCAGCGCGCCGTCCTTGGTGACCACGACGCCGTTCGTGGTCGAGCGCTCGAGGCGCTTGCCGACGTCCTTGGCGCCCTTGATGCGCAGCAGCTCGACGGCCTTGTCGTAGTCGCCGTCGGCCTCGGTGAGCGCCTTCTTGCAGTCCATCATGCCGGCGCCGGTGGCGTCGCGGAGACGCTTGACGTCGGCTGCGGTGAAGCCAGCCATGTCACTTCCCTCGATGTCTGGGTGGTGTGGTGCGGGGAAAGCACGGTCGGCCCCGTCCGGAGGCTCACCCCGAGCCTGCGAGGGGTGAGAGGGACGGGGTCCTTCTTCAGACGACGTTGGCGTCCTTGCCGCCGCTGGTGGCGGGGATGCCCTCGACCGGGGCGACCTCGCCGACGGTGACGGTCGGCGGGTCGGCCGGGGTCTCCGGCAGCGGGGCGGGCTCGGCGGCATCGCCCTGCTGGCCGGTGAGCAGCTCGCGCTCCCAGTCGGCCAGCGGCTCGTCGCCGCCGATGGCCTGCTCGCCGCCGTCCTCGCGCCCGGCGTTGGCCTGCGCGGCCGAGCGGGCCATGAGGCCCTCGGCGACGGCGTCGGCGACCACGCGGGTGAGCAGCGCGGCGCTGCGGATGGCGTCGTCGTTGCCCGGGATCTTGTAGTCGACCTCGTCGGGGTCGCAGTTGGTGTCGAGGATCGCCACGACCGGGATGCCCAGCTTGCGGGCCTCACCGACGGCGATGTGTTCCTTCTTGGTGTCGACGACCCAGATGGCGCTGGGCACCTTCTGCATGTCGCGGATGCCGCCGAGGCTGCGCTCCAGCTTGGCCTTCTCCCGGGTCAGGCCGAGCTGCTCCTTCTTGGACAGGCCGGCCATGACGCCGGTCTGCTCCATGTCCTCGAGCTCCTTGAGCCGCTGCAGCCGCCGGTGGACGGTGGAGAAGTTGGTGAGCATGCCGCCCAGCCAGCGCTGGTTGACGTAGGGCATGCCGACCCGCTGCGCCTGCTCGGCGACGACCTCCTGCGCCTGGCGCTTGGTGCCGACGAACAGGATCGTGCCGCCGTGCGCGACCGTCTGCTTGACGAAGTCGTAGGCACGGTCGATGTAGCCGAGCGTCTGCTGCAGGTCGATGATGTAGATGCCGTTGCGCTCGGTGAAGATGAAGCGCTTCATCTTCGGGTTCCACCGGCGGGTCTGGTGCCCGAAGTGGACGCCGCTGTCGAGCAGCTGCTTCATGCTGACGACTGCCATGGCCGCAGCCTCTCTGTTCTGCGCGCGGCCGCTGGCGGCCGCGCTGCTCGGTTGTCGCGGGCACCGGGTGGCGCACCGCCCTGGCGTCCGGCTGCGCCACTGTGCCCGCGGTGCTGATGGGACCGAGGTGGCGGCTGACCCGCTCGGAGCGGGTGTGAGGACGCGCGAAGTCGATCCGCGCGGGGCGGACCGCGCCTGTCAGCATACGCCTCGTCGGGAACCGGTTTCCCCAGCGGCCGGGGCCGTCCACAGGTGAGCCCAGACCGCCCCGCCCCGTCGGCGCCGGACCCAGGCTCGCCGACGTGCGCCTCGCCGTCCTCGCTCCCCTGCTGCTCGCGGCGGCCCTGCTCTGCGCCGCCGTCCCCGCGAACGCCGCGCCCGCGACCGGCGCTGGTCCGGACGCGACGGTCGCGGTGCTCTGGCAGCGGCCCGTGGACGGCGCGGTGACCCGCCCGTTCGACCCGCCGCCGGACCGCTACGGCGCCGGGCACCGGGGGGTGGACCTGGCCGGGTCGCCGGGTTCGGCCGTGCTGGCTGCGGGGGACGGCGTCGTCGCTTTCGCGGGGATGGTGGCCGGACGGCCGGTCGTGAGCGTCGACCACGCCGGTGGCCTGCGGACCACCTACGAGCCGGTCGACCCGACCGTCGGCGCCGGCCAGGTGGTCACCCGCGGCTCTCCGCTGGGCACGCTGGCCGCCGGGCACGCGGGGTGCCCGGCGGCGGCCTGCCTGCACTGGGGGCTGCGCCGCGGGCAGACCTACCTCGACCCGCTCGGCCTGCTGGAACCGCCCGAGGTGCGACTGCTGCCGCTCGGGTGAGTCGGGTCGCTGCCCTGCTCCTGCCGTGCCGCTGGATGCGTGCCCGTGGCGCCTCGACCGGACCTGGGCCGCGACCTCCTCCCGCTCGTGACCGTGCTCACAGTCAGTCCTGACGGGCCGCGACCCAGCGCGACGTCAGCTCGATGAAGCGCACGAGGTCACCGACGTCGTCGAGGTTGGCGACCACCCGGTCGTCGTCCACCTCGGCGTACTGGTGCGCGAGCACGTTGTGGAAGCCGACGGCAGCGGCGAACCGCACCGCCAGCGCGTCGTGGACGACCGCCTGGGCGCCGAGGAGCCGGACGCTGTCCGCGTTGGACCGCGGGGGGCCCCAGCCCTCGGAGGCGCACAGGTGCTGCGCGATGTCGACCAGCGTCTCCAGAGCCGTCACGAAGCGGTACTTGAGGCCACTCAGGCGCTCCTCGTCGGCGCGCAGCGCGACCCGGTCCTGCGCCGCCCGTGCCTGCAGGTAGGCGACCTCCACGTCGAGGCGACGCAGCAGCGCGACGACGCGTTCGACGTCAACCATCCGCCGGGCCGCGAGGAAGTCCCGGTTGGCCGCTCTGCGGCGCCACACCTCGTCGAAGTAGCGCAGCCGGGTGTCGGCCTCCCATCGCACGCGCGCGGGCGGGTCGTCGTCGAACAGCAGGGCGCCGTCCACGGCCACCCGGCCGGCGACATCGAGCGGCAGGCGGTCGAGCGCGACCAGGTCGACGACGTCGGGGAGGTCCAGCGTCCACGGACGGCTGTCCGGATCGTCGAACCAGGCCGCGACGTCGAGGTCCGACGCCGCCCGCGGGGACCCGTGGACGCGACTGCCGTGCACGTACGCGAAGCGCGCCCCCGCGGCGCGCAGCGCGGCGACCAGTCGCTCGCGGTCGACGCCGGCCGCCTGGACACCGTCGTCGCGCCGCACGCCTCCCACACGCGCATGTCCCATGCCGCATCGGGTCCTTCCTGCGCCCACCCGCGCCGCGGGGATCCGTTCCAGCCCGCGGGCACCGTCCGTACCCGTCGCAGGTCCAGCCGGTGTCCGGCCGCGACACCGGCGTTGCTGCTGCCACGGACGGGGACGGCGCCGGGGACCTCGTGGAGGTGCTCGACCGTGGGAAGGGGTGTGGGAGGAGCGGAGCAGCGCCTCCCACCGTTGGTGGCCGGCGGAGCCACGCCCGACGGTGTGGTCCCCGAGCCGATCCCACTCGACCAGCAGCAGGAGACGCCGGGCCGCTGGAGCCAGCGCGACAGCGTCGACCACCGCGGTTCGGGCATCGCCGCGGTCATCGACCGGGCCGGGCGGAGGCCGCTCCGAACGCCTCCCCTGGCCGAACCGGTGGCAGCGGGTGCATCGAGGAGCACGGGATCACGCGATGTCGGCCAGCTTGGAGCGCAGGTGCAGGACGGCCTTGGTGTGCAGCTGGCAGATGCGGCTCTCGGTGACGCCGAGCACGCGGCCGATGTCGGCCAGGGTCAGGCCCTCGAAGTAGTAGAGGCTGACCACGACCTTCTCCCTCTCGGGCAGCTGCTCGACCGCGCGGGCCAGCAGCTGACGGGCCTCGCCGTGCTCGGCCACGGCCTGCGGGTCCAACGCCCGGGTGTCCTGCAGCGTGTCGACCAGCCGAGGGGCGCCGCCCTCGTCGTCGGAGAGCAGCTCGTCGAGGGCGACGACGTTGACCAGCGAGAGCTGGCCGAGGAACCTGCGGACCTCCTCGACGTCCATGTCCATCTCCGCGGCCACCTCCTCCTCGGTGGGGCTGCGCTGCAGCCGGCTCTCCAGGGCGGCGACGGTCCGCTCGTACTGGCGGGCCCGCATCCGCACCGACCGCGGGATCCAGTCGGTGCTGCGCAGCTCGTCGATGATCGCCCCGCGGATGCGCGCCATCGCGTAGCTCTCGAACTTCACCTCCCGCGAGGGTTGGTAACGGGTGATCGCGTCGATCAGCCCGAAGGTGCCGTAGGAGACCAGGTCGGCCTGCTCGACGTGCGCCGGCAGGCCGCTGCCCACGCGCCCGGCGACGTACTTGACCAGCGGCGCGTAGTGCAGGATCAGCCGGTCCCGCAGCGCCGGGTCACGGTCGGTGACGTAGTCGGCCCACAGCTCGGCCAGCGCGGCGTCGGCGTCGTCGCGGGTCTCGTCGAGCCGGTCGATGGTGGCCTCGGGCACTGTCTGCGCTCCCGGCTGTCGGAGACCGGCGGTCGGCGGCCTCGGGGTGGGGACGGTGGTGCGCGATCCGGTGGCGCGCACGGCAACTCTCTCAGACACGGACGGCGGTCCTCTCAGGCGCGCGGGTGCGCTTGGGCGTGGACGGCCCGGAGCCGCTCCACGGTCACGTGCGTGTAGATCTGGGTGGTCGCGAGGCTGGCGTGGCCGAGCAGCTCCTGGACCGAGCGCAGGTCGGCGCCGCCCTCGAGCACGTGCGTGGCCGCGGAGTGCCGCAGCCCGTGCGGACCGATGTCGGGGGCACCGGGGGCGGCCGCCACGGCCGCGTGCACGGTGCGCCGGGCCTCCCGGGGGTCGAGGCGGCGTCCGCGCACCCCGAGCAGCAGCGCCGGCCCGGACCGGTCGGTGACCAGGGCGGGCCGGCCGCGGGTGAGCCAGGCGTCCAGGGCCCGCTCGGCCGGGGCACCGTAGGGCGCGCTGCGCTCCTTGCGTCCCTTGCCGAGCACGCGCAGCAGCCGCCGGCCGCGGTCGACGTCGTCCACGTCGAGCCCGACCAGTTCGCTGACCCGGATGCCGCTGGCGTAGAGCAGCTCGAGGACGAGGGCGTCGCGCAGGCCGACCGGCTCCTCGGCACCGGCGGCCGACTCCACCACCGTCCGCGCCTGGTCGGGGGCGAGCACGTCGGGCAGGGTGCGGTGCGCCTTCGGACTGACCAGCCGCAGGCCGACGTCCTCGGGGCTCAGCCCGGCCCGCCGCGCCCAGCCGGTGAACGAGCGGGCCGCGGCGGCCCGGCGGGCGGTGGTGGCCCGCCCGGCGCCGCGGGTGCGGCCCTGCGCCAGCCAGCTGCGCAGGGTCGCCAGGTCGAGGTCGTCGACGCGCCCGCCACCGCGCCGGACGAGGTGGTCCAGCAGCCAGACGGCGTCACCGACGTAGGCGCGCACGGTGTGCTCGGACAGGTCCCGCTGTGAGCGCAGGTGCTCCTCGTAGCCGGCCAGCGCCTCGGCCAGCGGCGGCGGCAGCGCGGCGCGCGCGTCGGCGGTACGGGCGGTCACCCGGGAACGGTCCGACGCGGTCCGGTGGGGGTCAAGCAGCCGCGCCGGCCCCTGAGCCGCGCCCCACCCCGCCCTCCCCTGCCGTCACTGGTGCGTCACCGGCCGTCCTCCGGCGGTGGGGCCAGCCGCCAGCCGCTGTCGGTGCGCTGCACGAGGTCGGCCAGCTCGAGGGCCGGCAGCACCCGCAGCACGTCGAGGACGTCGCAGCCGGCCACCGCGGCCAGCCGCTCGGGGCTCACCCCGACCCGCACCGGGCAGGCGTCGAGCACCCGGACCGCCAGGTCGGAGAGCCCGTCACGGAGGTCGGTGGGCCGCTCGGGAGGGTCGGCGAGGTCCTCTCCCAGCCGGCCGACCGCCTCGACGACGTGCGCCGCATCGGCGACGAGGACGGCGCCCAGCTCGGCGTCGCGCAGCAGCTCGTGGCAGCCCACGGACAGGGCGGAGGTGACCGGGCCGGGGACCACCATCACCTGCCGGCCCAGCCGCTGGGCCCGGCGGGCCGTCGCCAGGGCACCCGACCGGGCCGCCGCCTCCACGACCACGGTGCCGCGGGTCAGCCCGGCGATGAGCCGGTTGCGCACCAGGAACCGGTGCTTGTGCGGAGCGGCGGTCGGCGGCCACTCGCTCACCAGGAGACCCTCCTCGGCGATGCGGTGGAACAGCGCGCCGTGCGCGGCGGGGTAGGCGCGGTCGACGCCGCAGGCGAGCACCGCGAGGGTCGGCGCCCCGGCGGCGAGCGCGCCCCGGTGCGCCGCGGCGTCGATGCCGTACGCCCCGCCGGAGACCACCGTCCACCCCCGATCCCCCAGTTGGTGACCCAGCTCGCCGGCGACGTGCTCGCCGTAGGCCGTCGACGCCCGGGCACCGACCACGGCCACGGACCGGTCGGCCAGCTCGTCGAGGCGGGCAGCCCCGCGGACCCACAGCGCGATCGGCGGCACCGGTGCGAGGGTGCGCGGCGACTGCTGGCGCGGATCGTCGGACTCCGCGCTCGTCGCCACGGTCAGGCAGTGCAGCAGGGGGGCGGGCCACTCGTCGTCCTCGGGGACCACCAGGCGGGCACCGCAGCGCCGGGCCCGCTGCAGGTCGACCAGCGAGGCGTCCTGGCCGGCGCGCGCCCCCACCAGGGCCCGGACGGCGTCGGGCGCTCGACCGGCCCGCAGCCGGCGCACCGCCTCCACCGGGCCGGCGTCCTCGACGAAGCGCCAGAAGGCGACGCTGCCGGGCTCGGCCGCGCGGCTCAGCCAGGCCCGGGCCCGGCGCACCGCGGGAGCGACGTCACCGTCGGGGCCCACGGGTTCGACCAGCCCCTGCTCGATGTCCTCGTCCAGGCTCGGCAGCGCGGTCATGCCGCGGCCCGCTGCAGGCGCATGCCGAGGGCCTCGGCGACGTCGTCCGCCCCCGGGACCGCGCGGCCGGCGAGGTCGGCCAACGTCCACGCGACCCGCAGCACCCGGTCGTAGCCGCGGACGGACAGCGCCCCACGCTCCAGGGCCCGGTCGACCAGGCGCAGCGCCGGCCGCGGTGGGGACCACCGCTCGCGCAGCAACCGCCCCGGGACCTGGCTGTTGAGGACCAGCCCGGTGCCGTGCAGCCGCGCGGCCGCGGCGGCGCGGGCCGCGGCGACCCGTGCGGCGACCGCGGCCGTCGGCTCGGGCGTGACCCCGGCCTCCAGCCACGCCGCCCGGGTGACCGCCGGCAGGTCGACCCGCAGGTCGATGCGGTCGAGCAGCGGCCCCGACAGCCGGGACCGGTAGCGCCGCCGCTGCAGCGGGCTGCAGGTGCAGGCGGCGTCGCCGGCGGCGCTGGCGCAGGGGCACGGGTTGGCCGCCAGCACCAGCTGCGCCCGGCACGGGAAGGTCGCCGCGCCGCGGGCCCGGGAGATGGTGACCGAGCCGCGTTCGAGCGGCTGGCGCAGCGTGTCGAGCACCGCCCGCGGGAACTCCGGCGCCTCGTCGAGGAAGAGGACCCCGCGGTGGGCCCGGCAGAGCGCACCCGGCCGGATGAGGCCGGAGCCGCCGCCGACGAGCGCGGCCATCGTCGCCGAGTGGTGGGGCGCCTCGAAGGTCGGGCGGGTCACCAGCGGCGCTCCCGGTGGCAGCGTGCCGGCCACCGAGTGGATGGCGGTGACCTCCAGGGCCGCCTGCTCGTCGAGCGCGGGCAGCAGGCTCGGCAGGCGCTCGGCGAGCATCGTCTTGCCCGCCCCCGGTGGCCCGGTGAGGTACAGGTGGTGCCCTCCGGCGGCCGCCACCTCGACCGCGCGGCGGCCGATGGGCTGACCGACGACGTCGGCCAGGTCCGGCCCGGGAGCGGGCGGGGGCAGGGCGCCCCGGACGTGACGGGGCAGCGCCGCACGACCGGCCAGGTGGGCGACCAGGTCGCCGAGGGTCGCGGCGGCCAGCACCTCGACGCTGTCGACGAGGGCCGCCTCCTCCGCGTTGCCCGCGGGCACCACGACCGTCCCGTGCCCGGCCCGTGCCGCGGCCAGCACCGCGGGGAGGACCCCCCGGACGGAGCGCACGGAGCCGTCGAGGCCCAGCTCGCCGAGCAGCACCAGCCGGCCGACCGACTCCGCCGGCACCGCGCCGTCGGCGGCCAGGACCGCGGCCGCCAGCGCCAGGTCGAACCCGCTGCCCTGCTTGGGCATCGATGCCGGGGAGAGGCCGATCGTGATCCGGCGCAGCGGCCACCTCCCGCCGGCGTTGACCACCGCCGCCCGCACCCGGTCGACCGACTGGCGGACGACGGCGTCCGGCAGCCCGACGAGGACCACGCCCGGCACGCCGGCGGACAGGTCGACCTCGACGTCGACCACCGCGCCGTGCACCCCGGCCAGCCCGACCGACCAGGTCCGCGCCAGCGTCACGAGAACGCCGCCCGCAGGTGGGTGACCAGCGCGGGACGCTCCGGCCGCACCAGCACGCCGACGACGTCGAAGCGCAGCTCGGGCGCGTGCTCGGTGTGGGCGGCCAGCCAGCGCTGGGCCAGCGTCCTCAGCCGGCGCTGCTTGGCGTGCCCGACCGCCTCCACGGGATGACCGAAGCCCACCGCCCGGCGGGTCTTGACCTCGCAGAAGACGAGCGCGTCGCCCTCGCGGGCGACGATGTCGAGCTCACCGTCGCGGCAGCGCCAGTTCCGGTCGAGGACGCGCAGGCCCTGGTCGGTGAGGTAGGTGGCGGCGATGCGCTCGCCGTGGGCACCGAGGTCCGATCTCGTTCGCACCCGGCGACCGTCGTCCCGCAGCCGCACCTGCCACCAGGCCTGCGGCCGGTCTGTGGACGGCGGTGCGCCCTGTGGACGGTCGGGGTCCGTCCGCCACCGGAGGGGTGCACCCTCCCCGGCGTGGCGTGGAGATCAGGAGGGCATCAGGACAGGCGGGGGCCGCCGGGCAGCTCGAGGTCGGGCTTGTCGAGCTCCTCGACGTTGACGTCCTTGAAGGTCAGCACGCGCACGTTGCGCACGAAGCGCGCGGGCCGGTACATGTCCCACACCCACGCGTCGGAGAGCTTGAGTTCGAAGTAGACCTCGCCCCCGGCCTCGCGGACCTGCAGGTCGACGGAGTTGGCCAGGTAGAAGCGCCGCTCGGTCTCCACCACGTAGGTGAACTGCCGCACGATGTCCCGGTACTCGCGATAGAGCTGCAGCTCCATCTCGGTCTCGTACTTCTCCAGGTCCTCGGTGCTCATCGCGGCTCTCCGGACACAGGGCGCATGGGCCCATCATCGACCATGGCGGCCGAGCCGGTCAGCTGGAGTCCCCGTTCGGCGTGTGCGTCGCGGGCCCGGGCGACGTTGACGAACCGCATCCGGTGCTCGGGGCAGGGTCCGTGCCGGCGGAGGGCGGCCTCGTGCGCGTCGGTGGTGTAGCCCTTGTGGACGGCGAAGTCGTACTCGGGCCAGCACTCGTGCAGGTCGAGCATGATCCGGTCTCGGGTGACCTTGGCCAGCACCGACGCCGCCGCGACGCAGGCCGCCACCCGGTCCCCCTTCCAGACCGCCAGGGTCGGGCGGGCCAGCCCCGGGACCGGGAAGCCGTCGGTGAGCACGTAGTCCGGGCCGGGGTCGAGGCTCCACACGGCCCGGCGCAACGCCTCGATGTTGGTGACGTGCATGCCGCGGACGTCGAGGTCGGCGACCGGCGTCACCACGACCGACCAGGACACCGCCCGCGCCACGACCTCTTCGTAGACCCGGTCCCGGGTCGCCGCGGTCAGCAGCTTGGAGTCGGCCAGCCCGGGCACCCGGCCACGCCGCCCGAGGGGCAGCACGCACGCGGCCGCCACCAGGGGCCCGGCGCAGGCGCCGCGGCCGGCCTCGTCCGCGCCGGCGACCGCGGCGAAACCCCGGCGGCGCAGCGAGCGCTCCATGTCCCACAGCGCGTCGGGGCGCTCGTCGGCAGGCGGTACCCGTCGGGCGCGGGCGCCTCGCCCGACGGGAGCGGGAGCGGAACGGAGGGCCATCGCGGTTCGACAGTACGACGCCGGCAGTGACCGGACGGCGCACGCACCGGCGGCCGCGGGCCGACCCGGCGGGCGTCCGCGGACAGCTGCCCGGGAAGACGCCAGGGGCCGGTCCCCGGGGTCAGGGAGGACCGGCCCGTGGACGGTCGGCCGCCGCAGGCGGCCGGGAGGAGCCACCCGGACGGGCTGCCGAGGAGGCGGACGGCCCGACCGGCCCTCTGCAGGGCCCCGCCGCGAGCGTGCGAGCGGCGGGGAGCAGGGGGTCCTCTCTCAGGCCTCGGCGGGGGCGAGGCTGTGCGCGCCGCAGGTGCAGGCGGGGCTGCGGGAGGAGAGCACCAGCGAGACCGCGTGCGCCCGGTCGCGGGCGCCGAGCTTGCGCAGGATGGCCTTGACGTGGGACTTGACCGTGTCCTCGCTGATGAACAGGTTCCGGCCGATCTGCCGGTTCGACTGCCCCTGGAGCAGCTCGTCGAGGACGTCGGACTCGCGCGGGGTCAGCGGCACCTCGGGGGTGAACGGCTTGGCGGCGGGCGCGGCCGACGGCTCGACCCGGCGGATCTGCGGGTCGACCACCGTGCGGCCGGCGCGGGCGGCCAGGACGGCCCAGCCGAGCAGGGTCGGCGACGTGTTGATCATCAGGTACCCGCGGACGCCGGCGGCCAGGGCCTCGTTCACCACGGCCGGGTCCTCGGAGGTGCCCAGGGCCACGATCGTCACCCGCGGGTACCGGCGGCGCAGGTCGCGGCAGGCGTTGAGGGTCGCGGCCCGCCCCGGGCCCAGCTCCACGACCACCGCGTCGGGGCGGGCGGTCTCGACCAGGGTCAGGGCCCGGCGCAACTCGCCCGGCGTCCCCACCGACTGCATGCCGGCGGTCTCGTTGACCATGCTCACCAGACCCCGGCGCAGGACGGGCGCGTCGGCGAGGATGAGCACGCGGGTGACGCCGCGGGCGGCGCTCGCCATGGGTGCGGACACAATCGACTCCGTTTCACAGGATCGGGAACTCTCCCCGCTTCCATCGGACGGCCCGGATCGGTGCTTGAACGTTTTGCGGACGATTTCTCAGCCGATTCCGTGGCGGTCGGGTCTGCACTCCTGTCGTCACAGGAACAACGCGGGAATTGACCGCACGCATTCGTGTCGACATGGCGATGCCATTTTCGATAACGGGCCCCGGAACGACTCGACCCGCACGTCCCGGGGTCCGGGGCGTGCGGGTCGGGTCCGGTGCTGCGGGTCCGGGTCCGGCAGGTCAGGGGGCGTCGGCGGGACCCGTCCTGCGCTGCCGTCGTCGTCGCACCGCGGTCGGCGGGAGGGCACCGACGAGGCCGAGCGCGTACGGGGCCGCCACCGCCGACGCGCCGGAGCCCGGCGCCGGCCCACCCGGCAGGCCGGAGGCCTCGACGCCCTGGATGTCGGGTGCGTGCAGGACGCCAATCCGGTCCAGCGGCCACACGATCAGCGCGGCCTTGCCGATGACGTCGTCCACGGCGATCGTCCCGGAGTACTTGTCGCCCATGTGGGCCTTCGAGTCCGCCGACGCCGAGCGGTGGTCGCCCATCACCCACAGCCGACCCTCGGGGACGGTGACGGGGCCGAAGGCCCGGCTCTCCAGCGGCGTGTTCTCGTAGATGTAGGGCTCGTCGAGCGGCCGGTCGTCGACGGTGACCCGCCCCTCGGCGTCACAGCACTGCACCGTCTGGCCGCCGGTGGCGATGACCCGCTTGACGAAGTCGTCCTCGCTCGGGGGGGCCACCCCGATGGCGCGCCCCAGCCACAACAGCGCGCCGGTGACCCGGTTGGACGGCTCGGCGACGTCGACCTCCGGGGACCAGGTGTCCGGCCCCTTGAAGACCACGATGTCGCCGGGCTCGGGCTCGCCGAACCAGTAGGGCACCTTGTTGACCAGGACGCGGTCGCCGGTGCAACCGGGGCAGCCGTGCAGCGTGCGCTCCATCGACCCGGAGGGGATGAAGAAGGCCTGCACGAGGAAGGTCTTCACCACCAGCGCCAGCACGAACGCGACGAGGAGCAGCACGGGCAGCTCGCGCAGCAGCGAGCCCTTGTGGTCGCGCCGCCTCCGCCGCTCGCGGCGGGACGGGGCGCGGGCCGGGCCCGTACCGGCCTCGCCCTGCGCGGAGGCTCCGGCTGGGCGGGGGTCCTCCCCCTCCGGGACGACGTCGGCGGGCCTCCCGGGCCGGTCGCTGCTCATCGGGAGCCAGCGTACGGCCGTGGGAGACCCGCCGTGGTCAGGCCGGGCGACCCGGCCGGGGAGCGTGTCAGCGGGAGACGGGCTCGCGCTTCTCCTTGATCTTGGCGGCCTTGCCGCGCAGCTCGCGGAGGTAGTACAGCTTGGCGCGGCGGACGTCACCGCGGGTGACGATCTCGATCCTCTCCACCACCGGGGTGTGCACCGGGAAGGTGCGCTCGACACCGACGCCGAAGCTGATCTTGCGGACGGTGAAGGTCTCCCGGACGCCCCCGCCCTGCCGGCGGATGACCACGCCCTGGAAGACCTGGATGCGCGAGCGGTTGCCCTCGACGACGCGCACGTGCACCTTGACGGTGTCACCCGGGCGGAACTCGGGGATGTCGTCGCGCAGCGAGTCGGCGTCGAGTGCGTCCAGGGTGTTCATCGCGGCAGTCCTGTCCTAGCGGTTGCGTCGTTCACGGTGCGGACAACGAGCGGCCCCGGCTGTCCGATCCGGGGAGCTGCACTCCGCGGAGGAGCTCCCGTCGATCCGGCCGACGGTCCGCAGCAGCTCTCTACTGTGCCACATCCTCGGGCGACGGAGCGCGGCGGGCGCCGAGCGGGCGCACCCGCCCGGCCGGGTCCGGGACGGCCACGGGGGCGGTCGGCCGGACGATCGCCCGCTCAGCCGTCGCCGAGGACGGCGCGGTCGGCGTCCGACAGCGCCTCGGGTGGCAGCGCGGCCAGCAGGTCCGGACGACGGGCCGCCGTCCGCCGCAGCGACTCCGCCCGCCGCCACCGGGCGATCGCGGCGTGGTCGCCGGACAGCAGCACCGGCGGGACCTCGTGCCCGCGCCAGGACGCCGGTCGGGTGTAGGACGGCCCCTCGAGCAGGCCGTCGGCGTGCGAGTCGAACTCGACCGACTCCCGGTTGCCGACCACGCCGGGGATCAGCCGGGTGACCGCCTCGACCATGACCAGCACCGCGGACTCGCCCCCGGCGAGCACGTAGTCGCCGATGGAGACCTCCGACACCGGACCGGCGTCGGCCGCCCGGTCGGCGACCCGCTGGTCGATCCCCTCGTAGCGGCCGCAGGCGAAGACCAGGCCGGGCTCGCGGGCCCACTCGGCGGCCACCGCCTGGGTGAACGGGCGTCCGGCGGGGGTGGGCACGACCAGCCGGGTGCCCGGTGCGCGGACGGCGTCCAGCGCGCGGCCCCACGGCTCCGGGCGCATGACCATCCCCGGCCCGCCGCCGTACGGGGCGTCGTCGACGGTGCGGTGCACGTCGTCGGTCCACCGCCGCAGGTCGTGCACGCCGATGCCGACCAGGCCGCGCTGGGCGGCCCTGCCCAACAGTGACTGGCGCAGCGGGGCGAGGTACTCGGGGAAGATGGTGATGACGTCGATGCGCCAGGTCACAGGTCCTCCTCGCTGGCGCTCGTCGGCCCCGTGACCTGGCGGTGCTGCGTCCGTGTGTGACCTCGCAAGCTCGGTCACAGGTCCAGCAGGCCCTCGGGCGGGTCGACGACGAGGCAGCCGCCGGCGAGGTCGACCGTCGGCACGATCGCCGTGACGAAGGGGACGAGCAGCTCCCCGCCCTCGCCGCGGCGGACGACGAGCAGGTCGGCGCCCTCGTGGCGCACGGCGACCACCTCGCCGAGGACGGAGCCGTCGAGCGAGCGGGCGGTCAGGCCGACCAGCTGGTGGTCGTAGAAGACGTCGGGGTCGTCGAGCACGGGCAGCTCGACGACCGGCACGTGCAGCTCGGTGTCGCGGAGGGTCTCGGCTGCCTCGCGGCTGTCGACGCCCTCGATCTGCAGCAGCAGGACCTCGCGGTGCCAGCGGCGGCCGGCGACGGTGAGCGGTCCGCGCTCGGCGGGTTCGGTGCGCAGGACCGCGCCGGGGGCGAACCGGAGGTCGGGCTCGTCGGTGCGGACCTCGACGGTGACCTCACCACGGACACCGTGGGGCCGGCCGATGCGGCCGACCACCACGGTGTCGGAGGAGTCCACGAGGAAGCGTCAGCGCCCGTCGGTGTCGACGACGTCGACCCGCAGGCCACGGCCACCGACGCCGGTCATCACGGTGCGCAGCGCTTTGGCGGTGCGGCCGCCGCGGCCGATGACCTTGCCCAGGTCGTCAGGGTGCACCCGGACCTCGAGGGTCTTGCCGCGGCGGCTGGTGAGCAGGTCGACCGTGACCTCCTCGGGGTGGTCGACGATGCCCTTGACCAGGTGCTCGAGCGCCTCTTCGAGCACGGCTCACCCGGCGGGCGTCTCGGCGGCGTCCGCCGCGGGAGCGGCCGTGCCGTCGGTGGAGCCGTCGGCCTGGGGAGCGGCCCTCTTGCGCGGGGTGGTCGCGCCGGCGGCCGGCTCCTCGCCGGCGGTGCGGACGGCCTCCTCGTACAGGGCCTTCTTGTCCGGCCGGGGCGCGGCGACCTTCATGGGCGGCGGCGCCGGCTCGCCCTTGAACTTCTGCCAGTCGCCGGTGACCCGGAAGATGGCGGCGACGGGCTCGGTCGGCTGCGCGCCGACGCCCAGCCAGTACTGCGCGCGCTCGGAGTCGACCTCGATGAAGGACGGGTCCTCCTTGGGGTGGTACTTGCCGATCGTCTCGATGACGCGCCCGTCGCGCTTGGTGCGGGCGTCGGCGACGACGATGCGGTAGTACGGGGCGCGCATCTTGCCCAGGCGCATGAGCTTGATCTTGGTGGCCACGGTGGCTGGTGTTCTCCTCGAACGCAGGTCGTGTGCCCGCCCGGAGCGACGCGTGGGGGTACGCCGGGGGCGGAGCGGTGCGGACACGGCCGGCGACGGTGAGAGGGCCGCCTGCCGACGTGTTCGACCGACCATTGTGCCAGACGGGCCGGTCCCGCCGTCCCGGCCTGCGGAGGGCCCGTCCGCAGGCTCGCGGTCGGCCCCGCTGCAGGGGCCCGCCGCGAGCCTGCGAGCGGTGGGGGGCAGAGGGGTCCTCTTCCGAGGGGTGGGGAGCAGGGGGTCCTCCTGCCGAGCTCGCGAGGGATGAGGAGGACGCGGTCCTTCTCCGGTGGAGGCAGGGGCGTCCTCTTTCAGGCGGGCCGCACCTCCACGAGGTTGTCCGAGAAGGTCGGCGCCCGTCCCAGGTCGGCGAAGACCGACGGGCTGACCGCGTTCACCGTGGCGCCGCCGGTGTGCTTGCGCCAGGCGCCCATCGGGCAGACGACCACGCCCGGCGCGACGTCGTCGGTGACCTGCAAGCGCGCGGTGAACCGGCCGCGGTCGTTGACCACGCACACCGGGGCGCCGTCGACCAGCCCCCGGGCCGCGGCGTCCCCGGGGGTCATGAGGAGCACCGGGTCGCCCTGCACCCGCCGCTGACCGGGCCGGTCGGCGAAGCTGGAGTTGAGGTAGGCGTGCGACTTGGGGGACAGCAGGGTGAGCGGGTAGCGGCCGTCCGGGCGCTCCCGGGGCGGGACGTAGTGCGGCAGCGGGTCGACGGGGTCGCCGGGCTGGTGCTCGTTCGAGCCCTGCCGGAACAGCGGCAGCACGAAGTTCCCGCCGGCGGCCGCCGAGGAGACGAACTCGACCTTGCCGGACGGCGTCGGGAAGCCGCCCTCGGCGTGCGGCGCGTACTCGTCGGGCCCGGGCAGCCGCAGCCGCGCCCAGCCGTCGCGCGCCAGGGTCTGCGGCGTGATCCCCTCCAGGACCGGTGCGGACCAGTCGAGCGCCTGCTCGATCATCTCCTCGTCCGTGCGCCGGAAGACCGGTTCGTCGAAACCCATGCGCGCGGCCAGCCGCCGGAACAGCTCGGTGTTGGGGACCGCCTGCCCCAGCGGAGCGATCGCCGGGGTGTTCATCGTCAGGTAGAGGTGGCCCCACGAGAACATCAGGTCGCGCTGCTCGAGCTGGGTGGTCGCCGGCAGGACGATGTCGGCGAAGTCGGCGGTGTCGGTGAGGAAGTGCTCGCTGACGACGGTGAACAGGTCCTCGCGCGACAGCCCGGCCACCATCTCGTCCTGCTCCGGGCAGACCACCAGCGGGTTGCTGTTGTAGACCACGAGCGCCCGGATGGGCGGGTCGAGCCGGAGCTCCCCGGTGAGAGCGCGGCCGAGCAGCCACTGGTTGACCACGCGCGTGCCGGGGCGGATGAACTCGGCGCCGAGGAAGGCCGGCCAGTTGACCGGGAAGGCCCACAGCGGCAGCTGGAGCAGCCCGCCGCCGGGCTTGCGCCAGGCGCCGGTGAGCGCCGGCAGGCAGGAGATCGCCCGCACGGTCTGCCCGCCGCCGGCGTGCCGCTCGATGGCCACCCCGATGCGGATGACCGACGGGTCGGCCGCGGCGTACTCCCGGGCGAGGGTCCGGATGTCCTCGGCCGGGATGCCGGTCTCGCCGCTGGCCCACTCGGGGGTGTACTGCCGCACCCGCTCGGCGAGTTCGTCGAACCCGACGGTGTACCGGGCGACGTAGTCCTCGTCGGTCAGCCCCTCGCCGATGACCACGTGCATCAGCGCCAGCGCCAGCGCGCCGTCGGTGCCCGGCCGGATGGGGATGTACCAGTCCGCGTGTTTGGCCGTCCGGTGCCGGACGGGGTCGATGACGACGACCTTCGCGCCGCGCCGCTGCGCCTCGGCCACGAACGGCCACAGGTGCAGGTTCGTGGACAGCGTGTTGTTGGCCCAGATGACGATGTAGCGGGCGTGCACGAAGGACTCGGGGTCGACGCCGGCGGTCGGCCCCACGGTCATCGCGTAGGCGGTGCAGGAGCCGGAGTCGCAGTAGGTCCGCTCGCTGATGGTGGCGCCCAGCCGGTTGAAGAACGCGTCGCCGACGTTGAGGCCGTTGAGGATGCCCTGGGTGCCCAGGTAGCTCACCGGCATGATCGCTTCGGGGCCGGAGGTGGCGGCGATCTCGGTGAACCGGGCGGCGATCTCGTCGAGGGCGGCGTCCCAGGAGATGCGCTCGAACCGCCCGCTGCCCTTGGGGCCGGTGCGGCGCAGCGGGTGCAGCACCCGGTCGGGGCTGTGCACCGTGCGGTCGTAGTCGTTCATCTTCACGCACAGTCCGCCGCGGGTGTACGGGTGCGACCGGTCGCCGCGCACGCCGGTGACGCGGCCGTCCTCGACGGTCACCTCCATGGCGCAGGTGTCGGGGCAGTCCAACGGGCAGGCTCCGTGCACGGTCGTCGTCCCGGGCACGGGCAGGTCGGTCACCGACACGGTTCGCCTCCTGGGGTCTGCTGTCGTCCCGCCGCGGTGCGCCGATCCTGGCGCCGGTCGGCGGCGACGTCCGCGACCCCGCGTGCCGGCTGCTCGACTCCCCGTGCCAGGGGTGCGGCGGCTTGCGTCGCCCCGGGACGCCCTTCCCGTCCCTCCGGGTGCATGGCAGGCTCGGCGGCAGCCCGGCCCCGCCGGGCGGCGCGACCCACCGCCAGCGAGGCCCGCATGCCGATCCCCACCACGACGGGTGCCACCGGGGTGCGCCCGTGGCGGGAGCTGCTCGGCGAGCACTTCGTCGACCTCGACGTCGACCCCGCCGCCGACGGGCCGGTGACCGGGGAGGTCGCCAGCCGCGCCGTGGGGTCGCTGCAGCTGTCCAGGGTCCGGTCGGTCGATCAGCGGGCGCTGCGGACGGCGGGCCTGGCGCGCTCCGACGAGCGGCGGTACCTGCAGGTCGGGCTGCTGGAGGCCGGATCGGCCCGCGTCGGGCAGGACGGGCGGGAGTGCTGGCTGCGACCGGGTGACTACGCGCTCTACGAGACCGACCGGCCCTTCGCCTGGGAGCTGCGGGCCGGCGGGGGCGCGCCGGCCTGGTCGCTGCTGGTGCTCACCTGGTCGCGGCCCGGGTCGGCGCTGCCGGCCGACCGGCTCACGGCGCGGCGCATGGACGGCCGGCGCGGGCTGACCGGGGTGCTCGCCCGCATGCTGGGCGACCTGGTGCGCAGCGACGTCGCGGGTGACGACCCCGGGGACCGGGTGGCCGGGGAGTTGCTGGGGCTGGTCACCGCCGCGGCGGACGACGTGATGCCACCGGAGCCGGCGCGGGCCGACCGGGCCCTGCTGGCCGCCGTCCGGGCGTACGTCGAGGAGCACCTGGCCGACCCCGCGCTGGACCCGCGTGCGATCGCCGCGGCGCACTTCGTCTCGGTGCGCCAGCTGCACCGGCTCTTCGCCGGCGAGGAGGAGACCGTCGCCCGGTACGTCCGCCGCCGCCGGCTGGAGCGGGCCCGCGAGGAGCTGGCCCGGCGCGGCGCGCGCGACGCGCCGCTGGCCGTCGTCGCCCGGCGCTGCGGTTTCCCCGACGCCACGGTCTTCGGCCGCGCCTTCCGCGCGGCCTACGGCACGACGCCGTCGCGCTACCGCGACCTGGCCGGGAGCTGACGCCCGACCGGCGGACGCCCGTCCCGAGGCTCCGGCCCCGTCCCGGGCCCCGCCACGAGCCTGCGAGTGGTGGGGAGGACGGGGTCTTCAGCTCCGGACGGCGGCCAGCACGCGGGCCGCGGCGTCGGCGACCGGCACCTCCTGGCGCTCCCCCGTCGCCCGGTCGCGCACCTCCACGACGCCGTCGACCAGCCCGCGCCCGACGGTGACGATCGTCGGCATCCCCAGCAGCTCGGCGTCCTTGAACTTCACGCCCGGGGAGACCTTCTGCCGGTCGTCGTAGAGCACGGTGAGCCCCGCGGCGACCAGCTCCTGGGCCAGCGCCTCGGCGGCCCCGAAGACCGATGCGTCCTTGCCCGTGGCGACGACGTGCACGTCGGCCGGGGCGACCTCGCGCGGCCAGGCCAGGCCGAGCTCGTCGTGGGTGGACTCGGCGATCGCCGCGACGGCGCGGGAGACGCCGATGCCGTAGGAGCCCATCGTCACGGTGACCAGCTTCCCGGTCTCGTCGAGGACCCGGAGGTCGAGCGCGTCGGCGTACTTGCGGCCGAGCTGGAAGATGTGGCCCAGCTCCACACCGCGGGCCAGCTCCAGCGGGCCGGAGCCGTCGGGCGCCGGGTCACCGGGCAGCACCTCGGCGGCCTCGATCACGCCGCCCCAGGTGAAGTCCCGGCCGGCCACCAGGTCGAACACGTGCCGGCCGGGCTCGTTGGCGCCGGTGATCCACCGGGTGCCGGGCACGACGCGGGGGTCGACGAGGTAGCGGATGCCGGCCGGGCCGTCGGCGCCGAGCACCTGCGGGCCGAGGTAGCCCTTGACCAGCAGCGGGTGCGCCTCGAACTCGGCGAACGGCTCGACCTCGGCCGGGGCGACCTGCGCCTCCAGCCGCTTGAGGTCGACCTCGCGGTCGCCGGGGACGCCGACGACCAGCGGCTCACGCCCGCCGTCGGGGTGCACGAGGGTGACGACGACGTTCTTCAGCGTGTCGGCCGCGGTGTACCCGGCGTCCGGGAACAGCTGCCGGGCCACCTCGACGAGGGTCTCGATGGTCGGGGTGTCCGGGGTGTCCTCGACGTGCGCCTCGGGCAGGCCCTCGACGGGCAGCGGGTCCGGGACGACGGTGGCGACCGCTTCGACGTTGGCCGCGTAGCCGCCGGCCGACCGGACGAAGGTGTCCTCCCCGATGTTGGTCGGGTGCAGGAACTCCTCGCTCTTCGACCCGCCCATCGCCCCCGACATCGCCGAGACGATCACGTAGTCCAGGCCCAGCCGGTCGAAGATCCGGATGTAGGCGTCGCGGTGGGCGGCGTAGCTCTTGTCCAGCCCGGCGTCGTCGACGTCGAAGGAGTAGCTGTCCTTCATCGTGAACTCGCGGCCGCGCAGCAGCCCGGCCCGGGGCCGCGCCTCGTCCCGGAACTTGGTCTGGATCTGGTACAGCCAGACGGGGAGGTCCTTGTACGAGGAGTAGAGGTCCTTCACCAGGAGGGTGAACACCTCCTCGTGCGTCGGCCCGAGCAGGTGGTCGGCGCCGCGGCGGTCCTTGAGGCGGAAGAGGTTGTCGCCGTACTCGGTCCAGCGGCCGCTGGCCTCGTAGGGCTCGCGTGGCAGCAGCGCCGGGAAGTGCACCTCCTGGGCACCCATCGCGTCCATCTCCTCGCGGATGACGCGTTCGACGTTGCGGAACACCCGGTAGCCCAGCGGCAGCCAGGTGAACCCGCCCGGGGCCGCCCGCCGGATGTAACCGGCCCGCACGAGCAGCCGGTGGCTGGGGACCTCGGCGTCGGCCGGGTCGTCACGCAGGGTCCGCAGGAAGAGGGTGGACATCCGCAGCAGCACGGGCAGATTCTCCCAGGCGGCCCCACCCCACCGCCCTCGGGTGGACCGGTCGGGAACGGCTCCTGGCCGCGGGTGGTCCCTGGGAGTGGGGGCCGGAGGCTCCCCGAGCAGGGACGGGAGCCTGGGGCTCAGCACCGGTCGGGAACGGCTCCTGGCCGCGGGTGGTCCCTGGGAGTGGGGGCCGGAGGCTCCCCGAGCAGGGACGGGAGCCTGGGGCTCAGCACCGGTCGGGAACGGCTCCTGGCCGCGGTGTCGGCCGGTAGGCCGACCGTGTCACCGTCGCAGGGCACCGCCGGGCTCGGTCTGGGGGTGGCCGAGCCCGGCGGTGGGTCAGGCGTGGGCCCAGCCCTCGTGGTGGCCGGCCCACCAGTCACCGACGGGCCGGTGGCCGTCGTCCGGCCGGGCCCACTTCCCGTCGGCCGGGCCGTCCACCGTGAACGTGGGGATCCCGTCGGTGCAGGAGGCCCGCACCGCGACCCACTGCCCGCCGTCCAGGAAACCCACCTCGTCGTCGTCCTGGTACTGGACCCACCAGTCCTCGGCCGGCGCCGTCGCCAGTTCGAGGGCCCCGCCGGTGCACGAGGCGTAGACCGTGCCCCCCACGGTCTCCTGCTCCCCGGAGACGGCAGCCGGTTCCGGCGGGGGTGGGGCCTCGGTGGAGGCCGGCGCGGACGACGGCGCGGGAGACGACACCGGGGCCGGGGTGGGCGACGGGGTCGGGACCGAGGAGGCCGTCGGGGTGGACGGCACCTGGGACGACGACGCCTCGGTGCCACCGGTCGCGGCCGCCGGAGCGGTCTGCGAGGAGGCCACGACGTCGACGGTCGAGACGGCGAAGAAGCCGAGGCCCACGGCGACGCCCGCGGACGTCACCCAGAGGGCTCCGAAGGCCACGGCGCGTCTCATGCCAGCAGACCATGCCGCCGGCTGGGTTAAGAGCACGACAAGGCGAGGTCAAGGAGGGCCCGAGGAGCGCGCCGTCGGCAGTAGCGTCGGGACGCGTGGCCCACCTGCTGGTCGTGGAGGACGACGAGCGCATCCGCACCGCCCTGCTGCGGACGCTGCGTGAGCGCGGTCACGCGGTCAGCTCGGCCGCGACCGCCCTCAGCGGGCTGCGCCAGGCGGTGGACGAGCGGCCCGACCTCGTCGTCCTCGACCTGGGCCTGCCCGACCTCGACGGCAGCCAGCTGCTGCGGATGCTCCGGGCGGTCTCGTCCGTGCCGGTCATCGTGGCCACCGCACGCGACGACGACGGCAGCGTCGTGCAGGCCCTGGACGCCGGCGCCGACGACTACGTGCTCAAGCCGTTCGCGGCCGACCAGCTCGAGGCCCGCATCCGCGCGGTGCTGCGCCGGGCCTCGGGGACCCTCGACAGCGGGTCGGCACCGGTCACGGTGGGCCCGCTGACCATCGACCCGCGCACCCGCCGGGTGGTGCACGAGGGCGCACAGGTCGAGCTCTCCCCCAAGGAGTTCGACCTGCTGGCCTACCTCGCGGCCCGGCCCGGGACCGTGGTGTCCAAGCGGACCCTGCTGGTCGAGGTGTGGCAACAGCCCTACGGCGGGTCGGACAAGACCGTCGACGTCCACCTGTCCTGGCTGCGCCGAAAGCTCGGCGAGTCCGCGGCCCAGCCGCGTCTGCTGCAGACCGTGCGCGGTGTCGGCGTCCGCCTGGCCGAACCCGAGCCGTGAGACGGCAGGTCACCCTCCTCGTCGCGGCGACGACCTCGATCGTCCTGCTGGCCTTC
Organism: Geodermatophilus sp. TF02-6; assembly: GCF_003319115.1. Classification (GTDB taxonomy): domain Bacteria; phylum Actinomycetota; class Actinomycetes; order Mycobacteriales; family Geodermatophilaceae; genus Geodermatophilus. The sequence goes on along the minus strand of NZ_QOHF01000004.1, from coordinate 210,151 downwards.
CTCCTCCCCGCCGCCGTCCTGGTCGCCCGCGTCGCCGAGGCCCGGGCGCTGGACTCCGTGCGCGCCGACCTGCAGAAGGTGCTCCCCACCGTGGCCCTCATGGAGCGCGACGAGGTGGCGGCGCGCCTGGCGATGCTGCAGGAGGACGGCCGGCAGGTGGCGGTGCGCTGGACCGACGGCCAGTGGCTCAGCCCACCCAGGGGCGACGTCGGCGCGGACCCCTCCAGCTCGGAGGTCGTGGGCGTCGACGGTGGCGCGGTGCTGCTGCAGCCGGTCCGCCGCGGCGACGGGATGGTGCTCATCGAGGCGTTCGTGCCCGACGACCAGCTCCACCCCGGGGTGACCGGCACGTGGGTGGTGCTGGCGGCGTTCGGCGGCGGGCTGCTCGTCCTGGCGCTGGTCGTCGCCGACCGGGTGGCCCGGTCGCTGACCCGGCCGGTGACCGAGCTGGCGACGACGGCGCACCGGCTCGGCAGCGCGGACCTCACCGCCCGTGTGCAGCCGTCGGGGCCGTCGGAGGTGCGCGCGGTCGGGGAGGCGCTCAACCAGCTGGCCGGGCGGATCGGGGAGCTGCTGGCCGCCGAGCGAGAGGCCGCCGCCGACCTCGCCCACCGCCTGCGCACGCCGCTGACCGCGCTGCGGCTGGACGTCGAGTCGCTGCCCGCCGCCGACCGGGACCGGCTGCTCACCGACGTCGACGAGCTGAGCCGGCGGGTCGACGAGGTCATCGCCGAGGCCCGCCGTCCGGTGCGGGAGGGGCTGGCCGCGGTGTCCGACGCGAACGCCGTGGTGGCCGAGCGGGTGTCCTTCTGGACCGTGCTGGCCGAGGACGAGCACCGCCGTCTCGACGTCGACCTCGCCGAGGGGGCCCTGCCGGTGCGGGTGGCCTCGGGCGACCTGGCCGCGGCGGTCGACGCCCTGCTGGGCAACGTCTTCGCGCACACCCCGGAGGGGACGGCGATGCGCGTCGCCGTCGCGCCGCGGACCGGCGGCGGGGCCGAGGTGGTCGTGGCCGACGAGGGTCCGGGGCTGGTGCACGCCCGCGTGGCGGTCGAGCGGGGACACAGCGCCGTCGGCTCGACCGGGCTGGGCCTGGACATCGCCCGGCGCACCGCGGAGGCCTCCGGCGGCGCGCTGCACGTGGCGTCGTCGGGCGCCGGCACCGAGGTCACCCTCGAGCTCGGCGCCCCGCGCTAGAGGCTCACGGACGCATCCTGGCTCGGCGTGGCGCGTCCTGGCTCACGGTCGACGGTGAGCTGGGACGCCGCACGACCAGCCCAGCTGATCATCAACCGACGACCCGGCCGCGGAGGACGATCAGCTGCGGGCGGGTCAGGGTGTCGAGGTCGGCCCGCGGGTCGGTGTCGTGGACGACGAGGTCGGCCGGGGCACCCTCCTCGATGCACGCCAGCCCCAGCCAGCTGCGGGCCGCCCACGACGCGGCGGCCAGCGCCGCCTCGGCCGGCAGCCCGGCCGCGGCCAGCGCCCGTACCTCGTCGGCGATCCGGCCGTGGTCGATGCCGCCACCGGCGTCGGTGCCGGCGAACACCGGGACCCCGGCCTCGTACGCCGCCCGGACGACGGCGCCCGAGCTCGCGTGCAGCCGCCGCATCGTGCTGGCGTAGGCCGGGAACCGCTTCTCCCCGGCGGCGGCGAAGTCGGGGAAGCTCGCCACGTTGACCAGGGTCGGGACGACGGCGGTGCCCCGGGCGGCCATCTCGCCGACGAGCTCCTCGGTCAGGCCGGTGCCGTGCTCGACGCAGTCGATGCCGGCCCGGATCAGGTCGGGCAGCGCGTCGGTGCCGAAGGTGTGCGCGGTGACCCGCGCCCCCTCCTCGTGCGCCGCGGCGATCGCGGCGGCCACGGCGTCGGCCGGCCACTCGGGCGCCAGGTCGCCGACGCCGCGGTCGATCCAGTCGCCGACCAGCTTGACCCAGCCGTCGCCGCGGCGGGCCTGCACCCGCACCTCGGCGGCCAGGTCGGCCGGGTCGAGCTCGACGGCCAGCCCGGGGAGGTAGCGGCGGGGCGCGGCCAGGTGCCGGCCGGCGCGGACGATGCGAGGCAGGTCCGGCTCGTCGTCCAGCGCCCGGGTGTCGACCGGGGAGCCGCAGTCGCGCAGCGCCAGCACGCCGGCGGCACGCTCGGCGAGGGCCTGCTGGCGCAGCCCGGCGAGGTCCGCGACGGGGACGCCACCGCGGCCGATCCCGACGTGGCAGTGCGCGTCGACCAGCCCGGGCACCAGCCAGCCGCCGCGGGCCACCGTCTCGGCGCCCGGGACCGGCTCGAACGTGATCCGCCCGTCGTGCACCCACAGGTCGCGGTGCTCCCCCGCGGGCAGCACGACGCCGGAGAGGTGCAGGGCCTGCTCCCCCGCCCGCCCGGTCACCGCGAGGGCCGCTCGTCCCCGGGCTGGTCGAACCGCAGCTTGGTGAGGTCGGGCAGGCCCTGACCCGGGGGGAGGCCGGGCATGCCACCGGGCAGGCCGCTCCCCGGGAAGCCGCCGCCGGGGAGCCCCCCGCCGGGCAGGCCGGCCCCCGGCGGCAGGCCGGGAGCGCCCGTGGGCCGACGGGTCGGCCCGCTCTTGCCCTTCCCCTTGCCCTTCTTGCCCTTGCCCCGCGCTCCCTTGCCCGACGACACCGCCTGCATCTGCCGGCCGCGAGCCTTCTTCGACATCGGGCCCATGCCCGGCAGGCCCATGCTGCCGGCCATCTGCCCCATCATCTTCTGGGCCTGCGCGAAGCGCTCCAGCAGCTGGTTGACCTCGGTGACGGTCACGCCCGAGCCGTTGGCGATGCGCACCCGCCGCGAGGCGTTGATGATCTTGGAGTTGACCCGCTCCTCCGGGGTCATCGAGCGGATGATGGCCGCGGTGCGGTCCAGGTCGCGGTCATCGACCTGCTTGAGCTGCTCCTTCATCTGCCCCGCGCCGGGCAGCATGCCGAGCAGGTTGGCGATCGGGCCCATCTTGCGGATGGCCATCATCTGCTCGAGGAAGTCCTCGAGGGTGAAGCCCTCGCGGCTGACGAGCTTGCCGGCCATCTTCTCGGCCTGCTCGGCGTCGAAGGCCTGCTCGGCCTGCTCGATGAGGGTGAGCACGTCGCCCATGCCGAGGATGCGGGAGGCCATCCGCTCGGGGTGGAAGACGTCGAAGTCGGTCAGCTTCTCGCCGGTGGAGGCGAACATGATCGGCTGACCGGTGACGTACCGCACCGACAGCGCGGCACCACCGCGGGCGTCGCCGTCGAGCTTGGTGAGGACGACGCCGGAGAACCCGACGCCGTCGCGGAAGGCCTCCGCGGTGGTGACGGCGTCCTGACCGATCATCGCGTCGACGACGAACAGCGTCTCGTCGGGCCGGACGGCGTCGCGGATGCCGGCGGCCTGGGCCATGAGCTCGGCGTCGATGCCCAGCCGACCGGCGGTGTCGACGACGACGACGTCGTGCATCGTGCGGCGGGCGTGCTCGATCGAGTCGGCGGCGACGCGGATCGGGTCGCCGATGCCGTTGCCCGGCTCGGGCGCGAAGACGTCCACCCCGGCCTGGCCGGCGACGATCGCCAGCTGGTTGACCGCGTTGGGCCGCTGCAGGTCGGCGGCCACCAGCAGCGGGGTGTGGCCCTGCGACCTGAGCCAGCGACCGAGCTTGCCGGCCAGCGTCGTCTTACCCGACCCCTGCAGACCGGCCAGCATGATGACCGTCGGCGCGGTCTTGGCGTAGCGCAGCCGCCGGGTCTGGCCGCCGAGGATCTCGACGAGCTCCTCGTTGACGATCTTGATGACCTGCTGCGCCGGGTTGAGCGCCGAGGAGACCTCGGCTCCCCGCGCCCGTTCCTTGACGGCGTTGATGAACGCCCGGACCACCGGCAGCGCGACGTCGGCCTCGAGCAGCGCGATGCGGATCTCGCGCGCGGTCGCGTCGATGTCGGCGTCGGAGAGCCGGCCCTTGCCGCGCAGGCCGCTGAAGACCGTGTCCAGGCGGTCGGAGAGGGTCTCGAACACAGCACGTCCTCGCAGGGTCTCGCGGGCGCGGCCGGCCGGTCGGACCGACCGGCTGCTCGGCTTCGGCACCCGGGGAGCCCCGGCGCCGTCGCGCCACCTGACTCCCAGGGTATCGAGGGGCGGGCAGGATGCTGGCGCCCTACGGGGCCCGCCAGGCCCGGCCTCCTGCAGGGTCCCGCCGGCCGGGTCCCGGGTAGGCCCCGTCCAGAGGCTCGCCGCGAGCGTGCGAGCGGTGAGGAGGACGGGGTCCTTCTCCGAAGGGCGGACCAAGGACCCCCTTGCCCCCCACCGCTCACAAGCTCGCGGTGGGACCCTGCAAGGAGGCCGGGTCCTTCTCCGGTGGGGGGCGGCCCTCCCGCAGGGACCCGCCGCCGGCCCCGTCCCGGGTCCCACCCTGAGCTGGCGAAGGGTGGGGAGGACGGGGTCCTTCCTCAGGCGCCGCGGCCGGCGGACACCGCCTCCACGTCGACGCCGGCGCCGGTCACCAGCGCCGTCCCGCAGTCGGTGCAGGCCCACTCGGGGCACTCCCCGCCGTCCTCGGTGTGCCCGTCGACGCACGGCGGCTGCACGAACTCCCGGTCGTCGCCGCAGGTCGGGCAGGCCCAGACCCTGCCGTCGGCCACGGCCAGCGCGGAGGACGCCGCCGGCGCGGAGGACCGGACGCTCACTGCGGGCTCCTCCCCGGTTCGGAGGGACCGTCTCCGTCCTCCTGCCCTCCGACGGTGCCACGGGGTACCGACAGGACCGGGCAGCCTCAGCCCGGCGCGTCCCCCCGCCCGGACGCCGGGTCGGCCACGGCGCCGCAGACGGCGGCGACCAGCGCGGCCTCCACCCGCTGGCGCTGGGCGGCGTCGATCGGCTCGCCGGAGGGGTTGGCCACGTAGAAGTGGTCGGCGGCATCGGCGCCGAGGGTCTCGATCCGGGCCGAGGTCACGTCCAGCCCCTCGGCCGCCAGCGCGGCGGTGAGCCCGTACAGCAGCCCGGCGCGGTCGCCGGCCCGGACCTCCAGGATGCCGGCGGCGTCGCCGGTGACCTCGCCGTCGTACCAGGAGATCCGCGGCGGGACGGTCCGGACGGCGTCCTGGCGGTAGTCGACCTCCCGCTGCCGCAGCCGGTCGGCCAGCGGCAGCGTCCCCTCGTGGGCCGCCCGGACGGTGTCGGCCAGGATCGACGCCACCGGGGCCCGGCCGAAACGCGGCCGGACGGCGAAGACGGCGGTGGCCCGGCCCGCCACGACGTTGACCTTGGCGGCGCGCACGTCGAGCTGGTTGAGCGCCAGCACCCCGGCCAGCTCGCTGAACAGGCCGGATCGGTCGGGGGCGACGATGGTCACCTGCTGGCCGTCGGCGACGTCCTCGACCCCGACCGTGACGTCGCTGGCGCCGTCCGGGAGGCCGGCGCACCCGGTGCTGGCCTGGGGCGCGCCGGGGTTGAGCACCGGCTGCGGAGCGGGGACCGGGGCCCCGCCGAGCCGGGCCAGCACCCGTCCGACCAGCGCCGCCACCAGGTGCGCCTTCCACGGCGACCACGCCGAGCTGCTCGTGGCCGCGCCGTCGGCCTGGGCCAGGGCGTGCAACAGCTGCAGCAGCGCGGGGTCGGAGCCGATCGTCGCCGCGATCCGGTCGACGGTGGCCGGGTCGTCGATGTCACGGCGGGTGGCGGTGTCGGGCAGCAGCAGGTGGTGGCGCACCATCGCGGCCACCGTGGCGACGTCCGGGGCGGAGAAGCCCATCCGCGTCGCGATCGCGGCCGCGACCGGTTCGCCGACGACGCTGTGGTCACCGGGCCAGCCCTTGCCGATGTCGTGCAGCAGCGCCCCCACCAGGAGCAGGTCGGGGCGGTCGACGTCGTGGGTCAGCTCCGCGGCCGCCGCCGCGGACTCCACCAGGTGCCGGTCGACGGTGAACCGGTGCCAGGGGTCGCGCTGCGGCAGCGAGCGCACCCGCTCCCACTCGGGCAGCAGCCGCACCAGCAGCCCCTCCTGGTCGAGCTGCTCGAGCAGCGCCACGGCCGGCCGGCCGCTGGCCAGCAGCCGCAGGAACGACCAGCGCACCTCCGCGGGCCACGGCTCGGGCACCGGCGGCGAGTGCACCGCGAGCACCTTGAGCGTGTAGGGCGACAGCACCAGGTCGGCCCGGGCGGCGGCGGCCGCGCCGCGCAGCACCAGGCCGGGGTCGGTGGCGGGGTGGGCGTCACGGGCGAGCACCACCTCGTCGCCCTGCCGGACCACGCCCTCGGCCAGCGGCTCCCGGCGGACCCGGCGGTAGCGGCCTCGGGGACGGCGGACCAGGGCGGCCTCCGCCCGCCGCCACGTCTCGTCGGCGACGAAGGCCAACCGGCGTCCGGCGAGGCTCACCCGGCGCAGCAGGGCGTCCTCGTCGGCCAGGCCGAGCGCGACGGCGACCGGCCGCTGCTCCTGGCGGACCAGCACGTCGTTCGGCCGGTCCGAACGGCGGCGCAGCTCGTCGCGGACGTCCAGCAGGAACGCGTAGGCCTCCTCGAGCTCGGTGGTGGGCTCGTCGGCCAGCTGCGCGGCGGCGACCGCGCGCAGCACCTGCCCCTCCCGGAGGCCCCCGTAGGCCTCCTTGAGGTGGGGTTCGAGCAGGAAGGCCAGCTCGCCGACCTGCCGGGCGCGGCCGCGACGCAGGTCGCGCAGCTGGGGCAGCAGCCGGGACGCCGACTGCCGCCAGCTGGCGAGGGTGGCGGTGCGCAGGGTGGCGGCGAGGTCGGCGTCGCCGGCGACGAACCGGGCGTCGAGCAGCCCGAGCCCGGCCTTGACGTCGGTGGAGGCCACCCCGACGGCCTCGGCGACGGTCCGCACCGAGTGGTCCAGCCGCAACCCGGCGTCCCAGACGGGGTACCAGATCGCGTCGGCGAGGGCGGCGACCTCCGGCCGCCCCTCGTGGACGAGCACCAGGTCGAGGTCCCCGTGGGGCGGGAGCTCCCGGCGGCCGAGGCTGCCCACGGCGACCAGCGCCACGCCGTCGGTGCCGCGGCGCACCTGGTGCCCCCCACCGACCCCGCCGCGGCGCGGGCGGGGCGGTGGGGTGCGCGCCACCGCCGCGTCGAGCAGGCCGGCCAGCCAGGTGTCGAGCACCTCGCTGCGCTGCGCCCGCGCCATCGCGGGCAGCGACCCGGTGTCCAGCACGTCTCCCCCTCGGTTTCGCGACCTGCCCCGGAACGGCGTCGGCCGGTGGCTGAGCCCTCCCACCACCCCGGCCGGAGAAGGACCCGCTCCTCCCCGCCCCTCGCATGCTCGGGGCGGGCCTCTCACAGGGCGTCGGCGCCGCGTTCGCCGGTGCGGACGCGGACGATCTCGTCGATCGTCGTCACCCACACCTTCCCGTCGCCGATCTGGCCGGTGGAGGCGGCCTCGACGATGGCGTCGACGACCCGCGCCGCGTCGATCTCGTCGACCACGACCTCGATGCGGACCTTCGGGACGAAGTCGACCTGGTACTCCGCGCCGCGGTAGACCTCGGTGTGGCCGCGCTGGCGGCCGAAGCCCTGGACCTCGCTGACGGTCAGCCCGGCGATGCCGATCAGTTCGAGGGCGTTCTTGACGTCGTCGAGCTTGAACGGCTTGACGATCGCGGTGACGAGCTTCATGCCCGGATTCCTTCCGTGTTGCGAGCCTCGGCGTGCGCCTGGGCACTCAGTGTCGCGGCGCCGCCACCGCCGCCCAGCGAGGCGAAGTCGTAGGCCGTCTCGGCGTGGACGACGCCGTCGATGCCGCTGACCTCGTCCTCCTCGGAGACCCGGAAGCGCATGACCTTGCTGACGACGAAGCCGATGACCAGCGTCAGGACGAAGGAGTAGACCAGCACCGCGCCGGCACCCACGGCCTGCCGCCACAGCTGGTCCAGCCCGCCGCCGTAGAAGAGGCCGTCGACGCCGGCCGTGGTCGCGGCCGAGGCGAACAGGCCGACCGCGAGGGTGCCCCACAGGCCGCCGACGAGGTGCACGCCCACGACGTCGAGGGAGTCGTCGTAGCCGAGCCTGTACTTGAGGCCGACCGCCAGCGCGCAGACGACACCGGCGATCGCGCCGAGGACGATGGCGCCGACCGGGGTGACCGACGAGCAGGCCGGGGTGATGGCGACCAGGCCGGCGACGACACCGGAGGCGGCGCCCAGCGAGGTGGCGTGGCCGTCGCGGACCTTCTCCGTGGCCAGCCAGCCCAGGCTCGCCGCGGCGGCGGCGGCGAACGTGGTCACCCAGACCTCGGCGGCCTGGCCGTTGGCCGACAGCGCGGACCCGGCGTTGAAGCCGAACCAGCCGAACCACAGGATGCCGGCGCCGATCATCACCAGCGGCAGGTTGTGCGGGCGCATCGGGTCGCGGCCGAAGCCCCGCCGCTTGCCGAGGACCAGCGCCAGCGCCAGGCCGGCCGCACCGGAGTTGATGTGCACCGCGGTGCCGCCGGCGAAGTCGATGGCCAGCAGGTCGTTGGCGATCCAGCCACCCGTCTCGGACTGCGCGCCGTCGAAGGCGAAGACCCAGTGCGCGACCGGGAAGTAGACGACGGTGGCCCAGATGCCGGAGAACACCATCCACGGGCCGAAGCGGGCGCGGTCGGCGATGGCACCGGAGATCAGCGCGACGGTGATGCAGGCGAAGACCGCCTGGAACGCCACGAACGCCAGGGACGGGATGGTGGAGACCAGGTCGTCGGGGGCGAAGGCGCTCTCCAGACCCCCGGTGCCGATCAGGGTCGACAGCCCCAGGAACTCGAAGGGGTTGCCGAGCAGGCCGCCGCCGACGTCGTTGCCGAAGGCCATCGAGTAGCCGTAGAGCACCCAGAGCACGGCGATCAGGGCGAGCGCGCCGAAGCTCATCATCATCATGTTGAGGACGCTCTTCGCGCGGACCATGCCGCCGTAGAAGAGCGCCAGACCGGGGGTCATGAACAGCACCAGGGCACTGGCGGCCAAGACCCATGCGGTGTCACCGGTGTCCACGGCAACCTCCTGACGGGATCGGTGCGGCCCTGGGCTCAGGACAGGGCCGCGGGGACGGACCCGGGGACGTGGGGACACCCGGGCCGCTGGGGCGGGATCGGCGCTCCTCCGGCGAGGGGGGACGTGGCGTCCACCGTGCCGTCACCACGTTTCGGTCGACGGCACGCCGGTGTTTCCGGACGGTGAACTCCGCCGCGCGTGTCCCGGTCCCGGGTCCCGGTTGCGGTGCACCGGTCGCCGCCGTGGCGGGGGTTCCACCCGCGCGGGCTTCTTGCGACAGGGGTGCAGGTGCGACCGGTGTGCAATAAGGTCTCCGGCAGCCCCCGTCCGGATCCGCGACGGCCGACCCCCGAGGAGGCAGACGTGCACGTACCCGACGGGTTCCTCGACGCCCCGACGTCGGTGGCGACCGGAGTCGTGGCCGCGGGCGGCGTGGCGGTGGCGCTGCGCGGCGCCCGCCGCGAGCTCGACGAGCGCACCGCCCCGCTGGCCGGCCTCACCGCGGCCTTCGTCTTCGCGGCCCAGATGATCAACTTCCCGGTGGCCGCGGGTACCAGCGGCCACCTCATCGGCGGCGCCCTGACCGCGGTCCTGGTGGGGCCCTGGACGGCGGTGCTGTGCATGACCGTCGTCCTCCTGGTGCAGGCGGTGCTCTTCGCCGACGGGGGGCTGACCGCCCTGGGCACCAACACCACGCTCATGGGCCTGGTCGCCGTCGGTGTCGGCTACGGCACCTTCCGCCTGCTGGCCGCCGTCCTGCCGCGCACCCGCGGCGGCGTGCTCGTCGCCGCCGGCGTCGGCGCGTTCCTGTCGGTGCCGGTCGCCGCGCTGGCCTTCGTGGGCCTGTTCGCCGTGGGCGGCGTCGCGGACGTCCCGGTGGGCACGGTGGCTGCGGCCATGGTCGGTGTGCACCTGCTCATCGGGCTGGGCGAGGCGGTGATCACCGTGGCGGTGCTCGGCGCGGTCCTCACCGTCCGGCCCGACCTGGTGCACGGCGCGGCGTACCTGCGGCGGCCGGCCGACCTGGCCCGCCGGCCGGCTCCGGTCGAGACGGACAGCCGGTGAGCGCCCCCCGCCGCGCCCGCGGCCTGCTGCTCACCGGTCTGCTCGTCGCGCTGCTGGTCGCCGGGGTGGGCAGCTGGTACGCCAGCAGCTCGCCGGACGGGCTGGAGCGGACGGCGCAGCGGACCGGCTTCGCCGCCACTGCCCGGGACAGCGCGACCGCCGACTCCCCGCTGGCCGACTACTCCGTGGCCGGCCTCGGCTCCGACCGGATCTCCGGTGGGCTGGCCGGCGTCATCGGCGTCACGGTGACGCTGGTGCTGGCCGGCGGGCTGACCATGCTGGTGCGCCGGCGCGACCGCGACCGCGATCGCGACCCCGCCGGCTCCGGCGACTGAGGTGGGCGCCGGGCACGGCGGCCCGCTCGGGGCCGGCTACGTCGCCGGGTCCGGTCCGGTGCACCGGCTGGAGCCGCACGTGAAGCTCGTGGCGGTGCTGGGCTTCGCCGTGGTGGTGGTGGCCACCCCGGTGCACGCGGGGTGGGCCTGGGCGGCCTACGCCGGGTACCTCGCGCTCGTGCTGGGCGCCGCGGCCGTGGCCGGGGTCGGCCCCCGCCGGCTCGTCCGGGGCCTGGCCGTCGAGGTGCCGTTCGTGCTGTTCGCCCTGCTGTTGCCGGTCGTCGCCCGGGGGCCGCGGGTGGACGTCGGCGGCGTGTCGCTGTCGGTGAGCGGGCTGACCGCCGCCGGCGGGCTGCTGGCCAAGGCGACGCTGTCGGTGCTCGCGGCCACCGTGCTGGCCGCCACCACCGAGCCGCGGGCGCTGCTGCGGGGTCTGGAGCGGCTGCGGCTGCCCGCGTTGCTGGTGCAGATCCTCGGCTTCACGATCCGCTACGCCGACGTCGTCGCCGGCGAGCTGCAGCGGATGCGTGTCGCCCGCGAGTCCCGCGGCTTCCGCGGCCGCCACCTGGGCGCGCTGCGGGTGCTGGGCCCCGCCGCCGGCTCGCTGTTCATCCGCTCCTACGAGCGCGGGGAGCGGGTGCACCTGGCGATGCTGTCGCGCGGCTACACCGGGCGGGTGCCGGCCGGGCCGGCCGCGGACGTGCCCGTCGGGGACTGGCTGGCCGCGCTCGCCCTCCCGCTGGGCGCCGGCGCGGTCCTCGCGTCTGGTCTGCTGCTCGGGTGAGCACTCCCCCGCCCTCGTCGCTGGGTCCCTCCCGTCCCGAGCCCTCCTTGCTCGTCGAGGACCTCGCCTTCGCCTACCCCGACGGGCACCAGGCGCTCTACGGCGTCGACCTGCGGGTCGAGCGCGGTGAGCGGGTGGCGCTGCTCGGGCCCAACGGCGCGGGCAAGACCACGCTGGTGCTGCACCTCAACGGCATCCTGGCCGGCGGGCGGGGCACGGTGACCGTGGCCGGGCTGCCGGTGGACCGCCGCCACCTGCAGGAGGTGCGGCGGCGGGTCGGCGTCGTCTTCCAGGACCCCGACGACCAGCTGTTCATGCCCACCGTCGGCGAGGACGTCGCCTTCGGCCCCCGCAACCTCGGCCTGCCCGAGGACGAGGTCGCCCGGCGGGTGGCCGCGGCGCTGGCGCAGGTCGGCATGGCCGGGGTCGCCGACCGGCCCCCGCACCACCTCTCGTTCGGCCAGCGGCGGCGGGTCGCCGTCGCCACCGTGCTGTCCATGGACCCCGAGGTCCTGGTGCTCGACGAGCCGTCGTCCAACCTCGACCCGGCCGGGCGGCGGGAGCTGGCCGAGGTGCTGGAGGCGCTGCCGGTGACCGTGCTGATGGTCACCCACGACCTGCCCTACGCCCTGCAGCTGTGCCCGCGGTCGGTGGTGCTCGACGGCGGGGTCGTGGTCGCCGACGGGCCGACCCGTGAGCTGCTCGCGGACACCGGGCTGCTGGCCGCCCACCGGCTCGAGCTGCCCTACGGCTTCGACCCGCGCGGCGTGCGCTGAAGCCCGCCCTCCTGCAGGGTCCCGCTGCGAGCGTGGTCACCTACTGGGACGGCCCTCCTGCAGGGGCCCGCCGCGAGCCTGCGAGTGGTGGGGGGCAGGAGGGTCCTTCTCTAGTCCGCGCCGCCGACCAGCGCCTCGGCGAACGCCTCGGGCTCGAACGGCGCCAGGTCGTCGGCGCCCTCACCCAGCCCGACCAGCTTGACCGGGATGCCGAGCTCGCGCTGCACCGAGACGACGATGCCGCCCTTGGCGGTGCCGTCGAGCTTGGTGAGGACGACGCCGGTCACGGTCACGGCCTCGGTGAACACGCGGGCCTGGACGACACCGTTCTGGCCGGTGGTCGCGTCGAGGACGAGCAGCGTCTCGGTGACCGGGGCCTGCTTCTCCACGACCCGCTTGATCTTGCCGAGCTCGTCCATCAGGCCGGCCTTGGTGTGCAGCCGGCCGGCGGTGTCGACCACCACGGTGTCGACCTCGCCCTCCATGCCGGTGCGGACCGCCTCGAAGGCCACCGATGCCGGATCGGCCCCCTCCCGACCGCGGACGGTGAGCACCCCGACCCGCTCGCCCCAGGTCTCCAGCTGGTCGGCGGCGGCGGCGCGGAAGGTGTCGGCGGCACCGAGGACGACGCTCTCGCCGTCCCCGACGAGCACCCGGGCGATCTTGCCGACCGTCGTCGTCTTGCCCGCACCGTTGACGCCGACCACCAGCACCACGCCCGGGAGGCCGTCGTGGCGGTCGACGTGCAGCGTCCGGTCGAGGTCGGGGCCGAGGACGGCGGTGAGCTCGCGGACCAGCAGCTGGCGCAGCTCGGCCCCGGACGCGGTGGCCAGCACCATCGACTGGGTGCGCAGCCGGTCGACGATCTGCTGGGTGGCGGCGACGCCGACGTCGGCGGCGAGGAGGGTCTCCTCGACCTCCTCCCAGTCGTCCTCGGTCAGCCGCTCCCGGGCGAGGACGGTGAGCAGGCCGCGGCCCAGCGACGACTGCGAGCGGGCCAGCCGCGAGCGCAGCCGGACCAGCCGGCCGGCCGAGGGCGGCGGGGTCTCGAAGACCAGCCCCGGCTCCGGCTCGGCCGGGGGCAGCTCGACGGGTGGGGCGGTGTCCGGCTCGGCCGGGGCCTCGGGGGGCGGCGCCGGCGGCGTGCCGAGGCCGCTGGCGGTGGCCCCGGACGGGCGGGGCGGCTCGGGCGGGGCCGGCGGGCGCGGCCGGGTCAGCGTCGTACCGGCGGTGGCGTCCTCGTCCAGGCGGGTGGTGCGCCGGCCCCGGCCGACCAGCAGGCTGACCCCCAGGACCAGTGCCACGACGAGGATCGCGATCGCGATCAGCACGTACTCCATGGCGGCCAGTCTCCCAGCCGGCCCGCGGCAGGGGCTGGGCGGAACCGCCGTCCGTGGGTCAGGCTGGGCGGCATGCCGCTGCCCGGCCGGGAGAGCCCGGTCCTCCTGCTCGGTCCGCTGCTGCGGCACGTCGACCCGGTCTCGGCCACGGTGTGGGTGGAGACCGACCGGCCGTGCGAGGTCGAGGTGCTCGGCCGCAGCGCCCGCACCTTCGCCGTCGGCGGCCACCACTACGCCCTGGTCGTCGTGGAGGGCCTGGAGCCCGGGAGCACCACGCCCTACCAGGTGCACCTCGACGGGCAGCGCGTGTGGCCCGACGCCTCCTCGCCGTTCCCGCCCGGTCGCATCCGGACGCCGGGCCGCCCCGGGCCGTTCCGCATCGCGTTCGGCTCCTGCCGCTACGCCACGCCCACCACCGTCGACCTCGACGAGGGCATCCCGCCCGACGCGCTGGACACCTACGCCGAGCAGCTGACCGGGCAGCCGGAGGACGAGTGGCCCGACGCGCTCGTGCTGCTCGGCGACCAGGTCTACGCCGACGAGCTGACTCCGGCGACCCGCTCGTGGCTGTCGCTGCGCCGGGGCCGGCCCGCGCCCGCGGACAGCCAGGTGGCCGACTTCGAGGAGTACACCCGCCTCTACGCCGAGTCCTGGAGCGACCCTGCGGTGCGCTGGCTGCTGTCGACGATCCCGTCGTCGACGGTGTTCGACGACCACGAGATGATCGACGACTGGAACACCTCGGCCGCGTGGCGACGGGAGGTGACCCGCGAGCCGTGGTGGGCCGACCGGATCGGCGGCGGGCTGGCCAGCTACTGGGTCTACCAGCACCTGGGCAACCTCAGCCCGCAGGAGCTCGCCGACAACGCGACCTGGCGGTCGGTGTGCGAGCACCGGGACGACGCCGGGCCGGCGCTGTGGGCGATGGCGGAGGCCGCGGACGCCGACCCGCACTCGACCCGGTGGAGCTACGTGCGGCACTGGGGCGAGGCGCGGCTGATCGTGGTGGACAGCCGGGCCGGCCGGGTCCTCGACGAGCGCGGCCGGCGGATGCTCGACGACGACGAGTTCGCCTGGGTGGAGGCGGCGATGCGCCGCGCCGTCGACGAGGGCGTGGAGCACCTGGTCCTCGGCACGTCCCTGCCCTGGCTGCTGCCGCACGCGATCCACGAGATCGAGCGGTGGAACGAGACCCTGAACGTCCGCCACGTCGGCCGGCCGCTGGGCCGGCTGTCGGAGAAGCTGCGCCAGGCCGCCGACCTCGAGCACTGGGCGGCCTTCGAGGACTCCTTCGAGCGGCTGGGCCGGGCGCTCGTGGCCGTGGCCCGCGGGGAGCACGGCCGGGCGCCGGCGACGGCGCTGGTGCTCTCCGGCGACGTCCACCACGCCTACGCCGCCGAGCTCGTGCGGCCGGCGGACCTCACCACCCGGGTGCACCAGCTGACCGTGTCCCCGCTGCACAACCAGGCGCCGCACCCGATCCAGGTGGGCTTCCGGATCGGCTGGAGCCGCTGGGCCCGGCGGTTGGCCAGTGGCGTCGCCCGCCTGGCCCGGGTGCGCCCCTCCGAGCTGGACTGGGCGAAGGCGGCCGGCCCGTACTTCGGCAACCAGCTCGGGGAGCTGGTGCTCGACGGCCGCGAGGCCCGCTTCCGCCTCTTCCTCAGCGAGCGCGACGGCGAGGGGCGGGAGCGGCTGCGCGAGGTGGCCGACCTGCAGCTGTCCGCACCCGTCGCGGCGGAGGTGACCGGGCGGAGGTGACAGGCTGGCCCGGTGACAGGCTGGCCCGGTGACCGACGCACCGGGTGCCGAGCAGCCGCCGGTCGCCGTCCGGCTGGTCACCCTCAACACCCACCACGGCGTGGGGGACGACGGCCGCCACGACCTGCCGCGACTGGCCACGGTGCTCGCCGCGGCGGACGCCGACCTCGTCTGCCTGCAGGAGGTCGACCGGCGCTTCGGCGGCCGCAGCGAGGACGTCGACCAGGCGCTGCTGCTGGGACGGGCGCTGGGCATGCAGCTGGCGTGGGGCC
The DNA here is from genome assembly GCF_003319115.1 of Geodermatophilus sp. TF02-6. Taxonomy (GTDB): domain Bacteria; phylum Actinomycetota; class Actinomycetes; order Mycobacteriales; family Geodermatophilaceae; genus Geodermatophilus. The sequence continues at coordinate 194,861 of NZ_QOHF01000004.1, read as the reverse complement.
CGGCGATCGACGAGCCGCGCCGGACCCTCGACGAGCGCCGCCAGTACGGCAACGCGCTGCTGTCCCGGCTGCCCGTCCTGGCCAGCGACGTCCACCGCCTCCCCGGGGCCGGCGAACCGCGCAGCGCGCTGCGGACCCGGGTCGACCTCGGCGCCGCCGCGCTGTCGGTCACCACCACCCACCTGTCCACCCGCTCGGTCGAGGAGCGCGCCGCCCAGGCGGGGACGATCGCCGGGTTGTCCTCCGGGCCGGGAGGAGCCGTCGTCGTCGGCGACTTCAACGCCGAGCCCGGCGCGCCGGAGCTGGCCGTGCTGCGCGAGCGCTTCGCCGACGCGTGGGAGCTGGCCCGCGACCGCGACGACCGGGCCGGCTGGCGGTTCTGGCGGCACCAGGGAGGCCACACCCACCCGGCGCGCCGCCCGCACCGGCGGATCGACCACGTGTGGGTCTCGCCGGGTGTGGACGTGGCCGGCGCGCGCGTGCTGGACGGCGCGGGGGCGTCGGACCACCTGCCGCTCGTCGTCGACCTGGAGGTCCACCCCGACCTCTGATCGACCCGGGCATGGGAAGCGATACCTGCGTTCTCGGGCGGGAAACGCAGGTATCGCTTCCCATGCCCGGGGAGTGCTCAGGCGGGTTCGGCCTCGCGCAGGCGCTGGCTGATGACGCCGGTGATGCCGTCGCCGCGCATGCTGACCCCGTAGAGCGCGTCGGCGATCTCCATGGTCCGCTTCTGGTGCGTGATGACGATCAGCTGCGAGGTCGAGCGCAGCTGCCCGACCAGGGTGAGCAGCCGGCCGAGGTTGACGTCGTCCAGCGCGGCCTCGACCTCGTCGAGCACGTAGAACGGCGACGGCCGGGCGCGGAAGATCGCCACGAGCAGCGCCACCGCCGTCAGCGAGCGCTCGCCACCGGACAGCAGCGACAGCCGCTTGACCTTCTTGCCCGGCGGACGGGCCTCGACCTCGATGCCGGTGGTGAGCAGGTCCTCCGGGTCGGTCAGGTACAGCCGGCCCGAGCCCCCGGGGAACAGCGTGGCGAAGACCTGCTCGAACTCGCGCTGCACGTCGGCGAAGGCGCTGGCGAAGACGTCGTGGATGCGCCCGTCGACCTCCCGGACGACGGTCAGCAGGTCGCGGCGGGTGGCCTCGAGGTCGGCGAGCTGGGTGGCCAGGAAGGCGTGCCGCTCCTCCAGCGCCGCGAACTCCTCCAACGCCAGCGGGTTGACCTTGCCCAGCGTGGCCAGGTCGCGCTCGGCCTTGGCCGCCCGGCGCTCCTGCGCGCCGCGGTCGTAGGGCACCGCCTCGGGCTCGGCCTCACCCGCCGCCTGCGCCGCGGCCAGCTGGATGGGGGTCGGCGGCACGGGTGCGGTCGGTCCGTACTCAGCCAGCAGGGTGGGCAGGTCGACGCCGTACTCCTCGGCGGCGCGGGCCTCCAGCGTCTCGATGCGGTAGCGCTGCTCGGCGCGGGCGACCTCGTCGCGGTGCACCTCGTCGGTGAGGCGCTCGAGCTCGGCGGTGGCCGCGCGGACGGCGGCACGGACCTCGAGCAGCTCGGCCTCCCGGGCGGTGCGCACGCGGGCCAGCTCGTCGCGCTCGGCGGCGGCACGGGCGACGGACAACGCCAGTGCGGTGAGCGCCGCCTCCGCGCCCGCCCGCACCCGGGCCGCCACCTGGGCGCCGCGTTCGCGGGCGACCCGGGCCGCGGCGGCCCGCTCCCGGGCGGCGCGCTCCTGGCGGGCCTGGCGGCGCAGCGACTCGGCCCGCCCGGACAGCGCCCGGGCCCGCTCCTCGGCGGTGCGGACGGCGAGCCGCGCCTCGGTCTCGGCCTGCCGGGCGGCGGCCGCCTCCAGCCGCAGTCGGTCCCGCTCGACGGGGTCGGGCTCCTCCGCCACGGGCGCGGCCTCGGCCTCGACCAGCCGGGCCTCCAGCCCGGCCAGCGCGGTGGACGCCTGTTCCAGCGCCTGCTCGGCGCGCGCCCGTGCGGCGGCGGAGCGCTCGGCCTCGGCGGCGGCCGAGCGGGCGGCCGCGCCGAGCTCGGCGAGCTGGGCGGCGGCAGCGGAGCGGGTGCGGTCGGCGGCCTGGCGGGCGGCCAGGGTGGCGTCGACGTCCGCGGAGCGCTCCCGCGCGGTCTCCCGGGCGGCGGCGAGGAAGTCGGCGAGGTCGGCGGCGCGGGCGACTGCGGCGGCCAGCTCCCGCTCGGCGTCGTCCACCCGCGCGCGGACCTCCAGGCCGGACGGTGCGTCGCCCTGGCCGCCGACGGACCAGTCGGCGCCGACCAGGTCGCCGTCCGCGGTCACCGCCCGCACCCGCGGGTGGGTGTGCACCAGCGCGACGGCGGCGTCGAGGTCGGGCACGACGGCGACCCGGTCGAGCGCACGGGACAGCGCGGGGTGCAGCTCGTCGGGGGCGGTCACCAGGTCCAGCGCCCACCGTGCACCGCCGGTCAGCTCCGGCCAGCCCTCCCGGGGCAGTGCGGGCAGGCCGCCGGTCACCAGCAGGCCGGCCCGGCCGCCGCGGACCTCCTTCAATCGCGTGAGCGCGGCGGCGGCGGTGGCCACCGTGTCGACGACGACGGCGTCGGCCATGCCGGCGAGCGCGGCGGCGAGCGGCACCTCGGCGCCGGGCGCGACGGTGATCCGCTCGGTCACCGGACCCAGCACGCCGGGCAGGCCGGCGGCGAGCACGGCCGCGGCGCCGTCGGCCGGTGCCAGGCCCTGCGCCAGGGTGTCCCGCCGGGCCTGCCAGGAGGCCCGGTCGCGCTCGGCGGCGCGCTCGGCGGCGGCCAGCTCGGTGACCGCCCGTGCGGCCTCGGCGTGCGCGGCGACGGCGTCGGAGTGTGCGGTGACCAGCGCGACGTCGGCGTCCTCCTGCCCGGTGACCTCGTCGCGGCGCTGGGCCAGCCGCGCGGCGGCGAGCTCGGCGCGGTCGGCGGCCTCGCCGGCGGCCAGGGCCAGCCGCTCGATCTCGGCCTCCCCCGCCGCGACGCGGGAGCGGGCGGCGGCGACCTGCCCGGCGAGGCGGGCCAGGCCCTCCCGGCGGTCGGCCAGGGCGCGGGTGGCGGCGACCCAGGCGCGGTCGGCCTCGGCGAGCTCGTTCTCGACCTCGGCGCGGGCGGCGACCGCGGCGGCCAGCCGGCCGCGCTCGGCTGCCAGCCCGGCGGCGAGCTCGGCCTCGGTGGCGGCGACCCGATCGGCCTCGGCCTCCAGCTGGTCGGGGTCGCGGCCCGCGGTCGCCGCCGGCGGGGCGGCGGAGAGGTGGCGGTGCCGCTCGGCGGCCAGCTGGGCGGTGCCGTGGAAGCGCTCGACGAGCGCGGAGAGCCGGTACCAGGTGTCCTGCGCGGTCTGCAGCGCGGGCGCGTCGGCGGCCAGCTCGGCCTCCAGCGCCGACTCGCGGCGGGCGGCCTCGCCGAGCTGCGCCTCGACGACGGCGCGGCGGGCCCGGGCGGCGGCCTCGTCGGCGACGTCGGCGTCCAGGGCGTCGCGCAGCTGCACCAGGTGGTCGGCGAGCAGCCGCAGCCGGGCGTCGCGCAGGTCGGCCTGCACGCCGGCGGCCCGGCGGGCCACCTCCGCCTGCCGACCCAGCGGCTTGAGCTGGCGGCGCAGCTCCGCGGTGAGGTCCCCGAGCCGGTCGAGGTTGGCCTGCATCGCGTCGAGCTTGCGCAGCGCCTTCTCCTTGCGCCTGCGGTGCTTGAGGACGCCGGCGGCCTCCTCGACGAACGCGCGGCGGTCCTCCGGGCGCCCGGAGAGGACCGCGTCGAGCTGGCCCTGACCGACGATGACGTGCATCTCCCGGCCGATGCCGGAGTCGCTGAGCAACTCCTGGACGTCGAGCAGGCGGACCTTGTCGCCGTTGATCTCGTACTCGCTCTCGCCGGAGCGGTACATGCGGCGGGTGATCGAGACCTCGGTGTACTCGATGGGCAGCGCGCCGTCGGCGTTGTCGATGGTGAGGGTGACCTCGGCCCGGCCCAGCGCCGGGCGGCCGGCAGTGCCGGCGAAGATGACGTCCTCCATCTTACCGCCGCGCAGGCTCTTGGCGCCCTGCTCGCCGAGGACCCAGGCGATGGCGTCGACGACGTTGGACTTGCCCGAGCCGTTGGGGCCGACGACGGCGGTGATGCCCGGCTCGAGGCGCAGGGTCGTCGTGGACGCGAAGGACTTGAAGCCCTTCAGCGTCAGGCTGGACAGAAACACCGACCCCGTCAGGCGAGCGCGGGCTCGGCCTTCTCGCCGGCCAGGCTCAGCAGCTCGTGGGCGATGGCGGCGTCCCGCTGCGCGCGCAGCTCCTGCAGTTCCTGCTCCAGCCGGCGCACCTTGGCCCGCAGGACGGCGTTCTCCTCGACTACTCGGAGCTCCGCGGGGGTGACGACGTGACCGAACAGGGCCTTGGCCATGGCGACAACGGCCTTTCGACGGCGTGAGGGGATGACCTGCGCCCCGTGTGACGGTCGGCGCGGTCGGTGTGCACCCCAGGGTGACAGGCCCGGACACGCAGGTCAACGGCCAGACTGCACAGCCTCGGTGTCGGGGAGGTGTCGCGTTCGTCACGCGGTGGTGAACCCGGTGTTCCCTCGTGTCGGTTCGTCCCGGACGTCGACCCGCGTCACCGCCCCGGGCGCGCGCGGCCCGTCCAGCGCGGCCAGGACGGCGGCGACGTCGGCGTCGGGCCCCTCGAGGACGACCTCGACCCGCCCGTCGGGCAGGTTGGTCGCCGACCCGGCCAGACCCGCCGCCTCCGCACGCCCACGGACGAACCAGCGGTACCCGACACCCTGCACGGCGCCGGACACGACTGCGACGACGCGGCGCCGCCCCCCCTCCCGACCCACCCCTCGGCTCACGAGCGGCGGGCTCTCGGGCGGGGTTGGCAGGTCGGGCAGCTGTAGCTGGACCGGTTCATGAACGACTCCCGCACGATCGGTGTCCCGCACCTGGGACAGGGCCGGTCGGCCTGACCGTAGACGGCGAGGAACCGGGAGAAGTAGCCGCTGCGCCCGTTGACGTCGACGTAGAGGGAGTCGAAGGAGGTGCCGCCCTGGGCCAGAGCCTCCCCCAGCACGTCGCGGACGCCGGCGAGCAGGTCGGCGACCTGCTCGCCGGTCAGCCGGTCGGTGGGGCGGGCGCCGTGCAGCCGGGCCCGCCACAGCGCCTCGTCGGCGTAGATGTTGCCCACCCCGCCGACGAGCGTCTGGTCCAGCAGCGCCCGCTTGACCTCGGTGTGCCGGCGGCGCAGCGCGGCGCTGAAGGCGGCCTCGTCGAAGGAGCTGTCGAGCGGGTCGATGGCGATGTGCGCCAGCCGCGGGGGGAGGGAGTCCCCGTCCGCCTCCTCGACGGCCAGCCCGCCGAAGGTGCGCTGGTCGACGAAGCGCAGCTCGCGGCCGCCGTCGGTGAAGGTGAGGCGGGCGCGCAGGTGGGTCCCGTCGGGCTGGGCGGGCTTCTCGACCAGCAGCTGGCCGCTCATCCCGAGGTGGGCCACGAGCGCCCGGCCGGTGGGCGCGCCGTCGGGCTCGGCCAGCGGCAGCCACAGGTACTTGCCGCGGCGGCGGGCCGCGGCGAGCGTGCGCCCGGTCAGCGACTGCACGAAGTGCTCGACGCCCTCGAGGTGGCGGCGCACCGCCCGCGGGTGGTGCACCTCCACGGTGGCGACGGTCCGCCCGGCGACCCAGCGCTCCAGGCCGCGCCGCACCACCTCGACCTCGGGCAGCTCGGGCACCGCCGCTCAGGTCCGGGGGGTCGGGTCGGCGCCGGCGGCCGCGCCGTCCACCACCGAGAGCGCGCGCCAGGCGGCCTCGGCGGCCTCCTGCTCGGCGGCCTTCTTGGTGCGGCCGGCGCCGCGGCCGCGGACGGTGTCGGCGAGGACGACGGCGGCGGTGAAGGTCTTGGCGTGGTCGGGGCCGTCGTCCTCGACGACGTAGGTCGGGGCGCCGAGCCCCAGCGCGGCACCCAGCTCCTGCAGGCTGGTCTTCCAGTCCAGGCCGGCGCCGCGGGTGGCGGCGGTGTCCAGCAGCGGGTCGAACAGCCGGTGCACGACCGCCGCGGCGGACTCCAGGCCCAGCCCCAGGTGCACCGCGCCGATCAGCGCCTCGAGCGCGTCGGCCAGGATCGAGTCCTTGTCCCGGCCGCCGGTGGTCTCCTCCCCACGGCCGAGCAGCAGGTGCGGGCCCAGCCCTCCGGCGCCGAGCCGGCGGGCCACGCCGGCCAGCGAGGTCATGTTGACCACGGAGGCGCGCAGCTTGGCCAGCCGGCCCTCGGGCAGCTCGGGGTGGCGGCGGTAGAGCTCGTCGGTGACGACCAGGCCGAGCACCGAGTCGCCGAGGAACTCCAGGCGTTCGTTGGTGGGCAGCCCACCGTGCTCGTAGGCGTAGGAGCGGTGGGTCAGCGCCAACGCGAGCAGGCCGCCGGGCAGCTCGACGCCCAGGGCGTCGGAGAGCCAGGCGGCCGCGCGGTCGGCGTGCGCCTCGCCGGCGGGGGAACGGCCGGAGATCCCACCCGGGGCGGGCGGGGTACCTGCGGCCGTCGTCCCCACGGCTGGTCGACTCGTCGGGGTCAGACCGACAGGACCTGACGGCCCGCGTACTGGCCGCAGTTCGGGCACGCCTGGTGCGGCGGCTTCGGCTGGCCGCAGGCCCGGTTCGGGCACGGCGCCAGGGTCGGCGCGGTGGCCTTCCACTGCGCGCGCCGGGCGCGGGTGTTGGCGCGGGACATCTTCCGCTTCGGGACGGCCACGGTCAGTTCTCCTCTGGGTCGTCCGCACCGGGGGTGCCCGGTGCGGAGGTGAAACGGCCGGCGAGCCCGGCCCAGCGCGGGTCGAGCACCTCGTGGGTGTGGTCGGCGGGCAGGTCGTCGAGACGCTGCCCGCAGTCGACGCACAGCCCGGCGCAGTCCTCGGTGCAGGTCGGCGCCAGTGGCAGGCTCAGGACGACGAGGTCGCGGACCATCGGCTCGAGGTCGATGTGGTCGCCCTCGACGGAGCGGACCTCGTCCTCCTCGCTGGTGGCCTCCGTGGTGCTGCCCTCGTAGGCGAACAGCTCCTGGACGTCGAGCTCCAGGGTGTCCTCGACCGGGTCGAGGCAGCGGGCGCACGAGCCGACGACGGGGACGTCGACGTCACCCGAGACGAGCACGCCCTCCATGACCGACTCCAGCCGTAGACGTATGTGGACCTCGGCGCCCTCGGGGACGCCGATCAGCTCGACATTCCAGCCGGGGGGCGCCGGTAGCGTCCGCTCCAGCTCCCGCAGCGAGCCGGCCCGCCGGCCGAGCTCCCGCAGGTCCACGAGCCAGGGGTTGGCAGCAGGGCGCCGGGCCTCGGAGGACGCGGCGCCTGGGCGGGGCGGCGGTGCGGCAGACATGTCAGTACTCGCGGTAGGCAGTCGGGAAGGTGGCCGGCCGGGGTGCGGGGACGTCCGGCGGCCGGACCATGTCCTCAGACTACCCGATGCCGGGGCAGGACCCGTCCGGCCCGGAGGAGCCCCCTCCACGGTCCCCTCGGCCCCCTGCAGGGTCCCGCGGCGAGCCTGCGAGCCGTGGGGGGCAGGGGGTCCTTCTCCGAGGCGTGGGGGGAAGGGTGGTCCTTCTGTTACTCGCGGAGGGCGGTGCGGGCCTTGTCCACCGAGCGCAGCATCCGCTCCAGCGTGGTGCCGAAGTCGGCCAGCCGCGTGTCGACGTAGTCGTCGACCTCGGCCCGCATGCGGGCGACGTCCGCGGCGGTCTGCGCGCCGAGCTCGTCGGCCCGGGTGACGGCGCTGCGGTAGACCTCGGCCTCGCCGACCAGCTGCTCGTGCTCGGCCTCGGCGGCCGCCAGCAGCTCGGCCTGCTGGGCCCGGGCGTCGGCGAGCAGCGCCTCGTGGTGGCGGCGGGCCTCCTCGACGATCTGCTCGGCCTCCTCCTCGGCCCGGGCGAGCAGGTCCTCGGCCTCGGCCTGCGCGCGGGCCAGCAGGTCGTCGCGCTGGCGGCGGGCGGTGCCGAGGATCTCCTCGCGCTGCCGCCGGGCCGCGCCGACGACCTGCTCGGTCTCGCTGCGGGTGCGGCCGGTCAGCCGCTCGGCCTCGGCCTGGGCCTGCTGCAGGATCTCGGTGCGCTGCTCGACGATCGCGCCGGCCTTGTGCACCTCCTCCGGGAGGTTCTCCCGCAGGTCGTCGAGCAGGTCGAGCAGGACGTCGCGGGGCACCATGCACGAGCCGCCGGACATGGGCACGCTGCGGGCGTTCTCGATGACGGTGCTCAGCTCGTCGACGGTCTCGTAGAGCCGGTAGACGACCTCCGTCATGCGCCCTTCTCCCGGTGCGCCAGCAGCCGCTCCAGCACGGCCTTGGGAACCAGGCTGGACACGTCCCCGCCGAACGTGGCGATCTGCTTGACCAGGCTGGAGGAGAGGTGGCCCACCTGCGGGGCGGTGGGCACGAACAGCGTCTCCACCCCGGCCAGCTCGCGGTTCATCTGGGCCATCTGCAGCTCGTACTCGAAGTCGCTGACCGCGCGCAGGCCCTTGACGACCACCGGGATGTCGTGGGCGCGGCAGTAGTCGACCAGCAGGCCGGAGAAGCTGTCGACGGTGACGGTCGGCAGGTCGGCGACGGCGTCCCGGAGCAGCCCGATGCGCTCCTCGACCGTGAACAGCCCGGCCTTGCCGGGGTTGACCAGGACGGCGACGACCAACTCGTCGTACAGGGCCGCCGCCCGGGTGATGACGTCGACGTGACCGTTCGTCACCGGGTCGAACGACCCGGGGCAGACCGCTCGCCTCACGGACAGCGACCGTACCGGAGCACCGCCTCGCCGTAGCGGCGGTCGCGCAGTCCGCGCAGGGGTGTCGGCCACTCCCAGGGCTCCTCGCGGGCGGAGCGCTCGACCACGACGACGGCGTCCTCGGCCAGCCACTCCCCCGTCACCAGCGCCTCGAGCACGCCGAGGACCTCGGCGACGGGCGTGGCGTAGGGCGGGTCGGCGAGGACGAGGTCGAACCGGGTCGGCGGCCGACCGGCGACGACGGTGGGCACCGACCCGGCGACCACCCGGCCGCCGGGCAGGCCGACCGCGGCGAGGTTGGCCCGCAGCACCGGCAGCACCCGCGGGCCGGACTCGACGAACACGACCTGCGCCGCGCCGCGGGACAGCGCCTCCAGGCCCAGCGCGCCGGAGCCGGCGTAGAGGTCGAGGACGCTGGCGCCCTCGAGGTCCACCATCGTGGCCAGGCTGTTGAACAGCCCCTCGCGGGCGCGGTCGCCGGTGGGCCGCACCCCCGACGGCGGCACCCTGAGCCGCCGTCCCCCGGCCGTGCCCGCGATCAGCCTGGTCACGGCCCCGCCGCGAACGTCGACGGCCCCCTGCAGGGGGCCGGGGTCCTTCTACGAGTGGCGGGGGGCAGGGGGTCCTTCGAGGGGGGCGAGGGGTCCTTCGAGGGGCCCCTTCTCATGCCTTCTCCAGGTACTCCGCGCGCTCGTCGGTGGCCAGCGCGGCGACCTCCATGGCCAGGCCGGGGTGGTCGGCCAGGCCGCGGTCGGTGGCCAGCAGCGCGCCGGCCTCGGCGCGGGCCTCGGCGATGAGCTCCTCGTCCTCCAGCAGCGACAGCAGCCGGATGCCGGAGCGGCGGCCGGACTGGGCGGCGCCGAGCACGTCGCCCTCGCGCCGGGTCTCGAGGTCGAGACGGGCCAGCGCGAAGCCGTCGGAGGTGGCGGCGACGGCGGCCAGCCGCTGCCCGGTGGCCGAGGCGGTGGGGGCCTCGGAGACCAGCAGGCACAGGCCCTGGTGGACCCCCCGGGCGACCCGGCCGCGCAGCTGGTGCAGCTGGCTGACGCCGAAGCGGTCGGCGTCCATGACCACCATCACCGTGGCGTTGGGGACGTCCACGCCGACCTCGACGACGGTGGTGGCCACCAGGACGTCGACCTCGCCGGCGGCGAAGGCCCGCATGGTCGCCTCCTTGGTCTCCGGGGTCAGCCGGCCGTGCAGCACCTCCAGGCGCAGGCCGGCCAGCGGCCCCTCGCGCAGCCCCTCGGCGACGCCGAGCACGGCCAGCGGCGGACGACGCTCGGTGGCGAGGTCGAACAGCGCGTCGTCGGGGGCGCCGTCGGCGTCGTCGGGCTCCTCCTCGGTGCCGGCGTCCTCACCGATGCGCGGGCAGACGACGTAGGCCTGCCGGCCGGCGGCGACCTCCTCGCGCACCCGCGCCCAGGCCCGCTCCAGCCAGGACGGCTTCTCCCGCGCCGGGACCACCGAGCTGGCCACGCCGCCGCGCCCACCGGGCAGCTGGCGCAGCGTGGAGGTCTCCAGGTCGCCGTAGACGGTCATCGCGACCGTCCGGGGGATGGGGGTCGCGGTCATGACCAGCACGTGCGGCGGCCGGTCGCCCTTGGCCCGCAGCGCGTCGCGCTGCTCCACGCCGAAGCGGTGCTGCTCGTCGACGACGACCAGGCCGAGGTCGGCGAAGTCCACGCCCTCCTGCAACAGCGCGTGGGTGCCCACGACGAGGCCGGCGCTGCCGTCGGCCACCGCGGCGCGGCCCTCGCGGCGGGCGACGGCCTTCTGCGAGCCGGTGAGCAGCACGACCTTCGTCCCGACCGGGTCGCCGTCCAGCTCGCCGGCCCGGCCGAGCGGGCCGAGCATCGCCGCGATGCTGCGCGCGTGCTGCGCGGCGAGCACCTCGGTGGGGGCGAGCAGCGCGGCCTGGCCGCCGGCGTCGACGACCTGGGCCATGGCGCGCAGCGCCACGACCGTCTTGCCCGAGCCGACCTCGCCCTGCAGCAGCCGGTGCATCGGCTGCTCGCGGGCCAGCTCGGCGGCCAGCTCCTCGCCCACCGCGCGCTGGCCCTCGGTGAGCGCGAAGGGCAGCGCGGCGTCGACGGCGTCGAGCAGCCCGCCGGGGCGCCGCGGCCGGGCCACCCCGGGCTCGAGCGCGGCCGCGCGCCGGCGGGCGGCGAGGGTCAGCTGCAGGGTGAGCGCCTCGTCCCACTTGAGCCGGTGCTCGGCGCGCTCGACGTCGGCGGGCGAGGTGGGCCGGTGGATGTCGAGCAGCGCGGCCGGGAGGCTGAGCAGCCCGTGCCGGGCGCGGATCTCCTCGGGCAGCGGGTCGTCGACGAAGCCGAAGCCGCCGGAGGCGTCGAGCAGCAGCCGCACCGAGCGCTGGATCACCCAGCTGGAGACGTCCTTGCTGGCCGGGTAGAGCGGGATGAGCGCTCGCGCCCAGTCCTCGTCGTCGTCCCCGGTGAGCAGGTGGCAGTCGGGGTGGGTGAACTGGAGCCTGCGGCGGTACTCGCTGACCGTGCCGGCGAACAGCCCCCACGCGCCGGGGACCAGCCGGGCGTGCCGGTGGTTGAAGAAGACCAGTTTCATCGTGCTGGCGCCGTCGCCCACGGTGACCTCGGTGAGCGTGCCGGGGCGGTTGCGCATCTTGCGGCTGTCCACCGAGCGGACCTGGGCGAGGACGGTGACCCGGTCGCCGACCTGGAGGTCCTCCAGCTTGGTCACCTCGCCTCGGCGGGCGTAGCGGCGCGGGTAGTGGCGCAGCAGGTCGCGGACGGTGTGCAGGGACAGCTGCTCGGCCATCGCCTTCGCCGTCTTGGCGCCGAGCACCCGGTCGAGGCGGGTCGTGGTCTCGACCGGCATCACTCCACCCCCACCTGCAGCGGGATGCCGCCCGGTCCGTCGTCGTAGCGCGCGACCTCGACCGTCGGGTGCGCGGTGGCCAGGTGGGCGCAGACGGCGTCGCCGAGGGCGGCGTCCGGACCGACGACCAGGGTGACCAGCTCGCCGCCGGCCGACAGCATCCGGTCGAGCAGCTCGCCGGCGACGGCGGCCGGCTCGCGGCCGATGAGCACGACGTCCCCCTCCGCCGAGCCGAGGACGTCGCCGGGCCGGCAGCGGCCGGCGGTGGTCAGCGCCTCCTGCTCGGCGACGGTGAGCTCCGCCCAGCGGGTCGCCGCGGCGGCCTCGGCCATGCTGACCACGTCGTCGCCGAAGCGCCGGGTGGGGTCGGCGACGGCGAGGGCGGCCAGGCCCTGGACCGGGCAGCGGGTGGGCACCACGACCACGTCGCGCCCCTCCTCCCGGGCCCGCTCGGCGGCGCGGGAGGCCGGGGCGGTGAGGGCCGGGTCGTTGGGCAGGACGACGACCTCGGCGGCGCCCGACCCGAGGACGGCGGCCAGCACGTCGTCCTCGCCGACGTCGTCCGGACCGCCGGGGACCACGCGGGCGCTCTCCCCGGTGAACAGCGCGGCGAGCCCGTCACCGGGGACGATCGCCACCACCGCCCGCGCGCCGGGCGTCGGCGCCGGCGGCCGGACGGGGGCCAGCGGGGTCACCGAGATGCGGTACGGGCGGCCGGCCTCGATGCCGGCCTCGATCGCGGCACCCACGTCGGAGACGTGCACGTGCACGTTCCACTCCCGGCCGGTGGGGGTGTCGGCACCGACCACCACCAGGCTGTCGCCCAGCGCGGCCAGCCGCTCGTGCAGCCGGGCGACGGCCGCCTCGTCGCTGTCGGTCAGCAGGAACTGGACCTCGCTGCCCGGGCCGGCGGGCGGCTGGGAGGGCAGGTCGCGGTCGGGGTCGTGGCCGCGTCTCGGCCCGCCCACCCGCCCGCGGGCCAGCGACGGGCGGGCCGGCTCGACGCCGGTCACCGTCGTCACCAGCGCGTCGAGGACCAGGCAGAGCCCGGCGCCCCCGGCGTCGACCACCCCGGCGTCGCGGAGGACGGCCAGCTGCCCCGGGGTCGCCTCGAGCGCGGTCCGGGCGCCGTCGGCAGCGGCCCGGACGACGTCGGCCAGCGGGGTGCGCTCCGCGGCGACCGCGGCGACGGCGGCCTCGGCGCCGCCCCGGGCGACGGTGAGGAAGGTCCCCTCCTCGGGGTCGGCGACGGCGGCGTAGGCGGTGTCGGCGGCCTTCTGCAGCGCGGCCGCGAAGGCCGGGCCGTCGGCGGGGGGGACGTCGGCGAGCTGGTCGGCCAACCCGCGCAGGAGCTGGGCGAGGATCGTGCCGGAGTTGCCGCGGGCGCCGAGCACCGCGCCGCGGGCCAGCACCGCCCAGGCCGGCTCGGCGGCGCCCTCCCCCGACTCCTCGAGCGCGGCCAGGGCCGCCTGCGCGGTGGCCAGCAGGTTGGTGCCGGTGTCGCCGTCGGGGACGGGGAAGACGTTGAGGTCGTCGAGGCGGCCGCGGCCCTCGGACAGGCCGGCGACCGCGGCCCGGCACCACTGGCCGACCGCGGCGTCGTCGAGCGCCGACAGCACGGGTGCGAGGGTATCCAGGCCGACCGACACCGCCGGGTGCGCGACCGGCCGCTGTCTGGCGTCCCCGGCCTCGGCGACGGCGACGTCGGGCAGCGGTTAGACTCACAGACGATCTGTGTGCGGGTGCGTCGGCGCCCCGCCTCGAGTCGACGATTCTCCTGGGAGTGATCCGCCGTGGCTGCCGTGTGCGATGTCTGTGGCAAGGGGCCCGGTTTCGGTATGTCGGTGTCGCACTCGCACCGTCGCACGCCGCGCCGGTGGAACCCGAACATCCAGTCCGTGCGGGCGTTGGTCGCCCCCGGCAACCGCAAGCGGATCAACGCCTGCACCTCGTGCATCCGCGCCGGCAAGGTCGTCCGCGCCTGAGAAAGGACCCCCTCCTCCCCACCCCTCGCACGCTCGGGGCGGTGCCCCGGGACGGAGCCGACCGCTTCGCGGAGCCCGCAGGTCCCCCGACCTGCGGGCTCCGCCGCGTTCCCGGACGACGACGGGCACCCGACCCGGTGGTGGCGTGGTCAGACCGACCCGATGCCGCGGGCACGGGCGGCGCTCACCACGAGGTCGACCACCGTCCCCAGCGGCAGGGCGGTGCTGTCGACGACCAGGTGGTAGGCGCCGGCCGCGGACGGGTCGCGGCGGTAGAAGTGCCGCACGTAGGCCCCGCGGGCGGTGTCGTTGGCCGCCATCTCCTGCCGCACCTCCTCGCGCGGCCGCCCGGTGCGCGCCACGGCCGCCTCCAGCCGCCGCTCCGGCGGGCCGTCCAGCCGGACGTGCAGCGTCCCGGGGCGGTCGCCGAGGACCAGCGCGGCGGCCCGACCGAGCAGCACCCCGCCCGGGCCGTCGGCGATCTCGCGGACGACCCGCTCGGTCTGCTGGCGGAAGGCCCGCTCGTCCGGCGGGAGGGCCACGGGCACCACGCCGCCCCCCGGGTCGGGCACGGCGCCCAGCGAGGTGATCAGGCGCCACAGTCCGCGGGCGACCGTCTCGTCGTTCGCCTCGGCCTCGGCCAGCGGGACGCCGAGCCGGCCGGCCACCTCGGCCGGGATGGCGCGGTCGTGGAAGGCCAGGCCGAGCCGCTCGGCGACGGCCCGGCCCACCTCCGCTCCGCCGGCCCCGTACGCGGCCGAGACGGTCACGACGCCCACGGCGGGTCCTCCCGGGCCGCCAGCTCCCGGCCCAGGAAGACCGCGCCGGGCGAGTCGGCGTAGACGCCGTACCCGGGCACCGGTGCGTAGCCGAGGGCCGCGTAGAGCCCCAGCGCCTCGGGCTGCCGGGGACCGGAGTTGAGCACGACGGCCCGGTGGCCGGCCGCGGCCGCGCTGTCCTCCAGGGCCGCCATGAGCAGCTGGGCCAGGCCGCGCCGCCGGAACGCCGGTTCGACATAGACCCGCTTGACCTCGGCCACACCGGGCGCGTGCGCCCGCCACGCCCCGCAGCCGGCCGGGACGCCGTCCACGCAGGCGACGAGGAACAGCCCGGCGGGCGGCTCGAACTCGCCGGGGTCGACGACCGCCTCGTCGGGCCCGCCGTACCGGGTCACGTACTCCTGCTGCACACGGGCCACCAGCCGGCGGGCCACCGGGTCGTCGTAGGACACCGCGCGCAGGGTGACCGGGCGGCCGTCGGTCAGCACCGCCTCACCGGAAGTGCACATGGCCGGTCCCCTCCGCTCCGACGGCGGCGGCGGCGGCCTCCGCCGGCTCGCCGTCCACCAGCACGCCCGGGCCGGCGGTCGCCGCGCGGACCGTGCCGACCGCCGTCCAGCCCGCCGGCAGGTCGGTGCCGGCGGGGAAGGTGGCGAGCAGGGCGTGGTCCTCCCCGCCGGTGAGCACCCAGGCCATCGGGTCGCCGCCCAGGGCGGCGGCCACCTGCTGCAGCGGCCCGGGCTGCTCCAGCGTGGCCCGCACCAGCGCGGCCCGGTCGACGTCGAGGACGACGCCGCTCTCCGCCGCGATGTGCCCGGCATCGGCGAGCAGCCCGTCGCTGACGTCGCACATCGCCGTGGCCCCCGCGTCGGCCGCCGCCGGCCCGGCCGCGTAGGGCGGGGTGGGACGGCGGTGCGCGGCCACCGCCGCCAGCGGGCCGGGGAACCCGCGCCGGAGCACGGCCAGGCCGCAGGCCGACCAGCCGAGCCGGCCGGCCAGGGCCAGCACGTCGCCGGGCCGCGCCCCCGACCGCAGCACCGGGGCCCGCCCGCCGAGGTCGCCGAGCGCGGTCACCGACAGGACGACGGCGCCGCTGTCGGGTGCGCAGGCCACGGTGTCCCCGCCGACGACGGCCGCCCCGAGCGGCGCGCACTCCTCCGCCAGCCCGGCGGCCACCCCCTCCAGCCACGCGGTCGGGGTGTCCGGCGGGCAGGCCAGCCCGACCAGCAGCGCCGTCGCCACCCCGCCCATCGCGGTGACGTCGGCGAGGTTGGCCGCCGCCGCCTTGTGCCCGACGTCCTCGGCCGACGACCAGTCGCGCCGGAAGTGGCGGCCCTCCACCAGGACGTCGGTGGTCGCCACCACCCGGCCGTCGGGCGCGCGCAGCACCGCCGCGTCGTCCCCCGCGCCCACCTCGGCGACCCGCGCCGTACCCGACCGGGCCAGCACCCGGGCGATCACCCCGAACTCGCCGACGACCCGCACGCTGTCGGCGGGGTCCTCCCGGGGCAGCAGCGGACGGGGACGGGTCACCGGTTCCTCCGCACTGCTGCTGTAGGTTGCCCAACTGTCCGCTCGCTCGTGCGGACGCCGCACCGGCCGCGCTGCCCGAGGAGAGGTCTCCCGTGGTCCACGCCTACATCCTCATCCAGACCGAAGTCGGCAAGGCCGCCCAGGTGGCCTCGACGATCAGCCAGATCTCCGGCGTGTCCAAGGCCGAGGACGTCACGGGTCCCTACGACGTGATCGTGCGCGCGGAGGCGGAGACCGTCGACGAGCTGGGCCGCCTGGTCGTCGCCCGCGTGCAGTCGGTCGACGGCATCACCCGCACCCTGACCTGCCCCGTCGTCAACATCTGAGTGCCCTGACCGAGACCCCTCCCGGGGCCGACCCCGCCGGGCCGGCACCCGAGGGTCCGCCGCCCGCGCCGCCGTCCCGGCCCGACGACCCCCTGCGCCGCGTCGCGCTGGTCGTCGCCGCCGTCGTCCTGCCGCTGGTCGTCGTGCTGGTCGTCCTCGTCCGCGTCCTCGGTGGGGACGAATCCGGCGGCTCCGGCGACTCCGCTGCCGCCGAGGTCGAGGGCACCTCCACGCCCGGTCGGGCCGACCTCCCCCCGCTGCCCGTGCAGGTGCCGCCGGTGACCCCGGAGGCCGACGCCTCCTGCCCGGCGCTGATGAGCGCGCTGCCCCTGGAGCTGACCGGCGAGCAGTCCCGCCCGGTGCAGTCGGACTCCCCGTTCGCCTACGCCTGGGGCGAGCCGCCGGTCGTGCTCGTCTGCGGCGTCGACCGCCCGGCCGGCCTGGAGCCGACGTCGCCGCTGATCCAGATCAACGGGGTGCAGTGGTTCGTCGACACCGGCGACCCCGACGTCGTCGTGTGGACCGCCGTCGACCGGCCGGTCTACGTGCAGGTCACCGTCTCCGCCGACACCGACAGCGCACCGGTGACCGCCCTGGGCCCGGTGGTCGCCGGCGCCCTCCCCGCCCGGCCGGTGCAGGCCGACGGCTGAGCCAGGCCGTCAGGACGGCGCCCACCGTCCTGACCCCGCGCCGCCGGCTGCCCGTGCTGCGGTGCTCCCGCGGCCGGCCGTCAGGACGGCGGCAGGCGCTCGAGCTGGGCCGCGACGACGGCGTGCACCTCGTCGGTGGCCGCCTGCACCGAGCCGGCGACGGCGGTCACCGCCACGCTGAACACCCCGTGCGCGCACCAGGAGAACGCCGCGGGCCCGGCCAGGCCGGACGAGGGGTGCCCGGCGTCCAGGGTGAGCAGCCGGCAACCGCCGGGCAGGTGCGGCGGGTCGTCGCGCAGCACGCCGCCGTAGGCCTCGGCGTCGTTGCGGGCGAGGTCCTCGGTGAACGCCGCCGCTCCGTCCCGGGTCGCGAACTGGTGGATGAACACGCTGGTCAGCGGGCCGGAGCCGGAGCCCCAGTAGCGCTCCCAGCCGTACCGGTAGCCGTAGTCCTCGAGCACCGCGCGCTCCCGGTCGGGGTCGTCGGCGTACCCGGCCACGTCCTGGACCGTCTTCTCCCCCGCCGGCGGGGAGAGGTCCCGGTCCGGCACCCGCGGCAGCCCGGAGGGCACCCCGGGCACGACCAGCTCCTCGAGCGCGCCGGGCGTGGCCGGCGTCGGGACGGCGGGTGTCGCGGTCGCCGCCCCCTCGACCGCCGTCGCGCAGCCGGCCAGCAGTCCCAGCAGCAGCGCCAGCCCGCCCAGGCGGACGGGCACCGGCGGGGTCACGTCCGCGTGCCGTCCAGCGCGGGCTGCGCCGCGGGGCGGGTCTCCTCCAGCGCGACCGCGACCAGCCGGTCCACCAGCTGGGCGAAGTCCACGCCGGTCGCCGCCCACATCCGCGGGTACATCGAGATCGGGGTGAAGCCGGGCATGGTGTTGACCTCGTTGACCACCAGCCGCTCGGCGCCGTCCGGACCCGCGCCGAGGAAGAAGTCCACCCGCGCCAGGCCGCGGCAGTCCAGGGCCAGGTACGCGCGGCAGGCGGCCTGCTGCACCACCCGGGTCTGCTCGGGGGTGAGGTGGGCGGGGACGTCGAACTCGGCGGCGTCCTCCAGGTACTTGGCCGCGAAGTCGTACCACTCGGTGCCCGGGCGCAGCCGGATCTCGGCCGGCCGGCTGGCCTCCGGCAGTCCGCCGCCGGGCCGGGCCAGCACGCCGCACTCGATCTCCCGGCCCGGGACGGCGGCCTCCACGACCACCTTGGGGTCCACCGCGGCCGCCACGGCCACGGCGTCGGGGAACTGCGCCCAGTCGGTGACCTTGGTGATCCCGATGCTCGACCCGGCCCGCGCGGGCTTGACGAACACCGGCAGGCCCAGCCGCTCCCGGGCGGCGGCGTCGAGCGCGTCGGGGTCGGCCGCCACCGCCCCGGAGGCGTCGCGCAGCACCACGTGGTCGCCCTGCGGCAGCCCGGCGGCGGCCAGCAGCTGCTTGGTGTGCTCCTTGTCCATCGACGCCGCGCTGGCGAAGACGCCCGAGCCCACGTAGGGGATGCCGCTCATCTCCAGCAGGCCCTGGATGGTGCCGTCCTCGCCGTAGGCGCCGTGCAGCACGGGGAAGACCACGTCGAGCCCGATCCGCGGCCCGCCGCCGTCCAGGCCGACCAGCCCGCGGCCACCGGGGTCACCGACCAGCGTCACCGCCGTCCCGCCGGTGACCTCGGGCAGCGCGCCGTCGACGATCGCCAGGCGCTGCGCGGGATCGGGCAGCACCCACCGGCCGTCGCGGGTGATGCCGACGGGGACGACGTCGTACCGGTCGGGGTCCAGCGCCGCGAGGACGGCGCCGGCGGAGACGCAGGAGATGGGGTGTTCGGCGCTGCGCCCGCCGAAGACCACCGCGATCCGCACCCTGCCCGCCTGTCCGCTCATCGCGGCCGACACTAGTGGAGCCGGGTCGGGGCCCCGGGCGACGGGCGGGAGCCGACCGGCGGGTCACCGCGCGTCGAGCGCCGCGGCGAGGTCGGCGACGAGGTCGGCGGTGTCCTCGACCCCGCAGGAGAGCCGGACGAAGCCCGGCGGTACGGCGTCCCCACCCCACTGCGCCCGCCGGTCGACGGTGCTGTGCACCCCGCCGAAGCTGGTCGCCGCCGTCCACAGGCGGCTGGCCGCCAGCAGCCGGCGCACCGCCGCCTCGTCGGCCAGCTCGGCGGAGACGACCCCGTTCGGGCGGCGCATCTGCCGCGTGGCCAGGGCGTGGGACGGGTCGCCGGGTCGCCACGGCCAGCGGACGCCGGTGACCGCGGGATGGGCGGCCAGCAGGTCGGCGACGGCCGCGGCGGTGGCCGCCTGGCGGGCCAGCCGCAGGTCCAGGGTGCTCATCGAGCGGTGGCCGAGCCAGGCCTCGAAGGCGCCGGGCGTGCCGCCGGTGTGGTCGCGAAAGGCCTTGATCCGGTCGTACAGCGCGTCGTCGGTGGTGCTCACGTGCCCCAGGAGCAGGTCGCTGTGCCCGGTCAGCGCCTTGGTGTCGCTGCCGATCGTCAGGTCGGCACCGAGCTCCAGGGGCCGCTGGCCCAGCGGGGTGGCGGTGGTGTTGTCGACGGCGAGCACCGCGCCGGCCGCCCGGGTCGCGCGGGCCACGGCGACGACGTCGCAGACGTCCAGCTGCGGGTTGCTGGGCGTCTCCAGCACCACCATCCGGGCGCCCGCCAGGTCGCCGCGGGCGGCGACCGCCGCGATCTCCGGGGTGGGCACGTACTCGACGGCCAGCCCGAAGCGCTCGAGCTCCTCGCGGGCGAGCAGCCGGGTGGTGAAGTAGCCGTCGGCGGGCAGCACCACCCGGTCGCCGGCCCGGACGACGGCCAGCACCGCGGCGCTGACCGCGGCCATGCCGGTCGCGAAGGACAGGCAGCGGCCGCCGTCCAGCTCGCCGACCGCCGTCTCGAAGACCCGCAGCGTGGGGTGCTCGGTGCGGGCGTAGGCGTCGGCGCCGCCGGCGCGGGGCGGGGCGTCGCCGAGGTGGTAGGGGGCGGCGAACACCGGTGAGGGCCGCAGCGGCGCACCCGGTACGGGCGCCGGCTCCCCCGCGCGGACCGACCGGGTGCCGTCGCCCCAGGCCGGTCCGTCGCCCCGGGCCGGTCCGTCGCCTCTGCCCCCGCTCGCCGCGCTCACCCCGGTTCCGTCCTCGGTCGCCCCGCTCACTCGGGCTTCGCTTCCCGGGACATGATCTCCTTGACCATCTGCGCCGCCGGCACCTCCTCGTGGCAGACGCGGACGACGGCCTCGGTGATCGGCATGTCCACCCCGTGCGCCCGCGCCAGGTCCAGCACGGGCCGGCAGCTCTTGACCCCCTCGGCGACCTGCCGGGTGGTCTGCTGCACCTCCTCGAGGGTCATGCCCCGGCCGAGCCGCTCGCCGAAGGTGCGGTTGCGCGACAGCGGCGAGCTGCAGGTGGCCACCAGGTCGCCGAGGCCGGCCAGCCCGGCGAAGGTGGTGGGCTCGGCCCCCAGCGCCGCTCCCAGCCGGGCGGTCTCGGCCAGGCCGCGGGTGATGAGCGAGGCCCGGGTGTTGTCGCCGAAGCCCATGCCCTCGGTGATGCCGCACGCGAGCGCGATGACGTTCTTGACCGCGCCGCCGAGCTCGCAGCCGACCAGGTCGCGGTTGGTGTAGGGCCGGAAGTAGGGGGTGTGGCAGGCGGCCTGGACCTGCGCGGCCCGGCCGTGGTCGGTGCAGGCGACCACGGTCGCCGCCGGCTGCTCCTCGGCGATCTCCCGGGCCAGGTTGGGCCCGGACAGCGCCGCGACCCGCTCGCCCGGGGCGCCGGTGACCTCGCAGATGACCTGGCTCATCCGCTTGGTGCTGCCCAGCTCGATGCCCTTCATCAGCGACAGCAGGACCGCCTCCGCCGGCAGCAGCGCAGCCCACTCGGTGAGGTTGGCGCGCAGCGACTGCGACGGGACGGCGAGGACCACGATCTCGGCACCGGCCAGCGCCTCGGCCGCGTCCTCGGTGGCGCGCAGCCGGTCGGGCAGGCGGATGCCGGGCAGGTAGTCGCGGTTCTCCCGGGTGGCGGTGATCGCGCGGGCCAGTTCGGGGCGGCGGGCGTGCAGGGCCACGGAGCACCCGGCGTCGGCGAGCACCTTGGCGAAGGTGGTGCCCCAGGAGCCGGCGCCGAGGACGGCGGCGTGCGTGCCGTGCCCCGCGCCGGGCAGCGCGAACTCGCTCACGGGCTGCCCACGGCACGGCTCGCGGGCTCGCCCGCGTCCTGCCCACCGCGTGGGATCACGCCGCGCTCCCCGGCAGGTCGCCGGGCAGCGGACGCGCGGGACGCGGGTGGAAGCCCGCCGGCGCCGGCTCCCCGCGCAGCTCGGCCAGCTGGTCGCGCACGGCGGTCATCATGCGGTCGGTGACCTCGCGCAGCAGCTCGGCGGTCAGCGGGCGGCCGGCGCGCACCTGCGCGCGCAGGTCGGCGAGGTCGACCGGCTCGCCGACCAGGTAGTCCGCCGGCGCGCGCAGCCGCGGGTGCAACTGCTTGGTGTGGTAGTCGTGCACCCGCTGCGGCCCCCACTGAGCCACCGGGACGACGACGGCGTCGGTGGCCAGCGCCAGCCGGGCCACCCCGGTGCGCGCCTCCATCGGCCACCAGTCGGGGTCGCGGGTGACCGACCCCTCCGGGTAGATGATGACGACGTTGCCGGCGGCGAGGTCGGCCTCGGCGGCCGCCAGGGAGGTGCGGGCGTCGACGGTGCCCCGGACGACGGGGATCTGCCCGGCGGCCCGCAGGATGCCGCCGACCGGGCCCTTGAAGACCGACGCCTTGGCCAGGAAGTGGGGCACGCGGCCGCAGTCCCAGACCAGCCGGGCGCAGGCCAGCGGGTCGAGGACCGAGACGTGGTTGGCCACCACCAGCACCGGGCCGGTGCGGGGGAGCCGCTCGGCGTGCCGGTAGCGCAGCCGGAACAGCAGCACGGTGACCGGGTAGACCAGCAGGACGCACAGCAGCAGGGCCGCAGGCAGCGGCCTGCGGGTGCGCCACCGCGACAGCGCCGCCCCGGCGCGGCGCGTCCTCCCGGCGTCCGGGGACCCGTCCTGCGTCACCGGCTCCCTCCCTCCTGCTCGTCCGGCCCCTGCCGGGCCGTGGTGGCCGCGTCCATGATCGGGCCGTGTCCATGATCGGGGCGCGCCGGGTCCATGATCGGGGCGCGCCGGCCGCGGTGGCGTACCGGGTCCGGCGTCCGCACCGCCCGCCCGGGGTGGTGTGCTGACATTGTGACCGTGCGTGCGTGGTCGGTCGTGGTCCCGGCGAAGCGGTTGCCGGTGGCCAAGACCCGCCTGACCCCCCTCACCGACGCGCTCGGCGGGCCGCCGGGGATCGCGCACGCCCGGCTGGTGCTGGCCCTGCTGGCCGACACGGTCGCCGCCGCGTTGGCCTCCTCCGCGGTCGCCGACGTCCTGGTGGTGACCGACGACCCCGCGGCCGGGGCGGTCGTCACCGGCCTCGGTGCCCGCACGGTGCCCGACGAGCCCGACCGCGGGCTGAACCCGGCGCTGGCCCACGGTGCCCGCGCCACCGGCAGCGCCGCTGTCGCGGCGCTGTCCTCCGACCTCCCGGCGCTGCGCCCGGAGGAGCTGACCGACGCCCTGGCCGCCGCCGAGGCGCGGGTGGGTGGGGGACGCGGTCGGTGCTTCGTCGCCGACGCGCAGGGCACCGGGACGACGCTGCTCACCGCGGCCGGCACCGACCTCGCCCCCGCCTTCGGTGCCGGGTCGGCCGGGCGGCACCGGGCCGGCGGCGCCGTCCCCCTCACCGGGACCTGGCCGGGCCTGGCCCGCGACGTCGACACCCCCGACGACCTCCGCGCCGCCCTGCGGCTCGGGATCGGCCGGCACACCGCCGCGCTGCTGACCGCGGTCGGCACATCGTCGTCCTCGACGGGATCCGGGGGATCGGCTTCTACGGCACGATGAGCGCGTGGTCTCCACCCGAACCGGCGCTCCCGCCGACCGGTACATCAACCGCGAGCTGTCCTGGCTGGACTTCAACACCCGGGTCCTCGAGCTCGCGGAGGACGACTCGCTGCCGCTGCTGGAACGGGTGAAGTTCCTCGCCATCTTCGCCAGCAACCTCGACGAGTTCTTCATGGTCCGCATCGCCGGCCTCAAGCGGCGGCAGAGCACCGGCCTCACCGTCCGCTCCCCCGACGGGCTGACCATCCGCGAGCAGCTGGCCCGGGTGAGCGAGCGGACCCGCGACCTGGCGCACCGGCACGCCGACGTCTTCACCAAGGACATCACCCCGCGGCTGGAGGAAGCCGGGATCCGGATCGTGCACTGGGACGAGGTCGGGGACGGCGAGGCCGCGCGGCTGCGGGACTACTTCCGCGACCAGGTGTTTCCCGTGCTCACCCCGCTCGCGGTCGACCCCGCGCACCCGTTCCCCTACATCAGCGGGCTGTCGCTGAACCTGGCGGTCCAGGTGCGCGACCCCGACACCGGGGCGCCGCGCTTCGCCCGGCTCAAGGTGCCCAACAACGTGCCGCGGTTCGTGCCCGTAGGAGCGGGCGGGCCGCTCGACACGACCTCCCAGGCGAGGTTCCTGCCGCTCGAGGACCTCATCGCCGCCCACCTGCAGCAGCTGTTCCCCGGGCTCGACGTCATCGACCACCACCTGTTCCGGGTCACCCGCAACGCCGACCTGGAGGTGGAGGAGGACCGCGACGAGGACCTGCTGCAGGCGCTCGAGCGCGAGCTGGCCCGCCGCCGCTTCGGCCCGGCGGTGCGCCTGGAGGTGGCCGAGCCGATGGACCCGCAGGTCCTCCAGGTGCTGGTCTCCGAGCTGGAGGTGGACAAGGAGGACGTCGTCCACGTGCCCGGCCTGTTGGACCTGGCGGCGCTGTGGGCGCTCTACGACCTCGACCGCCCCGAGCTCAAGGACGAGCCGTTCGTGCCGGCCACCCACCCGCGGTTGAGCGAGGGGGAGACGCCCATGAGCGTCTTCGCCACCCTGCGCGAGGGCGACGTGCTGGTGCACCACCCGTACCACTCGTTCGCCACGAGCGTGCAACGGTTCATCGAGCAGGCCGCCGCCGACGCGAACGTGCTGGCGATCAAGCAGACGCTGTACCGCACCTCGGGCGACTCCCCCATCGTCAACGCGCTCATCGACGCGGCGGAGGCCGGCAAGCAGGTCGTCGTCCTCGTCGAGATCAAGGCGCGCTTCGACGAGGAGGCCAACATCAGCTGGGCCCGCTCGCTGGAGCGGGCCGGCTGCCACGTCGTCTACGGGCTGGTGGGCCTGAAGACCCACTGCAAGACGGCGCTGGTGGTGCGCCGGGAGAGCGGCGTCATCCGCCGCTACTGCCACATCGGCACGGGCAACTACAACCCGAAGACCGCCCGTCTCTACGAGGACCTCGGCATCCTCACCGCCGACCCGCGGGTGGGCGCCGACCTGACCGACCTGTTCAACACGCTGACCGGCTACTCGCGGCAGACGACCTACCGCCGGCTGATGGTGGCGCCGCACGGGATCCGCACCGGCCTGGTCGAGAAGATCCACCGGGAGGCGCGGCACGCCCGGGAGGGCCGGCCCTCCGGCATCCGGATCAAGGTGAACTCCCTGGTGGACGAGCAGGTCATCGACGCCCTGTACGAGGCCTCGACGGCGGGCGTCCCGGTGGAGCTGCTCATCCGCGGCATCTGCTCGCTGCGCCCCGGCGTCCCCGGCCTGTCGGAGAACATCCGGGTGCGGTCGATCGTCGGCCGCTTCCTGGAGCACTCGCGGGCGATGTGGTTCGCGGGCGACGGGGACGGCGAGTGGTGGATCGGCAGCGCCGACCTCATGCACCGCAACCTCGACCGCCGGGTCGAGGTGCTGCTGCGGGTCTGCGACGAGACCGCCCAGCGGCAGCTGCAGGCGGTGTTCGACGCGGCGATGGCCCCCGGGGTGCGCTGCTGGGAGCTGGGCGGCGACGCCTGCTGGACGCGCACCGGCGAGCGCGACCACCAGGCCGGGCTGATGGCGGCGGCCGGTGACCAGGTTGGCTGAGCGCGGGCCGGCTGACGAGGGCCACCTGGTCCGCGCCGCCGGCGGCGCCCTGTGGCGCCCCGCGGCCGGCGGCGGTCTCGAGACGGCGCTGGTGCACCGCCCCCGCTACGACGACTGGTCACTGCCCAAGGGCAAGCTCGACACCGACGAGCACGTGCTGACCGCCGCCGTCCGCGAGGTGGTCGAGGAGACCGGGCTGGACGTCGTCGTGGGACGGCGCAGCGTGCGTACCGAGTACGAGGTCGCGGAGGGCACCAAGCGGGTCGACTACTGGCTGATGCGCGTGGTCGGCGGCCGGTTCGCACCCAACGACGAGGTCGACCGGCTGCGTTGGCTGCCGCTGGCGGAGGCGGGCACGCTGGTCAGCCACGAGGCCGACCGGGCGGTGCTGGCCGACCTGGCCCGCACCGACGTCCCCCGCGAGCCGGCGCTGCTGCTGGTGCGGCACGGCCGGGCGGGCAACAAGTCGGAGTGGGACGGCCCCGACGAGCTGCGGCCGCTGGACGGCAAGGGTCGCCGGCAGGCGCACCGGCTGGCCGAGGTGCTGCCGCTGTTCCGGCCGACCGAGCTGCTCACGGCGCGGCGCACCCGCTGCCGGCAGACCGTGGAGCCGCTGGCCGAGCGGCTGGGGCTGACCGTGGCGGACCTGCCCGAGCTCGGCGAGGAGGAGTTCGCGGCCGACCCGCAGGCTGCCCTCGCCGTCGTCGAGCGGCTGCTCTCGGCCCGGCAGGAGCCCGGGGTCACCGTCGTGTGCAGCCAGGGCGGGGCGATCCCGTCGGTGCTGGTGGCCCTGGGGGTCGGCTGGGCCGGTGTCGCCGGGGTCCAGCCGCCGGCGGCCAAGGGCAGCGTGTGGGCCCTCGGCGGGCGGCCGGGTGCACTGGCCGCCGACTACTACCGGGACTTCTCGGCCGACGCCGACGACGCGGCCGTCCTCGGCCCCCGCTGAAGGACCACCCTTCCCCCAGAAGGACCCCGTCCCCCTCACCCCTCGCACGCTCGGGGCGAGCCTCCGGACGGGGCCATCCGACGCTCGGCGCGGGGCCTTGGAGGGTTGCGGTGCCAGTTCGTCACCTGGCCGGGAGCGCCTTGGGCAGCCAGGGCTGCCGGCGGGCCTCGTAGGCCTCGACGTCGGCCAGGTGCCGTTCGGTGAGGCCGACGTCGTCGAGGCCCTCGAGCAGCCGCCAGCGGGTGTAGTCCTCGACCTCGAACGGCACCGTCACCTCGCCGTAGCTCACGGTCTCCGCCTGCAGGTCGACGGTCACCGGCGTCGCCGGGTCGACCTCGACCGCCTGCCACAGCGCCTCGACCTCGGCCTGCGGCAGGACGACGGTGAGCAGCCCGGACTTGGTCGAGTTGTTGCGGAAGATGTCGGCGAACCGGGAGCTGATGACCACCCGGAAGCCGCCGTCCATCAGCGCCCAGACGGCGTGCTCGCGCGACGAGCCGGTGCCGAAGTCCGGGCCGGCGACCAGGATCGACGCGTCGGCGTGCTGGGGCTGGTTGAGCACGAAGTCCGGCTCGTTCTTCCGCCAGGCGGAGAACAGCCCGTCCTCGAACCCGGTGCGGGTGATCCGCTTGAGGTACTCGGCCGGGATGATCTGGTCGGTGTCGACGGCGCTGCGGCGCAGCGGGGCGGCGGTGCCGGTATGGGTGGTGAAGGCGTCCACGGCGGTCACACCCCAGCGCTGGTCAGGTCGGCGGGCTGCAGGTCGGCGGGGGCGGTGAGCCGGCCGGTGAGCGCGGTGGCGGCGGCGACCGGCGGGGAGACCAGGTGGGTGCGTCCACCCTTGCCCTGCCGGCCCTGGAAGTTGCGGTTGCTGGTCGACGCCGACCGCTCCCCCGGCCGGAGCTGGTCGGGGTTCATGCCCAGGCACATGGAGCACCCCGCGCCGCGCCACTCGGCGCCGGCCTCGAGGAACACCTGGTCCAGGCCCTCGGCCTCGGCCTGCGCCTTGACGCCGACCGACCCGGGGACGACGAGCATCCGCGTGTCGGCGTCGATCTTCTTCCCGCGCAGCAGCTCGGCGGCGATCCGCAGGTCCTCGATGCGGCCGTTGGTGCACGAGCCCAGGAAGACGGTGTCCACCTCGATCTCCCGCAGCGGCGTGCCGGGGGTCAGGCCCATGTAGGCCAGCGCCTGCTCGGCGGCGCGGCGCTCGTTGTCGTCGGTGAGGTCGGCCGGGTCGGGCACCCGCGCGGAGATGGGCAGCCCCTGGCCGGGGTTGGTCCCCCAGGTGACGAACGGGGACAGCTCCGCGGCGTCCAGCACGACCTCGGCGTCGAAGACGGCGCCCTCGTCGGTGCGCAGGGTGCGCCAGTACTCGACCGCGGCGTCCCAGTCGGCGCCCTGCGGAGCGTGCGGCCGGCCCTGCAGGAAGTCGAAGGTGGTCTGGTCCGGGGCGATCAGCCCGGCGCGGGCGCCGGCCTCGATCGACATGTTGCAGATCGTCATCCGGGCCTCCATCGACAGCGCCTCGATCGCGCTGCCGCGGTACTCGATGACGTGGCCGGCGGCGCCGTTGGTGCCGATCCGGGCGATGACGGCCAGGATGACGTCCTTCGCCGAGACGCCCTCGGGCAGCTCGCCGTCCACCGTCACGGCCATCTGCCTGGGCCGGTACTGCGGCAGGGTCTGCGTGGCCAGCACGTGCTCGACCTCGCTGGTGCCGATGCCGAAGGCCAGCGCGCCGAAGGCGCCGTGGGTCGAGGTGTGGCTGTCGCCGCAGACGATGGTCGTGCCCGGTTGGGTCAGCCCCAGCTGCGGGCCGATGACGTGCACGATGCCCTGGTCGCGGTCGCCCATCGGGGCCAGCCGGATGCCGAACTCGGCGGCGTTGCGGCGCAGCGCCTCGACCTGCGCGCGGCTGACCGGGTCGGCGATCGGCTTGAGGATGTCCAGCGTGGGGACGTTGTGGTCCTCGGTGGCCATCGTCAGGTCCGGACGGCGGACCGTGCGCCCGGCCGCGCGGAGCCCGTCGAACGCCTGCGGGCTGGTCACCTCGTGCACGAGGTGCAGGTCGATGAAGAGCAGGTCCGGCTCACCCGCGGCACTGCGCACGACGTGGGCGTCGTAGACCTTCTCCGCCAGGGTCTTCGGCACGGCTGGTCCTCCTGGGTCGGTCCCCGCGGACGGCTGGCTGGTCATCCCAGGATGTGGGATGCCAGTATTGCTGCGTGGGACAGCCTAACCCCGTCGCCGTGCTGGACAAAGCGGTGGCCATCCTCCGCGCCGTCGCCGCTGAGCCCGCGACGCTCGCCGAGCTGGTCGAGCGCACCGGGCTGCCCCGCGCCACCGCCCACCGGCTGGCCGTGGCGCTGGAGGGACACCGCCTGGTGCGGCGCACCGCGGCCGGCGCGTGGGCGCCCGGTCCGGCGCTGGCCGAACTGGGCCGCGGGGTCGCCGACCTGGCCGAGATCGCCGGCCGGCACCTGGTCGGGCTGCGCGACGCCAGCGGGGAGAGCGCCCAGTTCTACGTCCGCGACGGCGCCAGCCGGGTGTGCGTGGCCGCCGCCGAGCGCGCGCACGGGCTGCGCGACACCGTGCCGGTCGGGGCCCGGCTGCCGATGACCGCCGGGTCGGCCGCGCACGCGCTGCTCGCCTTCGCCCCCGCCGACGAGGTCACCCCGCTGCTGCCGGCGGCCAGCTTCACCGCCCGCACGCTGCTCGACGTCCGCCGCCGGGGCTGGGCGCACAGCGTGGCCGAGCGCGAGCCGGGCGTGGCCTCGCTGTCGGCTCCGGTGCGGGACGCCGCGGGCGGGGTGCTCGGCGCGGTGTCCGTCTCCGGACCGGTCGAGCGGCTGGGGCGGCGCCCCACCCCCGAGGTCGTGGGCGCGGTGCTCGAGACGGCCGGCGCCATCTCCCGCGCCGCCCGCTGACCGCGAGGTAGGTGAGGCTCGCCTATCCGTGCGCGCGGAGCTACCGTCGGGCCGTGCCGCTCTCCCCTCCCCCGGTCCGGTCGCTCGCCGAGGTACCGATCGGCACCTCGGGGACCCTCGCCCTCGGCGGGCTGCCACGTGCGGCGGCCCTGCGCCTGGCCCGGGTCGGGCTGCGCGTGGGCGCACCGGTGACGGTGCTGGCCCGCACCGCCGGCGGCGGTCGGCTGCTCGCCACCGGGGCGACCCGGATCGGCCTGGACCGCGACACCGCCCGTCGCCTGGAGGTCCTGTCGGCAGGAGCGGGCGCGTGACCCTGGCCCGGCCGTCCACCGCGGCTCCCCGGAGGGGTGCGCCGAGCTGCCACGGGGACGCTCCCGCCGGAGGTGCCCGGCCGGGCGTCCCGGTGGTCGCGCTGGTCGGTGCACCGAACGCCGGGAAGTCCACGCTGTTCAACTCGCTGACCGGCGGGTCGCGCACGGTCGGCAACTGGCCGGGGACCACGGTCGAGGTCGGCCGGGGCTCCTGGGTGGGCACCGACCGCTGCGGGCACCCGGCCGAGGTCGACCTGCTCGACCTGCCCGGCGCCTACAGCCTCGACCCCGCCTCCCCCGACGAGCAGTTCACCGCCGACCTGTTCACCGGCTCCGGCCCGGCGGGCGCCCCCGACCTCGCCGTGGTGGTCGCCGACGCCGCGCACCTGGCGCGCAGCCTCTACCTCGTCGCCCAGCTGCGGGAGCGGTCCCGCCGGCTCGTCGTCGCGCTGACCATGTCCGACGTCGCCGAGCGGCGCGGCATCACCGTCGACGCCGACGCCCTGGCTGCCGCGCTGGGCGTGCCGGTCGTCGAGCTCGACCCGCGCCGGCGAAGCGGCCGGGAGCGGCTGGCGGCCGTCGTCGCCGACGCGCTGCGCGCCCCGGCGCCGCCAGCTCGCGCCCGTCAGCGGGACGGCGCGGACGACGACGCGCTGGCGGTCGCCGACGAGCGCTTCGACTGGGTCGACGGCGTCCTGATGACGGCGCTGGCCGAGCGGCCGGCCCGGCCGACCGTGACCGACCGGGTGGACCGGTGGGTCACCGCCCCGGTGCTCGGCCCGCTGCTGTTCCTGCTCGTCATGTGGGGCGTCTTCGAGGCCACCACGACCGTCGCCGCGCCGCTGCAGGACGCGCTGGGCACCCTGGTGAGCGGGCCGGTGACCGCGGCCGGCCGCGGGCTGTTCGACCTGCTCGGCCTCTCCGGCAGCTGGGCCGAGGGCCTGGTGCTCGACGGTCTCGTGGCCGGCGTCGGGATGCTGCTGACGTTCGTGCCGCTGATGGCGATCATGTTCGCGCTGCTGGCGCTGCTGGAGGACTCCGGCTACCTGGCCCGTGCGGCGCTGGTCACCGACCGGGCGATGCGCGCGGTCGGCCTGCCCGGCAATGCGTTCCTGCCGCTGGTCGTCGGGTTCGGCTGCAACGTGCCGGCGATCAGCGCGACCCGCATCCTGCCCGACGCACGGCACCGGATCATGACCGCGCTGCTGGTGCCGTTCACCTCGTGCAGCGCCCGGCTCACCGTCTACGTGCTCGTCGCCGCCACGTTCTTCCCGTCGGCCGCCGGGACCGTCGTCTTCGGGATGTACCTGACCTCGATCCTGTTCGTCGTCGGGGTGGGCCTGGCGCTGCGCCGCACGCTGTGGCGGACGGTGGGGCAGGAGCCGCTGGTCCTGGACCTGCCGGCCTACCAGCGGCCCACCCTCCGGCTGACCGCGTCGCTGACCTGGGTGCGGGTGCGGGCGTTCCTGCGCACGGCCGGCGGGATCATCGTGGCGACGGTGAGCCTGGTCTGGCTGCTGCAGGCGGTCCCGGTGCACGGCGGGTCGTTCGGCGCGGTGCCGCCCGAGGACAGCCTGTTCGCCGCCGCCTCCCGGGTCGTCGCGCACCTGTTCGTACCCGCCGGCTTCGGCGACTGGCACACCGTCGGCGCCCTCGTCGTGGGGTTCGTCGCCAAGGAGGCCGTGCTCACCTCCTGGGCGCAGACCTACGCCGCGGCCGACCCCACGGCCGGGCTCGCCCCCGACCAGCTGCAGGCGCACGTGCACGCGGCGTTCGCCGCCTCCTCCGGCGGCGCGGTCACCGCGGCGGTGCTGGCCTTCCTGGTCTTCCTGCTCGCCTACACGCCGTGCGTGGCGACGGTCGCGGCGCAGCGCCGGGAGATCGGGGTGCGCTGGGCCGCCTTCGGCGTCGGGCTGCAGCTGACCGTCGCCTGGACCGTCGCGGTCGCCGTCTTCCAGGTCGGGCGGCTGCTCACGTGAGCGAGCGGGCGAGCTCGCGGGGCGGACAGAGCGCCGGCCCGCTGCGCTCGGTGCTGACCGCGTTCGAGTCCGGCGCGCGCTCGCGCACCGAGGTCTGCGCCCGGACCGGCCTGCGCCGCGACGTCGTCGACGCCGCCGTGGAGCACCTGCTGCGGATGGGCCGGCTCGACGCCCGCGAGCTCACCGTGGGCTGCCCGGACGGCGGCTGCGGCAGCTGCGCGTCGGGGGTCGGAGACCGGCCGGGGTGCGGCGCGGCCGGGCCCTCGGCTCGTCGGTCGGGACCGGTGCTGGTGTCGCTGTCGGTCCGCCGTCCCTAGTCGAGCAGGTCGGCGACCGGCAGGCGCAGGCCGGGCAGCACGTCCCCGCCGTCGAGGTCCTCGTGGTCCCGGACGTGGACGACCGCCCCCCCGGGGTCCTGAGCCGGCGTTGATCATGGGATCGTTGCGTCCCCCTGCGGTGTGTCGTCGCGTGTCACCGACAACAACCCCGTGATCGGCTCGAAGGGGGGACGTGCAGGGGCGTCGGAGGGGAGACTGCGGCCATGACCGCCGCCGAGCCTCCCCGCCGCGGCCGCGCACGCATCGCCGGACCGGGCGAGGGCATCGGCCTCGACGAGCTCGCGCTGGCCACCCGCAACCACGGGATGCCGCTGGAGGCGCTCCGCTACGACGTCACCCCGCCCGGGCTGCACTACGTGCTCACCCACTACGACATCCCGGCGGTCGACCCGGCCACCTGGCGGCTGGAGGTCACCGGCGCCGTCGCGCGCCCGCTGCGGCTCACCCTCGACGACCTGCGCCGCCGTCCCGCCGTGACCTCCCGGGTGCTGCTCGAGTGCGCCGGCAACGGCCGCGCCCGCTACGAGCCCCGGCCGGTCAGCCAGCCCTGGCTGCTCGAGGCCGTGGGCTGCGCGGAGTGGACCGGCACCCCCCTGGCGCCGCTGCTGGCCGAGGCCGGCGTCGCCGAGGGCGCGGTCGACGTCGCCTTCACCGGCGCCGACCACGGGGTGGAGCGCGGCGTCGAGCAGGACTACGCGCGCGGTCTGCCGCTGGCCGAGGCGGTGCGCCCCGAGGTGCTGCTGGCCTGGGCCGTGAACGGCGCGCCGCTGCCGCCGCAGCACGGTGCCCCGCTGCGGCTGCTCGTCCCGGGCTGGTACGGCATGGCACACGTCAAGTGGCTGACCCGCATCGAGGTGCTCGACCGCCCGTTCCGCGGCTTCCAGAACGCGGTCGCCTACCGGCTGAAGGTGCACGCCGCGCAGAGCGGCGAGCCGGTGACCCGGATCGCGCCACGCGCGCTGGTGGCGCCCCCGGGGTGGCCGGACTTCATGACCCGCGAGCGGTTCCTGCGCGCCGGTCCGGTGGCGCTGTCCGGCCGGGCCTGGTCGGGCCGGGCGCCGGTGACCCGGGTAGAGGTCAGCACCGACGGCGCAGCGACCTGGACCACCGCCGACCTCGCCCCGGCCGACCCGGCGCACCCCTGCGCCTGGCGCGCGTGGACGCTGGCGTGGACGCCGGAGCCGGGCAGCCACGAGCTGGTGGTCCGCGCCACCGACGCCGACGGCGGCACCCAGCCGACCGAGCAGGTGTGGAACCGGCAGGGCATGGCCAACAACCTGGTGCAGCGGGTGCCGGTGACGGTGCTCGGCTGACCGCCCCCGGAGTGGGTCTCAGGAGAGCCGGCGGGCCCCCGCGGACGGCACGACGGCGGAGGTCCGGGGCGCCCGGTACCCCTCCCGCACGAACCGGTCGGCGATCGCCGCGGCCACCGCCGGCGTCCGGTCGACGTCGACCAGCACCACGGCGCTGCCGCCGAAGCCGCCGCCCACCATGCGGGCGCCGGCGGCGCCGGCCGCCAGCGCGGTGTCCACGGCGGTGTCGAGCTCGACGGTGGAGATCTGGAAGTCGTCGCGCAGCGAGGCGTGCCCGGCGGTGAGCACCGGCCCGATCGCGGCGGGGTCGGCGGTCCCGCGCAGGATCCGGACGACCTCGAGCACGCGGGCGTCCTCGGTGACGACGTGCCGGGCCCGGCGCAGCAGCACCGCGCCCTGGGGCGTGCCGTCGTCCAGGGGTGCCAGCGCGGCGACGTCCGGGACGTCGCGCAGCGCCCGTACCCCGAGCCGCTCGGCGGCCTGCTCGCACTCGCGGCGGCGGTCGCCGTAGCCGCCGGTCGCGTGGTCGTGCGTCGTCCCCGTGTCGACGACGAGCAGCTCCAGCCCGGCGGCCGCCAGGTCCAGGGGCACCTGCTCGGTGCTGCGGTCGCGGGTGTCGAGGAACAGGGCGTGCCCGGCGGTGCACAGCAGCGCCGCGGACTGGTCGAGGATGCCGGTGGGCGCCCCGACGAAGTCGTTCTCCGCCCGCCGCGCGACGTCGACCAGGGCGGGGACGGGCAGGTCGGGGGCGACGAGGTCGCGCAGCGCCAGCGCCACCGAGCACGACAGCGCGGCCGACGACGACAGCCCCATGCCCGCCGGCACGTCCCCGTCGACCAGCACGCTGACCCCGCCGGGCACCCGGTCCCGCAGCGCGTCGACCACCCCCGCCGGGTAGCCGGCCCAGCCACCGGGCCGGCCGGGGGCCAGCTCGGCGACCGGCGCCTGCACCCGCTCCCCCGGGTGCTGCGCCGACACCAGGGCGACCAGCCCGTCGTGACGGCGGGCGACCGCGGCGCGGGTGGTGTGCGGCAGCGCCACCGGCAGCACGAAGCCCTCGTTGTAGTCGGTGTGCTCACCGATGACGTTCACCCGGCCCGGCGCGGCCCAGACGCCCTCCGGCTCGCCGCCGAACGCCTCCCGGAACGCCTGACGAGCCCGCTCGGCCTCGCTCACGCGAGGGCCCGCAGCTGCTCGGCGACGTCCTCCGGCGTGGTGTCGCTGATGAAGGCGCCCATCCCCGACTCCGAACCGGCCAGGTACTTCAGCTTCCCGGGTGCGCGGCGCAGGGAGAACAGCTGCAGGTGCAGCCACCAGTCCTCCCGCCCACGATGCACCGGCGCCTGGTTCCAGGAGGCGATGTAGGGCATCGAGGTGTCGAAGCGGCGGGCGAAGCGGCCCAGGACGTCGAGGTAGACGCAGGCCAGCGCGTCGCGCTCCTCGGCGGTGAGCGCGGGCAGGTCGGGCACCTGCCGGTGCGGGAACAGCTGCAGCTCGTAGGGCCACCGGGCGGCGGCCGGCACGAACGCCGTCCAGTGCTCGTTGGCGGCGACCACGCGCGGGCCGGCGCGCTCGGCGGCCAGCACGTCGGCGAACAGGTCCCCGCCGGTCTCCCGCCGGTACCGCTGCACCGAGGCCAGGACCTTCTCCACCCGCGGCGCCACGAACGGGTAGGCGTAGATCTGCCCGTGCGGGTGGGAGAGGGTCACCCCGATTTCCTCGCCGGAGTTCTCGAAGACGAAGACCTGCTCGACCCCGTCGATCCCGGACAGCTCCGCGGTGCGCTCGGCCCACACGTCGACCACCAGCCGCACCCGGTCGAGGCCCAGCGTGGCGAAGGAGCGGTCGTGCTCGCTGGTGAACACCACCACCTCGCAGCGGCCGAAGCCGGGCCGCAGCTCGCTCAGCGGGGCACCGGGCGCGGTCGGGGGGACGTCGCGGTCGACCCCGGTCGCCAGGGACGGGAAGCGGTTCTCGAAGACGACGACCTGGTAGTCGGCCTCGGGGATCTCCGTCGGCTCCCGACCGGGGCGGGTCGGGCACAGCGGGCACAGGTCGGCCGGCGGCAGGAACGTCCGCGTCTGCCGGTGCGAGGCCAGCACCACCCACTCGCCGAGCAGGGGGTCCCACCGCAGCTGGGAGCGGGTGCTGACCGGCGGCAGGTCGCGACGGTCCTCCGCCGTCCGCTCGGGGACGGTGTCCCCGGCGTCGAAGTAGAGGATCTCGCGGCCGTCGGCCAGCCGGCGACTCGTCCGGATCACGTGCTGTCCTGCCTTCCCGCCGCCCGTCACTGTCCGTGAGCGGCGACCAGACGCTAGCCCCGGCCGGCGAGCCCCGCCCACCCGGGTGCCGGGACGACGAGAGCCCCCGGCCGGGTGGCCGGGGGCTCTCGCGGGCGTAGCCCCGAAGGGATTCGAACCCTCGCTACCGCCGTGAGAGGGCGGCGTCCTGGGCCGCTAGACGACGGGGCCGTGCGTGCACCATCCTGCCACGCCCCGGTCCGGGCCCGCGCACCGGGTCCCGGGACGGCGAGGGCCCCCGGCCGGGTGGCCGGGGGCCCTCGCGGGCGTAGCCCCGAAGGGATTCGAACCCTCGCTACCGCCGTGAGAGGGCGGCGTCCTGGGCCGCTAGACGACGGGGCCGTGCGATGGCGCCGGAGGAGCGCTGTTCGGCGGACCGACAGCTCCTCGCTGGGGTACCAGGACTCGAACCTAGACTAACGGAGCCAGAATCCGTCGGGCTGCCAATTACCCCATACCCCAAGGGTGGTGCTGCGCCTCGCGGCGCCGCAGAACACCATACCCGACGCCCGGAGGCGGCTCCGGCGCCCCCCGGGGTGACGGTGGTCGCAGGTCCTGCGCGGCGGTCCGGGTCTCCGGTCGCAGCCGCTCGCCGGAGCGGGCCACCAGGGCCACGTAGGCGCCCATGGCCAGCAGGTCGAGGGCGACGACCAGCACCCCGGTGCCCGCGGGGACCGAGTCGGTGGTCACCCCCTCCCCCAGCCCGCCGGCGAGCAGGAAGACCAGCACGTTGTTGACCGCGTGCAGCACGATCGCCGCCTCCAGCCCCCCGGTCAGCCAGACGACGGCGGAGGCGGCCAACCCGAAGGCGAACCGGTCGGCGAAGGTCCACACGTCGGGCGGGGCGTGGGCGGCCGAGAACAGCGCCGCGGTCAGCACGCCGGCGGTGACGGCGCCCGCCCGCGGGCCGCGGACCCAGCCGGCGACCGCCTGGCTGAGGTAGCCGCGGAAGACGTACTCCTCGGCCGCCGACTGCAGCGGCGTGGTGAGCAGCACCACCAGCACCAGCCATCCGTAGGACGGCGTCGGCCCGCTCGCCTCGCCGCCGTCGACCACGAACCCGACCAGGACCGACAGCAGGATGCCGACGCCGAGCGTGGGCAGCGACAGCAGCGTGTACGGCAGCAGCAGCCGCCAGCGCAGCCGCGCCAGCACCGACGACGACCAGCCCGGCCGCATGCCGTGGGCGGCCACCCAGGCCAGCCACACGACCGGGATCGCGACGATCAGCGACAGGTTGGTGGTCAGCAGGACGGCGGGGTCGACCAGGTCGAGGAACTGCAGGTCGGGGAAGGCCCCGGCGAGCAGGCCGACGAGCACCACGACCGTGGCGGCCACGGTGTAGACGACGGCGAGGAGC
The DNA here is from genome assembly GCF_003319115.1 of Geodermatophilus sp. TF02-6. Lineage (GTDB taxonomy): Bacteria > Actinomycetota > Actinomycetes > Mycobacteriales > Geodermatophilaceae > Geodermatophilus. The sequence continues at coordinate 158,518 of NZ_QOHF01000004.1, read as the reverse complement.
AGCAGGCCCAGCAGCGGCCGCCACCAGCGCCAGTCCCGCGAGCGCATCGCCTGCAGGAAACCCACCGGGACGTCGTGGGGCGGCGTGCCCGGCGGCGGCGCCCAGCGCACCCCCGGCGGCGGGACACCCGGCACCCCCGGCGGCGGGGAGCCCGGGGGCGCGGGCACCGGCGGCGGGCCGCCCGGCGGAGAGCTGTGCGGCCCCGGCTGCAGCGGCACCGGCCCCAGCGGCCACGGCACCGGGCCGGCCGGTGCACCCGGAGCCGGCAGCGAGTGCCCCCCGCGCGGCGCTCCCGGGACGGACGGCGGCGCGCCGTAGGGGCCCGTCGGCGGCGGCCCGGTGTAGGGCTCGTCGTCCGCCGGTTCCGTGCCGCCCGGGGGCACCGCCGTGGTCATCGCCGTCCGATCACGTCGCCGTCCGATCACGTCGCCGTCCGATCACCCGGGGACGGCCGCCCGGGCCGCCGCGAGCCGGGCCAGCGTGCGGTCGCGGCCGAGCAGCTCGATCGACTCGTACAGCGGAGGGGAGACGGTGCGCCCGGTGACCGCGACCCGCACCGGCCCGAACGCCTGCCGCAACTTGCGGCCCAGGCCGTCGACGAGCGCCTCCTTGAGCGCGGCCTCGACGTCGGGCGCGGTCCACCCCGGCAGCTCGCGCAGCGCGGTCGTGGCGGCGTCCAGCACCTCGGCGGCCTCCGCGCCGGCCAGCTGCCTGCCCGCGGCCGCGGGGTCGATCTCGACCTCGTCGGTGAACAGGAAGCGCACCAGGTCGACGGCGTCGGAGAGCACCACGACGCGCTCCTGCACCAGCGGCGCGATCGCCCGCAGCACCCGCGCCTGCTCGGCCGTCGGGGGGTCGCCGACCAGCCCGGCCCGGGCGAGGAACGGCACGACCCGGGCGACGAAGTCCTCGACCGGCAGTGCGCGCAGGTGGGTGGCGTTGATCGCCTCGGCCTTCTTGACGTCGAAGCGGGCCGGGTTGGCGCTGACCCGGGTGACGTCGAAGGCGCGGACCAGCTCCTCGGGGGTGAAGACGTCGCGGTCGTCGGCGATCGACCACCCCAGCAGCGCGAGGTAGTTGACCAGCCCCTCGGGCAGGAAGCCGCGCTCGCGGTAGACGTCGAAGTTCGACTCCGGGTCGCGCTTGGACAGCTTCCGGTTGCCCTCGCCGGTGACCAGCGGCAGGTGGCCGAAGCGCGGCGGGCCCTCGGCGACGCCGATGTCGGTCAGCGCGGCGTAGAGGGCCAGCTGCCGCGGCGTGGAGGACAGCAGGTCCTCGCCGCGCAGCACGTCGGTGATGCCCATGAGCGCGTCGTCGACCGGGTTGGTGAAGGGGTAGAGCGGGACGCCGTTGCCGCGCACCAGCACGAAGTCGGGGACCGACCCGGCGGCGAAGCGGACGTCCCCGCGGATGAGGTCGGTCCAGGCCAGGTCCGCGTCGGGCATGCGCAGCCGCAGCACGGGCTGGCGACCCTCGGCGCGGTACGCCGCCTCCTGCTCGTCGGTGAGGTCCCGGTCGGCGTTGTCGTAGCCGAGCTTCGGGTCCTGCCCGGCGGCGCGGCGCCTGGCCTCGACCTCCTCGGGGGTGGAGAAGGACTCGTAGGCGTGCCCGGCCTGGAGCAGCCGCGCCGCGACGTCCCGGTAGACCTCGCGCCGCTGCGACTGCCGGTACGGGCCGTGCGGGCCGCCGACCTCGGGGCCCTCGTCCCAGTCCAGGCCCAGCCAGCGCAGGCTGTCGAGCAGGTGGCGGTAGGACTGCTCGGAGTCGCGGGCGGCGTCGGTGTCCTCGACGCGGAAGACGAAGGTGCCGCCGGTGTGCCGCGCGTGCGCCCAGTTGAACAGCGCCGTCCGCATGACGCCGACGTGGACCAGCCCGGTCGGCGAGGGGCAGAAACGGGTCCGGACCGTCACCGCGCACCCCCGGCGGTGGAGGCGGTGTCGGTGCCGGCGACGGTGTTGGTCAGCGTGCCCAGACCCTCGATGGTGCACTCCACCCGCTGGCCCGGCCGGATCGGCCCCACGCCCGACGGGGTGCCGGTGAGCACCACGTCGCCGGGCAGCAGCGTCATGACGCCGGAGATGTAGGAGACCAGCGTCGGGACGTCGAACAGCAGCTGGCTGGTGCGGCCGGACTGGCGCAGCTCGCCGTCCACGGTGCAGGTGATCTCCAGGTCCGCCGCGTCCTTGCCCTGCGCGGTGAGGTCGGTCTCGATCCACGGGCCCAGGGGGCAGAACGAGTCGAAGCCCTTCGCGCGGGTCCACTGCCCGTCGCCGGCCTGCATGTCCCGCTCGGTGACGTCGTTGCCGATCGTGTAGCCGAACACGCTCGAGGACGCCTGTGCAGAGCTCACGTGCCGCGCGCCCCGGGCGCCGACGACGACGGCGAGCTCCACCTCGTGGTGCACGTTGGTGCTGCCCGGCGGGATGCGGATCGCGTCGCCCGGGCCGATCACCGACGTCGAGGGCTTGAGGAACAGCAGCGGCTCCTCCGGCGCATCACCGGTGTCCATCTCCTGGACGTGGGCGGCGTAGTTCTTCCCGACGCAGACCACCTTGCTCGGCAGGATCGGCGACAGCAGCCGCACGTCGGCCTGGGGGAACCGCTGGCCGGTGAAGGAGATGGTGCCGAACGGGTGGCCCTCGATCTGGGCGACCTGGCCGTCCCCGTCGAGGACGCCGAAGGACATGCCCGAGGGCGCGGCGAAACGGACGATGCGCACGCACCGAGGCTACTGACCGCCGGGGAGACCGGTTCGCCCGTACGGTGCTCGCCATGGCCTGCCGCCTGAGCGAGATCGTCGTCGACAGCCGCGACCCCGAGGCGCTGGCCGCCTGGTGGGCCGAGGTCCTGGGCTACCGCGTGCTGTCGCGGGAGGAGGACGCGGTGGAGATCGGCCCCGAGGCCGGCTTCGGCGGTCCCGCACCGACCCTGGTGTTCGACCTCGTGGCCGACCCGTCCCCGGGCAAGCCGCGGTTGCACCTCGACCTCAACGCCACCGACCGCGACCAGGACGCCGAGCTCGAGCGCCTGCTCGCCCTGGGGGCCACCCGCGCCGACGTCGGGCAGACCGGCGAGGAGAGCTGGCACGTGCTCGCCGACCCCGAGGGCAACCCGTTCTGCCTGCTGCGCCGCAGACTCGGGGTCCTGTGATCCGTGCGGCCTTCTGGTGCGGGCCTCGTTGACCGTGCCCGACCGCCAGCGCACAGTGGCCCCGTGAACCGCGCCCTCGCGGTGCTGACGTGCCTCGCGCTGCTCACCGTCGTGGCCGAGGCGACCGACGACCCACACCCGTTGCTCGCCGTCGCCCTCGGGGTGACCTATGCCGCGCACGCGCTCGCCGCGCAGCCGTGGCTGGCCCGCCAGCCCGCGCCGCGCCGTTACTGGCTGACGGCCGGCCACGTGTGCTTGCAGCTGCCGCTCGGCGTCCTGCTCTTCGGGGCCGCGGGAGCCGGTGTCGGGGCGACCCTGCTGCTGCTGGTGCTGGTCGCCCAGTGCGTGCTGCTGATGCCGCTGCCAGCCGCCGCAGGAGTCACCGCCGTCGTCCCGCTGGTGCACCTCGGCATGGGGTGGGCGGACTTCGCCCGCAACGCCCTGGGCCTGCTCGGCGCGGCCGTGTTCACCGCCGTCGTCACCGCGCTCCTGCAGCGGGCCCAGCGGGCACGGGCCGAGCTGGCCGAGGCCAACGAGCTGCTGCGCGACCACGCCGCCCAGGCCGTGGAGCTGGCGACCACGCGGGAGCGCAACCGGCTGGCCCGCGACATCCACGACGGGCTCGGCCACCACCTCACCGTCGTCCAGATGCAGGTCCAGGCCGCCCGCGCCGTCCTGCCGACCGACCCGGGGAGGGCCGACGAGGTCCTCGCCAAGGCGCAACGGCAGGCGAGCGAGGCGCTGGCCGAGGTGCGCCGCTCCGTCGCGGCGCTGCGCGAGCCGGCGTCCGCCCCGCCGTTGCGGGTCGCGCTGGAGGCGCTGACCGCGGAGGTGTCGGCCACGGGGGTGCCCGCCACGCTCGAGGTGCTCGGGCCGCAGCGCCGGCTGCCCGCCGAGACCGAGGAGTCGCTGTTCCGGTCGGCCCAGGAGGGGCTGACCAACGTCCGCAAGCACGCCGGGGCGTCCTGGGCCCGGGTGACGCTGACCTACGGCGCCGACGGCACGGTGCGGCTGGCGGTCCGGGACGACGGCCGCGGCCTGCCCGCACCGGGGGACGGCGGGGACCGGCGGACCTTCGGGCTGCTGGGGCTGCGCGAGCGCGCCGCCCGGGTGGGTGGGCGCGTCAGCGTGGCGTCCGCCCCGGGCTCGGGCACGGAGCTGCTGGTCGAGGTGCCCGGATGAGCGCCGTCCGGGTGCTCGTCGTCGACGACCAGGCGCTGTTCCGCGAGGCGCTGGTCACGCTGCTGGACGCGCGGCCCGAGGTGGCGGTGGCCGGGGAGGCCGGCGACGGGCAGCAGGCACTGGAGCGGGCAGCCGCGCTGCGTCCGGACGTCGTCCTCATGGACCTGCACATGCCGGTGCTCGACGGGATCGCCGCGACCCGGCGGCTGCGGGTGGAGCAGCCCGGGGTGCGGGTGCTGGCGCTGACCACCTTCGACGACGACGAGGACGTCTTCGCCGCGCTGCGCGCCGGCGCGCTCGGCTACCTGCTCAAGGACGTCTCCGCCGACCGGCTGGTCGAGGCGGTGCTGTCGGCCGCACGCGGCGAGTCGGTGCTGCAGCCCTCGGTCGCGGCCAAGGTGGTGGCCCGCTTCGCCCAGCTGGACGACGCCCCGCGGCCCCGCCCGCAGCCGCTGGTGGTGCCGCTGTCCGACCGCGAGCTCGACGTCCTGCAGCTGCTGGCCGACGGGCACAGCAACCGCGAGATCGCCGCGGCCCTGTTCCTCGCGGAGGGCACGGTCAAGAACCACGTGACGAACGTGCTCGGCAAGCTCGGCGCCCGGGACCGGACCCAGGCCGCGCTGCGGGCCCGTGCCCTCGACCTGCTCTGAGCAGGTCGTGCCCAGGCCGTGACCCCCGGTCGTGACCTCCGGCACCTGACCGGGCCGCCGCCGGCGCCGAGGCTGCTCGCATGACCACCACGCAGCCCCCCACCCACCGGCACACTCCCCGCGCGCGGCGCACCTGGCACCTCGTCCGCCACTACCTCGAGATGGTCGTCGCGATGGTCGTCGGGATGGTGGTGCCCGGCCCGCTGGAGGACCTCCTCTGGCCCGAGCTGGGCGACCGCGTCGACGTCCACGTGTTCGTCATGGCGACCAACATGGCCCTCGGGATGGGGGCGTGGATGCGGTTCCGCGGCCACTCGTGGGTCGCGATCGCCGAGATGTCGGCCGCGATGTACGTGCCGTTCGCCGTCCTGCTGGCGCCCTACTGGGCCGGGGCGGTCTCCGGATCGTTCCTGTTCACCGCCGGCCACGTGCTGATGCTGCCCGCCATGGCGCTGGCGATGCTCTGGCGCCTCGACGAGTACTCCTGCTGACACGGTCGGCCCACCCGCCGACACCGCGGCCAGGTACCGTCCCCGGCCTGCGCCGAGCTCCATCCCGCGTCCCGGTCGGTGGAAGGACCCCCTCCTGGCTCCCCTCGCTCCCCTCGGGGAGGCCCTGGAGGGGGCCGGGCCCCCGCGACCGGAACGCGGCTCACCGATGGCGGACGGCGTAGGTCAGCGCGTCGACCAGCGCGTGCCAGGAGGCCTCGACGATGTTGTCGTGCACACCGACCGTGGTCCACTCCCCCACCCCGTCGGTGGTGTCAACGAGCACCCGGGTGGTCGCGCTGGTGCCGCCCTTCCAGCCGAGGATGCGCACCTTGTAGTCGGCCAGCGCGACGTCGGCCAGCTGCGGGTGGCGGCCGACCAGCGCCTGCCGCAGCGCGTTGTCCAGCGCGTTGACCGGGCCGTTGCCCTCGGCGGTGCTGATGATGCGCTCACCGTCCACGTGCACCTTGACGGTGGCCTCGCTGACGACTCCGCCGGTGCGGGAGTGCTCGACCGAGGTCCGGTAGCTCTCCAGCTCGAACAGCGGCGGCGGGGCGTCGGGCAGCTGGGCGCGCAGCAGCAGCTCGAAGGAGGCGTCGGCGGCCTCGAACGACCAGCCGCCGGCCTCGAGCACCTTGACCTGGTCGACCACCCGGCCGATGACGTCGGCGTGCCCGTCGAGGTCGACGCCGAGCTCGCGGCCCTTGAGCTCGACCGAGGCCCGGCCGGCCATCTCGGTGACCAGGATGCGCATGTCGTTGCCGACGACCGCCGGGTCGAGGTGGTTGTAGAGCTCCGGGCACACCTTGATCGCGCTGGCGTGCAGGCCGGCCTTGTGGGCGAACGCCGAGGCGCCGACGAAGGGCTGGTGCTCGTCGGGGGCGATGTTGGCCAGCTCGGCGATCGCGTGGCTGACCCGCTGCAGCTCCGGCAGGCACTCCCCCGGCACGACCGGCAGCCCCATCTTGGTCACCAGGTTGCCGATCAGCGCGAAGGTGTCGGCGTTGCCGGCGCGCTCGCCGTAGCCGTTCGCCGTCCCCTGCACATGGGTGACGCCTGCCTCGACGGCGGCCAGCGAGTTGGCGACCGCGCAGCCGGTGTCGTCCTGGCAGTGGATGCCGAGCTTCCCGCCCACCCGGGAGCGGACGTCGGCGACGACCCGGCCCACGCCCATCGGCAGCATGCCGCCGTTGGTGTCGCACATGACCCCCACCTCCGCACCGGCGGCGAAGGCGGTATCGAGCACCCGCACGCCGTAGTCGGGGTCGGCCCGGCGACCGTCGAAGAAGTGCTCGCAGTCGAGGAACACCCGGCGGCCGTGCGCCACGAAGAACGCGACCGTGTCGGCCACCATCGCCAGGTTCTCCTCGAGGGTGGTCCGCAGCGCCTCGCGCACGTGCCGGACGTCGGACTTGGCCACCAGGCAGACCACCGGCGTCTCGGCGTCGAGCAGGGCGCGCACCTGGGGGTCGTCCTCGACGCGGACGCCGGCCTTGCGGGTGGCGCCGAACGCGACGAGCTGGGCGTGACGGAGCTTGAGCTCGGTGCGGGCGCGGGCGAAGAACTCGGTGTCCTTGGGCAGCGCGCCGGGCCACCCACCTTCGATGAACCCGACCCCGATCTCGTCGAGCAGCCGGGCGACGGCCAGCTTGTCGGCGACGGAGTAGCTGACGCCCTCGCGCTGGGCGCCGTCGCGCAGGGTGGTGTCGAAGACGTGGAAGTCGGTGTCCACTGGAACTCCCGGGAGGCGAGAACCGCCCCGAACACGAAGAAGACCCCCCGGGTACGGGAGGTCTGCGCGCAGTCGGGGAGGCGACTGCGCGCTAGGCGATGGTGATCGAGCCGGTGCGGTACATCGCCGTCGAGTAAAGCACGCGCACCGCCGTCCCCGGCACCCCGCGCCACGGTCCTCAGCGCGCCGGCGCTGCCGCACGATCAGCTGGGATCACCGGAACGCGTCCTGGCTCACCGTGGCGCGTCCTGGCTCACGGTCGACGCTGAGCCAGGACGCCCGACGATCACCTCAGCTGATCATCCCGGAGGCGGCCCCGTCCGGAGGCTCGCCGCGAGCCTGGTGAGGTACTGGAACGGCCCCCGTCCAGGGGCCCGCCCTGAGCTCGCGAAGGGTGGAGCAAGGACCCTTTGCTCCCCACCACTCGCAAGCTCGCGGCGGGACCCTACAAGGGGCCGGGGTCCTCCTCAGCCGCCGGCGAGGGCAGCGAGGCGGTCGCCGACCTCCTGGGTGCGGACCGGCGCCTGCGGGTCGCGGGTGGACAGGTCGAAGGCGACCGCCGCGTCGACCTTCTTCGCCTGGTCGGCGCGGCCGAGGTGCTCGAGCAGCAGGGCCACCGACAGCACCGTGGCGGTCGGGTCGGCCGTGCCCCGGCCGGCGATGTCCGGCGCCGAGCCGTGCACCGGCTCGAACATGCTGGGGTTGGTGCCGGAGGCGTCCAGGTTGCCGCTGGCGGCCAGCCCGATGCCGCCGGTGACCGCCGCGGCGACGTCGGTGACGATGTCGCCGAAGAGGTTGTCGGTGACGATGACGTCGTAGCGGCCCGGGTCGGTGATGAAGAACATCGTCGCGGCGTCGACGTGCTGGTAGGCGACGGTGACCTCGGGGAACTCGGCGGCGACCTCCTCGACCGTGCGCGACCACAGCGACCCGGCGTGGGTGAGCACGTTGGTCTTGTGGATCAGCGTGAGGTGCCGGCGCGGCCGGGCCACGGCGCGCTCGAACGCGTAGCGGACGACCCGCTCCACGCCGAACGCGGTGTTCAGGCTGACCTCGGTGGCCACCTCGTGCGGGGTGTCCCTGCGCAGGACGCCGCCGTTGCCGACGTAGGGCCCCTCGGTGCCCTCGCGCACGCAGAGCATGTCGATCGACCCCGGGTCGGCCAGCGGGCTGGGCACGCCGTCGAAGAGCCGCGCCGGGCGCAGGTTGACGTGGTGGTCGAGCTCGAAGCGCAGCCGCAGCAGCAGGCCGCGCTCGAGGATGCCCGGCGGGACGCTCGGGTCGCCGACCGCGCCGAGCAGGATCGCGTCGTGCTGGCGCAGTTCGCCGAGCACCGTGTCCGGCAGCAGCTCACCGGTGCGCTGCCACCGCGCGGCGCCCAGGTCGTAGGCGGTGGTCTCGAGGTCGGGGGCCACCTCCCGGAGGACCTTGAGGCCCTCGGCGACCACCTCCGGGCCGATGCCGTCTCCAGGGATCACTGCCAGGCGCATGACGGCAGACAGTAGTGCCCACCGAGGACCGTCCCCACGGCACGACATCCCGGAGTGGAGGTGCGGGGACAGGCGGGACGGCCCTGACGGAGGCCGGAGCTCGCCCCGGTCAGCCCACCGCTGGGCCGGGTGGAGGCCGGTCTGCTGCTGAGCCGGTCGACGGCTGGGGTGGGCCGAGGTTCCGGTGGTCGTCCGCGCCGCCGCCGGTCTGGGTGACGCGCTCGCGGGACAGCAGCCCGTACCCGACGAGCACGGCGACGGCGAAGGCGACCGCGCTGGCCGCGAAGCCGACGGCGATGGCGTCCGCGGCCCGGTGGGGTGACGGTGAGCGGGTACCGGCCCGCTCGAGCCCCAGGACGACCGCGCCGATCACGGCCACGCCGAGCGTCCCGCCGAGCTGGCGGACCGTCTGGAGCAGCCCGGAGGCCTGGGCGCGCTCGACCGGTGCCACGCGGCCGAGGGAGTCGGTGGTGGTGGGCGAGATCGTCAGCCCGAGCCCGAGGCCGGTCAGGACCATGCCGGGCACCTGCAGCCAGTACGTCAACCGTGGCAGCGCCGCGGTCCAGGCCAGCAGGCCGACGACGGAGAACACCAGGCCGGTGAGCACCGGTGGACGCACTCCGGAGCGGTCGTACCAGCTGCCGCCGATCTGCGCAGCGACGGTGATCGGCAGGATCAGGGCGAGCACGGCCAGCCCGGTGCGCACCGGACGGAACCGGAGCAGGTCCTGCAGGTAGAGCGAGCCGTAGAGCACGACGGCGAGCAGCCCGAACTGCACGAGCCCGCTGACGGCGACATCGCCGAGGAAGGGCCTGCGGCGCAACAGGCGGACGTCGACCAGCGGGTCCGGGACGACAGCCTGGGTCCGGACGAAGACGGCGGTCAGCACCAGCCCGGCGGCCAGGACGGCGAGGGTGATCGGCGAGGTCCACGACCACCGGCTGGCCTGCTGCACGGCCAGCACGGTCGCACCGAGACCGCCGATCAGCAGCAGCACCGACCCCGGGGCGATCGAGCCGGAGCGCCGCACGTTCTCGGGGCGGGCGACGTGGACCACGACCAGCGCGGCCAGGCCGACCGGCACGTTGAGCCAGAACACCGCTCGCCACGACACGGTCTGCGTGAGGATCCCTCCGACCAGCGGTCCGACGGCGAGGAAGACCTGGCCGATGCCGGCGTACACCGCCATGGCCCGACCGCGCTCGGCCACCCCGAACGCGGCGATCACGATGACCGCCGAGACCGGTGTCATCAACGCGGCGCCGGCACCCTGCAGGGCGCGGCAGGCGATCAGCCAGGGCTCGCCGAGGTCGCCGCGGGGCGCGAGGCCGCATCCCGCCGAGGCGAGGAAGAACAGCAGCACCCCCAGCTGGAAGATGCGCACCCCGCCGAACAGGTCCCCCAGCCTGCCGCCGAACGCCACCAACGTCGCGAGCGCCAACACGTAGGCGTTCACCACCCACTGCTCGCCGGTGGCACTGAGGGGCAGCTCCCTGCTCATCGACGGCAGCGCCACCGTGACCACCGTCTGGTCCAACACGACCATCGACAGGGACCCGGTCATCGCGACCAGGACCAGCCACTTGTTCGACGTCGCGGCCGTCGAGGTCGTGCTCACCCCGCACGACCCGGTGGCGCGGCGGGACCACCGCAGCAGCCCATCCGCGGAACACGGTCCTCCACGGGCCCTGCGACGTCCTCCCGTGGCATCCGCGGCGGACACGCCCGGCGCCGCGGCGGCGGAACCGGCTCGCAGCGCGCTCCGGCGCCAGGCTCTGCTGCGCTCGACGTCACCCCTCGGTGAGGTCCGCGGAGCGGGCCTCACCGGCACCGATCCGGCCGGCGATGTCGCCGAGCAGCTCGGCCGGCACCGGGCTGTCGACGGTCACCGCCATGAGCGCCTCACCGCCGCGGGTGGTGCGGCTGACCTGGGCGCCGGCGATGTTGATGCCCGCCTCCCCCAGCGCGGCCCCCACGGTGCCGACGACGCCGGGCCGGTCGGTGTAGACGAAGAACAGCAGGTAGCCCGAGGCATCGAGGTCCATGTCGAAGCCGTTGACCTCGACCAGCTTGGGCACCTGGTTCTTGCCGAACAGGGTGCCCGAGACGGTCACCTCGGTGCCGTCGGCCATGACGCCGCGCACGGCGATGAGGTTGCGGTAGTCGGGGCTCTCCACGTCGCCGGTCAGCGCCACCTCCAGCCCGCGCTGCTCGGCGAACAGGGGGGCGTTGACGTAGGTGACCTGCTCCTCGACGACGTCGGAGAAGACGCCCTTGAGGACGGCGAGCTGGAGCACCGAGTCGTCGAACTCGGCGATCTTGCCGCGCACGTCGACGGTGACCGACTGCGCCAGCCCACCGGCGACGGCGGTGAACACCCGGCCGAGCTTCTCGGCCAGCGGCAGGCCGGGCCGCACGTCCTCGGCGACCACGCCACCGGCCTGGACGTTCACCGCGTCCGGCACGAACTCGCCCTGCAGGGCCAGGCGCACCGAGTGGGCCACGGCCTTGCCGGCCTTGTCCTGCGCCTCGGTGGTGGAGGCTCCCAGGTGCGGGGTGACCACGGTGTTGGGCAGCTTGAACAGCGGGCTGTCGGTGCACGGCTCGGAGGCGTAGACGTCGACGCCCGCCGCGCCCACCTGGCCCGACTGCAGCGCCTCGGCCAGCGCCTCCTCGTCGACCAGGCCGCCGCGGGCGGCGTTGACGACGATCACGCCGCGCTTGGTGGTGGCCAGCTCCGCGGCCCCGATGAGGCCGACGGTCTCCGGCGTCTTGGGCAGGTGGATGGTGATGAAGTCCGACTCGCGGAGCAGCTCCTCCAGCGACACGGTGCGGACGCCGAGCTGCGCGGCCCGGCCCGGCTGGATGTAGGGGTCGTAGGCGAGCAGGGTGACGCCGAACGCGGCCAGCCGCTGGGCGACCAGCTGCCCGATGCGGCCGAGCCCGACGACGCCGACGACCTTGTCGCTGACCTCGACGCCGGTGAACGTCGAGCGCTTCCAGGCCCCGTCGCGCAGCGACGCGTCGGCGGCGGGGATGTGCCGGGCGGCGGCCAGCAGCAGCGCCACGGCGTGCTCGGCCGCGCTGACGATGTTCGACGTCGGGGCGTTGACCACCATGACGCCGCGCTCGGTCGCCGCGGCCACGTCGACGTTGTCCAGCCCGATGCCGGCCCGGGCGACCACCTTGAGGCTGGGCGCGGCGGCCAGCGCCTCGGCGTCGATCCGGGTGGCGCTGCGGATCAGCACGGCGGAGGCGTCGGCCAGCGCAGGCAGCAGAGCGGCCCGGTCGGCGCCGTCCACGTGCCGGATCTCGACGTCGCGCCCGAGCACCTCCAGCACGCTCGGCGCGAGTTCCTCGGCGATCAGGACGACGGGCACGGTCCCTGACATCTGGACGGTCACGGGACCACAGCCTAGGGACGGACCCGCGGCGGCAGCCGGCCAGCCCCCGTCGCCCCGCTGCCCAGCGGCGCCGGGACACCCCACCGGAGGGGTGGGTGCCCTTGCCCGGGCGCTCCCCGGTCGAGATCCTGGCCGCACAGTCGGCGCGAGCCGGCGCCGACGGAGGAGACCATGAGCACGCACGACGACGAGCACGGGGCCAGCGCGAGCTCGGGCCACGGTCAGCAGTACGGCCGGCCCGAGCAGCCGTACGGCCAGCCCCCGCAGTACGGCCAGCCTCCGCAGTACGGCCAGCCGTACGGGGGTGGCCAGCAGTACCAGCCCGCGCCCCAGGGCCAGCCGTCCGGAGAGCAGACCGGCTACCCGCCGCCGCAGTACGCCGCACAGCCCGGCTACGGCCAGTACGGCGGCTACGGCCAGTACGGGCCCTACGGCCAGTACGGGCCGGCCGCCGCGCCGGCCAGGCCCGCACCGGTCGTCGTGGCCGCGGTGCTCGGCTTCGTCTTCAGCGCGATCGGCGTCCTGGTGACCGTCAGCCTCCTCGCCGGCGGTGCGGTGGTCGGGACCCTCCTCGACGACCTGGCCGCGTCCGACCCCTCGGTGGCCGACGTCGACACCGGGGCCGTCACGGGCGCCCTGGTCTTCCTGGCGGTGCTGGCCCTGGTCTGGACCGTGCTCACGGTGTGGGGCTCGGTGTGGGCGCTGACCGGGCGCAGCCGGGTGCTGCTGCTGGTCGGCGGATCGATCGCCGTCGCGGTGACCGGGTTCTTCGTCGTCGCGGTCCTCGCGGGCGCCTCGGCGGGTGGGGCCGCCGGCGGCGAGGTGGTGTTCTTCCTGCTGTTCTTCCTGGCGGCGGTGGCGATCGTCGTCCTGCTGTCCCTGCAGCCGGCTGCCGCCTTCTTCGCCGCGCACCGCGCCCGCCGCGGGCGCTGACCCGCACCCGGGAGGGAACCGCCCATGTCCACCTCCAGCGGTCCGGGACCGGACCCAGGCGCGGCCGGGCAGGACCGGCCCGGCGGGGAGCTCCCCGCCGAGCCCGCCCGGGCACCCGACGCCCTGGCGCCGGAGGGGTCCGACCCGCAGCACGGCCCGGCCGGACGACGTCCGCCCCAGGTGCTGTCCGCGGCGGTCCTCGGCTTCGTCGTCGCCTTCTTCCTCCTGCTCAACGCGGTCGTGGCCTTCGCGGTGACGCGGGCGCTCGGTCCCCTGGCCGCCGTCATCGGCGTGGTCTACCTGGGCCTCACCGCGCTGAACGTCGTGGGCGCGGTCCAGGCGGTCCAGGGCAGGAGCAGCGTCCTGCTCAAGACCGCCGGCACGGTCACCGTGCTCCTGGGGGTGCTCTCGCTCGTCGCCGCCCTGGCGCAGGGCCGCTTCGACCTCTCGGCGCTCTTCTCCGTCGCCGTCGGGGTCGGCATCGTCGTGCTGCTGGTACAGCCGGCCGCCAAGCGGTGGTTCGGCGCCCGGTAGTCCCCAGCCGCACCCGCTCCCGCCGCCGGGACGGCGACGGGAGCCTCCGTCGCCGGACGGCCGCCTCACGGGGCCGGAGCCTCGGGACGGGGCCGAGGGAGCGGTCACTCCTCAGGTGCGAGCGGCGGTCCCGGCGTAGTCGTCGGACGCCGACACCCAGCTCATCAGGCCGCGCAGCCTGCGGCCGGTCTCCTCGATCGGGTGCGCCTCGGCCTCGGCCCGGCGGCGCTGGAAGTCCGGCGCGCCGGCGTCCTGGTCGGCGATGAACCCCGCCGCCCAGGAGCCGTCCTTGATCCGGGCGAGCACGTCCTTCATCGTCTGCCGGACGTGCTCGTCGATGATCTTCGGCCCGGAGGTGTAGTCGCCGTACTCGGCGGTGTCCGACACCGACCAGCGCTGCTTGGCGATGCCACCCTCGTACATCAGGTCGACGATCAGCTTGAGCTCGTGCAGGCACTCGAAGTAGGCGACCTCGGGCTGGTACCCGGCGTCGACGAGGGTCTCGAAGCCCGCGGTGATCAGCGCGCTGGCGCCGCCGCAGAGCACCGCCTGCTCGCCGAAGAGGTCGGTCTCGGTCTCCTCGGCGAACGTCGTCCGGATGACGCCGGCGCGGGTGCCGCCGATGGCCTTGGCGTAGGACAGCGCGAGCGCCAGCGCCTGCCCGCTGGCGTCCTGCTCGACGGCGACCAGGCACGGCACGCCCTTGCCGTTCTCAAACTCGCGGCGCACCAGGTGGCCGGGGCCCTTGGGGGCGACCATGGCGACGTCCACCCCGGCCGGGGGCTTGACGTAGCCGAACCGGATGTTGAAGCCGTGGCCGAAGAACAGCGCGTCGCCGTCCTGCAGGTTGGGCTCGATCGACTCGGCGTACAGCTTGCGCTGCACGTGGTCTGGCGCCAGGACCATGACCAGGTCGGCTTCGGCGGCCGCCTCGGCCGGGGTCACGACCCGCAGGCCCTCGGCCTCGGCCTTGGCCCGGCTCTTCGAGCCCTCGGGCAGGCCGACCCGGACGTCGACCCCCGAGTCGCGCAGCGACAGGGCGTGCGCGTGGCCCTGGCTGCCGTAGCCGATGACGGCGACGACGCGCCCCTGGATGATGGACAGGTCGGCGTCGTCGTCGTAGAAGATCTCGGCGGCCATGCGGTGGTGCACTCCTTCGGTAGCGGTGAGGGCCAAAGTGGCCACTTTGGCCCGGAGGGGGTCTCGGGTTCAGGCAGTGTGCTCGACCGGGCGCAAGGTACCGGCGCCGGACATGGCGCGCGGACCCCGCCCCAGGGCGACGGTGCCCGACTGGGCCATCTCCTTGATGCCGAGCGGGGCGAGGACGGCGAGCAGCGCCTGGAGCTTGTCCGGCGTGCCCGTGGCCTCCAGGGTCACGGTGTCGTTGTTGACGTCCACGACGCGGGCGCGGAACAGGTCGGCGGTCTGCAGCACCTGGGTGCGGTCGGCCATCGGGGCGCGGACCTTCACCAGGAGCAGCTCCCGCTGCACCGCCGCGACGGCCTCCAACTCGACGATCTTGATGACCTCGACCAGCTTGTTCAGCTGCTTGGTGATCTGCTCGAGCGGCTGGGTGTCGGCGTCGACGACGATCGTCATCCGCGACAGCTCGGCGTTCTCCGTGGGGCCGACGGCGAGCGACTCGATGTTGAAGCCGCGCCGGCTGAACAGCGCCGAGACCCGGGCGAGCACGCCGGACTTGTTCTCGACGAGGACGGAGAGCGTGTGGCGGGTCATACCCAAGGTTCCTTTCACCACGGATGGTCACCAGCGGCGGCCCTCCTTCAGGGGCCCGTCGCGAGCTTGCGAGCGATGGAGGAAGGGGGGTCCTTCGACTCACACCTGCCCCTCGCCGAAGACCGGGCGGACGTCGCGCGCGGCCATGATGTCGTCGTTGCTGGCGCCCGCGGCGACCATCGGCCAGACCTGGGCGTCGTGGCCGACCACGAAGTCGATGACCACCGGGGCGTCGTCGATCGCCATGGCCTTCTCGATCACCGCGTCGACGTCGTCCCTGCTCTCGCAGCGCAGGCCCACGCAGCCGAGCGCCTCGGCCAGTGCCACGAAGTCGGGGATGCGCACCGGCTTGGGCCGGCCGTCCTCACCCACCGGGTGCAGCTTGGTGTTGGAGTAGCGGCCCTCGTAGAACAGGGTCTGCCACTGGCGGACCATGCCGAGGTTGCCGTTGTTGATGACGGCGACCTTGACCGGGATGCCCTCGATGGCGCAGGTGGCCAGCTCCTGGTTGGTCATCTGGAAGCAGCCGTCGCCGTCGATCGCCCAGACGGTGGTGTCGGGGCAGCCGTACTTGGCGCCCATGGCCGCGGGGACGGCGTAGCCCATGGTGCCCAGCCCGCCGCTGTTGAGCCAGGTACCCGGCTTCTCGTACCGGATGAACTGCGCGGCCCACATCTGGTGCTGGCCGACGCCGGCGGCGTAGACCGCGTCCGGCCCGGCGATCGCGCCCAACCGCTCGATGACGTACTGCGGGGACAGTGCGCCGTCCTCCGGCCAGTCGTAGCCGAGCGGGTAGGTCTCCCGCCACCGGTCCAGCTGTGCCCACCAGGCGGTGAGGTCGGGCGTGCGGCCGGCCTCGTGCTCGGCGCGCAGCGCGACGACCAGCTCGGCGATCGTCTCGCGCGCGTCGCCGACGATCGGCACGTCGGCCTTGCGGTTCTTGCCGATCTCGGCCGGGTCGATGTCGGCGTGCACCACGCGCGCCTCGGGCGCGAACGAGGAGAGCCGGCCGGTGACCCGGTCGTCGAAGCGGGCGCCGAGCGCGACGATGAGGTCGGACTTCTGCAGGGCGGTGACCGCGGCGACCGTGCCGTGCATGCCGGGCATGCCTAGGTGCTGCGGGCTGCTGTCGGGGAACGCGCCGCGGGCCATCAGCGTGGTGACCACCGGGGCGCCGGTGAGCTCGGCCAGCTCGGCCAGCTCCGCGGTGGCCTGGGCCTTGAGCACGCCGCCGCCGACGTAGAGCACCGGCCGGCGGGCGGCGGCGACCAACGCGGCGGCCTCGCGGACCTGCTTGCCGTGCGGGCGGGTGGTGGGCTTGTAGCCGGGCAGGTCCAGCCGCGGCGGCCAGGAGAAGTCGGTGGTGGCCTGGAGGACGTCCTTGGGGATGTCGACCAGGACCGGGCCGGGGCGGCCGGTGGCGGCCAGGTGGAAGGCCTCGGCGATCCGCTGCGGGATCTCGTCGGCGTCGGTGACCAGGAAGTTGTGCTTGGTGATCGGCATGGTGATGCCGCGGATGTCGGCCTCCTGGAAGGCGTCGGTGCCGATCGAGCCGCTGGGCACCTGCCCGGTGATCGCCACGACGGGGACCGAGTCCATGTACGCGTCGGCCAGCGGGGTCACCAGGTTGGTCGCGCCCGGCCCGGAGGTGGCCATGCAGACGCCGACCCGGCCGGTGGCCTGGGCGTAGCCGGTGGCCGCGTGGCCGGCGCCCTGCTCGTGGCGGACCAGCACGTGCCGCACCCGCGAGTCGAACAGCGGGTCGTAGGCGGGCAGGATCGCCCCGCCGGGGATGCCGAAGACCGCCTCGACGCCGACCGCCTCGAGCGAGCGGACGAGGCTCTGCGCCCCGGTGATGCCGGTGACCGGCTCGGCGGCGGCCTCCGCGAGCGAGCGCGCGGTGGTCTCGACACCGGCGAGCGACGTGGCCGCCTCGCGGGTGGCGGAATCGCCCGGGGTGGTGCTGTTCATGGCGTCTCCTGGCCCTGTTCTCTGTGCGGTTGCCTGCTGCTGGTGGCCCTGGACGGGGCCGTCGGTCGGGGCCCTGCGGTGTGCGGCGCGGGACGGCTGCCGGAGCGGGCCCACCCATGAAAAGACCCCTCGTGCCTGCGGGCACAGAGGGGTCAGCGCGTCGATCGGGAGGACCGACGCGCTAGGCGACTACGAGGAGCAGGCAGGCCGACCGCACGGGGCCACTGTGCGCCTCGACCGGCCCCGCCGTCAACCACCACGTCCCACTGGGTGGACAGCCGGCGGTTCAGGCGTGGGACGGCAGTCCGGTGCCGGCGGGCACCGGCGCCGCGGGGGCGGCCAGCAGGGCACGCAGCTGTCCGGCGGGCACCGGGCGGCCGAGGAGGTGGCCCTGCAGGAAGCGGCAGCCGAGCCGGCGCAGCACGGCCAGCTGGCCCGGGGTCTCCACCCCCTCGGCCACGACGTCCAGGCCCAGCGTGCGGCCGAGGTCGACGACGCTGGCGACCAGGGCGGCGGCGCGCGGGTCGTCCTCGACGTGCGCGACGAACCCGCGGTCCATCTTCAGCACGTCGACCGGTAGCCGGGCCAGCCGGGCCAGCACGGAGGGGCCCTTGCCGAAGTCGTCCAGCGACAGCACGCAGCCGGCCGCGCGCAGGGCGGCGAGGTCGCCCTCTGCCCGGTCCTCGGCGCCCATGAGCACCGACTCGGCGATCTCCAGCACCAGCCGGTGCGCCGGCACGCCGGAGTCGGCCAGCGCGCGGGCGACGTCGGCGGCCAGGCAGCCGGCCTGCAGGTGCCGGACCGAGACGTTCACGCCGAGCTTGAGGTCGTGCCCCTCGGCGAGCAGCGGGGCGACGGCGGCGGTCGCGGCGCCCAGCACCCAGCGCTGCAGCGGTACGACGAGGCCGTCGTCCTCGGCCAGGCCGATGAGCTCCTCCGGCGGGACGGCGCCGAGCACCGGGTGCTGCCAGCGCACCAGCGCCTCCACGCCGAGGACGCGGCGCTCCACCACGCCGACGACCGGCTGGAACACCAATGACAGCCCGCCCCCGGCGATCGCGGCGGGCAGGTCGCGGGCCAGCCCGGCCCGCCGGTCGATCACCTGCTCCAGCCCCTCGCCGGTGGCGCGGACGCAGTTCTTGCCGGCGGCCTTGGCCGTCCGCAGCGCCAGGTCGGCCCGGCGCAGGACCTCGGCCGGGTCGCCGCCCGGCGCCAGTTCGGCCAGCCCGACGCTGCCGGAGACGGGGAAGACCAGGCTGCCGCGGGTGCTCCCGTCGGGCGCGGCCGGCCGGTGGTCGCGGTCGAGCAGCGCCACGAGCCGCTCGGCCAGCGCGGTGGCCTCGGCCCGGCCCGTGCGGACGAGGACGGCGAACTCGTCCCCGCCGAGGCGGGCGACGACGTCGTCGTCCCGGGCAGCCGCGCGCAGCTGCCCGGCGACCTCGCGCAGCAGCCGGTCGCCGACGTCGTGCCCGCCCACGTCGTTGACCGCCTTGAAGCCGTCGAGGTCGACCAGCAGCAGGCACCCCGGCTCCGTCCCGGCGCAGACCTCGGCGAGGGCGGCCGCGAACCGCGCCCGGTTGGCCAGCCCGGTGAGGGAGTCGGTGTAGGCCATCCGTTCGAGCTCGCGCTGGGTGCAGCTGCGGTCGGTGACGTCGCGCAGGTGCAGGACCAGCCCGTCGTCGCCGCCGGTGCCCTTCGCTGCGGCCCGGGCGGCGCCGGAGACCTCGACGTCCCGCCAGGCGCCGTCGCGGGTCCGCAGCCGCACGGTGGCCGGCAGCGCGGCGAGGGGGGTGCCGGCGCGCACCGCGGCCGAGACCCGGACGACCAGGTCGCGGTCGCCGTCGTGCAGGAGGGTGGGCAGCAGCCGCCCGGCCAGCTCGCCCTCGCTCCACCCGAGCTGCGCCGCCACCGGTCCGGAGGCCCAGCCGACCCGCCCGGCGCCGTCCAGGACGACGGTCACGGCGTCGCCGCTGTCCACCAGCGCGCGGAAGTAGCCCTCGGCGCGCCGCAGGCGCCGGGTGAGCCGGGAGCCGTCGACGGCCCACAGCACCGAGCGGGCGCAGGTGAGGACGACCAGCGCCGCTCCTCCGCCCGCCTCCACCGGTGGCAGCGGCCGCCCGGAGGACGCGACGGCGAAGAGCACCAGCAGGACGCCGGAGGCGGCACCGGAGGCCAGCACGATGCCGCGCTGCGGCAGGGTGGGGCGGTCGGAGGCGGACGCGGCCGGCTCTCCCGGGTCGGCGCCCACCCCGAGCACCCCGGCGGCCAGCATCCCCAGCCAGGCCAGCTCGGTGACCACGGTCGGGGTGGTGCCGCCGAGGGTGCGGCCGAGGG
Source organism: Geodermatophilus sp. TF02-6 (assembly GCF_003319115.1). Taxonomy (GTDB): domain Bacteria; phylum Actinomycetota; class Actinomycetes; order Mycobacteriales; family Geodermatophilaceae; genus Geodermatophilus. The sequence goes on along the minus strand of NZ_QOHF01000004.1, from coordinate 138,913 downwards.
CGCCGCCCACGGCGACCACGGCCATCAGCACGAAGGCGGCCAGCAGCCACCCGGCCGCCCGGCGGCGCACGCTGCGCACCGCGGTCACGGTGACCAGGCCGACGCCGCAGAGCACCGCGCCCACGGCCGGGTAGCCGGCGGAGATCAGCCCGTCGGCCGCGCCGTCGACGCCGGCGAGCAGGTCGGCCAGCAGCAGGTGGCCCAGCACGCCGACGGCTCCGGTGACGACGACGGCGTCCAGCAGGACGCGCGAGCCCAGCCGCCGGGTGCTGCGCGGAGGCGGCAGCGCGACCGCGGCCGAGATCGCGATCGGCACGGCCAGCAGCATCGGCACGTCCTCCAGGCCGCCCTCGGCGAGGTCGGCGCCGGCGGCGCGCAGCGTGGCCAGCACCTGGCCTCCGGCCAGCAGCGCCGCGGCGAGGGCGAGCGCCCGCCACGGCCGCCCGGAGCGACCGGGCAGCCGGGCCGCGCACCGCTCGACGACGAGCGCCGCGGCGCCGGAGCCGAGGGCCAGGCAGGCGGGCACCAGGCGGTGGACCTGCGGGTGCGCGGTCAGCTCCAGGACGGCGGCGGCGACCGCCAGCGCCGCCAGCAGCACCAGTACCGCTGCCGGGCCGTGAGCCCGCCCCCGCGACGGACCGGCGGGCATCAGTGGCTCCCGACCAGCCCCGGCCAGAGCAGGCCGGCGCCGTCGCAGAGCAGGTCGGTCAGCTCGCCCGCCGGCATCGGTCGGGCCAGCAGGAAGCCCTGGGCGAAACCGCAGCCGGCGCCCCGGAGGACGCCGAGCTGGCCCGGGGTCTCCACCCCCTCGGCCACCACGTCCAGGCCCAGCGCCCGCCCGATCGTGACGACCGACTCGCACAGCGCGCGGCTCTTCGGGTCCCGGTCGACGCGGGCCACGAAGGAGCGGTCGAGCTTGAGGACGTCGATCGGCAGCCGGGTCAGGTGCGCCAGCGAGGAGTGCCCGGTGCCGAAGTCGTCGAGCGCGACGTGCACGCCCATGAGCCGCAGCGCCTCGACGTCGGCGGCCACGTGGTCGCCCTCGGCCAGCACCGTCGCCTCGGTGATCTCCAGGATCAGCCGCTCGGGGGGCAGCCCGCTGGTCCGCAGCGCCGAGACGACGTCCCCCACCAGGGTCCGGGCGGCGACGTGCGAGGCCGAGATGTTCACCCCCAGCTGCAGCGGCGCCCCGGTGCAGGGCAGGGTCAGCGCGACGGCGGCGGCCCGCTCGAGGGCCCACCGCTGCAGCTCGCCGACCACCCCGGCGCGCTCGGCGATCGGCACGAACTCCGCCGGCGGCACCTCTCCGAGCTCGGGGTGCCGCCAGCGCAGCAGCGCCTCGACGCCGGTGACCCGCTGCTCCTCCAGCGAGACCACGGGCTGGAAGAGCACCGACAGCTCGCCGCGGTGCCAGGCGCCGGGCAGGTCGTCGCGCAGCCGGGCCCGCCGGGCGGCCGCGCTGCCGAGCGCCGGCCGATACCGCAGCGCCGTGCCGGTGCCCGAGGCCGCCGCCGCGCGGACGGCCAGCTCGGCGCGGGTCAGCAGCTCCCCGACGCCCAGCCCGGCCTCCAGCGCGACGACGCCCACGTTGGCGGCGAGGTCGAAGACCCCGGCCCGGGTGTCCAGCGGCTGCTCGAGCACCGACAGGCAGCGGTCGGCGAGCAGGTCGACGGCGTGCGCCCCGCCCTCGGCCAGGACGGCGAACGCGCCGCCGCCGACCCGGGCGACCAGCTCCGCGCTGCGGACGGTCGCCCGCAGCCGCCGGCCCACCTCGACCAGCACGGTGCTGACGACCTCCCGGCCGGCGTCCTCCCGCACCTCGGCGAGGCCGTCGAGCTCGACGAGCAGCAGGCTGGCCGCCGGGGCGGCCCCGGCGGCCAGGGCCTGCTCGAGCACCCGTTCGCAGCCGGCCCGGTTGGGCAGCCCGGTGAGCGGGTCGGTGAACGCGACCTGCTCGAGCGCCCGCTCCCGCTCGACGCGCTCGGTGGTGTCCCGGCAGTGCAGGACGACGGCGCCGACCGCGGCATCGCCGCGCAGGTCAGAGACGCTGGCCTCCAGGTGCCGCCAGGTGCCGTCGGCGTGCGGCAGCCGCAGCCGCAGCAGGCCGGCGGACGCGGCGGGGAGGGGGGCCGTGACGGCCGGGCGCAGGGCCCGGGCCACCGGCAGCGCGTCCTCGGGGTGCACCAGCTCGAGCAGGTCGCGGCCGGTCACCGCGGGAGCGGGGTCGCCGAGCGTCGTCCCGAGGGTCGGCGAGGCCCAGGTGACCCGCAGGTCGCCGTCCAGGACGAGCACGGCGTCGCTGCTGGCGGCGACCAGGGACCGGAAGCAGGCCTCGCTGCGGCGCAGCCGGGCGCCGAGCCGCTGCTCCTCGCGCGCGGTCAGCCACCGGTGCACCGCGGCCAGGACGGCGCACAGCAGCACGCCGGGGACGAGCACCGGGCCGGTGCGCTGTCCCAGGAGCGTGGTGAGGGCGAGACCGGCGAGGACGACGACCATCGCCAGGTGCGGCAGCAGCTGGCCCAGCCGGGTGGAGCGGCCGGTGCGCGGACCGGGGCGGGCGGCCTCCTCCGGGCAGGGGCCGGGGTCGACCAGCACGGCCGCGCCGAGCAGGGCCAGCCCGCCCACGACGAGGAAGCGGCTCGCGTCGACGGCGCCGGAGCTGCCGGCGAGCAGCGCGGAGGTGCCCAGCGCGCGGCCGGCGGTGAGCAGGACCGTGCCGGCGAGCAGCACCAGCGCCGTGGGCTGCCGGCGGCACTCGACGGCCCCCAGCAGGAGGAGCGCGGCGGCCATCGTGGCCGAGGTGACGAGCACCGCGGCGGCGAGGAGAGCGCCCTCGGCGGGGCGCAGGTCGGCCCAGCTGCGGTCGGGGCCGAGCACGAGCAGCTGGACCACGAGCAGGCAGGCGCCGCCGAACAGGGCCAGCTCCACGCCCGCGCGGGCGCCGCCGCGCAGCCGCGCGCGGTCGACGAGGGTCAGGATGCCCACGACGGCGATCCCGTAGCCGGGGACGGTGGGCAGCCAGCGGAGCACCACCAGCTCCATCGGGTCGGTCGGGCCGACGACGGCGGCCGCGACGAACCCGACGACCGGCAGGAGCGGGGCGACGGCGAGCAGCCGCCACCCCCGCCAGCCGGCCTGCCCGCCCCGTCCGGCGCACCAGAGCACCGCGGCCGCGGCCACGCCGAGGGCGGCGACCGCGACGTCGCCGACGAACCCCTGACCGGACGTGCCGGCGGACACCGCGCAGGCGGTTCCCGCCGGCACGGCGCTCCCGAGGAGCCACCACCTGACCCTGTCCACACCCGCTGGATCGGCAGGGCCCGCTCGGGGCCACAGCGCAGCGCGACCGCCCTCACCCGTCCGGGGGGCCGGCCCCGCGCCCGGCCCCCTCGCCGGGCCCCGCCGCCGGCCCCGTCCCGAGGCTCGGCCCCGTGCAGGGTCCCCGGCCCCGTCCCGGGTCCCGCCCCGAGCGTGCGAGGGGTGGGGAGGACGGGGTCCTTCTCCGAGCGGTGGGGGGCAAGGGGTCCTTCCTCAGCCGCAGATGGCCCCCTGCGCGGCCGAGCCCACCAGCTTGGCGTACTTGCCGAGGACGCCGGTGGTGTACCGCGGGGGCAGCGGCGTCCAGCTCTCCCGGCGGCGGGTCAGCTCGGTGTCGTCGACCAGCAGGTCGAGGGTGCGGGTGGTGAGGTCCAGCCGAATCCGGTCGCCGTCCCGGACCAGCGCGATCGGGCCGCCGTCGGTGGCCTCGGGCGCGACGTGGCCGATGCACAGGCCCGTCGTCCCGCCGGAGAAGCGGCCGTCGGTGAGCAGCAGGACGTCCTTGCCGAGGCCCGCGCCCTTGATCGCGCCGGTGACGGCGAGCATCTCCCGCATGCCCGGTCCGCCCCTGGGCCCCTCGTAGCGGATGACGACGACGTCGCCGGCCGAGAGCCGGCCGTCGGTGACGGCGTCCATCGCGCCCTGCTCGCCGTCGAAGACGCGGGCGGTGCCCTCGAAGACGTCGCGGTCGAAGCCGGCCGACTTCACCACCGCGCCCTCGGGCGCCAGCGAGCCGCGCAGGATCGTCAGGCCACCCGTCTTGTGGATCGGGTCGGTCATCGCGTGGACGATCGTGCCGTCGAGGTCCGGCGGGGCGATCTCGGCGAGGTTCTCGGCCATCGTCTTGCCGGTCACGGTGAGCGCGTCGCCGTGCAGCAGGCCGGCGTCGAGCAGCGCGCGCAGCACGACCGGGACGCCGCCGACGCGGTCGATGTCGGTCATGACGAACCGGCCGAAGGGCTTGACGTCGGCCAGGTGCGGCGTGCGGTCGCCGATCCGGTTGAAGTCGTCGAGGGTCAGCTCGACCCGCGCCTCGTGCGCGATCGCCAGCAGGTGCAGGACGGCGTTGGTGGAGCCGCCCAGCGCCATGACCACGGTGATCGCGTTCTCGAACGCCTGCTTCGTCATGATCTGGCGGGCGGTGACGCCCTGGCGCAGCAGGGTGACCACGGCCTCGCCCGAGGCGACGGCGAACGCGTCGCGGCGGCTGTCGGGCGCGGGCGGGGCGGCGCTTCCGGGCAGGGCCATGCCGAGCGCCTCGGCGACGCTGGCCATGGTGTTGGCGGTGTACATGCCCCCGCAGGAGCCCATGCCCGGGCAGGCGGCCTTCTCGATCGCGTCGAGGTCCGCCCGGCTGATCAGCCCCCGGGCGCAGGCGCCGACGCCCTCGAAGACGTCGATGATCGTCAGGTCGTCGCGGTCGCCGAGCCGGCCCGGCAGCGTCGAGCCCGAGTAGAGGAAGACGCTGGCCAGGTCCAGGCGCGCGGCGGCCATGAGCATGCCGGGCAGGGACTTGTCGCAGCCGGCCAGCAGCACCGTGCCGTCGAGCCGCTCGGCGAACACCACCGTCTCGACCGAGTCGGCGATGACCTCGCGGCTGACCAGCGAGGCGCGCATGCCCTCGTGGCCCATGGAGATGCCGTCGGAGACCGAGATGGTGCCGAACTCCAGCGGGTAGCCGCCGGCGGCGAACACCCCCTCCTTGGCCCGCTTGGCCAGCCGGTCGAGGGAGAGGTTGCAGGGGGTGATCTCGTTCCAGGACGACGCGACGCCGATCTGCGGCTTGTCCCAGTCGTCGTCGCCCATGCCGACGGCGCGCAGCATCGCCCGCGCCGGGGCCCGGGTGATGCCGTCGGTCACCTCGCGGCTGCGGGGCTTGACGTCTGCGGTGGCGCTGCGGGGCTCCTCGACGGTCGTCACGTCCGGCGATCGTAGGCCGGTGGCCGGGCGCCACAAGGAGAGCGGCCATGCTGGTACCGACACCACCACCGTGTCACCACCACCACGCCCTGGAGCGTCCGTGTCCTCCCCCGCACGCCGTGAGCTGGCCGAGTTCCTGCGCTCCCGCCGCCGCCAGGTCGACCCCCGCGCGGTGGGGCTGCCGGCCGGGGACGCCCGCCGCACCCCCGGCCTGCGCCGCGAGGAGGTCGCGCTGCTGTCCGGCGTGAGCCACACCTGGTACACGTGGTTGGAGCAGGGCCGCGACATCCGGCCGTCCCGGCAGGTGGTCGACGCGCTGGCCCGCACGCTGCGGATGTCACCGGCCGAGCACGAGTACTTGAAGGACCTCGCTGCCCCCCACCACTCGCAAGCTCGCGGCGGGGCCCTGCAGCAAGGCCGGGGCGTGCCCGCCCACGTGCAGCGGCTGCTGGACGCGCTGGGCTCCTCCCCCGCCTACGCCATCACCGCGAGCTGGTCGATCGTGGGCTGGAACCGCGCCTACGAGCGCCTCTACCCAGGGGTGGCCGCCGCCGCGCCCGCGGACCGCAACCTGTTGTGGCTGGTCTTCACCGACCCCGCCGTCCGCGAGCTGCTGGGCGACTGGGTCACCGACAGCCGGCGCTTCCTCACCCAGTTCCGCGCCGAGGTGGGGCCGCGCCTGGCCGACCCGGACGTCGTCGACCTCGTCGCCCGGCTGGAGGCGGCCAGCCCGCACTTCCGCGCCGGCTGGGCCAGCCACGACGTGGACCGGTTCAGCTCCCGCGAGCGGCGCTTCGAGCACCCGCGGGTCGGGACGCTGCTGCTCGAGCACCACCAGCTGACCCCCGCCGACACCCCCGGTCTGCAGCTGGTCGTCTACACCGCGGCCGCGGGCAGCGACACCGCCGCCCGGCTCGCCCGCCTCAGCGCCTGACCCGGCGGCCCGGCCGGCGGGATCTGGGAGGATGGTCGGACGTGGCTGCCCCTGCCCGCGTGCGCATGAACCGGACGGCCCTGCTGCCGGTCGGCCTGTTCGCCCTCTGCGTCGTCCCGCTGGCCTCCGCCGCGCCCTGGACCCCGGTGTTCCTGCTCGTCCCCGTCCTCGTCGCCGCCTGGGTGCTGCGCGTGGGGGTCGACGTCGGCGACGAGGGCGTGACCGCCCGCTCGCTGGCCGGGCGGCGCACGGTGTCCTGGAGCGAGCTGGCCGGCATCCGGGTGGGCGAGCGCGGCGACCTGTGGGCGGTGACCACCCGGGGCACCGAGGTGCGGCTGCCCGTGCTGCGCGCCCGCGACCTGCCCCGCCTGGCCGCGCTCTCCGGCGGCCGGATCCCCTCCCCCGGCCCCACCTGAGAAAGGACCCCCTGCTCCCCACCGCTCGGAGAAGGACCCCGTCCTCCCCACCCCTCGCACGCTCGGGGCGGGACCCGGGACGGGGCCGGGGACCCTGCAGGGGGCCACCCCTGCCCCCACCGCTCAGTAGACGTCGACGACGTTGGCCAGCGGCTCGTCGGCGAGGACCCGCGCCAGTTGGTCGGTGACCGCGGCGGTCGCCCGCGCCTCGCTCTGCGGCACGGTGCCCGCGATGTGCGGCGTGAGCAGCAGCCCCGGCGCCGACCACAGCGGGTGCCCGGCCGGCAGCGGCTCGGGGTCGGTGACGTCGAGCGCGGCGCGCAGCCGTCCGGCCCGGAGCTCGGCCAGCAGCGCGTCGGTGTCCACCACCACGCCCCGGGCGGCGTTGACCAGCAGCGCGCCGTCCGCCATCGCCGCGAGGAACGCCGCGTCGACCAGGCCGGTCGTCTCCTCGGTGACCGGGACCAGCACCACGACCACGTCGGCGTCGGGCAGCAGCCGCGGCAGCTCGTCGGTACCGTGCACGCCCTCGCGTGCGGTGCGGGCGGCGTAGGTCGGCTCGGCGCCCAGGTCGGCGAGCACCCGGCCGACGGCCCGTCCGATGTCCCCCGCGCCGACGACGAGCACGCGGGCGCCGACGACGGAGCGGTACGTGCCCGGGCTCCAGCGGCCGGCGTCCTGCTCGCGGACGAGGTCGGGGATGCCCCGCTGCGCGGCCAGGACGGCGGTCACCACCCACTCCGCCGTCGCCGGTGTGTGCGCTCCCCGGGCGTTGCACAGGACGACCCCGGCGGGCAGCCGGCCGGCGAACCGCTCGGCGCCGGCGCTCTGCAGCTGGACCAGCCGCAGCCGGGGCAGCGCGTCCGGCAGCCACTCCGGGACGCCGGTGCCCGCGGCGGGCACCCACACCTGGGCCCGGGCCGCCTCGCCGGACGGCGGGCCGTCGGACGGCGCGAGGCGGTGCGCCCGCACCCGGGGCGCCACCGCCTCGACCGCGTCGGCCAGGCCGGCGGAGGGGACGAGGACGTGCAGCGTCTCGCCGGGGCCGACGACCTGCGAGCCGCGGATCTCGGGGGGCACGGACCCGACCCTAGGCCCCTCGCCGTCCGGCGCACGTACTGTTCCAGGGGTGAGCCGGCGGCGCGGGGTGCAGGGACGCGGGCTGGTCGGCGCCGCCCTGCTGGCCGTCGTCCTCGCCGGGTGCGGCAGCGACGGCTACCAGCCCGCCGGCCCGTTCCGGCCGGTCCCCGAGGGCCCGCCACCCGAGGTCGCCCCGCCCACGCAGACCCCGCAGGTGCCCTCCCCCGGCGACCCCGCGCAGCCGAACGCGGGCGAGCAGGCCGGCGACCCGAACGTGGTCGCGTCCGGCCTGACCGTCCCGACCGGGCTGGTGGTGCTGCCCGACGGCAGCGCGGTCGTCGGGGAACGCGACTCCGGGCGGCTGCTGCAGGTCTTCCCCGACCGCTCACCCGTCCGGGAGCTGATGACCGTCCCCGGCGTGGACGGCACCGGGGACGGCGGGCTGCTGGGCCTGGCCCTCTCGCCCACCTTCGTCGAGGACGGGCTGCTCTACGCCTACGTCTCCACGTCCACCGACAACCGGGTGGTCCGTTTCCCCCTCGGGGGGACGCCGAACCCGGTGCTCCCCGGCATCCCCCGCGGACAGACCCACAACGGCGGCGGTCTGGCCTTCGACCTCGACGGCACGCTGTTCGTGGGCACCGGCGACACCGGCGACCCGGCGCTGGCCCAGGATCCGGCCTCGCTGGCCGGCAAGGTGTTGCACGTCGACGTCTTCGGCCAGCCGGTCGAGGACGGCGGCCCGGTGTACAGCCGCGGCCACTCCGACGTGACCGCGCTGTGTCTCGGCGGCGACGAGTCGCTGTTCGCGACCGACGACTCCGCCGCGGGCGCCGACGAGCTCGACGCCGTCAGCGAGGGCGGTGACCACGGCTGGCCCGCGCCGGGGCCGGACAGCGCCGCGCCGGTGGTCGACTTCCCGGCGGCCGAGGGCGGCCTGGGCGGCTGCGCCGTCTCCGGGCACACGGTGTACCTCGGCGCCCTCGACGGGCAGCGGGTGCACGTGGTGCAGCTCGACGGCGCCGGCGCGGTCGCCGTGGAGCCGACGTCCTTCCTCGACGGCCGCTACGGCCGGCTGCGCACCGTCGTCGTCGACCCCGACGGCGCGCTGTGGATCACCACGTCCAACCGGGACGGCGTCGGCACCCCGGCCGAGGACGACGACCGCGTGCTGCGCATCCTCCCGCCCGGCGGGGCGTCGGACTCCCCGCTGTGACAGCGACATCGCGGTCCCTGCGAGCGGGGGGCCGCGGTGTCACAGCACGCGCTCCTCGAGCATCCGCCTCACGGTCGGCGCGTCGGCCTTGCCCCGTGTCGCCTTCATGACCTGGCCGACGAGCGCGCCGAGGGCGGCCACCTTCCCGCCGCGGACCTTGGCGACGACGTCGGGAGCGCCGGCGATCGCGGCCTCGACGGCGGCGACCAGCTCGTCGGACTCCCCCATCACCGCCAGGCCGCGGGCCTCGACCACCTGCGCCGGGTCACCCTCGCCGGCGAGCACACCGTCGAGCGCCTGCCGGGCCAGCTGGTCGTTGACCGTCCCCGCGGCGACCAGGCCGGTGAGCTCGGCGACCTGCCGCGGGGTGACCGGCAGCTGCGCCAGCTCGACGCCGGCGTCGTTGGCCCGGCGGGCCAGCTCGCCGAGCCACCACTTGCGCGCGTCGGCGGGGGTGGCGCCGGCGGCCACGGTGTCGGCCACCAGGTCGACGGCGCCGGCGTTGACGATCCAGGCCATCTCCGTGGCCGACAGCCCCCACTCCTCGCGCAGCCGCGCCCGGCGGGCCGCCGGCAGCTCCGGCAGCTCGGCGGCGAGCCGCTCCACCCACGGGGCGTCCGGGGCCACCGGGACGAGGTCGGGCTCGGGGAAGTACCGGTAGTCGGTGGCCTCCTCCTTGCTCCGCCCGGGTGAGGTGGTGCCGGTGTCCTCGTGGAAGTGCCGGGTCTCCTGCACCACCCGCCCGCCGGCGTCGAGGACGGCGGCCTGCCGGCGCATCTCGTAGCGGACGGCGCGCTCCACCGACCGCAGCGAGTTGACGTTCTTGGTCTCGGTGCGCAGACCCCACTCCAGGCTACCGATCGGCGCGAGCGAGGTGTTGACGTCGCAGCGCAGGTTGCCCTGCTCCATCCGCACCTCGGACACGCCCAGCGCCAGGAGGATGTCGCGCAGCTCGGTGACGTAGGCGCGGGCCACCTCGGGCGCCCTGGCCCCGGTGCCCGGGATCGGCCGGGTGACGATCTCGACCAGCGGGATGCCGGCCCGGTTGTAGTCGACCAGCGAGTGCGAGGCGCCGTGGATGCGCCCCGTGGCCCCGCCGACGTGCAGGTTCTTGCCGGTGTCCTCCTCGAGGTGCACCCGCTCGATCTCCACCCGGTACGTCTCGCCGTCGACCTCGACGTCGAGGTGGCCGGCGGTGCACAGCGGCTCGTCGTACTGGCTGGTCTGGTAGCCCTTGGGGATGTCCGGGTAGAAGTAGTTCTTCCGCGCGAAGCGGCTCCAGGGGGCGATCCGGCAGCCCAGGGCCAGCCCGATGCGGATGGTCGCCTCGATCGCCGCGGCGTTGGACACCGGCAGCGAGCCGGGCAGGCCCAGGCACACCGGGCAGGTCTGGGTGTTCGGCTCGGCGCCGAAGGTGGTGGCGCAGCCGCAGAACATCTTCGAGGCGGTGCCCAGCTCGACGTGGGTCTCCAGGCCGATGACCGGCTCGTAGCGGGTGAGGACCTCGCCGAAGTCGACGAGACGCTCGCCGGTGTGGGTGCTGGCGGTCATCTGCGGCTCTCCTCCGGGCCGGTGCTGCGGCCGTCCGGCCGCGGACGCCCGGTCAGCACAGCACCGAGGGCGGTCAGCAGGCCCAGGACGATGAAGACGGCGAAGACGGCGCGGCCGGTGACCAGCCACAGCACCAGGCCGACGACGACGACGAAGGCGGTGAGGGCCCAGGCGGCCTTGAGCGGCCCGGTCACGCCGGGGCCCCGCTCGGCGCCCGCTGCGCCAGCTCGTCGAGCAGCCGGTGACCGCGGGCGGCGTCCAGCGCGGCCTCGACGGCGGCGGCGACCCGGTAGCAGCGGTCGTCGGCCAGCGCCGGCGCCATCACCTGGAAGCCGACCGGCAGGCCCTCGGACAGGCCGCACGGCACCGAGATCGCCGGCAGCCCGGCCAGGCTGGCCGGCAGGGTGCACAGGTCGGCGGCGTACATGGCCAGCGGGTCGTCGACGCGGGCGCCGATCGGCCAGGCCACGGTCGGGCTGGTCGGGCTGACCAGCACGTCGACGTCGGCGAAGGCGGCCGAGAAGTCCCGGCCGATCAGCGTGCGGACCTTCTGCGCCTGCCCGTAGTACGCCTCGTAGTAGCCGGCCGAGAGCGCGTAGGTGCCCAGGATGATGCGGCGCTTGACCTCGGGTCCGAAGCCCTCCTCCCGGGTCAGCGACATGACCGTGTCCAGGTCGCGGCTGCCGTCGTCGCCGACCCGCAGGCCGTGGCGCACGCCGTCGAAGCGGGCCAGGTTGGACGACGCCTCGCTCGGCGCGATCAGGTAGTAGGCCGCCAGCGCGAGGTCGAACGACGGGCAGGACACCTCGCGGACCTCGGCGCCCATGCCCTCCAGCAGCGCCACCGCCTCCCGGACGCGCGCCAGCACGCCGTCCTCGTAGCCGTCGGTGTGCCCCGCACCGCCGAGCTCGCGGACGATGCCGACGCGCAGCCCGGACAGCTCGCCGCGGGCTCCCTCGGTCGCGGCCTGCGCCAGCGGCGGCACCGGGGCGTCGATGCTCGTGGAGTCGCGCCGGTCGTGCCCGCCGATCGCCTCGTGCAGGACGGCGGCGTCGAGGACGGTGCGCGCCATCGGCCCGGCCTGGTCCAGGCTCGAGGAGAAGGCGATCAGGCCGTAGCGGGAGACCGAGCCGTAGGTGGGCTTGTGCCCGACCAGCCCGGTGACCGCGGCCGGCTGGCGGATCGAGCCGCCGGTGTCGGTGCCCAGCGCCCACGGGGCCAGGCCGCCGGCGACCGCCGCCGAGGAGCCGCCCGAGGAGCCGCCGGGGACGCGGTCGGGGTCCCACGGGTTGCGCGCCGTGCGGTAGGCGGAGTTCTCCGTGGAGGAGCCCATCGCGAACTCGTCCATGTTGGTCTTGCCCAGCAGCACCGTGCCGGCGTCCTTGAGCCTCGCCGCGACGGTCGCGTCGTAGGGCGGGCGCCAGCCCTCGAGGATCCGCGAGCCGCTGGTGGTGGGGACGCCCTCGGTGACGACGACGTCCTTGAGCGCGACCGGCAGGCCGGCCAGCGGGCCGAGCTCCTCGCCGGCGGCGCGGGCGGCGTCGACCTCGGCGGCGCGAGCCAGCGCGGCCTCGGCGTCGACGTGCAGGAAGGCCCCGAGGACGTCGTCCCGGGCGGCGATGCGGTCGAGGTGGGCGCGGGTGAGCTCGACCGAGCTCAGCTCGCCGGCGGCCAGCCGGCGGCCGAGCTCGGCGGCGTCCTCGTTCGTCAACTCCACGCTCACTCCTCCTCCCCGAGGATCTGCGGCACGCGGAAGCGGTCGTCCTCGGCCGCCGGGGCCTGCGCCAGGACGACGTCCCGCGGCAGACTCGGGGCGACCACGTCGGGGCGCGTGACGTCGGTCAGCGGCACAGCGTGGGTGGTCGGCGGGACGTCGGCGACGTCGGCCTTGCCGACCTGCGCCACCGCGTCGAGCACGGCGGAGAGCTGGCCGGCGAAGTGGTCGAGCTCCTCGTCGCTGAGCGCCAGCCGGGCCAGTCGCGCCAGGTGCGCGACGTCGTCGCGTCCGAGCCCGGCAGTGCCGTCACGCCCGGGCCCGGCGGTGCCGTCACGCCCCGGTCCGGCGGTGTCCTGGCGGGCGGGTGGGTCCTTCGGGACGGGGGTGCTCATGCTGGGGCGGGACTCCACTTCCGCGGCGCCGGAGAGGCGCTCGTCACCACGTCTGCAACCCGGCCACTGTACGTTGCGCCTCGGCGGCGCCGGTCGGCCGGAGAAGGTCCACACCGTGCTGCGGGGACGGCTCGACCGGCGAGCGGTCGATGCGAGAAGCTGGCGTCGCCTGCGATCGACGGAGATCGGCCCGTACCCCGAACCCGGAGGAACCGTGTCCCATCTCCTGCGGCTGGTCGTACCCGACCGGCCCGGCATCCTCGGCGCGGTCGCCACCTCGCTGGGCACCGCCGGCATCGACATCGTCTCCGTGGACGTCCTGGAGCGCGGCGGCGGCGTCGCCGTCGACGACATCGTGGTGGACCTCCCACCCGGTCGCCTCCCCGACAGCCTGATCACCGCCGCCACCGCGGTGCCGGGCGTGGAGGTGGAGTCGCTGCGGCCCTTCGCCGGTCCCCTCGACACCCACCGGGAGCTCGAGCTGCTCGAAGCGCTGGCCCGGGCGGCCACACCGGTCTCGCCCACCCTCGCGGTGAAGCTGCTCGCCGCCGAGCTGCCGCGGGTCTTCCACAGCGGCTGGGCCGTCGTCCTCCGGGGGACGGCGGAGCAGCCGTGCGAGGTGCTGGCCGCATCCGACGCGGCGCCCACCTTCGACGGGATGACGCTGCCCTGGCTGCCGCTGCCGGCGCCGCGGCTGCTGCCCAGCGAGGAGGACTGGCTGCCCGAGCGCTGGCGGGAGATGGCCATCGAGATGATGGCCGCCTCCTTCGGCAGCCCGCAGACCGCGGTGGTGCTCGGCCGCTCCGGCGGGCCGGCCTACCGGCGCTCGGAGCTGCTGCGCCTCGTCCACCTGACCGGCATCGCAGCCAGCGTCGCGCACCTGCCACCCGTCTGATCGCACGGTCGTCCATCTCGGCGCCCTTCGCCTGCCTCAGGCCGATGACCTGCGCATTCTCCTCCAGATGGCTTGCACAGCCGGTCGTTCGAACTCATGATCGAATTCATGGACGACGGGGCGCAGGCCGGGACACGGCAGGCACCTGCGCCCACGGTGGGGTGGGCGTCGGGGCCGCTGGGGGCGGTGCAGGCCGCCGATCGGGAGATCGCCCGGCAGACCGCGCTGCGCGCCCGGGCGGTGGCGGCGTTCGTCGCGACCCGCCCGGCCTCGGTCGACCGGGCCCAGGGTGAGCGCGGCGCGATGAGCGCCGAGCGGTGGGCGGCGCGGGCGGACGTGCTGCGGCCGGTCAGCGAGTGGGCGACGCCGGAGCTGGCGATCGCGCTCAACCTCACCCAGCCGGCAGCTGAGCAGCTGCTGCAGCGGTCCCTGACGCTGGTGCACCGGCTGCCCGCGACCCTCGTCGCCCTCGAGACGGGGGTGCTGCACGCCGGGCACCTGTGGCACCTGATCGACAAGGTCGCCGCCGTCGAGGACGAGGTGCTGCGCGGCGAGATCGAGGCCGATCTGCTCGCCTGGGCGGCCCGGCGTGCTCAGGTGACCACGCCCAGCCAACTCGGGGACAAAGCCCGCCGGATGGTGGCCCAGCGCGACGCCACCGCTGCCGCTCGGCGGCTGGCCCAGGCTCTCAAAGAACGCGGCATCTCGATCCGCCCCGAACGGGCCGACGGCATGGCGGCGGTGACGGTGGTGTGCACCATGCCGGAGGCCAAGGCGCTGTACGCGGCGCTGGTGCAGTGCGCCGAGGCGATCGTCAACGAGCCCGGCGAGCCGGTGCGCACCCGCGGGCAGAAGATGGTCGACGCCCTGCTGGACCTGGTGCTGCGACCGGGTGAGACCGACCTGCCGCCGGTGCGGGTGCTGCTGACCATCGTCGCCTCGGTGGCCACGATGCTCGGCGGTGACGCCCCAGGTGAGGTGGACGGGGAACTGGTGCCGGCGGAGATGGTCCGCCAGCTGGCCCGCGCCTTCGCCGGCCTGGACCCCACGCCACTCGTCGACGTTGCCGACGACACCACGGCCACCGACGGCGAGCCGGTCGATGTCGAGGGCGCCCCGGTCGAGCGGGCCGCCGCCGAGCTGGACGCGGCGGAGTTCGACCGGTGGCTGGCCGAGTTGGTGCGCCGCGGCTTCGGCGACCACCCCGCTCCCGGCAACGCCGCCGACCAGCCACCGTGGGACACCGGCCCAGAACCCGACCTCAACGACCTCGACGACCTCGATGGCGGGGACGGCCGCGGCCCTGACAGCGGGCCGGGCGCATGCGAGGCGAGGCCGCCGGCCGCAGCGGTCGGCGGGGCGGCGCCGCCGGATGAGCCCGCGACCTCCTCCGCGGGCGGCTGGTGGGCGGCCGCCGATCGGGCCGTGGACGACGCTGGTGCGGCGGTGCACGCCGCCCGCATGGCGCTCGGCCACGCCCGACGCTCGGTGCGCACGGCGCAGCAGGCAGAGGCCGGCGACGAGGCCGCGTGGCGGGCCAGCCCTGCCGGGCAGGTGGATGCCGCCACCGACGCCCTCGGCGCACTCGCCGCCGCGGCAGACACCCAGCGCGAGGACCTCGCCGACCTGCTCACCGCCACCGCCGGGGGTGGGCTGGCCGACCGGCCCCGGATCGTGTTGGCCGACGCCGTCACCGGCGCGATGCTGGCCCTCACCGAGCTGCCCGGCCTGCGCCGGGTCGCCCACTGCGGCGCCCGCCCCTGCCGCCGCCATCCGGAGACCTGCACCCACGACCTGACCGGCCGACCCGGACTGCACGCGGCCCAGGCCACCGACGGCTACCGGCCCGGTGCGGCGCTGGACCGCCACGGCCGTGCCCGTGATCGGCGCTGTCGGTTTCCAGGGTGCCGCCGCCGCGTGCCCAAGGCCGGGGAGCTCGACCACAACCGGCCCTACGCAGCAGGCGGGGAGACCCGCGCGGCCAACCTCGCCGGCTACTGCACCGGCGACCACCGCGGGAAGCACCAGGCACCAGGCTGGCGACACGACCTCGCCCCCGACGGCACGCTCACGGTCACCACACCCACCGGCCTGACCGCCGTCACCGAACCCCCGCCGTACTGAGACGTGGGTGCTGGACATGCCGATGACAGCCGGACGGCAGGCGGAGCACCGGAAACCCGTGGCGACCTGAGCCCGGTCATCGGCACAGTGGCCACATGGCCGTCGACCACTTCGCTGGGTGGATCGCGGAACACTACGACGAGTCGGCAGCCGAGATGTTCGAACCGGCGGCAGTCGGTCCGGCGGTGGACCTGCTGGCCGAGCTGGCAGACGGCGGTGCCGCGCTGGAGCTCGGCATCGGAACCGGCCGGATCGCACTGCCGCTGCGCGACCGCGGCATCCACGTGCACAGCATCGACCTGTCCCCCGACATGGTGGCGCAGCTGCGGGCCAAGCCGGGGCCGAGCGGATCCCCGTCACGACGGGCGACTTCGCCGCCATCGTGGTGGGGGCGACCTTCTCCCTCGCCTACTTCGTGTTCGACACGAGCCTGAACCTGACGACCCAGGAGAAGCAGGTCGCCGGCTTCGCCGACGTCGCGAGGCACCTGGAGCCCAGTGGGCGGTTCGTCATCGAGGTCGGCGTCCCTGACCTCCGGCGGCTGCCGCCCGGGGAGTCCGCCCGTCCCTTCCACGTGTCACCCACGCCGCTGGGGTTCGACGAGTACGACGTCGCCGGGCAGGGCCTGGTCTCCCACCACCAGGTGTTCACTGACGGGCGGTGGCGCGTCACCTCGATCCCGTTCCGCTACGTGTGCCGGCCGAGCTCGACCTGATGGCCGGGATGGAGCTCGAGGCGCGGTGGGGCGGCTGGGACCGCCGGTCGTTCACGAACGAGAGCCGCTCGCACGTGTCGGTCTGGCGGCGGCCGGGCTGACTCCGCTGGCCCCCTTCAGGGTCCTTCAGGCGTCGCCGGCGGTCGGCGCACCGTCGGGAGCT
This sequence comes from Geodermatophilus sp. TF02-6, assembly GCF_003319115.1. Taxonomy (GTDB): domain Bacteria; phylum Actinomycetota; class Actinomycetes; order Mycobacteriales; family Geodermatophilaceae; genus Geodermatophilus. Next base: position 122,472 of record NZ_QOHF01000004.1, on the reverse strand, counting down.
GGGCCACCGGAGGCCGCCGCGTCCAGCTTGCTGCCGTCACCGACGGTGGCCACGGCGCGGGCGGCGTCGGGGCCCTCCTCCAGCAGCACCCGGAAGCCGTCATCGTCCAGGATCGGCGCCTTGACCTGCACCGCCTTGTCGTACTTGCTGCCCGGGTCGTCACCCACGACGACGAAGCCGGTCTTCTTGCTCACCGAGCCGGTCACCTTCCCGCCACGCTCCTGGATCGCGGCGATCGCCTGGTCGCGGCTGAAGTCGCGCAGCGACCCGGTGACGACGACGGTGACCCCGGTCAGCGGGCCGGGACCGGCGTCCTCACCGTCGTCAGCCATCCGCACCCCGTCCGCCCGCCACTTCTCCACGACGCCGCAGTGCCAGTCGACGGTGAACCAGTCCTTCACCGACCGGGCGATCGTCGGGCCCACGCCGTCGGCGGCGGCCAGCTCCTCCTCGGAGGCCTCGGCGATCCGGTCGAGCGAGCGGAAGTCCCGGGTCAGCGCCTGGGCCGCGGTCGGCCCGACGTGCCGGATGGAGAGGGCGACCAGCACCCGCCAGAGCGGGACGGCCTTGCGGGTCTGCAGGTTGGCCAACAGCTTGTGGGCGTTGGCCGTCAGGGCGGCGTCCTTCTTCGTGAAGAACGCCGACCGGGAGAGCTTCTCCTCGTCGAGGGAGAAGAGGTCCCCCTCGTCCTCGATCAGGTGGGCCTGCAGCAGCGCGATCGCCGTCTCGTAGCCGAGCGCCTCGATGTCGAAGGCTCCGCGACCGGCGACGTGGAACACCCGCTCCCGCAGCTGCGCCGGGCAGGACCGGGCGTTCGGGCAGCGGATGTCGGCGTCGCCCTCCTTCTCCGGCCGCAGCTCGGTGCCGCACTCGGGGCAGTGGGTGGGCATGACGAACCGCCGTTCGTCACCGGTGCGGGCGGCCACCACCGGGCCGAGCACCTCGGGGATCACGTCGCCGGCCTTGCGGATGACGACGGTGTCGCCGATGAGCACGCCCTTGCGCTCGACCTCGCTGGCGTTGTGCAGCGTGGCCAACTGCACCGTCGACCCGGCGACCTTCACCGGCTCCATGAACGCGAACGGCGTCACCCGGCCGGTGCGCCCGACGTTGACCCGGATGTCGAGCAGCTTGGTGGTGGCCTCCTCCGGCGGGTACTTGAAGGCGATCGCCCAGCGCGGCGCCCGCGAGGTCGAGCCCAGCCGGCGCTGCAGGGCGATCTCGTCGACCTTGACCACCACGCCGTCGATCTCGTGCTCCACCGAGTGCCGCTGCTCGCGGTAGCGCTCGATGTAGGCCCACACCCCGTCCAGGTCGTCGACCACCTCGAACCGGTCGCTGACCGGCAGGCCGAGCTCCCGCAGCCGCCGGTAGGCCTCGGACTGCCGCTCGGGGGTGAACCCCTCCCGCGCTCCGAGGCCGTGCACCACCAGGCGCAGCGGACGGGACGCGGTGACCTTGGGGTCCTTCTGCCGGAGGGAGCCCGCGGCGGCGTTGCGGGGGTTGGCGAACGGCGGCTTGCCGCCCTCGACGAGCCCCGCGTTCAGCTCGGCGAAGGCGGCGACCGGGAAGTAGATCTCCCCACGCACCTCGAGCAGCGGGGGGACGTCGTCGCCGGTCAGCTGCTGCGGGACGTCGTCCATCGTGCGGACGTTGGCCGTGACGTCCTCCCCCGTCACGCCGTCGCCGCGGGTGGCCGCGCGGACCAGCCGGCCGCCCTCGTACAGCAGGGCCACCGCCACGCCGTCCACCTTGAGCTCGCACAGGTAGCAGACGCCGGAGCCCACCTCCCGCTCCACCCGTGCCGCCCAGGCGGAGAGCTCGTCGCCGGAGAAGGCGTTGTCCAGGCTCTGCATCCGCTCCAGGTGCCGGACCGGGGCGAAGGTCGCGGTGTAGCCACCGTTGACCTTCTGGCTCGGCGACTCGGGGGTCACCAGGGCCGGATGGGCGGCCTCGAGCTCCTTGAGCTCGCCCATGAGCGAGTCGTACTGCCCGTCGCTGACCAGCGGGGCGTCCTGCACGTAGTAGGCGAACGCGTAGCGGTCGAGCTCCTCGGCGAGGTCGCGGTGCCGGGTGCGCGCCTCGTCGGAGACCTCGGTGACGTCCTCCCGGTCGGCCGGGGCGGCCACCTGCGGGGCGTCGGTCAGGGGCTCGTCCAGGTCGGCTTCGGTGGTCACGGCGGAACGGTATCCGGCGGTTCCGACAGCCGAACTGGCCTTCCCCCGGTCGGGGGTCAGTCCGGCAGCAGGTAGCGGGCCGCCTCGCGCACGTGGGTCATCGCCGTCCGGGCGTAGCCGGCCGTGGCGCCGGCCAGCCCGCAGGCCGGGGTGAGGGTCACCTCCCCGGCGAGCTGCTCGGCCGCGAAGCCCAGCTCCCGCCACCACGCCTGCACCCGCGAGGCGGTCCCCTTCGGCGCCGGGAGGGCGGCGTCGGTGCCGGGGACGACGCCGGGCAGCAGGTGGGTGCCGGCCTCGACGGCGGCGCCGATCGCGTCGAGGTCCTGCACCAGCCCCAGGTCGAAGGACACCGCGTCCGTCCCCGCCGAGCGGAAGAGCTCCAGCGGGGCGCGGTTCGTGCAGCAGTGCACCACCACCGGCGCGGGCAGCGCCCGCACGACGCCGGCCAGCTCCTGCTCGACGACCGACGCCTCGACCGCCGGCAGCTTCCCCCAGCCGCTGGCGGTGGGCAGCGCGCCCTGCAGGACGGCGGGCACCGAGGGCTCGTCGAGCTGCACGACCACCCGCGCGCCGGGCACCCGCGCGGTCACGGCGGCGACGTGCGCGGCGAGCCCCTCGGTCAGCGACTGCGCGAGGTCGCGGCGGGCGCCGGCGTCGACGACGGCGCGGTCGCCCCGGGTGCGCTCCAGCCCGGCCGCGAGCGTCCACGGCCCGGCGGCCTGCACCTTGAACAGCCCCTCGTAGGCGTCGGCGACGTCGTACAGGGCGTCGAGGTCGCGGGCGAGGAACTCCGCGGCCCGGCGCTGGTCCATGCCCGACCGCGGGACCAGCCGCCAGCCGGCGGGGGTCAGCTCCACGGCCAGGTCGACCAGCAGCGCGGCGGTGCGGCCGATGAGGTCGGCTCCGGCGCCGCGGGCGGGCAGCTCGGGCAGGTGCGGGAAGTCCGGCAGCTCGCCGGTGACCAGCCGCAGTGCCTCGGCCGGGTCGGTGCCGGGCAACGAGCCCACGCCGGTGGCCGGCCCCCACGGTGTCGGCGTGGGCGTGTCCTCCTGCGGGGTCGGGTCGACCGGCGAGGAGGGGTGGATCGGCGAGACCACGACGGCGACGGTAGTCGCGTCGCACCGGCCCCCTCCAGGGCGTCCCCGAGCCTGCGAGGGGTGGGGAGGAGGAGGTCCTCTCTCAGGCGGGAACGCGCCGGCTCGCGGCGACCACCGTGCCCTGGCCGAGCACCAGGTCACCGCGTTCGGCGTCGGGGGCGTAGAGCACCGCCGACTGCCCCGGCGCCACACCGCGCTGCTGCTCGTCGAGCAGCAGGCGCAGGCCGCCGCCGTCCCCGGCCGTGACCTCGCACGGCACCGGCGTGCCGTGGGCGCGCAGCTGCACCTCGGCGCGCGCCGGCAGCTGCGGCGCCGGGCCGGTCCAGGTGGGCGCGGCGGTGCGGACCTCGCCGACCCCGGCGAGGTCGGCGGTGCCGATGGTCACCGTGCGGGTCACCGGCTCGATGCCCAGCACGTAGCGCGGTCGGGAGTCGCCGACCGCGGCGCCGAGACCGCGGCGCTGCCCGACGGTGAACCCGTACGTGCCGGCGTGCTCCCCCACCGTCGCGCCGGTGGCCGCGTCGACGACCGGCCCGGGCCGCTCTCCCAGGCGCCGGGCCAGGAAGCCGCGGGTGTCGCCGTCGGGGATGAAGCAGATGTCGTGGGAGTCGGCCTTGGTCGCCACGGCGAACCCGCGCTCGGCGGCGATCTGGCGCACCCGCTGCTTGGTCATCGACCCCAGCGGGAAGACCGCACCCGCCAGCTGCTGCGCGGTCAGGACGGCGAGCACGTAGGACTGGTCCTTGCCCGCGTCCACGGAGCGCCGCAGCTCGCCGTCTACCAGCCGCGCGTGGTGGCCGGTGACGACGGCGTCGAAGCCCAGGGCCTGCGCCCGGTCCAGCACCGCGGCGAACTTGACCCGCTCGTTGCAGCGCAGGCACGGGTTGGGGGTGCGCCCGGCGGCGTACTCGGCGACGAAGTCGTCGACGACGTCCTCGGTGAACCGCTCGGCCAGGTCCCAGACGTAGAACGGGATGCCGAGCTCGTCGGCGACCCGGCGGGCGTCGTGCGCGTCCTCGACGCTGCAGCACCCGCGGGCGCCGCTGCGCAGGGTCTGCCGGTCCGGGGAGAGGGCGAGGTGGACGCCGGTGACGTCGTGCCCGGCGTCGACGGCCAGCGCCGCGGCCACGGCCGAGTCCACGCCACCGCTCATCGCGGCGAGCAGCCTCATCGGCCAGCCCTCCACCGGGCTCCGCGGTCGTTGCGCTCCTCGCTCGCAGTCCCCCGCAAGCGGGAGGTGCCCCCCCTCGCTGCCGTGCTCACTCCTTGTCGCCCCGGCCCAGCCCCGCACGACGGGCCCGCTCCACCACCGGGCCGATCACGTCGAGCACCGCGTCGACGTCCTCCTCGACCGAGGTGTGCCCGAAGGAGAACCGCAGCGAGCTGCGGGCGCGGTCCGGATCGGCGCCGACGGCGAGCAGCACGTGGCTGGGCCGGGCGACGCCGGCGCTGCAGGCCGACCCGGTGGAGCACTCCACACCGCGGGCGTCGAGCAGCATGAGCAGCGCGTCCCCCTCGGCACCGGGGAACGACAGGTGCGCGTTGCCGGGCAGCCGGCCGGGCCCGCCGGCGACGACGTCGTCCAACGGGGCACCGTTGAGCTGCACGTCCGGCACCTGCGCCATCACGCCCGCCACCAGCCGGTCGCGCAGCGCGGCCAGCCGCGCGGCGCGTTCCTCCCGGCTGCCGACGGCGGTGCACGTGGCCACCTGCAGCCCGACGATCGCGGCGACGTCCAACGTCCCCGAGCGCACGTCACGCTCCTGCCCGCCGCCGTGCAGCAGCGGCATGCACTCGGTGTCACGGCGCAGCAGCAGCACCCCGGCGGCCATCGGGCCGCCGAGCTTGTGCCCGGTCATGCTCAGCGCGTCGACCCCGCTGGCCCCGAAGTCGACCGGCACCTGCCCGACGGCCTGGACGGCGTCGGTGTGCAGCGGGACGCCGACGGCGTGCGCGACCTCGGCGAGGGCGGCCAGGTCGCTGACCGTGCCGACCTCGTTGTTGGCCCACATGACGCTGGCCAGCGCGACGTCCTCGGCCGTGCCGAGGGCCGTCCGCAGCGCCTCGGGGGCCACCCGGCCGGTCGGCTCGACCGCGAGCCAGGTGATGTCGGCCCCCTCGTGCTTGGCCAGCCACTCGACGCTGTCCAGGACGGCGTGGTGCTCGGCGGGGCTCGCCACGATGCGCCGTCGGCGCGAGTCGACCTCGCGACGGGCCCAGAAGAGCCCCTTCACGGCGAGGTTGTCGCCCTCGGTCCCCCCGGCGGTGAACAGCACCTCCGACGGACGGGCGCCGAGCGCCTCGGCCAGCCGCTCCCGCGACTGCTCGGCGACGCGGCGCGCGGCGCGGCCGCTGGCGTGCAGCGACGAGGCGTTCCCCACGCGGCCCAGCTGCTCGGTCATCGCAGCCACCACCTCGGGGAGCACCGGCGTGGTCGCCGCGTGGTCGAGGTAGGTCACCTGCCCTCCTCGCTGGCGCTCGTCGGCCACGTGACCTGGGGTGCTGCGCCCCTGGGTGACCTCGCGAGCTCGGTCACCGGCCCTCCTCGCTGGCGCTCGTCGGCCACGTGACCTGGGGTGCTGCGCCCCTGGGTGACCTCGCGAGCTCGGTCACCGGCCCTCCTGCTGGCGCTCGTCGGCCACGTGACCTGGGGTGCTGCGCCCCTGGGTGACCTCGCGAGCTCGGTCACCGGCCCTCCTCGCTGGCGCTCGTCGGCCACGTGACCGTCATGCTGTGTTCCCGCGTGACCTCGCGAGCTCGGCCACCTCGCCAATGTAGTCGCGCGCCCGCCGGCGCCCGCTGCCGCCGGCCGGTCGGAGGAGCCGTCCACGTCCACCTCCGCGCCAACCACCGCACGGCCCGGCGGCTTCCCGGTCCGGACAGCCGTCGAGCGCCGCCCCGGGAGGGGACGGCGCTCGACGGCAGCGGACCGTGCCGGGCGCCTCGCTCAGCCCTTGCGGGCCTGGATCTGCTCGGTGGCCTGGGGGACGACGGTGTTCAGGTCGCCGACCACGCCGAAGTCGGCCAGCTCGAAGATCGGCGCCTCGGGATCCTTGTTGACCGCCACGATCATCTTCGAGGTCTGCATACCCGCCCGGTGCTGGATCGCCCCGGAGATGCCCACCGCGATGTAGAGCTGCGGAGAGACGGTCTTGCCGGTCTGCCCCACCTGGAAGGTGTGCGGGTAGTAGCCGGAGTCGACCGCGGCGCGGGAGGCGCCGACCGCCGCGCCCAGGGAGTCGGCGAGGGCCTCGATGATCGAGAAGTTCTCCGCCGAGGCCACCCCGCGGCCACCGGAGACCACGATCGCCGCCTCGGTGAGCACCGGGCGGCTGCTCTTCTGCTCCACCACCCGGTCGACCACCCGGGTGGCCTTGGCCTGCTCGGAGATCTGCACCGGCACCTGCTCCACGTCTGCGGCAGCCGGCGCCGGGGTGGGGGTGACCGAGTTGCCGCGCACCGTGTAGATGGGGATGCCGACGGTCACCTTCGAGTGCACGATCGTCGCCCCGGCGAAGGCGACCTGGGTCGCGGTGCCGTCAGCAGCGATGTCGACCACGTCGGTCAGGAAGCCCGAGCCGGTCTTGACCGCCAGCCGCCCGGCGATCTCCTTGCCCTCCGGCGAGGAGGGGATGACCACCGCCGCCGGGGACCTCTCGGCCACCAGCGTCGCGAGCACCTCGGCCTTGGGCGCGATCAGGTACTCGTCGATCTCCGGCGATTCGGCGACGTAGACCCTCGCCGCGCCGTACTCGGCCAGCACGTCCCTGGCACCTTCGGCCGCACCCGGGGCGCCGACCACGACCGCCGAGGGCTCGCCCAGCGCGCGGGCGGCGGTCAGTGCCTCCAGGGTGGTCTTGAGCACCCCCTCCCCGGCCGGGTTCAGCTCGGCCAGGACCAGCACCTCTGCCATGACTTCCGTCTCCTCTCCCGCGTTCGATCCGGGTCAGACGATCTTCTGGCCGGCCAGGAAGTCGACCAGCTGGGCGGCGCCGTCGCCCTCGTCGGCGACCTTGACCCCGACGCCCTTGGGCGGGCGGCCGGCGAAGTCGAGCACCTGGGACGTCGCACTGGCCAGGCCCACCGTGGCCGGGTCGATGCCCACCTCGGCCAGGCCCAGCTTGGTCACCGGCTTCTTCTTGGCGGCCATGATGCCCTTGAAGGAGGGGTAGCGCGGCTCGTTGATGGTGTCCCAGACCGACACGATCGCCGGCAGCGGCGCCTCGATCGCCCAGTAGCCGGTGTCGGTCTGCCGCTCCACCCGGGCCATCCCGCCCTCCACGGTGAGCTTGCGGGCCCCGGACAGCGCCGGGATACCCAGCCGCTCACTGAGCAGCGCCGCCATCACCGACAGCTGCCCGTCGGTGGACTCCGCACCGCAGAGCACGATGTCGTAGGAAAGCTGCCCCAGCGCGGCGGCCAGGATCGCCGAGGTCTGCGGAGCGCACGCGCCGTGGATGGCGTCATCGACCACGTGCACCGCCTTGTCCGCGCCCATCGACAGCGCCTTGCGGATCGCATCGGCCGCCGACTCCGGCCCGACGGTCAGCACGGTCACCTCACCACCGTGGGCCTCCTTGAGGACCAGGGCCTCCTCGATGGCGTACTCGTCGATCTCGTTGACGACGTTGTCCGCGCTCCCTCGGGCGACGGTGTTGTCCGCCGGATCCAGGCTGCGCTCGCTGCCGGAGTCGGGGACCTGCTTGACCAGAACGACGATCTCCATCGCCAGACCTACCTCCGCGCTGGGGCCTTCGGGTGCGGGCGGCACGCCCGCCTGCTCCGATAGTGGAGGTTACCGCCGGGTAACGGGGAGGCCCCCACGGGTACCGGTGACCCACGTCACCGGGGTGGCCCCGTCGGTCGGCGACGGTCGGGCCGCCGTCCGGTCACCGGCCGGTGAAGGTGGCCTTCCCCGGACCGTTCTCCAGGAACGAGCGCATGCCGGCCTCCTGGTCCTCGGTGTCGAACAGCTCGGCGAACAGCCGGCTCTCCAGGGCCAGCCCCTGCGCGAGCGGCAGGTCCAGGCCCTCGTCGACGGCCCGCTTGGCCGCGGCCAGCGCCAGCGGCGGGCCGGCGGCGAACTTGCGGGCCATCGCCACCGCCGTGTCGTACACCTCCTCGTCGGGGACGACGGCGTCGGCCAACCCGATCTCCAGCGCCTCCTCGGCCCCGACGTGCCGCCCGGTGAAGACCAGGTCCTTGGCCTTGGCCGGCCCGACCAGGCGGGCCAGCCGCTGGGTGCCGCCCGCGCCGGGGATGACGCCCAGCAGGATCTCCGGCTGGCCGACCTTGGCGCCGGCGCCCATCACCCGGAAGTCCGCGCACAGCGCCAGCTCGTAGCCGCCGCCCAGGGCGTAGCCGGTGATCGCGGCGATGACCGGCTTGGGCACCTGGGCCACGGCGGTGAAGGAGCCGGTCAGCTCGCGGCCCCAGGCCACCATGCTGCGGCCGTCGAGCCGCGACATGGCCTTGATGTCGGCGCCGGCGGCGAAGACCCGCTCCCCGCCGTAGAGGACGACGGCGCGCACGTCGTCGCGCTGGCCGGCCTCGACGGCGGCGGCGCGCACCTCCAGGTGCAGCTGCTCGTCGATCGCGTTCATCTTGGGCCGGTCGAGGCGGATGGTCCCCACCCCGTCGGCCACCTGCAGGGTCACGAACTCCGGCGCTGTCATGGGGGCCTCCACGGAGGTGGTCGTCGTCGCCGCACCCTAGCCAGCCGCGCCGACCCCCGCGCTCCGGCGGGCCGGCTCGGCCGCCGGCACGGGCGGGAAGTACTGGAGCCGGTCGCTCTCGGGGATCCGCGCGTCGGCGGCCACCACCAGGTCGGGTTCGTCGCGGACGGCGGCCAGGGTCTCCACCAGGGCGCCGCACCGGCCCGGTGAGGGCACCCGGTAGCCGAGCCCGGTCACGACCCAGATCCCCGCGTCGCCGGCACGCTCGAGGACCTCCGCCGCGACCGTGGCCGAGGGGGTACCGGTCACCCGGTCGACGTAGTCGGTCCAGTCGACCCGGTCGGCCGGGCGCAGGTCCGGGTACACGACCAGGTCGAGGTCCGGCGGCACCAGGCGGGCCAGAGCGGGGCCGAGCTGGTCGGGACAGGTGACGACGACGTCCCCGGGGCCGGCGTCGGCCAGCGCGCGGGCCACCTGCCCGGCCTGCGTGCGGGGGGCGGTCAGCCCGGGCACGGCGGTGGCCACCCCCAGGACGGCGACCAGGGCGAGCCCCACCGCCCGCGCCCGGGTGCCGGGCAGGGCAGCCACCCCGGTGGCCACCAGCGCGAGGAACGCCACCAGGGCGACGCTGGTGTAGCGGTCGGCGACCGCGGTGCCGGTCAGCCGGCTCACCAGGCCGGCCACGACGAGGGTGCCCGCGGACAGCGCCAGCAGGACCGCGCGGGAGGGCCGCAGCCGCAGCCGCAGCAGCACCGTGGGGCTGCCGGGGCGGCGGGCGGCGGGCACGGCCAGCGCGCCGAGTGCGGCCAGGAGCAGCAGCGCCGTCCCCAGGGCGTGCGCGCGCACCGCTCCCCCGCCGCGCCAGGCGTCCAGGGCCATGGGCAGGGCGAGCAGGCCCGGCGGTTCGGCCCACGGGGTCCCGGTGTGGGTCACCTGCACCAGCAGGGAGGGCACCCAGGGGGTGAACAGCAGCAGCCCGAGGGCCAGGCCGGTCAGCACCCGCGACGCCGCACGTCGACGGGTGCGCAGCGCGGCCAGGGCGAGCAGCCCGGTGACCGCGACCAGGTGGAACGACCACAGATGGGTCAGCAGCAGGGCCCCGGTGACCGCGCCGAGCCCCAGGACCGGTCCGGCACCGTCCCGCCGGAGGACGGCGACCACGGCGACGGCGCCGAGGACGGTCAGGAACGCCAGCAGCGAGTACATCCGCGTCTCGCTGGCGTACCGGATGGCGAACGGCGACGTCGCCAGCAGCACGACCAGCGCGACCGCGACCCGGCGGCCGGCCAGCCGGCGGGCCAGGTGCCAGGCCAGCGGCAGGGTGAGCACGCTGAGCACCGCGGACAGGGCGCGCACCGCGGTCGCGCCCGAGCCGAACAGCGCCGTCCAGGCGTGCAGGAGCAGGTAGTACAGCGGGGGCGAGCCGTCCTGGCGGAGCGCGGCCAGCAGGTCCGGCAGCGGCAGCCGGGCGATCGCGACGCTCTGCGCCTCGTCCAGCCACAGCTCCGGCGGCGCGACGAAGCGGGCGACCACTCCGGTGACCCCGGCTGCGGCCGCCACGGCGGCCAGCGCCCGGACGACCCGGGACTGCCGGGGGCGCTCGCCGAGCCGGATCCAGGCGCTCGGGCGGCGCGCCGACCGGCCGCTGTCGGCCGCCGGCCGGGCCGGCGCGTCGGGAGCGGCGGCCGCCGCGCCGCCGGGACTAGGCGGCACGCGGCCCGCGGCGGGGCAGGACGGGCGCGGCCCGCCCGGTCCCGGACGTCGTCGTGCCGGACCGGTCGGCGGACGAGGAGGCCTCGCCGCTCTCGTGGTAGTCCTCCTCGACGTTGACCGACCACACGTCGTGGTCGGCGCCGGCGACGATGTTCTCCACCGTCAGCATCGCCGTCACCATCGAGTGGTCCTGGTTGTTGTACTTGTGCATGCCGTTGCGGCCGACCGGGTGGACGTTGGGCACCGCCTCGGCCAGCCACGCCCGGATGACCTCGACCCGCTCGTCGTAGCCGGCGTCGTAGACCGGGTAGGCCTTCGGCATCCGGACGACGAATCCGCGCTCCACCCGGTCGCCGGAGGCCACCAGCCCCAGCCGGACCAGCTCGTCGGTGGCCAGCTGCACGAGCGCCTCGTCGTCGGCGTCCCAGAGGTCGTCGCCCTCGTCGACGAAGTACTCCATCCCCAGGCAGGTCCGGCCGTCCTTGACCATGAACGGCGACCAGCTGCCGAAGTTCTGGATCCGGCCGACCCGGACCTCCGGCGAGTGGATGTAGATCCAGTTGTCCGGGAAGCTGGCCTCCTCGGGGACCACGAGGGCCACGGTGAGGAAGTCGCGGTGGGACAGCCCGCGCGCGGCCTCCCGGACGGTGTCGGGCGCCGGCGGGTCCATCGCCAGCACCAGCTCGGGCAGCGGCATCGAGGAGATGACGTGGTCGGCCGCGATCCGCCGGATGCGGCCGCCCGCCGAACGGCCGGTCCGGTCGGCGCGCACGCTCACCGCCACCGCGCCCTGCTCGTCCCGGTGGACGGCGGTGACGCGGGTGTCGAGGTGGACCGCGGCGCCGGCGTCGCGCACCCTCTCCAACGTCCGCTCCCACATCAGGCCGGGGCCGGTGCGGGGGTACTGGAACCGGTCGATCAGCGTGGTGATCGTCGTCCGGCCGGCCTGGGGGCGCAGCGCGTGCCACACCGCCCGCCACAGGTCGAGGTCCTTGATCCGCTGCGCGGCCCAGTCGGCCTGGATCTCCGTCGCGGGGATGCCCCAGACCTTCTCCGTGTAGGTCTTGAAGAAGATCTCGTAGAGCCGTCGCCCGAACCGGGCGGAGACCCAGCCCTCGAAGTGGCTCTGGTCGCGCGGCGGCCGGATGCGGGCGGCGACGTAGGAGGTCAGGCAGCGCACCGCCTCGACCGGGCCGAGACCGCGCAGGGCGTTCACCGGCTTGAGCGGGTAGTCGAAGAGCCGGCCGGCGTAGTGGATCCGGGACAGCCGGGGCCGGGAGAGGAACTCGTCGTCCTCCAGCATGCGGTGCCACCAGCGCTCGACCGCCGGCACCTTCGTGAAGAACCGGTGCCCACCGATGTCGAACCGCCAGCCGTCCCGCTCCACCGTGCGGCTGATGCCGCCGACGACGGAGTCGGCCTCGAGCACCGTGACGGGGACGTCCCGCTCGGTGAGCTCGAAGGCGGCGGTGAGACCCGCCGGCCCCGCGCCGACGACCACGGTGTGTCCGGTCTCCGACCCTTGACTGCGCACACGTCCTCCGAACTGTCCCGGGGGACCCGGGGGGCATGGTCGCTGAGCGGGCTGCTCAGCCGCGACCCCGCCGCCCTACCCCGGCCGTGCTCGACCGGAAACTACAGGTCCGCTCTGTGGTGGGGCCGCCGCCGACCCCTCCGCCTGGGGGTCGGCGGAGCCGCCGTCGGCAGTCTGGCCGGACGACGGGGCGGCACGCCAGAGGGTGACCAACCCGGTCGGCGCCGAGGTGGCGACCGGCGTGTAGTGGTCGGCCAGCTCGGCGGTGACGGCCCGGGTGCACTGCGCGTCCCGCACACCCGCCGACGCCCGGTCCAGCCCCACCACGACCACGTAGTCCAGCTCGCCCCGCACCGCCGCGAGGTCGACCACCGGTGGGACCTGCTCCAGCCCGGAGAGGGCCGGGTCCATGCGCTGCCGCACGCCCGGTGTCACGGCGAAGTGCACCTGGAAGTAGGCCTGCACGGCCTCGTAGTGACCGACGTCGACCCCGCCGGCGCGCACGGCCAGCCGGCTGGACTCGTGTCGGAGCGGGTCGGGCGACCCCCGGCCGGCCCAGGCCACCGACCGCTGGTAGTGCAGCACGACCAGCGTCGAGGCGGGCGGGATGTCGTGGGCGACGGAGAGCAGCTCGGCGACCTCGTCGGCCGCGGCGGCCTGCGCGGGCAGCCGGCCGAGCGCTGCGACCGAGGCGGCGAGCACCAGGACGGCGGTCAGCGCGGCGGCGGTGCGGGGTCCCGGGACGCGGGTGGCCGCCCACAGCACGAGCAGCAGCGGCGGGAACCAGGCCAGCCGGGCGGGGAGGAACCCGAAGTCCGGCCCCAGCTGGTCCGGCGTCAGCCAGTAGGCCAGGGTGACCCCGGCCGCGAGCAGCCCGAGCGCGAGGCGCTCCGGCCGCGGCACGGGGGTGCCCGGACGCGCGCGGCGCAGCGCGGCGACGGTCAGGACGGCGATCGCGAGCACCGTGACCAGCGCCGGGACCCGCTCGCCCCCCCATCCGGTCACGAACGGCCGGACGCCGGTGAGCAGGGCGCGGACCCGCTCCGGCGAGGGGCCGCCCTCCCCCTCGGCCGGCGGCCCGTCCCCGGAGGACAGGTACCGAGCGGTGAGCGCCGCGCTCGGCACGGTGGCCAGCAGCACCGGCGCCACGTGCCGGCGGACGGCGTCGCGGGCTCGGTCCCCGGCGCGGACGGCGTCCCCCGCGCGGGCCGCGGCCAGCAGCAGGACGCTGCCGGCCGCCAGCACCCACGGCAGCAGGTGGGCGGTCCAGGTGAGCACCAGCAGCGCCGCGAGGGCGGCGCCCGCGGGCGTCCCCCAGCCCGAGCGGCGGCGCAGTGCGACCCCGAGGACGAGCAGGGCGCCGACCACGCCGAGGACGAAGTTGTCGAAGCCGTAGGCGACCAGCTGGCTGCCGGCCAGCGGCAGCGCAGCGGCCGCCAGCCAGCCGGCCCGGCGGTCCACGCCGCGCACCGCGTACGCCAGCGCCGCCACCAGGCCGACGACGAGCCCGGCGACGAGCAGCCGCTCCGCCCCGTCGGGTCCGGCCAGCGGCAGCAGCGCGACCAGGACCAGGGTGGTGAGCATGTTGGGCACCGGGGTCAGGTCGACCCGGTAGTGGTCGCGCAGCAGGGCCCCGGTGGCGTCCTCGTGGCCGGAGGTGAGCAGCACCCAGGCGCTGGCGACGTGCGCCGGGCCGTCCTGGCTGAGCACCGTGGGGAAGACCAGCAGCGGGAGCAGCTGCACCACCACCCCCAGCACCAGGGCGGCCGCGACCGCCACCGTCCGGGGGCCGGGACGGCGCCGCGGGCGGACCGGGGCCGGGGCGCCCGACGGCCCCCTCCGGGGCGTCCCCTGGCCCGGGGCGGGCTCCTCCGGGGCGTCCCCGAGCAGGCCTCCTCCCCGGCGTCCCCGAGTGGAGTGAGGGGGGCCGTGCACCAGAGGGTCCTCTCTCACGCGGCTCGGCGGGCGGTCCACCGGCCGTCGGCGCGCTGCACCTGCAGGGCCAGCCCGAAGGTCTGCGAGAGCGCGTCCGGGGTGAGCACGCCGTCCACCGGCCCGTGGGCCACCACCTGCCCGCCGCGCAGCAGCAGCGCGTGGGTGTAGCCGGGCGGGATCTCCTCCACGTGGTGGGTGACCAGCACCTGGGCCGGCGCGGAGAACAGGCGGGCGAGGTCGGCCAGCCGGGTGACCAGGTCCTCCCGGCCGCCGAGGTCCAGGCCCGCGCCCGGCTCGTCGAGCAGCAGCAGCTCGGGGTCGGTCATGAGGGCGCGGGCGATCTGCACCCGCTTGCGCTCGCCCTCGCTGAGGGTCCCGAACGGCCGGTGGGCCATCGGGGCGACCCCCCACTGCTGCAGAAGCCAGGCCGCGCGGGTCAGGTCGTCGACGTCGTAGCGCTCCCGCCCCCGCCCCACGATGGCGTAGCCGGCGGACAGGACGACGTCACCGGTCCGCTCCGCCGCCTGGATGCGCTGGGCCAGCGCGGCGCTGGTCAGTCCGATCCGCGGCCGCAGCTCGAAGACGTCGACCGCGCCGAGGGTCTCCCCCAGCAGGGCGACCGTGCCGCGCGTGGGGTGCATGTGCGCCGCGGCCAGCTGCAGCAGCGTCGTCTTGCCCGCGCCGTTGGGCCCGAGCACCACCCAGCGCTGGTCGGCCTCGACGGTCCAGTCGATGCCGCGCAGCAGGAACGTCTCCCCCCGGACGACGTCCACACCACGCATCTCCACGACCGGCTCGCTCGACACTCCCCCATCCAACCAACCCGCCGGACCCCGCCACGTGACACCCGGACTCACCCGCGGCTGTCAGGATCACCCCGTGCACAGCTCCCCGGACGGCAGCTCGGACGACGTCGAGGTCTGGCCCGGCTCCCCCGCGCCGCTGGGCGCGCACTGGGACGGCACCGGCACCAACTTCGCGCTCTGGTCGGCCGGCGCGCAGGCGGTCGACCTGTGCCTGTTCGACGCCGACGGCACCGAGCACCGCCACCGGCTGCAGGAGACCACCCACCAGGTGTGGCACGGCCACCTGCCCGGCATCGGACCCGGGCAGCGCTACGGCTACCGGGTGCACGGCGGCTACGACCCGGCCTCCGGGTTGCGGTACAACCCGGCCAAGCTGCTGCTGGACCCCTACACCCGGGCCGTCGACGGCGACCTGACCCTGCACCCGGCCCTGTTCGGCTACCCCGACGTCGCCGTCGACGGCCCGGTGCCCGACCCGCGCGACTCCGCGCCGTACGTGCCCCGCGGCGTGGTCGTGCACGACCCGTTCCCGTGGGACGGCGACCGGCGGCCGGGGATCCCGTGGTCGGACACCGTCATCTACGAGGTGCACGTCAGGGGCGCCACGATGCAGCACCCCGACGTCCCGCCGACGCTGCGCGGCACCTACGCGGGCCTGGCCCACCCGGCCTTCGTCGAGCACCTGCAGGCGCTCGGGGTCACCGCGGTCGAGCTGCTGCCGGTGCACCACTTCGTCAGCGAGCCGCACCTGCTCTACCGCGGCCTGACCAACTACTGGGGCTACAACACCCTGGGCTACTTCGCCCCGCACGCCGCCTACAGCTCGGCGGGCTCCGGCGGTGCGCAGGTCACCGAGTTCAAGGCGATGGTCAAGACGCTGCACGCCGCCGGCATCGAGGTCGTCCTCGACGTCGTCTACAACCACACCGCCGAGGGCGACCACACCGGCCCGACGCTGTCGTTCAAGGGCATCGACAACGGCGGTTACTACCGGCTGCGCGGCGGGGACCCCTCCCGCTACACCGACTACACCGGGTGCGGCAACACCCTCGACGTCCGCCGTCCACCGGTGCTGGCGCTGCTCATGGACTCGCTGCGCTACTGGGTCACCGAGATGCACGTCGACGGCTTCCGGTTCGACCTGGCCGCGGCGCTGGCCCGCTCGATGCACGACGTCGACCGGCTCTCGGCGTTCTTCGACGTCGTCCACCAGGACCCGGTGGTCAGCCGGGTGAAGCTGATCGCCGAGCCGTGGGACGTCGGCCCGGGCGGCTACCAGGTGGGCAACTTCCCGCCGCTGTGGACCGAGTGGAACGGCCGCTACCGCGACACCGTCCGCGACGTGTGGTCCGGCGCGCACGTCGGCGTCCGGGACCTCGCCTACCGGCTGACCGGTTCCTCCGACCTCTACCGCTCCGACGGGCGGCGGCCGTTCGCCAGCATCAACTTCGTCACCGCCCACGACGGCTTTCCCCTGGCCGACCTGGTCACCTACGAGCGCAAGCGCAACGAGGCCAACGGCGAGGGCAACCGGGACGGCGAGAGCTCCAACCGCAACTGGAACTGCGGCGTGGAGGGCCCGACCGACGACCCCGAGGTCGACGCCTGCCGCGCCCGGCAGGTGCGCAACCACCTGGCCACGCTGCTGCTCTCGACCGGCGTGCCGATGCTGACCGCCGGCGACGAGCTCGGCCGCACCCAGCAGGGCAACAACAACGCCTACTGCCAGGACAACGAGATCTCCTGGATCGACTGGAAGGCCGCCGACGAGGACCTGCTGGCCTTCGTCTCCCGGCTGGTGCGGCTGCGCCGGTCCTCCCCCGTGCTGCGCCAGGAGGCCTTCTTCGAAGGACACGAGATCCCCGGCACCGGCGGCACCCGCGACCTCGCCTGGTTCGCCCCCGGCGGCACGCAGCTCACCACCGCCGACTGGTTCGACACCGGGTTGCAGACGATCGGCATGTACCTCGACGGCCGCGGCATCCGCCACCGCGACGAGCGCGGCCGGCCGGTGCAGGACGACTCCTACCTGGTGCAGCTGCACGCCGGCGCCGAGCCGGTCACGGTGCACCTGCCCGGACCGCCCTGGGCCGACGGCTACGAGTTCGTCGTCTCGACCGAGTACCCGACGGGTGCCCCGCCGCGGCCGGCGGTCGTCGCCCCCGGCCCGCTGGAGGTGCCTCCGCGCACCGTCTGGCTGCTCCGCGTCCTGCGGAGGCCCTGACCCGCCTGGGCATGGGAAGCAACACCTGCGTCCTGGGCTCCCCGATGTACGTGTTGCTTCCCATGCCCGGGACGACTCCAGCGCTCGGGCGGCGGGGAGACCCAGGAGCGGGCCACCCCGATCCCCTGCTCAGTCGGGCTGCTGCTCGAAGGTGATGACCGTCCAGCCCAGCAGCAGCCGGTCGCCGTCGGACAGCGGGTGGGCGACCCCGGGCTCGAGCTGGGTCCACTCGGTGGCCTCGGGCCCGGCGACGTGCGTGCCGTTGAGCGACCCCAGGTCGACCAGCGACACCTCCTGCCCGTTGCGCTGGACGGCGGCGTGGGCCGAGGAGAGCACGTTCTGGGTGTCGGCGATCGGCACCGGCCGAGCCGAGCCGGAGGTGACCAGCTCGTGGTTGTCCGGCCGGCGGCCGAGGACGAGGTCCTCGTCGACGGTCACGACCAGGCCGTCGTCGAAGCGCAGGATGGGCGCCGCCGGCGGCTCGGGCTTCCAGAAGGCGGTCGCCTCGCCGCCCTCGTCGGCCTGCCGGGACGGGGTCGCGGTGGCGCCGTAGCCGGAGGAGCCGGAGCCGCCGAACCCTGCGTCGGACCCTGCGTCGGACCCGGCGGTGAAGGCCGCGGGGGCCTGCGGGACCCCGGACGACGACGAGGCGGGCGCGGGAGCGGCCACGTGCAACGTCGCGCCGGAGCCGGGGACGGTGCCCTCGACCAGGTCGTAGGGGACGCCCGGGGAACCCGACGGCACCGGCTGGCCCGGGCCGACGTAGGTGCTCCGGCCGAGCGGGAAGCCGCCGGCCAGGGTGCAGCCGTCGACCGAGGAGCCCGACACCGGGACGCCGTCCACCGCCGGCTGGCCCTTGCCGCACCACAGCGCGACGCCGGTGCCCGGGTCGGCCGGGACGACGAGGGCGAAGGAGGCACCGCCGCCCAGCGCGGCGACCTGCCCGGCGACCGCGCCGAGCACCCGCTCCGCGCCTGGGCCGCGGACCCCCAGGCAGGCGTGCAGGGCGGCCACGAGGGCCGGCGAGCCGGGGGCGTCCACCCACAGCAGACCGCCTCCCCGTCGCGCGACGACGGAGTCCCCGGGCAGTACTTCACAGCGGTCGGGCATGGCGCCCAGCCTAGTGACGTCGCGCAGGTGGCAGCGGCCGGGCGACACCGCCACGCCGACCGGTCGCACCGGTCCGGCGACCGGTGCGACCGGCGTGGCGGATGTGCTGCCCGGGGACCCGTCCGGAGCCTCGGCCCGAGCGGGCGAGGGGTGGGGAGGACGGGGTCCTTCTACGAGCGGTGGGGGCAGGGGCGGCCCCCTGCAGGGTCCCACCGCGAGCCTGCGAGTGGTGGGGGGCAGGGGGTCCTTTCTCAGGGGGTCGCGACCAGGCCCAGCTCGGCCGGGTCGGCCAGGTGCTCCGAGCGCGGCAGCACGCGCACCGTGTACCCGAACGCACCGGTGCGCTCGAGCGGCAGGGTGGCGGTGAACCAGTGCCGCGACCCGTCGCTGTGCTCGTGGGTCATCGGCAGCGTGGTCACCTCGTGCAGGTTGTCGGTGTCGTCGACCCGGCCGTAGGCCGCCTGCACCTGCACGTCCGACGGGGCGAGGCCGGGCATCTCGACCTCGGCCCGCAGCGCCAGGGTCGACCCGATCTCGGGGGTGTCCCCCGCGCCGGTGGCCTCGACGTGGGCGACCCGCACGGTGCCCCAGTCCTCGAGCAGGTGGGCGCGCCACCCGGCCTCGGTGCGCGCCGCGGCGTAGCCGCCCTCGGCCATCGCCCGCGCGGAACCGGCCGCCGGCACGTAGAGCCGCTGCACGTAGTCGCGGACCATCCGGGTGGCCAGCACCTTGGGGCCGGTCTCGCGCAGCGTGTGGCGGACCATCTCCACCCACCGGGTGGGGATGCCGTCTCGGTCGGTCTCGTAGAAGCGCGGCGCCACCTGGGTGGCCAGCAGGTCGTAGATGGCCCGGGCCTCGACGTCGTCGCGCCGCTCCGGGTCGGCCACGCCGTCGGCGGTCGGGATGGCCCACCCGTTCTGCCCGTCGAACCACTCGTCCCACCAGCCGTCGCGGATGGAGAGGTTCAGCCCGCCGTTGAGCGCCGCCTTCATCCCGGAGGTGCCGCAGGCCTCCAGCGGGCGCAGCGGGTTGTTCAGCCAGACGTCGCAGCCCCAGTACAGGTAGCGGGCCATGCCGATGTCGTAGCCGGGCAGGAACGCGATGCGGTGGCGGATCTCCGGGTCGTCGGCGAACTTCACCATCTGCTGGATCAGCTGCTTGCCGCCGTCGTCGGCCGGGTGGCTCTTGCCGGCGATGACCAGCTGCACCGGCCGCTCCGGGTCGAGCAGCAGCGCCTTGAGCCGCGCGCGGTCGCGCAGCATGAGCGTCAGCCGCTTGTACGAGGGCACCCGGCGGGCGAAGCCGATGGTGAGGACGTCGGGGTCGAAGGCGGTGTCGGCCCAGCCGACCTCGGCCTCGGCCGCACCCCGCGACAGCGCGGTCTCCCGCAGCCGGCGGCGCACCTCCTCGACCAGCCGGCCGCGCAGCATCCGCCGGGTGGTCCACAGCTCGCCGGCCGGGATGCGGTCGACCCCGTCGAAGTGCACCTCGCCAGCCACCTCGACCGGGTCGCCCTGGCTGCTCACCTGGGTGCCGAGCTCGACCAGCTCCCGGGCGGTCCAGGTCGGGGCGTGCACGCCGTTGGTGATCGAGGTGATCGGCACGTCGCGCTCGTCGAAGCCGGGCCACAGGTACCGGAACATGTGCCGGCTGACGCGCCCGTGCAGCTCGCTGACCCCGTTGGCCCGCTGCCCCAGCCGCAGGCCCATGTGGGCCATGTTGAACTTCGACGGGTCGTCCTCGGCGCCCAGCGGGAGCAGCTGCTCGAGGGGGACGCCGAAGCCGGCGAAGTAGCGCTCGATCAGCGCCCGCGGGAAACGGTCGATGCCGGCCGGCACCGGGGTGTGGGTGGTGAACACCGTGCCGGCGCGCACCGCCTGCAGCGCCTCGGTGAACGACAGCCCGTGGGACTCGGTCAGCTCGCGGATCCGCTCGATCCCGAGGAAGCCGGCGTGGCCCTCGTTGGCGTGGTAGACCTCCGGCGTCGGCGTCCCGGTCAGCGAGCACCAGGCGCGCAGCGCCCGCACACCGCCGATGCCCAGCAGCATCTCCTGGCGCAGCCGGTGGTCCTCGTCGCCGCCGTAGAGCCGGTCGGTGACGCCGCGCTCGGCCGGGGCGTTCTCCTCGATGTCGCTGTCGAGCAGCAGCAGCGAGACCCGGCCGACCTGGGCCCGCCAGACGTGGGCGAACAGGGTGCGGCCCTCGGGCAGCGGCACGCTGATGACCACGGCGGTGCCGTCGGGCTGGCGCAGCAGCTTGACCGGCAGCCCGTGCGGGTCCAGCGACGGGTAGTGCTCCAGCTGCCAGCCGTCCGGGGACAGGCTCTGCGCGAAGTAGCCGGCCCGGTAGAGCAGCCCGACGCCGATGAGCGGGACGCCGAGGTCGGAAGCGGCCTTGAGGTGGTCGCCGGCGAGGATGCCCAGGCCGCCGGAGTACTGCGGCAGCACCTCGGTGATGCCGAACTCCGCGGAGAAGTAGGCGATCGAGGCAGGCGCGGTGCTGGTCGAGTCCCGCCCACCCAGCGACTGGTACCAGTGCGGCCCCGACAGGTACTCCTGCAGGTCGTCGACGACGTCCTGCAGCCGGCGCAGGAAGCGACGGTCGCGGGCCAGGGTGGCCAGCCGCTCGGCCGAGACCTCGCCGAGGACCTTCACCGGGTCCCCGTTGCAGGTCTGCCACAGCTGCGGGTCGAGGGCCTCGAAGAGGTCCCGCGTCTCGGCGTGCCAGGACCAGCGGAGGTTCATCACCAGCTGGGACAGCGGCATCAGCTCCTCGGGGAGCGAGGCGCGGACGGTGAACCGGCGGAGAGCGCGCACGGCCCGAGACTAGCCAGGGCCGCGCCCACCCACGGAGGCGCCACAGGGGTGGTCCCCGCCGCGCCGCCACCGCCTGCCCCGGGTCGAGGCCGACGTGCTCGCCGACCGTGACCTCGATAGCGTGACCGCCGATGACTGGCCGCGCTGACCTCCGTCTCGGCATCACCGATGTCGCCCCCGTCGTGTCCTGCGGGTCCTTCTCGGCCCGGGCCGTGGTCGGTGAGCACCTGCCGATCACCGCCACCGTCTTCCGCGAGGGCCACGACGCCGTGGCGGCGAATGTCGTCTGGACCCCACCCAGCAACGACGGCTCGGCTCCCGCGCGCACCCCACCCGGCGACGACGGCCCGACTCCCGCGCGCACCCCACCCAGCGACGACGGCTCGGCTCCCGCGCGCACCCCACCCGGCGACGACGGCCCGGCTCCCGCGCGCACCCCGCCGGGAGAGGACGACGAGCAGCAGCGGCTGCGGCGCATGGTCCGCTTCGGCGACCAGCCCGACCGCTGGCTGGCCACGGTCGTACCCGACCGCGAGGGGCGGTGGAGCTTCCGGGTGGAGGCCTGGAGCGACCCGCTGGCCACCTGGCACCACGCCGTCGCGGTGAAGATCGCCGCCGGTCAGGGGCCCGCCGACCTCGCCAACGACCTGGAGGACGGCGCCCGGCTGCTCGACCGGGTCGCCGGGGAGGCCGACGGTGACTGGAAGGCCCGGGTGGCCGACGCGGCCGCCGCGCTGCGCGACACCTCGCTGGAGCTGACCGCCCGGGTCGCCCCCGCGCTCGCCGACGAGCTGCAGCTGTACCTCTACGAGCACCCGGTCCGGGAGCTGGTCACCCGCGGACCGCGCTACGAGGTGTGGGTGGACCGCCCGCGGGCGCTGTACGGCTCCTGGTACGAGTTCTTCCCCCGCTCGACCGGGCCGGTCGTCGACGGGAGGCCGACGCACGGCACCTTCGCCACCGCCGCCGAGCGGCTGCCGGCGGTCGCCGACATGGGCTTCGACGTGGTGTACCTGCCGCCGATCCACCCGATCGGCACGGTCAACCGCAAGGGCCCGAACACCGCCCACTTCCCGGGCGGTAACCCGACCGAGGTCGGGCCGGACGACGTCGGCTCCCCGTGGGCCATCGGCAGCGCCGAGGGCGGGCACGACGCCGTCCACCCGCAGCTGGGCACGATGGACGACTTCCGGGCCTTCGTCGCCCGCACCCGCGAGCTAGGCATGGAGGTGGCGCTGGACTTCGCGCTGCAGGCCGCCCCCGACCACCCGTGGGTGAGCAGCCACCCGGAGTGGTTCACCACCAGGCCCGACGGCACGATCGCCTACGCGGAGAACCCGCCGAAGAAGTACCAGGACATCTACCCGATCAACTTCGACGACGACCCCGGGGGCATCTACGCCGAGTGCCTGCGGGTCGTCCGCGTGTGGATCGACGCCGGGGTGCGGATCTTCCGGGTGGACAACCCGCACACCAAGCCGCTGGCCTTCTGGCACTGGCTGATCTGGACGGTCAAGGAAACCGACCCCGACGTGCTCTTCCTCGCCGAGGCGTTCACCCGGCCGGCGATGATGCACCAGCTCGCCCGGCTGGGGTTCACCCAGTCCTACACCTACTTCACCTGGCGCACCGCGCGCGGCGAGCTGGAGGACTACGGCCGGGAGCTGGCCGCCAACTGCCACTACATGCGGCCGAACTTCTTCGTGAACACCCCGGACATCCTGCACGCGTCACTGCAGTACGGCGGCCCGCCGGTGTTCAAGGTCCGCGCGGTGCTCGCGTCGATGATGAGCCCGACCTGGGGCGTCTACTCCGGCTACGAGCTGTACGAGCACGTCGCCGTCCGGCCGGGCAGCGAGGAGTACCTCGACAGCGAGAAGTACCAGCTGCGGCCGCGGGACTTCGCCACCGCCGAGGCCGCGAGCCTCGTCCCCTACCTGCGCCGGCTCAACGAGATCCGCCGCGCCCACCCGGCCCTGCAGCAGCTGCGCACCCTGCGGTTCCACTCCGTCGACAACCCGAACCTGATCTGCTTCTCCAAGACCGACCCCGGCTCGCAGGACGCCGTCCTGGTCGTCGTGGCGCTGGAGAGCCACTACACCCAGATCGGGACGACGGCCATCGACCTGCCGGCGCTGGGGCTCGACTGGCACGAGCGGTTCACCGTGACCGACGAGCTGACCGGCGCCGCCTTCGACTGGGGCCAGTTCAACTACGTCGAGCTCGACCCCTACCGGGAGCCGGCGCACGTCTTCTCGATCACCTTCCCCCGGCCGGTGCAGGTGCCGCCACCGGTCTCCTGAGTAAGGACCCCCTTGCCCCCCACCACTCGCAGGCTCGCGGCGGGCCCCTGCAAGGGGGCCGCCTTGCCCCCCACCACTCGTAGAAGGACCCCGTCCTCCCCACCCCTCGGTGAAGGACCCCGTCCTCCTCACCACTCGCAGGCTCGCGGCGAGCCTCTGGACGGGGCCTACCCGGGACGGGGCCGGGGGACCATGCAAGGGGCCGCCTTGCCCCTCGCCACGGCGGGCCGCTGCAGGCGGGCCGCGCCCCCCACCCGTCGACCAGTGAGAACCGAGGGCCGCTTCCTCCGATGACCGTTCCCGTCCCCGGCCTCCCCGACGCCCACCCCGAGGGCGCCGCGTCGGCGCTGCCCGCGCCCGGCACCGACCCCGAGTGGTACAAGCGCGCCGTCTTCTACGAGGTGCTCGTCCGCGGGTACGCCGACAGCAACGCCGACGGCGTCGGCGACCTGCGCGGCATGATCGACAAGCTGGACTACCTGCAGTGGCTGGGCGTCGACTGCCTGTGGCTGCCGCCGTTCTTCGCCTCCCCGCTGCGCGACGGCGGCTACGACGTCAGCGACTACACCGCCGTGCTGCCCGAGTTCGGCGACATCGAGGACTTCCGGGACCTGCTGCACGAAGCGCACGCGCGGGGCATCCGCGTGATCATCGACTTCGTCATGAACCACACCTCGGACCAGCACCCGTGGTTCCAGGCCAGCCGCAGCGACCCGGACGGCCCCTACGGCGACTTCTACGTGTGGTCCGACGACGACACCCGCTACGCCGACGCCCGGATCATCTTCGTCGACACCGAGACCTCGAACTGGACCTTCGACCCGGTGCGCAAGCAGTACTTCTGGCACCGGTTCTTCTCCCACCAGCCCGACCTCAACTTCGACAACCCGCGGGTGCAGGAGGCGATCCTCGACGCGCTGCGCTTCTGGCTGGAGCTCGGCATCGACGGCTTCCGGCTCGACGCCGTCCCCTACCTGTTCGAGGAGGAGGGGACCAACTGCGAGAACCTGCCCAGGACCCACGAGTTCCTCAAGCAGGTCCGCAAGGTCATGGACGCCGACTACCCCGACCGGGTGCTGCTGTGCGAGGCCAACCAGTGGCCGGCCGACGTCGTCGAGTACTTCGGCGAGGACGGCGACGAGTGCCAGATGGCCTTCCACTTCCCGGTGATGCCGCGGCTGTTCATGGGCGTGCGGCGGGAGCAGCGCTTCCCCATCTCGGAGATCATGGCGCAGACGCCGGACATCCCGCGGAACTGCCAGTGGGGCATCTTCCTGCGCAACCACGACGAGCTGACCCTGGAGATGGTCACCGACGAGGAGCGCGACTACATGTGGGGGGAGTACGCCAAGGACCCCCGCATGAAGGCCAACATCGGCATCCGCCGCCGGCTGGCGCCGCTGCTGGACAACGACATGGACACCCTGGAGCTGTTCAACGCGCTGCTGCTCTCCCTGCCGGGCTCGCCGGTCCTCTACTACGGCGACGAGATCGCGATGGGCGACAACATCTGGCTGGGTGACCGGGACGGCGTCCGCACGCCCATGCAGTGGACGCCGGACCGCAACGGCGGCTTCTCCACCGCCGACCCGCAGCGGATGTACCTGCCGCTGAACCAGGACCCGGTCTACGGCTACCAGACCACCAACGTCGAGGCGCAGCTGCGCAACACCAACTCGATGCTGCACTGGGTCCGGCAGATGATCCGGGTCCGCAAGGAGCACCCCACCTTCGGCCTGGGCAGTTACGCCGAGATCGGCTCGCGCAACCCGACGGTGCTCTCCTTCGTCCGCGAGTTCGGCGACGACGTGGTGCTCTGCGTCAACAACCTCTCCCGGTTCCCGCAGCCGGTGGAGCTGGACCTGCGCCGCTTCGAGGGGTACACCCCCGTCGAGCTCACCGGCCGGGTGGAGTTCCCGCAGATCGGCGTCCTGCCCTACATGCTCACCCTGTCCGGTCACGGCTTCTACTGGTTCGAGCTGGCCAAGCCGGCCGAGCCGGAGCCGGTCGGGGACGAGGAGCGGCAGCAGGCGACCTCCAGCGCGTTCGCCGACGACCTGCTCGCCGCCGGCGTCGTCGCCGAGGTCCCGGAGGCCACGGAGGGGGCCGCGACGGCGCGGACCGCACCCGATGCACCGACCGACACCTCGGGAGGACCCCGATGACCGCGCTGACCGACCTGCTCCGCGAGTGGATGCCCGCCCAGCGCTGGTTCGGCGGCAAGGGCCGGGAGTGGGCCGAGGTCGCCGAGAGCGGCTTCTTCCTCGAGCGCGGTCACCCGGTGCTCTCGGTCCACCGGGTCGAGGTGGGCTACGCCGACGGCGCGACCGAGACCTACCTGGTGCCGCTCTCCTGGCGCGACCACCCGGCCGACGAGCTGTCCTCGGCGCTGGTGGGGGCGGTGCCGCGCCAGGAGGGTGAGGCCTACGCCTACGCCTACGACGCGCTGCGCGACCGCGAGGCGACCGTCCCGTGGCTGACCCACCTGGCGGCCTCCTCCACCGTCGGGCCGCTGCACTTCCACCCGACCGAGGTCGGCGCCATCCCCCGCGGTGTGCCCGGCGACATCCTGTCCACCGAGCAGAGCAACACCTCGCTGGTGTACGGCTCCGAGGCGATCTTCAAGCTGTTCCGCCGGCTGGAGCCCGGGCTCAACCCCGACGTCGAGGTCCACGACGCGCTGCGCACCACGCAGAACCCGCACATCGCGCCGCTGCTGGGGCACATCGAGATCGACGACCCCGACCCGGCCGCGGAGCCGGCGACGGTCGCGATGCTGCAGACCTTCGTGCCCAACGCCAGCGACGGGTGGCGGCTGGCCACCGCCAGCGTCCGCGACCTCTACGCCGAGGGCGACCTGCACGCCGACGAGGTGGGCGGGGACTTCGCCGCCGACAGCGAGCGGCTGGGCGCGGCGACCGCCTCGGTGCACGCCGACCTGGCCAAGGTGCTGCCCACCGAGGAGGCCGACGCGGCCTGGTTCGCCGCCGTGGCCGAGCAGATGACCGCGCGGCTGGAGTCGGCGACCACCGTCGTCCCGCAGCTGGTCGAGTACGCCGACGGGCTGCGCGCGGTCTACGCCGCGGTGGCCGACAGCACCGAGCGGGTCGTCCGCCAGCGGGTGCACGGCGACCTGCACCTGGGTCAGGTGCTGCGCACCGCCACCGGCTGGATCGTGCTCGACTTCGAGGGCGAGCCGGCCCGTCCGCTGGCGGCACGCCGCGAGCTCGACAGTCCGATGCGTGACGTCGCCGGGATGCTGCGCAGCTTCGACTACGCCGCCCGGCACATGCTCGTCGAGCAGCCGGAGGACTCCCAGCGCGCCTACCGCGCCCAGGAGTGGGCGGAGCGCAACCGCAAGGCGTTCTGCGCCGGCTACGCGGCCGCGAGCGGCGCCGACGCCTGCGGCGACTCCCCGCTGCTGCGGGCCCTCGAGGCGGACAAGGCCGTCTACGAGTGCGTCTACGAGGCGCGCAACCGCCCGCACTGGCTGATGATCCCGCTGCAGTCGCTGTCCCGGCTCACCGCCGCGGGCTGAAGAAGGACCCCTCTGCCCCCCACCGGAAAGGACCCCGTCCTCCCCACTACGCGCTCCGCGCGCAGCGGGACCCGAGACGGGGCCGGCTGCGGGACCCTGCAGAGGGGCCGGACCACCGACACCGCACCGAAGAGGACGAGGACTGCGATGACCACTCCCGACGAGACCACCGACGGGACCACCGGGGCGATCCAGCCCACCGTCGACTCCGGCGACCGCCCGCCGGCGACCCGGGAGGAGCTGCAGGCCGCCGTCGAGGAGAAGACCGCGCAGGCCCAGGCCGCCGAGGCCGAGCCGGTCGTCAACGCCCCGGCGCGCACGCGGGCCGCGGCGAAGAAGACCGCGGCGAAGAAGGCGACCGCGACGAAGAAGGCCCCCGCCGCGAAGAAGACCGCCGCGCGGAAGAGCACCGCGAAGGCCGCCGGCGCGGCGTCCGCCGACGACGGGACGGCGCCGGCGGAGAAGGCTCCCAAGCGGGCGCCGCGCAAGAAGGCGGCCCGGGTGGAGGTCCCCCCGCTGGAGCTGTCCGCCGCCGAGGCCGTCACCGAGCAGGGTGGGACGGCGACCCCGGTGGTCGCGCCCGCGCCGATCGCCGCGCCGGGCGACCCGGGCGGCGCACCGGCCGGGTCCGCCGACGCGACGGCGGCGGGCTCCGCCGACACCGCGGCGGCGGGGCTGGCCGACAGCGGGAGCCTCCCCGAGGACAGCGTCGTCGGCGGCACCGGGTCGGAGGGTCAGCCCCCGGCGGAGGCGGGCGTCGCCCAGCAGGCGGCGCCCGCCGGGGTCGGCGAGGAGCAGCTGCGCGCCGTCGTCGAGGGGTGGTCCTTCGCGCCGCACAGCGTGCTCGGCACCCACCGGGCCCCCGACGGCTGGGTGGTCCGCGCGCTGCGTCCGAACGCGGTGGCGGTGAGCGTCGTCGACGAGGACGGGTCCCGCCACGAGGCGCGGCAGGTGCACCCCGGCGGCGTCTTCGAGGCGCGCCTGCCGCAGCAGCCCGGCGACTACCGGCTCGAGGTGTCCTACCCCGACGGCCAGGGCGGTACCGACACGTTCGTCGTCGACGACCCCTACCGCTGGCTGCCGACCGTCGGGGAGCTCGACCAGCACCTGATCCGCGAGGGCCGGCACGAGCGGCTGTGGGAGGTGCTCGGCGCGCACGTGCGCCGCTACGACACCCCCCGCGGGCAGGTCGAGGGGGTCTCGTTCGCGGTGTGGGCCCCCAACGCCCAGGGCGTGCGGGTCACCGGGGACTTCGACTACTGGGAGGCCCGGGCCTACCCGATGCGGTCGCTGGGCTCCTCCGGCGTCTGGGAGATCTTCATCCCCGACGTCCGGGCCGGCACGAAGTACCGCTACCACGTGCTGGGCCGCGACGGCGCGTGGCGGCACAAGTCCGACCCGCTGGCCTTCGCCACCGAGGTCCCGCCGCTCAACGCCTCGATCGTCGTCGAGTCGACCTACGAGTGGGGTGACCAGGACTGGCTGGGGGCCCGCGCCCGGGACCGCTGGCACGAGCGGCCGGTGAGCATCTACGAGGTGCACATCGGCTCGTGGCGCAAGGGCCTGTCCTACCGCGAGCTCGCCGACGAGCTGGTCGACTACGTGGTGGCCGCCGGGTTCACGCACATCGAGTTCATGCCGGTCGCCGAGCACCCCTTCGGCGGGTCGTGGGGTTACCAGGTCACCTCGTACTACGCGCCCACGGCCCGGTACGGCAGCCCGGACGACTTCCGGTACCTGGTCGACCGGGCGCACCAGGCCGGCATCGGCGTCATCGTCGACTGGGTGCCGGCGCACTTCCCCAAGGACGACTGGGCGCTGGCCCGCTTCGACGGCACCCCGCTGTACGAGCACGCCGACCCGCGCCGCGGCGAGCAGATGGACTGGGGCACCTACGTCTTCGACTTCGGCCGGCACGAGGTGCGCAACTTCCTGGTGGCCAACGCCCTGTACTGGTGCAAGGAGTTCCACGTCGACGGGGTCCGCGTCGACGCGGTCGCCTCGATGCTCTACCTGGACTACTCGCGGGCCGAGGGCCAGTGGACGCCGAACCAGTACGGCGGCCGGGAGAACCTCGAGGCCGTGGCCTTCCTGCAGGAGATGAACGCGACCGTCTACCGCGAGGTGCCCGGGGTGGTCACCGTCGCCGAGGAGTCGACCGCCTGGCCCGGCGTCACCCGGCCCACCCACCTCGGCGGGCTGGGCTTCGGCTTCAAGTGGAACATGGGCTGGATGCACGACTCGCTGGCCTACATGTCCAAGGAGCCGGTGCACCGCAGCTACCACCACGGTCAGCTGACGTTCTCGATGATGTACGCCTACTCCGAGAACTACGTGCTGCCGATCAGCCACGACGAGGTCGTCTACGGCAAGGGCTCGCTGCTGCGGAAGATGCCCGGCGACCGCTGGCAGCAGCTGGCCAACCTGCGGGCCTTCCTGGCCTACATGTGGGCCCACCCCGGCAAGCAGCTGCTGTTCATGGGGCAGGAGTTCGCCCAGGACGCGGAGTGGGCCGAGAACCGCTCCCTGGACTGGTGGCACCTGGACGACCCCGCCCACCGCGGCGTCCTGCAGCTGGTCACCGACCTCAACGCCCGCTACAAGGAGACCGCCGCCCTGTGGTCGCAGGACGTCGACCCGCTCGGCTTCCAGTGGATCGACGCCAACGACGCCTCCGGCAACGTGCTCTCCTTCCTCCGCTTCGGCGCCGGCGAGGACACCGCGGCGCTGGCCTGCGTGGCCAACTTCGCCGGGACGCCGCACCACGGGTACCGCATCGGGCTGCCGCGCCCCGGCCGGTGGCGCGAGGTGCTCAACACCGACGCGGAGGGCTACGGCGGCTCCGGCGTCGGCAACCTCGGCAGCATCGAGGCGGTCGAGCAGCCGTGGCACGGCCAGCCGTACTCGGCGACCTTCGCCGCCCCGCCGCTGGGCACGGTCTGGTTCGTCCACGAGTAGGAGGACCCCGTCCCCCTCGCCCCGAGCCTGCGAGAGATGAGGGGGACGGGGTCCTCCTACCTGCAGGGGGCCGCTCGGGTGCTCCCGCTCCTGCTCAGCGGGCGGGAGCACACCGGCGGTGGGACGATGCCCCGGACATGGCTGCCACTCCCCCGCGCCGGACGCTCGCGGCACTGCTGGCCGCCGTCGCGCTGCTCCTCGTGTCCGGCTGCTCGATCGTCGTACCCGGCCGGCCCAGCGCCGCCCAGCCGCCGACGGACGACGTCGCCCCCGGCGAGCTCGCCGTCGCCGGCGCCACCGGCGGGCCGATCGACACCCTCGCCCGCAACGCGCTGACCGACCTCGAGACCTACTGGGCCGGGCAGTTCCCCGACGTCTTCGGCCAGCCGTTCCAGCCCCTGCAGGGCGGCTACTTCAGCGTCGACCCGGGCAACGTGGCCCCGGGCGAGTTCCCGCAGGGCATCGGCTGCGGCGCCGACCCGCTCGACGTCGAGGGCAACGCCTTCTACTGCCAGGCCTCCGACGCGCCCAACTCCGACTCGATCAGCTACGACCGCGCGTTCCTGCAGGAGCTGGCCGACCAGTACGGCCGGTTCATCCCCGCATTGGTGATGGCGCACGAGTTCGGGCACGCCGTCCAGGCGCGGGTCGGCTACCCCGACTACTCGATCTCGGTGGAGACCCAGGCCGACTGCTTCGCCGGCGCCTGGACGGCGTGGGTCGCCGACGGGCAGGCCGAGCACTCGCAGATCCGCGCGCCCGAGCTCGACGAGGTCCTGCGCGGCTACCTGCTGCTGCGCGACCCGGTGGGCACCAGCATCAACACCGAGGCCGCGCACGGCTCCTACTTCGACCGGGTGTCGGCGTTCCAGGAGGGCTTCGAGGCCGGCCCGACCGCCTGCCGGGACGACTTCACCGCCCAGCGCCCGTACACCCAGGGCGCGTTCCAGGACCCGAGCGAGGCGAGGACCGGTGGCAACTCCTCGTTCAGGGAGGCGCAGGACATCGCGGCGACCGTGCTGCCGGAGTTCTGGAACCGCGCGTTCACCGAGGTGTTCGACGCGACCTTCTCCCCGCCGACGCTCGAGCCGTTCACCGGCACCGCGCCGAGCTGCGCGCCCGACGACCTCGACCTGGTGTTCTGCGCCGACGAGAACCTGGTCGGCTACGACGAGCAGGACCTCGCCGCCCCGGCCTACCAGCAGATCGGCGACTACGCCGTCGTCACCGCCGCCTCGCTGCCCTACGCCCAGTCCGGCCGGGAGCAGCTCGGGCGCTCCACGGACGACGAGGCGGCGATCCGCTCCGCGGTCTGCCTGACCGGCTGGTTCTCCGCCGCGTTCTTCGACGGCGCGCTGCAGTCGGCCCGGATCTCCCCGGGCGACATCGACGAGAGCGTGCAGTTCCTGCTCGAGTACGGCACCGACCCGTCGGTGTTCCCCGACGTCGACCTCACCGGTTTCCAGCTGGTCGACCTGTTCCGCAACGGCTTCTTCGACGGCGCCGCCGCCTGCGACGTCGGAGTGTGAGGGGTGGGGAGGACGGGGCCCTCTAATAGAGCGCGAGGGTGAGCTGACGCCGGGCGGCGCCGACCCGCGGATCGGCGTCGCCGACGACGCCGAACAGCTCGACCAGGTGCTTGCGGGCCTGGTCGCGGTCCTCCCCCGCGGTGCGGCGGACGACGTCGAGCAGCCGGTCGAACGCGCCCTCGACGTCGCCGGTGCCGAGCAGGAAGTCCGCGGCGCGGGTCTGTGCGGCCACGTCGTCCGGAGCGGCGTCGGCCTGGGCCAGGGCGTCGGGGCCGGCCTCGTCGGCGCGGCGGAACAGCTGCACCTGGCGCAGCGCGAGCTCCGCGACCGGGTGGTCGGGCTCGGCGTCCACGATCGCCTGGTAGGCCGCCTCCGCGGCGGCGAGGTCGCCGCGCTCGAGGGCGGCCTCGGCGGCGTCCAGCCGCGGGTCCTCGACCTCGGCCTCCTGGTCCGCTGCGCCGGGGACCGCCCCGCCGGTGGTGGCGCGCACCAGCTCGGTCACGAACTGCCGGGCCTGCTCCTCGGGGATGGCGCCGGTGAACTCGGCGACCAGCTGGCCCTGCCAGACCGCCTTGACCGCCGGGATGCCCTGCACCCGCAGCCCCTGGGCCAGCGCCGGGTTGGCGTCCACGTCGACCTTGGCCAGCACCCAGGAGCCTCCGCCCTCGGCGGCCAGCCGCTCGAGCACCGGGGACAGCTGCTTGCACGGCCCGCACCACTCGGCCCACAGGTCGAGCACGACCGGCACCTGGAAGGACCGGTCGAGCACCTCGGCCTGGAAGGTGGCCTCGGTGACGTCGACGACGGCGGAGCCGGGGGCACCGGCCGGGGCGGCGCCGGGCGGGGGCGCGGCCTGCGCCCGTGCCGCGGCCTCGGAGCGGGCCTTGACGGCGGCGAGGTCGACCGCGCCGGCGAGGGAGGCGGCCAGCTGCGCCTGCTGGGCCTGCGCGCGCGGGTCGGGGCGTCCGGGACGGGTGGGCTGCATGACCTCGATCATCCCACCGCGACGCGGCCGGCGTCGGGGTGCGTCAGCGGGCCGCCGTCCCCACGCCGGCCACGTCGCCGGCGCCGAGGCGCACCCGCTTGAGGACGTCGAAGAGGGTGTCCAGCTCGTCCTCGGGGACGTCGCCCAGCCCGAAGTCCAGGGCGGTCAGCGCGGCCGTGGCCGCCTCGACGACCGCCCGGCCGCGGTCGGTGATCCCGGCCAGCACGCCGCGGCCGTCGGTGGGGTTGGGTCGGCGGTCGACGTACCCGGCCGCGGCCAGGCGGTCGATGGCGTTGGTGACGCTGGTCGGGTGCACCATGAGCCGGCTGCCGATCACCTTGAGCGGCAGCTCACCGGTCCGGCTGAAGGTCAGCAGCACGAGCACCTCGTAGCGGGCGAAGGTCAGCCCGTGCGGCCGCAGCGCCTCGTCGAAGCGGGCGAGCAGGATCTGCTGCACGCGGAACACCGACGTCGCCGCGCGCATCGTCGCGGCCGGGCCGAAGCGCTGCTCCCAGGACGCCCCGGCGCGCTCGATGGGATCGAACGGCAACCCCAGCGGTCGGACCATGCTCCCGACGCTACCGGGGCGCGCGCGGGCCTCAGGCGGTGGCAGGCGCAGGGCGCAGCGGGGGCACGTGCCGCAGGCCGAAGACCTCCCGCAGGGCCACCTGCGCCGCGTTGTCGCCGCAGGCGCCGTGCACGGCCGGCCCGGGCGGCGTCGCCGACGAGGCGAGGTAGACGCCCTCGACCGGCGTCTTGTAGGTGTTCCAGCGCGGCACGGGTCGGGCCAGCATCTGGCGCAGCGTCGCCTGGCCGTTGGAGATGTCCCCGCCGAGGAAGCTCGGGTTCCACTTCTCCATCGCGACGGCGTCCTTGGTGACCCGCTCGACGACGGTGTCCTTGAAGCCGGGCGCGAAGCGCTCCACCTGGTTCTCGATGGCCTCGGTCATGTCGGCGCCCGAGCCGAACGGCACGTGCACGTAGGCCCAGAAGACGTGCCCGCCCTCGGGCGCCCGGGTGGGGTCGGCGACCGTCGGCTGGACGGCGAGCACGTACGGGTGGTCGGTGAGCCGGCCCTCGTTGGGGGCCCGCTCGCCGGCGATGGTCTCCTCGAGGGTGCCGGCGATGTGGATGGTGCCGGCCCGCCGGACGTCGGGGTTGGTCCAGGGCACCGGCTCGGACAGGATCCAGTCGACCTTGAAGACGCCGGCGCCGTGGTGGTAGCGCCGCACCCACCGGCGGTAGCCCTCGTGCACCCGGTCGCCGGCCATCCCCACGAAGGCCTCGGGCGTGGTGTCCAGCAGCACCGCCGGCACGCCGTCGAACTCGCGCAGGTCGGTGACCAGGTGGCCGGTCACGACCTCGCCGCCCTGCTGCTCCAGCGCGGTGACCATCGCGTCGGCGAGCCGCTGCGAGCCGCCCTCGACCAGCGGCCAACCGACGTGGTGGCCCAGCATGGTCAGCAGCATCCCCAGCGCGGAGGTCAGCGGCTGGGTCAGGTCCAGCATCCCGTGCGCCGCCGCGCCGCCCAGCAGCGCACGGGCCTCCTCGGTGTCGAAGTACCGGTGCGCCAGCCAGCGCACGTTGGGCAGGCCGTTGAGCCCGAACCAGGTGATCTGCGGCACGCTGCGGGTCGGCAGCCGGCGCAGCCGGCTGGTCAGGAAGAAGTCGACGACGTCGGTGCCGTGCTCGACGAGCGGCTCGAACAGGCGGCGGTAGGCCGCTCCGTCCGGCCCGAGGCCGGCGGCGGTCTCCTCCAGGGAGCGCCGTGCGACCGCAGCGCGCCCACCCTCGAGGGGATGGGCGTAGTTGACCTCCGGGTACACCAGCCGGACGCCGCGGCCGGCCAGGTCGAACTCGCGGAAGAACGGAGCCGCGGCGGCCATCGGCTGCACGATCGAGCAGACGTCGTGCCGGTAGCCCGGCCGCATGAGCTCCTCGGTGCGCATGCCGCCACCGGGGCGCTCGGCCGCCTCGACGACCTGCACCCGCAACCCGGCGGCCGCCAGCCGCAGGGCCGCGGCCAGCCCGTTGGGCCCACTCCCGACGACGACGGCGTCCGGCTTCCCGTTCACCCCGCCATCCTGCCCGGAGCCGGTCACAACTGCGCGAGCAGCGCGTCCGCCGCGCGGAACGGGTCGGTCCGCCCCGCCACGACCTGCTCGGCC
Source organism: Geodermatophilus sp. TF02-6 (assembly GCF_003319115.1). Lineage (GTDB taxonomy): Bacteria > Actinomycetota > Actinomycetes > Mycobacteriales > Geodermatophilaceae > Geodermatophilus. The sequence goes on along the minus strand of NZ_QOHF01000004.1, from coordinate 87,904 downwards.
AACGCACCGAGCGCCGCCGAGCCGCGGACGTCGCCCATCCGCTCCCGCAGACCCGCCAGCGCGATCGCCTCGACCTCGCGCGCCGCCCGGGCGACCCGGCGGCGGTGCCCCTCGCCGCAGGACGCCAGCCACCGGCGGTGCTCCTCCACCGTCTCCACCAGCGCGTCGATGCCGGCCCCTCGGGCGGCCACCGTGCGACGGATCGGCGGGCGCCAGGCGCCGGACGGCTCGTGCCGGCCACCGAGGGAGAGCGCGTACCGCAGGTCGTGCACGGTCTGGTCGGCGCCGTCCCGGTCGGCCTTGTTGACCACCAGGACGTCGGCGACCTCGAGGATCCCGGCCTTGGCGGCCTGGATGCCGTCGCCCGTGCCCGGCACCAGCAGCACCAGCGTGGTGTCGGCGAGCGAGGCGATCTCCAGTTCCGACTGGCCGACGCCGACGGTCTCGACGAGCACGACGTCGCAGCCGGCGGCGTCGAGCACCCGCAGCGCCTGGGGGGTGGCCCGGGCCAGCCCGCCCAGGTGCCCGCGGGAGGCCATCGACCGGATGTAGACCCCGACGTCCCCGGCGTGGTCGGCCATGCGCACCCGGTCGCCGAGCAGCGCTCCGCCGGAGAAGGGGGACGACGGGTCGACGGCGAGGACGCCGACCCGCCGGCCCGCCTGCCGGTAGACGCGCACCAACGCGGTCGTCGTGGTCGACTTGCCGACACCGGGCGCCCCGGTCAGCCCGACGACCTGGGCGCGCCCGTTGTACGGGGCCAGCTCCGCCGCGACCTCGCGCAGCGCGGGGCCGGCGTCCTCGACCAGGGAGATCAGCCGCGCCACCGAGCGGGCGTCGCCCTCCCGGGCCCACCGCACCAGCCCGGGGACGTCGACCGCACGCCGCCTGCGCGCAGCGGCGGGGCCCGGCGTCGAGACGGTGACGCCTTCCGGGGTCACCCGCGGGCGGGCACGTGCAGCACCAGCGCGTCGCCCTGACCGCCGCCGCCGCACAGCGCGGCGGCACCCACGCCGCCGCCGCGGCGGCGCAGCTCGAGCGCCAGGTCGAACACGATGCGGGCACCGCTCATGCCGATGGGGTGGCCCAGGGCGATCGCGCCGCCGTTGGGGTTGACCTTCTCCGGGTCGATGCCCAGCTCGCGGGTCGAGACGATCGCGACGGCGGCGAAGGCCTCGTTGAACTCGACCAGGTCGAGGTCGGCGGGGTCGATGCCCTCGCGCGCGCAGGCCTTCTGCACGGCCCGCGACGGCTGGCTCTGCAGGGTGGCGTCCGGGCCGGCGACGACGCCGTGGGCGCCGATCTCCGCGAGCGGGGTCAGCCCCAGCGATGCGGCCTTGTCCGCGCTCATGACCACGACCGCGCAGGCACCGTCGGAGATCTGCGAGGAGGTACCGGCGGTGATCGTGCCGTCCTTGGCGAAGGCGGGCTTGAGCCGGGAGAGGGTCTCCGCGGTGGTGTCGGCGCGGATGCCCTCGTCCTCGCGGAACTCGATCGGGTCGCCCTTGCGCTGCGGGACGAGGACGGGGGTGATCTCCTCGTCGAAGACGCCGTTCTTGGCCGCCCGGGCCGCCTTCTGGTGGCTCTCCGCGGCGAAGGCGTCCTGCTCTTCGCGGGTCAGCTGGTAGCGGGGGTTGGCCCGTTCGGTGAGCGCGCCCATGGCGATCTGGTCGAAGGTGTCCGACAGGCCGTCGTGGGCCATGGAGTCGACCAGGGTGGCGTCGCCGTACTTGGTGCCGGTGCGCGAGCCGGGCAGCAGGTGCGGCGCGTTGGTCATCGACTCCATGCCCCCGGCGACGACGATCTCGAACTCGCCGGCGCGGACGAGTTGGTCGGCCAGGGCGATGGCGTCGAGGCCGGAGAGGCAGACCTTGTTGAGGGTGAACGAGGGCACCGACATCGGGATGCCACCGGCGACCGCGGCCGGACGGGCCGGGTTCTGGCCGGCGCCGGCCTGGAGGACCTGCCCCATGATCACGTAGTCGACCTGGTCGCCGGAGATGCCGGCCCGCTCCAGCGCGGCCTTGATCGCGATGCCACCCAGGTCGGCGGCCGAGAAGTCCTTCAGCGAGCCGAGCAGCCGGCCCATCGGGGTGCGGGCGCCGCTGACGATGACCGAACGGGACATGTGCTGCCTCCAGTGCCGGGCCGCCCACGCTGGCGGCCGCCGGGTCGGTACCGCCGCGACCGGGCACGGCGTCCGTCTGTCGAGAGGATAGGCCGCCCCGGGGAGGCGGTCACGGAGCCGACGGCCCGGTCGGTCGCCGCCGTCCCCGGGAGCGGCCGTGTCGTGACACGCCTCACAGGCGGATGTCGTCTCAGACGTCTTGCGACAGGATGCCGCCGTGACCACTGACACGTCCCCCGGGCTGCCGCCCGGACTGTTCACGACCATCGACCACGTCGGCATCGCCGTCCCGGACCTGGACGAGGCGATCGCCTTCTACGCCCGGGCCTTCGGGGTGCACTCGGTGCACGAGGAGGTCAACGAGGAACAGGGCGTGCGGGAGGCGATGCTCGCCGTCGGCACCAGCGAGACCCGCATCCAGCTGCTCGCCCCGTTGACGCCGGAGTCCACCATCGCCAGGTTCATCGACCGTTCCGGGCCCGGCCTGCAGCAGCTGGCCTTCCGCGTCGACGACGTCGAGGCGGTGAGCGCGACGCTGCGCGAGCGCGGCCTGCGGCTGCTCTACGACACCCCGAGGCGGGGGACGTCGGACAGCCGGGTCAACTTCGTCCACCCCAAGGACGCCGGGGGCGTCCTCGTCGAACTCGTCGAGCCGGCAGCGGGCAGCCACTGACCCGGCCGACCGGTGACACCCCCCGTGACTACCCATCGGTAACATCTCGCGCCACCGCACCGCCTCGCGAGCCGACGAAGACCCGGGAGACGCACGTGTTCGACATCAGGGACGCCATCCTCGCCGACCAGACCGACGCCGTGGCCGGGTTGCCGGTGCCGGAGTCCTACCGGGCGGTGGTGGTGCGCAAGGACGAGCAGGACATGTTCACCGGCCTGCCGACCAGGGACAAGGACCCTCGCAAGTCGCTGCACGTGGAGCAGGTGGCGACGCCGGAGCTGGGCCCGGGCGAGGCGATCGTCGCGGTCATGGCCTCGTCGGTGAACTACAACACCGTCTGGACGTCGATCTTCGAGCCGGTGTCGACCTTCGGGTTCCTCGAGCGCTACGGCCGCCAGAACGACCTGACCAAGCGGCACGACCTGCCCTACCACGTCGTGGGCTCCGACCTGGCCGGCGTGGTGCTGCGGGTCGGGCCCGGGGTGAACCGGTGGCAGCCCGGCGACGAGGTGGTGGCGCACTGCCTGTCGGTGGAGCTGGAGGACCCGGCCGGCCACGACGACACGATGCTCGACCCGCAGCAGCGGATCTGGGGGTTCGAGACCAACTTCGGCGGCCTGGCCGAGCTGGCCCTGGTCAAGAGCAACCAGCTCATGCCCAAACCGGCGCACCTGACCTGGGAGGAGGCCGCCGCCCCCGGGCTGGTCAACTCCACCGCCTACCGGCAGCTGGTCAGCCACAACGGCGCGAACGTCAAGCAGGGCGACGTCGTCCTCATCTGGGGCGCCTCGGGGGGCCTGGGCTCCTACGCCACCCAGATGGCCCTGGGCGGGGGCGCGATCCCGGTGTGCGTGGTCTCCAGCCCGGCCAAGGCCGACATCGTCCGGTCCATGGGCGCCGAGCTGGTCATCGACCGCTCCGCCGAGGGCTACACCTTCTGGAAGGACGCCGACACCCAGGACCCGAAGGAGTGGCAGCGCTTCGGCAAGCGGATCCGGGAGCTGACCGGCGGCGACGACCCCGACATCGTCTTCGAGCACCCCGGCCGGGAGACCTTCGGCGCGAGCGTCTACGTCGCCAAGAAGGGCGGGGTCATCGTCACCTGCGCCTCCACCAGCGGCTACCTGCACCAGTACGACAACCGCTACCTGTGGATGAACCTCAAGCGGGTCATCGGTTCGCACTTCGCCAACTACCGCGAGGCCTGGGAGGCCAACCGGCTCATCGACCGCGGCCTGATCCACCCCACGCTGTCCAAGGTCTACCCGATGCACGAGGTCGGCCAGGCCGCCTACGACGTGCACCGCAACCTGCACTCGGGCAAGGTCGGCGTGCTCACCCTCGCCCCCACCGAGGGCCTCGGCGTCACCGACCCCGACAAGCGGGAGCGGCACCTGAGCGCCATCAACCGCTTCCGCGGCGTGTGAAGAGGCGGCGTGTGAAGAGACGGACCCCCCGCCCCCACGGCCCCGTCCCGAGGCTCATCCGCCGACCCCGCCCCGCCGACTCTGCGAGGATGGCGGCATGACCGATCCGCGCCGTGACCTGATGCCGATGCGCGAGGCGCAGCACTCGTTCGACGTGGTCCTGCGGGGCTACGACCGGCACCAGGTGGCCGAGACGATCGAGCGCCTCGAGGCCGACGTCCGGGTGGCCCTGGCCGACCGCGACGCCGCCATGAGCCGCGCGGCCGACCTCGCCGCCCAGCTCTCGGCGCTGCACGGGGAGATCGACCAGCTGCGCCGCAAGGCGTCCTCCGCGCCGAGCACGTTCGAGAACGTCAGCGGGCGGATCCAGCACATGCTGCAGCTCGCCGAGGAGGAGGCTGCCGAGATCCGCCGGTCTGCCGAGGAGGAGGCCCAGGCGCTGCGCGAGCAGACCGCGGCCGAGGAGCGGGCCATGCACGAGCGGCACGCCGCCGGGCAGTCCGAGGTCGAGCGCACGATCGCCGAAGCCCGCCAGGCCGCCGAGCAGATCGCCAGCAAGGCGCAGATCCGCGCCGACGAGCTGGTCGCCAAGGCGCAGGAGAAGGCCGCCCGTCTCGACACCGAGTCCCAGGCCCGCCGGGAGAAGGTGGACGAGGACTTCGAGATCGCCCAGCGGGCGCGCCGGCAGGAGACCCTGCGCCTGGAGCAGGAGCGCGACCGCTCCTCGGAGGAGGTCGCACGCCAGCGCGTCGCCGCGGCCGAGCAGCACGCCGCGCGGCTGGTGAGCGAGGCCGAGGCGGCCGCCGGGGCCATCCGCGCGGTGCGCGACGAGCTGGCCGGCCGGCTGGCCGAGGCGCGTCGGGTGCTGGGGCAGCTGCCCGACCTCGCCGACCGCCGTCCCGAGGCCCAGGCCGGGCCGCGGCCGCCCGCTCCCGGCCAGCCGCGCCCGCAGCCCTTCCCGCGGACGTCGCAGGGGCAGCAGGAGCCCGCGCGCACCGACCGCCCGCAGGAGCAGCCGACCGGCCCGGTCCCCGCGCCGCAGCCGGTCGGCCCGGTCACGGGGCAGCAGCCGGCGGTGCGGCCCACCACGGCGCCGCAGCCACGTCAGCGCCCCGGGCAGCCGCCGGCCACGGGAAACGGGGAGGCCGCCGCAGCCCGTCAGCCCACCCGGCCCCCCGCGCCGCCGACCCAGCCCGCCGTCCAGCGGCCAGGGGACGCCCCGACGCACCAGGCGCAGGTCCCCTCGGCGCCGACGCCGGAGCAGACCCAAGAGCTGCGCCCGGTCACCACCGACGACGCGGGCACGGAGCCGCCGGCGCGGCTCGACCCACCGACGCTGGTCCAGCCCGCGGTGACCGAGCCCGACGCCCCGCCCGACGGCCAGCCGGTCACCCCCGGACGGCGCTGACCCGGACGGCGTCCCGGCCTCCCTCAGCGCCGCCGGCCGCGGGCCCGCCAGCAGGCGGTGTGCCAGTGCCGGCGCAGGTCGGCGGCCGAGCCGGTGTCCCACGGCTCGAGGTCGGAGGCCCGGGTGTAGGCCGGCCAGGTCACCAGGTGCGGCGTCCCCGGGCGGATCTCGTGGTCGCAGCCCGGGCACCGGTAGGTCTTGCCGGTCGCCGACCCGGGGAGCGGGCGCACCACCCAGTCGCCGTCCGCGGCCTCCTCGACCGGGTCGGGTCGAGGAGGCAGCGGCCCCGTCGGCCGTCCGCCGGAACGCCTGCCGCGCCGTCCCACGCCCGGGTCAGCGCTGCGCGTGGTCCCGGAACCCGCGGCCGGTCTTGCGCCCGAGGTAGCCGGCGGTGACCAGGTGCTCCAGCAGCGGCGCCGGGGCGAAGCCGGGCTCGCGGAACTCGGTGTACAGCTCCCGCTCGATGGCCAGCGCGACGTCGAGGCCGACCACGTCGAGCAGCCTGAACGGGCCCATCGGGTAGCCGCAGCCGACCTCCATCGCCGCGTCGATGTCGTCGGCGGTGGCGTAGTGCGCCTCGAGCATCCTGACCGCGTCGTTGAGGTACGGGAACAGCAGCGCGTTGACGATGAACCCGGCGCGGTCGCTGCACGAGACCGGGTGCTTGCCCAGCCGCAGGGCGACCGTGTGCCCGGTGGCGGCGACGTCGGACGCGGTGGCGATGGTGGAGACGACCTCCACCAGCTTCATCACCTGCGCGGGGTTGAAGAAGTGCAGGCCGACGACGTCCGCCGGCCGACCGCTGGCCCGGGCGCACTCGATGACCGGCAGGCTGGAGGTCGTGGTGGCCAGCACGGCGCCGGGCCTGACGATCTCCCCGAGGGCGCCGAAGAGAGCCTGCTTGACGCCCAGGTGCTCGACCACCGCCTCGACCACGAGGTCGACATCGGCGAGGTCGTCCAGGGCGGTGGTGCCGGTCACCCGCCCGAGCGCCTCGTCTCGGGCGGCCTCGGTCAGCCGGCCGCGGGCCACCTGCTTGTCCAGCGACCGGGTGAGGGCGCCCTGCACGGCCTCGACCTTGTCGATGGTCCGGGCGACGACGGTGACGTCGTACCCGCTCGTGGCGAAGACCTCGACGATGCCGGTGGCCATGGTCCCCGAGCCGACGACGCCGACCGTGCGGACGTCGCGGGCTCCCTCGATGGCGCCCTCCTCGGCCGGCGTCTGCGCGTCGGGCACGACCTCGGCGGAGTCGCGACCGGCGTAGGTGTAGAAGCCGCGGCCGGACTTGCGGCCCAGCAGGCCCGCAGTCACCATCTGCTTGATCACCGGGCTGGGTGCGTGCAGCCGGTCGCGCGACTGCCGGTACATCGTGTCCAGGATCTCGTAGGCGGTGTCGATGCCGATGAGGTCCATGAGCGCCAGCGGGCCCATCGGCAGCCCGCAGCCCAGCCGCATGGCCGCGTCGATGTCCTCGCGGCTGGCGTAGCGGTTCTCGTACATGGCGACCGCGTGGTTGAGGTAGCCGAACAGCAGCGCGTTGGCGATGAACCCGGCCTTGTCGCCGATGGTGACGTCGACCTTGCCCAGGCGGGCGGCCAGCGCCTCGACGTCTTCGATCACCGACGGCTCGGTGACGACGGTGCGCACCACCTCGACCAGCTTCATGACCGGCGCGGGGTTGAAGAAGTGCATCCCGACGACCTTGCTCGGCCGCCCGGTCGCCACGGAGATCTCGGTGACCGACAGGCTCGAGGTGTTCGTGGCCAGGATGGTGTCCGGCGGGCAGATCTTGTCCAGCGCGGTGAAGATCTCCCGCTTGAGCTCCATGCGCTCGGGCACGGCCTCGACGACCAGCTCGGCCTGCGCGAGGTCCTCCAGCGAGGTGCTGAACCGGATCCGGCCGAGGATGGCGTCGCGCTCGGCGGCGTCGAGCTTGCCGCGGCTGACCGCCCGCCCGGTGGACTGCTCGACGTGCCCGCGGCCGCGGGCCACCGCCGCGTCGTCGACCTCCACGGCGGTCACCGACAGGCCCGCCCGGGCGAGCACCTCGGTGATGCCGGCGCCCATGGTGCCCAGGCCCACGACGCCGACCTCGGTCAGTTCTCTGGCCACGCTGCCGTCCCCTCTGAGCCGATGCCCGTCACCGGGCACTGTCGTCCGCGATCCCCCGGAGTCTCGCACCCACCGGGCCCCGGAGCGCACGCGGCCTACCAGCTGGTAACACCCGCCGGCCTCCCGATGCCGTCCGCCCGGACGCGGTCCACGCTGGTGCGCGGTGCTCACCCGAGCCCGAGGTGAGCGGAGGGGACGGCGATGCGGACGACCGGCAGCGACAGCTCGGGGCGGGGAGCGGGAGGCGGGGCCCCCGTCCGCCGCTGCGGCACGATGGCCGTCCACCGGCGGCTGATGGCGGAGTCGGCGGCCTACCGCGCGACCCGGGCGCAGATCGAGGAGCGCACGAGGGGCTACCTGGCCGGCAGGGACGCCCAGCAGCTCCCCGACGTGGCGCACGTCCCGGTCGTGGTGCACGTCGTCTCCGCCGCCGATGAGCAGGACGTCTCCGACGAGCAGGTCACCAGCCAGATCGAGGTGCTCGACCGGGACTTCCGGGGCGCCAACCCCGACGTGTCGATCCTCCCGCCGGCGTTCGCGCCGCTGGTCGCTGACAGCCGGGTCGAGTTCTCCCTCGCTCCCACCGACCCGGCCGGCGCCTCGACGACGGGCATCACCCGCACGCGGACGACGGTCGCCTCGTTCACCGTCGACGACGCCGTCAAGCGGGCGTCGACCGGAGGCGTCGACGCCTGGCCGGCCGACCGCTACCTCAACATCTGGGTGTGCCAGCTCGCCGGTGGGCTGCTGGGCTACGCGCAGTTCCCCGGCGGACCGGCCGACACCGACGGCGTCGTCGTCACGCACACCGCCTTCGGCACCACGGGGACGGCGACCCCGCCGTTCCACCTCGGCCGGACGGCGACCCACGAGGTCGGCCACTTCCTCAACCTGTTCCACATCTGGGGCGACGACGGCACCGGCTGCGACGGCACGGACGAGGTCGACGACACCCCCGACCAGGCCGGCGAGAACACCGGCGTCCCCAGGTTCCCGCACGTCACCTGCGACAACGGGCCCGACGGAGACCTCTTCTACGACTACATGGACTACAGCGACGACCAGGTCCTGGTCCTGTTCACCCACGGCCAGGCGGCGCGGGTGCAGGCCTGCCTGGCCGACGTCCGGTCCTCGCTGATGCAGCCGGCTCCGGCGGCCACCCCGCGCCCGACCGCTCCCGTGCCGGTGCAGCGCGAGCCCGAGGTCCCCGCGGCGCCGTCCCCGGGCCCCGGGACGGGGAGCGACACCGCCGCCGGGGTGACCGGACGGTGGCTGCACGCGTTCGAGGAGGACCACGGGGACGTCACCGTCTACCGGCCCGCCGGCGCCGACCTCCCTCGCGCCCGGGGACGGCGCGGCATCGAGTTCACCCAGAACGGCTCCTTCACCGAGTGGGCCGTCGGCCGGGGGGACGCACCGCAGCCGCTGCCCGGGCGGTGGCGCCGCGTCAACGCCCAGCGGCTGCAGGTGAGCACCGGGCGCGGGGAGGAGCGGGTACTCGAGGTCGTGCAGCTGACCCCCGACCGGCTCGAGGCGCGCTGGTCGACGGCGCCGTGACCGCAGCGGGTCAGAACAGCCGCTGGGTGGGGTCGTCGGTGCCCTTGAGGACGGCGTAGTCGACGGTGAAGCAGTCGATGCCGCGGTCACCGGCGAGGACCCGCGCCTGCGGCCTGATCTCCTGCGCGGCGAACACGCCCTTCACCGGCGCGAGCAGCGGGTCGCGGTTGAGCAGTTCCAGGTAGCGGGTCAGCTGCTCGACGCCGTCGATCTCCCCGCGGCGCTTGACCTCGACCGCGACCGTGGTGCCGTCGGCGTCGCGGCAGAGCAGGTCGACCGGCCCGATCGCGGTCGGGTACTCGCGGCGGACCAGCGACCAGCCCGGCCCGAAGGTCTCCACGTGCAGGGCCAGCAGCCGCTGCAGCTCGGCCTCGACGCCGTCCTTCTGCAGCCCCGGGTCGACGCCGAGCTCGTGCGAGGAGTCGTGCTCCACCGACTCGATGGTGATGACCAGCTGCTCGCCGACCCTGTTGGTGACCGTCCAGGTGCCCGCGCCGTCGACCAGCTCCTCCTTGAGCGAGCACGGCGGCGTCATCCAGTTCAGCGGCTTGTAGGCGCGGTCGTCGGCGTGCACCGACACCGAGCCGTCGGCCTTGACCAGCAGCAGGCGGGGCGCCATGGGCAGGTGGGCGGTCAGCCGCCCGATGTAGTCGACCGAGCAGCGGGCGATGACCAGGCGCACGGGTGCGACGCTACCGGCAGGACCGAGACACCCCTGCGTCCCGGCACAGCGGGTGATCTCCGGCTGTCCGCGTTCTGACGTTGCTGCGGATCGCTCGACGGCTACATCAACGCCCGGCTGTCGGTCATCGACCTGCACCAGATCCGATCGCGCGGGGCTGAAGTGGTCGAGCCCGCCGGGACGCAGCCGTGCGAGGGAATCGCGATCTCCTCCTCCGTAGTCGGCAGAGAGTCCGGCAGTGAGTGCAGCCACCATCGCCCGGCGGGTGGGGTCCCCCTGGCAACGCACAGCGTGCCCTGGAGCCACTGATCGTCAACCGGCCCGTCGCCACGGTCGGTCGGACCGCTGATCATGTCGACCGAACTCTCGTTCTGAGCTGCGGTTTTGTCGTACCCGAGGTCTAGCGTGCGGAGTGTTGGGACGGCGGGAGGAGGTGGTCGGCGGTGTCGGAGCTGCGTTCTGCCCTCGACGACCTCGCCGGGATCGACCTCGACGAGCTGTCCGGGGACGCGCTGCTCGACCTGGTGGCCGAGCTGTCCACCGCCGCCAACCGGGTGGCCGCCGCGCTGACCTCGGCGGTGCGGACCGTCGACCGCCGGGAGGCCTACCGCCGCGACGGCGCGGTGTCGATGAAGAGCTGGCTGCGCGGCGGCTGCCGGCTGGCCCCGGCCGAGGCCACGGCGATCGTCTCGACCGGGCGCCGGCTGCAGCAGCTGCCCGCCACCGCGGCCGCGTTCGCCGCCGGGGACATCACCGCGACCCACGCGCGGGTCATCACCAAGGCCATGACCCCGGCCCGGGTCGCCCAGGCCGCGCAGGCCGGCATCGAGTTGGAGGAGACCGACCGCATCCTGGCCGACCTGGCCCGGCAGACCGCTCCAACGGAGACGGCGCGCGGGGTGGCCCGCTGGGTGGCCGGCATCGACCCCGACGGCGCGCTGGACGACGCGGCCGACGTCCGCCGCCGGTTCGCCATGGCCAGTGGGCTCGACGGCCGGGTGCACCTGCGCGGGGAGCTCGACCCTGTCGGCGGGGAGTACCTGCACACCGCGCTGGCTGCGCTGATGAACGGCGACCGCCCGGCGGGTGATCCCCGCGGCCACGCCGAGCGCCAAGCCGACGCCCTGGTCGCCCTCGCCCGCCGAGCGCTGGACGGCGGTGCGCTGCCCGACGTGCGCGGGGAACGGCCGCACGTGCGGGTCAGCATCGACTGGCAGGCCTTGTGCGCCGAGCGTGGCGCTGCCGGCGTCTCCGGCGGTTCGCTGGGGTGGGCCGGTCCGATCTGCCCGGAGACGGCGCGGCGCCTGGCCTGTGATGCCGGTGTCGTGCGGTTGCTCGTCGGCCCCGACGGGTTGCCGCTGGACGTGAGCCGCGCCATCCGCACCGCCACCGCGGCGATCCGCCGGGCCGTGGAGCTCCGCGACGGGCACTGCGTGTTCGCCGGCTGCGATGCTCCGCCGGAGTGGTGCGACGTCCACCACGTCATCCACTGGGCGCACGGCGGGCCGACGTCCTGCGACAACGGCGCACTGCTGTGCGAACGTCACCACACCGCCTGCCACGAGGGCGGCTTCGCCGTCAGCCGCGATCCCGGCACCAGCACCTGGCACACCTACCGCCCCGACGGCACCGAGATCCGACCACCCCGTCCCCACCGGCGGCAGTGACCCGCTCGGTGAGGGCTGTCGACCGCCGGCTTCCGACGTCCGACCAGTGACAGTGGACGTGCGCCGCTGGCAGTTCCTGACACCGCCGACAACGACGTCGACCGTCAGCGGGTCTTCCTCGGTACGGCGGTGCCGGCGACGTGCCGGACGACTTCCGCTTCGCCCTCGACCAACTGCTCGACGCTGCCAATTGCTCGACGCTGCTACCTACCTGTACTCGTCCGATTCCTCGTGTTGGGTGGACGGACGGGCACGTCAGCATCGCCGGGCTGCATACGCACCCTCGACCGCCACCCGTACGGCGCGGACCTCGCCGCGGTCGTCGACGAGGTGCTGCAGCGCCTCGCCGTGAACGGTGCCGACCTGGAGGTGCGGCTGGAGGTCTCGGCGAGAAGCCGGGCAGGTTCGGCGAGGACGTCGTCCGGACCGTCAGCGAGAACGCGACGACGCTGCGGCTCGAGCAGTCCGGCTTCGAGGCCGACTGAACAACGACGGGCCCGGGCCCTGCGGGTGCAGGGCCGGGCCCGTCGGAGCGAGGCCGTCAGGCGGCCGCGGGCTGCCGCAGGTCGGCGTCCACCCCGGCGCGCTCGTCGACCCGGGCCAGCGGGTCGACGGTGGAGGTCGACCGGTAGCGCTCGACGTCGAGGATGCCCTCGCGCTTGGCCACGACGGTCGGGACCAGCGCCTGACCGGCGACGTTCACCGCGGTGCGGCCCATGTCCAGGATCGGGTCGATCGCCAGGAGCAGACCGACGCCGGCCAGCGGCAGGCCCAGCGTGGACAGCGTCAGCGTGAGCATCACGACCGCGCCGGTGACGCCGGCGGTGGCCGCCGAGCCGATGACCGAGACCAGCGCGATGAGCAGGTAGTCGGTGACCGAGAGGTCCACGCCGAAGAACTGGGCCACGAAGATCGCCGCCAGCGCCGGGTAGATCGCCGCGCAGCCGTCCATCTTGGTCGTGGCACCGAGCGGCACGGCGAAGGAGGCGTAGGACCGCGGCACGCCGAGGTTCTGCTCGGTCACCCGCTCGGTCACCGGCAGGGTGCCGATCGAGGAGCGCGACACGAAGGCCAGCTGGATCGCCGGCCAGGCCCCGGCGAAGAAGCGCAGCGGCGAGAGGCCGTGCAGGCGCAGCAGCACCGGGTAGACGACGAAGAGCACGAGTGCCAGGCCCGCGTAGACGGCGCCGGCGAAGACGCCGAGCGAGCCGAGGGAGCCCCAGCCGTAGCTGGCCACGGCGTTGCCGATCAGGCCGACCGTGCCGATCGGGGCCAGCAGGATCACCCACCACAGCAGCTTCTGCACGACCGCCAGGCCCGCGCGGACGACGGCGAGGAACGGCTCGGCCGGCTGCCCCACCTTGAGCACGGCGACGCCGATCGCGACCGACAGCACGATCAGCTGCAGGACGTTGAACGACAGCCCGCCGTCGGCGGAGGTCTGCAGGCCGAGGACGTTGGCCGGGACCAGACCGGTGAGGAAGTCCCACCAGGATCCGGTGGTCGCGGGCGCGGCCTGGGCGGCGGCGTCGACGGAGCTGTTGCGCCCGGGCTGGGTGAGCAGACCCAGGCCGATGCCGATGGTCACGGCGACCAGCGCGGTGACCGCGAACCACAGCAGGGTCTGCCCGGCCAGCCGGGCGGCGTTGGACACCTGCCGGAGGTTGGCGATGCTGACGATCACCGCGGTGACGATCAGCGGGGGGACGAGGACCTTCAGCAGCGTGACGAAGGTGCTGCCGACGGTCTGCAGGGTGCTGGTCAGCCAGTTGGGCGAGCCGTCGGCGACGGGGCCCATGTCGCGGGCGACCAGCCCGAGGGCGACGCCCAGCACCAGGGCGAGGAGGACCTGCGCCGCGAACGGGACGCGGCGGAGACGAGCGAGCACGAGAAGGGTGCCTTCCGGAGGTGGTTCGGTGGGTGACGACGGGGCGCCGCGCGCTCAGCGCCCGGCGGTCGCGTGCCCGAGGTCGACGACCAGGCGCCGGGTCAGGCTCCACACGTTTTCCACGCAGAGGTCAATGCACCGCGCCGCCGTCGGCATCCCCGGTGTGCGGGGACTCACGTCCGGAGGAACGTCCAGCGGGTCGGGCTGCCGGCGAAGTCGGCAGCAGTCAGACCCCACACCGGCATGCCGTGCGGCTCCCCATCCACCCCGGCGGTCACGGCTAGTCCGGCCAGACCGGCGGGCGCTTCTGCAGGAAGGCGGTCATGCCCTCGACCGCGCCGGGGAGCTGGCTGGCGGCGGCCATGACCTCGACGGCGGTCGTGTAGGCGTCCTGCTCCGGGCGGTCGAGCTGGGCGTACATCGTCTGCTTGCCCCAGGCCTTGCTGGCCCGCGAGCCGCGGGTGGCCCGGGCCATGAGGTCGGCGACGGCGGCGTCGAGCTCCGCGTCGGGCACCACCCGGTTGACCAGGCCCCAGTTCAGCGCGGTGGCCGCGTCGATGACGTCACCGGTCAGCGCCAGCTCCATCGCCCGTTTGCGGCCCACGTTCCGGGCGATCGCGACCATCGGCGTGTGGCAGAACCAGCCGCCCTTGCCGCCGGGAGCGGCGAAGCCGGCCGACTCCGCGGCGACGGCCAGGTCGCAGGAGGCGACCAGCTGGCAGCCGGCCGCGGTGGCCAGGGCGTGCACGCGGGCGAGGACGACCTGCGGGACGTCCTGGACGGTCTGCATGAGCTCGGTGCACAGCTGCAGCAGGCTGCGCACCTCGGTCACCGGGCGGCCGGCGACGTCGGCGAAGTCGTGGCCGGCGCTGAACACCGGGCCCTCCGCGGCGAGCACGATGCCGGCCGCGTCGCTCCCCCCCGCCTCGGTGACCGCGGCCAGCAGCTGGCCGAGGTGCTCGCGGGAGAGGGCGTTGCGCCTCGCCGGTCGGCACATCGTGATGGTGACGACGTCGCCGTCCCGCTCGACCCGTGGCGCGCCCTCAGCAGTCATGGGTCGACCTCACCACGGCCGGCCGGCGGGGGCAACGGAGTGCGCCGCTCACCCTCCGGTGCACGATCCCCGCATGGAGCCCGTGCGTTTCGGCCTGGTGGGGTACGGCTTCGGCGGCCGGTACTTCCACGCGCCGCTGCTGGCCGCCGCGCCCGAGGTCGACCTGCTCGGCGTGGTGACGACGTCGGACCAGCGGCGCGCGCAGGTCGCCGCCGACTCCCCGGGCCGCGCGACGTTCGGCTCCCTGGAGGAGCTGGCCGACGCCGGAGCGGAGGCGGTGGCCATCTCCACCCCGGTCGACACGCACACCCCGCTCACCGAGCGGTCGCTGTCCCTGGGTCTGGCGGTCGTCTGCGACAAGCCGTTCGCGCTGGACGCCGCGGCCGCGTACGAGACGGTGCAGCTGGCCGCGGCTCGGCGGCTGCCGCTGGCGCCCTACCAGAACCGGCGCTGGGACTCGGACTTCCGCACCGTCCGCGCCCTGGTCGCCGACGGGCGGCTGGGCACCGTCACCCGGTTCGAGTCCCGGTTCGAGCGGTTCGCCCCCGAGCCCGGCCCGCCGGCCGCGGGCGGCGGCACGCTGCTGGACTTCGGCAGCCACCTGGTCGACCAGGCGCTGGTGCTGCTCGGTCCGGCGACGAGCGTCTACGCCGAGTGGCGGCTGCGCGAGTCCGGCCTGGACGACGACGTCTTCGTGGCCCTGACCCACGCGGACGGCGTCCGCTCCCACCTGGCCGGCAGCTGGAGCGAGGGCGCCCCCGGGCTGCGTTTCCGGGTGACCGGGACCGAGGGCAGCTACGTCGTCGACGGGCCGATGGACGGGCAGGAGGCCGCGCTCGTCGCCGGGCAGAGCCCGGCCACCCTCGGCGACCGCTGGGGCGTCGAGCCGCCGGAGCGGTGGGGGCGCCTGTGCCGCGGGGACGACGGCGAGCCGGTGCCGACCGAGCGCGGCCGCTGGGACACCTTCTACCCGGCCTTCGCCTCCGCGGTGCGCGGGGAGGGCCCGGTGCCGGTCGACCCGCGGGACGCCGTCGCCACCGCGACCGTGCTGGACGCCGCCCGCCGCAGCGCGACGACCGGCGAGGTCGTCGCGCTGTAGTGGAGCGTGGGAGCGGAGGACTGCGCCCCCACGCTCCGGTCAGGCCGGGACCGGTTCGTCGAGGCCGTGGGCCTCGCGGATCACGTCAACGATCTGGCCCACGATGTCGGTCAGGCCGAAGTCCTTCGGCGTGAAGACGCGGGCGACCCCCTGCTCGCGCAGCCGGCGCGCGTCGCTCTCCGGCACGATCCCGCCGACCACCACCGGGACGTCGTCCAGGCCGGCCTCGCGCAGCCCGCGCAGCACCGCCGGCACGACCTGCAGGTGCGAGCCGGAGAGCACCGACAGGCCGACGACCTGCACGTCCTCCTCGACCGCAGCCGCCACGATCTGCGCCGGGGTGAGCCGGATGCCCTGGTAGACCACCTCGAACCCGGCGTCCCGGGCGCGGACGGCGATCTGCTCGGCCCCGTTGGAGTGCCCGTCCAGGCCCGGCTTGCCGACCAGGAACCGCAGTCGCCCGCCCAGCTCCTCCCCCGTCGCCCGCACCCGCGCACGGACGTCGGCCAGCGCCTCGTCGGCCTGCCCGCCGCCGATGGCCCCGGCGACGCCGGTGGGCGCCCGGTACTCGCCGAACACCTCGCGCAGCACGCCGGCCCACTCCCCCGTGGTCACGCCGGCGCGGGCGCACGCGAGGGTCGCCGCCATGAGGTTCTCGTCGGTGCCGGCCGCCGTCCGCAGCCGCTCCAGAGCCCGCCGCACCGGCTCGGGGTCGCGCTCGGCGCGCCACGTCCGCACCGACTCGCAGGCCGCGGCCTCCACCGCCGGGTCGACCACCTCGACGGCGGCGTCGAGATCGGCCAGCAGCGGGTTGGGCTCGGTGGTCTGGAACCGGTTGACGCCGACGACGACGTCCTCCCCGCTCTCCACGCGCCGGCGCCGCTCGGCCAGCGACGCGACCAGCCGGCTCTTCATGTAGCCGGACTCGACGGCGGCCACCGCCCCACCCATCTCCTGCACCCGGGCGATCTCCGCGCGGGCGCCCTCGACCAGCGCTGCCACCTTCTGCTCGACGACGACCGAGCCGGTGAACAGGTCCTCGTACTCCAGCAGGTCGGTCTCGTGGGCCAACACCTGCTGGTACCGCAGCGACCACTGCTGGTCCCACGGGCGGGGCAGGCCGAGCGCCTCGTTCCAGGCCGGCAGCTGGACGGCGCGGGCGCGGGCGTCGCGGGAGAGGGTGACCGCGAGCATCTCCAGCACGATCCGTTGGACGTTGTTCTCCGGCTGCGCCTCGGTCAGCCCGAGCGAGTTGACCTGCACGCCGTAGCGGAAGCGGCGGTGCCTGGGGTCCTCGACGCCGTAGCGCTCGCGGGTCAGCTCGTCCCAGAGCCGGGTGAACGCCCGCATCTTGCACATCTCCTCGACGAAGCGGACGCCGGCGTTGACGAAGAAGGAGATGCGGGCGACGACCTCGCCGAAGCGCTCGGCGGGCATCTGGCCGCAGTCGCGCACCGAGTCCAGGACGGCGGTCGCGGTCGAGAGCGCGTAGGCGATCTCCTGCACCGGCGTCGCCCCGGCCTCCTGCAGGTGGTAGCTGCAGATGTTGATCGGGTTCCACCTCGGCAGAGCCGTGACCGTGTAGGCGACCACGTCGGTGATCAGCCGCATGGACGGCCCGGGCGGGAAGGCGTACGTCCCGCGGGACAGGTATTCCTTGATGATGTCGTTCTGCGTCGTCCCGGTGAGCTGCGCGACGTCGTGCCCGTGCTCCTCCGCGACGGTCTGGTAGAGCGCCAGCAGCCACATCGCCGTGGCGTTGATCGTCATCGACGTGTTCATCTCGTCGAGCGGGATGCCGTCGAACAGCGCCCGCACGTCGCCGAGGTGGGCGACCGGCACGCCGACCTTGCCCACCTCGCCGGCCGCCAGCGCGTCGTCGGGGTCGTAGCCGGTCTGGGTGGGCAGGTCGAAGGCGACCGACAGGCCGGTCTGCCCCTTGGCCAGGTTGCGCCGGTACAGCGCGTTGGACTCGGCCGGCGAGGAGTGACCGGCGTAGGTGCGCATGACCCAGGGACGGTCGCGCTCCGGCGACGAGGGGAACGGCATGCCGCCGGAGTGTAGAGGTGTGTTACCGGCCAGTAGACCAGGCGCCTCGGGTGCTTCCTGGTGGCAGACTGCCAGGGACACGGGAGGAGGACGCCATGCCGCTCGCCGTCGGGAGCCAGGCGGACACGCTGCTCATGCAGGCAGTGATCGTCCTCGTCCTGCTCGGGCTCGTGCTCGTGCTCCGCTGGGCGTTCGGCTCCGACGACCGCCGGCGCGGGCGCCGGCCCACCGACGACGGCCTGCTGACCCCGGTGGCCACGGTGTCGCGGCGGGAGACGGCGTTGGCGCTGCGCGCGGTGCTCTCCGACGCCGGGATCCGCTCCACGGTCCGCTTCCCCGGCCCGCACCGGGCGCAGGTGCTCGTCTTCCCCGAGGACGCCGCCCGGGCCCGCGAGCTGGCCGCCTCCTTCCCCGCCCCCTAGTCCGACCGCCGCACCCGCTCGACGTGCGCGCCCAGGCCGCGCAGCTGCTCGACGAAGTCGGGGTAGCCGCGGTCGACGTGGTGCACGTCCTGCACCTCGGTCACGCCGTCGGACACCAGCCCGGCCAGCACCAGCCCGGCCCCGGCGCGGATGTCGGTGGCCACCACCGGCGCGCTGGAGAGCCGCTCCCGGCCCCGGACGACGGCGTGGTGCCCGTCGATGCGCACCGACGCGCCCAGCCGGACCAGCTCGTTGGCGAACATGAACCGGCCCTCGAACACGTTCTCGGTGATCAGCGCGGTGCCGGTGGAGACGGCGGCCAGCGCCACCGCCATCGGCTGCAGGTCGGTCGGGAACCCCGGGTAGGGCAGCGTGACGACGTCCACGCACCGCGGCCGCCCGTCCATCGCCACCCGCAGGCCCTCGGGCAGCGGCTCGACGTGCGCGCCGGCGTCGGCCAGCTTGGCCAGCGCGACGGTGAGGTGGTCGGCGACGGCCCGCTCGATGACGACGTCCCCCCGGGTCATCACCGCTCCGATCGCCCAGGTGCCGGCGACGATGCGGTCGGGCACGGTCGTGCAGGTGACCGGCTTGAGCGTCGGGACCCCCTCCACGACGATCGTCGAGGTGCCGGCGCCCTCGATCTGCGCGCCCATCGCGCTGAGCATCGCGCACAGGTCGACGATCTCCGGCTCGCGGGCGGCGTTGTCGACGACGGTCACGCCGTCGGCCAGGACGGCGGCCATCACCAGGTTCTCGGTGGCGCCGACCGACGGGAAGTCCAGCCAGATCGAGGTGCCGGTCAGCCGCGGCGCGGTGGCCACGAGGAAGCCGTGCTCGCTCTCGATCGTGGCGCCCAGCCGTTCGAGGCCGGAGATGTGCATGTCCAGGCCGCGGGAGCCGATGGCGTCCCCGCCGGGGAGCGCGACCCGGGCCGACCCGCACCGGGCGACCAGCGGGCCCAGGACGCTGATCGAGGCCCGCATCCGGCGCACCAGGTCGTAGTCGGTCTCGGCGGAGGGTTCCTCCGGCACGTCGACGACCACCCGACCACCGCCGCCGCTGTCGGGCAGGCGCTCGTACGTGACGTCGCAGCCGAGCCGGCGCAGCACCTCGCTCATGAGCGCGACGTCGAGGATGTCGGGGACCTCGTCGATGGTGGTGCGCCCGGCGGCCAGCAGCGCGGCCGCCATGAGCTTGAGGGCGCTGTTCTTGGCGCCGGTGACCCGCACCCGCCCGGTCAGGGCCGTGCCGCCGGTGACCTCGAAGCACTCCACCGGCTCACCCTACGGCGGCCCCGCTGCAGGGCCCCGCCGCGAGCCTCGGGACGGGGCCACGGGCAGGGGGTCCTTCTTCTAGGCTCGCGGGCATGACCGTCCGGCTGACCCGCATCTACACGAAGACCGGTGACGCCGGCCAGACCCACCTCGGGGACATGAGCCGGGTGGCCAAGACCGACCCGCGCCTGGTGGCCTACGCCGACGTGGACGAGGCCAACAGCGTGCTCGGGGTGGCCCTCGCCCTCGGCTCGCCGCCGGCCGAGCTCGCCGACCTGCTGCGCAGCGTGCAGAACGACCTGTTCGACGTCGGCGCCGACCTGTCCACCCCGGTCACCCCGGATCCGCAGTACCCCCCGCTGCGGGTCACCGCGGCCTACACCGAGCGGCTCGAGGCCGCCTGCGACGCCCACAACGCGACGCTGCCGAAGCTGGACAGCTTCATCCTGCCCGGCGGCACCCCGCTGGCCGCGCTGCTGCACCAGGCGCGCGTGGTGACCCGCCGCGCCGAGCGCAGCGTCTGGGCGCTGCTCGCCGCCGACGACGAGCGCACCAACCCGGAGACCGCCCGCTACCTGAACCGGCTGTCGGACCTGCTGTTCATCCTCGCCCGGGTCGCCAACCCCCGCGGGGACGTGCTGTGGGAGCCGGGCGCGCACAGCGGGGCGCACACCCAGCGGGCCGCGCGGTCCGGACAGCCGACCGGCGACTGAAGAAGGCCCCCTCCTCCCCACTCCTCGCAGGCTCGGGGTGGTACCCGGGAGGGGGCCGGAGCCTCGGGACGGGGCCGAACGGGGGCAGGGGGGTCCTTCAGCGCACCGGTGGGGCGGACTCCACCCAGGAGAGGAAGCCCGTCACCGTCGAGGGGTCCATGGCCAGCTCGCGGGGCCCGGCGGCGGTGGCGCAGGAGAGGACGACGACGTCCTCGGGCAGCGCGACGTCGGTCGGGCCGGCCCGGCGTCGCCCCCGCACCTGGACCTCCGCCCGGCACAGCCGCTGGTGGGGACGCAGCGACAGCGACAGCGCCCGGTACCACAGCAGCGCGTCGTCGCCGTACCAGGCCACCCCGACCGACCACCGGGACGAGCCGGCCGGGCGCAGCCACATGGGAACCGCACCGACCCCGGAGAGCAGGAAGCGGCGGCGCAGCAGGAAGGCGACCACCAGCCCGACGAGCAGGACGCCGGCCAGGACCAGCAGGGCGGTGGTCACTCGCGACGCCGGCGGACGAGGAGCGGCTCGGGCTCAGACGTCCTGTCCCGCGGCCCGCAGCCGGGACTGGGCCCGGCGGGCGGCGGCCAGGGCCTCGGGATCGTCGCTGCGTTCCTCGGCACGGCGCAGCGCCTCGCGGGCCCGCTCGACGTCGATCTCGGAGGAGATCTCGGCGGTCTCGGCGAGGATCGACACACCCCGGTCGCTGACCGACAGGAAGCCACCGTGTGCGGCGACGACCATGTCCTCGCCCTCGGTGGTGCGCACGGTCACGACGCCGCCCTCGGCCAGCTGCCCCAGCAGCGGTGCGTGACCGGGCAGGACGCCGAGCTCGCCCTCGGTCGTGCGGGCGATGACCATGGAGGCCTCGCCGGACCAGATCAGCCGCTCGACGGCCACCAACTCGACCTGCAGGGTCGCCACGACACTCCTCGGGGTCCACCGATGGGCGGTGCGGAGACGCCGCGCCCAGCGGACACGACGACGGGTCGCGCACACTCTATCGGCCGCGCTCGGGCGTCCTGGCGGGCCGTCCGCGGGCGACCGGGCCGGCCCGGATCCGGTCCACGACGCGGAACGGCCGGGCCCCGTGCGGGGGCCCGGCCGTCAGAGTGCTGGATCGGCCCCGCTCCAGTCAAAGGACCCCCCTGCCCCCCTGGCCCGCTCCCGGGGCCCGGCCCGAGCGTGCGAGGGTCGGGGAGGAGCGGGTCCTTCTACTCGCGGCGGGACCCTGCAGGGGGGCCGGGGGCAGCGGGGTCCTTCCTCAGCCCCGCTTGAGCCGGTCAGCGTTGCGCTCGAGGTCCTCGAGACCACCGCACATGAAGAACGCCTGCTCGGGCACGTTGTCGTACTCGCCGTCGGTGATGGCCTTGAACGCCTGCAGCGTCTCCGCCAGCGGCACGAAGGAGCCCGGCTGCCCGGTGAACGCCTCGGCCACGAACATGTTCTGCGACAGGAACCGCTCGACGCGGCGGGCCCGGTTGACCGTGACCTTGTCCTCCTCGGAGAGCTCGTCGATGCCGAGGATGGCGATGATGTCCTGCAGCTCCTGGTAGCGCTGCAGGATCTGCTTGACCCGCTGGGCGATCGCGTAGTGGTCCTGCCCGATGTACTGCGGGTCGAGGATCCGGCTGGTGGAGTCCAGCGGGTCCACGGCCGGGTAGATGCCCTTCTCCGAGATCGGCCGGGAGAGCACCGTGGTGGCGTCGAGGTGGGCGAAGGTGGTGTGCGGCGCCGGGTCGGTGATGTCGTCGGCGGGCACGTAGATGGCCTGCATCGAGGTGATCGAGTGGCCGCGGGTCGAGGTGATCCGCTCCTGCAGCTCGCCCATCTCGTCGGCCAGGGTCGGTTGGTAGCCCACCGCGGAGGGCATGCGGCCCAGCAGGGTGGAGACCTCCGAGCCGGCCTGGGTGAACCGGAAGATGTTGTCGATGAAGAGCAGCACGTCCTGGTTCTGCTCGTCGCGGAAGTACTCCGCCATCGTCAGCGCCGACAGCGCCACCCGCAGCCGGGTGCCCGGCGGCTCGTCCATCTGACCGAAGACCAGCGCGGTGGACTCGATGACGCCGGACTCGGTCATCTCCGTGATCAGGTCATTGCCCTCGCGGGTGCGCTCACCGACGCCGGCGAACACCGACACACCGCCGAACTCCTGGGCGACGCGGCGGATCATCTCCTGGATGAGCACGGTCTTGCCCACGCCGGCGCCGCCGAACAGGCCGATCTTCCCGCCGGCCACGTAGGGGGTGAGCAGGTCGAGGACCTTGATGCCGGTCTCGAGCATCTCCGTGCGGCCCTCGAGCTGGTCGAACCGCGGCGGGTGGCGGTGGATCTCCCAGCGCGGCGCGTCGTCGCCCCAGCCGGGGGTGTCGAGGCACTGGCCGAGCGCGTTCCACACGTGGCCCAAGGTGGCGTCACCGACCGGGACCGAGATCGCCCGGCCGGTGTCGGTCACCTCGGCACCGCGGATCAGCCCGTCGGTGGGCTGCATGGAGATGGTGCGGACCACGTTGTCGCCCAGGTGCTGGGCCACCTCGAGGGTCAGCGTCTTGGACAGGTCGGCGAGGTCGACGTCGACGTGCAGGGCGTTGAACAGGTCGGGGATCGCGTCGCGCGGGAACTCGACGTCGACGACCGGCCCGGTGACCCGGACGACCCGGCCGGTCGTCAGGGTGGTCGGACGGTCCTCGGTGACGGTCATCTGTACTGCCATCTGTACTGCTCTCCTGCCCTGGGGCTCGGTGGGTTCCGCGTCGTGGGTGCCGCACCGCTTCGCGGTGGTGGGTCAGTCGTCGGTGTTGGCCGCGACGAGCGCGTCGGCGCCACCGACGATCTCGCTGATCTCCTGGGTGATCTCGGCCTGGCGGGCCTGGTTGGCCAGCCGGGAGAGGTTCTTGGCCAGCTCCTCGGCGTTGTCCGACGCCGACTTCATCGCCCGCCGGCGGGACGCCGACTCCGAGGCTGCCGCCTCCAGCATCGCCGCGTAGATGCGGCTGGTGACGTACTTGGGCAGCAGCGCGTCGAGCAGGACGTCGGCCGAGGGCTCGAACTCGTAGGAGGTCGGTACCTCGGACGCGCCGGAGCCGCGCGCCACGCCCCTCTCCCGGTCCTCCTGCTCGTGCTCGAACTCCTCGACCTCCTCGACCTCCAGCGGAGCCATCCGCTTGGCGACCGGGACCTGGGAGAGCAGCGAGCGGAACTCGGTGTAGACGATGTGCAGCTCGTCCACCCCGAGGACGCCGTCGGCGCCGGGGCCGTCCCCGTCGTCGTCCTCACCGTCGGTGAAGGCGCCGATGAGCACCTCACCGACGCGCTGGGCGTCGACGTAGTTCGGCTGCTCGGAGAAGCCGGTGAAGGTGTCGGCCATCGTGCGGTGGCGGAAGGAGTAGTAGGTCTCCCCCTTGCGGCCCACCACGTACAGCAGCGGCTCCTTGCCCTCCTGGCGCAGCAGGGAGAGCAGCTCCTCGGTGCGGCGCAGCACGTTGACGTTGTACGAGCCGGCGAACCCGCGGTCGGAGGTGATCACGAGGACCGCCGCCCGGCGCGGGTCCTGCCGCTCGGTGAGCAGCGGGTGGTCCAGCGACGCCGAGCCGGCCAGGGCCGACAGCACCCGGGTGATCTCCCGGGCGTAGGGCTTGGACGCCTCCACCCGGGCCTGGGCGCGCACGATGCGGGCGCCGGCGATCAGCTCCTGCGCCGAGAAGATCTTCTTCGTCGACTGGGTGGAGCGGATGCGGCGCCGCAGCGCGCGCAGGTTGCCGGCCACGGTCAGGCGCTCCGCTTGACCTGGACGCGCTCCTGCCCGCGCTCGGACGCGTCCATGGCCTCGGCCTCGGGCTCGTGGATGCGCAGGGGCTCGCCCTCGGCGGTCTGGAACTGGCCGTAGAACTGCTCGACCGCGGCCTCCAGACCCCGGACGGCGTCGTCGCCGAGGGCCTTGGTCTGCCGGATCCCGTCGTAGACGCCGGCGTGGCTGCGGGCGACGAAGTCGAGGAACTCGCGCTCGAACCGGCGGACCTCCGGCACGGGCACCTTGTCCAGCTTGCCGGTGGTGCCCAGCCAGATGGCGACGACCTCGCGCTCGACCGGGTAGGGCTCGTACTGCCCCTGCTTGAGCAGCTCCACCAGGCGCTGCCCCCGCTCGAGGGTCGCCCGGCTGGAGGCGTCGAGGTCGGAGGAGAACGAGGCGAAGGCCTCGAGCTCGCGGTATTGGGCGAGGTCGAGGCGCAGCCGGCCGGCGACCGACTTCATCGCCTTGATCTGCGCCGCCCCGCCCACGCGGGACACCGAGATGCCGACGTTGATCGCCGGGCGGACGCCGGAGTTGAACAGACCGGTCTCGAGGAAGATCTGCCCGTCGGTGATCGAGATGACGTTGGTCGGGATGTAGGCCGAGACGTCGTTGCCCTTGGTCTCGATCAGCGGCAGGCCGGTCATCGAGCCCGCGCCCAGCTCGTCGGAGAGCTTGGCGCAGCGCTCCAGCAGCCGGGAGTGCAGGTAGAAGACGTCACCGGGGTAGGCCTCGCGGCCTGGTGGGCGGCGCAGCAGCAGCGAGACGGCGCGGTAGGCCTCGGCCTGCTTGGACAGGTCGTCGAAGACGATCAAGACGTGCTTGCCGTCGTACATCCAGTGCTGGCCGATGGCCGAGCCGGCGTAGGGGGCGATGTACTTGAAGCCGGCGGCCTCCGAGGCCGGGGCGGCGACGATCGTCGTGTACTCCATCGCCCCGGCCTCCTCGAGGGCGGCGCGGAGAGAGGCGATCGTCGAGCCCTTCTGGCCGACGGCGACGTAGATGCAGCGGACCTGCTGCGTGGGGTCGCCGGTGGCCCAGGCCTGCTTCTGGTTGATGATCGTGTCGATGACGATCGCGGTCTTGCCGGTCTGCCGGTCGCCGATGATCAGCTGGCGCTGGCCGCGGCCGATGGGCGTCATGGCGTCGATGGCCTTGATGCCGGTCTGCAGCGGCTCGTGGACCGACTGGCGCTGGACGACGGTGGGTGCCTGCAGCTCGAGCGCGCGGCGGCCCGTGGTGGCGATCGGGCCGGCGCCGTCGATCGGGTTGCCCAGCGGGTCCACGACGCGGCCGAGGTAGCCGTCGCCGACGGGCACGGAGAGCACCTCGCCGGTGCGGCGGACCTGCTGGCCCTCCTCGATGCCGGCGTAGTCGCCGAGGATGACGACGCCGACCTCGCGGACGTCGAGGTTCAGCGCCAGGCCGCGGACGCCGCTCTCGAACTCGAGCAGCTCGTTGGTCATGACCGAGGGCAGGCCCTCGACGCGGGCGATGCCGTCGCCGGCCTCGGTGACGATCCCGACCTCTTCGCGGGTGACGTCCGCGGAGTACTCGGTGACGTAGTTCTGGATGGCACTGCGGATCTCGTCTGCGGAGATCGTCAGCTCGGCCATGGCGTGGAGTCCTCTTCCCTGCTGGGTGGTGTCTGTCTGCTCGGGGTCCGGGTCCTCGGTCAGCCGACGAGCCGTCGGCCGGCGTCCTCGAGGCGGTGCGCGATGCTGCCGTCGATGACCTCGTCACCGACGCGGACGACCAGGCCGCCGAGCACGCCCGGGTCCACGGTCACCTGCACCCCGATGCTGCGCCCGTAGAGGCGGCTGAGCACGTCGGTGAGGCGACGCTCCTGCGCGGGCGTCAGCGCGACCGCCGTGATGACGTGGGCCACCGACCGGCCGCGACGGCGCGAGGCCAGCTCGGAGAGCCGCTCGACGACGTTCTCAGCGTTACCGATCCCCCGGCTGGCGAGGTGGTTGCGCAGCAGCATCGCCGTGACCGGGCTGACCCGGCCGGCGAGCAACCGGTCCAGCAGTTCGGCCTTGCCGGCGGCCGGAGCGGTCCGGTCGGAGAGGATCCGGGACAGTTCCGCATCCCCTGCCACGATACGCCCGAACCGGAACAGCTCGTCCTCGACGCCGTCGAGCTCACCGCGGGCGTCCGCGGCGTCCAGGGCGGCGTCGGTGGCCAGGGACTCCATCGCATCCACCAGGTCCAGCGGCCGCGACCAGCGCTGCCGGGCCGCCGTCCCCACGAGGTCGAGGGTGGCGGCCGAGACCCTGCCCTCCAGCACCCGGCGGGCCAGGCCCACCCGGTCGGCCGGGCTGCCCGACGGGTCGGTCAGCGCCCGGCGCAGCGTCGTCTGCCCGTCGAGCAGCCGCGCGACGGCGAACAGCTCGTCGGCCAGACCCAGCAGCTCCTCGCTGGAGACGGCGCGCGGCTGCCCGGTCAGGCGCTCGCGGGTCTTCTCCACCAGCCCCTCGGCGGGCCGGGTCAGCTCGGTCAGGCGCACGCGGACCTCGGCCAGCGCCTCGCGGCTGGAGGCGTCCATCAGCGGTCGCCCTGGACGTACACCGAGCTGCCGGTGGCGCCGCCCCGCGCGGTGCGGCCGTCGGGCGAGCCGGCGGCCATCCCCTCGAGCTGGTCGAGGAACCGGTCGACGGTGCCGCTGCGGCGGGCGGAGTCCTCCAGCGACTCCCCGACGACCCGTCCGGCGAGGTCGACGGCGAGCACGCCGATCTCACCGCGCAGCTCGTTGACCACCTGCTGCCGCGAGGCCGCCAGCTGCTCCTCGCCGCGGGCGATGATCCGCGCCGACTCCTCCTGGGCCTGGGCGCGCAGCTCCTCGAGGATCTGCTGTCCTTCGGCCCGGGCCTGGTCGCGGATCTGCGCCGCCTCGGTGCGGGCCTCGGCCAGCTGGGCGCGGTACTGGTCCAGCGCCGCCTTCGCCTCGGCCTGCATCGCCTCGGCCCGCTCGATCCCGCCCTCGATCGCCTCCCGGCGAGCCCGGAAGACCTGCTCGAAGCGAGGAGCGACGAACCTGGCGAACACGAGGAAGACGAGCCCGAAGGCGATCAGCCCGATGATGATCTCGCCCCACGGCGGGATCAGTGGGTTGTGCGTCTCCGCTGCGAGGATGCTCATGCTCAGTTCCCTGTCAGGAGGAGTGGTCGACGCCAGCGGATCAGGTACCGAAGACGAAGGGGACGACGAAGCCGATGAGGGCGAGCGCTTCGGAGAGGGCGAAGCCGAGGAACGCGTAGGTGCGGGTCAGGCCGGCAGATTCCGGCTGGCGGGCGGTGGCCTGGATGTAGGCGGCCCACACGATGCCCACGCCGATGCCCGGGCCGATGGCGGCCAGGCCGTAGCCGACCGAGCCGATGCTGCCGGTCAGTTCCGCGAGAACGTCCATTACGGGGTGTTCCTCCTGTGTCGTCGCCCGGTGTCCTCCGGGGCGGCTGGGGGTCTTGCCGGTGGTGCAGTCTCTGGTGAGGACTCAGTGCTCGGCCTCGATGGACCCGTTCAGGTAGGTGCCCATCAGCACAGTGAAGACGTAGGCCTGCAGGAAGATGACCAGCAGCTCGAAGAAGGTCATCACGATCGCCATCAGCACCGAGACGGGGCCGAAGACCCATGAGAAGTTCTCGCCGAAGCGGCTGAACAGGTAGACCGCCCCGAGGGAGAAGACGACCAGCAGCATGTGGCCGGCGAACATGTTCGCGAAGAGCCGGACGGCGAGGGTGAACGGGCGGACGATGAAGTTCTGCAGGATCTCGATCGGCGTCACCAGGATGTACATCGGCTTCGGGACGCCGGGCAGGAACAGGATGTCCTTGAAGTAGCTACCGGCACCCTGCTCCCGGATGCCGATCCAGATGTAGATCACCCAGCAGATCAGGGCGAGGACCAGCGGAAAGGCGAACTTCGACATCGGCGAGATCTGCGCGAACGGGATGATCGCCATCACGTTGTTCGCGAGGATGAAGAAGAAAAGCGACGCCAGGAAGGGCGCGAACGGCAGCCCCTTGGGGCCGACGACATCGCGCGCGATGCCGTCGCGGACCAGTGAGTAACCGCTCTCGCCGACGAACTGCAGCTTGCCGGGGACGATCTGCGGCTTGCGGACCGCCGCGATCAGGAAGGCCAGGATCGCGAGCGTGGCGATCCAGAGGATGATCGTGATCCGGGTGATCTCGAAGGGGATCCCGAACAGCGAGAACGTCGCGATGGGCTCGGGGTAGAACTCACCGAGGCCGGGAGCCTGGAAACCGTCGCCGCCGCCTTCGGCGGCGAACACGCTGCCTAGCGCGAGGGCGCTGGAGGTCACCGTTGTCCCTTCTGCGTCCTGGGCCGGCTCCGTCGTCCGCCCTGGGTCGTGCCTGGCCGCTTCCCCGCGGGCGGGTCGACGGCTCCGTACCTGACGACGACCAGGTAGATGGCCACCGCCATGCCGAGGACGATCCCGACCGGGGCGAAGAACAGGATGTCCAGCCACCGGTCGAGCAACCACCCGGCCCCGCCCCACACCGCCATCCCCGAGATCAACGTCCCGGTGACGGCCCAGCCGGTGTCGGCGCCACTACCGGTCCGCGCTGGCTGAGCAGGTCGAAGCCGGGGCTCCCCATGAGGGGAGGGGTCCTCGGCCATCGGCGGGGACACTATCAGCCGCGTCCCGCGCGGTTCTCCGGCGGCCGGGGGTCTCCCCCGGTCGCGGGCGGTGCCGGCGGGGGGACGTAGTAGATCTGCCGGGTCCAGACCCAGCGCAGGTGGACCGCACTCCACAGGAGAGCGCCCACGACGACCGTCCACGCCAGGGTGACGACGTCCAGCCAGCCGTCCTCGGGCAACGCGTCGAGGACGGCGAAGAGCACCAGCGCCTTGACGAAGAACGCGCCGAGCGCCGCCGGCAGCGTGAAGGAGTCGTTGATCCGGCCGGCCCACGCCACCACCACACCGGAGACGACGAAGAAGGCGGTCACCACGACCGCTCCCCCGAGGACACCCACCGCGTCGTCCCACCCGGTCACCAGACCCACGACGGGGACGGCGATCGCGGCGGCGACGGCTGCGGTCAGCGCTCCGACGCGCAGGAACGACAGGTCCCAGGGGGCGTCGGAGCGGGGGGGTGAGGTGGTCATCGGACTCCCTGCCCGGCCCCCGCCGCCCGCGGGGCCGGTTCGGCGGCCTGGTCACGGGACCGGCCGGCAACGGTCGAGGAGGCGGCCCGTGCCGTGGGGTGGTCGGCGCGGCTGCGTTCTCGCTGCGCGGTGATCCTGGCGGCCCGGGCCTCCCGCGCGGTGCGGCGGGTCCGGGGGCTGAGCACGACGACGACGCCGACGACGAGCAGGGCGGCGATGGCGACGAGCAGCTCCGCCCTCCCGCCGGTGATCGACAGCGCCACGGCGCCGAAGGACAGCAGCGTCGCCCAGAAGTACATGACGAGCACCGCGCGGCGGTGCGAGTGGCCGATGGCCAGCAGCCGGTGGTGCAGGTGCATCTTGTCCGGGGAGAACGGTGAGCGCCCCCGGCGGGTGCGCCGGATGACGGCCATGACCAGGTCGACGAACGGGATGAACAGGACCGCGACGGGGACCAGCAGCGGCAGCGCCAGCGGTAGCAGGCTGGCCGCGGAGTCGAACGACTGGGGGTCCACGCGCCCGGTGGCGGTGACCGCGGCGGCCGAGAGCATGAGCCCGACGAGCATCGAGCCGGAGTCGCCCATGAAGATGCGGGCAGGGCTGAAGTTGTGCGGCAGGAACCCCAGGCAGGCCCCGGCCAGCACCGCGGTGACCAGCGCGGGCGCGCTGGCCACCTCGTCGTAGCCGACCAGCCCGAGGTTGTAGCTGTAGGCGAAGAAGGCCAGCGCGGCGACCGCGGACACCCCGGCGGCCAGCCCGTCGAGGCCGTCGATGAAGTTCAGCGCGTTGACGGTGAGGACGGTCAGCAGGATCGTCAGCGGCACCCCGATGTCGGGGCCGAGCGAGAGCGTGCCGATGTCGGCGACCGGCAGGAACACGAACGCCAGCTGGACGCCGAGCAGCACCATCACACCGGCGGCGGCGATCTGCCCGGTGAGCTTGGTCAGCGCGTCGAGTCCGAACTTGTCGTCGAGCACGCCGAGCGCGCAGATGATCCCGCCGGCGACGAGCACCGCCGCCGTCTGCGAGTCCTCGAAGGTGCGCTGCAGCGCCGGCAGCCGGGTGGCCACCATGACCGCCGCGGCGACACCGAGGTACATCGCCACCCCACCGCCACGCGGCGTGGGGATGACGTGCACGTCGCGCTCGCGCGGGGCGGCCATCATCCGCAGCCGGACCGCCGCCAGTCGCACCACCGGCGTGGCCAGGTACGTGACCAGCCCGGCGGTGAGCAGGACGACGACGTACTCGCGCATGGGTCAGCAGGGGCCGGTGGAGGCCGTGCGCGCCGGTGCCCGGCCGGCGGTGGGGCCCCAGGAGGAGGTGCTCATCGCGGCGGATCTCCCGGGGATCGACGACGGGCTGTCGTCCCACGGTATCGCTGCGAACCCCGCCCCACCGGGAGGGCGCCCACCACGGCCCCACGGCGGCCCTCCTGCAGTCGAAGGACCCCCTGCCCCCCACCGTCGCGAGCTCGCGGCGGGACCCTACAGGGGGCCGTTGGGGGCAGGAGGGTCCTCACTCGGTGAGCTCGGGGGCGACCTCGCGCAGCCGCTCCACGGGGACGGCGCCGACCCGCAGCACCCGCGGCACCGATCCGGTGCAGTCGACGATCGTGCTCGCTCCGGAGCTCGCGCGCGGTCCGCCGTCCAGGGCGACGGCGGCGTGCGTCCCGAGCTGGGCGACGGCCTCCTCGGCGGTGGTCGCAGCGGGGCGACCGGAGCGGTTGGCGCTGGAGACCGCCAGTGGGCCGGTGCGGCGCAGCAGGTCGCGGGCGACGTCGTCGTCGGGCAGCCGGACGGCGACGGTGCCCTCGGCGTCGCCCAGGTCCCAGGCGAGGGACGGCGCGTGTTCGAGCACCAGCGTGAGGCCGCCGGGCCAGAACGCCTCGGCGAGCCGGGTGGCCACCGGGGGGACGGTGACGACGAGGCCCGCCAGCGTGGAGGCCTCGCCGATCAGGACCGGCACCGGCATGGCCCGGCCGCGGTTCTTCGCCGCCAGCAGCCTGGCGACCGCCGCCGGGGTGAAGGCGTCCGCGGCCACGCCGTACACGGTGTCCGTGGGCAGCAGGACCAGATCGCCGCGACCGAGCGCCGCCGCCGCGGCGTCCAGCCCGGCCGCTCGGGCGCCGGGGTCGGTGCAGTCGTAGGTCGCCGGGGTCGAGGGTGGGGCCACGGGGCGGCAGTCTGTCAGGAGCCGGGTGCCTCACCGGGTCATCGGGTGGCGGACGGTTCTCCCTGCAGCCGGACGTCCTGGATGACCACGCCGCTCTTGGGCAGCGTGGGCATGCTGCTCAGGCTGACGCTGAGGTCCTGGACGCGCACCTCGTACCGGGTGGCCCGGGTCAGCAGCCGGACGGCCTCCATCAGGAGATCGATGGTCGCCCACTCACCGGGGCAGCGGTGGTTCTCCGCCGGGTCGCCGCCGCCCTGGGGGATGAGGGTGTCGGGGTCTCCTGACCAGGTGCGGAACCGCTCCGGGCGGAAGGCCTCGGGCTCGTCCCACAGCCGGTGGTCGTGGTTGGTGCCGTAGAGGTCCAGGAGCACCCAGTCGTGCAGCGCGAAGTCGTGCCCGTGCCAGGAGAAGGGCTGCCGCACCCGGCCGGCGATGAGCGGGAAGAACGGGTAGAAGCGGCGGACCTCCTGGACGAACCCGAGCAGGTCGTCCTCGTCCCCGGCGGCGAAGGTGTCCCTCCACCTCGGCTCGCGGACGAGGGCGAGCGCGGCGAACACGACGAACCGGCTCACCGCCACGGTCGGCCGGAGGACGTTGAGCAGCTCCACCGCGGCCACCTTGACGTCGAGCAGCGTTCCGTCGAGGTCGCGGTGGGCCGCGATCGCGGCCAGGGCCCTGCCCTCGGACGGCTGCACCTCACCGCTGCGCACCCGGGTCACGAGCTGACGCGCCCACAGCTCGCAACGGTTGCGCAGCAGCCTCGCCCGCCAGTTCGCCCACCCCACGGTGCCGGCGTTGTGCACCATCGCCGACAGTTCGCGGGTGCGCAGCCGGACCTCGCGCTCGGTCAGCGGGACCCCGGCCCAGGCTGCGGCGGTGCGGGTGAGGACCTCGTCCATCTCGTCGTGGAGGACGACCCGGTCCCTGCCCTGCCAGCGGCGGGCGGCGGCTCGCCACTGCTCGGCGAAGATCTCCCGCAGCCTCGGGTCGTCGGCCTGGGGCAGGACGTCGAGGAACAGCTGCTTGCGGTGCCGGTGGGCCTCGCCGTCCAGGGTCTGGACGCTGCCCTCGTCCTGGAGCAGGTGCTGGACCGACGTGGGCAGCGCCCGGTTGCGGGTGAACCGGTCGTCGCCGTAGAAGATGCGCGAGGCCTCCGCGCCGCGCATGCAGACCGCCGGCAGGAGCAGGAGACGGGTGCGGAAGGCGTCGGTGCCGAGCCGGTCGCACCGGCTGGAGATGAAGGCGTAGCCCTCGCTGAGCAGACCGACCGAGCTGTCGACCGTCCGGAGCCTGGGGATCACCGCACCCGGATACCCGGGATCTCCGCGGCCTATCTCTCAGCCGGTACGGCGAGCGGTGGTGAACCGCGGCCGGCCAGCCAGGTCGGGGTGGTCGGCGACGTCGGTGAACCCGCCGGAGGAGCGCACCAGCGCGGGCAGGGCACTGCCCTGCTGGTCGGCGTGCTCGACGCCGAGCCGGCCGCCCGGGCGCAGCAGGCGGGCGGCGGTGCGCAGCAGCCCCCGGACGACGTCGAGGCCGTCGGGGCCGCCCCACAGCGCCAGCGGCGGGTCGTGGTCGGCGACCTCGCGGGGCACGCGGGCGCCGTCGGGCACGTAGGGCGGATTGGAGACCACGAGGTCGACCGTGCCGTCGAGCTCGCTCAGCAGCTGGGGGTCGGTCATGTCGCCGGCAAGCACCTCGACCGGCCGGTCGCCGGCGGCGGCGCGGTCGGCGGCGTTGGCCCGCGTCCACTCGACGGCGACCGGGTCGCGCTCGACGGCGGTGACGCGGGCGCCGGGGTGCTCGTGCGCGATGGACAGCGCGATCGCGCCGGACCCGGCTCCCAGGTCGACGACGACCGGCTCAGGGGTGCCGGAGAGGCCGGCGAGCGCCCACTCGACGAGCTGCTCGGTCTCCGGGCGCGGCACGAACACCCCCGGCCCGACGACCAGCTCCAGGTGACGGAACGGGGCCCGGCCGGTGAGGTGCTGCAGGGGAACCCGGGCGGCACGCTGGTCGAGGAGGTCGGCGAACCGGGCGGCGGCGTCGTCGGGCACGTCGTCGAGGGTGAGCAGCCGGGTGCGCGGGATGTCGAGCGCACAGGCCAGCAGCAGCTCGGCGTCCACCCGCGGGGACTGCACGCCGGCGTCGGCGAGCCGGTGGACGGCGTCGGTGAGCAGCGTGCGGGGGCTCAGGAGCCGGCCGCCAGCAGCTCGGCGGTGTGCGCGCGGGTCAGCGCGTCGATGACCGGGTCGAGCTCGCCGTCGAGGACCTGGTCGAGGTTGTGGGCCTTGTAGCCGACCCGGTGGTCGGTGATCCGGTTCTCCGGGAAGTTGTAGGTGCGCACCCGCTCGCTGCGGTCGACGGTGCGCACCTGGCTGCGCCGCTGGTCGCTGGCCGCGGCGGCGGCCTCCTCGCGGGCGGCTGCCAGCAACCGGGAGCGCAGGATCCGCAGCGCCGACTCGCGGTTCTGCAGCTGGCTCTTCTCGTTCTGGCAGCTGACCACGATGCCGGTGGGCAGGTGGGTGATCCGGACGGCGGAGTCGGTGGTGTTCACGCTCTGCCCGCCAGGGCCCGACGAGCGAAAGACGTCGATGCGCAGGTCGTTCGGGTCGACGGTGACGTCGACCTCCTCGGCCTCGGGCAGCACCAGGACGCCGGCGGCCGAGGTGTGGATGCGGCCCTGGCTCTCGGTGACCGGCACCCGCTGCACGCGGTGCACGCCGCCCTCGAACTTCAGCCGGCTCCAGATGCCCTCGTCCCCGCGGGCCTTGATCGCGACGGAGACGTCCTTGTAGCCGCCGAGCTCGGCGTCGACGGCGTCGATCACCTCGGCCGACCAGCCGCGGCGCTCGGCGTAGCGCAGGTACATGCGCAGCAGGTCGCCGGCGAACAGCGCCGACTCCGCGCCGCCCTCCCCCGCCTTGACCTCGAGGATGACGTCCTTGTCGTCGTCGGGGTCCTCGGGCACCAGCAGGGAGCGCAGCCGCTCCTCCAGCTCCGGGACCCGCTCCTCCAGGCTGCGGACCTCGTCGAGGAAGGACGGGTCCTCGGCGGCCAGCTCGCGGGCGGCGGCGAGGTCGTCGCGTGCGGCGTCCAGGGCGCGGGCGGTCTCGACCAGGGGCGCGAGCTGCGCGTACCGGCGGCCCAGCCGCCGGGCGCGGGCCGGGTCGGCGTGGACGGCGGGGTCGGCGAGATCGGTCTCCAGGGCGGCGTGCTCGGACAGCAGCCCGCTCAGCCGGTCGGGCGCGGCCGTCGGAACGCTGCTCATCGGGGTCACCTCGGTCGTCGAGGGGCCAAAGTGGCCACTTTGGCCAGAAGGGGCGGGGCCGGACACGACGACGGCGCCCGCCCCACCGAGGTGGGACGGGCGCCGTCGGGGGTGCTAGTTGGCGGCGTTCCGCTTGCCGAACCGCTTCTCGAAGCGGGCGACGCGGCCGCCGGTGTCCAGGATCCGCTGCTTGCCCGTGTAGAACGGGTGGCAGGCGGAGCAGGTCTCGACGGTCAGCTGGCCGCCGGGCGCCGTGCTACGGGTGGTGAAGGTGTTCCCGCAGCCGCAGGTCACCGTGGTGGTGTCGTAGTGCGGGTGGATGTCGGGCTTCATGCCTGGTGCCTCTTCCGGGACGTCGGTGCTGTGGGGTGGAACGCCGGCGGGGCGGCGGGGATTCCGGGGGGACGAGCGCTCCCGCCGGCGCGGGCTCGGCCGTCGAGTATCCCCGAACGGCGGGCCCCCGCCGCGGGCGGCCCCGCCCCGAGCCTGGTGGCGTGCTGGAACGGCCCTCGTCAGGGCCCCGGCCCCGTCTAGAGGCTCACCCCGAGCGTGCGAGGGGTGAGGAGGACGGGGTCCTTCTACGAGGCGTGGGGGGAAGAGTGGTCCTTCACTCGTTCCCGGGGCCGAGCGTCGTCTTCTGGATCTGCATGAGGAACTCGATGTTGTTCCGCGTCTTCTTGAGCTTGTCCAGCAGCAGCTCGAGGGCCTGCTGGGGCTCGAGCGCGGCGAGCACCCGGCGCAGCTTGATGACGATGGCCAGCTCGTCGGGCGAGAGGAGGATCTCCTCCTTGCGGGTGCCCGACGCGTTGACGTCGACGGCCGGGAAGACCCGCTTGTCCGCCAGCCGGCGGTCGAGCTTGATCTCCGCGTTGCCGGTGCCCTTGAACTCCTCGAAGATGACCGTGTCCATCGTCGACCCGGTCTCCACCAGCGCCGAGGCGATGATGGTCAGCGAGCCGCCGTTCTCGATGTTGCGGGCGGCGCCGAGGAAGCGCTTGGGCGGGTAGAGCGCCGTGGAGTCGACGCCACCGGAGAGGATGCGCCCGCTGGCGGGGGCGGCCAGGTTGTAGGCGCGGCCCAGGCGGGTGATCGAGTCCAGCAGGACGACGACGTCGTGGCCCATCTCGACCAGGCGCTTGGCCCGCTCGATCGAGAGCTCGGCGACCGTGGTGTGGTCCGACGGCGGCCGGTCGAAGGTCGAGGCGATGACCTCGCCCTTCACCGAGCGCTGCATGTCGGTGACCTCCTCGGGCCGCTCGTCGACGAGGACGACCATGAGGTGGCACTCGGGGTTGTTGGCGGTGATCGCGTTGGCGATCGCCTGCAGCACCATCGTCTTGCCGGCCTTCGGCGGGCTGACGATCAGCGCACGCTGCCCCTTGCCGATCGGCATGACCAGGTCGATGACCCGGGTGGTCAGCTGGTGCGGCTCGGTCTCCAGCCGCAGCCGCTGCTGCGGGTAGAGCGGGGTCAGCTTGGTGAACTCCGGGCGCGCCTTCGCCTGCTCGGGCTCCAGGCCGTTGACCGTGTCCAGCCGGACCAGCGCGTTGTACTTGTCCTTGCGCTCGCCCTCGCGCGGCTGCCGGACGGCGCCGGTGATGGCGTCACCGCGGCGCAGGCCGTAGCGGCGCACCTGCGAGAGGGACACGTAGACGTCGTTCGGGCCGGTCAGGTAGCCCGACGTCCGGACGAACGCGTAGTTGTCCAGCACGTCGAGGATGCCGGCGACCGGCAGCAGGACGTCGTCCTCGCTGATGACGGGCTCGCTCTGGTCGAACCGGTCGCGGCCGTTGCTGCGACGGTTGCGGTCCCGGTAGCGGCGCCCGCGGCGGCCGCGGCCACCGTCGAAGTCGTCGTCGTCCTCGTCGCGGTCGGTGCCGCGGGTGTCGGTGCCGCGGGTGTCGGTGCTGCGGGTGTCGGTGCCACGGGTGTCGGTGCCACGGGTGTCGGTGCCGCGGGTGTCGGTGCCGCGCTCGGTGCGGTCCCGGTCCGGCCGGCCGCCGCGCTCACCGCGGTCGGGGCCGCGACCGTCGCGACCGCGCTCGGCTCGGTCGCCGTTGTCCCGGTTGCCACGCTCGGCCCGGTCGCCGCTGTCGCGTTCGGTGCGGAGCTCGCCCCGCTCGCCGCGGCGGCCGGCGCGCTCACCGCGGTCGCGGTCGCGGTTGCGCTGCGGCCGGTCGCCCTCGGCGCGCTCGCCGTCGGTCCGTCCACCCTCGGTCCGCTCGGGAGCCGGGGCGGGCGCGGTGGCCGCGTCGGCGGCCGGCGACTCCTGGCGCGGCTCGGGTGCCGAGGTGGCGGCGTCGCCGGCCGGGGCGGGGGTCTGCGCCGTCGGTGCGCCGGCGGGCCGGCTGGCCGCGCGGCGGCGTCGCGGCGCGGCCTCGGTGGCGTCGCCGGCCGGCGTGGTGACCGGGCCGCTGTTCGCGCCGCCGGTGATCGGGGCCTCGACCGGCGCGGCGGTGGCGGCGACACCACGCGCGCTGTCCGTGCCGCGGGTGGCGGGGACCTCGGCCGCACCGCCGGCGGGGGCGTTGTCGGCGGGCGCGCCGCCGGGGCTCTCGCCGCCCACCTGGCGGGCGGAGATGGCGGCGACGAGGTCGCCCTTGCGCATCCGGCCGGTGCCGGAGATGCCGAGCTCGGCCGCCAGCCGCTGCAACTCGGGCAGCAGCATGCCGGCCAGCCCGCTGCCGCGGCGACGGGTCCGGCCCGTCGTCCCAGAGGCGGCAGGTGCCTCGCCGGAACCCGCGTCCTGCGGGGGGGTGACGAGGTCGGTGGTCTCGCTCACGTACAGGTCCTTCCCTGCGAAAGACCTGCGCCTACCAGCGCAGGGGGTGACCCGGCCCCTCCCGGCCCCGGAACGGACGGCAGGAGGAACGAGATCGAGTGGGTGCGGAGCGGTGTCTGCGGCGACGCGGAACAGGTCGTCTGCAACACCCCGCGCGAGGCTCGCCCGACTGGGCGGCTACCCCGTGAGCGTAATCGTCGCTCACGGACACGACAACAGCGGGCGCAACCAGTGTGTTCCTCGTTATCGAGACGATATCTCCCGGCCACTCTCCAGCACGTTCGCCCCGTGCGGGTCCACCGCCAGGGGCCGCACCGTCCACCCGTCGGGTGTGAGATCTCCCACTTCGCGGACGTCGTCGTCTCGGGGCACGAGCACGAGGACGGTGGGTCCGGCGCCGGAGACCACCGCGGCGTGGCCCGCGCCGCGCAGCCGGTCCACCAGCGCGATCGACTGCGGCATCCCCGCGGCCCGCTGGCGCTGGTGCAGCCGGTCCTCGGTCGCTGCCACCAGCAGGCCGGGGGCGCTGGTCAGCGCGTGCACCAGCAGCGCCGCCCGCCCCGCGGCGAACGCGGCGTCGGCGTGCGGCACGGTGCTCGGCAGCAGTCCGCGGGCGACGTGCGTCGACAGCGTCGCGCCGGGCACCAGCAGCACCGGCCGGACCTCGGGGTGCACCCGCAGCCGCGCGGCCCGGGCGCCGCCGTCGGTGGTCCAGGACAGCGTCGCCCCGCCCAGCAGGCAGGCGGCCACGTTGTCGGGGTGGCCCTCGAGCTCCGTGGTCAGCCGCAGCACCGCGTCGTCGTCCACCGCCTCGACGTGCGGGCACAGCGCCCAGGCACCCAGCACGCCGGCGACCACGGCCGCGGCCGACGACCCCATCCCCCGCCCCTGCGGGATGCCGTTCTCGGCGGCCACCCGCAGGCCCGGCGGCGTCCAGCCCAGCTCGGCGCAGGCCGCCCGGAAGGCGCGGACCACCAGGTGCGACTCGTCGGTGGGCAGCTCGCCGGCGCCGACGCCGGTGACCTCGACCTGCAGCCCCGCGGGCAGGACGTCGAACTCGACCACGTCGTGGCAGGTGAGGGCCAGACCCGCGCAGTCGAAGGCCGGCCCCAGGTTGGCGCTGGTCGCCGGCACGCGGATGCGCACCGAGCCCTTCGGCCGCGTCCCGGGTCGGCCCCCTGCAGGGTCCTGCCGCGAGCCTGCGAGTGGCGGGGGGCAGGGGGTCCTTCTCCGCGCGGTGGGGGGCAGGGGGTCCTCCACGTGGTCCTCTTTCACAGCCCGAGCTGCGCCGCGGCCGCGGCGGCGTCGACCGCGATGGTGACCGGGGCCGGCGCTCCGGAGATCGCCCACTCGGGGTCCTTCAACCCGTTCCCGGTGACCGTGCAGACCACCCGGGAACCGGCCGGGAGCTCGCCGGCCTCGGCGACCTGCAGCAGCCCGGCCACCGACGCGGCCGACGCGGGCTCGACGAAGACGGCCTCGGTGCGGGCCAGCAGCCGGTAGGCGGCGAGGATGGCCCGGTCGCTGACCGCGTCGATGCGCCCGCCCGACTCGTCGCGGGCGGCCAGCGCCCTGGTCCAGGACGCCGGGTTGCCGATGCGGATGGCGGTGGCGATCGTCTGCGGCTGCTCGACCACCCGCCCGGTGACGATCGGAGCGGCGCCGGCGGCCTGGAAGCCCCACATCCGCGGCGTGCGGGACGCCGTCCCATCGGCGGCGTACTCGCGGTAGCCCTGCCAGTAGGCGGTGATGTTGCCGGCGTTGCCGACCGGCAGGCAGTGCACGTCCGGGGCGTCGCCGAGGACGTCGACGACCTCGAACGAGGCGGTCTTCTGCCCCTCGATGCGATACTGGTTGACGCTGTTGACCAGGCTGACGGGGTAGTCGATGGACAGCTTGCTGGCCAGCGCCAGGCAGTCGTCGAAGTTGCCGTCGACCTGCAGCAGCTTGGCCCCGTGCACCAGGGCCTGGGCCAGCTTGCCCAGCGCGATCTTGCCCTGCGGTACCAGGACGGCGCAGACCAGGCCGGCGCGGGCGGCGTAGGCGGCGGCGCTGGCGCTGGTGTTGCCGGTGGAGGCGCAGATGACCGCCTGCGCGCCCTCCTCGACGGCCTTGGTGATGGCCATCGTCATCCCGCGGTCCTTGAACGACCCGGTCGGGTTGGCGCCCTCGACCTTGAGGTAGACCTCGCAGCCGGTGCGCCGGGAGAGCTCGGCCGCCGGCACCAGCGGGGTGGCGCCCTCCTGCAGGGTGACCACCGGGGAGCTGTCGCTGACCGGCAGCCGCGCGCGGTAGGCCTCGATCAGCCCGGGCCACAGCGGCGAGACGGTGCCCCGCACGGGCAGTTGGGTCGTCATGACAGTCCCTCCACACGCAGGATGCTGGTCACGCCGCGGACGGCCGGCATCTCCCGCAGCGCGCGCACCGTGGCCGACAGCGCGGCGTCCGGGGCGCTGTGGGTCACGATCACCAGGGTCGCGGCGTCGCCGTGCCCGTCCTGACGCACGGTGGCGATGCTCACCCCGTGCCGGGCGAACTCGGCCGCCACGGTCGCCAGCACGCCGGGCTTGTCGGCGACGTCGAGGCTGACGTGGTAGCGGGTGGGGGTCTCGGCGATCGGCCGGGCCGGCAGCCCGGCGTAGGTGGTCACCCCCGGGCCGGCCACGCCGGCCACCCGGTTGCGCGCGACGGCGACCAGGTCACCGAGGACGGCGCTGGCCGTGGCGTCCCCGCCGGCGCCCTGGCCGTAGAACATCAGCTGCCCGGCGGCCTCGGCCTCGACGAAGACGGCGTTGAACGCCCCGCCGACGGCGGCCAGCGGGTGCGTCGTCGGGATCATCGCCGGGTGCACCCGGACGGCGACCGAGTCGCCCTCGCCGGAACCGTCGCCCGGCACCCGCTCGCAGATCGCCAGCAGCTTGACCGTGCAGCCGATCTCGCCGGCCCGGGCGACGTCGGTCGCGGTGACCGCGGAGATGCCCTCCCGGTACACGTCGGCAGCGGTGACCGGCGTGTGGAAGGCCAGCGAGGCGAGGATCGCCGCCTTGGCCGCCGCGTCGAAGCCGTCGACGTCGGCGGTCGGGTCGGCCTCGGCGTAGCCGAGCTCGGTCGCCTCGGCCAGCGCCTCGGTGAAGCCGTGCCCGGTCTCGGCCATGCGGGAGAGGATGTAGTTGGTGGTGCCGTTGACGATGCCGACCACCCGGCGCAGCTGGTCGCCGGCGAGCGACTCGCGCAGCGGCCGCAGCAGCGGGATCGCCCCGGCGACGGCCGCCTCGTAGTACAGGTCCACGCCGGCCTTGGCCGCGGCCGCGTGCAGCTCGACGCCGTCGTCGGCGAGCAGCGCCTTGTTCGCGCTGACCACGCTCTTGCCCGCCTCGACGGCGGCCAGCAGCAGTGTGCGCACCGGTTCGATGCCGCCGATGACCTCGACGACGAGGTCGACGTCCGGCCGGGTGACCAGGGCGTGCGCGTCGGTGGTGAGCAGGTGAGCCGGGACGTCGGGGTGCCGATCGGGACGGCGGACGGCGACCCCGGCCACCTCCACCGGCCGGCCGATGCGGGCGGCGAGGTCGTCGGCCTGCTCGCCGAGCAGCCGCAGGACGGCGCTGCCGACGGTGCCGCAGCCGAGCAGCGCGACTCTCAGCGGCGCGCTCACGAGGTCACCCCCGCCGGGTGCTCGGGCGCGGGCTGGTCGACCGCCGGAGAGGGTGCGGGCACGTCGGCGAGGACGGCGTCGAGGGCGAACACGTCCGACAGTGTCTGACGTCGCACCACCTCGGTGGCGACCCCGTCCCGCACCGCGACCACCGGCGGCTTGAGCAGGTAGTTGTAGTTGCTCGCCATCGACCAGCAGTAGGCGCCGGTGGCGGCGACCGCCAGCAGGTCGCCGGGCTGCACGTCCGAGGGCAGCCACAGGTCGCGGACCAGGACGTCCCCGCTCTCGCAGTGCTTGCCGACCACGCGGCACAGCGCGGGCGGGGCGGCGGAGACCCGGTTGGCCAGCACGCAGGTGTAGGCGGCGTCGTAGAGGGCGGTGCGGATGTTGTCGCTCATCCCGCCGTCCACCGAGACGTAGTTGCGCACCGGCGGGGCGCCCGGGGTGCCGCCGGCGCCGAGCCGCACCGGCTTGATGGTGCCGATCTCGTAGAGGGTCACCGTGCCGGGGCCGGCGATCGCCCGGCCGGGCTCGACGGCCAGCCGCGGGACCGGCAGGTCCAGCGCCGCGCACTCCGCCGCGACCACGGCGCGCAACCGGCGGGCGACGTCGGCCGGGCCGACCGGGTCGTCCTCGGCCAGGTAGGCGATGCCGAACCCGCCGCCGAGGTTGAGCTCCTCCAGCACCTGCCCCGTCGCCTGGGAGACCTGCCCCATCAGGCCGACCACCCGGTGCGCGGCGGCCTCGAAGCCGGCCGTGTCGAAGATCTGCGAGCCGATGTGGCTGTGCAGCCCGGTCAGCCGCAGCGCCGGCTCGCGGATCACCCGGACCGCGGCGGTCAGCGCGTCGCCGGTGGCCAGGGAGAAGCCGAACTTCTGGTCCTCGTGGGCGGTGGCGATGAACTCGTGGGTGTGCGCCTCGATGCCGACCGTGGCGCGGACGAGCACCGGCACCGGTGCGCCGCCCGCGGCCACCCGCGCGGCGGCCAGCGGCACCAGCCGCTCGATCTCGTCGAACGAGTCCAGCACCACGTGCCCGATCCCGGCGTCGACGGCCAGCTGCAGCTCGACCAGCGACTTGTTGTTGCCGTGCAGCGCGATCCGCCCGGCGGGGAAGCCGGCGGCCAGCGCCACGGCGAGCTCGTTGCCGGAACAGGCGTCCAGGTGCAGGCCGTCCTCGGCGAGCCAGCGGGCGACCTGCCCGCAGAGGAACGCCTTGGACGCGTAGTGGACGTCGGCGTCCATCTCCGGGTGCCCGAACGCGGCGGCGAAGTCGGCGGCCCGGCCGCGGAAGTCGGCCTCGTCGAGGACGAACAGCGGCGTCCCGTGCACCCGGGCCAGCTCGGTGACCGGCCGCCCGGCCAGGTGCAGCTCGCCGTCGACCCGCTCGGCCGACCGGGGCCAGACGTGCCGGTCGAGCGCGCCGAGGTCGGCCGGCGGGGTGCCGGCGGCGGTGGGTGGAGTGAACCCCCCGTGGAGCGGACCTGCCGGGTGGGCCCTCACGTCCCCTCCCCGATCCCCCGGAGGGGCCGAAGTGGCCACTTCGGCCCCTGGGGGCGGGCAGCGTTCACATCCGCTCCGGCGCGGTCACGCCCAGCACGCCGAGGCCGTTGCGCAGGACGACGGCGGTGGCCGCGCACAGCCACAGCCGGGCGACGGTGAGCGGCGTGGCCTCCTCGTCGCCGCGCGGCAGCACCCGGCAGTTGTCGTAGAAGCGGTGGTAGGTGCCGGCCAGCTCCTCCAGGTAGCGGGCCACCCGGTGCGGGGCGCGCAGCTCCGCGGCCGAGGTCAGCACCCGCGGGAACTCCCCCAGCGCCCGGAGCAGGTCGTTCTCCCGCTCGTGGGTCAGCCGTGCTGCGTCGACGTCGGCGGGGTCGCCCAGCTCCAGGCCCAGGTCGGCGGCGTTGCGCAGCACCGAGGAGATCCGGGCGTGCGCGTACTGGACGTAGAAGACCGGGTTGTCGTTGGTCTGCCGGCTCCACAGGTCCAGGTCCAGGTCGATCGTCTGGTCGATCGAGGTGCGGGCCAGCGCGTAGCGGGCGGCGTCGGCACCGATCGCGTCGACCAGGTCCTCGAGGGTGACCACGGTGCCGGCGCGCTTGCTCATCCGCACCGGCTCGCCGTCGCGCAGCAGGTTGACCAGCTGGCCGATGAGGATCTCGAGGTGGGTCCCGGGGTCGTCGCCCATGGCCGCCACCAGCGCCTCGTACCGGCCGACGTAGCCGGTGTGGTCGGCGCCGAGCATGATGACGACCGCGTCGAAGCCGCGCTCGCGCTTGTTCAGGTAGTAGGCGCAGTCGGCGGCGAAGTAGGTCGGCTCGCCGTCGCTCTTGACCAGCACGCGGTCCTTGTCGTCGCCGAAGTCCGTCGTCCGCAGCCAGACGGCGTCGTCGGCCTCGTAGACGTGCCCCTCCTCCCGCAGCCGGGCGACGGCCTTCTCGAGGGCGCCGGTCTCGTGCAGCGTGCGCTCGGAGAAGTACACGTCGAAGACGACGCCGAACTGCGCGAGCGAGCCCTTGATCTCCGCCCACATCAGGTCGACCCCGCGGGCCCGGAACACGCGCAGCTGCTCGTCGTCGTCCTGGTCGAGCAGGGCCGGTTCCTCGGCGACGATGCGGGCGGCGATGTCGTCGACGTAGGTGCCGGCGTAGCCGTCCCCGGGGACCGGCCGCCCCGCGGCCGCGGCCTGCAGGCTGCGGGCGAACCGGTCGATCTGCGCGCCGGCGTCGTTGAAGTAGTACTCCCGGGTGACGTCGGCGCCGCTGGCCTCCAGCAGCCGGGCCAGCGCGTCGCCGACCGCGGCCCACCGGGTGCCGCCGATGTGCACCGGGCCGGTCGGGTTGGCCGAGACGAACTCCAGGTTCAGCCGCTGCCCGGCGAGGGTGTCGGTGCGGCCGTAGCCGTCCCCCGCGGTGACCGCCTCGACGGCGATGCGGCCCAGGACGCCCTGGGCGAGGGTGATGTTGAGGAACCCGGGGCCGGCGACGTCGACCGAGGCGATTCCCGGGTGCGCCCGCAGCGCTCCGGCGACCGCCTCGGCGACCACCCGCGGCGGCCGGCCGGCCGGCTTGGCCAGGCGCAGGGCGACGTTGGTGGCGTAGTCGCCGTGCTCGGGGTTCTTCGGGCGCTCGACGAGCACGTCGTCGGGCACCGCGACCGGCAGCACGCCGCGCTCGACGGCGGCGGCCACGGCGGTCCGGACGACGTCGCGCAACTGCTCCGGTGTCACCGCACGAGCGTACTGAGGCTCCGGACCGGCCCCGGTGCGGCCTTCCCACCCGCCGCGAGCCTGGTGACGTACTGGAACGGCCCTCCTGCAGGGCCCCGCCGCGAGCCTGCGAGCGGTGGGGGGCAGAAGGGTCCTTCTTCACACGTCCCGGCGGGCGAAGGTCAGCGCCGTCAGCCCCCAGACCATGGCCACCCACACCGCCGCCCACAGCAGGTAGGTGACGGTGAGCGGGGCCTCACTGAGGAAGGGGGAGCCGGCGACGTCGATCCCGAGCGGCGTCGGGTCCTGGAAGGCGTGCATGGCGCCCCGCCACAGCCCGTCGGTGG
This sequence comes from Geodermatophilus sp. TF02-6, assembly GCF_003319115.1. Lineage (GTDB taxonomy): Bacteria > Actinomycetota > Actinomycetes > Mycobacteriales > Geodermatophilaceae > Geodermatophilus. The sequence continues at coordinate 43,385 of NZ_QOHF01000004.1, read as the reverse complement.
GCAGCAGCATCCGTGACACCGTGCCGACGCGGGCCACGCCCTCGTTGCCGAGGACCTCCCCGACGCTGCCGACCACGCCGGCCACCCAGGTGGCGCCGAACAGCCCGACCGCGACCACTCCCGACGCCATCGAGGAGATCACGCTCGAGAGCAGCAGTGCGAGCGTGAGCAGCACGACCGTCTGTCCGGCCAGCAGCGCCAGGCCGGCCACTGGCTGCGGTGGCCAGTAGCCCACCGCCCACCGGACGACGAGGAACTGGGCGAGCCCGGCCACCGCCACGTACCCGGAGCCGACGGCGACCAGGCCGAGCCACTTGCCGAGCAGCACCGCCGAGCGCCGCACCGGCCGGGCCAGCACCGACAGCGCCATCCCGGACTCGACCTCCCCGGCGAGGGTGGGCCCGGCGAGGAACGCGGTGCCGAGCGCGGCGATCAGGCTCAACCCGAACACGACCAGGTTGAGCAACTGGGAGGCGACCAGCCGGGCCTGGCCGGAGGTGAGGTCCCCGAATTCGGTGTCCAGGCCGGCCAGCCGGGAGAAGCCCCAGCCGCTGAGCGTCAGCAGTGCGAGGGTGAGGAGGGCGAGCGCCCACACCACCCGCCGGCGGACGGCCTCGCGCAGGGTCAGCCCGGCGACGGTCAGCACGCTCACGAGCCCTCCTCGCTGGCGCTCGTCGGCCGCGTTCGCGGCGCTGCTGCACCCCTGCGTGAGCTCGCGAGCTCGCTCACGAGCCCTCCTCGCTGGCGCTCGTCGCCCTCCTCGCTGGCGCTCGTCGGCCGCGTTCGCGGCGCTGCTGCACCCCTGCGTGAGCTCGCGAGCTCGCTCACGAGCCCTCCTCGCTGGCGCTCGTCGGCCGCGTTCGCGGCGCTGCTGCACTCCCGCGTGAGCTCGCGAGCTCGCTCACGAGGCACCGCCCCCGTTCCCGGCTCCCGTCCCGCCGCGGAGGATGCCCAGCAGCCGCTCCTCCAGGCTGATCCGCGCCGGCTCGACGGCGTGCACGCAGACGCCGAGCGCCACGAGGTCGGCGACGAGGCCGGGCACGGTGCCGCCGTCGTCGTCCGCCGGTAGGGCGACGGTGAACCGGTCCCCGCCGCCGGTGACCGTCCCGGCCGCCCGCAGCCGCGCCTCGGCGCGGCCGTCCACCCCGGTGAGGTGCAGCCGGACCTCGCGCCGGCCGAGCAGCTCGGCGAGCGTGCCGGCCGCTGCCACGCGCCCGGAGTCGAGGATGACCACCCGGTCGCAGACCCGCTCCACCTCGCCGATCAGGTGCGAGTTGAGCAGCACCGCCACGCCGCGGGCCTTGAGCAAGAGCACCAGGTCGCGGACGTCGGCCCGGCCGATCGGGTCCAGTGCGCTGGTCGGCTCGTCGAGGACCACCAGCTCGGGTCGGCCGACGAGCGCGACGGCGAGGCCGAGCCGCTGCTGCATGCCCTTGGAGAACCCGCCCACCCGGTCGCCGGCCCGCCCGTCCAGGCCGACCGCGGCCAGCCGGTCGCGCCCCTCGGCCTCGGTCATCGGCACCCGCGCCAGGCGGGCGTGCAGGGCCAGCACCTCGGTGGCGGTGAGCCAGGGCTGGTAGCGGAACAGCTCGGGCAGGTACCCGACCCGCTGCCGGGACAGCGGGTCGCGCCCCGGGCGGCCGAGCAGCGCGACCTCCCCGGCGTCGGCGCGGACCAGGCCCAGGAGCATCTTGATGACGCTGGTCTTGCCCGCCCCGTTGGGGCCGAGCAGGCCGACCACCTCGCCGCGCCCGACGGTGAACGAGACCCCGTCGACGGCGGTCCGGCGCCCGTACCGCTTGCGCAGTCCGGAGCACCACACCGCTGGCGAGGCGGGCAGGTCGGCGACCAGCTGGGCCGCGGTGCGGGTGTCCTCGACCGCCCTGTCCCCGGATGTCACGGTCAGCGCAGACCGCGCGCCACGGCGAGGACCTCGTCGGTGCTCACGGCCCCGGCGACCCCGGTGACGACGCCGTCCTCGACCCACACCACGCCGGCCATGGTGCCGTCCCGGGAGGCCAGCACGGTCGCCGGCTGCCCGGCCACCTCGGTCTCGGCGGTGGTCACCAGGTCGGCCGGCACCGGCAGCGGCAGCGTCGTCGGCTCCTCGGTGAACGCCCGCAGCTGGGCAGCGACGTCGGCGGGGAGACCGGGCAAGGACAGCAGGTAGTCGCGCACCGTCTCGAACGGGACGCCGTCGGAGGACGCGGTGGGCGCGACCGCCCGCCCGACCGCCAGCACCGGCACGCCGGACGGCTGCACCCACACCGCGGCGGCGGCCGGTCCGGCCTGCAGCCGCACGCTGCTGCCGTCCAGCCCGGGCGGCGGGGTCGGCAGAGCCTCCCCGGTCGCGGCCGCGGCCTGCGCCGCCTTCGCGGCCGAGAAGGTGAACACGGCGCTCACCTGGTCCACCACCTGGTAGGTGGGGTCGCCGGTCACGCCGGTCGGCAGCTCGCCGACCTCGGGGAGGACCAGGCCGCTGCGTTCCTCCGCGGTGGCGGCGTCCGGGACCGCGGACGGTTCCGGCTCGCCGGTGACCTCCAGGTCCCCGAAGGCGGAGAGGTCGGGCAGCGCGACCAGGTCGGTCTCGGTGACGGCGACCGGCGCGACCCGCTCGGTGCGGAAGATCGGCAGCCAGTCGTTGGCCGCGGCCACGCCGGCGCCCGACAGCACGAGGACGACCCCGAGCGCCGCGACCGCCGGCCGGCGCAGCCCGGCCACCCAGCGTCCGCGGCGGGCCGGCGCAGCCGCCCGTCCGGCTGGGCCGGCGGAGGCCAGGCGGGCCCACGCGGTGTCGACGTCGACCCCGGCCGGTGCCGCGACCCGGGGCGAGGCCCCGAGCGCGGCCCCGGCCACCCGGGCGTCGGCGCGGACCGCCTCCAGGCCGGCCAGGCAGGCCGGGCAGGTCGCGACGTGCGCGCGGTCGGCGTCGGCGACCCCGGCCGGCTCGTCGACGAGCCGGCGGAGCACGCCGTCGGTCGGGTGGTGACGGTCACTCCGGAGACGCATGGCGGTTCAGCTCCTCGCGCAGGGCGGACTCGGCGCGGCGCACGGTGGTGCCCACGCTCCCGGGGGACATGCCGAGCGCCGCGGCGACGTCGGCGTAGCTCAGACCACTGTGCCGCAGCAGCAGGGCCACGGCCTGCTTGCGGGGCAGTCGGGACAGCGCCGTCCGCACCCGCTGGTGCTCCTCGCGGACGACGACGGCGTCGGCGACGTCGGGGACGGCCTGCGCCCCGTCGGCGGCGGCGACCTCTCTGGAGGCGCGGCGACGGCCGGAGCGCAGCAGGTTGAGGGCGGTGTGCGCGGCGGCCACGGACAACCAGCCGCCGGCCTCCGCCGCCGAGACCGAGGACCGCCCGAACGAGAGGAAGACCTCCTGGGCGACGTCCTCGGCCTGGTCCCGGGAGCCGAGCACCCGGGCGGCGACGGCGACGACGCGCGCGTAGTGGACTCGGAAGACCTGCTCCAGGTCGGGCCGGACGCCGCCCGCGGCCCCGGAGCCGGACACCGCCACGACGTCGTCCTCCCGGGAGGCCCGTCGACTCGCCACCTGGCGCCGGTCCAGCGGCGCGGCGGGCGCCAGCGCGGCCCGACCCTGCCCTGCCACGTCCACACGTCTACAGCACCGCCCGGAGCACGGATGTGACACCGAGCACCTGGGTGCCCCCAGGCCCCCGACCTAGACTGGCCTCCCGGGGTGGAGCGCCGGCTCCTCCCCCGGGCCGGTGCGCGCGCACGGTCCGCGACCAGAGCCGGACGAGTGCGAGGAGCAGCCCGTGGCCAAGGACCGCAAGCCCCAGGACGGCCGCGCCCGCGGTGGGGCCAGCCGGTCCGGCGCGGGGACGGCGCTCACGGGCGGCAGGGGCGGCCGCACCCGGCCCCCGGTCACCAACGTCGTCGCCCCGCAGCGCCCGTGGGGGCTGATCGCCGCCGCCGTCGCCGTCGTCGTGTTCGCCGCCGCGGTGATCACCTACGCCGTGGTGAAGGTCAACGAGGCCGACGCGGGGCGCATCACGTCGCCGGACCAGATCGCCGGTGTGCGGAGCTTCGACTACTCCGCCGGACAGCAGCACGTGACCACCCCGGTGCAGTACACGGAGTCACCCCCGGTGGGCGGCCCGCACGACGGCGAGTGGGCCGACTGCACCGGCACCGTCTACGACGTCGACATCCGGCACGAGAACGCCGTGCACAGCCTCGAGCACGGCGCGGTGTGGATCACCTACGACCCCGACCGGGTCTCCCCGGACGACGTCGCCACGCTCGCCGACCTGGTGGAGGGCGAGTACGGCCGGATGCTGTCCCCCTACGCCGGCCAGGACTCCCCGATCAGCCTGCAGTCGTGGAACCACCAGCTGAAGGTGGACTCGGTCGACGACCCGCGGATCGTCCAGTTCGCCGACTTCCTGACCCTGAACGCCGACGTCGAGGGCCACTACCCCGAGGTGGGGGCGAGCTGCGAGAACCCGCAGTTCGTCAGCGACCCGCTGACCGTGGGCGACCCCAGCCGCGGCACGAACTCGATGACCACCGACGCCCCGACCACCCCCACGGCCGGGGCCGGGACCAGCGCACCGTGAGCGCCGGCGACGCGGCACCGCCTCCGGGGAGCCGCTCCCTGCGGACGGCGCTGCTGGCGCTGATCGCCGTCGGGCTGGTCCTGCTCGGCGGCGGAGCCGCGGTCGCCCTCGGCATCGGCCGGGGCGAGGCGACGCCGACCGCGGACTCGGTCGACGCCGGGTTCGCCCGGGACATGGGCCGTCACCACCTGCAGGGGGTGGAGATGGCCAACCTCGCCCTCGAGCGCAGCAGCGACCCCGAGGTGCGCCAGCTGGCCTTCGACATCTCCTCGACCCAGACCAACCAGGTCGGCCGGATGCAGGGCTGGCTGTCGCTGTGGGGGCTGCCGTTCTCCAGCGGTGCGACCCCCATGGCCTGGATGGACTCCGGCGCGGGGCACGGCGGGCACGACACGGCCGGGATGGCCGGCGGGCTGATGCCCGGCATGGCCACCGAGGAGGAGCTCGCCGAGCTGCGCGGGCTGTCCGGTACCGCCTTCGACGTGCAGTTCCTGCGGCTGATGATCCGCCACCACCAGGGCGGGCTGGAGATGGCGCAGTACGCCGCCGACCACGCCACCGTGCCCGCCGTCGCCGGCCTTGCCCGGTCGATCGCCGAGACGCAGACCGCCGAGGTGACGACGATGACCGGGATGCTCACCGCCCGTGGCAGCACCCCGATGCCGGCTCCCTGACGCACCGCTGTCCGAGAGTTCTCGGTGGCCTGGTAGGTTCTTCCCTGCCCCACCGCAGAGCCCCCGTAGCTCAGGGGATAGAGCACCGCCCTCCGGAGGCGGGTGCGCAGGTTCGAATCCTGCCGGGGGCACCTCTGTGATGTCTCAGGACATCCTGGACGCCGAACCCACGGATCGTGGGTTCGGGCGCTTGTCATCTGCGGGTTGGGCCGGGCGTTCCGCATCCGGTCTACATCGCCGGGTCACAGATCCTGCGGATGTTCCCGTTCGGCCCACCGCCGGGCTGTGGGGCGATGGTCACGCTGCTCTGGTACGAGGGGCAGTGCTGCATCGGCGTCAACCTCGACACCGCGGCGGTTCCCGACCCGGCGGGCCTGGTGACCGACCTGCAGGCCGGCCTCGACGCAGTGGTCGCGCTGGGCCGGTGAGCGGTCGCGCGGCCCCGTCCATGTGCCGGTCAACGGCTCGCGAACCCCTCGGACGAGAGGTCTGGGGGCGCCGCGCGGCAGCTCGATCAGAGTCAGAGCTCGGTGGCGTCCTCGACGACCTGCCGCTCCACCCGGTCGCCGTCACGCTGCAGGATCCGCGCGAAGACCTGGTACAGCACGAACGCGAGAGCGGAGATGGCGGCGAGGATCAGCAGGATCGTCGCGTAGACGCCGGCGCTGTCACCCGAGGCGCCGGTCGGGCCCGACAGGAACGAGACATTCGACCCGGCCAGAGCGGCGGTGTACGCGATGCCGATCGGCACGGCGATGTTGATCGTCATGTTGTAGAAGCCAATCGCGACACCGGACTTCTCCGGCGGGATGTCCCCGACCGCGGTCGACAGCAGCGGTGCGTACATCAACGCGAAGCCGCTCACGAACACGATCATGGAGATCACGAAGACGGCGACCGAGGTTTCGACGAGGAATGCGGGTACCACGAGCGCCAGCGTGATCATCGCGATCGCGATCGTGATCGCCTGCCTCGAGTTCAGCACCTTGGCGATCACGCCCGACAGCGCGCCGACGACCGCGGCCACCGCGTACCCCGGGCCGATCACGAGGGAGGTCCGTGCGACGTCGTAGCCGTGGACGTCGGACATCAGGAACGGGAGGATGAACGTGTACCCGAGAGACACGGAGTACAGCACGAACACCACGATGAGCATCAAGGTGTAGGACTTGTTCGCGAAGAACTCGCTGGTGACGATGGCGTCGTCGTGGGTGCGGATGTGCCACACGAACAGCGCGAGAGCCCCGAGAACCGGGAGCAGCCAGACCCAGTTGAAGTGCTGCATGAACAGCATCACGGAGGTGGCGAAGACGGCGATGAGGAGCAGGCCGAAGACGTCGAGCCGCGAGCCGACCTGCTGCTCCTTCGGGACGTACTTGATGATGCCCGGCAGGGCCAGCAAGGCGAGCAGCGTGATCAGGAACAGCGCGGTCCAGCCGATGGAGGTGGCGATGAAACCGCTGCCGACCACACCGATGAACACTGAGAGCTGGAACGCGCTCGTGCTGAACCCGAGGTAGGTCTTCTGATCCCTCTTCGAGAGGTACTTCGTGACGTAGACGACGTACAGGGTCTCGGCGGCCGCGAGACCGGCGGTCTGGACGATGCGGCCGGTCAGCACGACGGGGAAGGAGTTCTGGCCGGCGAAACCGATGAGCGAGCCGATCGCCATCAGGATGATGGAGGCGACGAGCAGGCGGCGGATGCTCACCGAGTCCGCGAGCGTCGAGTAAACGACGGCGCCGATGCCGATGATGATGCCGGCGAGCGTCGCCTGAAGGCTCACCGTGTTGATGTCCAGGCCCAGATCCTGAGAGATCGGCAGCGACATGTACTTGAAGCCGTTGTCGATGACCAGGGCGAAGACGAATATCGCCAGCAGGATCGGGACGGCGCGCTTGGGGTTGCGCACCGGGGCCCTGCGCGGTGGCACCGACCGGGACGGAGCGGCCGCGGCCTCGATGCCCGCGGTCGGGGTGGCTGCGGCCGGGACGTCGTCGCTGGCGGGCAGGTCGGCGCCGGCGGGGGTGGCGTGTGACATCAGGGGGCTCCTGGAGTCTGTGCGAGAGACGGTCAGGCCAGACCGAGAGCGATCTCGATCATCCGGGTGAACGCCGTCTGGCGCTCCTCCGGAGTGGCGTGCCGGCCCTTCACGAGCTGATCGCTGACGGTGAAGATCGCCAGCGCGTCGACGCCCGCGGCCGCCGCGGTGGCCAACAGCCCCGCCGACTCCATCTCGACGGCGAGGATGCCCATCCGTGCCCACTTCTGGGAGGACTGCGGCTCGGCGGAGTAGAAGACGTCGCTGGAGAGGACGTTGCCGACGTGGGTGCGCTGGCCCTTCTCGTCGGCGATGCGCTTGGCGGCCTCGAGCAACCGGAACGACGACAGCGGGGCGAAGGCGCCCGGCAACCCGAACTGGTGCAGGAAGTTCGAGTCGGTCGAGGCCCCCTGCGCGAGCACGACGTCGTAGAGCTCCACGTCGTCCTGCAGGGCTCCGCAGGAGCCGACGCGGATGAGGTTCTTGACCCCGAAGACGTGGATGAGCTCCCACGTGTACAGCGAGATCGAGGGAATCCCCATGCCGGTGCCCATCACCGACACCGGCGTGCCCTGGTGTGTGCCGGTGAAGCCGAGCATGTTGCGGACCTCGTTGAAGCCCTTGGCGTCCTCGAGGTAGGTCTCCGCGATGAACTTCGCGCGCAGCGGATCGCCGGGCAGCAGGATCGTCTCGGCGATCGGGACGCCGTCCGGTTTGATGTGCGGGGTCTCCTTGCCGGCGGTGTCGAGCAGGGCCACGGTGGACTCCTTCGTCGTCGTCCGGGGAATGGGCGGCTGATCACAGCCCCAGCAGGGCCCGCACGTCGTTGCTGAGCTGTTCGAGGCGTGCGGCGGCGCGCTCGCGTGGGACGTCGTCGCCGTCGCACGGCAGGATGACCTCGAGGTAGCACTTGAGCTTCGGCTCCGTGCCGGAGGGCCGGGCGATGACCCGGTCGCCGGCCTCGGTGAGGAACAGCACTCCCTCCGTGGGAGGGAGATCCGCGCTGCCCTCGGCGAGGTCGACGACCTCGGTCACCGGGGAACCGGCGAGTTCGGTGGGCTCGGCGGCGCGGAGCCGGTCGAGGGCCTCGGTGATCAGCTGTCGGTCGGTCACTCGGATGCTCAGCTGCGTGGTCGCGTGCAGGCCGTGCTCGCGGGCGAGCTCGTCGAGCAGGTCCTCGATCGTGCGGCCGTCGCGAGCCAGTTCGTCGACCAGGGTGACGGTGCGGACCATGGCGGTGATGCCGTCCTTGTCGCGCACACCGGCCGGGTCGGTGCAGTAGCCGATGGCCTCCTCGTACCCGAAGCGCAGATCCGGGGTGCGGGCGATCCACTTGAATCCGGTGAGCGTGGTCGCGTGCCGCAGGTCGTGGGCGGCGGCGATGCGCCCGAGCAGGCGGGAGGAGACGATGGAGCACGCGAGGGTGTCGCCCTCGCGGGAGGAGTCGCAGGCGGCCTGCTCGCCGAGAACGGCGCCGATCTCGTCACCGGTGAGCTGGCGCCAGGTGCCGTCGTGCTGCGGGATCGCAACCGAGCACCGGTCGGCGTCCGGGTCGATCGCGATGACGACGTCGGCCTCGACCTCCCGGGCAAGCTCGAGCGCGAGGTCGATCGCGCCCTTCTCCTCCGGGTTGGGAAAGGGGACGGTGGGGAAGTCGGGGTCGGGTCGGGCCTGCGCGGCCACGACGTGGACGTCGGGGACGCCGGCGCGGCGCAGTACCTCCTGGGCGGTGGCGCCGCCGACGCCGTGCATCGGGGTCAGCACGACCCGCACGGAGGTCGGCTCGGCGGTGCCGCGCAGGGAGGCGGCGCGAACGGTGTAGCGCTCGAGCAGCTCGTCGCCGACGGTCTCGACACGAGTGTCGTCGACCGGCACGTCGGCGGCCCCGGGCGCGGCCTCGATACGAGCCGCGATCTCGGCGTCCGCAGGCGGGACGATCTGCACGCCACGTGCCGCACCGGTGGCGGCACGGCCCCCGAGGTAGACCTTGTAGCCGTTGTCGGCGGGCGGGTTGTGGGAGGCGGTGATCATGACGCCGGCGTCGGCGTCGAGGTCGCGCACTGCGAACGCCGTGACGGGGGTGGGCAGCTGCGCCGGCAGCGCGAGAGCGGTCGCCCCGGCGGCGGAGAGCACGCCGAGGGTGGCGCAGCGGAACGCCGCGGAGCCGTGCCGGGCATCGGAGCCGACCACGACGCGCGGGGAGGCGCCGATGATGTCGAGGAGGTAGCGGGCCAGCCCGGCGGTGGCGCGGGTGACGACGGCGGTGTTCATGCGGGTCTCCCCCGCTCCGACCATGCCGCGCAGCCCGGCGGTGCCGAAGGTGAGCGGGCCGGCGAAGCGGGAAGCGAGACCCTCGCGCGCCATCGCGTCCCCCTGCTCGGCGGCCTCGACGAGCGCAGTCAGTTCCTTCCGTGCGGCGGCATCGGGGTCCTGGGCGATCCAGGCGCGAGCGCGGTCGACGAGGTGGTGCGTCTCACGGGCATCGATGCTCACGCGCTCAGTCCTTCCAGGATGTCGCGGGAGGCGGACAGGCCGAGACGAGTTGCACCGGCGTCGAGCATCGCCAGCGCAGCCTCGGGGGTGCGGATGCCCCCCGAGGCCTTGATGCCCAGACGCCCGCCGACGGTGGCGGCCATCAACTCGACGGCGTGGACGCTCGCGCCCCCCGCAGGGGAGAACCCGGTAGAGGTCTTCACGAAGTCGGCACCGGCGGCCTCGGCCGCGCGGCAGCCGCCGACGATCTGGTCGTCGGTCAGGACGGCGGTCTCGAGGATGACCTTGAGCACGACCGGGGTGGGCACCGCTTTCCGCACGACGCGGATCTCGGCCTCGACGGCTGCGAAGTCCCCAGCGCGGGCGTACGGGAGGTCGATGACCATGTCGACCTCGTCGGCGCCGTCGGCAACGGATCGGGCGGCCTCGAAAGCCTTGACGTCGGCGTGGTGGGCGCCGGAGGGGAAGCCGCAGACGGTGGCGACCTTGACCCCGGCCGGGGGGACCAGCGGCAGCCGGCTCGGAGAGACGCACACCGCGTACGTGCTCAGTTCAGCCGCCTCGGCCAGCAGCGCCTCGACGTCCGCGGCGGTGGCCTCGGGCTTGAGCAGGGTGTGGTCGATGTGCGCTGCGACGTTCGTGCGGGTGCGCATGTCGGAACTCCTGCCACTCCGGCCGGGCGCAAGGTCGGGGACCGGACAGCGACAGGATAGGCCGGGCGCAGGATCGCGGCGAGTGGCGGTGGCAGCTGACCCGGGCGCCGTGCGAGGCTGACCGCCGGCCGGGTCAGTCGGCCGGCGGTCAGGGGCCGGGCTCGTCCGTGGTGGACTCGTCGGGTGTCGGCTCGCCGGGCTCCCCGGGGCTGGTCTGCCCGGGAGCGGGCTCACCGGGGGCGGGAGGCGGTGGGGCAGGGGCGGCCGGCGTCGGGTCGGACCCTCGTGCGACGGTCGGGGTGCTCGCGGCCAGCGTCATCGTCGACTCCCTCCGGTCGGGCGCCGCCGGCTCTGCCGTCCGGCCCGGCGCAGTCCGCCTCACTACCCTCCTCGGCGTGGAGAACGAGGTGCAGCACGCCCGTGTCGGTGACGTCGAGATCGCCTACGAGACGTTCGGGTCGGCGGAGGACCCACCCCTCCTGCTGGTGATGGGCCTGGCCACGCAGATGCTCGGCTGGCCCGACGAGTTCTGCAGCGAGCTGGCCGGCCGTGGGCTGTACGTCATCCGGTTCGACAACCGCGACATCGGCCTGTCCACCCACCTGGACCAGGCCGGTGCGCCCGACGTGCTGCAGGTCATGGCCGGCGCGGCCGGTGCTCCGTACGCGCTGGCGGACATGGCCGACGACACCGCCGGCCTGCTCGACGCCCTCGGCCTGGACAGCGCGCACCTCGTCGGCGCGTCGATGGGCGGGATGATCGCCCAGCTGGTCGCCATCCGGCACCCGGAGAAGGTGCGCAGCCTCACCTCGATCATGTCCACGACGGGTGACCGGGCCGTGGGGGCTCCGGCCGAGGCGGCCATGGGCGCGCTGCTCGCGCCGCCGGCCACCGACCGCGAGGGCGCGATCCAGCGGACGGTGGACACCTACCGCGTCATCGGCTCCCCCGGCTACGCCTTCGACGAGGCGGCGGTGCGCGAGCGCGCCGGGCTGTCGTTCGACCGGCGGTACGACCCGGCCGGGGTGGCCCGGCAGCTGGCCGCGATCCTGACCACGCACGACCGCACCGAGCACCTCGGCGAGATCCGCGTGCCCACCCTGGTCGTCCACGGCGCCCAGGACCAGCTGGTGGACGTCAGCGGGGGCCGGGCCACGGCGGCGGCCATCCCGGGCGCGGAGCTGGTGGTCGTGGAGGGTATGGGCCACGACCTGCCCCGCGAGGTCTGGCCGCAGCTCATCGACCGCATCGGTGCCCTGGTCGCGCGGGTCGAGCGCGCCCGCTGACCGGGCCGGGCGGCGGCATTGCCGGTTCCCCTCGTGCGCTGCGGGCGCGGTCGTGCCGGCAGCGCACGAGAGCGGCCGGCAGGGCGTGACGACTCAGCTGGTGACGCGGGGGCCTCAGCTGGTGAGCAGGCCGCCCTCCACCGGCAGCGTCGTGCCGGTGACGTAGCCGCCGGCGTCGCTGACGAGGAACACCAGCGCCGCGGCCAGCTCGTCGGGGTCGCCGGGGCGGCCGACCAGCGCGCGCGACAGCTGGCCCTCGATGTAGCCCTCGGGGTACTGGTCGGTCATCTCCGAGGCGAAGAAGCCGGGGGCCAGCGCGTTGACCCGGATGCCCTTGCGGCCGGTCCACTGCTGGGCCAGGTCGCGGGTCAGCCCGATCAGGCCGGCCTTGCTCGCCGCGTAGGCCGCCTGGGGCAGCCCGGCGGTGGTCAGGCCCAGGATGCTCGAGATGTTCACGATGGAGCTGCCCGGCTTCATGACCCGCCCGCAGGCCTGCGCCATCCAGTAGCAGCCGTTGAGGTTCACGTCGATCACCTGCCGGAACTGCTCCGGGGTCTCCCGCGTGGCCGGGACGGCGGTGCCGACGCCGGCGTTGTTCACCAGGACGTCGACCTTGCCGAACTCGGCCATCGTGGCGTCCACGAGCCCCTGGCAGTCCTCCGGGCGGGCGACGTCGGTGCGCACGGTGATCGCCCGCCGGCCGGCCTTCTCCACCGCCGCGCGGGTGTCGGCGAGGCGGTCCTCCCTGCGGGCACCGAGCGCCACGTCGGCACCGGCCTCGGCCAGCGCGCGGGCGAAGACCGCGCCCAGGCCCGAGGAGGCCCCCGTCACGATCGCCACCCGGCCGTCGAGCCGGAACATGTCGAGGATGGTCCTGTCGGCGCTGCTGCTGTTCACGCGGTGCCCTCCCGTCGTCGTCGGTGCGCCCGAGCCTGTCCCGGTCGCCGCGCGGGCGCCACTCCACGACCTGACCTCTCGTGGGGTAGACCACATCCCGGACGGGTAGGGGCCGTTTCCCGTCCCAGCTCGGAAGAGGAGAGGGCCAGTGACCAACCTCGCTCAGCACCTGCTCGACACCACCAGCAGACACGGTGGGCGTCCGGCGCTGCGCATGGACGACGCCGTCCTCGACTACGACGGCTTCCGGGACGCCGCCGCCGGGGTGGCCGCCGGGCTGCAGGCCCGCGGCGTCCGACCCGGCGACCGGGTGGGCATGGTGCTGCCCAACGTGCTGAGCTTCCCGGTGGTCTTCTACGGCACGCTGATGGCCGGCGCCGCCGTCGTCCCGATGAACCCCCTGCTCAAGGCGCGCGAGGTCGAGTACTACCTGCGTGACTCCGGCGCGCGGGTGGTCGTGGCGCTGGACACGGCCGCCGAGGCGGCCAGCGAGGCCGCGGCCACGGTGGGCGTCGAAGCGGTCGTCGTCGGGGCCACAGGGCCCGGCGAGGCGCTCTCCGGCCCGGCGGACACCGAGACGGTGGAGCGGGCCGACGACGACCCGGCGGTGATCCTCTACACGTCCGGGACCACCGGGCCGCCCAAGGGCGCCGAGCTCACCCACGCCAACCTGCGCAGCAACGCCCGCGACGGCGGCAGCGAGCTGGTCGGCGCCACCCCGGACGACGTGATCATGGGCTGCCTGCCGCTGTTCCACGTCTTCGGCCTGACCTGCAGCCTCAACGGCTCGGTGCTCGCCGGCGCCTGCCTCACCCTGCTGCCGCGCTTCGACGGCGCCAAGGCGCTCTCGATCGTCCAGCGCGACCGGGTGACCATCTTCGAGGGCGTGCCGACGATGTTCGCCGCGATGCTGCACGCCCCCGACCGCGACCGGTACGACGTCTCCAGCCTGCGGCTGTGCGTCTCCGGCGGGTCGGCCATGCCGGTGGAGGTCATGCGGGCCTTCGAGAAGCAGTTCGGCTGCGTGATCATGGAGGGGTACGGCCTGTCCGAGACCTCGCCGGTGGCGTCGTTCAACCAGCTGCACGCCGAGCGCAAGCCGGGCTCGATCGGCACGCCGATCCCGGGCGTGCAGATGCGCCTGGTCGACGACGAGGGCCGCGACGTGCCCCCGGGTGAGGTCGGCGAGATCGCCATCCGCGGCGAGAACGTGATGAAGGGCTACTGGGGCAAGCCCGAGGAGACGGCCAAGGCCATCCCCGACGGCTGGTTCCGCACCGGCGACCTGGCCCGCCAGGACGACGACGGCTACTTCTTCATCGTCGACCGCAAGAAGGAGATGATTATCCGCGGCGGCTACAACGTCTACCCGCGGGAGATCGAGGAGGCCCTCTACGAGCACCCCGCGGTCGCCGAGGCCGCCTGCGTCGGCGTCCCGCACCCCGAGCTGGGCGAGGAGGTGGCCGCGGCGGTGGCGCTCAAGCCCGGCACCTCCGCCGACCCCGGCGAGCTGCAGGTGTGGGTCAAGGAGCGGGTGGCCGCCTACAAGTACCCGCGGCACGTCTGGCTGGTCGACAGCCTCCCCAAGGGGCCGACCGGCAAGATCCTGCGCCGCGCCGTCGAGATCCCCACGGAGGTCCGGGCATGAGCACCGAGCGGTCGGGCCCGCAGCTGCAGAAGCCGGCGGACATGGGCACCGGGGACGGCGCGACCAGCCACCTCGGCGAGGCGCTGGGCACCGACTTCTTCTCGGTGCGCGAGCAGTTCACCGACGAGCAGTGGGAGAAGTTCCTCGCCGTCCGGCGCTTCGTCGACCGCGAGGTGCTGCCGGTGGCCGGGGACTACTGGGAGCGCGCGGAGGTCCCCTGGCCGCTGATCCGCCGGCTGCCGGAGCTCGGCGTCGTCGGCGAGAGCATCAAGGGCTACGGGTCCGCGGAGATGAGCCCCATGGCCTGCGGGCTGGTGCACATGGAGCTGCACCGCGGCGACGGCAGCCTGGGCACCTTCCTCGGCGTGCACGCCGGGCTGGCCATGCAGTCGATCGACATGTGCGGCTCGGAGGAGCAGAAGGCGCGCTGGCTGCCGTCGATGGCGACGCTGGAGAAGACCGGCGCGTTCGCGCTCACCGAGCCGCAGCACGGGTCGGACTCGGTCGCGCTGGAGACCAGCGCCCGCCGGGAGGGCGACACCTGGGTCCTCGACGGCGCCAAGCGCTGGATCGGCAACGGCGCCGGCGCGGACCTCGTCGTGGTCTGGGCGCGGGACGTCGCCGACGGCCAGGTCAAGGGCTTCGTCGTCGAGCGGCCCGCCGAGGGCTACGAGGCCTCGGTGATCACCGGCAAGGTGTCGCTGCGCTCGATCTGGCAGGCCGACATCGAGCTGCGCGGGGTCCGCGTGCCCGAGGAGAACCGGCTGCAGGAGGCGCACAGCTTCGCCGACACCGGCCGGGTGCTGGCCACCACCCGCAGCGCCTGCGCGTGGATGGCGCTGGGCCACGCCACCGCCGGGTACGAGACCGCGCTGTCCTACGCGCGCGAGCGCAAGCAGTTCGGCAAGCCGCTGGTCAGCTTCCAGATCGTGCAGGAGCGGCTGGTGCGGATGCTGGCCGCGCTGACCGGCATGCAGCTGTACTGCATGCAGATCGGCCGGCTGGCCGAGGCCGGGCGGCTCTCACCCACCGTCGCCGGGCTGGCCAAGATGCACAACACGCGGACGGCGCGGGAGATCCTGGCCGAGGCCCGCGACCTGCTCGGCGGCAACGGGATCCTGCTCGAGAACCACGTCATCCGGCACATGGCCGACATCGAGGCCATCCACACCTTCGAGGGAACCGAGACGGTGCAGACGCTGATCGTGGGCCGGGACATCACCGGGGTCAGCGCCTTCACCTGAGCCCACCTGAGCCGACCCGCCGCCGTCCGCGCCCACCCGAGGCTCCACCGCCGTCCGCCACCCCAGCCCCAGGAGGACCCATGGCCGACGCCCGCCCGCCACTGTGGCGGCAGGCGTTCGACGCCGCCGAGCGCCGCGTGACCCCCCGCGCCGAGGAGTTCGTGCGCACCGAGACCTTCGCCGTCGGCGCCGCCCTGACCCGCCGGGCGGTCATACTGGCCCGGAACTCCGCCCGCGGCCTGACCACCCGCGCCTGGCACCTGGTGAACCTGCCGACCGGTACCGACGTCAGCCGGCTGCGGGCCCAGGTCGGCGCCCTGGACCGCGAGGTCCGCCGACTGACCCTGCAGCTGGAGACCGAGAGACACCGCAGCACCGAGGAGAGCGATGCCGACCATCCCGAGCCCCCAGGCGGTCCTCGACCGCGTCCGCCGCGACGTCGAGCGCAACGCCCTCCGCGCCCGTAACGGGCTGAAGCTGGTCGCCGGCGTCGACCGGCCCGGCGTCGGCTGCACCCCCAAGGACGTCGTCTGGGAGCGCGGCCGCACCCAGCTGTGGCACTACCGCAACGAGGACGTGCGGTACTCCCCGCCGCTGCTCATCGTGTTCAGCCTGGTCAGCCGCAGCTACATCCTCGACCTGAGCCCGGGCAACAGCTTCGTCGAGCAGCTGCTGGCCGCCGGGTTCGACGTGTACCTGCTCGACTGGGGCGAGCCCGACGAGCGCGACGCGGCCAACACGCTGGCCGACTACGTCGACGACTACATCCCCGCCGGGGTGGCGCGGGTGCTGGAGATCTCCGGGGCCGACGAGGTGAACCTCTTCGGCTACTGCTTCGGCGGTGACCTGTCCCTGCTCTACGCCGCGCACCACCCCGACGCCCCGCTGCGCAGCCTCACCGTGCTGGCCACCCCGGTCGACTTCCAGCACATGGGCCCGATGGCCGACCTGTTCCGGGTCGGCGGGCTGGAGGTGCGCGACGTCCTGAACGCCGAGGGCAACGTGCCGCCCCAGGTCGTCCTGCAGGGGTTCAAGACGCTCTCCCCCACCGCGGAGGTGACCCGGTACGTGACGCTGTGGGAGAAGCTCTGGAACGACGAGTACGTCGCCGCCTACCAGGCCATGACCAGCTGGTCGGACGACCACGTGCCCTTCCCCGGGGCCGCCGCGGAGGAGACGGTGCGGATGCTGGTGCGCGACAACGGGATGGTCACCGACCACCTGACCGTCGGCGGCGACCGCGTGCACCTCTCCGACATCCGGATGCCGTTCCTGACGGTGCGGGCCGACCGCGACCACATCGTCCCGCCCGACGCGACCGCGCCGCTGATCGACCTGGTCGGCTCGCCGGACAAGCACGAGCTGCGGCTGCCGGCCGGGCACATGGGCCTGGTGGTGGGCCGGACGGCGGCGAAGACGACCGTGCCGACGATCATCGACTTCATCCGCCGGCGCAGCGAGCCGCTCGACCCGGCCGCCGACGCCGTCCGGGAGGCCTGACGTGGCGCGGATCGTCGACCTCACCGAGGCGCACTGCGACGCGCTGCTGCGCTTCTTCACCGACCTGCCCGAGGGCGACCGCACCTTCATCCGCGAGGACGTCACCGATCCCGACGTGGTGCGCGGCTGGGCGGCCGGCTCCCCCGACGTCCGGCGCTGGGTCGCCCTGGACGACGACGGGCAGGTCACCGGCTACGCGGCGGTACTGCGGCTGCCCGGCTGGTCCGACCACGTCGGCGAGGTGCGCCTGGTCGTCGCCCCCGCCGCGCGGGGCAGCGGTCTGGGCCGGGAGCTGGCCCGGCACGCGGTGGTGCAGGGGCTCGGGTGGGGGCTGGCCAAGCTGGTCGTCGAGGTGGTCGCCGAGCAGGGCGCCGCGCTGGCGCTGTTCACCGGCCTCGGCTTCACCGGGGAGGCGCTGCTGGTCGACCACATCCGCGACCGGAACGGTGAGCTGCGCGACCTCATGGTGCTGGCCCACCACGTCCAGGACACCTGGGCCGGCATGAGCACGGTCGGGCTGCCCGAGGCGCTCGGGGAACCCTCCTGAGACCTGCGGGGAGGCGATCGGCCGCGTGGGTGCCGGTCGCCGCCGCGCTGTTCGCCATCGGTTGGGGCGCCAACCAGTTCGTCAGCCTGCTGGTGGCCTACCGCGAGCGCAGCGGGCTGTCGGTGGCCACGGTCGACGCGCTGGTCGGCGTCTACGCCCTGGGGCTGATCCCGGCGCTGCTGGTGACCGGCCCGGTGTCCGACCGGCACGGCCGGGCGCCGGTGCTGCGGGTCGCCCTGCTCGTGTCGCTGGCCGCCACCCTGGTCCTGCTGTTGCGCGGGCTGCCCGCCCTGTACCTGGGCCGCTTCCTCGCCGGCGTGGCCAGCGGCGCCGCCTTCGCCGCCGGGACCGCCTGGGTCAAGGAGCTCTCCGGCGCCCCCTTCGACCCGCTCGCCCCGGAGGGCTCCGGCGCGCGCCGGGCGGCGACCGCGCTGACCGCCGGCTTCGGCCTCGGCCCGGTCGTCGCCGGGCTGGTCGCCCAGTGGGCGCCCGCGCCGCTGCTCGCCGCCTACCTGCCGCACCTGGCCGTCGTCCTCGCCGTCCTGGTGCCCCTGTGGCGGGCTCCCGAGACCGTCGCCGACGCCGGTCCGGAGACCGGGTCGCTGTGGTCGCGGATGCGGGTGCCCTCGGTCGCCGACCCGCGGTTCCGCCGTCAGGTGGCCCCCGTCGCGCCGTGGGTGTTCGGGGTGGCCACCGTCGCCATGGCCGTCCTGCCGGGGCTGGTGCGCTCGGCGACGGCGGGCTGGACGGTGGCGTTCAGCGCCCTCGCCGCCGGCGTCACCCTCGGCACCGGGGTCGCGGTGCAGCCGCGGGCGCGCCGGCTGGCCGCGGCCGACCCGGGGCGGGCCGCCGCCCTCGGCCTCACCGCCGCGGTCGCCGGGATGCTCTGCGCCGCGACCGCCGCCGCGCTGACCTCGCCGGTGCTCGTGGTCGTCGCCGCGGGGGTCCTGGGCTCCGCGTACGGGCTGGGCCTGGTCGCCGGGCTGGTCGAGACGCAGCGGATCGCGCCGCCCCGGGAGCTGGCCGGCCTCACCGCCGTCTACTACGCGCTGACCTACGTCGGCTTCGCCGCGCCGGTGGTCCTCGCCGGGCTGTCACTGCTCGCGCCCTACGCCGTCCTGCTGTCCGCGCTCGCCGTCGCCGCGGCCGCCACGCTGGCCCTGACCCGGCGGGCCGGCGCCCGCCCGCCCGCCGGCCGATCCGCGACGGCCTCCTGAGGAAGGCCCCCCGCCCCACCCGGCCCCGTCCAGGGCACCGCCCCGAGCCTGCGAGGGGTGGGCAGGACAGGGTCCTTTCACTCGACGACCCGGCCGCCGTCGACGTGCAGCCGCCGGGTGGTCGCCACCGCCGCGAGCATCCGCCGGTCGTGGGTCACCAGCAGCAGCGTGCCGCGGTAGGCGGCCAGCGCCTGCTCGAGCTGCTCGATCGCGGGCAGGTCGAGGTGGTTGGTCGGCTCGTCGAGCACCAGCACGTTGACCCCGCGGGCCTGCAGCAGCGCCAGCCCGGCGCGGGTGCGCTCGCCGGGGGAGAGCGTGTCGGCCGGGCGCAGCACGTGCTCGGCGGTCAGCCCGTACTTGGCCAGCAGGGTACGCACCTCGGACGCCGGCCAGTCGGGCACCTCGGCGGAGAACGCGGCCAGCAACGGCTGCGCGCCCAGGAACGCCCCGCGCGCCTGGTCGACCTCCCCGACCCGCACCGACGGTCCCAGCGACGCACGCCCGGAGTCCAGGGGCACCCGGCCGAGCAGCGCCGCCAGCAGCGTCGACTTGCCGGCGCCGTTGGGCCCGGTGATCGCGACCCGGTCACCCCAGTCCACCTGCAGGTCCACCGGGCCGAGGGTGGAGTCGCCGCGGCGCACCACCGCCCCGGAGAGGGTGGCCACCACCGCCCCGGCCCGCGGCGCGGCGGCGATCTCCATCCGCAGCTCCCACTCCTTGCGGGGCTCCTCGACCACCTCCAGCCGCTCGATCAGGCGCTCGGTCTGACGGGCCTTGGCCGCCTGCTTCTCCGACGACTCGCGGTGCCGGGCCCGGATGTTCTTGTCCGGGTCCCCCTTGCGGACGGCGTTGCGCACGCCCTTGGTCATCCAGTTGCGCTGCACCCGCGCCCGGCTCTCGAGCCCGGCCCGGGTCCCGGCGTACTCCTCGTACTGCTCGCGGGCGTGCCGGCGGGCGACCTCCCGCTCCACCAGGTAGGCCTCGTAGCCGCCGTCGTGCACCCGGACCTGCTGCTGGGCGAGGTCGAGCTCCACCACCCGGGTGACCGTGCGGGCGAGGAACTCCCGGTCGTGGCTGACCACCACGATGCCGCCGCGGGCGCCGCGCACGAACCGCTCCAGCCGGTCGAGCCCGGCCAGGTCCAGGTCGTTGGTGGGCTCGTCGAGCAGCAGGACGTCGTGGCGGGACAGCAGCAGCGCGGCCAGCCCCACCCGGGCCGCCTGCCCGCCGGAGAGGCCGGTCGTCGGGGCGTCGAGCGGCACCCCGGGGGCCACCTCGGCGACCACCTGCGCGGCGCGCTCGTCGACGTCGGCCCCGCCGAGGGCCAGCCAGCGCTCCAGCGCCTCGCCGTAGGCGTCATCGGCGCCGTCCGCGCCGGCGGCCAGCGCCGCGGTGGCGGCGTCCAGGGCGGCCTGCGCCGCCGCGACCCCGGTGCGGCGGGCCAGCGCCCCGCGCACCGTCTCCCCCGGCCGGCGGTCGTGCTCCTGCGGCAGGTACCCGAGGGTGGCCGTCGGCGGGCTGACCGTCACGCTGCCCGACTCGGCCGGCAGCTCGCCGGCCAGCGTGCGCAGCAGCGTGGACTTGCCCGCGCCGTTGACCCCGACCAGGCCGACCACGTCGCCGGGGGCGACGACGAGGTCGAGGCCGGAGAAGAGGACGCGGGCGCCGTGACCGGCGGCCAGTCCGCGGGCGACGAGCGTGGCACTCACCCGCAGCAGCCTGCCATCCGCGGCGCTCAGCCCTGCGCGTCGTCCCCGGTCTCGAGGACCTCGGCGGCCATCTGGTCGAGCATGTCCTCGAAGGCGTGCAGGCCGGCGGCCTCGTCGTCCTCCTCCACGCCGGACGGACGGCGGCGGACCAGCCACGGCTGCAGCTGGTCGTAGCCGCGCACCGACACCCGGCGCAGCGGCCGCACCCGGTAGCGCGGCAGCCCGCCCAGCATCCGGGCGAGCTCCCGGTCGACCAGCAGCGTTCCCGGGAGGGCGATCGAGGTCAGCCGGCTGGCCAGGTTGACCACCGGCGAGTAGACGTCCCCGAGGTGGGTGAGCACCGTGCCGTAGGCCGCGCCCACCCGCAGCGCCGGACGGTCGGCGGCCTGCCAGGCGTCGGGCAGCTCCAGCCCGATCTCCACCGCGTCGATCGGGGAGACGGCGGTATAGAGGACGCCGTCCCCGACCGTCTTGACCACCCGGCCGTGGTGGCGGGCGATGACCTCGGTGGCGGTGCTCTCGAAGTCCTCCACCATCACGCCCAGCTCCCGCCCGCCCATGCCCCGGCTGCGGGAGGTGTAGCCCACCAGGTCGGCGAACCCGACGGCGAGCTCGCGGCGGTCCGCGCTGCCCGCCGAGGCGAGCAGCCGGTCGGCGTTGGCGGCCAGGTGGCGGCGCCACACGTAGTCCTGCACCTGGCGCAGCAGCGGCAGCAGGGTGCTGGCGGTCGCCACCGCCTCCTCGGGCGAGACCTGCCGGTCACCGCCGCCGACCCGGGTGAGCGCGTCGACGAGCATGTCGGTCTGCCAGTCGGCCAGCCGGGACAGCGACTGGCCGACGGCCCGGGCGATGGACGCCTCCGTCTCGGGGTCGATGAACCCGGCGTCGATCAGCGCCGACAGCAGCCCCAGTGCGGAGACGTCGGCGTCGGTGAACACCGGCTCGTCGTCGGCGACGTCCGGGAAGCCCAGCGCCCGCCACAGCCGCTGCGTCCGCCGCGGCGACATGGCGGCCAGCTCGGCGACCTGCAGCCGGGTGTAGCGCCGCGGGCCGTCGAGCAGCAGCCGCTCGAGCGCCTCGCGCGCGTCCTGCGCGCCCGCGGCGGCGTCCTCGGGTCCGACGGTGTCCGGCAGCGCCGTCAACCCGTGGTGTGGACGACCAGGACGTCGACCGGCGAGCGGCGGGTCACGTCGGCGGGGACGGAGCCGAGCAGCCGGCCCCTGATGCCGTCGACCCCGCGGTTGCCGACCACCAGCAGGTCGGCCTCCTCGCGGGCGACGACGTCGAGCAGCGTCTCGACCGGGGAGCCGACGACGGCGAACGGGACGACGTCGCTGGCGCCGGCGGCGCGGGCCTGCTCGGCCGCGGCGCGCACCGTGTCCTCCGCCGGCGTGGCCCCCGCCGCCTCGGCGTCGTCCCCGGGAGCCCCCCGCGCGCGGCGGACCTCCCGGCCCTCGGCCCGGGACGGCAGGAAGGCGCACACGACGAGCAGCCGGGCCTCGCAGGCCCCGGCCAGCGCACCGGCCTGGCGCACCGCGCGCAGGGAGGACTGCGACCCGTCGGTCCCGACGACCACCGTGCGGTAGGCGCTCACGGGCCCTCCTCGCGGGCGTTCGTCGGGCTGCGGCGGGGGCTCCGGCGGGCCGACCGGCGGACCTGCCCGGAGCCGTCAACCTACCCGGTCCGCCGCCCGCGGGTGTGCCCGGGGTCACACCGCGCCGGGCTCCGGTAGGGGTCGCGTCGGGGCCGGGGACTGCCGACCGAGCGGCCCGGTGCGCTTGGATGGGAAGGGCGTACGGCCGACGACGAGGAGACCGCCATCCACCCCGGCAGCACGGCCCACCGCGACCCCGTACGGGTCGAGGTCCGCGGCCTCACCAAGACCTTCGGCGCCGTCCGCGCCGTCGACGACCTCAGCTTCACCGTCGAGCCCGGGTCGATCACCGGGTTCCTCGGCCCCAACGGGGCGGGCAAGACCACCACCCTGCGCATGGCCCTCGGACTGCTGCGCCCCGACAGCGGGACGGCGACCTTCGGCGGCCGGCCGTACGCGTCCCTCCCCGATCCGCTGCGCCTCGTCGGCGCCGTCCTCGAGACCGCGTTCCACCCGGCCCGGTCCGGGCGCAACCACCTGCGGGTCTACTGCCGCGCCGCCGGGCTGCCGGTGCGCCGGGCCGACGAGGTGCTGGTCCAGGTGGGCCTGGGCGACGCCGGGCGACGGCGCGCCGGCGGGTACTCGCTGGGCATGCGGCAGCGGCTGGCGCTGGCCACCGCGCTGCTCGGCGACCCCGCCGTCCTGGTCCTCGACGAGCCGGCCAACGGCCTGGACCCCGAGGGCATCCAGTGGCTGCGCGGCTTCCTGCGCCACCTCGCCCACGAGGAGGGCCGCACCGTCCTGGTGTCCAGCCACCTGCTCGCCGAGGTGGAGCAGACCGCCGACCGGGTGGTGATCGTCGGCGCCGGCCGGCTGGTGCGCGAGGGGTCGATCGCCCAGCTGCGTGCGGGCGCCGACGGCGCCGGCACCGTCCTGGTCCGCAGCCCCGAGGCCGCCCGGCTGGCCGGGTTGCTCGCCGCCGACGGGCGCACCGTGGGCCGCGAGGGCGACGACGGGCTGACCGTCACGGGCCTGTCCACGGCCGAGGTGGGCCGGCAGGCCTTCGCCGCCGGGGTCGAGCTGCACGAGCTGCGCTCGCGGACCAGCGGCCTCGAGGAGATCTACTTCCGGCTCACCGCCGGCCAGGAGCAGTTCGCCGCCGCCCCGGCCGGAACGGCCCCCGCGGCACCCCGGGAGAT
This sequence comes from Geodermatophilus sp. TF02-6, assembly GCF_003319115.1. Taxonomy (GTDB): domain Bacteria; phylum Actinomycetota; class Actinomycetes; order Mycobacteriales; family Geodermatophilaceae; genus Geodermatophilus. The sequence goes on along the minus strand of NZ_QOHF01000004.1, from coordinate 20,100 downwards.
GGCGCGATGACGCGGTTGGTGCGGGCCGAGTGGACCAAGCTGCTCACCACCAGGGTCTGGATCGGGCTGCTGCTGGGCGCCTGCCTGCTCGCCGGCGGGTTCGCCGCGCTGATCACCGGCCTGGCCGGCCGGCCCGACGGGCCGCCGGCGGTGGGGACCCCGCAGTACGAGCAGCTGGCCCTGTCGAACGCGTCGAACGCGGTCGCGCTGGCGCTGATCCTCGGCGTCATCGGGATGACCCAGGAGTACCGGCACCGCACCGCCACGCCGACCTTCCTGACCACGCCGCGGCGCGGCCGGGTCGTGACGGCGAAGCTCGTGGCCTACGCGCTCGCCGGCGTCCCGTTCGCCCTCGTCGTGGTGGCCGTGACCGCGGTGGTGGTCGTCCTCTACGCGGGGGCGCGCGGGGCGGCGCCGTCGCTGACCGGCGACAACCTGCAGGTCATGGCGGACGCCGGCCTGGCGATCGTCCTCTACGCGGTCATCGGCGTGGGCCTCGGCGCCCTGCTGCGCAACCAGGTCGGGGCGATCGTCGGCGCCCTGGTCTACCTCTACGTCGTCGAGCCGCTGCTGTCGGCCTTCCAGGCCACCGCCGGGGTCTACAAGTGGCTGCCCGGCGGTGCGCTGGAGGCCATGACCGCCACCTTCCGCGGGCCGGGGGCGGCCGCGCCGGACCTGCTCGAGCGCTGGCAGGGCGCCCTGGTGCTGCTCGGTTACGGCCTGGTCGCCGCCCTGCTGGGCACCCTGTTCGCCGTCCGCCGCGACGTCGTCTGAAAGTCGTCTGAAAAGGGGACCCCGTCCTCCCCACCCCTCGTACGAGGACCCCGCCCTCCCCACCCCTCGCACGCTCGGAGCCGGTGCCCTGGACGGGGCCGGGCCCGGGACGGGGCCGCCGCTCCCGACCGGAACGGGGATCCCCCATGACCCCCCGCATGACCGCCCAGCGGCTGGGCCGGTTGATCGCCCTGGGCGACGCCGAGGCCGTCCGCGCCGCCGTCACCGGCTCGCCGCGGCTGCTCGCCGCCACCGTGGAGCGCGGCGGCCAGGGCGGGTGGACGCCGCTGCACGTGGCGGTCACCGAGGGTCGGGCGGCCGTCGTGCGGCTGCTCCTCGCGGCCGGCGCGGACCTCTCCGCGCGCACCGAGCACGGCCGCACACCACTGCACACGGCGCTGGAGTCCGCACCCGACCTGGTCGCCGTGCTGCGCGAGCTCGGCGCCCCCCTGGACGCGGCGAGCGCGGCCCACCTCGACGACGTCGACCGGCTGACCGCCGAGCTGGACCGCGGCGCGCCGCTGGTCGATCCGGCGACCGGGGTGGATCTGCTGGCCTGGGCCGCCGCGGGCGGCGCGACGCGCGCCGTGCGGGTCCTGCTGGACCGGGCGCCGACGTCGACGGCGGCGCGCTGCACGCCGCCGCGGGCAGCGCCCGACCGGAGCTGGTCCGGCTGCTGGTGGACGCCGGCGCCGACGTCGACCGGCGGGAGCCCGACACCGGCCGCTCCCCGCTGCACGCCGCCGTGGCCGCCGGTGCGGCGCGCGACGCGCCGGAGGTCGTCCGGGTCCTCCTCGACGCCGGGGCCGACGTCGACGCCACCACCAACGACGGTGCCAGCGCTCTGGACATCACCCGGGTGGCGGCGGCCCGCAGCCGCCGGGACGACGCAGGTCAGGCCACCGCGCACGACGCGCTCGCCGCCCTCCTGGTGGCCCGCGGCGCCACCGCATGAGCCCGGCCGGACCGGCTGGCCGGCGGGCCGTCGGGCCTGCTCGGCCGGACGCTGCACGCCGGATCGGGGCCGGTGACGGGCGTAGACTGCGCACCCGGTCCAGAGACGTCCACCGACGACGAAGAAGGCACTCGACCCCGTGTCAAGCGTGAGCTCATCCCGGCCGTCCTCCACCCCCTCCTCCGCGCTGGCGGGCTTCGGCACCAACGAGTGGCTGGTCGAGGAGATGTACCAGCAGTACCTCGCCGACCCGGCCAGCGTGGACCAGGCCTGGCACGAGTTCTTCGCCGACTACCGGCCGGGCAGCCCGGTGGCCGCCAGCGACGACCGGGACGCACCCGCGGCCGACGGCGCCTCCCCCGCGCCCGAGGAGACCTCCGAGGCGGCCCCGGCGCCGGCTGTCCGGGAGGCGACCCCGGCCGCCTCCGCCACCGCGACCGCGCCCACCGACCGCCCGGCACCCGACCGGCAGCCCCCCACGTCCGGCCCCACCCCGCCGTCGCGCGCCACCCGCGTCGAGGAGCGCACCGAGGACACCGTGGTCGACCGCGCCGCCGAACGGACCGCCCAGCAGCGGCCGGCCGCCCCGGCGCCGACGCCGGCCGCCGCGCCCACCCCCCAGCCCGCCACCGGGGGCCCGCGGCAGGTCCCGCTGCGGGGTGCCGCGGCCAGCGTCGTCAAGAACATGAACGCCTCGCTGACCGTCCCGACGGCGACCAGCGTGCGCGCGGTGCCGGCCAAGCTGCTGGCCGACAACCGCATCGTCGTCAACAACCACCTCGCCCGCGCGCGAGGCGGGAAGGTCTCGTTCACCCACCTGATCGGCTACGCGCTGCTCCGGGCGCTCGCCGACTTCCCGAACATGAACAGCGCCTACGCCGAGGTCGACGGCAAGCCGACCCTGGTGCAGCCCGAGCACGTCAACTTCGGCCTGGCCATCGACCTGCCCCGGCCCGACGGGACGCGCTCGCTCGTCGTGGCCAACATCAAGGCGGCCGAGACGATGGACTTCGCCTCGTTCTGGGGCGCCTACGAGGACGTCATCCGGCGCGCCCGCGCGGGCAAGCTGACCCTCGAGGACTTCTCCGGCACCACGATCAGCCTGACCAACCCCGGCACGATCGGCACCAACCACTCGGTGCCCCGGCTGACCGCGGGCCAGGGCGCGATCATCGGCGTCGGGGCCATGGAGTACCCGGCCGAGTTCCAGGGGATGAACCCCGAGACGCTCACCGAGATGGCCGTCTCCAAGATCATCACGCTGACCTCGACCTACGACCACCGGATCATCCAGGGCGCCGAGTCCGGCGACTTCCTGCGCCGCATCCACCAGCTGCTGCTGGGCGAGGACGGCTTCTACGACGACGTGTTCCGCTCGCTGCGGATCCCGTACGCCCCGGTGCGCTGGATGCCCGACGTGCGGGTCAGCCACGAGGGCGAGATCGACAAGGAGGCCCGGGTCGTCGAGGTCATCGACGCCTACCGGCGCAACGGCCACCTGATGGCCGACACCGACCCGCTGGAGTACCGGGTCCGCAGCCACCCCGACCTGGACATCCTCGAGCACCACCTGACGCTGTGGGACCTCGACCGCAGGTTCCCCGTGGGCGGGTTCGCCGGTGAGCGGGTCATGGCGCTGCGCGATGTCCTCGGCGTGCTGCGCAACTCCTACTGCCGCACCGTCGGCGTGGAGTACATGCACATCACCGACCCTGAAGAGCGCGAGTGGATCCAGCGGCGCGTCGAGGTCAGGGCCGAGCAGCCCGACCGCGAGAAGCAGAAGCACGTGCTCGGCCGGCTCAACGCCGCCGAGGCGTTCGAGACCTTCCTGCAGACCAAGTACGTCGGCCAGAAGCGGTTCAGCCTCGAGGGCGGCGAGTCGGTCATCCCGCTGCTGGACGAGGTGCTCATCGCCGGCACCGACCACGACCTCGACGAGGTCGCGCTCGGCATGGCCCACCGCGGCCGGCTCAACGTGCTGGCCAACGTGCTCGGCAAGAGCTACGCCAAGATCTTCGGCGAGTTCGAGGGCAACATCGACCCCGGCACGGTCCAGGGCTCCGGCGACGTCAAGTACCACCTGGGCGCCGAGGGCACGTTCTGCAACCCGTTCCGGGACGGCGCCGAGATCGCCGTCTCGCTGGTGAGCAACCCCTCGCACCTGGAGACGGTCGACCCCGTCCTCGAGGGCATCGCCCGGGCCAAGCAGGACCTGATCGACAAGGGCGAGCAGGGCTTCACCGTCCTGCCGGTCCTGCTGCACGGCGACTCGGCGTTCGCCGGCCAGGGCGTCGTCGCCGAGACGCTCAACCTCTCCCAGCTGCGCGGCTACCGCACCGGCGGCACCGTGCACGTGGTCATCAACAACCAGGTCGGCTTCACCACGTCGCCGGCCGCCGCCCGGTCGAGCCTGTACTCGACCGACGTGGCGCGGATGGTCAACGCGCCGATCTTCCACGTCAACGGCGACGACCCCGAGGCGTGCGTGCGGGTGGCGCGGTTGGCGGTGGACTACCGCCAGGCGTTCCGCAAGGACGTCGTCATCGACCTGGTCTGCTACCGCCGGCGCGGGCACAACGAGGGCGACGACCCGTCGATGACCCAGCCGCTGATGTACGACATCATCGACCACAAGCGCTCGGTGCGGAAGCTCTACACCGAGGCGCTGATCGGCCGCGGCGACATCACGCTGGCCGAGGCCGAGGAGGCGCTCAAGGACTACCGCGACCAGCTGGAGCGGGCCTTCGCCGAGACCCACGACGTCCAGGACACCGCCAAGCCCGAGCCGGTCATGGACCAGCCCGCGCAGCAGCCCGTGGTGGCCACCGCCATCACCCCCGAGGTCATGAAGGCGATCGGCGACGCGCACGTCTCGCTGCCGGCCGACTTCGCCGTCCACCCGAAGCTGCAGCGGATGCTCGAGCGGCGCGCGGCGATGGTGAGCGAGGGCGACATCGACTGGGCGATGGGCGAGCTGCTGGCGTTCGGGTCGCTGCTCGTGCAGGGCGTCCCGGTCCGGCTGGCCGGCCAGGACTCCCGACGCGGCACCTTCGTGCAGCGGCACGCGGTGCTCATCGACCGGCAGACCGCCGCGGAGCACACGCCGCTGGCCCACCTGTCCGAGGACCAGGCGAAGTTCTTCGTCTACGACTCGCTGCTGTCGGAGTACGCGGCCCTGGGCTTCGAGTACGGCTACTCGGTGGCCAACCCGAAGGCGCTGGTGCTGTGGGAGGCGCAGTTCGGCGACTTCGTCGATGGCGCCCAGATGATCATCGACGAGTACATCAGCTCCGGTGAGGCCAAGTGGGGCCAGCGCTCCGGCGTCGTGCTGCTGCTGCCGCACGGCCTGGAGGGTCAGGGCCCCGACCACTCCAGCGGCCGCATCGAGCGGTTCCTGCAGCTGTCGGCGGAGAACAACATGACCGTCGCCAACTGCACGACCCCGGGCAACTACTTCCACCTGCTGCGCCGGCAGGCGCTCTCGGACGTGCACCGGCCCCTGGTCGTCTTCACGCCCAAGTCGCTGCTGCGGGCCAAGGCCGCGGTCAGCCCAGTCTCGGACTTCACCGACGAGGTCTTCCGGCCGGTCCTGCCCGACCCGGGCGTGGGGGGCGAGCCGCTCGACGACGGGGCCGTGCGCCGGGTGCTGCTGTGCAGCGGCAAGGTCGCCTACGACCTGCTCGCCGCGCGGGAGGCCGAGGGGACCGCGGACACCGCCGTGGTGCGCGTCGAGCAGCTCTACCCGCTGCCGGCCGAGCAGATCCGCCGGGAGCTGGAGCGCTATCCGAACGCGCAGGACCTCGTGTGGGTGCAGGAGGAGCCGGCCAACATGGGCGCCTGGCAGTTCATGGCGGTCAACCTGCCCGAGCACCTGCCGGGCGGCCGCCGTCTGCAGCGGGTCAGCCGGCGGGCCTCGGCCAGCCCGGCGGTCGGCTCGGCCAGGGTGCACGAGGCCGAGCAGAAGCAGCTGATCGCGCAGGCCTACGCCGACTGACGCGGACCGACGTGTACTCCACCGACCGTGTACTCCATCGTGTACTCCACTGACAGGGGCCTGGAGGAGCTGGCCGACCGGCGGGGCGAGGAGCAGGTGACCCTCGCCTGGCTGGCCGACCAGATGCAGGCGTTCGTCGACCAGCACCCCGACTTCGAGGTGCCCGTCGAGCGGCTGGCCACCTGGCTGGCCCGCGGCGGCGCGGACGACGATGCCTGATGTCGTCCTCCGGACTCCAACCGCGGCCAATTGCCGTCCCGTCCTGAGTTGAGCCCACCCGGCGATCCCGTCGGGAGGCCTCCGGCCCCGGCGAACCCCGGACCGGTCCGCCGTCCCGCTTCCCTGACCGACACGCCCGGACGGCGCCGGTCCCGCGCCCCCGGGTGGGTCGGCGGGACCCTCTGTGCGTGCTCGGTCACTCGCACGCCCTCTCCGGGCTCGCCGCGGGCGCCGCGGCGCTGCCGTGGGCGCCGGTGGAGGGCCCGGTCGCCCAGGCCGCCTGGGTCGCCGCGGTCGGCGGGTTCGCCATGCTGCCCGACCTCGACCACCGCGGCTCGACCGTCTCGGACATGTGGGGGCCGGTCACCGACGTGCCCTCCGGCGCCGTCGGGCGGCTGGCGCAGGGGCACCGCTGGGGCACCCACGACGCGGTGCTGGCCCCGTTGGCCTTCGGCGCCCTCGCGGTCGCCGCGGCCTCCGCGTTCTGGTCCAGCCTGCTGCTGCTGAGCCTGGCCATCGGGCTGGCCCTGCGGGCGCTGCACTTCGTCATCCCCGGGCGGGCGGAGAACACCGTCGTCGGCAACCTGGTGCTCTCCTGGGGCGGGGCCTGGCTGCTGCTCGAGCACAGCCCGGGCCCCGCGTGGCTGCCCTGGGCGGTGGCGCTCGGCGTGCTCACGCACATCGCCGGCGACGCGGTCACCACGCAGGGCGTGCCGGTCCCGCTGGTGTGGCTGCTGCGCCGCTGCCGGCTGGCGCTCACCCCGCTGCGGACCGGGGCCGCCCTGGAGAAGGCGGTGCTCGCCCCCGGCTTCGTCCTGGCCACGCTGTGGTTCGTCTACGCCAACACCGGTCTGCGGCAGGCGCTCGACCCCCTGCTGCACGACCTCCGCGCCCTCGGCTGAGTAGGGACCGCCGACCGGCCGCTAGGTTGCCGCCGTGACCGGCCACGTCTACGTCACCCGGCTGCTCACTGACGACGCGATGGCGGCCCTGGCCGCACTCGGCCCGCCGCTGGTGACCGGCCGAGAGGAGCCGCCGTCCCGCGCCGAGCTGCTGCGGGACGCCGCGGGCGCCGCCGCGTTGGTGAGCACGCTGACCGACCGCGTGGACGCCGCCGTCCTCGACGCCGCCGGACCCGCGCTGCGGATCGTGGCCAACGTCGCGGTCGGCTACGACAACGTCGACGTCGCCGCGGCCGCCGAGCGCGGCGTCGTCGTCACCAACACCCCCGGCGTCCTCGACGGCGCGACCGCCGACCTGACGATGGGGCTGGTGCTGGCCGCCGCGCGGCGGATCGCCGAGGGCGACCGCTTCCTGCGCACCGGGACGCCGTGGGTGTGGGGGCCGCGGATGATGACCGGCCTGGACCTCTCCGCCGGCGCGGTCCTCGGCGTCGTCGGCTACGGCCGGATCGGCCGGGCCGTGGCCCGCCGGGCGCGCGCGTTCGGCATGACCGTGCTGGCCACCCCGACCCGGACCCCGCTGGAGCCGGACGACGGCCCGGTGACCTTCCGCGAGCTGCCCGACCTGCTCGCCGAGAGCGACGTCGTCACGCTGCACTGCCCGCTCACCCCGCGGACCCGCCACCTGGTCGACGACGCGGCGCTGGCCCGGATGCGGCCGACCGCGCTGCTGGTCAACACCGCCCGCGGCGCCGTCGTCGACACCGACGCGCTGGTGCGCGCCCTGCAGGAGGGTCGGCTGGCCGGCGCCGCGCTCGACGTGTTCGAGGACGAACCGCACGTCGACCCGCGGCTGCGGGCGCTTGGGAGCGTGGTGCTCACCCCGCACCTGGGCAGCGCCGGCGACCGGACCCGCAGCGCGATGTGCGGCCTGGCGGTGCGCAACGTCGCCGAGGTGCTGGCCGGCCGCCCCCCACTGACCCCCGTGACCGGAGGCTGACCGTGCGGTGACCCCTCCAGGCGCGGCCCCGCTGCAGGGACCCACCGCGAGCCTGCGAGGGGTGGGGGGCAGCGGGGTCCTTACCGGGTGACGCCCTGCTGCACCGCGCAGCCGGCGACCGCGGCGGCCACGGCCTCGGCCACCCGGCGGTCCAGCGGGCTGGGGACGACGTAGTCGGCGCGCACCTCGTCGCCCACCACGCCGGCGATCGCGGCCGCCGCGGCCAGCTTCATCTCCTCGGTGATGCAGGTGGCGCCGGCGTCGATCGCGCCGCGGAAGACGCCGGGGAAGGCGAGCACGTTGTTGATCTGGTTGGGCTCGCCGCTGCGCCCGGTCGCGACCACCGCCGCGTGGCGGGCCGCCATCTCCGGGTCCACCTCGGGGATCGGGTTGGCCAGCGAGAAGACGACGCACCCCGGCGCCATCGCGGCGATCGCCGACTCGGGCACCGACCCGCCGGAGAGCCCCAGGTAGACGTCGGCGCCCTCCAGCGCGCCGACCATCGTGCCCGCGTACCCGGCCCGGTTGGTGTGCTCGGCGACCCAGCGCTTGACCGGGGTGAGGTCCTCGCGGCCCGGGTGCAGGACCCCCTGGGAGTCGGCCACGGCGATCTCGCCGACGCCGGCCCCCAGCAGGATCCGGGTGCACGCGATCCCCGCCGCACCCGCGCCGGAGACCACGACCCGCAGGTCGCCGAGCTCCCGGTCGACCACCCGCGCCGCGTTGCGCAGCGCGGCCAGGACGACGATCGCCGTCCCGTGCTGGTCGTCGTGCATGACCGGGATGTCCAGCCGCTGCCGCAGCCGCTCCTCGATCTCGAAGCATCGCGGGGCGCTGATGTCCTCGAGGTTGATCCCGCCGAAGGACGGCGCGATCGCCGCGACCGTCTCCACGATGGCGTCGACGTCGGTGGTGGAGAGCACGACCGGCACCGACGACAGCCCGCCGAACTCGCTGAACAGGCAGGCCTTGCCCTCCATGACCGGCAGGGCGGCCGCCGGGCCGATGGCGCCCAGCCCGAGGACGGCGGTGCCGTCGGAGACCACGGCGACCACCCGCGGGGCCCAGGTGAACCGGTCGGCCAGCGCGGGCTCGGCGGCGATGGCGCTGGAGACCCTGGCGACCCCGGGGGTGTAGGTGAGCGCGAGGTCGGCGGTGGACTCGATGGTGCGGGTGGGGCGCACGACGAGCTTGCCGCCCTCGTGCACCGCGAACGCCGGGTCGGCGGCGAAGCGGTCGGCGGTCCCCTCGTGCGGCTGCGGCGCGCCCATGGACACGGGAGCGTAACCGAGCCGACACGGCGGTGACCGGCCCGTCGTCCCGTTCTGCGGGAGACACAGCCCATCCAGTGGACCGCGGATGCCGGGGCGCAGCGGTGGCGGTCGTTACCGTCCGGGTCGTGGACATCCGCGAGCTCGCCGTGCGCGATGCCTTCGTCCTCGACCTGGTCCCGCACGGCGACGCCCGCGGCCGGTTCACCGAGTGGTACCGCGCCGACGTGCTCGCCGCCGCCGTCGGCCACGCCCTGCCCCTGGCGCAGGCCAACCACAGCACCTCCGCCCGCGGCGTGCTGCGCGGCGTGCACTTCGCCCTCGTCCCGCCCGGCCAGGCCAAGTACGTGTACTGCCCGGCCGGGCGGGTGCTGGACGTCGTGGTCGACGTCCGCGTCGGCTCCCCCACCTTCGGCGGGCACGACACCGTCGTCCTCGACAGCGACCGGCCCCGCGCGGTCTACCTCGCCGAGGGCCTCGGCCACGCCTTCCTCGCCCTGGCCGACGCCAGCTCGGTGACCTACCTGGTCTCCGCCGGCTACGACCCGACCCGCGAGTTCGGCGTCGACCCGCTCGACTCCGACCTGGACCTGCCCTGGCCGGCCGACGTCGCCGTCGAGCTCTCCGCCAAGGACCGCGCCGCCCCTCCCCTCGCCCGGGCCCGCGAGCAGGGCCTGCTGCCGACGATGGCGCAGTGCGCCGCCCGCTATGCCGAGCTGCGCGCCGGGCGCTGACGCCGCGGAGCCAGCCGGCCGGGGCGCGGCCAGAGCCGGCCCACCACCCGGCCGACGACGACGGCGGGGCCGAAGGCGCGGCTGTCGTCGGTGACGAACGGGTTGTCGCCCTCGACCCAGTGGCCGCCGGGCACCGCGCGCCGCACCCGCTTGACCACGAGCAGCTCGGGGCGCGCCGGGAAGCGGGCCAGGACGACGTCGCCGGCGGCCACCGCGGCCCCGGCGCCGACCCGGCGGACCAGCAGCCGGTCGCCGGAGCGCACCGTCGGGGTCATCGACGGGCCGGCCACCCGGGCCAGGACCCAGGGCGTGACCAGCGGCGGGACGGTCCCGGAGGTCAGGTCCTCGGACCTGTCGTCGGCGTTCACCGGGAGTAGGGTCGCAGACGACACCACCCACCCAGACCCGGAGGCACGACCATGCGATTCCGCGTGTTCTCCGCCGTGGAGGCCACCGCTCACTGCGACCTCCCCTGCGGCGTGTACGACCCGGCCCAGGCCCGCATCGAGGCGGAGTCCGTCAAGGCCATCCAGGAGAAGTACCAGGGCAACGAGGACCCGGTCTTCCGGCAGCGCTGCGTGCTGATCAAGGAGCAGCGGGCCGAGCTGGTCAAGCACCACCTGTGGGTGCTGTGGACCGACTACTTCAAGCCCCCGCACTTCGAGAAGTACCCGCAGCTGCACGAGCTGTTCAACAAGGCCACCAAGCAGGCCGGCGCCGCCGGTGGCAAGGGCAGCATGGACCCGGCCGAGGGCCAGAAGTTGCTCGACTACATCGCCGAGATCGACAAGATCTTCTGGGAGACGAAAGCCGCCTCCTGAGGCTTCCCGCGGTGAGGCCACGGCCGGCGAGCTGCCCACTCGCCGGCCGTTCTCGTCCCCGCACCCGGTGCGCGACGGGTTCGCGCGCCCGGACCGGCGCCGGCCCCGGAGCCGGTCGCCGGAGCCGCGCGGGGCCGGCGACCGGTCGTCCGGGTCGAGTGCGTCCCGGTACCGTCTGACCACGATGCGCATCGACCCGGCCGGGTGGCCGTTCATCACCGGGCCCCTCGCCCCCGCCGCCGTCCTCACCGCCGCCGGACGGCTCCGCGGCCGCCGCGGCCTCGCGCTCGCCGCCTGGCCGTTCGCCGTCCTCTCGGCATACATGGCGCTGTTCTTCCGCGACCCCGACCGGCGCTGCGACGTCGCGCCGCCGGCACCCGACGACGTCCTCTCCCCCGCCGACGGCGTGGTGATGGTCGCCGGCCGGCCGCAGGAGGGCGTCGCCCCGGAATCCGCCCCCGGGGGCGAGTGGCAGCAGGTCAGCGTCTTCCTCTCCGTCGTGGACGTGCACGTCAACCGGTCCCCGTACTCCGGCGAGGTCGTGCGCAGCACCTACCGGCGGGGCAGTTTCCTGGCCGCCTACCGCAGGGAGTCGGCGCACCGCAACGAGCGCCGCGAGCTGTGGCTGCGCGACGGCGACCGCACCGTCGTCTTCCGGCAGGTCGTCGGCGTGCTCGCCCGGCGGATCGTGACCCGCACCGGCGTCGGCCGGCGACTGGCCACCGGCGAGCGGATGGGTCTGATGAAGTTCGGCTCCCGGATGGACGTCTTCGTCCCCCCCGACTGCGCGGTCCTCGTCCGGGCGGGGCAGCGGGTGCGCGGCGGCGAGACCGTCATCGCCCGCTGGTCCCCCGCCGGCTGAGGACGGGCGTCCGTGTCCAGCTCCGCGTCCGGCGCGGGCTCCTCGCAGACCCGGCGGACGGCGACCGTCGAGTTCGTCCGCGGTTCGGTCCGCGGCACCCGGCGCCGGGCGCTGGCGACCCTGCCCAGCCTGTTCACGCTGGCCAACATGATGTGCGGCTTCGCCGCGATCCTGGTCTCCACCCGGGGCCAGTACACGCTGGCCGCCGTCCTGGTCGGCCTGTCGGTCGTCTTCGACATCACCGACGGCGCCGTCGCCCGCCTGGTCGGCGCGGTCACCCCCTTCGGCCTGCAGTTCGACTCGCTCGCCGACCTGGTCTCCTTCGGCCTGGCCCCGGCGCTGCTGGCGTTCACGCTGTTCTCCGAGGGCCGCGACGTGTGGGACCCCCTGGGCTGGGTCGCCTGCTTCCTGTGGGTGGCCTGCGCCGCGATCCGGCTCGCCCGGTTCAACACGACCATCGACCCGACCGCCGACAAGCGGTACTTCACCGGCATGCCCAGCCCGGGCGCCGCCGGCGTCGTCCTCGCCTCGGTGTTCGCCTTCGGCGACCAGATGCACGGCCGGGAGCGGCTGTGGGTGCTGCTGATCGTCGCCGTCCCGGCGCTGCTGATGGTGAGCACGATCCGGTACCGCTCGTTCCGCTCGCTGGTCAGCCCGAAGAGCGGCCGCCCCTACGGGCTGAGCGCCGCGGCGCTGGCCGTCGTCGTCGGCTTCGCCCTCGCCCCGGTGGTCACCGGCTGCGTGCTGGCCTACGGCTACCTGCTGGCGCCGGTGCTCGTGCCGCTCCTGTCCCCGCTGGCCCGGTTCGTGCCCGACCGAGTGAAGGAGACGCTCACGTGACCGTCCGGCCCGTCCGCCCCGACGACGTCCCGGCCGTGGTCGGGCTGGTGCGCGAGCTCGCCGAGTACGAGCGCGCCGCGCACGAGGTCCGGCTGACCGAGGAGCAGCTGCACGCGGCCCTGTTCGGGGACTCGCCCAAGCTGTTCGGTCACGTGGCGGTCGTGGACGGCGCCGTCGTCGGCATGGCGCTGTGGTTCCTCAACTTCTCCACCTGGCGCGGCACCCACGGCGTCTACCTCGAGGACCTCTACGTGCAGCCGGGCCACCGCGGCACCGGCCTGGGCCGGGAGCTGCTGCGCACCCTGGCCGAGCTCTGCGTCGAGCGTGGCTACAGCCGACTGGAGTGGTGGGTGCTGGACTGGAACACTCCCTCGATCCGGTTCTACGAGGCGGCAGGAGCGGTGCCCATGGACGAGTGGACGGTGTTCCGGCTCACCGACGACGCGCTGGCCTCCTTCGCCGCCGCCACCGCCGCCGCCGCCGATCGGCGGCCGGCATGAGCACCGAGCGCAAGCAGGCGGAGTGCTGGCTGACCGACATGGACGGCGTCCTGGTGCACGAGGGCATGGCGCTGCCCGGCGCCGCGGACTTCCTGGACCGGCTGGTCGAGGCCGGCCGGCGCTTCCTGGTGCTGACCAACAACTCGATCTTCACCCCGCGTGACCTCGCCGCCCGGCTGGCCCGCTCGGGGCTGCACGTCCCCGAGGCGGCGATCTGGACGTCGGCGCTGGCCACCGCCGACTTCCTGGGCGGCCAACAGCCCGGCGGGTCGGCCTACGTCATCGGCGAGGCGGGCCTGACCACGGCGCTGTACGAGGCCGGCTACACGCTCACCGACACCGACCCGGACTTCGTCGTCCTCGGCGAGACCCGCACCTACTCCTTCGAGGCGATCACCCGGGCCATCCGGCTGATCGGCGCCGGGGCGCGGTTCATCGCCACCAACCCCGACGTCACCGGCCCCTCCCCCGAGGGCCCGCTGCCGGCCACCGGCTCGGTCGCCGCGATGATCACCCGGGCGACCGGCGCGGAGCCCTACTTCGTGGGCAAGCCCAACCCGATGATGTTCCGCAGCGCCATGAATCGGATCGAGGCGCACTCGGAGTCCACCGTCATGATCGGCGACCGGATGGACACCGACGTCGTCGCGGGCATCGAGGCCGGCCTGGAGACGATCCTCGTGCTCACCGGCTCGACCCGGGCGGCCGACGTCTCCCGCTTCCCCTTCCGGCCCAGCCGGGTGCTGGACTCGATCGCCGACGTCGTCGAGCTGGTCTGAAAGAGGACCCCGTCCCCCTCACCGCTCGCAAGCTCGCGGTGAGCCTCTGGACGGGGCCGGGGGACGCGGGGTCCTCGTTCAGCGGCGCAGGAACGCCAGCCGGGCCTCGGGGGTCAGCAGCAGGTACAGGGTCAGGGCGACCAGCACCAGCACCGGGACGCCGATCAGCGGCCGACCGGCCTGGAACGCCGAGGAGTACCCGAACAGCCCGAGCAGCAGCTGGAGGACGACGACCGGCCCGCGGGCCCAGGCCGAGACCCGGCGCAGCCCGACGGCGGCGGCGCCCAGCAGGGCGGCGAAGAACCCGACGTAGACCACCTCGGCCACCGCCCGCCCGACGCTGTCGGGTGTCGAGGCCACCGTCAGGTAGAGCAGCCAGAGGGCGACGCCCGCGAGGGCGGCCGCCTCGACCGCGACCACCAGCGCGGCCCGGCGCACGGCCGCAGGCGCCGGCGGCCGCTCCCGGGCCGGGCGGGGGGCCGCCGGCTCGGCCGCGCCGCCGAGCAGCCGGTCGGCCCGCCGGCGCTGCCGCGGCGGCCGGGCTCCGGGCTCCTCGGTCACGGCCGGAAGGGTACGCGCCGGCCCTGGGCGCCCCGGCCGTCCCGCACACCGGGCCGGGCGGACACCGGCCCGCTCGTTAGCCTGAGCCGCATGCGCGCGCTCGTGGTGGCCAACCCCCTGGCGACGACGACGACCCGCAGGGTCCGCGACCGGGTGCTCGCCGCCCTCGCCGCCGACCTCGACGTCGACCTCGCCGAGACCACCCACCGCGGCCACGGCAGCGAGCTGGCCCGCAAGGCCTGCGCCGAGAGCGTCGACGTCGTCGTCGCCCTCGGCGGTGACGGCACGGTCAACGAGGTCGTCAACGGGTTGCTGCACGACGGGCCGGGCGCGCACGTCCCGCCCCTCGCCGTCGTGCCGGGCGGGTCGACCAACGTCTTCTCCCGGGCCCTGGGACGCGCGCGCAACCCGGTCACCGCGACCGCGGAGATCCTCGACTCGCTGCGCGCCGGGCGCACCCGCCGGGTCTCGCTCGGCACGGCCAGCGCGCGGGGCGCCGGTCGGGCGGCGGCCGCGATCCCCGACCCGGCGCTGGCCACCGCAGCGGCCGACGCCGCCGCCGCGGCCCACCCGGAGTGGACCGAGCCGCGCTGGTTCGCCTTCTCCGCCGGCCTGGGCTTCGACGCCGACGTCATCGGCCGGGTCGAGGCGCACCGGGCCCGCGGGCACCGCTCCACCGGGCTGCTCTACGTCCGGGAGGCCACCAGCACCTTCGTGCTGGGCCGCGAGCGCCGGGACCCCGCGATGACCCTCGAGGTCCCCGGCGAACCTCCGGTCGACGGGCTCTTCCTGTGCCTGGTCTCGAACGTCTCCCCGTGGACCTACCTGGGCGCCCGGCCGGTGGTCCCCAGCCCGGATGCCTCCTTCGACACCGGGCTCGACGTCTTCGCGATGGGCCGGATGGGGGTGCTGCGGATGCTGCACCACGTGCGGCAGGTCCTCGCCGCCCGACCCGACGCGCGCGGCCGCGGCGTGCTCCGGCGGCACGACCTGGCCGGGCTGACCCTCACCGCGCAGCGCCCGCAGGGCTGGCAGGTCGACGGCGACCACCTCGGGACGGCGACCGGCCTGCGGGTCCGCGGCGTACCGGCCGCGCTCGCCGTCGTGGCCTGAGCCACGGAAACCGACCCGTTCCGCAACTCGCCTCTGACCTGCAGGTTCGTCATCGGGACCGAGCGGTTGTCAACGCACCGCGCCGGTGGGGGGACGGTCGAGTGGCGCCCCTACCACGGCCGTGGTGAGCTTGCTCACGAGGGGTCGACCGATGTCCTCGTTCTGCTTGACAGGCGGCCTCGCCGTGAAAACATCGCGGGAGCAGCAACCTGTCAGTAACAAGCGCACGAAGTCGCTGTGCCATGGCGCTGGTCACCCCGGTACCGGCCTGCGGAGCGGTCCGAGGCCGGCGACTGACGCACTCCACCGTAGACGACACCGAGGAGAACACCGCCATGGACTGGCGCCACCGCGCGCTCTGCCGCGACGAGGACCCGGAGCTGTTCTTCCCCATCGGGACGACCGGCCCGGCCCTCGTGCAGATCGAGCAGGCCAAGGCGGTGTGCCGACGATGCCCCGTCACCGAGTCGTGCCTGGACTGGGCCCTGCGCTCCGGTCAGGACTCCGGTGTCTGGGGCGGCCTGTCCGAGGACGAGCGGCGCGCGCTCAAGCGGCGCCAGGCTCGCACCCGCGTGCGCACCGCCTGAACCCGTCGCACACCGGCACCTGGGCTGCACGCCCGGCGGCGCCGCGCTGAACCGCCACGAGGCCGGTCCGGGATCCCCGGACCGGCCTCGCTCTGTCATCTGTCGCCCTACCGGGCTCCGACCGCGGCCACGTGCCCTCCCCCGACACCGGTGAGCCCTCCCCCGTGTCCCGATCGGGGGACCCTCCGGGCCCCCGCGACCGGTCCACACCGCGGCCACGTGCCCTCCCCCGACACCGGTGAGCCCTCCCCCGTGTCCCGATCGGGGGACCCTCCGGGCCCCCGCGACCGGTCCACACCGCGGCCAGGAGCCGTCCCCGACGACGTCATCGCCGCAGGCGGGCGGCGCCGGGGAGGGTGAGCACCACCTCGGTGCCGGTCCGCCCGTCGGTGGGGTGGGTGGGCGGGCTGGTCATGGTGAGGCAGCCGCCGAGCTCGCTGGTGACCAGGGTGCGCACGATCTGCAGCCCGAGACCGTCGCTGGCGGCCAGGTCGAAGCCCTCCGGCAGCCCCTGCCCGTCGTCGCGCACCCGCACCACCAGGTCGTCGCCGCCGCGCTCGGCCACCAGCTCGATGCTGCCCGGGCTGCCGTCGGGGAAGGCGTGCTCGGCGGCGTTGTGCAGCAGCTCGGTGACCGCCAGCACCAGCGGGGTCGCGGCTCCGGCCGGCAGCTCGCCGAACTGGCCGACCCGCCGGGTCCGCGCCGCCGGACCGATCGAGGTCAGGTCGCCGAGCATCGGCAGCACCCGGTCGAGGACGTCGTCCACGTCGACGACGTCCTCCCGGCTGCCGGCCAGCGTGTCGTGCACCACCGCGATCGACGACACCCGGCGCACCGACTCCTCCAGCGCCTCCCGGGCAGCGGGCTCGCTCATCCGCCGGGCCTGCAGCCGCAGCAGCGCGGCCACCGTCTGCAGGTTGTTCTTCACCCGGTGGTGGATCTCCCGGATGGTGGCGTCCTTGGTCAGCAGCGCGCGGTCGCGCAGCCGCACGTCGGTGACGTCGCGCACCAGCACCAGCGCGCCCTCCTCCGCGCCGGGGGGCTGCAGCGGCAGCGCGCGCACCAGCAGCGTGGCCGTCGTCCCCTCGACGTCCGTGGGGTCGGGGAACCGGCCGGCGACCGCGGCCCGGATGCCCGCGGCGACCGCCTCCCCGGCGACCCGGTCGAACGCGGCGTCGCGGGTGAGCCGGGCCAGGTCGGCGCCGACGACGTCCCCGGTGACCCCCAGGCGGCGGTAGGCCGACAGTGCGTTGGGGCTGGCGTAGACGGCGTAGCCGCCGGCGTCCAGCCGCACCAGCCCGTCACCCACCCGCGGGCTCAGCTCGGCGTCCAGCGGCTTCTCCGGCGGGAAGGTGCCGGCCGAGACCATGAGGCACAGGTCGGCGGCGATGTCGAGGTAGGTCAGCTCCAGGGTGGACGGCGAGCGGGTCACGGCCAGGTTCGTGTCCCGGGCCAGGACGGCGACGACGACGCCGTCGTGCCGCACCGGGACGACCTCGCGCCGCCGTGGGTTGGGCCCCGACCAGTCGGGCTCCCCCTCGGTGACCGGGCGGCCTTCCCGGTGGGCGACTGCGAACGGCTCCGCGGCCGGCCCCTCGACCTCCGAGCCCACGAGGTCGTCGGGCTGGCTGGTGGGCGCGGTCAGCGGGCGCACCTGCGCCACGCACCACCAGGCGCCGGTGCGCAGCGGCACCCACAGCGTCAGGTCGGCGAAGGAGAGGTCGGCCAGCAGCTGCCAGTCGGCCACCAGCCGGCGGGCGTGGTCCACCCGGGCCGGCGTGGAGACCGAACCGCGGGTGAGACGTTCGGAGAGGCTGCTCATGGTGCCCCGAGGGTAGGAGGGCCCCGTCCTCCTCACCCCTCGCACGCTCGGGGTGAGCCTCGGGACGGGGCCGATGCCCGGCGGCCGGAGGGGGCCGACGCCCAGGGACGCCGAGGAGGGGTCCGTGCCTAGGCTGCCCGCCGTGTCCTCTGCCGCCGGTGCACCGTCCCCGTCCGTCGAGACCGCCCGCCCGGAGGACTTCTCCCGCATCGCCGAGCTGACCGTCGACGTCTACGTCGGCGGCGGCCTGACCAACCCGGGGTACGCCGTCGAGCTGGCCGACGTCGCCAGCCGGGCCGAGCGGGCGGAGCTGCTCGTGGTCCGGGACGGAGACGGCCGAGTCGTCGGCAGCGTGGCCCTGGTGCTCGACGGGGACTTCGGCGAGGTCACCGAGTCCGACGACGAGGCCGCGTTCCGGATGCTGGTCGTCGACCCGGTGCGGCAGGGCCGCGGGACCGGGGAGCTGCTGGTGGCCGCCTGCCTCGAGCGGGCGCGGGCAGCGGGCAAGCGGCGGATGGTGCTCTCCACCGGGCCGACGATGACCGCGGCGCACCGGCTCTACGAGCGGATGGGCTTCACCCGGCTGCCGGAGCGGGACTGGTCCCCGGTGCCCGGGGTGGACCTGCAGGTGTACGTGCTGGAGCTGTAGTCCCCGACGGCGCTGACCGGAGCAGGGGCTCCTTCTTCGAAGGGTGGGGAGGACGGGGTCCTTCTCCGGTGGGGGCAGGGGGTCCCTTCTCACGCCCCGGGCGCGGGGGAGCCGGCGGCGAGCCGGTCGAGCACCGGGCAGATCTCCGGCCCGTCGTGCGGCACGCCGGTCTCGGGCAGGCCGGTGAGGACGTCACTGACCGCTCGGGCGGCGGTGGCGGTGTCGGGGCCGCTGGCGCTGACCGTGGCCAGCAGCGCGTCGTACCAGCCATCCAGCCGGTCGCCGGGGTCGTAGCCGCTCACGGCCACGACCTCGACGTCCGGCGTCCGGCCCGGGCGCCGTCCGGACTCCGGCAGCCGGCCGGTGACCCGCCCGGCCTGTCCCGGGGGCAGGGTGGAGCGCAGCTGGACGGCGACGGCCTTCCGGGGCGCCCAGCCCGGCCCGGCGTCGGTCGACCGGCCCCGGGCGGCGCTGCGCAGCGCGAGCTCGACGGCGTCCACTCCGTGCGCGCGCTCCAGGACTGCCATGTCGAGGGAGAAGCCGGCGGCCACCTCGGCGAGCTCCCCGTCCGGGGCGATGCCGACGGTGACCAGCCCGCGCCAGCCCACCTCCGCCAGCCGCTTGGCCGCCGCCGGCAGCTCGACCGGCTCGTCGGGGGTCCAGGAGAGGCGGGCGGTGCCGGCGGCCCGGTCGCGGACGACGGCCGTGGTGTGGTGCAGCCCGGAGTCGGTGACCCAGGCGAGGAAGCCGCGCTCGCTGACCGGCTCGACCCCGTCACCGCCGAGGCGCTCGAGCACGGCCGCCGGCGGCCCGACCCAGGTCAGCCCCGCCGCGACCACCGCGCCGGCCAGCCGCACGTTGCCGGCCAGCGCCGGCGGGACCGGGAGGACGGCGGTGGCGCCGCTGCGCCGGGCGGCCTCGACGATCCGGTCGACGGCCAGGTAGGACTCCGCGGCCGGGGCGGGGCCGAGCAGGATGGCGTCGTCGGCCAGCCGGACGTGGCGGGCCGAGCGGTCGGCCTCGGAGTACACGGCGACCGTCTTCACGTCCAGCCGTGAGCAGGCCGCCACCACCGAGCACGCGGCCGGGCCCCGCCCCGCCACGAGCACGCTCTCGATCCCGACGTGTGCCACCGTGCCGACCCTCTCCGATCCCGCGTCGTCCTCCTCCCAGCCTGACCCCGCGGCTACCCGGCCCGCCACACGGGCGGCGCCGGCGAGGCGCATGAGAAGCTGGGGACACCAGCCTGACGGGTTGCCCGGTACCACGTCCGCGTGACGCACCGGTCGCCCGTCGACGTCCAGGGGCCCGGCAGCGGGCCCGCGGCACCGACCAGGAGAGGAGGGCAGCGATGTCCAAGCGTGGACGCAAGCGGCGCGCCCGCAAGCAGAACAAGGCCAACCACGGCAAGCGGCCCAACGCCTGACGTCGGCCCCGCCGAACGGCGAAGCGCCCCGCCCCCGCTGCACGCGGGGACGGGGCGCTGTCCGTTGCTGGCCCCTCCCGGGCCCCGCCGCGGCCCCGTCCCGAGGCCCCCTCCCGGGTACCGCCCCGAGCTCGCCAGGGGTGAGGAGGACGGGGTCCTCTCTCAGCCTCGATCCACCGTCGATCTTGGTCGGCTCCGTCGGCTCGTGATTCGATCTTGATGGCTTGATCTGGGCGCGGGTGAGCGGCCGGTCTGTCCGGCTCTTCCACTGTTGGTCTCCGGTCGTGCCCG